>NZ_JAQIIY010000018.1:0-156478 GCF_036946525.1 Mycobacterium kyogaense | reverse complement strand
GCTTCATGGTGATGCCGATGCGACCGCCGGGCACCGAGGGCTGGACCGAGGACCAGCTCGCCGAGATCGTCACCCGCGACTGCCTGATCGGTGTCGCGCTGCCCAAACCCGGGGGTGAGCACCAACGTCGTCACCGACACCCGGCCCGCACTGCACCCGATCGCGGAGTGACCGTGGACAGTGCAGCGCTACGTGGCGTCATCGACCGGAACCAGGTGTGGCCGCGCATGGCCGCGAAGTACGGCGTCGAGAATCCGGTGCCGCCGTGGAAGACCAGCCTGGACCGGATTGTGCGACGCACTGGACCGCGCCGCCTGCGAGGCTGACGTGCCGACGTTCAAGGAGCGCCGCGACGAGGAGGACGTCCTGGTGGCGACCACCTACTCCGATCTGCCGTACCCCGAGAACCAGCTCGTCGCTCTCGCGCACTCGCTGCTGGCGCGCGGGGTGATCTCGGAGGCCGACCTGCAACACCGGATGGCCGCTGTGCGGGCCCGCCTGGAGGCCACCTAGTACCGCGCTAGTCCGCGGAGCTCAGCGGCGAGCGGCCCGGCAGCTTGAGGTTGCGGTTGGTGCGCCGCGCCTGCAGCCGCCGCCGGCGCACTTTCCACGAACTCCACTCCCCGAGCGTCACGCCCCGCCGCCAGCGCCGTCCCGATCGCGAAGGCGCCCAGCACCGAGGCGAAGCCGACGGCACTCTGGTCGTTGAGGATCGCGTAGATGCCGTGCAGCAGCGCCAGGCCGGCAGCAAGGGCACGATGCCCGCGATCGACACCACCATCGGCGGGGCCAGGTTGCGACGCTCCATGAGCCGGCCGACCAGCCCGATCGGTACCGCCGCCACGAAGGACGCGACGACGGCCCCCAGGCCGGCGCCCTGGGCGAGCAGGAATGCGATGGTGCCCGCCGCCCCGCCGAAGGCGGCCGCGATGGCCGCCGAGCGTTCGGCGTAGCAGGCCAGCGCGTAGGCTGCCGCGCTCGCGGCGCCGAACGCGACGCGGGCGGGGAATTCGGCGATGGCGGGAGGCGAGTGCGCATCGATGGCCACGAACGGCGCGCCGAAACGGTTGGCTAGGTGCAGCACCAGAGCCACGCCGGCGATCGTCGCTCCCGTCATCATCACCAGCTCGAAGAAGCGGCCGGCGGCCGTCACCGGTGCGCCACTGATGACATCGCCGACCGATCCCACCAGGGACAGCCCCGCGAGCAACACCACGAGACCGGCCGCGATGGCCACGCTCGGCTCGAAGTCCAGGCCCAGCCTCGGGCTGAGCCAGTACAGGATGATCGGCGGGGCGGCAGCGATGGCACCGCCGACGGCGTACTGAAAGAAGAACGGCAGACCGTGGCGGTTGAGACGCCGGTTCACGCGGTCGATGGTCATGGTGCTGAGCGCGCTGACCACACAGGCCAGCCACGTCGCGCCGAGCGTGCCTGCGGTGGCGAACGCGAGCGCGCCCCAGGCCAGGGTGGCGATCCACCGGCGGTACGGGTGCGGGGCGATGATGATCTCGTCGAGTTCTGCGCGAGCGTCTCCCGGCGAGATCTGACCGTCGCGGATCTTGGTGATCAACCGGTCGACAGCAGCCAGCCGGCTGAAGTCGATGGACCGCGACTGCACGATGTGCAGGGTGCTGACCGGTGAGGACGGACCGCGGTAGGCGGCGATGTGGATCGTGGTGTTGATGACGTCGACCTCACAGCGCTCAACACCGTAGGCCGATGTGATCGCGGTGACCTGATCCATCGTGGCGGTGGCGGGTGTCCCCGACGCCATCAGGATGGCGCCGATGTTTCCCGCCAGGTCGAGCACATCGCCGACGCGCGCGTAGTAGGCGTCGTCGATGTCTGCCGACGATGCAGGGAGCCGCGGCATCGCGCCGGTCGGCGGGTCGGTCTCCCGCACGATCCGGCTCAAAAGCCCCCGCTGGCGTGACTGCGCGCCCACGGCTGCGCCCTCCTCGGTCCTGTGGATTCGCTCAGCCGTCTCGGTCATGAGCAAAACCTATTTTACTCATGGCAGGCGCAATGACCAGGGCCTGACAGGGTGAGTGTGGGCACATCGCCCTAGGGTTGGACCTGTGGCCACGCGTGAGATCTCCTCGACGGGTGGCCGACTGCTGGTCAGCGAGGACGACGGGCTGATCCAAGCCCGTGGAGTGCGGTATGCGACGGCGGACCGCTTCGCCCCGCCGGTCCCCGTCGCGGTATCCCCCGACCTCGTCGATGCGACGGCGCGCGGCCCTGCCTGTCCGCAACTGCCGTCGCGGCTGGGTTTCATCACCGGGCCCCTGGTCGACGAACTCGACACGAGCGAGCAGTGCCAGGTCCTGAGCGTGACCGCACCGGCCGACGCGACCGACCTTCCCGTGATGGTGTGGTTACACGGCGGCGCGTACGTGTCCGGAAGTGGTGAGGCAGCGAAATACGATGCCGACGCGCTGGTGCGCGAGGGGCGCGTCGTCGTCGTCCGGGTGAGCTACCGGCTCGGCATTCTGGGCTTCCTCAACCTCGCCGATGCGGGCTGCGACAACCTGGGCCTGCAGGACCAGATCGCCGCGCTGCGGTGGGTGCAGAACAACATCGCCGCGTTCGGCGGTGATCCTCGACGAGTCACGGTGTTCGGCCAGTCCGCGGGCGGCTACTCGGCGCTGGCCCTGATGATGTGCCCGGAGACGCAGACCCTGTTCTCGCGGGCGATCCTGCAGAGCGCACCGCTGGGCGTCCACGGTGTGGACCGCACCGCGATGGTCGCGGCCATGCGGGAGTCAGCGTTGGCACGGTTGTCGGGCGTCGCACCGGGCACCGCGGACATCGGGCTGCTGATGGAGGCGCAGGTGGCCGCACTGAACGCTGCCGCGCCGTTCGGCATGATCGGCAAGATGCCGTTCGCCCCGACGGTGGAACAGGCGCCGATGGGTGCGGCGATGACGTCTGCGGCGTCGCGCGTCGAGATTCTCGTCGGGTACACCCGCGACGACGCGCTGCCGTTCGTGATGCTCGACCAGCGCGGCGCCCGGTTGCGCCGGCTGGGAGCAGTCGGCGCTGCGGCGTCATCGGCGGCGGGACGCCTGATCACGCGGCAGATGTTCGGCGCCCCCGCGCTGGCGCTCGCCGCTTCCTGGCGCGCGGCCGGCGGGCGGGCTCACACCTACCGCGTCGACTGGACCCCGGGCCCGTTCGGTGCATGCCACTGCATCGAGGTTCCGCTGCTGCTGGGTTCACGCGAAACATGGTCGGACGCACCGATGTTGGGTTCCGACGGGGTCGACGACGAGTTGGCGGCACGTGTTCGCACACAGTGGAGCGCTTTCGCACACGGTTGCTGATCGAACGAAAACACCCCCGGCCCAACAGGACCGGGGGTGTTTCGTCACTTGCTAGTGGTGGTGATGACCGTGCCCATGGCTGTGGCCATGAGCGTCGCCCTCCGGCTCAGCCGGCTTGTCGACAACGGCGGTCTCGGTGCTGAGCACCATACGCCATGTGACCAGCTCACCTCCACTACGCGCGGCTACGACGTCGCCTGACACTCGGCCGCGTTGCAGTACACCGGAGGGCCGTCCTTCCATTGACGGCTCTCCGGTCTCACTCTCGGTCGACTAGGAGGTAACTGCGCGCAGCCCGGTCGCCGATGAGTTCCGCTGCCTTGTAACAAGTCTCGATGAGTTCAACTAGATCGACGTAAGCAAGTGGATCTTCTGCGCCGATCGCAAGGTGATCCTTCTGTGGCGCAATGCCATACGGGTCTTGCGGCCCGAAAGGGCGACGCTTCTTGTTCAGGCTGTCCGTATCGATCAGGCGGTGACTTGTGTGCTGCACCGCATGGCGTATCTCTTGGATGCGTCGGACTGATTCGGCATTCGGCTCAGGCGATCGAGTTCCCACGCCCGCGGCGCGAAGGGCCTGCAGGGCTTCTACCGCCCGATGTGTGGCGTCTACGCAGTTCTCCAGGTGGTCGCAGGCCCGTAGGAGGTACGGGACCATGTCCAGTGAACCGCCTTCAATCTTCTGGACGCCGAATAAGCGACCGGCCTCTCTTGCCGCGTTGTATTCGCGGATGGCCTTATCGACAAGCCTGGTGAGGTGCACATAGCCCCAGAGGTAACGCCGGTCCGCTTTTAGCTCTGGCGGGACGCCGCCCTTATATCTCAGGGTTGCCCGTGCCCGCACGCTCGCCTGCTGGAGGTGGTCGAGAGGCGGCAGCACGGGAGTGTCAGGAACCTTGTCGACCATCCCTCAGGTCAGCGTCCGTAGGACGGCTGCTCGTATCCCCCATACGGTTGCTGCGACGGCGGCGGCGAATACTGCTCACACGCAGACGGGTAGTCCGAGCATGCTTTGATCGCGTCTCGCACATCACAGAGTCCGGCGACGTCGAAGAAACTGCAGAACGGCCCCGCTGAAGCGGCGGGCGCAAAGCTCAATGCTGCTCCCAGCAGCAAGGTGGCCAGGCCACCGATCAGGTATTTCATCCCATTCCCCCTCCGTACACCGACAGGCGTCCGAGAAGCTTATCCACTGCATTTAGCAAAGCGAATCGATTTCGCGATAGCTGCGGACTGGGCGCCGTCCGTACGCCAGGGGGTTGACCCCCAGGCCCCCTCCACGACCGGTCGGTAATGCGGGTGCCGGATCGGATGCGACGCATAGCTCAGTTTTCAACTTGCTGACCAGCGCAAACGCGCATAACCCCAGGCCAGGATCCACCACTAAGGCCCCGTTTCGGGCCAGAAACGAGGTCAAACGCGCCCGAAACAGGCACCGAAGAAGCACCAACGATCCCGCAGTGCCCGACCGGCATGAAGAGTCGCGGCAGGCGACTCTGGCGCGAGCTGCACACCTCTGCAGACTTCAACGAGAGCCGCGAGACCTGGACCGTGATCGAGGAGGCGTGCTACCTCGCCGACGAGGTCGATCGGTTGCGGCGTTTGGTCCGTACGGCCGGCCCGGATACCCGCGTTACCGGTTACAACGGGCAGCCGGTCTCGATACCCGAAGTGGACGATCTCCACAAGAGCCAGAGCCTCTTGCTCTCGATGCTCAAGTCGATCCGCGTCGACACCGACGGCGGCGACGGCAAGCTCACCCGCAGCCGAGCCGGCCAGCGGGCTGCTGACGCACGGTGGCACGAATGAGGGCCGGCAAGAGGCGGCAGCAGGCCACCACCCGCAGACAGCCGACCACGGCGCTGGTCGACGTGATGAAACGTCGATTCGCCAATCCGGATCTGCGCTCCCACGCGCAGTTCCTCGCCGACATGCGAGCCAAGCAAGCGGCAGGCCAGCTCACCAATCCCGCCACCGCAGCACTACTAGACCGATTGGAACGAGCCATTGACCTACGCGAACGCTGACGATGTCGCCGCGCTGCTGGCGCGAGATCTCGACGCAGCCGAGACCGCTCTGGTCGAGCGCCGGCTCGATCAGGTCGAGCGGATGATCCTCCGCAGAATCCCAGACCTTGTCGGCCAGACCGAGGCAGGCCAGATCGACCCCGACGACGTTCGCGACGTAGGGGCAGAGGCCGTCTACCGCGTCGTCCGCAACCCGGACGGCGTCTACTCCGAGTCTGACCGCAACTACACCTACACCAAGTCGGCTGCGGCAGCCGACAACTCACTGAGGATCACCCCCGAGGAGTGGCAGACCCTCGGGGTGAGGGTCGGGAGATGTTCGCCATCTCGCCCCGGATAGGAGTCCGAGCATGAGCCTCCTCAACCGAGGCCCCGTGGTCGTCACCGTCTACCCCGAAGTCCAGGACGAGGACAGCGACGGCAACAAACGCACCCGGCCTGGGTCGGTCGGTGTCGTCGTCCGGGCATCCGTGCAGCCGATCAACTCGTCGGAGAACACGGACGGTAGCGCGTTCAACACCACCACCCGATACCGCCTCAGACTGGCCGGCGGTTGGCCCACCGGAGGCGGCGTCCTCGGCGCACAGCGCGCCGCGGAGTGGCGCGGAGTGGCGCGGAGTGGCGCGGCAAGCGGTACACGATCGAGGGTGACGCCGAGCTCCACACCGGCAGTCGGCGCACCACCCACGCCATCTACACGATGGTTCGATCCTGAAAGACGAAGAACGGCACCGCCGAAGCGGTGCCGCCTTCCGCTCTGCGAGTAGCCGTTATCCGGTGGCGCGCAGAATCTCGTACTGGAACGTCGCACGACCGGCGTAACCGCCGAAGTCGATGACGAGGTGCCATTCGGCCGCGTACGGGACCGCAATTGACACGGGAGACCGCTGTGCGTGGCCCCCGTAGTACTTGGCCCGTTGGCCCGACTGGAACGCACGAAAGTTCGAGCGATCGAAGATCCGCACGTTCGGCCCGTCACCCTGAATGCTGACGCGCACAACGGAACCTGCCGGGAGGTGGCCGAGATTGGCCGTTTTGCCGTTCATAGGCGTTCGTTCTCCTCAATAGCGTCGAGAGGACGAACGGAGAAACGCCAGAACCCGGTTCTCTGCGAAACGGATCTTGCCTCGGTGTAACGTGACGACGGCATCCTCAGAAAATGCAGCCACGAAGCCCTCAGCCCTGGCGGATCTCCACCCCCAACGGTTGAGGGTTTCGTCTTGCTCCTCTCGGCGTCAAGAACGCTACACCCGCGCACCGACACCGCACGGGGCCAAGCCGCGTTTTGAATTTCGTCGTCTGAGTTCGCAGGTCAGAGGCACTCTTTCCCGCAACCCTCGGCGTGTCGGACCATCGATTTGTCGGTGACCACCACTAAGGTGCGCTGCCGTTGTTGGCTGTGCCGACTAACGGAGCATGCCGCCGAGGTACCATGGCCGGTCGCGCGCCCACACCGACACCTTTCTCCGCAGCGCCGCTGCCTCGTTCCTCGGCCTCCACTCCGCTGGGATGGAACCCGCCTTTCGCATATCGCGGGCACGGCGCCAGGTGTGGTTGACCGAACGCAGATGGCTCGGAAAATCTGCGATCCGCGCCTCACTCCAGTTCGTCGGAGGTTCGTAGTCGGGAGGGCACCCCAGCTCGATGAATCGGAGTCGCTGCATTCGCGTCTGCTTGTAGCTTGCGATTAGGAGAAGTACCGTCGCGAACCACCACATTGTGGCGAACACGAACCCGTATATGTCGAGCGGAGTCAGACCGTCCCAGGGCTTCTGCCCACGCACGACCATCCACACCGACGACAGCGCCACGCCCACTGGGAAACCGATCGAGATCATCGTCCATTTGAATCGGTTCCAGTCCGTCGGGATGTGGTGGGCGGCAGCAACCTTGCTGGCGAGCAGGTCTGCATGCCGCATCACGATCTCGTGCTGATGCGGCTGACGCTCCGGGTCTATGACATTCACCGTCTCGGCGTGCTTCCGCAGCCGCCAGGACCAGAATCGGGCCGGCGTGAACGGCAGACTGACGACCGCCGCCAACAGCGTTGCCAGACCTGTGGCGATGCCCACCAAAGTTAGAGCAGACTCCACTGGCCGATCGTATGCAGCGCGGGCGACGAAGCCGGACAGGCGCGTGGGATGCTGAGGCATGTTCGAAGAGCACCAACAGGCGTGGCTCAAAATGGTCGACGAGCGGACCGGAGGCAGCGAGCGACATCTGGCCGCAGCGGAGGCCATACTGGCCAACACGTCGGTACCAGCACCGCATGTCGATGCAGCCGAGGAACTCGTGAGGTTCAATCTCGTGTTCCCGCAGAAGCCGGATGGCTCGTACGAGGCGAACCTGTTCCCGAAGTTCTAGTCAAAGCGCACGGCAGAAAAGAGAAACACCCCCGGCCCAACAGGACCGGGGGTGTTTCGTCACTTGCTAGTGGTGGTGATGACCGTGCCCATGGCTGTGGCCATGAGCGTCGCCCTCCGGCTCAGCCGGCTTGTCGACAACGGCGGTCTCGGTGCTGAGCACCATACGTGCCACCGACGCGGCATTGACGACCGCGGACCGCGTCACCTTGACCGGATCGACGACACCGTCGGCGATCAGATCGCCGTACTCGAGCGTCGCGGCGTTGAACCCCTGTCCCGCAGGCAGTTCCGACACCTTGTTGACGACGACCGAACCGTCCAGCCCGGCGTTGGTGGCGATCCAGTACAGCGGCGAGGACAGCGCGGCGGCGAACACGCCGACGCCGAGCGCCTCGTCTCCGGAGAGCTCCCCGCGCAGCGTGTCGAGTGCATTGCGGGCCTGGACCAGCGCCGCACCGCCACCGACGACGACACCCTCTTCGACGGCAGCCTTGGCTGCGGCCACGGCATCCTCGACGGCTTCCTTGCGCTTCTTCAGGTCGGTCTCGGTGGCCGCGCCGACCTTGATGACCGCAACACCGCCCGCGAGCTTCGCCAGCCGCTCCTCGAGCTTCTCCCGATCCCAGTCGGAATCCGAAGCCTCGATCTCCGAACGCAATTGCGACTTGCGGCCGTCGATGGCGTCCTGGGTGCCGCCGCCGTCGACGATCACCGTGCTGTCCTTGGACACGACGACACGGCGCGCGGTGCCGAGCACCTCGAGGCCGACGTCACGCAGGATCAGACCCACGTCGGGGGTTGACGACCTGCCCGCCGGTGACGACCGCGAGGTCGTCGAGGAATGCCTTGCGACGGTCACCGAAGAACGGCGCCTTGACGGCGACGGCCTTCAGCGTCTTGCGGATCGCGTTGACGACCAGCGTCGAGAGCGCCTCGCCCTCAACGTCTTCGGCGACGATGAGCAGCGGCTTGCCGGCCTCGGCGACCTTCTCCAGAAGGGGCAGCAGGTCGGGAAGAGAGCTGATCTTCTCGCGGTGCAGCAGCACCAGCGCGTCTTCGAGAACTGCTTCCTGGGAATCGAAGTCGGTGACGAAGTAGGCCGAGATGAAGCCCTTGTCGAAACCGACTCCTTCGGTGATCTCCAGCTCAGTGTTCATCGTCGAGGACTCCTCGACGGTGACGACGCCGTCGGTGCCCACCTTGGTCATGGCCTCGCCGACCAACTCGCCGACCAGCTCGTCACGCGAGGACACCGTGGCGACCTGTGCGATGGCCTTCTTGTCGGCGACCGGCGTGGCCGCAGCCAACAGCGCCTCCGACACGGCGTCGGCGGCCTTGCTGATGCCCGAACCGAGCGCGATCGGGTTGGCGCCCGCCGCCACGTTCCGCAGGCCGGCCTTGACGAGCGCCTGGGCCAGCACGGTGGCGGTGGTGGTGCCGTCGCCGGCGACGTCGTTGGTCTTGGTGGCCACCGACTTGACCAGCTGTGCGCCGAGGTTCTCGAAGGGATCCTCGAGATCGATCTCGCGGGCGATGGTCACGCCGTCGTTGGTGACGGTCGGTCCACCCCAGGCTTTGGCGAGCACCACGTGGCGACCGCGGGGACCCAGCGTCACCTTGACCGCGTCGGCGAGCTTGTCGACGCCCACTTCCATGGCGCGACGCGCGGTTTCGTTGAACTCAATTTGCTTGCTCATGAATGTCTTTCCCTAGGACGGGTGTAACGCGCACCGCCCCGGACATCACCCGTCGATACGGGAACGTCCGGGGCGGAACACGATTCGCTTACTTGGAGACGACAGCCAGCACGTCGCGGGCCGAGAGGATCAGGTACTCCTCGCCGTTGTACTTGATCTCGGTGCCGCCGTACTTGCTGTAGATGACCACGTCGCCCTCAGACACGTCCAGAGGAATCCGCTTCTCGCCGTCCTCATCCCAGCGGCCGGGGCCTACTGCGACGACGGTGCCTTCCTGCGGCTTTTCCTTGGCGGTGTCGGGGATGACCAGACCGGAAGCGGTCGTGGTCTCGGCCTCGTTGGCCTGTACGAGGATCTTGTCCTCGAGTGGCTTGATGTTGACTGCCACGATTGGAGCCCCTTCACTGGAAATATTGATGTGGGTGTGCGTACACGGCGGTCAGTGACCGCCCTCGCGCCGTCGTCGCGGGTGCCGACACAGGGCTGAACCGACTGCCGCCTAGCACTCTATACATGCGAGTGCTAGGTCCTCAAGGTTGGGGTTCCTGTGTACGCCCCGAGCGAACGGCGGCGGATTCATCCCCAGCCTCCGAGTTATCCACAGGCTGGGATTTTGCCGCGCCGGGCCGGGCGGGCCGTGGGTAATTTAGTACATATGTTCGAATTGACGCGGGTGGGTGAGGCGGATCTGGTCGATGTGGTGACCAGTTCGGTGGCCGCTGCTGCGCGCGCCGAGGCGATCTCGTTGGCGGCGATCGCTGAACTGTGGCGGCGTCGGCGTCGCCCGGAGCGGGAGCGGTGGGTGTGTGCGGACTGGGACGCCACGGCCGCCGAGATCGGTGCTGCGCTGTCGATCAGCCCGGGGCGGGCGTCGGCGCTGATGGACCTGGCGGTGGCGCTGCGTGATCGCTTCCCTGGTCTGGGGGCGCTGTTGGCCGATGGGCGGGTGACGCTGGATGTGGTGCGCACGGTGGTGTCCCGCACCGCGCTCGTGGTCGATCCCGCCACGTTGGCGCGGCTCGACGGGCACTTCGTCGACGCGGCCAGCTGCTGGGGTGTGTTGTCGCAGAAGAAGCTCGAGGCCGCCATCGATGTGCGGATCGAGACCTATGACCCCGATGCGGTGCGGCGGGTGCGGGATCGGTCGCGGGATCGGTCGTTCACCATCGGGGACCGTCACGACACTGCCGGCATCACCACCGTCTACGGGCAGCTGGCCGCCTCGGATGCGGCGCTGCTGTCAGCGCGGTTGGCGATGCTGATCGCCTCGGTGTGTGAGTTCGATCCACGCACCCTGGATCAGAAACGCGCCGACTCGATCGGCGCGATGGCCGCCGGTGCCACAGCCCTGTCGTGCCGCTGCGGCCGCCCCGACTGCGCGGCCGCAGCAGTCGATGACCGCCGCGCCTCCAGCATCACGATCACCGTCATCGCCGATCAGGCCGCCCTCGACGCCGAACCCGACCCTGCGCTGCACGGCGAACCTCCCCAACCCGCCTACACCCCACGCAAGGGGCGGCCTGTCGAGGCCGATGAGCCCGTGGACGCCGAGTGTGTCGAGAAGTCAAGCGCCGCTGGGCAATCAGATGCGCCAGATAGTTCGACGACCACCCCTGCCGTGAAGACCACCGAGCAGCCCACACCGGCGGGCAGGCGACGCGCGGCGCTGATCGTGGGCCCCGGCGGCGGGATCGTGCCCGCACCGCTGTTGGCCGAACTGATCGCCCACGGCGCCACGGTCCGCTTCGTCGGCGATACCGACTGCCTGGCCACCAACGGCTACCGACCCTCAGCCGCGCTGGACCGGTTCGTGCGCTCGCGGGATCTGACGTGCCGCTTCCCCGGCTGCGACCGCCCCGCCACCCACGCCGACATCGACCACACCGTGCCCTACCCGCTCGGCGCCACACATCCGGCCAACACCAAATGCTATTGCCGCCAACACCATCTACTGAAAACGTTCTGGGACGGGTGGACCGAACGCCAAACCCCCGACGGACGACTGCATCTGATCAGCCCGACCGGCCACACCTACACCACCACACCGCTATCGGCGCTGCTGTTCCCATCATGGAACACCCGCACCGAACCACCACCCAACCACACCACCACCACGCAGCGACCCACCCCGGGCCGCCACCTCAAGATGCCCACCCGCTCCCGCAGCCGCACCCAGAACCGCGCCGCCTACATCCGCAGAGAACGCGAACTCAACCACCGCGAACGAGCCCTCGAACACGTCGGTATCGAACGACCACAACAGGATTGGTGCGACTACTCCGCCCCGCCCGCCGGTAGCGACCCACCGCCGTTCTAGCGGAGTCGGCGGGGGTCCATCAGCAGGTGGTCGGAAACGTCACCGATCATCTCGACATCGACCGTGCGCTCGGTGAAGTACCAGCCGTTCTCGTCGCGGGCAAAGGTGTCCGCGTACCGTCCGACGACGATCGGCTGCAGCGCAACGGAATCCGTTTGCTGTACGACGCAGAACGTGGACCGCGCGGTAGCAGTGTCGCCGGTGACATCGACGATCGGATTGAGGACGAGATGGCGGGTTCGCGGGGTGTTGCCGTGGTCGGGGAAGCGGCGGGTCGTCGCGGCGAACAGGGCCGCGATCGCCCCACTACCCGCGACACCCATGAAGTTGCCTCGGCCCAACAGCTGGCCGACCCCGTCGAAGTCGCCGGCGTCGATCAATTCGGCGTAGCGGTAGAGCAGTTCGGTGACAGCCAACGAGTCGGCCCACCCGGTCACGCGACCTGCCCCCGCACCACCGGCAGGCCCGGATCGCTCGCGACACCGAGCGGTGACGGCTCGGCACCCGCCGCAATCAGGTGCGCGGCGAACGACGCGATCATCGCCCCGTTGTCCGTGCACAACCGCGGCCGCGGCACCCGAAGCGTCAGACCCGCTGCCACGCAACGCTCCTCGGCCAGCTCCCGCAGACGCGAATTCGCCGCCACGCCACCGGCGATCAGCAGCGTCGACACACCCAGCTCGCCGGCCGCGCGCACCGCCTTCGCCGTCAGCACGTCTGCGACCGCCTCCTGGAAACCCGCCGCGATGTCCGCCTGCGAGGCCTCCGGGTGACTCTCCACATATCGCGCCACTGCCGTCTTGAGGCCCGAGAAGCTGAATGCATACCGGTCGTCTCGGGGGCCCGTCATTCCGCGGGGAAAGACGATCGCGCCCGGGTCGCCCTCACGCGCCAATTCGTCGAGCACCCGGCCACCCGGGTATCCCAGACCCAGCAGCCGCGCCACCTTGTCGTAGGCCTCCCCCGCCGCGTCGTCGACCGTCGAGCCCAGCTCCACGATCGGCTCACCGAGCGACCGCACATGCAGAAGATTGGTGTGCCCGCCGGACACCAGCAGACCGATGCTCTCCGGCAACGGCCCGTGATCGAAGACGTCGGCAGCCAGATGTCCGCCGAGATGGTTCACCGCATAGAACGGCACCTGCCACGCCGCCGCATACGCTTTCGCCGCGGCCACCCCCACCAGGAGTGCCCCCGCCAATCCCGGGCCGATCGTCGCCGCGACGACGTCCGGCCGGTCGATGCCCGCCGCCTGCAGAGCGCGTCGCATCGTCGGCCCCAACGCTTCGAGATGGGCGCGCGACGCGATCTCCGGCACGACTCCACCGAACCGGGCGTGCTCGTCGACGCTGGAGGCCACCTCGTCGGCCAGCAGCGTCACCGTCCCGTCGTCGTCCAACCGCGCGATACCGACACCGGTCTCGTCGCACGAACTCTCGATCGCCAAGATGATCATCGCGGCTCCCGCTTCATCGAATAGGCGTCGGCGCCGCTGACGCGGTAGTACCGCTTGCGCAGCCCGATCCGCGCGAAACCCTCGCTCTCGTAGAGCTTGATTGCGGCCTCGTTGTCGGTACGGACCTCCAGGAAGATCGCCCCACCATCGGCGTAATCGACCAGCCTGCGCAACATCTCCCGGCCGATGCCGTGACCTTGATACGTGGGGTCGACGGCGATCGTGTGCACCTCGTACTCGAAGGGTTTGCACCGCCCCAGCCGCGCGATACCGGCATAGCCCACCAGCTTGTCGTCGGCGCGGGCCGCCACGTAGTGATTGTGCTTGGCCGCGAGCTCGGCCAGAAAGGCGCGCTCGGGCCACGGATCGTCCCCGTCGAACAGCTGTGCCTCGAGTTCGGCGCAGCGCGCTGCGTCCGCCGCCGTCAGCGTCGCGTACTGCACGTTCATCGCTTCGCCACCGACGGTTTCGCATCGGGTCTGCGCAGATACAGCGGCACCAGCGGCTCCGGCTCACCGTCCCAATCCGCCACGGCCGCAACCAGACCCGCGGCTGTGGGCGATACGGGCGCGAGCCTCGGCAGCTCGAACAGCGCCGCATGCTCGGGTGAACCGGCCACCGCAGCCGCGCCGGCCGGCACGTCGGCCGCAACGCTGACCGCCGGGCCGTCCACCCTCACCCCGTCGCGATACCGCGCCCAGTACACCTCACGCCGGCGCGCATCGGTGACGACGAGTACCTCCCCCGTCGTCCCCGCCGCGATCGCATCCAGGCTGCACACGCCGCGCACCGCGACGCCGAGTGCGTGTCCGAACGCCGCCGCCGTCGCCATGCCCACTCGCAACCCCGTGAACGGCCCCGGCCCGCACCCGACCACCACGGCATCCAGCGCACTCACCTCGACGTCCGCGTCCGCCAGAGCCCCGACGATGTTGGGCGTCAACGTTTCTGCGTGCGCACGCGGGTCCACGGTCACCCGCTCGGCGAGCACCTCGATTCCGGAGCCCATCCGCACCACCCCGGCGGTCACCGCGGGAGTGGCTGTGTCGACGGCCAGCACCAGCCTGCTCATGGCCTACTCCACTGCCAGATCGCCGTGCGCTCGTCACTGTCCGCGGTCCGCTCGAGCCGGATGTCGAGGTGCCGCTCCGACAACCGCTCGGCGACCCCCTCGCCCCATTCCACGACGACGACCGCGTCGTCGAGATCGGTTTCGAGATCCAGCGAGTCGAGTTCGGCGAGCAGATCCACCGAACTCTCGTCCAGCAACCGGTACAGATCGACGTGCACCATGTCCGCCGTATCGGGTCGACGCGCCCGATGCACCCGGGCGAGGACGAACGTCGGCGACAGCACGGGCCCCTCGACGTCCATCCCCTCGGCGATTCCCTTGGCCAGCACCGTTTTTCCCGCACCGAGTGGACCGGACAGCACCACCAGATCGCCGGCGCGCAGCTCACGGCCCAGTTCGGCACCGAACGCCAACGTGTCCTGCGCGCTGGCCAGTTGCTGCACCCCCGAGTCAGCCATTGCGCACCCGATCCCGCACCCGGCGGGTGATCGCCACCAGCTTCGACGGTGTCGACCTCTCGACCAACCTGACCAACGCCTCGTCGATGATCTCGGGCTGCTCCAACTGCACCAGATGTCCTGCGCCACCGACGATCACCAATTCGGACTTCGGCAGCACCTCGGCCATCTCCCGCGACGACTCGGCCGGGGTCAACAGATCGCGGTCGCCGCACGCGATCAGCGTCGGCACCTTCCGCAGCGTCGCCAGGCCCGCGGTCTCGTCGTGCACTTCCAACGCGTGCAGGAACTCGACGAGCGTGGCGATCGCGGTGTCGTGCATCATCCTCTCGGAGAACGCCACCACACTCGGGCTGATCTTCTCGTCGCCGTAGGACGCGGCCCGCAGGATGGGCCCGATCACCGACCGCGCGCTGCCACGGAACCGGTGCACCGTCTTGGGCGCATAGCGTGCAGCGAACTGAACTGCCTCCAGCGCAGGGTTTTTGAGGATCTCGCCGAGGGGCGAACGCGACACCCCTTCGGCGGCGGAGGCGATGATCGCCGCGCCGACGATGCGGCTCGGGTAACGCTGCGGGTACTGGCGGGCGTGGGAGAGCACTGTCATCCCGCCCATCGAGTGCCCGACGAGCACCACCGGTCCGCGCGGCGCCATGACCGCCAGCACGCTCTCGAGGTCCTGGCCCAGCTGTTCGACCGTGTAGGTGTCCGGCGGCGCCTCGCCGGACTGTCCGTGGCCCCGCTGGTCGTAGAAGACCATGCGCACCTGCGCGCCCCACTGCTCGCTCAGGCGGGCCCGCTGAAAGTGGAAGGAGCCCATGCGAAGACAGAAGCCGTGCGCGAAGACGACCGTCAGCGGCGCGTCCGTCGGGCCGACCTCCCGCACCGCCAGCGGCACCCCGTCCGGCGTGGTGACGACCGAGCTGCGGTCGGCATCGAGCAGCTCGAAATCCTCGTCCCGGTACGGATCGTCGTCCGTCACCCGGCGGCGCAGCGAGCGCGCCGCGGTGACCCCTGCCGCCGAGCCGACGGCGACGACCCCCGCCGCCCCCGCCAGCCATCCGGCCCGGGGGCTCATCGCCCACCACCCTGGTATGCCCGGGTGATGCGGCCGCGCGGGCTGGTGACCACCTCGTAGTTGATGGTGCCGAGCAGGTCCGCCCACTCCTGCGCCGTCGGCTCACCCCGGGTGCCCGGGCCGAACAGGATCGCCTCGTCGCCCTCGCTCACCCCGACCGGCCCAGGCCCCAGATCCACCACGAACTGGTCCATGCAGACGCGCCCCACATTCGGATAGCGACGGCCGTTGATCTGCACCGAGAACTTGTTGCTCAGCAGGCGGAACACCCCGTCGGCGTATCCGGCGGGGATCAGCGCGACCGTCGTATCGGACTCGGCGATCCATGTGTGCCCGTAGGACACACCGTCGCCGGCGCGCAGCGAACGCACCATCGCAACGGGGCACGTCAGCGTCATCGCCGGCCGCAGCCCCATGTCGCCCCGCTCCGGGATCGGCGTCTGGCCGTAGACCGCGATGCCCGGCCGGACCATGTCGAAGGCGAGGTCGGGCCGGGTCAGCGCGGCCGGGGAGTTGCTCAGGTGCACGACGTCGACGTGCACCCCTGCTCCGCGCGCCGCGGAGGCCATCTCGGTGAGCCGCTGCGCCTGCACGCTGTTGAACGGGTGGTCGGGGCTGTCACCGTGCGCCAGGTGTGACATCAGGCCTCGTACCCGCACCGCGCCGTCGGAGGCGGCGTCGCGCAGCGCGGTGACGACGGCCGGAAAGTCGGCCGGGGCGACACCGTTGCGGCTGAGCCCGGTGTCGGCCTTGATCGTCACAGTCGCGGTGCGACCGGTCCGCTGGACCGCCGACACCACCTGCTCGATCTGCCGCACCGACGAGATAGCGACCTCGACGTCGGCCGACAGCGCGGGCGCGAAATCCATGCCGGGCGAATGCAGCCAGGCGAGCACCGGTGCCGTGATGCCGTCGCGGCGCAGCGCCAGGGCCTCGTCGACGGTCGCGACGCCCAGCTGGGCCGCGCCCGCGGCCAGCGCCGCCCGCCCGACAGCGGTCGCGCCGTGCCCGTAACCGTCGGCCTTGACGACGGCCATGACTGCGGCCGTGCCGGCGCGTTCGCGCAGCACGGAGATGTTGTGCGCGATGGCGTCGAGATCGACGGTCGCCGTCGGCACGTGCTGGGTCGTGTGCTGGGTCGTGTTCAGTGCGTTGATCACCGCCCCCGATTGTCCCAGGCCGCCGTCGGACGCGGGTCAGTGGGCGAAGTGCGCCTCGTCGGAGAACCCGCCCACGCCGGTCTTGTCGAGCTTGCCGAGTACCTCGACGATATCGTCGCGCAGCGCGCGGGCCAGGTTCGCCGAAAAGCCCTCACGCACCACGATGCGCAGCACTGCGACGTCCGTGGCGTTGTCGGGCATCGTGTAGGCCGGCACCTGCCAGCCGTAGCTGCGCAACAGCGCCGACACGTCGAACACCGTGTACTTCGTGCCCTTCACCAGTGTGAACGCGACGACCGGGATCGCCGATCCGTCCGAGATCACCTCGAAGACATCCATCCCGGCGATCTCCCGCGCCAGCCACTGCGCGGTATCGGACAGGCAGTGCATCACCGTGGTGTAGCCGTCGCGACCCAGCCGCAGGAAGTTGTAGTACTGCCCGACGACCTGATTGCCGGGTCGGGAGAAGTTCAGCGTGAACGTCGGCATGTCCCCGCCGAGGTAATTGACCCGGAACACCAGCTCCTCGGGCAGGTGGTCGGCGTTGCGCCACACGACGAACCCGATGCCGGGATAGGTCAGCCCGTATTTGTGCCCGCTGACGTTGATCGACACCACCCGCGGCAGCCGGAAGTCCCACACCAGGTCCGGGTGCACGAACGGCACCACGAAGCCGCCGCTGGCCGCATCGACGTGCACCGGGATGTCGAGGCCCTTGTCGGACGCCAGTGTGTCGAGTGCGGCGCAGATGTCGCCGACGGGTTCCAGCTCCCCGGTGAACGTGGTGCCCAGGATCGCCACGACACCGATGGTGTTCTCGTCGACGGTGTCGAGGACCTGCTCCGGGGTGATGACGTAGCGCCCGTGTTCCATCGGCAGGTAGCGCGCCTCGACGTCGAAGTAGCGGCAGAACTTCTCCCACACCACCTGGACGTTGGAGCCCATCACCAGGTTCGGCGTGCGGCCCTTCCAGTCCTGCCCGGCCGCCTCGAGCTTCTGCCGCCACCGCCACTTGAGCGCCAGCCCGGCCAGCATCACCGCCTCACTCGAGCCGACCGTCGACACCCCGATCGCGCTGGACGGGTCGTCGTCGCGCAGATTGTCGGCGTGGAACAGGTCGGCCACCATGCACACGCAGCGCTGCTCGATCGCGGCCGTCACCGGGTACTCGTCCTTGTCGATCATGTTCTTGTCGAACGTCTCCGACATGAGTTGCCCGGCTTCGGGATCCATCCACGTCGTGACGAAGGTCGCCAGGTTCAGCCGCGAGCTGCCGTCGAGCATCAGCTCGTCGTGGATGAAGCGGTAGGTCTGATCGGGCTCCATCGACTCGTCGGGCAGGCGCAGGGCCGGAATCGGGGAGGTGGACAGGCGGCCGCAGTACGCGGGGGTCAGCGAGGAGTGGCGCGACATGTTGGGCATGTGGTCCTTTCTAGAGGATCGAACCGAGCGCCGTTCGCAGATGAGCCAGGATGCGTGAGGCCGACGTCGGCGCCGGCGCCGGTCCAGGATCGTGAGCCGCGAGGTCGGCGGCCCGGGCGTGCACGAATGCCGCTGCCGCAGCGGCCTCGGCGGGCGGCAGACCGGCGGCGAGCAGCGCCCCGATGACCCCGGAGAGCACGTCGCCGGATCCCGCGGTCGCCGCCCACGCCTGGCCCGCGACGTTGAGGTACACCGGCCCACCCGGTTCCGCGACAACCGTCACGTTCCCCTTCAGCAGGACGGTGGCGCCCAGCCGGTCGGCGAGCCCGCGGGCGGCGGCGACGCGGTCCTCCCCGGGCGGGCCGCCGGCCAGCCGGGCGAACTCGCCGGCATGCGGGGTCAGCACGGTCGGGGCCTCCCGGCCCTCGATCAGGTCGGGGCGGGCGGCCAGGATGGTCAGCCCGTCCGCGTCGACGAGGACCGGCAGGTCGGTGTCCAGTGCGAAGGCCAACGCGGCCTCGCCGTCGGAGTCGGTGCCGAGACCCGGGCCGACGACCCACGCCTGCACGCGCCCCGCGCGTTGCAAATCTTTCGTCGCGATCACCTCGGGCCAGTGCGAAACGACCTCGGCCGCAGCGGTTCCCGCGTAGCGCACCATTCCGGAGTGCGCCGCGACGGCAGCGCCGGTACACAGGATCGCCGCGCCCGGATACGTCGCGGAGCCGGCCATCACGCCGGTCACGCCCTGGCTGTACTTGTCGTCGCTGCGGCCGGGCAGGGGCCAGCGGGCGGCGACGTCAGCAGCCTCGAATCCCCGGATGTCGGCTTCAGGCAGCTGTAATCCGATGTCGACGAGTTCGACATGGCCGCAGGGTCCGAGCGCGTGCACGGGTTTGAGACCACCGAAGGTCACCGTCACCGCAGCCGTGACGTGGGGCCTGTCGGCGGCGCCGGTCGCGACGTCGACCCCGCTGGGGACGTCGACGGCGACCACGGGCGCGTCCGTCCCGGCGAACACGGCGGCGGCGGCAGCCCGCAACGGCCCGGTGGCGCCGATGCCCACCACCCCGTCGATCACGAGATCGGTTGCCGGCGGCACCTTTTCGACGATCCGGCCGCCAGCCCTGCGGAACGCGGCCAGCGCCGCGGGATGGGCCCGCGACGGGTCGAGCAGCACGGCCGAGGCACCCGCGCCGCGCCGGCGCAGGAAGGTCGCGGCCCACAGCGCGTCACCACCGTTGTCCCCGGAGCCGACCACCGCGCAGACGCTCTTGCCCGATACCGTTCCCAGCTCACGCATGATGGCCGTGGCCAGCCCGAACGCGGCCCGGCGCATGAGCTTGCCGTCGGGAAGTGACGCCAGCAGCGGCGCCTCGGCGTCGCGGATCTGCTGGGCGGAGTAGTAGTGCCGCATCGACCCAACGGTACGTGGGTAATCGACCCTCATGGATCTGACAGAGGAGTTGCTCGCACTCGAGCACGGCGGCTGGCGGTCACTCTGCGAGGGCACCGGCGACCGCTTCTACGGCGACGTCATGACCGACGACGCACTGATGGTGCTGGCCAACGGCGCGGTGATGGATCGGGCGACTGTGGTCTCGGCGCTGGGCCAGTCACCGCCGTGGGCGCGTTACGCGATCGACGACGTCCAGGTGATCACGATCGCCCCCGACACCGCGGCGCTGGTCTACACAGGCACGGGCTGGCGTGACGGCCCCGATAATGGCCACGAGGAACCGTTCGTCGGCGCGATGTCATCGGTCTACCATCGCGCCGACGGCGGCTGGAAGCTCGCGCTGTATCAGCAGACCATCCGCCAATAGGACTGGCGCTATTGCGGTTTGGTGCCGCTCTGCGCGTCGGCCAACGTCGGGTAGAGGTCGATGATCTCGTCGATCTTCATCATGCGTAGCGGCCGAGCCGTCGCGGGCCCGTCGGCGACGACGCGCAGCGAGATGCCCCCGCGCTCGGTGAGGCGGTGGGTCTCGACCAGCATGCTGATGCCGGCCGACGACAGAAAGCCCACTCCGGTGATGTCGACGATCAGCGTCTTCGGGGCGTCGGCCAGAGCGATGTCCAGATAGGTGCCCAGCGTCGGGGCGGTCAGCACGTCGAGGTCGCCCTCGACCTGCAGGACCACCGTCGCGTCGTCGCGCTGCGGGCGGACGACGAAGCGGCCGCGATGTTGTTCGTGCACGTTCATCCTGTGCCCCCGAAGGTCGGACGAACACCAGGCACAGCCATGGCGACCGTGCGTGTCCGTGTTTCGTGCGGCAGTGGGCCGCAGTGACGGCGAATTCCGTCGTACACCGGGCGCGAGGCACCGGTGGCCGCTGCTTGCAGAACGGCTGTTGCTCGGTTTATCGGCCCCGGGGAGGGCAGCGTTAACAGAACGGCCTTAATTCTTCCTTATATTGACGGAAGAGTCACAATCGCGCTGGTCAGAAGGTTACTCGACGGTAACCGACTTGGCGAGGTTGCGGGGCTTGTCGACGTCGTAGCCGCGGGCCTGGGCCACTCCGGCGGAGAACAGCTGCATCGGGATGGTCGAGAGCAGCGGTTGCATCAGCGTGGAGACGGCCGGGATCTCGATCAGGTGATCGGCGTAGGGTGCCACGGTGTCGTCGCCCTCCTCGGCGATGACGATCGTGACCGCGCCGCGCGCCTGGATCTCGCGGATGTTGGACAGCAGCTTGGAGTGCAGTGTCGGGGAGTTCTTCGGCGACGGCATGACCACGATGACTGGTAGGTCGTCCTCGATCAGCGCGATCGGGCCGTGCTTGAGCTCGCCGGCGGCGAACCCCTCGGCGTGCATGTAGGCCAGCTCTTTGAGCTTGAGCGCACCCTCGAGCGCTACCGGGTAGCCGACGTGGCGGCCCAGGAACAGGACTGTCTGCGCCGACGCGAACCGGGTGGCCAGCGCCGTGACCGGCTCGCTGGTGGCCAGCACCCGCGAGATCAGCTCGGGCATGGCCTCCAGATCGCGGTACTCGCGGGCCACCTCATCGGGGTACTTGGTGCCGCGGGCCTGGGCCAGCGCGAGGCCGACCAGGTAGTTCGCCGCGATCTGGGCCAGGAACGTCTTCGTCGAGGCGACCCCGACCTCCGGGCCGGCGCGGGTGTAGAGCACCGCGTCGCATTCGCGGGGGATCTGGCTGCCGTTGGTGTTGCACACCGCCAGCACCTTGGCCTTCTGCTCCTTGGCGTGGCGCACCGCCTCGAGCGTGTCGGCGGTCTCCCCGGACTGCGAGATCGCCACGACCAGGGTGTGGCTGTCGAGCACGGGATCGCGGTAGCGGAACTCGCTGGCCAACTCGACCTCGACGGGCAGCCGCGTCCAGTGCTCGATCGCGTACTTGGCCAGCAGCCCGGAGTGATACGCCGTGCCGCACGCGACGACGAACACCTTGTCGACGTCGCGCAACTCCTGATCGGAGAGGCGCTGCTCGTCGAGCACGATGCGGTTGTCGGCGAAATGGCCCAGCAGCGTGTCCGACACCGCGGCGGGCTGCTCAGCGATCTCCTTGAGCATGAAGTAGTCGTAGCCACCCTTCTCGGCGGCCGAGGTGTCCCAGTCGATGTGGAATTGCCGGTAATCCTGGGTCTCGTTGCCGGCGAAGTCGGTGATCCGGTACCCGTCGGCGGTGACCACGACGGCCTGGTCCTGCCCCAGCTCGACCGCATCGCGGGTGTGCTCGATGAACGCCGCGACATCGGAGCCGACGAACATCTCCCCGTCACCGACCCCGACCACCAGCGGCGTGGACCGCCGCGCGGCCACGATCGTGCCCGGATCGTCGGCGTGGGCGAAGACCAGCGTGAAGTGGCCCTCCAACCGGCGCAGCACCGCGAGCACCGACGCCGGGAAATCACCGGCATAGGGGCCCGAGTCGTACTCGCGGGCCACCAGATGCACCGTCACCTCGGTGTCGGTGTCACTGGCGAACTCCACCCCGGCGGCTTCGAGCTCCCCGCGCAACGCAGCGAAGTTCTCGATGATGCCGTTGTGCACCACCGCGACCTTGCCGCTGGCGTCACGGTGCGGGTGGGCGTTGCGGTCGGTCGGCCGACCGTGGGTGGCCCAGCGGGTGTGTCCCAGCCCCGTCGATCCGGCCAGATCCTCGCTGCCCTGCTCCTCGAGCGCGGCCTCCAGATTGGCCAGCCGGCCCGCCTTGCGCTGCACGGTCAACCCGCCGCGCCCGTCGAGCAACGCCACCCCCGAGGAGTCGTACCCGCGGTACTCCATCCGCCGCAGCGCGTCGACGACGATGCCGCAGGCGGGGCGTTGCCCCACGTAGCCCACGATTCCGCACATAGCCAACCAGGGTACGGCAGACGACGCGGATCGCCGGGTGGGATACGGTCGTCGGGTGGCCAGCACGAAGAAGCTCTTCAGCGCCTTGACCCGCCGCGGGCCGCACAAAGTTCTCTGCGGTGACCTGGCCTTTGCCGGTCTGCCCGGCATCGTCTACACCCCGGCGAGTGGCAAGAACCTGCCGGGCGTCGCGTTCGGCCACGACTGGATCACATCTGCCGAGCGGTACCGCGGAACGCTGGAGCATCTCGCCTCGTGGGGCATCGTCGCCGCAGCGCCCAACACCGAGACGTCGCTGGCGCCGTCGGTACTCAGCCTGGCCTATGACCTCGGTACCGCGCTGGACATCATCGCCGGGGTGCGGCTGGGCGGCGGCGACATCAGCGTGCACCCGGGCAAGCTCGGCGTCGCCGGGCACGGATTCGGCGCGTCGGCCGCGGTGTTCGCCGCGGCAGGGATGCCGACGAAACTCAAGGCCGTCGTCGCCGCGTATCCCCTGGTCAGCAGTCCCCCTGCCGAGAAGCCGGCGGCGGGGCTGAAGGTGCCGGGGCTGATTCTGACCGATCCGGGCGATCCGATGACCCTGCGTTCCAACGCCGTCGAGCTGGCCCGCGCCTGGAAGCCGGCCACGCTGCGGTCGACGTCGAAGACGAAGGCCGGCGGGCTGGTCGAAGGTAGGCGCCTCGCGACGGCCGTCGGGCTGCCGGGCGCTGACAAGGGCACCCAGCGGATCGTGCGAGCCCTGATGACGGGCTATCTGCTGCACATGCTCGCCAGCGACAAGGACAAAGGGACCTACAGCGCCTTCGCCGATCCCGAGGGCGCGCTGCCGAAGACCGAGATCATGGATCCCTTCTCTGACGATCCGGTGGATCTCGAGAACAAGGTGGTCGCTCTTCTCAAACCCTGACGCGCTCCTCAAACCGTGAGGCGGTAGAACTAGGCCATGCGCACGGGCATCTTTCTCAACTACGCGGGTGGGTTCCTCGAAGCGGTCGACGAGGTCGTCGAACTCGAGAAGATCGGGATCGGCATCGCGCTCGTGCCCGAGGCCTACTCCTACGACGCGATCAGCCAGCTCGGCTTCCTCGCCGCGCGCACGTCGCGGATCGAACTCGGCACCGGCGTCGTCCCGATCTATACCCGCACCCCGGCGCTGATGGCGATGACCGCAGCGGGATTGGACTACGTCTCCGACGGCCGATTCCGTCTCGGGCTGGGCACCTCGGGGCCTCAGGTGGTGGAGGGTTTCCACGGCGTGCCGTTCGACGCGCCACTCGGACGCACCCGCGAGGTCGTCGAGATCTGCCGGCAGGTGTGGCGTCGCGAGCGCGTCACCTACGAGGGCAAGCACTACCAGGTGCCGCTGCCCGCAGAGCGCGGCACCGGGCTGGGCAAACCACTGAAGATCATCAATCAGCCCGTGCGCGAACGTATTCCGATCACCATCGCGGCACTCGGACCGAAGAACGTCGAGTTGACCGCGGAAATCGCGGAGGGCTGGCAGCCGGTCTTCTTCTATCCGGAGAAAGCCGACGACGTCTGGGGCGAGGCGTTGCGGGCCGGGGCGGCACGGCGCGATCCGGAGCTCGGCCCGCTCGACGTGATGGTCAGCGCCAGCCTGGCGATCGGCGACGACGTCGAGGACCGATTGGCTTGGGCCAAGCCACAATTGGCGCTCTACATCGGCGGGATGGGCGCCCGGGGCAAGAACTTCTATCACAACCTCGCGACGCGCTACGGCTTCGGCGAGGTGGCCGATCACATCCAGGACCTCTATCTGGCGGGCAAGAAGGCCGAGGCGATCGACGCGGTGCCCGACGAGCTGGTGCGCAAGGTGTCGCTGGTGGGGCCGCGGGGCTTCGTCGCCGAGCGGGTCGCGGCGTTCGCCGAGGCCGGCGTCACCACCCTGCTCGTGCATCCCCTCTCCGGTGATCGACGCGAATCCGTGGGCTTCGTGGAGGAATTACAGTCGCTGCTATGACCGAGCTGACCGAGGACGTCGTCGCGTTTCTGTCCGAAGGCACCCGCACGGCGAAGCTGGGGTACCTGGCCGCCGACGGACGGCCGCTCGTGGCGCCCGTATGGTTCGTCGTCGACGGAGGCCAACTCGTCTTCAACACCGGCAAGGACACCGCGAAGGGCCGCGCTCTGGCGCGCGACCCCCGGGTGGTGATCTGCGTGGACGACGATCGACCCCCCTTCTCGTTCGTCCAGGTGCAGGGCACCGCCGCGACCAGTGAGGATCTCGACGAGGTGCGGGCCTTCGCGGCCCGTATCGGCGGCCGGTACATGGGCGCCGACCGCGCCGACGAGTTCGGCCAGCGCAACGGCGTACCCGGGGAACTGCTCGTCCGCGTCACCCCGACGAAAGTAGTGAAGGCGTTCGACCTGGCTGATTGAGCGCGCTCTGGAAGAGTGCCGAGCATGCGCATCGACCTGACCGACAAGATCGCCGTCGTCACCGGAGCGAGCAAGGGCATCGGACTCGCGATCAGTGAGGCACTCACCGAAGCCGGCGCGTTCGTCGTCGCGGGTGCCCGCAGGAACAGCCCGGGGCTCGAAGCACTCGAGGCAGCAGGTGTGGCGAGGTTCGTCGCCGCGGACCTGTCCACCGCCGAAGGACCCAAAGTTCTGGTCGCCGCCGCGGCCGAGCGCGGTGGCGTCGACATCCTGGTCAACAACGCCGGCGCCGTCACCCCGCGATTCGCCGGTTCGCAGTCGGTCACCGACGACGACTGGACCGCCGCCTGGTCGCTGAACTTCCTGTCGGCCGTCCGCACGACGCGCGAAGCCATCCCCCTCCTGCTGGCGCGCGGGGGTGGCGCGATCGTGATGATCGGCTCGGTCAACGCGACGTTGCCCGAGTGGAACATCATCGACTACAGCGCCACCAAGGCCGCGATGGCCAACTACGCGAAGAGCCTGTCGAAAGAGTTCGGCCCCCAGGGCATTCGCGTCAACACGATCAGTCCCGGGCCCGTGGCCACCGACCTGTGGCTGGCCGACGACGGCGTCGCCGCGCAATTCGCCTCCGCCAGTGGCGGTTCCGCTGATCAGGTGGTGGACGCGGTCGCCGCCGGGGCAGCCACGGGACGGTTCACCACACCACGGGAGGTGGCAGACCTCGCCGCGTTCCTGGCCGGCGATCGTGCCACCAACATCACCGGCGCGGACGTCCGTATCGACGGCGGCTACGTCACGACCATCTGAGTCACGCCTGGATTCCGCCGGTCAGGATCGCGGCGAGCTCCCGGTAGGCCGCCGCGTCGTCGAGTCCGGTGCGGTCACGCACCGCGCGCTGCTGGATGCCGACCATCATGGTGGCGACCAGTTCGGCGGCGAACGCGGCGTGCACGTCGCGGAACTCGCCGGCCGCCACCCCGGCCGCGATCAGCTCCTGGACGCGCTGTGCCGCGATGCGGGTGTTCTGCTCGTAGATGGCCCGCGCGGGGGCGAACGCGTCGAGATCGGCCATGAACCGGTCCGACGCCGGATCCAGCTCCTCGCCGACCGCCTGAAGATAGGCGGTGACGCGCTCGCGCGCTCCGTCCGCGGCGGCGACACGGTGTTCCACCGATTCGGTCGCCGTGCGGAAGAAGTGCACGGTGGCGGCCGTGACCAACTGCTCCTTGCTCGCCGCCAGGGTGTACAGCGTGGACTTCGAGCAGCGCAGCCTCGTCGCGATCTCGTCGAGCGTCAAGTGCGCGAAACCCTCGGCCAAGAACAGCGCGACCAGCGCATCGAAGAGCTCGGTGCGCCGCCGGGTGGCGAATGCGGGCGTGGTCACACTCCGATAGTACTGCAGCAAGTCCTGTAGTACTGTCCGACGTATGCCAGTGGATCGCCTGCTGCCCACCGACGAGGCACACGAACTCATCGAGCTCGCCCGGACCATCGCGGACAAAGTGCTCGACCCGATCGCCGACAAGCACGAAAAAGACGAGACCTACCCCGACGGCGTGTTCGCGACGCTCGGGGAGGCCGGGCTGCTCAGCCTGCCGTACCCCGAGGAATGGGGCGGCGGCGGTCAGCCCTACGAGGTCTACTTGCAGGTGCTCGAGGAACTGGCTGCGCGGTGGGCGACGGTGGCTGTCGCGGTCAGCGTGCACGGTCTGTCCTGCCATCCGCTCATGACCTTCGGCACCGTCGAGCAGCGATGTCGTTGGCTGCCCGACATGCTCGGCGGGTCGCTGATCGGCGCGTACAGCCTCTCCGAGCCGCAGGCGGGCTCGGATGCCGCCGCGCTCACGTGCCGGGCGGCCGCCACCGACGGCGGCTACCGCATCACCGGCGAGAAGGCGTGGATCACCCACGGCGGAATCGCCGACTTCTACGCGTTGTTCGCCCGCACCGGCGAAGGATCACAGGGGATTTCGTGCTTCCTCGTGCCCCGCGACCTCGACGGACTGACCTTCGGCCGACCCGAGGAGAAGATGGGTCTGCACGCCGTACCCACCACCGCGGCCTACTACGACGGGGCGTTCGTCGATGCGCAGCGACGGATCGGCGACGAGGGCCAGGGTCTGCAGATCGCGTTCAGCGCGCTGGACGCCGGGCGGCTCGGCATCGCGGCCGTCGCCGTCGGGTTGGCGCAGTCCGCACTGGACGCCGCGGTCGCCTACAGCCAGGAGCGAACAACGTTCGGCCGCAAAATCATCGACCATCAGGGACTCGCGTTCCTGCTGGCCGACATGGCTGCCGCCGTCGATTCCGCGCGAGCCACCTACCTCGACGCGGCCCGGCGCCGCGACGCCGGGCTGGCCTATTCGCGTCAGGCGTCGGTCGCCAAGCTGACCGCCACCGATGCGGCGATGAAGGTCACCACCGACGCCGTGCAGGTGTTCGGCGGTGCCGGCTACACCCGCGACTACCGGGTGGAGCGATTCATGCGCGAAGCGAAGATCACGCAGATCTTCGAGGGCACCAACCAGATTCAGCGCCTGGTGATCAGCCGCCACCTGGCTCGGTAGCCGGCGGCGGGCCGACCTGCGGAACCTCGTCGGCGGCGATTTCACACGGCGTGCGCTCCTCGACGGGGGGCAACGCTTCGGCAGGTGGCGGCGGTGGCGTGGGCGCCGGCGGCGCTGCGGCCTCGGGCTCCGGTTCCGCGGCGATCGGTTCGGCGGCCTTCGGTTCGGTGGACATCGGTTCGGCGCCAGGCTCGTCCGCTGCGGACTCCTCGTCGGCCGGATCCTCTTCGTCGGGTTCCTCGTCTACCTCGTCCTCGTCGTCGGGTTCGTCCTCCTCATCGTCGAGTTCAGGCCGCTCGGGTGGCTCGCTGTCGTCGACGGGGATGTCGTCGACGGGGCTGATCGCCGGGTCGGAAGTGCCGCTCCCCAGCAGCCCACTCAATGCGTGCGCGAAGCGCTGCCCCACCGCCGGCATCGCTCCTCCACTTCCACCAAGTCCCAAATCCGACAGCGGCGGCGCGGCCGCTGTCGGCGGGACAGGCAGCGGCGACTCGGGAGCCGCGGCGGCTGGCGGTGACGGTGCGAGCGAGGGCACCGACGGCACCGGTGGCTGCGACGCCGCCGGTGGTGGCGGTGTCCAGGCCGCGGGTGCTGTCGGTGCGGGCGCCGCGGGCGTGAAGGGCACTGCGGGCGAAGCGTACGCGGCCGGCGCAGCAGCTGGGAACGACGCTGCCGGGGCGCTCGGCCCGAGTTCGCCAGGGATCTCGAAGTCCGCGGGCGGGCGCCTGCTGATCTCGGCGGTGGCGGTGCGGTACGCCTCGGCCACGGCCGCGCCCGCACCCTGCACGGCGGTCAGCCAATCCGCGCCGATCCGGTTCTGCACGAACGGTTTCACCTCGGCATCGACGAGCTCGGCCGCGGCGACTCGGTCCCCCACACCCGAGGTGACGGTCGTGGCGGCGGCCAGCCACTGCTCCCGCACCGCACCGACATCGGATTCGACACCGATGGTGGTCTCGACCTTGGAATCGACCGCGCGCCAGAGCTCGTCGAGGGTGCGCCGCAGCGCCGTGGCGGCAGCGGCAAGAGCGTCGGCGACCACCGCCGACGCCGCCCCGTGGCGGTGCAGGAACTGCAGCGCCGCCTGCGCGCCCGACCCTTGCCACGCACCCGCCAACACGCCGGCCTGATCGTCCTGGATGGCCAGCGCCTCCCGCGCCGCCCGCACGGCCGCGTCGACAGAAGCACAATCGCGCTGCAGGACAACGAGATCCATACCCTCCTCGGTGCCGTACCAGTCGCGCACCTGCCCGGGATGTAGCGTCAGATCGGAGTCGGTGAACCCCACCTGATGGGACGCCCACACGTACTCCGACATCGCCTCGACCGAGGGTCGACCCTGCGCCAACCTGCCGGACACGTCGAACGTCTCGGCCACTAGCCCACCCGCTCGGCGGCGCGCTCGTCGGCGTCGACGTACCGGTCGACCGAGACCTCCAGGGCCGCCGCGATCTCACCGGCCGCCCGGGACCACGCCGACACCGAGTTCGTCAGGTCACGCAGCGCGGCCCGCAGCGCCTCACCCTGCGCGACGTATGCCCTCCCGGCCGTCGACCCACCAAAGGCGATGTGGGACAGATTATCTCGCACCGTCCGACCTACGATATCGGCTGCGCGTTCGTACTCCCTCGCGACGGCGCGCAGCGCACCCACGTCGACGCCTGTGCTCCCCATACCTCATTGGACGCACGGGGCGACGCCGCGGTTCCCCCGCTGATCGACGAAAGCTACGACTCCGCGCTGACCGACTGCGCGACCTTCGCCGCCAGCTGGCGAGCTGTGTCCTCGTCGGCCGCCTCCACCATGACCCGCACCACCTGCTCGGTTCCCGACGGACGCAACAGGATTCGCCCGGTGTCACCCAGTTCGGCCTCGACCTCGGCGACCGTGTGGCGCACCGAGGGCGCATCGGCGACCGTCGCCTTGTCGGCCACCGCGACGTTGATCAGCACCTGCGGCAGCGTCTGCATCGGCGCCGCGAGGTCGGCCAGGGTGCGGCCGGTCTGCGCCATCCGGGCCATCAGCAGCAGCCCCGTCACGATGCCGTCACCGGTCGTGCCGTAGGCCGGCAGCACGACATGGCCGGACTGCTCCCCGCCCAGGGCGTACGCGCCGGCGCGGAGTTCTTCGAGGACGTACCGGTCCCCCACCCCGGTGGTGCGCACCTCGATACCGGCCTCGCGCATCGCCAGGTGCAGGCCCATGTTGCTCATGACCGTCGTGACCAGCGTGTTGCGCGCCAGCTCGGCAGACTCCTGCATGGCCAGGGCCAGCACCACCATGATCGCGTCGCCGTCGATCGTGCGCCCGTGAGCGTCGACGGCCAGGCAGCGATCGGCGTCACCGTCGTGAGCGAGACCCAGGTCGGCCCCGTAGGACACCACGGCCGAGCGCAGCGATTCCATGTGGGTGGAGCCGCAGCCGTCGTTGATGTTCAACCCGTCGGGGTCGGCATGGATCGGGATGACGTTGGCACCCGCGGCGCGGTAGGCCAACGGAGCGGCGACCGAGGCGGCCCCGTGCGCACAGTCGACGACGACGGTCAGCCCGTCGAGCCGGGTCTGCGCCGCCGTCTCGACGTGGCGCACGTAGCGATCCAGGGCGTCCTCGGCGTCGAGCACGCGGCCGACACCGGCGCCGGTCGGCCGTTCGCCGGGACCCTGACGAACCAGTTCCTCGATGCGGTCCTCGGCGTCGTCGTCGAGTTTGTGGCCGCCGGGACCGAAGATCTTGATCCCGTTGTCGGGCATCGGATTGTGGGACGCGGAGATCATCACGCCGAAGTCTGCGTCATAGGCGCTGGTCAGATAGGCGACCGCAGGCGTGGGCAGCACGCCGACGCGCAGCGCGTCGACACCCTCGCTGGTCACGCCGGCGATCACCGCCGCCTCGAGCATCTCGCCGCTGGCGCGCGGATCGCGCCCCACCACGGCCAGCCGCCGGCCGGAGGGAGTCGATCTGGTCAACCGCCGGGCCGCCGCCGCGCCCAGCGCCAGCGCCAGCTCGGCGGTCAGATCCTGGTTGGCGACGCCGCGCACTCCATCGGTGCCGAACAGTCGAGCCATGGTGACAACCTCTCACACGAGTCTTCGAGCACCCTAATGCCCGGGAACCGCTCACAGGACAAAGACAGACGCCCGGCCGCTCCGAAGAGCAACCGGGCGTCTGTGCGGACTGATCAGCGCTTGCTGTACTGAGGCGCCTTGCGGGCCTTCTTCAGACCGTACTTCTTGCGCTCGATGGCGCGCGGGTCACGCGTGAGGAAGCCGGCACGCTTGAGCGCGGGCCGATCCTCGGGCTGCACGATGATGAGCGCACGGGCGATGGCCAGGCGCAGGGCGCCGGCCTGCCCCGAGGGGCCGCCACCATCGAGGTGGGCGTAGATGTCGAACTGCTCGACCCGGTCGACGGTCACCAGCGGCGCCTTGATCAGCTGCTGGTGCACCTTGTTCGGGAAGTAGTTCTCCAGGGTGCGGCCGTCGAGGTGGAACTGGCCGGTGCCGGGCACCAGGCGGACGCGGACGACGGCCTCCTTGCGACGGCCGACGGTCTGGATGGGACGGTCGATGACGACCGGCTCACGCGGGGCCTCTTCGGCCTCGGTGATCACACCCGCCTCCGGGGCCTCGGTGCTCTCGGTCGTGTACTCGGGTTCGGTCACTGGGCCACCTGCTTGATCTCGAACGGAATCGGCTGCTGCGCGGCGTGCGGATGATTTGGGCCGGCGTACACCTTCAGCTTCTTCTGCACCTGACGGCTGAGCTTGGTGTGCGGCAGCATGCCGACGATCGCGTTCTCCACAACCCGGGTGGGGTGCTTGAGCAGCAGTTCGCCGATGGCGCGCTTGCGCAGGCCGCCGGGATAACCCGAGTGGCGGTAGGCGAACTTCTTGGTCAGTTTGTCGCCGCTGATGGCGACCTTGTCGGCGTTGATGACGATGACGAAGTCACCGCCGTCGACATTGGGCGTGAACGTCGGCTTGTGCTTGCCGCGCAGCAGCTTGGCTGCTTCGACGGCGAGCCGGCCGAGTACCACGTCCTGGGCGTCGATGACGTACCACGTACGCGTGGTGTCACCCGCCTTCGGCGTGTACGTAGACACAGCGCTACCTCTGTTTCTTTCTCGGGTGGATCCCGGGGGTCCGGGTGCCGGTCAGGCGTCCGCCTCTGCGTTGCCTCGGCGACCGACGGAGACCCGAGGTACACGACAAGCGCAGCGCACGCCAACGAGGGAGCCTACCGGGGGGTGTCCCCGCAGGTCAAAACACGCTATCCGGTTGATCGGGGACCAGACTGCCGTCCGCCCGATGCAGGGGCCCGTCCCCGCCGCCGGGTTCGACGTAACCCTCGGTGGCGCAGGCGTAGGGCTCGGCCTGACCCTCGGGCTCGATGAACATCGGGTTGACGATCCAGCGGCCGTCGGCGTCGTCGTAGGCCCGGCACATGAGCTCGGTCTTGTTGCGGTTGATCGCCAGGCGCAGAGCGGTCGCGTCAGAGAGGAAGCTGACGTCGGTGTCGGAGTCCCCAGCCCCGAACGCGGCCCGGCGCGGCGGGGCGGCGACGTCGTAGGCGGCCGGGCCTGAGATGCCGAAGACCTCCTCGTTGACGCGGCAGCGCTTGCCGTCGATGTAGGGGATGGACACCGATCCGCCGCACGGCACCAACCGGGAGGTGACGACGTCGCCGTCACGCTCGGTGCGCACACCCATCACCTTGTCGGCCGGGATGCCGAGACCGGCCGCCCACACCCGCACGACGGGTTCGGCCGAGGCGGAGATGATGCGCACGTCGAAACCGTTGGCCTGCAACGCCCCGATGAGATCGCGCATCTGCGGGTAGTAGCGCACCCAGCCGGTCTGCTCGGTGCTGCCGACCTTCTGCTCAGTGCCTTCGGGTGCCGCCAGGTTCTCCTGCCGTGCCTGCTCGGCGAACCCGACGAGCTCCGGCTCCGGCCACCCCGCGAGCAGCTGCGCGGCCCACGCGTACGCGGGTTCCATCCGGCGCGCGTCGAAGCCGGCGAACGCGGGCTCCTTGGCGGTGGTCTCGGCGTCGCCGTAGATCGACACCAGCTCGTCCGCACAGGCCACGTCGGTGTCGGTGGGCAGCGGCTGACCGGGGACCCCGGCCGCGCACGCCCGCGACAACGCCGCGACGGCGGCCGGGGTGAGGTACGAGCTGGTGGTGGTCCAGTCCGCGGGGGCACGCAGCTTGCCGTTGCGCACCATCCAGAAGAACGTGGCGTCTCCGATGTCGTTCTTGACGACGGTGTTGTCCCAGTCGAACAGCGCCAGCGGGGCCCCGGTCGCCACGTCGCCCGATCCGCCGCACGTGCCCAGCTCAGCCATCATCGCGTCGATGCGCGCGCGATTGTCGCCGTACCAACCGGGGTCGGCAGCCAGCGTCCGGCAAGCCGGCGCCGCAGATGCCTGCGGGATCGCAGCGACAGATCCTGTGACTGCCAATGTCAGGGTGGCGGCGGCGGACAGGGCGATCCGGCCGATGTGGTGAAACATGTTGTCTCCGATCAGGTCAATGCGGTGATGTCGGGCGTGCCGAGGGCCCGGGAGGTGTCCTTCAGGTCGACGCCGGAGCGGCCCAGGGCCACCGCACCGTCGACGAGGCTCGCGGCGATGCGCGCAGCCTCGGCGTACCCCAACCCGCCGGGCGGGTGGATGTTGGAGATGCAGTTGCGGTCGGCGTCGCTGCGACCGACTCGCGGCAGGTGCGTCAGGTAGATGCCGAGGCTGTCCACCACGCTGAGGCCGGGCCGCTCCCCGATGATGACCAGCACCGTACGGACCCCGGCGGCGACCGCGATGTGATCGCCGAGCGCGACCCGGGCCTGCGTGGCGATGACCGGTGGCGCCAGCGTGTGCTGCGGCGCGAGCTGTGCGACCAGCGCGGCGAGCAACTTCGGCCCGTGCATTCCCAGCGCTGTCGGGGACAGGCCGTCGGCGAGGACGACACCGATGTCGGCACCCGTCCTGGGTATCTGCGCGACGTCGGCGGGCAGGCGGCCGAGGTCGGGCCGGCGCAGGTACTCCGCGCGGGACGTGGCGCGGCTGGACACCACCACGGGCTCGCCGATGCCGACGTCGCGCACCTGGGCGACGACCGTGTCGACGTCGAGCGGATGGTGCACTGCATCGCGAGCCGCGGCGTGCGCTGCCGCGAGTTCGAGGACATCGCGACTGGGCAGCGCATTGCCCGCGCGCCCCAACCCGATCCGCGCCTGCGTCGTGGCCCGCAGCTCGTTCCAGAAAGCTTGGGCGGCAACCTGATCGGAGGTCATGATGCTGCCAGCGCGCGCAGCGGCGAACGCGTCACGTCCAGTGGGAGCACCCGGCCGGCGTCGTCCATCATGCCGACCGTGCGCAGCCACGCCTCGAACTCGGGTGCTGGCCGCAGCCCCATGGTGCGGCGGGTCACCAGCACGTCGTGGAACGAGAGGCTCTGGTAGCCGAGCATCACGTCGTCAGCGCCGGGCACGGTGATGACGAACGACACCCCGGCCGCGGCGAGCAGCGTGAGAAGGGTGTCCATGTCGTTCTGGTCGGCCTCGGCGTGGTTGGTGTAGCAGACGTCGACACCCATCGGCAGGCCGAGCAGCTTGCCGCAGAAGTGATCCTCCAGGCCCGCCCGCACGATCTGCTTGCCGTCGTAGAGGTACTCCGGACCGATGAACCCCACCACGGTGTTGACCAGCAGCGGCTGCAGGTCCCGCGCCACCGCGTAGGCCCGCACCTCCAGCGTCTGCTGGTCGACGGGCCGGCCACCGGTGCCCAGGTGGGTGCCCGAACTCAGCGCCGACCCCTGTCCGGTCTCCAGGTACATGACGTTGGTGCCGACGGTGCCACGCCCGAGTGAGCGGGCCGCCTCGTTGCCTTCGCGCAGCACCGCGAGGTCGACGCCGAACGCGGTGTTGGCGCCCTCGGTGCCCGCGATGGACTGGAACACCAGGTCGACGGGCACGCCCTGCTCGATGAGCCCGATCGTCGTGGTGACGTGGGAGAGCACGCACGACTGCACGGGGATGTCGTAGCGCGCCCGGATCGAGTCCAGCAGGTGCAGCAGATCGGCGGTGGCGTGCGGCGAATCGGTCGCCGGGTTGATGCCGATGACGGCGTCCCCACAGCCCAGCAGGAGCCCATCGAGGACGGCAGCCGCGATACCGCGCGGATCGTCGGTCGGGTGGTTGGGCTGCAGCCGGGTGGCCAGCGTGCCGGGGACGCCGACGGTGGTGCGGAACGCGGCACGGACCTCGGTGGCCGCGGCCACGGCGATCAGATCCTGGTTGCGCATGATCTTGCTGACCGCCGCGACCATCTCGGGGGTCAACCCGGGCGCGATCGACGCGATCCTTGCCGCGCCGTCGTCGCGGGCCGCCGCGTCGAGCAGCCAATCCCGCAACCCACCCACCGTGAGGTGGGCGATCGGCGAAAACGCTTGTCGGTCATGGCTGTCGATGATCAGCCGGGTGACCTCGTCGCTCTCGTAAGGCACGACGAGCTCGGTGAGGAAGGTGTTCAGCGAAAGGTCGGCCAACGCCCAGGCCGCTGCGGCGCGCTCGGCGTCGCTCTCGGCGGCGCACCCCGCCAATTGATCACCCGACCGCAGCGGGGTTGCCTTGGCCATCAGGTCGACCAGGCCGTCGAAGCTGTAGGTCGTTCCCGAAATCTGCTGCGAGAATTTCACGTCAGTCCGCCCTCGGCCTGTGCGAGCATCGCGAACTCCTCGTCGGGTGAGTTGGCCACCAGCCGGTGCCGGCTGCCGAATGCGAAGTACAGCAGGAATGCGGCGAACACCGCGAGGCAGCACAGCGCAGCGATGGTGTCGACGAGGAACGTCGCGATCACAGCCAGCGAGGCGATGACCAACGCGAATCCGGTGGTGGCCACGCCGCCAGGCGTGCGATAGGGACGCGGCATTCTCGGTTCGCGCCGCCGCAGCACGATGTGGCTGACCATCATCAGCACGTAGCTCACCGCAGCCCCGAACACGGCCATGTTGAGCAGCAGATCACCCTTGCCCGTCAACGACAGCGCGAAACCGATCACGCCGGGCACGATCAGCGCCAACGTCGGCGCCTTGCGCGAGTTCGTCACCGACAGCACCGTCGGCAGATAACCGGCCCGCGACAGCGCGAACAGCTGCCGGGAGTAGGCGTAGATGATCGAGAAAAAGCTGGCGATCAACCCGGCCAGCCCGATGTAGTTGACGACGGTGGCCGCCGTGGTGCTGCCGAGCGCCTCGACCAGCGGGTTGCCGGACTCCGACATCGCGGCCGCGCCGCCGGCGCCGGTGGCCAGCACGAGCACCCCGACGCAGGTCACCAGCAGCACGCCCATCGCCGCGATGATGCCGCGCGGGACGTTGCGCTCCGGGTTCGCTGTCTCCTCCGCGGCCAGCGGTACGCCCTCGATGGCCAGGAAGAACCAGATCGCGAAGGGGATCGCGGCCCAGATGCCGAGGTAGCCGTACGGCAGCAGCGACGACGCGCCCGCGGCGTCGGTGGGCGCGATATCGGTGAGGTTCGCCGCGTCGAAGCTCCCTGCGGCGGCGATCACGAACACCACCAGTCCGACCAGAGCCACGGCGGTGATCACGAACATCACCTTGAGCGCCTCGCCGACGCCGGAGAGATGGATACCGATGAAGACCGCATAGGCGACCAGGTACACCCACCAGCCGTTCTGAATGCCGAAGAGCCCCAACGACTCCACGTAGGCGCCGATGAACGTGGCGATGGCGGCCGGGGCGATCGAGTACTCGATGAGGATGGCGGTGCCGGTGGCGAAACCGCCCCATGGTCCGAGTGCGCGCCGCGCGAAGGTGTAACCCCCGCCCGCCGCGGGCAGCGCCGACGACAGTTCGGCCATGCCCAGGACCAGGGCCAGATACATCGCGGCGATGATGACCGCGGCGATCGCCAGCCCGCCGAAGCCGCCGTGGCCGAGTCCGAAGTTCCAGCCGGAGTAGTCACCGGAGACGACGTAGCTGACGCCGAGGCCCGCGAGCAGCAACCAGCCGGCACTCCCCTGCTTCAGTTGGCGCCGCGCCAGGTACTCCTCGGACTGTCGATGTTCTGCGACGCTCTGCCGCGGGCTTGAGGCCATGATGTCCATCTCTATCTGTCGGATGTTTCGGGAGCTTTAAAGGTCGGTTATCCGACCATAAAAGATGGCCGGAAAAACCCCGGCACGGATCGCTCCGCGCCGGGGTCTTCTGGCGGCAGGGGCGGCTCGATCAGAAGAAGCCGAGCGCCGTGTCGCTGTAGCTGACCAGCAGGTTCTTGGTCTGCTGATAGTGGTCGAGCATCATCTTGTGGTTCTCGCGGCCGATGCCGGACTGCTTGTACCCGCCGAACGCGGCGTGCGCCGGGTACTGGTGGTAGCAGTTGGTCCACACGCGGCCGGCCTTGATGTCGCGGCCCGCGCGGTAGGCGGTGTTGCCGTCACGGCTCCACACGCCGGCACCCAGGCCGTACAGCGTGTCGTTGGCGATGCTGATCGCCTCGTCGTAATCGCTGAACGAGGTGACCGCGACGACGGGCCCGAAGATCTCCTCCTGGAACAGCCGCATCTTGTTGTGGCCGGTGAAGATCGTCGGCGCGACGTAGTAGCCGCCGTTGAGATCGCCACCGAGTTCCGCACGCTCACCACCGGTGACCAGCTGGGCGCCTTCGCTCTTGCCGATCTCGATGTAGGACAGGATCTTCTCGAGCTGATCGTTGGACGCCTGCGCGCCGATCATCGTCTCGGTGTCCAGCGGATCGCCCTGGCGAACGGCCTTGGTACGGATCGCGGCCAGAGCCAGGAACTCGTCGTAGATGTCGGCCTGGATCAGCGAGCGTGACGGGCAGGTGCACACCTCGCCCTGGTTGAGGGCGAACATTGTGAAGCCCTCGAGCGCCTTGTCCTGATAGTTGTCCGCCTCGGCCATCACATCGTTGAAGAAGATGTTGGGGCTCTTGCCGCCGAGCTCGAGCGTGACGGGGATCAGGTTCTGCGACGCGTACTGCATGATCAGCCGGCCCGTGGTGGTCTCGCCGGTGAACGCGATCTTGGAGATGCGGTTGCTCGACGCCAGCGGCTTGCCGGCCTCGACACCGAACCCGTTGACGATGTTGACCACACCGGCGGGCAGCAGATCGCCGATGACCTCGAACAGGTAGAGGATCGACGCGGGGGTCTGCTCGGCGGGCTTGAGCACGACGGCGTTGCCTGCGGCCAGTGCGGGCGCGAGCTTCCAGGTGGCCATCAGGATCGGGAAGTTCCACGGGATGATCTGGCCGACGACGCCGAGCGGCTCGTGGAAGTGGTAGGCGACGGTGTCGGCGTCCACCTCCGACAGCGAACCTTCTTGTGCGCGAATACATCCGGCGAAATATCGGAAGTGATCGACAGCCAGCGGGATGTCGGCGTTGAGCGTCTCGCGAATCGGCTTGCCGTTGTCCCACGACTCGGCCAGCGCGATGGACTCGAGGTTCTCCTCGATGCGGTCGGCGATCTTGTTGAGGATCACCGCCCGCTCAGCGGCCGAGGTCTTGCCCCAGGCGGGTGCGGCGGCGTGGGCGGCGTCGAGGGCGGCCTCGACATCGGACTCGTCGGAGCGCGGGATCTCGGTGAACGCCTGGCCGGTGACGGGCGTCGGGTTCTCGAAGTAGCGACCTGCCTTCGGCGGCACCCATTGGCCGCCGATGAAGTTCTCGTAGCGAGGCTTGAACGACATCAGCGAGCCGTCGGTCCCCGGTCGGGCATACACAGTCATGGTGGTACTCCTGCTCGTGTGGTGTGCGTCACTGAACCTACGCGCGCCACCGTTGCAGCACGGTTGCATCGATCTGCAACCGAGTCGGAGTCAGCCGAGTTCGTAGTCAATACCGGCGAGATGGCCACGCGCCTGGGCCCGCGCGACCGCGTTCAGCCCGGAGCAGTCCCGCAGCGCCTGCCAGCCCTCGCGATCGTCGCGGCCCTCGGGCAGATCGAGCCAACGCCGCAACAGATCGGCTCGGCCGCGCCGACTCTCCGCGAGCACGGCCTCGCGCAACGTGGTCGACAGAGCGGTCCGCAGGCGTGCCACCGCCGGGGACACCGACTGGCGCAGCAGCGGTCCGGAGTAGCGGTTCAGCGCGGCCTCGACGTCACCGGCGTCCAGCGCGTCGAACACCTCGCCGATGTCGCTGGTGATCGGAGCGAGGAGCCGGTACGGCCGCGAGCCGAGGTTCTCCGCGCCGATCACCTTGCGCAGCCGCGACATCTCCGCACGCACGGTGACGACGTCGAGATCCTTGTCGTCGAGCAGGACGGCGAGGTGGTCCGCGGACAGCCCTTCGGGGTGCCGGCTCAGCAGCACGAGGATGTCGGCGTGCCGGCCTGTCAGATAGGTGGCCTGCAGGTGCCCGTACGCATCGGAGGTCACCCAGCGGGGCCGGTCGCCGCCGAGGACCACGAGATGCGGTTTGCGCGCTGCCGGTTCGGGGCCGATCCCGGCGACCCGCAGCAGCGCGAGGTGGTTCTCCACGGCCACCGCGGTGGCGCGCACCAGCGCCAGGGTCTGCGACGACGCCACCTGCGCGTCACCGGTCAGGTCGATCGCGCCCAGTAGTGCCCCGGTGGTCGGATCGTGCACGGGCGCGGCAGTACAACTCCACGGCTGGACGATGCGGGAGAAATGCTCCGAGCCGTGGATCTGGAGTTCCCGGTCCAGGGCGAGCGCTGTCCCGGGGGCGTTGGTGCCGGCGCCTTGTTCGCTCCAGTCGGCGCCGGGCACGAAGTTCATCGCTTCGGCGCGGCGGCAGGCGTTCGGGTCGCCCTCGACCCACAGCAATGTGCCGTCGGCGGCGCTGACGGCGACCACCACGCCAGAGTCGACAGCGTCGTTGACCAGCAGGCGACGGATGACCGGCAGCGCCGGTGCCAGCGGGTGGGTGTCGCGCAGCCTGGCGATCGCGGCGACGGCTTCGGCGGCCCGGGCGCCGTGGAAATCGGGGTCGACGCCGACGGCGCGGCTGCGTTCCCAGCTCTGCGCGACGACCGGCCGGACGGCCGAGTTCAGGTCGCTGGCATCGACCTCGCCAGCGATGAACTTCTCGTGGACGGTGCGCAGCGTCGCCGACGGCGGCCGGGAGCCAACCCGCCCGTTAGTCGTTTTCGCTGTTGCCACGGGGCGATCCTTTGTGTCCGCCATCACACCGGTTTCCCACCCTATCCCAAGGCGGCACTGTGCGACCCCCGGTCGGCTCCCCTCCTCCCGGGGGTCGCACAGCGTTGACGTGGGGTGCGTCAGGCACCCCAAGCGTGGGCGGCGCTGCGGTCGGTCGCCGCGACGTCGTCGGCGCCGTCGCGCACCGCATTACCCAGTCGGAACAGGATGTCGTTGAGCGCGGCCGCGGATTGCTCCCACCGCGCCTGCTCGACCCGGTACGCCTCGGCGGCGTCGCGGGTCCAGACCTGTTGCAGCGGTGCGATCTGAGTGCGCAGATCGTCCAACGCGGCATTGAAGCGGGACGAGGTCGCGTGGATCTGCTGGCGGATCGTGTGCTCGATGGCGGCGAAATCGTAGGACAGCATCGGGTCCATGTCGGTCCTCCTACAACTGCGCCGAGGCCGAGCCGATGGCGTCGGCATGGCTGTCGGTGACGTGTCGCAAGGTCCGCTCGTTGTCGCGGATGGTCTCGGCGATGCGCTGCAGCGCAGCGTGCAGCCGCAGGGACTCCGCATTCCAGCGGTCGACCACGTCACGGAACCGGGCGGCCGCGGCCCCGCCCCACACCGAGGCGGGCACACTGCTCATCTGGCCGATGAACGTGGCCAGCATGGCGCGGATCTCCTCGTTGCGGGCATCGGTCCTGCCCGCCACCGCGGCCATGAGGTCGAAGTCGGTGGCGAGTGCTCCACCGGTGGTGCCTGACGGGATCGGCATCGAAGATCCTTCCATTTCGATTGTGGTTGTACATGTTTGGACGCACCAGAGGCCGGATCGGTTCCGTCGACTCATCCTGCGACCGCGTGGGCGCTGCGCACCGCCCGGGCGCACGCCGCCGCGATCGCATCGGTGTCGCCGGGCTCGCTTTGACAGCCCACCGCGATACGGACGTTCCCGTCGCCGACCACCGCCCACCGGGTCTGGCTGCCGTCGCGCAGTTCGCGGTAGGTCACCGCGGCGCGGTCGCCGACCGCACCGTCGGGTCGGAAGTCCACGAACACCCCTGCGGGCGCGGATGCGATTGCACGGCGCAGGGATTCGGCGATGCCCTCGAGGTCGGCAGGTCCGAGGGACTGTGTGAGGTGCAGCGCCGGGAGGCCACCGGGTGCGGACACTCGAACACGGGCCGATCCCGGCCCCGACGTGATGCGTTCCGCCGCCCAGTCGGCGGGCACCTCGATGGCGGCCCGGCCTTCGGTGAGCACCCTCCACTGCGGGGGCGCCGGGTCGCGCAGCACCCAGGGGACGATCGACGCGACCATGACGGCCGCGCCCAGGACGAGTGCGGGTCGGTGGAACCGAGGCCGCGTCGTCAGCGTCGCCGCGACCGCGGCCTCCACGTCCTCCCGCCCGATGCGCCGACCGGTGACCCACGTCGGGACGGCGACACCGGCAGGTATGTCGACCAGCTCGGGGTGCGGTGACGTCAGCTCATCACGGCCGACGACTCGCAGTGGCCGGCCGGGTTCGGCGATCGCGAGGACGTCGGCGGCGACCTCGACGACGGTCGAGGACAGCGAGGCGCTCAGCAGGGGCCCGCGACCGAACACCCGAACGTCGTCGGTGACGGCGCCCGCGGCGTCGGTCACGACCGCCGTCCAGCGGGCCGGCCACCAGCTGGGCACCACCAGTGCCAGGGAGCGCACTCGCCCTCCGGTCGTCGCTGAAAGCACCTCGCGCAGAACGTCAGTCACCTCGACGACGCGACCCTCCACGACCGTGAGCCGATCACCCACGGCGGCGAGAGCCGCTTCGGCCCACCCCGCCGGCGGACCATCGGGGCCCCGCACCGTCGCCGGGCCGACCTCGACGACCACCGGTGTCATGGCGGGTCGTGCCATCCCACCTGGACCAGTTCGTCGGCGCGGCCGCGCACCGACAGCACGCCACGGCCGGGCGGCAGCGGCGCAGGACGGGTGCTGCCCAGCAGCATCCCCTCCTCAGGCGAGGCGCTCATCAGGAAGCCGCTGCAGCCCATCTCACGCAGGCGCGTCAGCACCGGGTCGAACATCGCCCGCGCCGCTCCACCGGATCGACGAGCGACGACGATGTGCAGCCCGAGATCCTTGGCGTGGGGCAAGAAATCGGCCAGCGGGGTGAGCGGGTTGCCGGTGGGGCCGGCCACCAGGTCGTAATCGTCGACGACGACGTAGATCTCGGGCCCGGTCCACCACGACCGTGCACGCAGTTGCCGCTGGGTGACGTGTTCGTCGGGCATGCGAGCGGTCAGCCGGGCGGTCAGGGCGCTCAGCCGCGCCTCCAGCGCCACGGGAGATGCCGAATAGCCTGCGAGATGGCCGGTTTCGACGACGCCGAGCAGGGTGCGCCGATAGTCGACGATCTCCAACGAGACGTCCTCCGGTGAGTGCGTCCGGATCAGATCGATGCACAGCGTGCGCAGCAGAGCCGATTTGCCGGATTCGCCGTCACCGAGGATCAGCAGGTGCGGATTCTCGGCGACGTTCAGACTGACGGCGCCGAGGTCGCGCTCCCCCAGACCGACGAGCACGTGACCGCGCTGCCTCGGCCCGGCACCGATCGAATCGAGATGCACTGTGGTCGGCAGCAATTCGACTCGTGGCGCGCGCCGTCCCCCGGTATGGAGGCAGACATGCGCGGCTCCCGGCAGGGCGATCGCCATCTGGTGACCGTCGTGGGTCAGGCCGCGCCCGGCCGGTGCGGCGCTCAGTTCACGAGCGCGCCGCCGATCCATCTCCGACTCGGCGGGCTCCCCGAGCCTCAGTTCGATGCGTGTGCCGATCTGGTCTTTCAGTGCCGGGCGCAGATCGGCCCATCGGGACGCTGCCAGCACCACATGCACCCCGTAGGAGAGACCGCGTGTCGCGAGTGTGGTGATCGCGGGCTCGAGAGACTCGAATTCACCTCGCACGGTGGACCATCCGTCGACGACGAGGAACACGTCCGGATCGTCGTCGTCGCGGCAACCCTCCTCCCGCCGCCGCAGAACGGCCTCGAGGTGCGCCACGGTACGACGGCACAGGTCGGCCTCGTGCCGGCCGGCCACGCACCCGACATGCGGGAGGTCCCGCACCGCAGCCAGGCCACCACCGCCGAAGTCCAGGCAGTAGAACTGCACCGCGGCGGCGTCGTGGCGCGCGGCGAGCGCGGCCACCAGCGTCCGCAGCGCCGTCGACTTCCCCGATTGTGGTGCGCCGACGATCGCGGCATTGCCCGCCGCCCCGCTCATGTCGACGACCAGCGGCTCGTACCGCTGCTCGAACGGGCGGTCGACCAGGCCGATCGGCACACGCAGTGGGCTCGGCTCGATCCGATCCAGCAGGTCCTCGAGGATCGGCGAACGCCGCAGCGGCGGCAACCACACGCGATGCGCCTGGGGGCCGTGTCCTTCGAGCCTGGCCACCATCGTGGCGAGCAGTGGTCTCGAGTGTGTTCGTTGTTCGGCGGGAGTCCGCCGGCCCGGTGTGAACGGTGCGACGACGCGTGCGTTCTCGGCGGCCGGGAGGGTGACCGGCAGGCGGCCGGAGACGAACGCGGTCTGGAATCGGGTGACCTGCCCGGTCGCGGCTTTGAGGAACGCAGCGCCGGGACGGGCGGGGAGGTGGTAGGCGTCGGGTGTCCCGAGAACAGCACGAGAGTCGGCCGCCGAGAACGTCTTCAGGCAGACGCGGTAGGACAGGTGGGCTTCCAGGCCCCGCAGCCGCCCCTCGTCGAGGCGTTGGCTGGCCAACAAGAGATGGATGCCCAGTGAGCGGCCGAGCCGGCCGACCGCGACGAACAGGTCGGCGAAATCGGGATGCTGGCTGAGCAGCTCGGAGAACTCGTCGATGACGACGAACAGGGATGGCAACGCGACCATCTGGGAATCACGGGCGCGCGCACGGCGGTACGCCGCGATGTCGGCGAGGTTGCCCGCCGCTCGCAACAGCTCCTGCCTGCGGGTGATCTCGCCGGAGAGCGCGTCGCGCATTCTGGCCACCAGCGGCGCCTCGTCGGCCAGGTTCGTGATCACCGCCGAGACGTGGGTGACGCTGTCCAGACCGAGAAAGGTGGCCCCACCCTTGAAGTCGACGAGGATGAGGTTCAACTCGTCGGGCGGATGCGCGGTGATCATGCCGAGCACCAAGGTGCGCAGGAACTCCGACTTGCCGGACCCCGTCGCACCCACACAGAGCCCGTGCGGACCCATGCCGCCGGCTGCGGCCTCCTTGATGTCGAGCTCGACCACCGCTCCGTCCTCACCCACCCCGATCGGCACGCGCAGGGGCGTGCCGGCGCGCTGCGACCACCGGGCGACCGGGTCGAAGGCGCCCGGATCCTCGATGCCCATCAAGGCCGGCCAGCCGTCACGACGAGACGACGCGCTCTGCGGCGTCCAGCGGGCCACCCGACGCGCGCACGCGAGCGCCTCCGGACGGGACAGCACGTCGTAGCGGGCAGCCACCTCCACGCCGTCGACAACCAGCCCCACCGGTGACCGTGCGGCGCAGATCTGCACGACGGTCACGCCGTCGTCGAGCGGCGGCGCAGGCCCGTCGGCGACGATCACCCGGTGCCGTGGCGTGTCATCCGCACGCGTGTGCGGAAGCCATGCCAGCCAATCCCATTCGCCCCCGTCCCTCGGGGCGGTCGTGATTCCCAGCAGGGCGGGCGGATGAGCGACCGCCATCTGGCACACAAGCGCCCGCACCACCGCTCGGCAGGTGCCGGGTTCGCCGGTGACCGTGATCGATCTCGCGTGGAGCAACGACACCAGGACGGGCGACTCCGGCGCGGACGACGCGGCAGCGGCCAGTCGCCGCACCGCTGTGGCAGTGACGGGGTCGGCGTCGTCGTCCGGGGCGAGCTCTGGCAGCACGATCTCTGTCATCGGCGCCACGTCACCGATCCCGATCCTGACGCAGAGGAATTCGGGATGCGTGTCGCCGCGCTGCCACATCTGTCGGGTGCCGACGAGCGGCCAGAGCGCATCCGGGTCGGGATGGTGGCGGTACATCCACCTGTGCTGGGTGGCGGCACCGCTGTGCACGGCGGCATCGACGGTGTCGAGATAGCGCAGATAATCTGCGCGCTGGGCGTTGATCTCCGCGGTGCGGGCGCCGCCGCGACCGCCGTGGACCAGCATGCCGATCAGCGAGACCAGCATCATGGCGGGTAGCACCAGGAACATCGGGCTGCGCGACGTCGATGCGCCCGACCGCAGGTACAGCGCGCTCATGCCCACCATGGCGACGATCATCGCGACCGGCATCAACCGCGCCACCGGGTTGACCGGTGTCGCCTCGGGCAGCGGCGGTGGCGCCTCGAGCGCGATCCGGCCGCCCGGTCGGCGCAGGGATTCCATGTAGAAGCAGACGCACCAGCACGCGCTGCGGTTCCCTCGGACGCCGGAGAATTTCGGTGCGCTCACCCCTCTGGTGTGCGAGTTACGTTGCTGTGGTGATCGATACGGTGCGTCGAGTGGCTGTCCACCTACCTCGGCAGCAACGCAGCGCTGAGGTCGTGCTCCCCGCCGGGTGCCCGATCGCCGTCCTTCTGCCCTCGCTGGTGGAGTTCGCGCTGGGCGACGACACACACGAAGTGGAGCCCATCCGGTGGGTTCTCGGCCCGGCCGTCGGAATGCCGTTCGACCCGGCGAAGAGTCTGCACGACAACGGGGTTCGCGACGGTGATCTGCTACTCCTGACCGACGAGCCGATGCCACCGCCCCGAATCCGCGCGGGCACACCCATCACCGCGGTCATCACCGCGGGGCGCGAGTCCACTGCGCGTACCGACGGATGGGACGTCGCGGTCACAGTCATCGTGGCGTTGGCGCTTGCCGCGGTACTCGGGTGGGCCGGGCGCGCGACCGGACATGACGCGGCCCTGTGGGTGAGCGCGGCGATCGCAGCGGGTGCCGCGGTGGCCGCTGTCGCGGGCTGGGTCACGCCGCCACTGACCGATGCCCTGGGCATGGGCGCGGTCGGTCACGCCGCAGTCACCGGAGCGCTGGCCGCAGCGGACTTGTCCGGGGCGGCCGTCGCGGTCTTCGCGTCGGGGGCGGCCGTCGCGATGGCGGTGTGCCTGTCGATGTCTTCGAGCCGCACCGCAGTCGGCGTGAGGCCTGCGATGATCGCGTGCGCCGCGGCGAGCGGCGCGGCCACAGCGGCCGCGGTCATCGGTGCGCTGTCGGATCTGGGCGTCGGGGCGGTCGGTGCGCTGGCGACGTGTATAGCGCTCGCCGGACTCGGGGCCGCCGCTCCACTGGCGGCGGCCATATCCGGCATCGGGCCGACACGACACATGGTCGGTCCACACCGCGCACAGGCGGCGCACCGACTGCTCACGGGTATGACGGCGGGCTGGTCCGCGACTGCGGTCACCGGTCTCGCACTCGTCGCTGCCGACGCTGCCGAATCACGGCTCGCGGCAACCGTGTTCGCCGGTGTCGTCGGAGGCGTGCTGCTCCTGCGGCACCGCGTGCACTGCGATCCCGCCCGTCGGCTGATCCTGGGCGGGACCGGTCTCGCGGCGCTGGCGATCGCACTTCTCGTCGCGGTCACGGCCCGCCCGCTCATGGCGCCATGGTGGTGTTGCGGCGTCGCTGCCACCGGAGCAGCTATGATCCGCCTGCGAGGTTGGCATCCGAACCCGTTGCTGCACAGCGCCCTTCGCGCCACCGACTATGTCGCCATCGCCGCCGTCCTGCCGCTGGGCGCCTGGCTCGTCGGGGTGTACGACGCGGCACGCGCAGTGAACCTGCCGTGAGGAGCATCGGTCGTGTCCTCGCAGTCACCGCGCTCACCATGGGTTTGGCGCCGCCGGCGCCGGCGAGCGCGTCGGTCTCTCCCCCGCCGATCGACGACACCCTGCTCCCTCCCTCGGGATCAGCGCGGCCACCGCTGCCCACCGAACAGCGGGTCGACTGCGTGGCCGTGCGCGCCGCGACGACACGCGGCCACCTCCTCGACGACGTGTCGCTGGTGTGGCCGCTGACCCGTGGCGCCGGGCAGACGGTCGCAGTCATCGACACCGGGGTGGCCCGCCATCGCCGCCTTCCGCACGTCATCCCGGGCGGCGACTTCGTCAGCACCGGGGACGGGACCGCGGATTGTGACGGCCACGGCACGATCGTCGCCGGACTCATCGGAGCGAGCCAGGACCCGTCGGATGGCTTCGCCGGCGTGGCGCCCGATGCATCACTGCTGGCGATTCGCCAGTCCAGCAACAAGTTCGACGTCGCCGGCGGCTCGACGGGGTCCGGCGTAGGGGACGTCGAGACCCTGGCCGCGGCGGTCCGGCTCGCGGCGGACCGAGGCGCGACGGTCATCAACATCTCGTCGGTGGCGTGCCTGCCCGCCGATGCCGGCCTCGACGATCGCGCCCTCGGCGCAGCCCTGGCCTACGCCGTCGACGTCGCGAACGCCGTCGTCGTCAGCGCGGCGGGCAACGTGGGCGGCACCGGCCAGTGCCCCCAGCAGAACGGCCGTGACGCGACGGTGGTCGCCAGCCCCGCCTGGTACGACGACTACGTGCTGACCGTCGGATCGTCCCGCGCGGACGGCGCCGCCTCCGACTTCAGCCTCGCCGGGCCGTGGGTGGACGTCGCCGCACCCGGCGAGAACGTCTTGTCCCTGGCAGCCGCCGCCGACGGTGTCGTGGATTCGTCGGTGAGCGGAGCACCGTTGTCCGGCACCAGCTTCGCGGCGCCGTTGGTCTCGGGGCTCGCCGCCCTCGTGCGGTCGCGGCATCCGGAGCTCACCGCGCGCCAGGTGATGGCCCGCATCGAGGACACCGCGCGCCATCCGGCGGCCGGCTGGTCCCCGACGGTCGGGCACGGCGTCGTCGACGTCCTGGCCGCGGTCGGCGACGTGGCTCCGCCGTCGGCGCCACGCGCGGCGACGTCGGTCTCCGGCATGCCGACCCAGGAGCGTCCGCATGAGCCGGTGTCGCCGATGCGCGCGGTGCTGCTGTGCGGCGGGCTCGTCGGCGCGGTGGCTGTCACCGGTGCGGCACTGCGCCGGTCACGGCCCCGCGACGAGGACGTCGCGGGCGACTGACGCGGCCCGCACGCTCAGGTCTGGCCCCCGGGGCAGTCCCGCCAGGAAGACCCAGGGAATCGGTGATTCTGGCGGCGTGAGTCCCAATCGTTGTGCAGTGTCGGTGTTCTCGACGCCGAACACCGCACCGGAGTCGGCCAGCAGGAAGAGCGGCCCCGTATCGGTCTCGCCGCCCAGTGCTACCGAACGCACCAACAGTGCACCGCCACCGGACATCGCGAACGCGTCGACGGCAGGGCCGGCATCATCGGCCTGCGCCAGCGCGACGCCGGATTCCGGTGTCGCGTCGGCGATCACGACGGCACTGTGCACACCGGATTCGTCGGGTCCCGGCTGCCAGCGGGCGCACACCACCCGCGCGGATGTCATGCCGGCACGGTCGGGATACGTGGTGACCGGCAACGTTTCCACCACTGGAAGCGTGCCGAGGACATCGGGCGCCACCGTCGACTCCGTCGCGTCGACCCGACCATCGGTGTAGCGGATCAGATCCGCGGTGACGGGGCTGACCCGCTGCAGACCTCCGCGCAGGACCACGAACTGCGCATCGCTACCGGCGACGTCGATCACTGTTCCCACCGGATGGTCGCGCAGCGGGCCCGGTCCCGGCGCCCCGCGGTCCGGGATCTGTGGGGCCACGACGCGGGGCGCCTCGGGTAGCGCAGCCAGTACGGCCTCGGAGATCGGGCGCGGCGTGACACCGTCGAGGCGCAATGCGCGAACGACGGCAGGGTGGCGCAGGTCGACCCGGGCCTTCGCGGCGCCGTAGAGCAGATAGGTCAAAGCGGGGTTGGCCCCACGGGGCGTCACCAGGATGGGCTGCTGCGGCACTGCGACAGCGGGCTCCGACGCTGCGACGATCACCGTGGTCCGGCCGTCCTCGTCGCACACCATCACCGAATCGGGGGTCGATGCCGGCGAAAGATGATGCGGTGCTCCGGGTATGCCCATCACCGCACCGCGGGCATGAGCGTCGACAGCTGTCTGCGACACCACCCGCGGCGCATCTGAGCGGCCCGTGATCAGCCGCGCCGAGGCCAGATTGAACACCGGGTGCAGGGTGTCGTCGACCTGCACGTAGAGCGCGCCGGTCTCCCGGACCACGACGACCGGCGCGTCCCCGATATCGGTCGCCGGCCCGAGCACTGCGATGACGGCGCACGCGGCGACCCCGGCAACCGCAAGCACTGCGCCGGTGGTGAGCGAAAGCGACTGTGCGCGAAGCGGATCGTCGAGCATCCTGGCGTCTCCGCGGACCAGCGCGTGGGCCATGCGGCGCATCAGGAATCGGTGGCCGCTGACCTGCAGCCGTGTCGTCGGTTGACGCATGACACCCCCGTGGGTCAGCGTAACGGTGCACCGACGGGGGTCAGATCACTTGTTGGAGCGCCGTTCCCGATATGCGGCGACGTGTTGACGGTTGCCGCAGTTGCCGGTGTCGCAGAACTTGCCCGAGCGATTGCGCGAGAGGTCGACCAGCACGGCCTCACAATCCGGTGCCGCACAGATCTTGAGGCGGCGTAGGTCGCCCGCGCGGATCAGGTCCGCCAGCGCCATCGCGAACTCCGCGCCCATGCGCTGCCACAGCGGGTCGTGCACGGAGGCCAGATGCAGGTGCCACTCGGGCATCTCCGGATGTCGAGTCAGCCACGGCGCTGCGCGCGTGTCGGCGAGCAAGGCGTTCACCTGACCCACCGCTCGGGCCTCGTCGTCGGCGATCTCCCAGATCCCGCCCAGCCTGGCGCGCAGCCGATGCACCGACTCCAGCTCGGCGGCGTCGCGATCCCGCCGCCCGGTCCAGCCGAAGCTGTCCAGGTACTCGTCGAGGGCATGCAGGTCGACGAGCTGCTCGCCGTCGACCCGATCGGTGTTGATCAGCACCGCCGCTGCCCGCAGGGTCAGCTCGGTGTCATGACTGAAAATCATTTGACTCGTGACTCCTTCCGGCAGTAGCGTCACGACCAAAGTTCAGTTTACTCATGTCGCCGCAGATCAGACTTGTGGAGGTGCACCCATGGCCGTGCTCACGCCGAGCTCGCAGTTCCGTAGCGGCCTCCTCTTCGCGGTTGCCTCGGCGTTCGCCTTCGGTTGCTCGGGTCCGTTCGGCAAGGCCCTGATGACCGCCGGCTGGAGCCCGACCGCCGCGGTGACCGCCCGACTGGCCGGCGGCGCGCTGGCGATGGCCGTGTTCGCCACCGTTGCACATCCGGGGTGGTTGCGCGAGGCGCGCCACCACGTGCGCACGGTCGTGGCCTACGGGCTCGTCCCCATCGCCGGTGCGCAGCTGTTCTACTACAACGCCGTCGCCCACCTCGCGGTCGGCGTCGCACTGCTGCTCGAGTACACCGCGCCGATCCTGGTCGTGGGCTGGCTGTGGGCGACCACACGGCGGCGGCCCAGCGCGCTGACGCTGTCCGGCGTGGTGTTGGCGATCGCCGGCATCACCGCCGTGCTCGGACTGGTCGGCCCGCACGGCTTCTCCCCGGTCGACTTCGATCTCGTCGGCGTCGCCTTCGGCCTCGCCGCCGCGGTGTGCGCGGCCTGCTACTTCCTGATGTCGGAGAAGGTGTCGGGCCCTGACAGCGAGGCAGGTACACCGCAGAATCCGAGGCTGCACCCGATCACCCTGGCGACGGCCGGTCTGTTCGTCGGCGCCGTGGCGGTGGCCGCGATCGGCGTCACCGGCGTGATGCCGATGACGTTCACCGCCAACGACACCGTGGTCGCCGGCATGACCACATCCTGGGTGCTGCCGGTCGTCGCCCTGGCCCTGTTCCCCACCGCGATCGCCTACACCTTGGGCATCGTCAGCATCGCCCGCCTCAAGCCGCGGTTCGCCTCGCTGGTCGGCCTGTCCGAAGTCATGTTCGCCGTCCTCGCTGCGTGGGTCTTGGTCGGCGAGGCCGTCACCGCGATGCAGGCCGTGGGCGGGGCCATCGTCCTCGCCGGATTGGCGCTGGCCCGTCAGGGTGACCGCGGCGACCTCGCAGAGGTGAATGCCGCGACCTGGCCGGATGCTCCGCTAGGTGAGCTAACATCACCTAGATGATGATCGATCTTGATGCGCGCCGGGTAGCGGCACTTGCTGCGACCGCTCTCACGGTCGCCGCGATGGTCGCGACACCCGCCCTCACCGCGCCCACGGCCGCGGCCCAGGGCTGCCCCGACATCGAAGTCGTCTTCGCCCGCGGCACCGACGAGCCGCCCGGTCTCGGCCGCGTCGGAGGCGCCTTCGTCAATTCCCTCGAGGGACGGGTGGGGGGCCGCTCGGTCGGGTCCTACGCCGTGAACTACCCGGCGTCGTTCGACTTCCTCCAAGTCGCGGCGGGCGCCAACGACGCCAGCGGCCACATCCAGTACATGATCGACAACTGCCCGAACACCCGATTGGTGTTGGGCGGCTACTCCCAGGGCGCCGCCGTGATCGACGTCATCGCCGCCGTTCCCGTGCCGGGCGCCGGCTTCACCGCGCCGCTGTCGCCGAACGCTCCCGACCACGTGGCGGCGATCGCCGTGTTCGGCAATCCCTCGGCGAAGATCGGGCTCCCGCTGACGTCGAGCCCCGTCTGGGGTGGCCGATCCATCGACCTGTGCGCGCCCAACGATCCGGTCTGCTCGGGCGGCGACGACGTCCCCGCGCACAGCACCTACGCGTCGTCCGGGATGACCGACCAGGCTGCCGGATTCGTCGCGGCACTTTTGTAGCTCAGCTATACGTTACGGTGCATTGTGCGATCTGACCGACTGCGCCGCCTCGCTGCGGCCGTTGCCGCCGCGGCCCTGCCCGTCGCCGGCTCCGTTCTCCAGCCTGCGGTACCGACCGCCTCGGCTCAGCCCTGCTCGGACGTCGAGGTGATCTTCGCCCGCGGCACCAGCGAGCCGCCCGGCATCGGGCGCGTGGGGCAGGCCTTGACCGATGCGCTGAGCACGCAGCTCGGCGGACGCTCGATCAGCACCTACGGCGTCAACTACCCGGCCAGCTACGACTTCCTCAACACCGCGGTGGGTGCCACCGACGCCGCGGGCCGGATCGCTACGCTGGCCGCGCAGTGCCCCGGCACGAGGATCGTGCTGGGCGGGTACTCGCAGGGCGCCGCGGTGGTCGACATGCTCGCCGGCGTCCCGCCGCTGGGCAACAAGATCGGCGAAATAGGCTCGGCCCCTCCGCTGGCCGGCGGCCTCGTCAACAACGTCGACGCCGTTGCGGTGTTCGGTAACCCGGCGACGAAGTTCGGCAACCCGGTCTCCGCGGCCGGTTCGTTCGCCGGCAAGGCGATCGACCTGTGCGCCGACGGCGACCCGATCTGCTCGGACGGTCGAAACCCGTTCGCGCACACCCATTACGAGTCATCGCCGTTCATCGCCCAAGCCGCAGGGTTCGCTGCGGGCCGAGTCTGACCTATCATCGGCATGGTGACCGTCTCGCTGCGCCGTGCCGCTACATGGGTGGTGGCCGCGCTGGTCACGGGGCTCGTCCTGCCGGTGGCTCCCACCGCGTCAGCGGAGTCCTGTCCGCAGGCTGAGCTGATCTTCGCGCGCGGACGTCTCGAGCAGCCGGGGGCCGGTCAGATAGGCAACGCCCTGGTGTCGGCGGTGCGGAACAAGACCGGCAAGGACGTCCGCCTCTACGCGGTGAAGTACCCCGCCGACACCGAGGTCGACATCGGCGCCAACGACATGAGCGGGCGCGTCTCGTACATGACGGGCACGTGCCCCGACACCCGGCTGGTGCTGGGCGGTTACTCGCTCGGTGCCGCTGTCACCGACGTCGTGGTGGCCGTTCCGATCGCCGCCTTCGGCTTCAAGAACCCGATGCCCGACGGGGCGGACTCGCACATCGCGGCGATCACGTTGTTCGGCAACGGCAGTCAGTGGGTGGGCCCGATCGCCAATTTCACGAATCCGGCGCTGCGCGACAAGGTCATCGAGCTGTGCCACGGCGACGACCCGATCTGCAACCCCACCGACCCGAACAACTGGCAGGACTACTGGCCCGATCACCTCGCCCCGGCCTACATCAAGGCCGGCATGGTGAATCAGGCCGCCGACTTCGTGGCCGGCCGGATCTAACCCACCTCGTCGGCGGTGCGGACGTCCCGGGTGATCAGGGTGCGCGCGGCGAGTTCCTCGTCCGGCGGGTAGTCCACGCCCACGAGCGTCAACCCGCGCGCCGGCGCCGCCGCGAAATCGCTCGACCGCCGCGTCTCGGACAGCAAGTCCGCACACCACGTCGCGTCGCGCCGGTGCTCACCGACAGCGAGCAGCGCACCGACCAGTGACCGCACCATGTTCCAGCAGAACGCATCGGCGCTGACGTGGATCGCGATGTCGTCTCCAGTGCGCACCACGTCGAGCCGCTGCAGGTCGCGGATCGTGGTTGCTCCGTCGCGGTGTCGACAGAACGCCGCGAAGTCACGCAGCCCCAACAGCTCTCGCGCCGCGGCCGCCATCGCGTCGACATCCAGCGGACGCGGCCATGCCGTGACGAAGCGTGCCTGTGCGGGCAGCACACCCCACGGCGCCGTCGACAACCGATAGACGTAGTGGCGCCGCAGCGCCGAGAACCGCGCGTCGAATCCCGGTGCGGCACGGTCGATGTCCATCACGCGGACATCGACCGGAAGGAGCCGGCCGAGTCGGCGCACCAGCGGCCCGAATTCGGGCTCGCCCGCCCGCAGGGTGCGTGGATACGCGTGCGGGACGGCGTCAGCGGGGATGTCGACGTGTGCGACCTGACCGGTGGCGTGCACGCCGGCGTCCGTGCGCCCTGCAGCGCGGGTCTGCACCGGGGTGCGGAACACCGTCGTCAGCGCCTCGTCGAGGACGCCGGCCACGGTGCGCTGCCCGGCCTGGGTCGCCCACCCTGCGAATTCTGTTCCGTCGTAGGCGATGCCGAGACGCAGACGAACGAGCCCGCCATCGGAATCGATGACGGGCTCGTTCATGGGAGTGCTGTTACTTGGCCCCGTCAGATTCTTCGTCAGACTCCTCAGCCTTGGCCTCCTGGGCCTCCGCCTCGACGTCGGACTCGTCGGCGATCGGCGTCTCCTCCACGGCCTCGACCTCGTCGGCGCTGGGACCTTCGGCCTCTTCGGGTACGACGGCGGCCTGCGGAGCGGCGGCAGCCGCCACCTTCTGCGCACCGTCGGCGCGGCGGGCACGGTTGGCCTCCGACGTCACGGTCTTCTCCCGCACCAGCTCGATGACCGCCATGGGAGCGTTGTCGCCCTTGCGGTTCTCGACCTTGATGATGCGGGTGTAGCCGCCGGCGCGATCGGCGAAGAACGGCCCGATCTCGGCGAAGAGGACGTGCACGACGTCCTTGTCACGGATCTTCTTCATCACCTCACGCCGGTTGTGCAGCGTGCCCTTCTTGGCGTGGGTGATGAGCTTCTCCGCGTACGGACGCAACGCCCGAGCCTTGGGCTCCGTCGTCTTGATGCGGCCGTGCTCGAAGAGCGAGGTGGCCAGGTTGGCCAGGATCGCCTTCTGGTGCGACGACGAACCGCCGAGGCGGGGTCCCTTTGTGGGCTTGGGCATTGCGACTTCTCCTCGATGGGGCCGACCCCCGTATCAGGTAGGGCCGGGACTGTTCTGACTTAGAGCTGTTCGGTTTCGGCGTAGTCGGTGTTGTCGTCGGCCTCGTAGGACGACTCGTAACCGGCGTCGCTGTTCCAGGTGCCGGTGGCGACGTCGTAACCGGCGACCTCGGACGGATCGAAGCTGGCCGGGCTGTCCTTGAGCGACAGTCCGAGCTGGTGCAGCTTGATCTTCACCTCGTCGATGGACTTCTGGCCGAAGTTGCGGATGTCCAGCAGATCGGACTCCGTACGGGCCACCAGCTCGCCGACGGTGTGCACGCCTTCGCGCTTGAGGCAGTTGTACGAGCGCACCGTCAGGTCCAGGTCGTCGATCGGCAGCGCGAAGCTGGCGATGTGGTCGGCCTCGGCCGGCGACGGCCCGATCTCGATACCTTCGGCTTCGACGTTGAGTTCCCGTGCCAGACCGAACAATTCGACCAGCGTCTTGCCCGCCGAGGCGAGCGCGTCACGCGCGGTGATCGAGCTCTTGGTCTCGACGTCGAGGATCAGCTTGTCGAAGTCGGTGCGCTGCTCGACGCGGGTGGCCTCCACCTTGTAGGTGACCTTCAGCACCGGCGAGTAGATGGAATCGACCGGGATACGGCCGATTTCGGCACCCGAGGCCTTGTTCTGCACGGCGGGCACGTAGCCGCGGCCGCGCTCGACGACGAGCTCGACCTCGAGCTTGCCCTTCTCGTTGAGCGTCGCGATGTGCATGTCGGGGTTGTGCACGGTGACCCCGGCCGGCGGCACGATGTCGCCGGCGGTGACCGCACCCGGGCCCTGCTTGCGCAGGTACATGGTGACCGGCTCGTCCTCCTCCGAGGACACGACCAGGCCCTTGAGGTTCAGGATGATGTCGGTGACGTCTTCCTTGACCCCGGGGACGGTGGTGAACTCGTGCAGCACACCGTCGATGCGGATGCTCGTGACCGCTGCGCCCGGGATGGACGACAGCAGCGTGCGACGCAGCGAATTGCCGAGGGTGTAACCGAATCCGGGCTCCAGCGGTTCGATGACGAACTGGGACCGGTTCTCGGCGATGACCTCTTCGCTGAGCGTGGGGCGCTGAGAAATCAGCATGGTGTTTCTGTTCTCCTTCTCGGCAACCGCTATTTGATGCCGTTAGGTGATTCGCGGTCGGGTTCGACCGTGAACTGTTACTTCGAGTAGAGCTCGACGATCAGCTGCTCGGTGAGCGGGACGTCGATCTGCGCGCGCTCGGGCAGCTGATGCACGAGGATGCGCTGACGCTCGCCGACGACCTGCAGCCAACCCGGGATCGGACGCTCGCCGGCGGTGGACCGGGCGATCTCGAAGGGCAGTGTGTTGATCGACTTGTCCTTGATGTCGACGATGTCGTACTGCGACACCCGGTAGCTGGGCACGTCGACCTTCACACCGTTGACGGTGAAGTGGCCGTGGCTGACCAGCTGACGCGCCATGCGGCGGGTGCGGGCCAGGCCGGCCCGGTAGACGACGTTGTCCAGCCGGCTCTCGAGGATGCGCAGCAGGTTGTCACCGGTCTTGCCGGGCTGACGCACTGCTTCCTCGTAGTAGCGACGGAACTGCTTCTCCATGACGCCGTAGGTGAAGCGGGCCTTCTGCTTCTCCTGCAGCTGGGTGCGGTATTCGCTCTCCTTGATCCGCGCGCGGCCGTGCTGGCCGGGCGGGTAGGGACGCTTCTCGAAGGACTGATCTCCACCGACCAGGTCGACGCCGAGGCGGCGCGACTTGCGGGTGACGGGTCCGGTGTAACGAGCCATTTTCTAGTTCTCCCTGTTCCCTAGACCCGGCGCCGCTTGGGCGGACGGCAACCGTTGTGCGGCTGAGGGGTGACGTCGGAAATCGCGCCCACCTCCAGGCCGGCGGCCTGCAGCGAGCGGATGGCGGTCTCGCGGCCCGAGCCCGGGCCCTTGACGAACACGTCGACCTTCTTGACGCCGTGCTCCTGCGCCTTGCGGGCAGCGTTCTCGGCGGCGAGCTGGGCGGCGAACGGCGTCGACTTACGCGAGCCCTTGAAGCCCACGTGACCCGAGCTGGCCCACGCGATGACGTTGCCCTGCGGATCGGTGATCGACACGATCGTGTTGTTGAACGTGCTCTTGATGTGCGCGGCGCCGTGCGGGACGTTCTTCTTCTCCCGGCGGCGGGTCTTGGCGGCACCCTTCTTGGGCGCGCCCTTCTTGGCTTGTGCCATCTCGGGTTACCTGGCCTTCTTCTTGCCGGCGATGGTGCGCTTCGGGCCCTTGCGGGTGCGCGCGTTGGTCTTGGTCCGCTGGCCGCGCACCGGCAGGCCGCGACGGTGCCGCAGGCCCTGGTAGCAGCCGATCTCGATCTTGCGGCGGATGTCGGCCTGCACCTCGCGGCGCAGATCACCTTCCACCTTGAGGTTGCCCTCGATGTAGTCGCGCAGCTGGGTCACCTGGTCGTCGGTGAGGTCCTTGGTGCGCTGGTCCCGGCTGATGCCGGTCGCCTCCAGGATCTCCTGGCTGCGGGTACGGCCGATGCCGTAGATGTAGGTCAGCGCGATCTCCATGCGCTTGTCGCGCGGCAGATCGACGCCCATGAGACGTGCCACAGGGGTGTTTCCTTCTCTATGCGGAGGTCTGGTCCCAGTCCGTTCCCGCACTCTTGGCGGGGTCCGGCCTCCGTGCCGGACGTGGTCGAAGGCCGTATGCCTTCAGTGGTACTGGGAGTTCGTCATTCAGTTGTGGTGCGGGCTTGACCGTCGAGGTCAGCCCTGCCGCTGCTTGTGGCGGGGATCGGAGCAGATCACCATGACCCGCCCATGCCGGCGGATCACCCTGCACTTGTCGCAGATCGGCTTGACGCTCGGGTTCACCTTCACGGCTGTCGTCGATCCTTCTTCTCGTCGGTTGCGGTTACTTGTAGCGGTACACGATGCGGCCACGGGACAGGTCGTAGGGAGAGAGCTCCACCACGACGCGGTCCTCAGGGAGGATGCGGATGTAGTGCTGCCGCATCTTGCCGCTGATGTGGGCGAGGACCTTGTGTCCGTTCTCCAGCTCAATGCGGAACATCGCATTGGGTAGAGGTTCGACAACGCGGCCTTCGACCTCGATGGCACCGTCTTTCTTGGCCATACTGGTTAGCGATCCTTGCTTTTCGTTTCGTATGGGGGCGTGCTGGCCTGGGTTGGTACAGCTCAGGTCCGACTAGCAACGTGGGCCGGAGCTCGGGAATTCCCGACAGGACACGCAAGAAGTCGGCGCGCAAACCGCACCGTCGGTCCATGCTACCTGCTCGGCAGGCAGCCCCAAAATCGCCGAATCGCGCAGCGTGCTAGGCCCAACTGGTCGGAGCCTGACCGGTGCGGCGGTCGAGCCGCGAGACGAACGCCGCCGCCTGGGTGCGCCGCTCCATACCGAGCTTCGCCAGCAGCCGCGACACGTAGTTCTTCACCGTCTTCTCGGCCAGGAACATCCGCGCCGCGATCTGCTTGTTGGTCAGCCCCTCCCCCAGCAGATCCAGCAGTACTTTTTCCTGGTCGCTGAGCCCTGCGAGCGGATCGGAGTGGTCGGCGGCACTGCGCAACTTGGCCATCAGCGCGGCGGCCGCGCGGTTGTCGAGCAGCGAACGCCCGGCGCCCACGTCCTTGACGGCCTTCGCCAGCTCCATGCCCTTGATGTCCTTGATGACGTAGCCGCTGGCGCCGGCCAGGATCGCGTCCAGCATGGCTTCGTCGGAGGTGAACGACGTCAGCATCAGGCAGCGCAGGTTCGGCAACCGGGACAGCAGGTCACGGCACAGCTCGACGCCGTTGCCGTCAGGCAGTCGCACGTCGAGGACCGCCACGTCGGGCTGCACGGCCGGGATGCGGGCCAGCGCCTCGGCCACCGTGCCCGCCTCGCCGATGACCTCGAGTTCCTCGTCGGCGCCGAGCAGGTCGATCAGCCCGCGGCGCACCACCTCGTGATCGTCGACCAGGAACACGCGGACCATCGATCCAGTATGGCCCGATGACCCTGGCGCAAGGCAGCCCCGCGCGGCGATAGTTGGGGCATGAGCGCCCCCGCCCAGCAGCACGCAGCCCCCGTCGTCGTCGGAGTCGACGGGTCCGCGTCGTCGCAGGAGGCGCTGGCGTGGGCCGCCCGTGAGGCCGTCCTGCACGGCGCGGACCTGACGGTTCTGCACGCCGCGCCCCCTCCGCTCGGCGCGTGGCCTGCCGGGCGAGCCCCGGTCGGGGTGCCGCAGTGGCAGCGGGAGTTGGGCAGGCAGCTGCTCGACGACGCCGCCCGGACGGCCCGCGGGCTGACCGGCGGGATGGTCGAGGTGCGGACCGAGTTCGCGTCGACGTCACCCACGACGAGCCTCGTCGACGCGTCGCGGGCCGCGCGCCTCGTGGTGGTCGGGTCGCGAGGACGCGGCGCGCTCTCGCGCACCGTGCTCGGGAGCGTCAGCACGGGGTTGGTGCACCGCGCGCACGGTCCGGTCGCGGTCATCCACGAGGGAGCGTCGACGCGGGATCAGGGACCTGTCGTGGTCGGCGTGGACAGTTCGACGGCCTCCGATCTGGCCCTCGACGCCGCGTTCGGCGAGGCGGCCCTGCGTGAGGTGCCGCTGGTCGTGCTGCACGCGTGGTGGTCGCCCGGCGCCTTCGACTTTCCCGGGTTCGAGTTCGACGAGATACGAGCGGGAGTGGACGCCGAGGTGACCGACCGGCTGTCGGGTTGGCGGCAGCGCCACCCGGAGGTGCGCGTGGAGGTCGCCGTGGTGCCGGATGAGCCGGCGCGTCGGCTCGTCGAACGCGCGGAGTCGGCGCAACTGCTGGTGGTCGGCAGCCACCGCGACGGCGCCGTCGCGAGCGCGCTGCTGGGGTCGGTCAGCAGCGCGGTCGTGCAGGCCGCTCGCGTTCCGGTGATCGTCGCCCGATCGAGCTGACGGCGATCAGACGAGCAGGACCGCGGCGCCGGCGATACGCCCCGAACTCAGATCGGTCAGCGCGGCGTCGGCCTGATCCAAGCGGTAGCGCGGGGTCGTCACCTCGATGCGATGACGTCCGGCGAACGCCAGGAACTCGCGCGCGTCGGCCCGCGTGTTGGAGGTGACCGAGCGCAGCTGGCGTTCCTGGAACAGATGCGCGTGATAGTTCAGCGACGGGATGTCGCTCAGGTGGATTCCGGCGACGGCCAGGGTGCCGCCGCGGTCGAGCGCCTCGAGGGCAGGCAGCACGAGCTCACCCACCGGCGCGAACAGAATCGCCGCATCCAGGGGTACCGGCGGACGGTCGGAGGCGCCCTGCACCGAGGCCGCCCCGAGCGTCACCGCCAGCTCACGCGCCTCGGCGCCGCGCGTCATCACGTGCACCTCGGCGCCTTGGGCCAGCGCCACCTGGGCGGTGATGTGCGCACTGCCCCCGAACCCGTAGATCCCGAGCCGACCACCGGCCGGCAGCTCGGCACGCATCAGCGAGCGGTAGCCGATGATGCCGGCACACAGAAGCGGCGCCACTTCGTCGTCGGTGTATCCGTCGGGCAGCCGATGTACGAAATCGGCTGGCGCCGTGACGTATTCGGCGTAGCCGCCGTCGGCATCCCAACCTGTGTACCGGGACTGCGGGCACAGGTTCTCCTGCCCGCGCACGCAGAAGCGACAGTGACCGCACGTGTGCCGCAGCCACGCCACCCCCACCCGGTCACCGGGCCGCAAGTCGCTCACGGTGTCCGGGCCGAGCGCGACGACCTCGCCGACCACCTCGTGGCCCGGGGTCACCCGGGGGCGGTGCACGGGCAGATCACCCTCGGCGACGTGCAGATCGGTGCGGCACACGCCGCACGCCGCGACGGCGACGAGGACGTCACCGACGGCCGGTTCCGGGACCGGCGCGGTGACCAGTTCGAGCGGATGGGTGGGCATCGCTCCCGGCGCGCGGACCTGCCAGGCCCGCATGGTGGCCGACGTCATGCGGCCCAGTCTGCGCGCTCGGCCAATCGAAGTGCAGACATATCGGCTGGACACCGGGCGCATAATTGGAGTCGATGACAGGCCCGGCCGCTGCGCCCCGTAAACCCGTGATTCTGACAGTCGACGACGATCCCGCGGTCTCCCGCGCGGTGGCTCGCGACCTGCGTCGCCACTATGGCGAGAAGTTCCGCATCGTGCGGGCCGAGTCCGGCCCCGACGCACTGGAAACCCTCAATGAACTGAAGCTGCGCGGCGAGACCGTCGCCGTGTTCGTCGCTGATTACCGCATGCCGCAGATGAGCGGCATCGAGTTCCTCGAAGCGGCGATGGACATCTTCCCGATGGCGCGTCGCGTGCTGCTCACCGCGTACGCCGACACTCACGCCGCGATCGACGCGATCAACGTCGTCGACCTGGACCACTATCTGCTCAAGCCGTGGGATCCGCCGGAAGAGAAGCTCTACCCGGTGATCGACGCGCTGATCGAGGCGTGGCGGGCGACCGGTGAGCGGGCCATCCCGCACACCAAGATCATCGGCCACCCGTGGAACGCCCGGTCGTCGGAGGTGCGCGAGTTCCTCGCCCGCAACCGGCTCTACTACAGCTGGTTCCGGTCCGACGAACCGAAAGGTGCCGCGCTGCTCGAGGCAGCGGGTCAGGACGGGATGACGCTGCCGGTCGTCGTCACCGAGCAGGGCGAGACGCTGGTCGACCCGACCGATGCCGAACTGGCCGCCACCCTGGGGTTGACCACCACGCCGTCCGGCGACTTCTACGACCTCGTGGTCATCGGCGGCGGCCCCGCCGGCCTCGCGGCCGCGGTCTACGGCGCCTCCGAAGGTCTCAAGACCGTGCTGATCGAACGTACCGCCACCGGCGGGCAGGCCGGACAGAGTTCACGCATCGAGAACTACCTCGGATTCCCCGACGGGCTGTCCGGCGCACAACTCGCCGAGCGCGCCCGCAGGCAGGCCGAGAAGTTCGAGGCTGAGCTGATCACCGCCGCCGAGGTCGTGGCGCTCGAGGTGGACGGCAACGCCCGCACCGTGCACCTGTCCGACGGCCGGGCCATCGGGACCCGCGCCGTCATTCTGGCGATGGGCGTGGAGTACCGGCAGCTGACCGCCGAAGGATGCGAGACGTTGACCGGGGCAGGCGTCTACTACGGCGCGACGACGTCGGTGGCATCGGAATGCGACGACGACGAGGTGTACGTCATCGGCGGCGCGAACTCGGCCGGGCAGGCGGCGATGTACCTGTCGCGGACCGCGAAGTCGGTGACCATCGTCTCCCGTCGCACCCTCGAAGACTCCATGTCGCATTACCTGATCCAGCAGATCAGGGCGCAGGACAACATCAAGGAGATGCCGAACACCGTGGTGCACGCGGCCAAGGGCGACGGACACCTGGAAGGCATCTGCCTCGAGCATCGCGACACCGGTGAGCGCGAGGAGTTCGCCTGCGGCCGGATGTTCATCTTCATCGGCGCCGAACCCCGCACCGAGTGGCTCGACGGCGTCGTCGTGCGCGACGACCACGGGTTCATCGTCGCCGGCCCGGACCTGCGCGATATCAGCGGCTGGACGTTGGATCGCCCGCCGCATCACCTCGAATCGAGCGTGCCGGGGGTGTTCGTCGCCGGCGACGTGCGCTCGGACTCGGCGAAGCGCGTCGCCGCGGCCGTCGGCGAAGGGTCGATGGCGGTCATGCTGGTGCACCGCTACCTGGCCGAGACGTAGGCACACATGGCGTCCCCGTCCTGCGACCCCTCCTGCGACATAGGCGAGCTCCGGGATCTGTTCATCTTCGAGGGCCTCACCGACGAGCAGTTGACGACGCTGTGCGCCGGGGGCCGGATCGCGACGTTCCCCACCGGTGAGCTGTGCCGCGAGGGCGAACCCGCCCAGTTCTTCTACGTGCTGCTCGACGGCGAGATCGCGCTGTCGAAACGATCCGGTGCGCGCGACATCCCGATCTGGCGGGCCTGCACCCCCGGCTCGTACTGCGGCGCCTGGTCGGCGTTCCTGCTCGACGAAGAGACCACCTACGAGAACACCGCGACGCTGACCCGACCGTCGCGTCTGTTCGAGCTCGACGCCACCACCCTCGGCACGTTCCTGACGTCGCAGTTCCCGATGCCCACCCATCTGCTCGTCGGACACTCGCACGGCCGGTATCACCAGCACCGCATCCTCGGCCCGCACGATCGGCTCGTGCAGCTGGTGCAGATGACGGCCGGGTTGACCCACGAGCTGAACAACCCTGCCGCCGCCGCGGTACGTGCCGCACGGGGGTTGCGCACCCAGATCGCGGGGATGCGGCACCGCCGGGCCGAACTGCCCGAGCGCTCGCTTCCGCCCGAAGCCATGGCGTCGCTCGTCGAGCTGCAGGACCGGGTCGCCGAGGTCGCGGGCAAGCCGCACGACCTGACCTCGGTGCAGAAGGCCGATCTGGAGGAGGCGCTCGGCGACTGGCTGCAACGCCGCCTGGTGCCCGACGCGTGGGCGTACGCCGCGATTTTCGCCGAGGCCGGCCTGGACATCGACTGGATGGAACGGATCTCGGCGGCGCCGTGCTGCGGCACGCCGAACTCTCTGACGCCGGTGATCCGCTGGCTGGCCAGCACCGCGGAGACCGAGCTGCTGTTGACCGAGATCACCGATGCGACCACCCGGATCTCCACGCTGGTCGACCAGGCCAAGCAGTTCACCCAGCTGGACCGGGCGCCATCCGATGTCGTCGACGTGCACGGGCTGCTGGAGTCGACATTGGCGATGCGCGCGCACCGACTGGCGCCGCACATCACCGTCGTGCGGGAGTTCGACACGAGCCTGCCTCCGCTGCCGTGCTACCCGGCCGAGCTGAACCAGGTGTGGACCCACCTGATCGACAACGCGCTCGACGCTATCGGCGCCTCCCCCGGCACGCTGACGCTGCGTACACGGCGTGACCTGGACCGCATCCGCGTCGAGGTCTGCGACACCGGCCCCGGCATGTCCGACGACGTGCTCGCCCGCATCTTCGACCCGTTCTTCACGACCAAGCCGTTCGGTGAGGGCACGGGATTGAGCCTCGACATCGCCGCCCGCATCGTCGACGGACATTCCGGCAGCCTGTGGGCGGAATCAACTCCGGGCAACACGCGTTTTATTACTTCACTGCCGATCGGGACACCAGGAGGAACCTGACATGGGCGAAAAGTGCCTTCCCGAGGAGTTGCGCACGTTGTTCCTGTTCGAGGCGCTCGACGACGAGCAACTCGCGACGCTGTGCGCCAACGGACACATCGCGACCTTCGAGCCGGGTCCGATCCACGCCGAGGGCGACCCGGCGACCTGTTTCTACGTCCTCATCGAGGGTGAACTCGTGATGTCGAAACGCTCGGGCGGGGTCGACATCGAGACGAACCGGACCTCGCAGCGCGGGGTGTATTGCGGCGCCTGGTCGGCGTACATCCCCGGCGAGGAGCACGTCTATCAGGCGTCGGTGCGGGTCACCCGTCCGTCGAAGTTCTTCGTGCTCGACGCCAACGCGTTCGCCGAGTTCATGCAGAAGGAATTCCCGATGGCCGTGCACCTGCTCGAGGGGCACATGGTCGGTGGCCTGCGGCAGCGCCAGATCCTCGGGCAGCGGGAGAAGCTGCTGGCACTGGGCCAGCTGTCAGCGGGGCTGACCCATCAGCTCAACAATCCGGCGGGGGCGACGGCCCGCGCGGTGGCCGATCTGCGTGAGGGTGTCGGCAAGATGCGGCACAAGCTCGCGATGCTCGCCGACGGCAAGTTCACCCCGGCCGCGCTCAAGGTCCTGATCAGCATCCAGGACGAGGTCGCCGAGCAGGTGGCCAAGTCCAAGTCCCAGGAGCTCACGGCGCTGGAGACCTCGGATCGCGAAGACCAGATCGGTGACTGGCTCGACGAGCACGGCATCGCCAGCGCGTGGGACTACGCGCCGACGTTCGTGGAGGCAGGTCTGGACGTCGATTGGCTGGAGCGGGTGGAGGCCACCATCGACGACGTGGACTGCTCGGCGACGCTGCCCGGCGCGATCGGCTGGCTGAAGTACACGATCGACACCGAGCTGCTGATGAACCAGATCGCCGAGGCGAGCAAGCGCATCTCCGCGCTGTTGGCCGGCGCCAAGCAGTACTCGCAGATGGATCGTGCCGAATACCAGAGCGTCAACATCCACGAGCTGCTGTTCAGCACGGTCAAGACGATCTTCGGCGACAAACTGGGCGGCAAGGACAAGCCGGTCGAGCTGCACTGGGACAAGGACAAGACCCTGCCCGAGCTGCTGTGCTACCCGGGCGATCTGAACCAGGTGTGGACCAACATCATCGACAACGCGATCCAGGCGATGAGCGGGCACGGCAATCTCACGATCCGGACGATGCGCGAGAACGAGTCGACGGTGCGCGTGGAGATCTGCGACGACGGCCCCGGCATCCCCGAGGAGATAGTCGACCGGATCTTCACCCCGTTCTTCACCACCAAGCCGTTCGGCGAGGGCACCGGTCTGGGCCTGGACCTGGCCTGGCGCATCGTCGTCGAGAAGCACCACGGCAACCTGTCGGTGCAATCGCAGCCCGGCGACACGCGGTTCATCGTGTGTTTGCCGCTGGAGGCCCCGGCGCCGGCCGAAACTGCGGCCAGCGCGTGACGCCACAGCTGGGCCGGTTCGGATCATTCGGCCGCGGCGTCACCCCGGCCCAGGCGGCGGAGATCGAGGCGCTCGGCTACGGCGCGGTCTGGGTGGGTGGATCACCGCCCGCCGAGCTCGACTGGGTCGAGCCTCTGCTCGAGGCCACCACCACGCTTGCGGTCGCGACCGGCATCGTCAACATCTGGACGGCCGGGCCCGGCCCGGTCGCCGAGTCCTTCCACCGCATCCAGGCCGCGCATCCGGACCGCTTCGTGCTCGGAATCGGCGTCGGCCACCCCGAGGCACACCAGGAGTACCGCACGCCGATCGAGGCACTGACCGACTACCTCGACAAGCTGGACGAGTACGGCGTGCCACGCGGCCGTAGGGTCGTCGCCGCGCTCGGACCGAAGGTGCTGCAGCTGTCGGCGGACCGCTCGGCCGGAGCGCACCCCTACCTGACCACCCCCGAGCACACCGCCCGCGCCCGCGAGTTGATCGGGCCCGAGGCGCTGCTGGCACCCGAGCACAAGGTGGTCCTGACGACCGACGCCGAGCGGGCCCGCGCGATCGGGCGTGAGGCGCTGGAGATCTATCTCGACCTGACGAACTACCTGAACAACTGGAAGCGGCTCGGATTCAGTGATCACGACGTGGCCAAACCGGGTAGTGACCGTCTGGTGGATGCCGTGGTCGCCTACGGCACCCCCGACCAGATCGCCGCACGTCTGACCGAACACCTCGACGCCGGCGCCGACCACGTGCCCGTCCAGGTGCTGACCTCATCCGACAAGGTTGTGTCAGCGCTGACCGACCTGGCTGGCCCGCTGGGGCTGCGCTGACCACGACTGAAGGGGACTCATGACCAACAGCGAAGGCCCGTCACTGAAGCCCGCACTGGGTCGATACGGGGTGTGGACCGGCCAGCCGGTCACACCCGAGCAGGCCGCCGACATCGAGAAGCTCGGCTACGGCACCGTCTGGGTGGGAGCGTCACCGGCCGCAGATCTGGAGTTCGTCGAACCGATCCTGGAGAAGACCCAGACGCTGCAGGTCGCGACCGGCATCGTCAACATCTGGACGGCCGACGCCAACGAGGTGGCCGAGTCCTACCACCGCATCGAGAAAGCGTTCCCCGGGCGGTTCGTGCTGGGCGTCGGTGTCGGACATCCCGAACATCAGCAGGAGTACGCCAAGCCGTACGAGGCGCTGGTCGACTATCTCGACGTGCTCGACGCCGCGAAGGTACCCACGAGCCGCCGTCTGCTCGCCGCGCTCGGACCGAAGGTGCTGAAGCTGGCTGCCCAGCGCAGCGCCGGCGCGCACCCCTACCTGACCACCCCCGTGCACACCGGGCAGTCCCGCGAATTGCTCGGTCCGACGGTGTGTATCGCGCCGGAGCACAAGGTCGTCCTGACCGACGACGCGGCCAAGGCCCGCGAGATCGGCCGGCAGACCGCCGACTTCTATCTGGGGTTGAGCAACTACGTCAACAACCTGAAGCGGCTTGGCTTCACCGACGACGACCTGGAGCGGCCGGGCAGCGACCGCTTCATCGACGCGGTGGTCGCCTACGGCTCACCGGACCAGATCGCGGCGCGGCTCGACGAGCACCTGCAGGCCGGTGCGGACCACGTGGCGATCCAGGTGCTCGGCGGAGACGACGAGCTGATGTCGACGCTCGAGGAGTTGTCCCGACCGCTGGGCCTCAGCCAGGGCTAGGTGTCGATGGTCGTCTGCTCGTCGATGACGCGCATCGCGTCCATCAGTGCGGGCTGCTGATCCAGCGGCCCCTGCGCATCGAGAGCCAGCAGATACAGGGCTTGCGGCGCGGTGATCACGACGGTCTTGCGGGCGACGAACGTCGGCGCCCCATTCAAGGTGGCAGTGCCCGCGATCTGCACGGCGTCGAATCCGCCCAGGGTGCTGGGCCCGCCGGTGGTGGGGCCGTCCCAGCCGGGGGCTCGAGTCACGGCGTTGGGCGCGTACTCGAGCAGCTTGGCCGTGTCGGCGCTGCCGTTGACGCGGGCCATCCGCGCGATGATCGCCGGCGGATTGGCCGCCTGTTTGGCCGCTTCGAGATAGATCGCGCCGTAGGCGTCCTCGGGGGTGTCGGCGCCGACGTCCGCCCAGCCGGGCGGGATCGGCAGGTTCAGTTGGGGCACGCCGGGTTGGCCGCGGGTGACCATCGTCTGGGTGATGTTGTTCTGCTTGAGGTACTCGGCAATGGTGGGCGCGCCTGCGCTGGGTCCGGCCGGCGCCGGCGAAGACGGTGCTGACGCCTGTGCTGACGTGGACGGTGAGGGTGAGGGCGAGTCCGCGGTGTTCTCCGAGCCGCAGCCGGTGACACCGATCATCACCGCCGCGCATGCGCAGATCAGGGCTGGTATCCGCAAGGCGTTCCTCCTTCGTCCTGCGCATCAGGGAAGCACACCTGCCGGCAGGTCAAGATCGATTACGGCAGATAGAGTCGGTAGCCATGCGATTGCTGGTCACCGGGGGAGCCGGCTTCATCGGCGCGAATTTCGTCCACGCCACGGTGCGTGAGCGAGACGACGTGCGCGTCACCGTGCTCGACGCTTTCACCTATGCGGGGAGCCGCGAGTCACTGGACCCGGTGGCCGGCGACGTCCGCCTGGTCGAGGGCGACATCACCGATGCCGACCTGGTCGGCCGCTTGGTGGCCGAGTCCGATGCAGTGGTGCACTTCGCCGCCGAAACCCATGTCGACAACGCGTTGGCAGATCCGGCGCCGTTCGTGCACACCAACGTGTTGGGGACGTTCACGATCCTCGAAGCAGTTCGCGCCAATGATGTTCGGCTGCACCACATCTCGACCGACGAGGTGTACGGCGACCTGCCGCTGGGCGATCCGGTGCGGTTCACCGAGGCCACGCCCTACAACCCGTCGAGCCCGTACTCGTCGACCAAGGCCGCCTCGGACATGCTGGTGCGCGCCTGGGTGCGGTCGTACGACGTGGCGGCGACGCTGTCGAACTGCTCCAACAACTACGGCCCCTATCAGCACGTCGAGAAGTTCATCCCGCGGCAGATCACCAACATCCTGACCGGACGGCGGCCGCGACTCTACGGCGCCGGAGCCAATGTGCGGGACTGGATCCACGTCGAAGACCACAACAGCGCGGTGTGGCGCATCCTGACCGACGGGGACATCGGCCGGACCTATCTGATCGGGGCGAACGGAGAGCGCGACAACCTCACGGTGCTGCGCACGATCCTGCGGCTGATGGATCGCGCCCCCGACGATTTCGACCACGTCGTCGATCGTGCGGGCCACGACCTGCGATACGCCATCGATCCGGGACCGCTGCGCGACGAATTGGGTTGGGCGCCACGGCACACCGACTTCGAGGAGGGGCTGCGCGAGACGATCGCGTGGTATCGCGACAACGAGTCGTGGTGGGCGCCGCTGAAAGACGCGGTCGAAGCGCGCTATCTGGTACGCGAAGGATGAAGGTTCGCGAGCTCGCGGTTCCCGGTGCGTGGGAGCTGACGCCGACGGTGCACGGCGACTCGCGGGGCGCGTTCTTCGAGTGGTTCACCGACACGTCGTTCACAGCGATGACGGGCCATTCGCTCGATCTGCGGCAGGCGAACTGCTCGGTGTCCTCGGCCGGGGTGCTGCGTGGCCTGCACTTCGCGCAGCTGCCGCCGAGCCAGGCCAAGTACGTGACGTGCATGCGTGGCGCCGTCGTCGATGTCATCGTCGACATCAGGGTCGGCTCGCCGACCTACGGCAGCTGGGACGCGGTGACGCTGGACGACGAGACACATCGCGCGGTGTACCTGTCCGAAGGCCTGGGCCACGCTTTCCTTGCGCTGCAGGACAACTCGATCGTCACCTATCTGTGTTCGGCCGGCTACGATCCCGCGCGCGAGCACACCATCGACCCTCTCGACCCGGAGATCGGCATCGACTGGGCTGCCTGGTTCCCCACGGACGGGTTGGTCCTGTCGGACCGGGACCGGGCGGCACCGTCGCTGGCCGACATGCGTGATCGCGGCATGCTTCCCACCTGGGAAGAGTGCCTGAAGTTCGCCCAAACTCAGCGCGGCTAAGGCCCCTGATCGTCCTCGGGCAGGAGGTGGCGTTCGGGGTGGTGGTAGCCGTTGGTTCGGCGTTGGCCGGTGTCGAGGTCGGGTGGAGGTAGCCATTCTGTCTGGCCCCTGCTGTTGATGCGGGTGGTCCAGCCGGTCTGTTCGACCATCCTGTTGTCGGGGCCGCAGGCGAGGGTGAGGTTGGTGATGTCGGTGGCGCCGCCGGTCTTCCAGTCGTCGATGTGGTGGACCTGGGTCCAGTAGCCGGGCACCGTGCAGCCGGGTCGGGTGCAGCCCCGGGCCGAGGAGTGCAGCATGATCCGCTGCGCCGGGGACGCCAGACGCTTCGACCGACCCAAATACAGCGGCTCATTGGTGTGGCGGTCGAACACCGCCAAGTAATGGTGGGCGTGGCTGGCCATCCGGATCAGATCGGCCATCGGCAACAGCGACCCGCCGCCGGTGACCGCCACCCCCGCACCCTTCTCCAACTCCTGCAGGGTCGTCGACACGATCACTGTCACGGGGAACCCGTTGTGCGAGCCAAGCTCTCGGGAGGACAGCGCCATGCGTCCGACGGCCAGCCACGCATCATGGTTGCGCTGCGCCGCACTACGGGTGTCGCTGCGGCGCTGATCCTCCGACGGCTCACTCTCGACACAGGGCTGCTCGTCGTCGGGATTGCACATCCCCGGCGCCGCTAGCTTGGCTTGGATGGCTTCGTAGTGGGCGCGGGCTTCGGGGGTGAGCCACCCGGTCAGTCGGCTCATCCCGTCGGCCTGCTGGGCGCCGAGCTTGATGCCGCGGCGGCGGGCGCGGTCGGCGTCGGTGGGTTCGGGACCATCCTGGTCGATCATCGCCGCCAACCGATCCGCCGCCTTCTTCAAATCCTCCGGCGTCAGTCCCGCGCCCAGCGACGCCAACTGACGGTCGGAGGCGGCGCGGGTGTCGACATCCACCCACACCGGCAACCCAGCATGGAATTTCGCAATCACTGCGACATGCTCGGCATCCAACGCCCCAGAAGCCTGCGCCGCGGCGGTCGCCTCCCACACCGGCGCCAACGCCTCCCCGGTCAGGGCCTGCCGAGGCCCCAACGCCGCAGCATCGGCCAGGCGGCGATTGGCGTCCTTCTCCGATACCCGCAGTGTGGTGGTCAACACCTTCTTCCACGACGCTTCCCCGAGCCGACGCGGCTCCGTCTCGCTGGTCAGCCGGGCCAGGATCTGATGCTCCAAGACCGGGACCGACCGCACGAACGACGTCACCTCGGCCATCAACGCCACCAGCTCACGATGCGACAGGGAGTCGGAGGCGTCGCGCAGGATCGCCAACTGACCCCGCATCACCTCGATCGCGTCCGCCACCACATCCACATATCGAACACTAGTTCGATGGTCCGACAAGAACAGGGCGCTTGTCACCCCCGCCGAGAATTACTAGGATATCCAAGTATCGACCAGGCGGAAGGCTCCCCATGACCACGCGTATCCCCCACTTCATCGACGGCAAGCGCAGCGAGCTCGCCTCCACGCGGACAGCGGACGTGATGAATCCCAGCACCGGTGAGGTGCAGGCTCAGGTCCTGCTCGCCAGCACGGCCGACGTCGACACCGCGGTCGCCTCGGCTGTCGAAGCACAGAGGGAATGGGCGGCGTGGAACCCGCAGCGCCGGGCGCGGGTGATGATGAAGTTCATCGAGCTGGTCAACGCCAACACCGACGAGCTCGCCGAACTTCTGAGCATCGAGCACGGCAAAACCGTCGCCGACTCCAAAGGCGACATCCAGCGCGGCATCGAGGTCATCGAGTTCGCGATCGGCATCCCCCATCTACTCAAGGGAGAGTTCACCGAGGGCGCCGGCGGCGGCATCGACGTCTACTCCATCCGCCAACCCCTCGGCGTGGTCGCGGGCATCACCCCATTCAACTTCCCCGCGATGATCCCGCTGTGGAAAGCCGGCCCCGCGCTGGCATGCGGAAACGCCTTCATCCTCAAGCCTTCCGAGCGCGACCCGTCGGTCCCGCTGCGGCTTGCCGAGCTGTTCCTCGAAGCCGGCCTGCCCGCCGGGGTCTTCCAGGTAGTCCAGGGCGACAAGGAAGCCGTCGACGCGATCCTGCACCACCCCGACATCCAAGCCGTCGGCTTCGTCGGCAGCTCCGACATCGCGCAGTACATCTACTCCACCGCCGCCGCCAACGGTAAGCGCTCCCAGTGCTTCGGCGGCGCCAAGAACCACATGATCGTGATGCCCGACGCCGATCTCGACCAGGCCGTCGACGCGCTCATCGGCGCCGGGTACGGCAGCGCCGGTGAGCGTTGCATGGCGATCAGCGTCGCCGTCCCGGTCGGCGAAGAGACCGCGAACCGGCTGCGAAACCGCTTGGTGGAGAGGGTCAATCAGCTCCGCGTGGGCCACAGCCTCGATCCGAAAGCCGACTACGGGCCGCTGGTCACCGCCGCCGCGCTCGAGCGCGTGAAGAGCTACATCGCCCAGGGCGTCGAGGCCGGCGCGGACCTGGTGGTCGACGGCCGCGAACGCGCCACCGACGAACTCTCGTTCGACGACCAGAGCCTCGAGCAGGGGTACTTCATCGGCCCCACGCTCTTCGACAACGTGACCACCGACATGAGCATCTACACCGACGAGATCTTCGGACCCGTGCTGTGCATCGTGCGCGCCCACGATTACGAAGAGGCCCTGGCCCTTCCGAGCACGCACGAGTACGGCAACGGCGTCGCGATCTTCACCCGTGACGGAGATGCCGCCCGCGACTTCGTCTCCCGCGTGCAGGTCGGCATGGTCGGCGTCAACGTGCCGATCCCGGTTCCGGTGGCCTACCACACCTTCGGCGGCTGGAAACGGTCCGGTTTCGGCGATCTCAACCAGCACGGCCCGGCGTCGATCCAGTTCTACACCAAGGTCAAGACCGTCACCGAGCGCTGGCCATCGGGCATCAAGGATGGCGCCGAATTCGTCATCCCGACCATGAAGTAGCGACGTGGACTTCTTCAGCCTCGGCGATGACGACCGCGTGATCGCCGAGACGGCTGCGGCGTTCGCCGACAAGCGCATGGCCCCATACGCCGTGGAGTGGGACGAGACGCACCACTTCCCCACCGACGTGCTGCGGGAGGCGGCGGATCTCGGCATGGCCGCGATCTACTGCCGGGACGACGTCGGCGGCAGCGGGCTGCGACGCATCGATGCGGTGCGGATCTTCGAGCAGCTCGCCACCGCCGACCCGACCGTGGCCGCGTTCCTGTCGATCCACAACATGTGCGCATGGATGATCGACACTTTCGGCACCGACGAGCAGCGCAAGACGTGGGTGCCTCGGCTGGCGTCGATGGACGCGATCGCCAGCTATTGCCTGACCGAGCCGGGCGCCGGTTCCGACGCGGCTGCCCTGCGCACCAAGGCCGTTCGCGACGGTGACGGGTGGGTGCTCGACGGCGTCAAGCAGTTCATCTCCGGGGCGGGCAGCTCCGACGTCTACGTCGTGATGGCGCGCACCGGTGCCGACGGACCGAAGGGCATCTCGGCTTTCATCGTCGGGAAAAACACGGCGGGGCTGAGTTTCGGCGCCGACGAGCAGAAGATGGGCTGGAACGCCCAACCCACCCGGCAGGTCGTCCTCGACGGCGCCCGGGTTCCCGCCGACGCACTTCTCGGCGGCGAGGAGGGCACCGGCTTCGGCATCGCGATGAAGGGGCTCAACGGCGGCCGCATCAACATCGCGGCCTGCTCGCTGGGCGGCGCACAGGCGGCCTACGACAAGGCCGCGTCCTACCTCAAGGACCGGCAGGCATTCGGCGGAACGCTGATCGACGAGCCCACGATCCGGTTCACTCTCGCCGACATGGCCACCGCGCTGGAGACGTCACGAATGATGCTGTGGCGGGCGGCAACTGCTCTCGATGAGGACCACCCCGACCGAGTCGAGCTGTGTGCGATGGCCAAGCGGTACGTCACCGACGCCTGCTTCGACGTCGCCGACTCCGCTCTGCAGCTGCACGGCGGCTACGGCTATCTGCGCGAATACGGCTTGGAGAAGATCGTCCGCGATCTGCGGGTGCATCGAATCCTGGAGGGCACCAACGAAATCATGCGCGTAATGGTCGGGCGGGCAGCCGCCGCCCGGGCCCGCGCCTCGTGAGGAGAGAGCTGTCATGACGACGATCGCGTTCCTGGGACTGGGTCACATGGGCGGGCCGATGGCCGCGAACCTGGTGGCTGCCGGGCACACCGTGCGCGGCTTCGACCCGGTGGCCGGCCTGCGTGACGCCGCCGAGGAGAAGGGCGCGGCGGTGTTCCACAGCGGCGCAGAGGCGGTCGGCGGCGCCGAGGTCGTGATCACGTCGCTACCCAACGGCGGCATCGTCAGAGCCGTCTACGACGAAGTGCTGCCCGCCGCGACCAGTTCTGCGCTCCTGATCGACACCTCCACGATCTCGGTCGACGACGCCCGCGCCATCCACACCCAGGCCGTCGAACGTGGTCTCGCTCAGATCGACGCACCGGTGTCGGGCGGTATCAAGGGAGCGACCGCAGGGACCCTGGCGTTCATGCTCGGTGGCGAGACCGACGCCGTCGAGCGGGCCCGCCCGGTGCTGGAACCGATGGCGGGCAAGATCATCCACTGCGGCGACTCGGGCGCCGGACAGGCTGCCAAACTCTGCAACAACATGGTGCTCGCGGTGCAGCAGATCGCGATCGGTGAGGCGTTCGTGCTCGCCGAGAAGCTCGGCCTACCGGCTCAGTCGCTGTTCGATGTGATCACCGGCGCGACGGGAAACTGCTGGGCGGTGCACACCAATTGCCCTGTGCCCGGACCTGTTCCGACGTCGCCGGCGAACAACGACTTCACGCCGGGATTCGCCACCGCTCTGATGAACAAGGACCTCGGTCTGGCCATGGCAGCGGTGGAGTCGACCGGGTCGCAGGCGCCACTGGGCACCCATGCCGCCGAGATCTACGCACAGTTCAACGAGGCCCACGCCGACAAGGACTTCAGCGCTGTGATCGAGTTGCTGCGCGGCTAGACAGGCCCCAGCAGGATCTGCCGAATCACCGGGCGGGCGAAGCGGATCAGCTCGTCGCGGCTCATGTCGGCAACCGCGGGGTTGGCCATCACGTAGCGGGTGGTGGCAAGGCCGATCACGAACGCGCCCATCATGCCGGCCCGCTGAGCGGGATGGTCGGGGGTGATCACCGCCAGCGCCGGGCCGACCTGGGTGGCGAACACCCGCCGCATCGCGTCGACGGCGGACTCACTCGTCATCGCCGCCCGCAGCAGCGCGAGGAACGTGCTGTCGTACTCCCAGATCGTGAAGAACCGGGACAGCAGGACATCGGCGATCTCCTCGGGGGGAACCGCCGTGAGATCGGGGAGATCGAGCGTGAAATCGGCCGCCTCGGCGAACAATTCCTGCTTGCTGCCGAAGTACCGGTTGATCAACGCCGGGTCGACGCCGACGTCAGCAGCCACCGCGCGCATCGTGGTGGCCTGGTATCCCTCGGAGCCGAACCGCGCTCGCGCCGCGGCCAGGATGTCGGCGCGCGTCTTCGAGGCATTGCGTGATCGGGTCGTGCTCACCCGCGCCAGGATAAATCCCGACGTCTCCCCGTGCCGCTAGGCAGCGGTCGGGGTGGGATGAGTGTCGCGCCAGGAGTCGTGGGCCTGCCGGCACTCGGCGACCCGGTGCAGCGCGCCCGCGCCCTCGGAGCTGACCGGGATCGTCGCCATCCCGGTGCCCGTCGCGGATTTACAGCTCGCCGGCGACCCCGCGAACGCCAGAGAACATCGGGCCGACACACCCAGTTCCGCCAACGCTGCCCTGAACAGATCCGCGCCCGGCACGTCCTCGGCGGTGACGATCGCGGTCACCACGCCGTCGCCGACGAGCTGCCGGACCAGCGGCGCCACCCAGGAATGCGAGCCGGAGCTGACGACGGCGACGCTGATGCCGGCCGCGTAGGCCTCGGTGATGAGATCGGCCAGGCCGTCGCGCGCGGTGATGTCCGCGTCGAGGATCGTCTCGGCGAGGATCCGGTTCTTGCGCGCACAGATGTCGTTCACCAGGAGTTCGGCGAGCACGTCGCACTCGGAGCTGATGCCCCTCTTGCGCAGTTCGGCTGCGACCCGGCGGCGCTCGTCGCTCAGCGCCAGCAGCTGCCGATACCTGGCCTCGGACCAGGTGATGCCCAGGCCGAGTTCGGCGAACGCCGCGTTGAATGCGAGGCGGTGGCCGGCGCAGTCGATGTCGGCGATCGCGTCGAGGTCGAAGATCACCGCCTGCAGAGACGGCTGAAGGGTCGGGGTCACGCTGCCGCCGGGACCGGCCGAGTCCCACCAGAACCGACCGGCTCGCCATGCTTTCTGGTGTGAGGTCTCCATGCTCGCAATGGTGGCCCAGGTCACATCGTGGCCGCCTCCCCCATTAGGGGGATTCGTCGGGGATTCCGGCTTCCGCCTCTAAGGTGAGGGCCATGCCCAGCCCGCCGGAGCGCACCGAACCGGTACGAATAGTGCTGGTCGACGACCACGAGATGGTCATCGAGGGTCTCAAGGCGATGCTCACGGCGTTCGCCAGCAGGGTCACCGTCGTGGGGCAGGCAGTCGGGGCGGAGAAGGCCTGGGACGTGATCGCCGAGCTGGACCCCGACATCGTGCTGTGCGACGTCCGCATGCAGGGGTCCAGCGGCCTGGATCTGTGCCAGCGGCTTCGCGAACGCGACCCGGGCCGGCGGGTGGTGATGCTGTCGGTCTACGACGACGAGCAGTACCTGTTCCAGGCGTTGCGCGTCGGGGCGGCCGGCTACCTTCTCAAGAGCATCAGCAGCGAGGAGTTGGTGCGCCAGCTCGAGTTCGTGCACACCGGGGCGACGGCGATCGATCCGGTGATGGCGGCGCGCGCGGTGGACACCGCCGCCCGCCTGCAGCGCGACGAATTCTGGCCCGGTGCGCGCCACGGTCTCACCCAGCGCGAGAGCGAGATCCTGGCGCTGGTGGTCAACGGCCTGTCCAACCGGGCCATCGCGGCCAAGCTGGTGATCGGCGACGAAACCGTGAAGACCCACCTCAGCTCGCTCTACCGCAAGCTCGGGGTCAGCGACCGCACCGGTGCGGTCGCCACCGCGCTGCGCGAAGGCATCTACCAGTGAGCGCGCGGCCGGTCCTGACCGCCGACCGGGAACTCGCGCTGCTGCGCGAACTGATCCAGGCGGCCTCGCGCGGGCCCGGTGTGGAACCTCTGGCAGCCGCAGCGGCCCGGATGATCACCGCAGCCACCGACAGCGACGTCTGCTTCGTCCACGTGCTCGACGACACCGAGCGATCGCTGACGCTGGCCGGCGCCACGCCCCCGTTCGACAGCGAGGTCGGAAAGATCAGACTGCCTCTGGGACAAGGCATCTCGGGCTGGGTGGCCAGCCACCTGGAACCGGTGATCATCCGCCGGGACAAAGAGTCGGACCCCCGCTATCTGCCGTTCCAGTCGTTGCGCGGACGCGATTTCACCTCGATGGTGTCGGTGCCGATGGAGTCGACCCCCGGCGGGCTGGTCGGCGTTCTCAACGTGCACACCGTGGCCGAGCGCGAGTTCGGGGACCGCGACGTCGAGCTTCTGTTGGTGATCGGCCGGCTCATCGCCGGGGCCATGCACCAGGCCCGGTTGCACCGCCAGCTGGTGGCCCGCGAACGTGCCCACGAGAACTTCGTCGAGCAGGTCATCGAGGCCCAGGAGATCGAGCGGCGCCGGCTGGCCGGCGACATCCACGACGGCATCTCGCAGCGGCTGGTCACGCTGTCCTACCGGCTCGACGCGGCCGCGCAGGCCGCCCGCTCCCCCGACGACCGCGCCGCGCTGACCGAACAGCTGGACCGTGCTCGCGAGCTTGCGGACCTGACGCTGCAGGAGGCGCGCGCCGCCATCAGCGGTCTGCGCCCGCCGGTGCTCGACGACCTGGGGCTGTCCGGCGGGCTGGCCAGCCTCGCCAGATCCATCCCGCAGATCGCGATCGACACCGATCTCGCCGACACCCGGTTGCCCGACCACATCGAGCTCGCGCTCTACCGGATCGCCCAGGAGTGCCTGCAGAACGTCGTCAAACACGCGCGGGCGACGGTGGCTCGGCTGACGTTCGGGATCGACGAGCAGACGGCCCGGCTCGAGATCGCCGACGACGGCGTCGGTTTCGACACCCTGGAGCGCCCGCTCGGTAGCGACGAGATGGGCGGCTACGGGCTGCTGTCGATGGCCGAACGCGCCGAGATCGTCGGTGGCCGGCTCAACATCCGGTCCCGCCCCGGCGCGGGCACCACGGTCACCGCGACGATCCCGCTGCCCAGCCGTTAGAAATCGCCGGCCCCGCGGCGCAACGTCTCGATCGCCGACGCCAGCGCCCGTGACTGCTCGCCGGTGATACCGAGATCGGCGAACACCTCGGTGTTCAACGTGACGGTGGCGTCCTCGACCGTGGAGCGACCGAGATCGGTGAGCCGCACCAGGGTGGTGCGCCCGTCGGTGGGATGCGGGACGCGCTCCACCAGACCATCGGCCTCCAGCCGGCGGATCGCATGCGTGACGCTGGTGACGTGCACCTGCAACCGGTCGGAGGCCTTGGTGATCGGCAGCGCCCCGGTCCGGCTGAACGCCAGCAGCCGCAGCAGCTCGAAGCGCGAGAAGCTCAGGTCGTAGGGCCGCAGCGCAGCCTCGACGCGAGCCAGCAGAATCTGGTGGGCACGCATCACCGACGTCACCGCGACCATGCCGTCGGCGACCTCGCCCCACCCCGAGGCCTCCCAGTTGGCGCGGGCGGCAGCGATCGGGTCACGGGGCACGCCTCTTCTTACCGCATCACAGCTGCTTCTCCAGCAGCACCTTTCCGTCGGTCATCGACACCATCTGGACCGCGGCGATGTCGTCGCGCTGCATCGGGGTCGTGCCGCTGGGCAGCGCGGTGGCCCCGGGAATCCCCAGCCACGTCGCGATCTGGGACCGGGTGCCGTCGCGGGCGATGACGACCATCCCGAGATCCTTGGGCGGCGCGGTGTTGTCGCCCCACTCGCCGTAGGAGCAGGACATGTCGATGCGGGTGCCCCAGCCGAAATCGGTCAGCGCGATGCTGGCGTTGATCGGCGTCGGAGCCATTTTGATCATGTCGACCATCTGCGCGGTGTTCTGGGTGTCGGGGGTGGAGCCGAGACCGACGATCGCGGGCCGGGCCACCAGCAGGATTCCCACCGCCAGCACCGCGGCGGCCAACCCGACGACGGCGGAGGTGACCCACCGGCTGCGGCGCCGACGCCACCGCACCTTGGCCAGCACGGAGTCGAGCACCTCGGGGCGCAGCGGCGGATCGGGCTGCTCTTCTTCGAGCGCGGCGAGGTCGTCGTCGGTGAGCAGGCCGAGCAGGCCTGGCATGCCGGACAGTTCGGCCACGGCATCGCGGCACTCGGCGCAGCGGGCCAGGTGGGCCTCGTACTCGAGGCGCTCGTCGCTGCTGAGCGAGCCCAGCACGTACGCGGCGTCCCAGGTCACGTAGCGGTCGTCGTGGTCGATCATCGGGTCACTCCCATCTCCTGGAGTCCCAATCTCAGGGCCCGCATGGCGTAGTGCAGCCGGGATTTCACCGTGCCTTCGGCGATACCGAGGTCGGCGGAGATCTGCGCGGTTGTCCAGCCCTGGTAGTAGGCGCGCCGGACGACGGCGCGGTGTTCCTCGGTCAGCTGGGCCAGCGCGGTGCCGAGCAGGATGCGATTCAGCGCGGTGTCCACCTCGTCAGACGACGCACGATCGGCGACCTCATCGGGTACCGGTCCGGCGGCCTCGTTGCGGAACCGGGCGCTGCGCCGCTCGTCAATGATCATGTTGCGCGCGACGGTGAACAGCCAGGCCCGCGCGGAGCGCTCGGCATCGGCGGTGACCGACGGGTGTCGCCACGCCTTCAGCAGCGTCTCCTGCACCACGTCTTCGGCGCGCGCCCGGTCACCGGTCAATCGCAGCGCATAGCGCCACAGCGCATCGCCGTGTTCGTCGTAGAGCACGCGCATCATGGCGGCCTCCGGATCGTCCATTCCCAACCTCCGTGTACTACACGGTGTCGGCGGCGTTCCGGTTCACTCGCGCACGAATGTCAGAGAGTGAGAATTCTCGGACCGTCGTCGGTGACCGCAACGGTGTGCTCCCAGTGTGCGGCCCGGGAACCGTCCGTGGTGACCACGGTCCACTCGTCGTCGAGGATGCGCGTCTTGGCCGTTCCCAGCGTGAGCATCGGTTCGATCGCGAGCACCGAACCCGGCGCCAGGTGGGGCCCACGCCCGGGAGCGCCCTCGTTGGGCAGGAACGGGTCCATGTGCATCTCGCGGCCGATGCCGTGGCCGCCGTAGCCGGCGACGATGCCGAAGCGCCGGTCGTAGCGCTTCTCGGCGGCCCGGGTGCCGGCTTCGATGGCGTGCGAGACGTCGGTGAGCCGATTTCCCGGCACCATCGCGGCGATCCCGGCCTCCATCGACTCGCGGGTCGCGGCGGAGAGGTTCGCGTCCGCCTCGATGAGGTCGCCGATCCCGAAGGTGAACGCGGAGTCGCCGTGCCAGCCGTCGAGGATCGCGCCGCAGTCGATCGACACCAGGTCACCGGCGGCCAGCGTCTCCGTCGCCGACGGGATGCCGTGCACCACACGGTCGTTGACCGACGAGCAGATCGTGGCCGGGAACCCGTGGTAGCCCAGGAAGGACGGCACTCCGCCTCCGTCGCGGATCACCGCTTCGGCGACGCGGTCCAGGTCGAGCGTCGACATCCCGGGTGCGGCCGCCTCGCGGACCGCCCGCAGCGCCGCCGCCACCAGCGCGCCGGCAGCTGCCATCGCGTCGAGTTCCCCCGCGGTCCGCTGGGGAACGACTTTGCGGCTGCGCAGCCCGGGTAGCGACACCATGTCTAGCGGCCGAGCGCCTTCAGCGCGCGGGCGAACACCTCGTCGAGGTCACCGACCGCGTCGACGGTGGTCAGCGAGTCGCTGTAGTGGTCGAGTAGCGGGGCGGTCTCCTCGCGGTACACCTTGAAGCGGTTGCGGATCACGTCTTCGGTGTCGTCGGCGCGGCCGCGGCCCTGCAGGCGGGACACCAGTTCCTCTTCGGGCACCTTGAACTCGACGACGGCGTCCAGCGAGAGGTTGCGCTTGGCGAGCATCTGGTCCAGGGCCTCGGCCTGCTCCACGGAGCGCGGATACCCGTCGAGGATGAAGCCGGCCTGGGCGTCCTCGTCGTCGAGCCGGTCGTCGACCAGCGCATTGGTCAGAGAGGCCGGAACGAGGTCGCCGGCGTCGAGGTACTTCTTGGCTTCCACACCGAGCTCGGTGTTGTTGCTGATGTTGTACCGGAACAGGTCGCCGGTGGACACGTGCGGGACGCCGAGCTTGTCGGCCAGCTTCTGAGCCTGGGTTCCCTTGCCCGCGCCGGGCGGTCCCAACAACACGATTCTCACTTCAGGAACCCTTCGTAGTTGCGCTGCATGAGCTGGCTTTCGATTTGCTTGATGGTGTCCAGGGCGACGCCGATCGCGATCAGCACGGCGGTACCGCCGAACGGCAGGTTCTGTACCGACCCGGTGTTGCCGATCTCCAGGAAAAGGTTCGGCAGCACCGCGATGACACCCAGGTAGATCGAGCCGGGCAGCGTGATGCGGGAGAGCACGAACCGCAGATAGTCCGCGGTCGGCTTGCCCGGCCGGATGCCCGGGATGAAGCCGCCGTACTTCTTCATCTCGTCGGCACGTTCGTCGGGGTTGAACGTGACCGAGACGTAGAAGTAGGTGAAGAACACGATCAGGCCGAAGTACAGGGCGATGTAGACCGGATCAGCCGGGTTGGTCAGGTAGTCGGCGACGAATGTCTGCCACCAGCCGTTGCCGGGGTTGTCGCTGGCGCTCTGGATCAGCTGGGTGATCAGGTGCGGGATGTAGATCAGCGACGACGCGAAGATCACCGGGATGACGCCCGCCTGGTTCACCTTCAGCGGCAGGTAGGTCGACGTGCCGCCGTACATCTTGCGGCCGACCATGCGCTTGGCGTACTGCACCGGGATTCGGCGCTGGCCCTGCTCGACGAACACGACGCCGACGATGATGATCAGCGCGGCGACGCAGACGAGGGTGAAGACCATGCCGCCACGGCTGTCGAGGATGGTCTTGCCCTCGCTGGGGATACGGGCGGCGATGCCGGCGAAGATCAGCAGCGACATGCCGTTGCCGACGCCACGCTCGGTGACCAGTTCGCCCATCCACATCACCAGCGCGGAACCGGCCGTCATCACCAGCACGATGATGACCAGGCGGAACAGGTTCATGCCCTCGCTCTGGCCGACGATGATGTCGAGGGTGCAGCCCTGCAGCAGCCCGCCGTTGGCGGCCAGCGCGACGATCGAGGTGGACTGCAGGATCGCCAGCGCGATCGCGAGGTAGCGGGTGTACTGGGTGAGCTTGGCCTGGCCCGCCTGGCCTTCTTTGCGCAGCTGTTCGAAGCGTGGGATCACCACGCCGAGCAGCTGCACAATGATGCTCGCCGTGATGTACGGCATGACGCCGACGGCGAACACCGACAGCTGCAGGAGTGCGCCGCCGGAGAACAGGTTGATCAGGGAGTAGATCTGTGCGGAGTCGCCGCCACTGACCTGCGCGATGCACTGCTGCACGTTCGGGTAGTTCACCCCGGGAGACGGGACCGTGGCACCCACCCGATAGAGGATCACGACGCCCAGCGTGAACAGGATCTTTCGCCTCAGATCAGCTGTCCGCAGTGATGAGATGAAAGCCGAGAGCACTCTTTCCTCCTGCACGGCCAGCTGTGGTTCGTGGCGTGCTCATGTGGCTGGCGTGACCCAGCGTCGGTTAAGTCTTGTGCGCGACTGTCCCGGGCAGGCGAAACGGCCTGCGCAGGTCACGCGTTGGAACAGTCTACGAGACTAACAGTTGCATCTTGGTTGCCCCGAATCTGACAGCCCCTCGTGGACCCGACGGATCCTCTCAGTTTCGGGGAATACAGTGCTGACAGAACTTCGTTAACCGAACTAGCTAAATCAGACGACCTCGTTCCCGACGACAGAGGAGGCCTCCGTGGCACGCACCGACAACGACACCTGGGACTTGGCGTCCAGCGTGGGAGCGACCGCGACGATGGTCGCCGCCGCCCGAGCCGTGGCCAGCCGCGCCGGCGAGCCCGTGATCAACGATCCGTTCGCCGAGCCCCTGGTGCGCGCCGTGGGCGTCGACTTCTTCACCAAACTCGCCACCGGCGAGCTGACCGCCGATGATCTCGACGTCGAGGGCCCGAACCCCGTCGGTGTCACCAACTTCGCCGACATGATGGCCGGCCGCACCAAGTTCTTCGACGACTTCTTCACTGCCGCGGCGGCCGCCGGAGTCCGCCAGGCCGTCATCCTGGCCTCCGGCCTCGACGCCCGCGGATACCGCTTGAACTGGCCGGCCGACATGGTGGTCTTCGAGATCGACCAGCCGGACGTGATCGCGTTCAAACGGCAGACACTGGCCGGACTCGGCGCGGAGCCCACCGCCGATCTGAGGACCGTCGCGATCGATCTGCGTCAGGACTGGCCGCGGGCGCTGGCCGAGGCAGGCTTCGACGCGGGCCGCCCCACCGCGTGGATCGCCGAGGGACTGATGGGCTATCTGCCGCCCGACGCGCAGGACCGGCTGCTGGATCAGATCAGCGAGCTGAGCGCGCCGGGCAGCCGGGTGGCCGTCGAGGCGGTGCCCTCGCAGCAGCAGGCCGATCAGGAGGAGATGCGTGAGCGCATGCAGGCCTCCACCGATCAGTGGCGCGAACACGGCTTCGACCTGGAATTCTCCGATCTGGTGTTCTTCGGTGAGCGCGCCGACGTCGCCGAGTACCTCACCGCTCACGGCTGGACTGCGCACGGAACCCCGGCCAACGACCTGCTGCGCAAGCACGGGCTGACTCCCATCGACGCGGATCAGGGTTTCGTCGACGTCTCCTACGTCAGCGCCGAGAAGTAGGACGGCCGGGATGGCGAGCGGCGCGAGGACCGGCGCGAGGACTGACAATGATCAGTGGGACCTGGCGTCGAGCGTCGGCGCCACCGCGACCATGGTCGCGGCCGCCCGCGCCGTCGCCAGCCGGGAACCCGATCCGCTGATCGACGATCCGTTCGCCGCTCCGCTGGTACGGGCGGTGGGTATCGACTTCTTCACCAAACTCGTCGACGGCGAGGTCGAGTTGGCCGACGGCGACCATTCCGGGGTCGCCCAGGTGATGACCGACGTGATGGCCGTGCGGACGAAGTTCTTCGACGACTTCTTCACCGACGCGGCGGCCGCCGGCATCCGGCAGGCCGTGATCCTGGCCTCCGGTCTGGACTCGCGCGCCTACCGGCTGGACTGGCCCGACGGCGCGGTCGTGTTCGAGATCGACCAGCCGCAGGTTCTCGAGTTCAAGGACGCCACGTTGGCGGCGATCGGGGCCCGCCCGTCTGCCGACCGGCGCGCGGTCGCCGTCGACCTGCGCGACGACTGGCCCGCGGCGCTACGCGACCACGGCTTCGACCCGTCGGAGCCGACGGCGTGGACCGCTGAAGGTCTGCTCGTCTACCTCCCACCCGAGGCACAGGACCGGCTGTTCGACGCGATCACCGACCTGTCGGCACCGGGCAGCCGTCTGGCCACCGAATACCACCCCGACGCAGGCGCATCGCTGGGGCAGCGTTCCCGGGCGCTGCGGGAACAGTGGAAGGCGCACGACAAGGACGGCAAGATCCCCGACCTCGGGGACCTCTTCTATCCGGGTGAGCGCACTCCCCCGGCCGACTACCTCGCCGGACTGGGCTGGGCGGTCAGCACCCGGACTCGCCCCGACGTGTTCGCCGCCTACGGGCGCACGTTCGGCAGCGGGGAGGCGTTCGAGACGCTGAAGAACTCGCTGGCACTGACGGCGGTGAAATCGTGAGCCGCACCGACGGTGACAGCTGGGACCTCGCGACGAGCGTCGGCGCGACCGCGACATCGGTGGCGGCGTCGCGCGCGGCCGCCTCCCGCGGTCCCGAGCCGTTGATCGACGACCCGTATGCCCAGCTGCTCGTCGACGCCGTCGGCATGCCCGAATTCACCGCGATGTCTCGCGGTGACGCCGAAGCACTCGACGGTGCCCGCGAATACATCGCCGTCCGGACGCGGTTCTTCGACGATGCGCTCACAGACGCTGCCGCGGCCGGCGTGCGCCAGATCGTGATCCTGGCCTCCGGTCTGGACACCCGGGCCTACCGGCTGGCATGGCCGGCCGGCACGACGGTGTTCGAACTCGACCAGCCGCAGGTCGTCGAGTTCAAGACCCGCGTTCTCTCCGACGCCGGGGTGACACCGTCTGCACAACGCGTCGCCATCGGTGTCGACCTGCGCGACGACTGGCCGCAGGCGTTGCGGGACAACGGTTTCGATGCGACCCAGCCGAGCGCGTGGATCGCCGAGGGTCTGCTGATCTATCTACCACCCGACGCGCAGGACCGGCTGCTCGACAACATCGGCGAGCTGTCCGCGCCGGGCAGCGTGCTGGCCACCGAACACATGGACACCGGCGCGATGACCGCGGAGTGGGCCAAGGAGTTCACCGAGCGGAGTCGCCGACGGGGCAGCACCATCGATCTCTCCGAACTGCTCTACGTCGGCGAGCGCACACCGGCGGGCGATCATCTGGCCCGAGCCGGCTGGCAGATTTCGGTGCTGGCGAACGCCGACGCGTATGCCGCCCACGGCTTCACCCCGCCCACCGACAACCTGCTCGCCATGCTCGGAGACTCCGGGTATCTGACGGCGCGACGCCAGGAACGCCGGTGACACGCAGCGGCAGACAGGACCGGGACTCGTGGGATCTCGCCTCGAGCGTGGGGACGACGGCGACGCTGGTCGCCGCCGGCCGGGCGATGGCCAGCGCCGCGCCCGACCCCCTGATCGACGATCCGTTCGCCGCTCCGCTGGTACGCGCGGTCGGCGTCGAGTTCTTCTCCGCGATGGTCGAGGGCCGGCTGGACATGGCAGCCGCGAGCGCACTGGACCCGGCACGGGCCGAGGCGATGATCGACGGGATGGCGGTCCGTACCAAGTTCTTCGACGACTGCGTGCTCGCGGCGACCGACAAGGGCATCCGCCAGGTGGTGATCCTCGCCTCCGGTCTCGACGCCCGCGCCTACCGGCTCCCCTGGCCCGCACAGACCACCGTGTTCGAGCTCGACCAGCCCGAGGTGATCGCGTTCAAGTCCTCGACGCTGGCCGCACTCGACGCCGAACCCACGGCACAGAGGCGCGCGATCGCCGTCGACCTGCGCGACGACTGGCCGAAGATCCTGCGCGACAACGGTTTCGACACAGGCGTCCGCACCGCGTGGCTGGCCGAAGGCCTGCTGATCTATCTGCCGCCCGAGGCGCAGGACCAGCTCTTCGACCGCATCACGTCGTTGTCGGCGCCAGGCAGCACGATCACCACCGAATACGTGCCCGGCATCGTGGACCTCGACGAGGAGAAGGCCCGTGCGGCCTCGGCGGCGCTGCGCGAACACGGTCTCGACATCGACATGCCCTCGCTGGTGTACACCGGTCCGCGGACCCCGGTCCCGGACTACCTGCAGTCGGCGGGCTGGCACGTCACCGCGGCACCGCGCGACGAGTTGTTCGCCCGGTACGGCAGAGCGCTGCCCGCGGTGGGTGACGCCGGCGATCCGCTCGGCGAGATCATCTACGTGAGCGCAGAACTCAGTAGCGAGACGCCCCCAGCCACAGCACGTTGACGCCGGTCAGCGACCGCTGAGACTGGTCGACCACCTCGGTCAGCGAGCGCATGGCCACCGCACTGAACAGCTCCGGCAGCGACGCCGCCGCGGGCTGTGAAGATGCCTTGGGCCGCAACATGTCCCGCAGTGACGATCCCGGCAGCTGCGTGACGGGGACCTTGGCGCCCTCGGCGATACCGGCCAGAGCCTTGGCCCGGGTGATCGCCGTGCGTAGACCGCCGAGCTCGTCGACAAGACCACGCTCGAGCGCGTCGGCGCCCGTCCACACCCGGCCGCGGGCCACCGCGTCCACCGCTTCGGGGGTCATGCCACGCCCATCGGCGACGCGGTGCACGAAATCGGTGTAGAACAGGTCGGCCTCGGCTTCCACGTGCGCCTGCTGCTCATCGGTGAAGGGCGCGTTGCTCGACCACGCGTCGGCGTTGGCGTTGGTGCGGACGGTGCCGGACCCGACGCCGAGCCGGTCCTTGAGCTCACGGGCCACCAACTTGCCGGTCACGACCCCGATCGAGCCGGTGATCGTCGCGGCGTTGGCGACGATCGCGTCAGCAGCCATCGACACGTAGTAGCCGCCCGAGGCCGCCACCGCGCCCATCGAGGCCACGACCGGCTTGCCCTGCTCACGCAGCCGAACCACCTCACGCCAGATGGTCTCCGACCCGGTGACCGAGCCCCCGGGGCTGTCCACGCGCAGCACGACCGCCGCCACGTCGTCGTCGGCGCCGGCTTGACGCAGCGCGGCGGCGATGGTGTCGCCGCCGGCGCTCGCACCGCCCAGCGGCGAGACCGGACGACCCTTGCCGCTGACGATCGGCCCGGCCAAAGTCACCACGGCGATTCCGCGCCGGCTCCGGCCCGGCAGCGGCGGGGTCGGCATCGAGGGCCGGTTGGTGCGAGCGTAGCGGGACAGGAACAGCCGGGGCGCGGCCTCGCTGTCCTCGGCCGGCGCACCGGCCATCTCGGCGATGCGGGTGTACGCCTCGTCACGGAACCCGATGCGGTCCACCAGCTTCGCGGTCACCGCGTCATCGCGCAGCAGCGGCGCCCGGTCGGCCAGGTCGTCGAGGGCGTCGGTGTCGATGCCCCGCGATGCCGCGACCGCCTCCCACACCTGCGCGCGCAGGCTGTTGACCAGAGCGGTGTCGGCCTCGCGGTGCGCCTCGGTGTACCCGTCCTGGGTGAAAAGGTTTGCCGCGGACTTGTATTCACCGCGCGCGGTGAACTGCGCCTCCACGCCGAGCTTGTCCAGCGCGTCACGCAGGAACAGCGCACTGGTCGCGAAACCGACCAGCCCGACGGTCCCCGACGGCTGCATCCACACCTCGCCGAACGCCGACGCCAGGTAATACGACAGCGTGCCCGGGTAGGTTTCCGCCCACGCCAGCGACGGCTTGCGTTCGGTGAAGGCCGCGATCGCCGCGCGCAGCTCCTGTACGGGTCCCGGTGGGGCGGCGTCGATCTGGACGCGCGCGATCAGACCGGAGACGCGCGGATCCTCGGCGGCGCGGTGGATCGCGGCGACGGTTTCGCGCAGTAGGAGGGGGCGACTCGAGCCGAGGATGCCCGACACCATCGCGATGGGGTCGAACCCGGCCGTCTCCGGCGGCGCCTGCTGCAGATCGATCTCCAGGATGGCGCCGTCGGGCACCCCTTGGTGACGGGCGGTGTCGACCTTACGAACCAACTCGCGGACGTCGTCGAACCCGGGAACGCCGGAAAGCACAGAAGCCATGGGTCCGAGCGTACCGACGCCCGGCGCGACGCTCAGCGCCCGACGAAGCGGGCCTGCTGCGGGCAGTACGCCTGCACCGACAACTTCAGCAGGCTGCCGGCCTGGCCGCGATCGAGGCCCCGGCTGGACAGTTGGCTGACCACTCCGCGCACCGCGGGCACCGGGTTCACGCTGTTGGCTGCCAGGCTCGAGGTCAGCAGCTCGCACACCTGCTTGCCCACCGCGGGCAGGTCGGTGTTGGGCGCGAACGGGATGCCCAGCTTGGTCACCGCGGCGGTGAACGCCTCGTCGGTGGTCTGGGCCGCAGCGGGTGCCGCCATGCCGAGGGCGATCCCGCCGGCGACGATCGCCGCGACTACGCGCCGGTGATTCATTGTCGAGCTGCTCCTTTGGTCTCCCCGTCGGTGACTCCATCGCCCCTGGCCGCCACGACGTTACCGTCCACCAACCAAAAACCCCCGCCGGAGCGGGGGTCATTGGCTGTGTATCGCCTTACAGTTCGGTCGCGCTGCCGCCGGCGGCGGTGATCGCCTCGCGGGCGCTGCCGCTGAACTTGTGGGCGGTGACGTCGACCTTGGCCGACAGCTTGCCGTCGCCGAGAACCTTCACCAGAACGTTCTTGCGGACCAGGCCCTTGGCCACCAGCTCGTCGACACCGATGGTGCCGCCGTCGGGGAACGCCTTGGCGATGTCGCCGACGTTGACCACGCCGTACTCGGTACGGAAGCGGTTACGGAAGCCCTTGAGCTTCGGCAGGCGCATGTGGATCGGCATCTGGCCGCCCTCGAAGCCCACCGGGACGTTCTTGCGAGCGCCGGTGCCCTTGGTGCCGCGGCCCGCGGTCTTGCCCTTCGAGCCTTCACCGCGACCCACGCGGGTCTTCGGCGTCTTCTCCCCGGGAGCCGGCCGCAGGTCGTGCAGCTTGATCGGAGCCATGGGTTAAACCTCCTCCACCGTGACGAGGTGGTGCACGGTCTTGATCAGTCCGCGTGTCTGCGCGTTATCCTCGCGCACCACGGACTGGCGGATCTTGCGCAACCCGAGGGTGCGCAGGGTTTCCCGCTGCTTCCAGCGCGAACCGATGGTGCTGCGCACCTGGGTGATCTTGAGTTCTGCCATGTTCTTAAGCCGTTCCCTCACGCGCGGCGCCTGCAGCTGCAGCCTCGGCCTCACGACGAGCCCGGAGCATGCCGGCGGGCGCCACATCTTCGATCGGCAGGCCGCGGCGGGCCGCGACCTCTTCGGGGCGCTGCAACAGCTTCAGCGCGGCGACGGTCGCGTGCACCACGTTGATCGCATTGTCGCTGCCCAGCGACTTGGCCAGCACGTCGTGCACGCCGGCGCATTCCAGCACCGCGCGGCACGCGCCACCGGCGATGACACCGGTACCGGGGCTGGCCGGACGCAGCATCACGACACCGGCCGCAGCCTCACCCTGCACGGGATGGGTCACGGTGCCGCCGATCAGCGGGACGCGGAAGAAGTTCTTGCGTGCTTCCTCGACACCCTTGGCGATCGCGGCAGGCACCTCTTTGGCCTTGCCGTAGCCGACGCCCACCATGCCCTTGCCGTCGCCGACGATCACCAGCGCGGTGAAGCTGAACCGGCGACCACCCTTGACGACCTTCGAGACGCGGTTGATCGCGACGACGCGCTCCAGGTACTGGCTCTTCTCGCGGTCGTCGCGTCCGCCCCGGCCACCGCGATCATCGCGGCGGCCCCGGCCACCGTCACGGCCGCCGCCGCGATTGTCCTGCGCCGAACCGGCGCCAGCCTGCTCGGCCATCATGCAGTCCTCTCGTTGTACGTCATCAGAACTTCAACCCGCCTTCGCGCGCCGCGTCGGCCAGTGCCGCGATCCGTCCGCCATAGGTGTTGCCACCGCGGTCGAACACGACCTGATCGATGCCGGCGGCCTTGGCGCGCTCGGCGATCAGCTGGCCCACCCGAGTGCTGGCCGCCTTCTTGTCACCCTCGAGAGCACGCACGTCGGCCTCGATGGAGGAGGCCGCCGCCAGCGTGACGCCCTGGGCGTCGTCGACCAGCTGCACATGGATGTGCCGCGACGAGCGGTTGATCACCAGGCGCGGCCGCTCGGCGGTGCCGGCGACCTTCTTGCGCAGCCGCGCATGCCGGCGCGTACGCGCCGTACGGCGGATCTGGGACACGTTCTTGCCAACCGGGGTGTGCCCGGTCGCTGCTGGGGTTTTGGTGTTGGTAGCCATCTACTACTTACCTGTCTTTCCGACCTTGCGGCGGATCTGCTCACCTTCGTAGCGGATGCCCTTGCCCTTGTAGGGATCGCTCTTACGGAGGCGACGGATGTTCGCCGCGATCTGGCCGACGGCCTGCTTGTCGATGCCGGAGATCGAGAACTTCGTGGGCGTCTCGACCGCGAAGGTCACGCCTTCGGGCGCGTTGATCAGCACCGGGTGGCTGTAGCCCAGGGCGAACTCGAGGTCGCTGCCCTTGGCCACCACGCGGTAACCGACGCCGAAGATCTCCATCTTGGTGGTGTAGCCCTGCGTCACGCCGGTCACCAGGTTGGCGATCAGCGTGCGGGACAGTCCGTGCAGCGAGCGGTTGCGCCGCTCGTCGTTGGGCCGGGTCACCACGATGGCGCCGTCGTCGCCGCGTGACACCTCGATCGGCTCGGCCACGTCCAGGGTCAGGGTGCCCTTGGGGCCCTTGACCTCGACGTTGCGTCCGTTGATGGTGACGTCGACACCGGCGGGAACCGGGACCGGCTGCTTTCCAATGCGAGACATGTGACTAGTCCTCCCTCACCACACGTAGGCGAGGACTTCGCCGCCGACGCCCTCGCGGGAGGCCTGGCGATCGGTCCTCAGACCGGACGACGTGGAAATGATGGCCACACCGAGCCCACCGAGCACGCGCGGCAGGTTGGTGGACTTGGCGTACACGCGCAGACCGGGCTTGCTCACCCGGCGCAGGCCGGCGATGCTGCGTTCCCGGCTGGGCCCGTACTTGAGCTGCACGACGAGGGACTTGCCCACGCGGGCGTCCTCGGTGCGGTAGTCGCTGATGTACCCCTCGGACTTCAGGATCTCGGCGATGTTCGCCTTGATCTTGCTGTGCGGCAGGGTCACTTCATCGTGGTACGCCGAGTTGGCGTTGCGCAGACGTGTCAGGAAGTCTGCGATCGGATCCGTCATGGTCATGACAGCCGGTTCACCTTTCTCGCGGCGGTTCCCCTCTTGAATGACTCAAGCGGGGCCTGCCGCAACATGTTCTGGTTGGGTCTGGGGTTACCAGCTGGACTTCTGGACGCCGGGCAGTTCGCCGGCGTGCGCCATCTCGCGAAGGCAGATGCGGCACAGGCCGAACTTGCGGAACACCGCGTGCGGGCGACCGCAACGGTTGCAGCGCGTGTAGCCCCGCACCTTGAACTTGGGCTTCTTGTTGGCCTTGTTGACCAGAGCCTTCTTTGCCATTGCTCAGTTCTCCTTGAACGGGAAGCCCAGCGCACGCAGCAGCGCCCGACCTTCGTCGTCGTTGGTCGCCGTGGTGACGACGGTGATGTCCATGCCGCGCGGGCGGTCGATGCTGTCCACGTCGATCTCGTGGAACACCGACTGCTCGGTCAACCCGAAGGTGTAGTTGCCGGTGCCGTCGAACTGCTTGCCGTTGAGTCCGCGGAAGTCGCGGATACGGGGCAGCGAGATCGAGATGAGCCGGTCCAGGAACTCCCACATGCGGTCGCCGCGCAGCGTGACGCGGGCGCCGATGGGCATACCCTCGCGCAGCTTGAACTGGGCGATGGACTTGCGGGCCCGGCGGATCTCGGGCTTCTGGCCCGTGATCAGCGCGAGGTCGTTGACCGCGCCGTTGATCAGCTTGGCGTCGCGGGCGGCGTCACCGACACCCATGTTGACGACGACCTTGACCACGCCCGGGATCTGCATCACGTTGGCGTAGCCGAATTCCTTCTGCAGCGCCTCGCGGATCTCTTCGCGGTAGCGCTGCTTCAGGCGGGGCAGGGTCTTCTCTGCGTTCTCTACAGTGGTCATCTCGCTCAGATGTCCTTGCCGTTGGTCTTGGCGATGCGGACCTTCTTGCCGGTCTCGTCATCGATGCGGTAGCCGACGCGGGTCGGCTTGCCGTCGGAATCGAGCAGCATCACGTTGGACACCGCGATCGCGGCTTCCTGGGTGACGATGCCGCCGGAGGAGGCGCCCCGCTCGTTGGCGGACTGCGCGGTGTGCTTCTTGATCCGGTTCACGCCCTCGACCAGGACCTTGTTGCGCTCGGGGTAGGCCACGAGGACCTTGCCCTTGGCGCCCTTGTCCTTGCCCGAGATGACGAGCACCGTGTCGCCCTTGCGAACCTTCATCACAACACCTCCGGGGCGAGCGAAACGATCTTCATGAACTTCTTCTCGCGCAGTTCGCGACCGACCGGCCCGAAGATGCGCGTGCCGCGCGGGTCGTTGTCGGCCTTGATGATGACGGCGGCGTTCTCGTCGAACTTGATGTAGCTGCCGTCGGCGCGGCGGCGCTCCTTGACGGTGCGCACGACGACGGCCTTGACGACGTCGCCGCGCTTGACGTTGCCGCCGGGGATGGCGTCTTTGACGGTGGCCACGATGACATCACCGATGCCTGCGTAGCGCCGCGACGAGCCACCGAGAACGCGGATGCACAAGATCTCCTTGGCGCCCGTGTTGTCGGCGACCTTGAGCCGCGATTCCTGCTGAATCACTCGATCTCCTCGACCTGGGTTTTCGTATGCACGCAGGATTACCGACCCTGACGTGCGCGGTCTGTGTCACCTAAAGAGCACGCAGGGTTTTCTCTGGCGCGAGTGAACCCGCGAGATAACCGAGGTCTGCCCTAGGCAACCCCTACATACTAGGTGAGCTCGGCGAATGCACCAAATCGCTGGTCAGGCGGGGCGGTCAGTCCCTGTTGAACGCCCGCGCGAAGTCACGCTCGAGGTCGGTGTACGGCGCGCCGGACACGTCGATCTTCACCTGGGCGATGGTGCCGCCGGTGAAGGGGAACGGCGCGTCGTACGCGCGCGTCACCGGTGAGCCGGTGTTGGCCCCGACACTCAAACTGGCGGCGGCCAGACCGAAGGTGCCCGGGTGCACGTGCATGTCGCCGTAGTCGCCCACCTGGGTGTCGTCGACGTAGAGCGCTGCGTCGCCGACGGGGGTGTGGCTGCCTTCAGCGGTCCCGGTCCGGGTGAACGCGAATCCCAGGACGTGCTGCCCGGGTGTCAGCGGATCGGCTGACGACAGGGTCTGCTCCTGCTCGCCGAGGAAGTTGTAGCTGAAGTGCAGCCGGCCGCCCTGGACGTACATCACGTAACCGCCGTGTGCGCCACCGTGTTTGACGACGACACCGGCAGCTCCGTCTGCCCCGACGGTCACCTCCGCCATCACCGCGAACGAGCGGCCACGCAGCTCCACGACGGCACCCATCCCGACGTCGGCGGTCCCGGGATAGTAGACATAGGACTCTCGTTCACCGGCGATGTACGGTCGCCACCGCGTCATGGTCTCGATCATGTTCAGATCGCTCAGCGGCAGCCCGTTGTATTTCGCCGCCTCGGCAAACCACAGATCGACCATCTCCGAGAGCTTCTCGGGGTGTTCTGCGGCCAGGTCCCGGCACTGGCTGCGGTCGGCCTCGATGTGGAAGAGCTCCCAGCGGTCGGCGTCGAAGTGTGACCATCCGGCCGGCGACGCGGCGTGCACCGTGTTGGCGAACCAGCCCTTGTGCCAGACGCCGCGCGTGCCCAGCATCGTGTAGAACTGGGTCTCCTTGCCCGTGGGAGCGTGCGGATTCTCCAGTGCCACCTTGAAACTCACGCCATCGAGTGGTTTCTGCGGCACCCCGCGCACGATCGCGGGCGGGGTGATGTCGAGCAGGTCGTAGACGGTGGGCGTGATGTCGGAGACGTTGACGTAGTTGTCCCGCACCTCCCCGTGCGCGGCAATACCTTTGGGCCAGGACACGATCGCGGTGTCGGCGATCCCGCCCTCATGGGAGGCGTAGCGCTTGTAGAGCTTGTACGGGGTATTGAACGCCATCGCCCAGCCGATCGGGTAATGGTTGTAGGTCTGCGGCCCGCCCAGATCGTCGAAGTGCTTGAGGCTCTCCTCGACGGAGTCGATGTAACCGTTGAAGAACTTGACCTCGTTGACCGATCCGTTGGGTCCGCCTTCACCGCTGGCGCCGTTGTCGGAGATCACGACGACGATCGTGTTGTCCAACTGGCCCGATTCCTCGAGATAATCGAGGACGCGCCCGATCTGGTCGTCGGTGTAGGACAGGAAGCCGGCGAACACCTCGGCCATCCGGCTGAACAACCGCTTCTCGTCGTCGTCGAGGTCGTCCCACGGCCGCACGGTGTCCTGCGCCGGCCACGCCTCACCGTTCGGGCCCGTCACGTCCGAATACGGGTTCATCGGCGAGAGTTCGGTGTCGGGTGGCACGATGCCGAGTCTCTTCTGGTTCTCCAGCACGATCTCGCGGTAGCGCTCGTAGCCCATGTCGAACGCACCGGCGTAACGGTCTGCCCATTCGGCGAACACGTGGTGTGGCGCATGCCCGGCGCCCGGACACAGGTAGGTGAACCACGGCTTGTCCGGGGCGATCACCTTCGCGTCCCTGATGAACTCGATCGTCTTGTCGGCCAGGTCTTTCGACAGGTGGTAGCCGTCTTCCGGCGTCGCCGGCGGCGGGACCGGATGATTGTCGTAGACCAGCTCGGGATACCACTGGTCGGTCTCCCCGCCCATGAACCCGTAGAACCGTTCGAACCCCCGGCCCAACGGCCAATGACGTTTGGTCGACGCGAGATTGGATTCTTCGAGCGGGGTGAGGTGCCACTTGCCGACGCAGTAGGTGTTGTAGCCGTTCTCGGCGAGCACCTCGGGAAGCAGCGCGGTGTCGAACGGGATTCGACCGTTGCAGTTGGGGAAACCGTCGGTGAACTCCTCGATGGTGGCCATTCCCACCGTCGTGGCGTTGCGACCGGTCAGCAGCGAAGCGCGCGTCGGGCTGCACAGCGCGGTGGTGTGAAATTGACTGAGCCGCACTCCCCGTTCGGCGATGCGGCTCATCGCGGGCATGTTCACCAGCCCGCCGAAGCAGTCCCACGTGGCGATGCCGGTGTCGTCCCAGACGAGGTAGAGGACATTGGGTGCCTCCGGCTGAGCGACCGGCGCCGCGTACGGAGCCCAATCGGGTTCGGAATCCCGGATGTCGAGTTCGATCTTGCCGTTGAATTCCGAGGCCATAGCGCCGGAGAGTACACCCAGCGAAGTGCCCCAGCAGGCAAAACCCCCGCCGCCTGATGGCGTGCGGGGGTTTTGACAGGTCGTGCCGCTTTGCGTTACTTGGCCTTTTCGAGGACCTCGACGAGGCGCCAGCGCTTGGTCGCCGACGTCGGCCGGGTCTCCATCAGCGAGACGCGGTCGCCGACACCGGCATCACCGTTCTCGTCGTGCGCCTTGACCTTGGTCGTGGTGCGAATGATCTTGCCGTACAACGGGTGCGACTTGCGGGACTCGAGCTCGACCACGATGGTCTTCTGCATCTTGTCCGACACCACGTAACCGATGGCGGTCTTGCGACGACCGCGCGGCTCTTCGGTGCGAGGGGTGTGCTTGTCACCCTTCGTTTCTGCCATCAGGAATCCTCACCTCCGGGTCCGGCGGCCAGACCCAACTCACGTTCGCGCAGCACGGTGTACACCCGTGCGATCTCCTGCCGGACGACACGCAGCCGGCGGTTGTTGGCAAGCTGGCCGGTCGCCATCTGGAAGCGCAGGTTGAACAGCTCTTCCTTCGACTCGCGCAGCTTGTCGGTCAGTTCGTCGTCGGTGAGCTCACGAAGCTCTCCTGTCGATACTCCTACAGCCATCAGAAGGTCTCCTCTCTGGTGACGATGCGAGCCTTGATCGGCAGCTTGTGGATGGCGCGGGTCAGAGCGTCCCGGGCGATCTTCTCGTCGGGGTAGCTCAGCTCGAACAGCACGCGGCCCGGCTTGACGTTGGCCACCCACCACTCCGGCGAACCCTTACCGGAACCCATGCGGGTCTCGGCGGGCTTCTTGGTCAGCGGACGGTCGGGGAAGATGTTGATCCACACCTTGCCGCCACGCTTGATGTGCCGGTTGATGGCGATACGAGCGGACTCGATCTGCCGGTTGGTGATGTAGGCGTGCTCCAGGGCCTGGATGCCGTAGTCACCGAAGCTGACGGTGGTGCCGCCGCTGGCGACGCCGCGCTGCCGCGGGTGGTGCTGCTTGCGGTGCTTGACCTTGCGGGGAATCAGCATGACTAGCTCTCCGTGCTTTCCGGGGCAGGTGCGCCCGCGGTCGCTTCCACGGCTGCGGGTGCTTCTGCCGGGCTCTCGGTGGCGGCCCGGCCGGCGTCGGTGCTCGTCGCCGTGGTGCCCGACGCGCCGCTGCGGCGCGGACGGGTACCCGACGGACGCTCGCGACGCGGGCGGTCCGCGGACGGTGCGGCGGCGGTCAGCTCACGCTTGCCACCGACGATGTCGCCCTTGTAGATCCAGACCTTCACGCCGATCCGGCCGAAGGTGGTCTTCGCCTCGTAGAGGCCGTAGTCGATGTCCGCGCGCAGCGTGTGCAGCGGGACGCGACCTTCGCGGTAGAACTCCGAGCGGCTCATCTCGGCGCCACCCAGGCGGCCCGAGCACTGCACCCGGATGCCCTTGACGTTGGGCTGGCGCATCGCCGACTGGATCGCCTTGCGCATCGCACGGCGGAACGCCACGCGGTTGCTCAGCTGCTCGGCCACACCCTGGGCGACCAGCTGCGCCACCGACTCGGGGTTCTTGACCTCGAGGATGTTCAGCTGCACCTGCTTCTTGGTGAGCTTCTCCAGGTCGGCGCGGATGCGGTCGGCCTCGGTGCCGCGGCGGCCGATGACGATGCCGGGGCGCGCGGTGTGGATGTCGACCCGCACGCGGTCACGCGTGCGCTCGATCTCGACGTCGGCGATGCCGGCGCGCTCCAGGCCCGTGGCCAGCAGCTTGCGGATCGCGACATCTTCCTTGATGTAGTCCGCGTACTGCTTGTCGGCGAACCACCGCGACTTCCACTCGGTGGTGATGCCGAGACGGAAACCGTGCGGATTGATCTTCTGACCCACTACTCCGAGCCTCCCTTGTTGCTGGCGGCCTTGCTGGCCTGCGCGCGGCGGGCGCGTGCTGCGGACGCACCCTGCCTGCCTGCGTTCTTGGCCGGCCGGCTCTCCACGATCACGGTGATGTGGCTGGTGCGCTTCCGGATCCGGTACGCACGACCCTGCGCGCGCGGCCGGATGCGCTTGGCCGTCGGTCCCTCGTCGGCCATGATGGCCGCGACCACCAGCGTGCTCGGGTCGAGCCCGTCGTTGTTCTGCGCGTTGGCGGCAGCGCTCGCGATCACCTTGGCGACCGGCTCGCTGGCGGCCTGCGGCGCCCAGCGGAGGATGTCGAGGGCCTCCTCGACGCTCTTCCCGCGGACCAGGTCGATGACGCGGCGGGCCTTGGTGGCCGAGACGCGCACGAAGCGCGCCTTCGCCGACGCGGACGGATATTCGATGGCTGTAGTCATGATTAGCGCCTCTTGGCCTTCCGGTCATCCTTGATGTGACCCTTGAAGGTGCGGGTGGGGGCGAATTCGCCCAGCTTGTGCCCGACCATCGACTCGGTGACGAACACCGGCACGTGCTTGCGACCGTCGTGGACGGCGAAGGTGTGGCCGATGAAGTCCGGGATGATGGTGGACCGGCGCGACCAGGTCTTGATGACCTGCTTGGTGTTCTTCTCGTTCTGCACGTCGACCTTCTTGAGCAGATGGTCGTCGACGAACGGGCCCTTCTTCAGGCTGCGTGGCATCGCTTTACTCCCTAGCGCTTATTCTTGCCGGTGCGCCGGCGACGGACGATGAGCTTGTCGCTCGCCTTGTTCGGCTTGCGGGTGCGGCCTTCGGGCTTGCCCCACGGGCTGACCGGGTGGCGGCCGCCGGAGGTCTTGCCTTCACCACCGCCGTGCGGGTGGTCGACCGGGTTCATCACGACACCACGGACGGTGGGGCGCTTACCCTTCCAGCGCATACGGCCGGCCTTGCCCCAGTTGATGTTGGCCTGCTCGGCGTTGCCGACCTCGCCGACGGTGGCGCGGCAGCGCACGTCGACGCGGCGGATCTCACCGCTGGGCATACGCAGCGAGGCGTAGGTGCCTTCCTTGCCGAGCAGCTGGATGCTGACACCGGCCGAGCGGGCGAGCTTCGCGCCGCCGCCGGGCCGCAGCTCCACAGCGTGGATCACGGTGCCGGCGGGGATGTTGCGCAGCGGCAGGTTGTTGCCGGGCTTGATGTCGGCGTTGGCGCCCGACTCGATGACGGCACCCTGCTTCAGACCCTGCGGCGCGATGATGTAGCGCTTCTCGCCGTCCAGGTAGTGCAGCAGCGCGATGTTGGCCGTGCGGTTCGGGTCGTACTCGATGTGGGCGACCTTGGCGTTGACGCCGTCCTTGTCGTGGCGACGGAAGTCGATGACGCGGTAGGCGCGCTTGTGGCCACCACCCTTGTGGCGAGTGGTGATACGACCGTGTGCGTTGCGACCGCCCTTGCCGTGCAGCGGACGAACCAGCGACTTCTCCGGATGGTCACGCGTGATCTCGGCGAAGTCGGAGACGCTCGACCCGCGGCGACCGGGGGTCGTCGGCTTGTACTTGCGAATTGCCATGATTCTCTAGTTCTCCCTGCCGGCTAGGCCGGCGCTCCGAACAGGTCGATGGGCTTGCTGCCCGCGGCGAGCGTCACGATCGCGCGCTTGGTGTCCTTGCGCTTGCCGAAGCCGGTGCGGGTGCGCTTGCGCTTGCCCTGCCGGTTGGCCGTGTTCACCGAGGAGACCTTGACGTTGAAGATCTTCTCGATGGCGATCTTGATCTGCGTCTTGTTCGAGTCCGGGTGCACGACGAACGTGTACACGTTGTCCTCGATGAGCCCGTAGGACTTCTCCGAGATCACCGGGGACAGGATGATGTCGCGGGGATCGGTCACGTTAGCCATCAGGCCGACACCTCCTCAGTCTTCTTCGTCGCGCCTGCGATGTAGGCGTTGAGCGCCTCGACGCTGAAGACCACGTCGTCGGCCTTGAGCACGTCGTAGGTGTTCAGCTGATCCGGCGAGATCACATGCACGCCAGGCAGATTGCGCACGCTCAGCGCACTGGTCTCGTCAGTGCGGCCGATCACGACCAGGACCTGCTTGCGATCGGTCAGTGTCGCCAGGAACGACTTCGCGCTCTTGGTCGACGGCGCCTGGCCTTCGACGATCTCGGTGATCGCGTGGATCCGGTCGTTGCGCGCCCGGTCCGACAGCGCGCTGCGCAGAGCAGCCGCGATCATCTTCTTCGGGGTGCGCTGGCTGTAGTCGCGCGGCTGCGGGCCGTGCACGACACCGCCACCGGTGAACTGCGGCGCACGGGTCGAACCCTGGCGGGCGCGACCGGTGCCCTTCTGGCGGTACGGCTTCTTGCCGCCGCCGGAGACCTGTCCGCGCGTCTTGGTCGCGTGGGTGCCCTGGCGCTTGGCGGCGAGCTGCGCCGTCACCACCTGGTGCATCAGCGCGATGTTGGGCTCGACGTCGAACAGCTCTGCGGGCAGCTCGATCGAGCCGTCCTTCTTGCCGGCCGGAGTCTGAACATCAATTTTGAGTGTCATGCCTTCTCGCCTCGCTTGATTGCGCTGCGGACAACGACCAGTCCACCGTTACGCCCGGGGACGGCACCTTTGATCAGCAGCACGCCGTTCTCGGCGTCCACCTTGTGCACCTTCAGGTTCTGCGTGGTCACGCGGTCGCTACCCATGCGGCCCGACATGCGCGTGCCCTTGAACACACGGCCCGGGGTGGCACAGCCACCGATCGAGCCCGGCCGACGGTGCACGGCCTGCGCGCCGTGAGACGCACCTTGGCCCTTGAAGCCGTGGCGCTTCATGGTGCCCGCGAAGCCCTTGCCCTTGCTGGTGCCGGTCACGTCGACGTACGCGCCGTCGGCGAAGATCTCGGCGGTCAGTTCCTGGCCCACCTCGTACTCGGCGGCCGCGGCCTCGTCCTCGAGCCGCAGCTCGGCGAGGTGCCGGCGCGGGTTGACGCCCGCGGCGGCGAACTGACCGGTCACCGGCTTGGTGACCTTGCGGGGGCTGATCTCGCCGTAGGCGAGCTGCACGGCGCTGTAGCCGTCGCGCTCCGGGGTGCGGATGCGCGTCACGACGTTGGGCCCGGCCTTGACGACCGTTACCGGCACGACCTTGTTGTTCTCGTCGAACACCTGCGTCATGCCCAGCTTGGTGCCCAGAATGCCTTGTCTAGCCATTGCTCTGGAATTCCTTTACTGGATGTTGACGTCGACGCTGGCCGGCAGGTCGATACGCATGAGCGCGTCGACCGTCTTCGGCGTGGGGTCGAGGATGTCGATCAACCGCTTGTGGGTGCGCATCTCGAAGTGCTCCCGCGAGTCCTTGTACTTGTGCGGGGACCGAATGACGCAGTACACGTTCTTCTCGGTCGGCAGCGGCACCGGGCCGACCACACTCGCGCCCGTCCGGGTGACCGTCTCGACGATCTTGCGCGCCGAGGCATCGATGGCCTCATGGTCGTAGGCCTTGAGCCTGATGCGGATCTTTTGTCCCGCCACGCTTCTCCTACCTCACTACTAACGGGCCCTCGAAAGGGCCTGGCTGTGCCGCCGCTGTTTACCTGTCTGTGGTTCACCGGTCCACGCGGTCGGGTGTGTCGCCCGTAAACCTGGTGGGACCGGACGCGCCCCGCAAGGGGCGCCAGTCGCATGCCAAGGCCAGGCGAACCCGGCTCAAGGCAACCCGAACAGTATGCCTCAGATCGGCGCGTGCTCCAAATCCCTGGTCAGACCGAACTTACCGGCGAGTAAGGTTTTCGTGATGACCACTTCTGCGACCTATCGCGCATGGCAGCGACTCGATCGTGTGCCCGGCGGTTCCAGGATTTTCTCACTGGCCGCGATGGCCAGAGTGCCGTACTTCGCATCGATCCTCCCTCATGTCCGACGCATGGAGCCCGGCGTGGCCGAGGTGTCGGTCCCCAAGTGGTTCTACCTCTACAACCACCTCGGCACGGTGCACGCGATCGCATCCTGCAATGCGGCCGAGGCCGCAATGGGGATGCTGATGGAGGCGACGGTGCCGACGACGCACCGCTGGATTCCCAAGTCGATGAACGTCGCCTACCTGCAGAAGGCGACGACGTCACTGCGGGCGACGGCGCGATTGGAACCGCCGGACTTCACCCAGATCACCGAGGGCGCGGAACTCGTGATCCCGGTGAGCGTCGTCGACGACAACGGCACCGAGGTCGTCCACGCCGACATCACCTGCTGGGTGACGCCCGCCTAGTCAGGCGAGGCTGTCCCAGAAGTCGCACTGATGGACGGCGCGGAAGTCGCCGGACATGCGGCTGCCGTCGGGCTGCAGCGACATCACCCGGTTACCGTCACCGAATGCGTCCCACCGGGGTTGGCCGTCGGTGTTCGGCGAGGCCGTCTTCACGAACGAGGCCCAGTAGTCGATCATCTGGTCGGCGAGCTTCTGCTGTGCGGGGTCGAGCGGTAGCGCGGGCCCCACGTCGAACAGGTAGCGCAGTTCCAGGGAGTGGCTCGCGCCGACGGGGAACGGCAGGGTCTTGAGCGGTTCCGGCGCCGGCGCCCCGCGGTCGTCGAACTCGTAGAAGTAGACGGGCTCGTCGCGGATCGCGCGGGCCATCCGGTCACCGAGACAGGAGAAGACGCCGTCGGTGACGGCTGCGGAATAGGCGAGCGGGACGTCCGGGTAGGCCGAGAGCGGGTAACGCTCCTCGACCGCGCGGGCGTTGGGCCCGAACGCGCCGGTCAGCAGCCGCGGGTAATCCTGCGGGCCGTAACGCACCCCATCACGTAGGTACTGCATGCCGACGAACAGGGTGAACTCGTCGCGGGTGGTGCCGATCAGCACCGGGACCCGCTGCGCGTCGGGGCCGCCGATCACCCGTACGGGGTCCACGGGAAGCGCGGCCGAGCCGGTGACCGGTCCGCTGAGCTGGTCATCGCCGATGCCGTAGAGCCACACCGGCTCCCGCAGCTTGTCGGCGGGAAGCGACCTCAGGCACTGGGCCGCGGCGGCCGGATCGGCGCAGCCCGTATCGGCGGCGTAGGCCAGCGAGCGCTCCTGGCCGACGGGGAGCGTCGCCTGCGCCTGGCACGGCCCGCTCTGGATGATCGCCGCGGAGAACAGGCCCCGCGAGCCGGGCGCGACGAGGTGATCGCAGACCGACATTCCGCCGGCGGACTCCCCCGCGACGGTAACGCGGTCGGGGTCACCGCCGAAGGCGGCGATGTTGTCGCGGACCCACCGCAGCGCTGCCTGCTGGTCGGCCAGCCCGTAGTTGCCGACCTGCCCCGGCGGGCCGAGTGCCGGGTGGGCGAGGAAGCCGAGGGCACCGAGCCGGTAGTTGAGGGTGACGACGACGATGTCGCCGCGCGATGCGAGCCGGTGCGCGTCGTAGATGCGTCCGCTGCCGTTGACGAATGCGCCGCCGTGAATCCACACCATCACCGCACGCGGCTGCGACGTCTGCCGCGCGGGGGTCCAGACGTTGAGGCTCAAACAGTCTTCGGCGGTCTGCCGGCCCAGCTCGAGGTCGCCGCCGAGGCTCTGCATGCACCGCGGACCGAATGCCGTGGCGTCGCGCACCCCCTGCCACGGCGCCGGCGGCTGCGGATCGGCGAATCGCAACGGGCCGACGGGCGGGGCGGCGTAGGGCACATCGGCGAAGAGCCGATGATCCGGCGCGACGACGCCGCGCAGAGTGCCCGACGAGGTCTGCACGAGGGCGGGATCGGTGGGCTGCGGCGCCGCGGCGGGCTGTCCGTCGCTGCGGACGCAGCCGGCCACCAGCATCATCGTCGCCAGGAAGGCTGTCAGGCAGGCCGGCAGCCGCGTCCATCGCACAGTCGCGAGCCTACTGGCGCCGGTAAAGTGCGCCGCGTGACGAAGGACGGCCGCCGGGAGGCCGATCTCGGCGTGATGGCGGGCCGCCTGCTGTTCGCGACCCAGGGCGAACTGTTCCGCCGGCTGCACGACAAGGGATTCGACGACATCGCCCCGCGGCACGGCGTCGTGTTGGCCTATCTGCGGGACGAGGGTGTCCGGGCCACCGACCTCGCTCGCCGCTCCGGTCAGCTCAAGCAGGTGGTGGGTGTGATCGTCGACGATCTCCAGCGACTGGGCTATGTGGAACGCGAGCCCGACCCCGCCGACCGCCGGGCCAAATTGATCGTCCCGACCGAGCGGGGTCGTCGGCAGATGGCGGCCGCGACGGCAATCATGGCCGACATCATGGACCGGCATGCCGAGCATCTCGGCGCGAAGGAGTTCGACCGTTTCATGCGTGATTTCGCGAAGGTCGTCGAGCATCAGCGCGACGCCAAAGACGCTGACTAGCAACTGATCTCATTATGAACCAGATATCAGCGCTTGACACCGTCGTGGACCCGAAGTAGTAATTATCACTGATAGTCATTAATAGTTACTATTTTAGCAGGAGGCCGCCGTGCCCGACACCCGTCGTACACCCTTCACGCAGACCAACACCGCCGTCCTGCTGATCGACCATCAGGTCGGCCTGTTCACGGGCGTGCGCGATATCGACGTCAACGAGCTCAAACACAACGTGGTGGGCCTGGCCCGCGCCGCGCAGGCCCTCGACCTCCCGATCGTGGCCGTCACGACCGCCCGCGACAGCATGTGGGGACCGACCATCCCGGAGCTCCGCGATGCGCTCGATGGGCAGGAGATCCTGGACCGGTCCACCGTGAATGCCTGGGACGACGAGAGATTCGTCGCGCTCGTGGAGCGGACCGCGCGCGATCACCTCGTGATCGCGGGCCTGTCCTTCGAAGTCTGCACCTCACTGCCCGCGATCTCCGCCCGGGACAGGGGCTTTCAGTCGGTGATCGCGCTGGACGCGTGCGGCACGTTCTCCACCCACAAACGCGAGGCGGGTCTGGCACGGCTGACGACGCTGGGTATCGAGGTGTCCGACTACGCCACCATGATGGTCGAGATCATGGGCGACAACGCCGATCCGCGGGCTGCCGCCGTCTACGCCGCACTCGACATGCCGTTCGCGACGCTGATGGGTCAGGTGGCCGGTGCCCTCGTATGACGTGATCTGCGAATAGCGCCGTCAGGCGTTGGCGCCGCCGTCGACCAGGAATCCCGCCCCGGTGATCTGCGCGGCGTCGGGCCCGGCGAGGAACGCCACCATCGCGGCGACCCCCTCGGGCCGTCCGAATCGGCCCAGCGCCGTCTTCTGCACGCGCGCTTGTGCATTCGGCCCGTCGGCGGGGTTCATGTCGGTGTCGGTGGATCCCGGGTGCACGAGGTTCACCGTGACACCACGGGGTCCGAGATCGCGCGCGAGGCCCTGGGTCCATCCGATCCTGGGTCAGGGACCCGGGTGGCCAGATTGCTTCCCGTGGAAATGATTCGACCGCCCGCACCGAGGTGCGGCAGTGCCGCCAGCGTCGCGACCATGACCCCGCGGACGGACAACTGCTCGATCGGTCCACCGCGAAGCACGCCGGCGTTGTTGACGAGGATGTCGAGCCCGCCCAGTGCTGTGACCGCATCGTCCACCGCCTGCCGGACTGACGCGGTCTCCCCCGCCGACATGCGCACGGCGACAGCGCGTCCGCCGTCGCGCGTGATGTCGGAGACGACAGCCTGTGCCGCGTCTGCCGACCGTTCGTAGGTGAGCGCGACCGCAGCACCGTCACCGGCCAGGCGCCGGGCGATCGCCGCTCCGATTCCGCGGCTCGCGCCGGTGACCACCGCCTTCTTGCCGTCGAGTGATCCCATGATTGCCCCCTAGCCAGGATAGTAACTATTGTTTACCAAATGCGAGACGGCACGCTTCCTGTTCCCCTCGACCCCGACGACATCGCGCCCGGGCGCGCTCTCCGGATGTCCTTCGCGCGCTTCTGGTCCACCGAGACCGGCGAACCGCGCGAGGTGTACGACCGGTTCGTCGCTGCGACCCCGGTGGCGGACGGCGTCGCCGTCACCCCGGCCGACGGAGTGCCCGGCCACGGCATCTGGGTGCGGCCTGCCGACGCCAATTCCGAAGGCGCTCTGCTGTTCCTGCACGGCGGCGGCTACGGCCTCGGCAGCGCCGACGCCTACGCGGGATTCGTCAGCCAGCTTGTTGCCCTCACGAAGGTGCCGGCGTTCGTCCTCGACTACCCGCTGGCGCCGGAGGCATCCCTGCCCACGGCGCTCGAGCTGGCCGTCGCGACGCTCCGCCGGCTGCGCCGCAGCCACCCCGCGGTCGCCGTCGTCGGCGACTCCGCGGGCGGCGGCCTCACGCTGGCCACGGTCACCGAGGCAGTCCGGCACGCAGGCATCGACGTGGCGGCCGCCGCGGTCTTCTCGCCGTGGACGGATTCGGGTCTGAGTGGGGACAGCGTCTGGGCCAACGCGATCTCGGATCCGCTGCTCGATCCGGAGTATCTACGCCAGTCAGCTGCGGCCTACCTCGGCGATGTCCCCGCCGACGATCCGCGGGCCTCGCCACTGTTCGGCGCATCGGGCGATCTGCCGCCCGTGTTGATCCAGGTAGGCACCGACGAGATCCTGCTCGATGACTCCGTCCGCTATGCCGACGCCGTACGCGCCGCGGGCGGACCGGTGCAGCTCGAGGTCTACCAGGGCATGCATCACGTGTTCCAGCTCAACGTCGAGCAACTCCGTACCGCCCGCCGCGCGGTGACTTCGGCCGCGGGCTTCCTCGCCGCCCGTCTGCGGGAGAGGATCTCCGCATGACGGCGCGGCACCTGCAGGCAGACCTTGTCACCATCGGCTTCGGCAAGGCGGCCAAGACCCTGGCCGCCGCACTCGGTGCGCAGGGTCGACGCGTCGTGATGATCGAGCACTCCGAGACCATGTACGGCGGCACCTGCATCAACATCGGCTGCGTGCCCACCAAATCGCTGGTGTTCCAGGCAGAGCACGCCGAAGGCGATCCGCCCGATCCGCGGATCTACACCCATGCGGTGCGCGCGACGGCCGACCTGACCGCCGATCTGCGCGCCAAGAACTTCGCGATGCTGGACAGTCTGGCGACCGTCGACGTGCTCACCGGATTCGCCGCGTTCACCGACCCCCACACCGTCACGGTGCAGACCGCCGACGGGGAGGTCACGGTCACCGGCGAGCACATCGTCATCGGCACGGGATCGGAACCCGTCGTGCCGGACATCCCCGGCCTGCACGGCAACGATCGCATGGTCACGAGCACCGACCTGCTCACGACCGAGGACCTTCCGCGGCAGCTCGTGGTTCTCGGCGGCGGTTACGTGGGGCTGGAGTTCGCCGCGATGTACGCCCGCTACGGCGCGGAAGTCACTGTGCTGGAACGTCATTCGGCCATCCTCGGCCAGGAGGACGACGACGTCGCGACGATGGCCGCAGCCCTTCTGGCCGCCGCGGGCGTCCGGATCGTGACATCGGCCACCCTGACGGCCGTCGACGGCGCAACCGTGCACTACGAGGTCGACGGGACATCCGCGTCGGTCCAGGGTGAGCGCATCCTCGTCGCGCTGGGCCGCCGGCCCGTCACCGCAGGCCTGCAGTTGGACAGGGCCGGGGTCGAGACCCGCGCGGATGGCTCCGTCGTCGTCGACGAGCACCTGCGCACGAACCAGCCCCACGTCTTCGCCGTCGGCGACGTCAACGGCGGGCCCCAGTTCACCTACATCTCCCTCGACGACTACCGCGTGGTGCTCGACCAGCTGACCGGGACGGGCCGGCGTAGCACCGCCGATCGGGTGGCGGTGCCCTACGTGCTGTTCATGACGCCGCCGCTGGCCCGGGTGGGCCTGACCGAACGCGCCGCCCGCGCCGACGGCCGCACCGTGAAAGTCGCCGCCCTGCCGGTGGCGAAGATGGCCACGGTGCCGCGCGCGCGGATCGTCGGACACCCCGAGGGGATGATGAAGGTCGTCGTCGACGCCGACACCGACGAGATCCTGGGTGCGGCACTGCTCAGCCATGACTCGCACGAGGTGATCAACACCGTCGCGCTCGCGATCCGCCACCGCATCACCGCGACGCAGTTGCGCGACGAGATCTACACACATCCGTCGATGACCGAGGCGTTCAACCAACTCCTCGGGGCTCTGGCAGAGTCGAGGGTGGCGCCCGTCACATGAACTGCTAAATTGACATGCGTCAAGTAGCCCCCTCGAGGAGATGCGAATGAGCGAGCCCCGCACGATGGACGATGCCGCGAAAGTCCTGGCCGACCCGTCGGCGTACGCCGACGACGCCCGACTGCACGAGGCACTGAAACATCTGCGCGCCAACGAGCCGGTGGCGTGGGTCGACAACGCTCCCTACCGGCCGTTCTGGGCGATCACCAAGCACGCCGACATCATGGCCATCGAGCGCGCCAACGACCTGTGGCTCTCCGAGCCGCGTCCCCTGCTGGCCACCGCGGCCGCCGACGACTACATGGCCCAGCAGATGGAAGCCGGCATCGGCCTGCGCACGCTGATCCACATGGACGATCCGCACCACCGCAAGGTGCGCTCGATCGGCGCAGACTGGTTCCGCCCCAAGGCGATGCGCGACCTCAAGGTGCGCGTCGACGAGCTGGCCAAGCGGTATGTCGACCGGATGCGCGACAGCGGCGGCGAATGCGACTTCGTCACCGACATCGCGGTGCAGTTTCCGCTGTACGTGATCATGTCGCTGCTCGGGTTACCCGAGGAGGACTACGGCCGCATGCATGCGCTGACCCAGGAGATGTTCGGCGGCGACGACGACGAGTACAAGCGCGGCGTCAGCCCCGAGGAGCAGATGGCCGTGCTGCTCGACTTCTTCACCTATTTCTCCTCGCTGACCGCGTCCCGCCGGGAGACCCCGACCGACGACCTCGCCTCGGCGATCGCCAACGGGCGCATCGACGGCGAGCCCCTCTCCGACATCGACACCGCCTCCTACTACGTGATCGTGGCCAGCGCCGGCCACGACACCACCAAGGACGCCATCTCGGGCGGACTGCTCGCGCTCATCGAGAACCCCGACGAGCTCGCCCGGCTGCGCGACAACATGGACCTGATGCCGACCGCGGTCGAGGAGATGATCCGCTGGACCACCCCGGTCAAGGAGTTCATGCGGACCGCCGCGGAGGACACCGAGGTGCGTGGTGTGCCGATCGCCAAGGGTGAATCGGTGTATCTGGCCTACGTGTCGGGCAATCGGGACGACGAGGTCTTCGACGAGCCGTTCCGCTTCGACATCTCCCGCGACCCCAACCGGCACGTGTCGTTCGGCTACGGCGTGCACTTCTGTCTCGGCGCCGCACTGGCTCGCATGGAGATGAACAGCCTGTTCACCGAGCTGGTGCCCCGGCTGGAGTCGATCGAGCTGGCCGGCGAGCCGGAACTGGCCGCGACCACGTTCGTCGGCGGACTCAAGCACCTGCCGATCCGCTATTCCGTGCGCTGACCGCAAGGAAGCCGTCCACTGCCGCGACAGCTGTTGCGCGGTAATCGAATTCAGTCAGTGTGCTGATCCGACCGAACACCAGCGGGCCAATCAGCAGAGCGAACGTGGTCGTCCTGTCGACGCGTCCGAGAGTCTCTACCGCGTCGGGGTGCTCGAAGATCGCGTCGAACGGCGCCGAATACTGCTCGGCGATCCGCTCCCGCAGCGTGCCCACGACACCGCCGGCGGTCGGCACTTCGGCGATATCGGGCCCCAGCGACAGCCACGCCATCGCTGTCAGCAGGGTCGGGGCGTCGGCGATGGCGTCGGCCCACTCCCCCACGACGGCGATCAGTCGATCCCGCAGCGTGCCGTCCTTCGGCGGCATCGGCGGCGGCGGGATGAGGCTCATGAATGCCGCTGCGACAAGATCATTGGAGCTCGGGAAGTGCCGGTAGAGGGTTGCGCGCGCGACGTTGGCGTGCCGGGTCACCGCGTCGATCGTCACCGCACCCGGACCGCCCGCGCGGAGCAACGTCGTCGCGGCCTCCAGCAGTCGCGCGCGCGAGCGGGCCGGTCTCGGATCACCACCGCCGGCCGTCATGGTGTGCCCTTTCTCGTCGACGGGTACAGGGGACGGATATAGAGACTATCGGTCTTGCACCGAGACTGTTAGTCTCGAAATCCCGGTGAGAGAGAATCCATGACCGATACCCGCACGTCGTCCGATCAGGATATCGACGCCGAGATCGCCGCACTGTCTCCGCGCGGTCGGCGCTGGCTGCTCACCGTCGCCAGCCTGGCGCTGCTCCTGGTGATCTCCTCGATGGTCGCCCTCAACGCCGCACTGCCCGACATCGCTCTCGAGACGACGGCGACGCAGGCACAGCTGACGTGGATCGTCGACGCCTACACGCTGGCGATGGCCTGCCTCCTGCTCCCAGCCGGTGCTCTCGGTGACCGCTACGGCCGCCGGGGCGCCCTGCTCGTCGGACTGGTGATCTTCGGGGTGGCGTCGGCGGCCCCCATCGTGTTCGACACACCCACCCAGCTCATCGCCGCCCGGGCGCTCACCGGTGTCGGCGCAGCGTTCGTGATGCCGGCAACGCTCTCGCTGCTCACCGCGGCGTTCCCGAAATCCGAACGCCACAAGGCAATCGGTATCTGGGCGGGGGTCGCAGGCTCCGGTGCGATCGTCGGATTCCTCGGTACCGGCCTGCTGCTGCAACACAATCCGTGGCAGTCGGTGTTCATCGCGCTGTCCGCGGAAGCGGTGCTGGTGTTCGCGCTCGCCGCCACGATCGGCAGCTCGCGCGATCCTGAGGCGACGCCGATCGACTGGCTGGGCGCCGCGCTGATCGGGACTGCGCTCGCGATGTTCGTCGTGGCAGTCGTCGAGGCGCCGATGCGCGGCTGGACCGATCCGCTGGTGCTCGCCGGGCTGGCCGGCGGCATCGTGCTCGCGGTCGCCTTCACGGTCGTCCAGTTGCGCCGTCGCCACCCCCTGCTCGACGTACGACTGTTCGGCAGGCCCGATTTCGCCACCGGCGCCATCGGCGTCACGATGCTCTTCCTGGCCAACTTCGGGTTCTTCTACCTCGCCATGCAATTCCTGCAGCTGGTCATGGGCTACTCGGCGCTGGGCACGGCGTTCGCGCTCGCGCCCCTGGTGGTGCCGGTGATGGTGCTCAGCGTGACGGTGCACCTCGTCCTGCCGAAGATCGGCTTCCGATGGACGGTCACCGTCGGGCTGCTGCTGATCGCCACCGGCTTGTACTGCATGCGGTTCGCCGACGCGGACGCGGTGTATCTGGACGTCATGTGGCCGATGTTGATCATCGCCAGCGGCGTCGGACTCTGCACCGCCCCGACGACGTCAGCCATCATGAACGCCGTCCCGGACGAGAAGCAGGGCGTGGCATCGGCGGTCAACGACGCGACGCGCGAACTCGGCGCCGCGGTCGGCATCGCCGTGGCCGGATCGATCCTCGCCGCCACCTACCGCTCCTCGTTGGCCCCGCAGCTGTCCGCGTTTCCGCCGCCGGTGCGCGACACCGCCACCGACTCCCTGGCCTACGCGCTGTCCCTTTCCGATCGGATGGGCCCGCAGGGTGAAGCGCTGCGCGAGGCGGCTCGCTCGGCGTTCGTGCAGGCCTCCGATCACGCGATGCTGGCACTCGCCGGAATCGTCCTGGCTGCAGCAGTTCTCGTCGCGGCATGGGCACCGGGCCGCGACGGCAAGCAGCTGTTCAGGAAATGAACTCGGCCGCGCGGTGTGCGGCCATCACGATCGTCGCGTGCGGCCCCCGGCTGGGGATGGCCGGCAGGATCGATCCGTCGACCACCCACAGGCCGTCCACACCGAGCACCCGGCACCGACTGTCGAGGACAGCCGTCGGGTCATCGTCGCGCCCCATCCTGGCGGTGCCGCACAGGTGCTGCGACGTCGCCCACGACGGTCTCGATTGCACTGTGCCCCCGGCGATCTCGACGGCGATCTCCGCCCCTTGCGCCAGCAGCTCCACGTCGGCGGGCGCCGTGTCGTAGCGCTGCTCGATCAACGGGTCGACGAGCGGGTCGGCCGACACCAGCGTGACCCGACCGCGGGAGGCCGGTCGCATCAGCGTTACCCCCAGGTGCGGTTGGTCGGTCGGATCGTCGCGCCGGTCGCTCGTCATGGCACCGAAACCCGCAGTGTAGGGCCGGATCTCGATACCCTCGGCTGTCGTCAGCACCGCCTCCAGTGGAGGTAGTCCATGGGTGGCGGGCCAGCTGACGGGAAGCACCCACTCCGGGTGGTCGACCGTGTCGACCCCCACCGGCAGATCGGCCACCACCGGCACCCCGAGTCGACTCGACGCCGACGCGGGTCCGATGCCCGAGAGCATCAACAGGTGCGCCGATCCGATCGCTCCCGCGCTGACCACCACCCGGTCGGCGTGCAGCACCACGGGTCCGTCGGGCCCGACGCACTCGGCGCCGACCGCGCGCCCTCCGTCGAAGAGCAGGCGCACCACCCGGGTGTCGGTGAGCACCGTGAGGTTGGGCCGCTGCATCGCCGGCTCCAGGAAGGCGCCGCCCGGCCCGACCCGGGTACCCCGATCGATGTTCAGGGGCACCGCGCCCACCCCCGGCGGCACCGGCGCCTGCGGCGTCGACCCGTTCAGATCGTCCACCCGCGCAAATCCGGCGTCGAGCGCCGATCGCACGAAAGAGGCTGTGCACCCGTCGAATTCGGCCACCCGCCGCACCGTGATGGGTCCGCTGTCACCGTGCAGTTCCCCGGTGAAGTCCAGGTCCCGCTCGATCGCGACGAAGTGGCCCAGCACGTCAGTCCACGCCCATCCGGACAAGGCCCACCCGTCGATGTCGGATGGCAGCGCGCGGCAGAAATACCCGCCGTTGACCGCGCCCGACCCTCCCACCACGGCGCCCCGCATGATCTCGGCGATGCGGCGCGGCGCCTCGGTGAGCACGGCCGAGTACCGCCGCACCACCCCGCTGGCCTCGCCGAGCGGCAGCCGTAGCGCATCGGTGATCTGGCGACGCACCCGCGGATCGCCGGGCGACGGACCCGCCTCGACGACGGTGACCGAGCAACTCTCGTCGGCGGAGAGTCGCTCCGCCAGAACGGAACCGGCGCTGCCGGCCCCGATGATCAGCACATCATCCACGGCGGCGGCCAACGCGGCGTCAGGTTCTGATCTGCGGCTTGAGCGCCCCGGCGTGGCGTTCGCGGATCACCCCGGTCCACAGGCCGAGGCCGTACGCGATGTCGTCGAGGCGCTTGAGCAGCAGGAAGGTGACGATGCCGACCCGCTTGGTGTCGTCGTCGATGCCGCTGTGGCTGCGGGTGGCCCAGTCGAACACGCCGTCGAGGACGGCGGCCACCAGGACCACCTGTCGGCAACGCCGGGAGCACACGGCGGCCACCAGGGCCACCGGCCAGTAGTGCCGGCAGATCGCAGAGGCCAGCTGCAACGCAGCCGACCACAGCCCGTGTGCGGCGACGACCGCGACCTCCATCGGTTCGGTGCGCACACTCGCCAGTGACCTGGCGAGCCGGCGGCCGGTGAACACCGCCACCGCCACCGAACCCAGGTAACCGAGGCGCGATCCGAGGGCGACCAGCAGCCAGACCACCAGCGTCCACCCCGAGATCACCAGCGGCGCCGTCTTCCCGGGGTGCCGGATGGACAGCGGCGCCGCCGATCCGCCGTAGAAAGACTTGCGCGCGAACCACTTTCGCAGTTCGACCCGGTGGTCGTGGGCCACCAGCGCGATCGGTTCATAGCGCAACCGGGCGCCGGCCTCGTTGAGTCGCCAGCACAGGTCGACGTCCTCGCCGGAGGTCAACGTCTCGTCGAAGCCACCCACGTCGAGCAGCGCGCTCCGGCGGCAGATGATCGCGGCACTGGGCACGTAGGAGACGGTGCCGAACGGCACCACCGGCGCCTCCCGCAATCCGAGGTCCAGAGACGACCGAACCGCCTCGTAGCGCGCCACCACGCTGTCGGAGGGCTGCAGCGCGACGATGCGCGGCGCGGCAAGAGCGACCGCGGGGTCACAGAAATGCCCGAGCAGTGCCTCCAGCCAGCCGCGCCGCGGCACGACGTCGGAGTCCAGGAACGCCACGAAGTCGGTGCCGCACGCCTTGAGCCCGGCGTTACGCGCCGCAGCGGGACCGCGATTGCGCTCCAACCGGAGCAGGCGAACATCGCCGTGGACATCGCAGAAATCGTTGTCGCGCAATGGAATCGTGGAGCCGTCGTCGACGACCACGACCTTCAGCCCGCGCACGGCGCCGAGCAGACGGACCAGTCCGGACGGGTTGTCGCGCACCGGGATCACCACGGTGACGTCGCGGTGCGACGGTCCGCTCAGCGGTCGCGGGTGAGCGACCATGGCGTCGAGCAGGGTGCGCGCCAGCTGCGCACTGACGGCGTCGTGCACCTCGAGCCGCCCGCCGTTGAGCATGGTCTGGGCTGCGGGCGCCAACCGCAGCAGGCGCGTCGGCGAGCCGCCGAGAAGCGCTGCCCCCTCCCCGAGGACGCGCACACGTCGATCGACTTGAACGGCGAAACCATCGGGCAACCGCTGTCCCGTCACCTCAACATCCCCTGGCCGTCAGGCGCCCAGCGGGTGATCCGGTCAACCCCGGTGTCGACCATCCCAGCAAAGATCCTGCCCCCTTCTGCCGCCGTCGCCGTCGTCGGATCTCCGAGGATACCCAGCGAACTCACGGCGGCGACTCCCCCTCGGCGCATCTGCGGCATCAACTCCGCCAGCGACCCCTGATTACCCGGAACCCTCAGATTCTCACGAACCGCACCGGGCGAAATATGTAGCAATACAGACGTTTCGGTGTGACCGGCGTGGGCGTCGCCGCCGGGGGCGACGCACGAGCACCATGCGACGTCGCGCGCCTCGTAACGCAGCAGCGACACCGCCTCGCGCAGCGCGGCGACATTGCCACCATGGCCGTTGACGAACACGACCCGCGAGGCCCACCGACACGCCGAACGGGCGAATTCCACCAGAAGTTTTGACACAGCCGGTGTGCCAATGGAGATGGTTCCGGCGAATCCCTCGTGCTCACCGCTGGCGCCGTAGGCGATCGCGGGAGCAACCAGCCACTGACCCGTCAGGCGATTGACGAGAGCGTCAGCCACGGCGGTGGCGATGCGGGTGTCGGTGTCCAACGGCAGATGAGGTCCGTGCTGCTCGGTGGATCCGACGGGAACGATGAGCGCGGACGCGCAATCCTGCAGCTGTCTCGACGTCGAGTTCCCGAGCTCGTGGGGTGAAGCCACGCGAGCATGGTAGGCCGAATTCACCTGCCGTGCGCCAGTTGTTGGCGCATGCGTGGCAAGAGATTTCCCGTGCCGGTCAGCCCGTCACCTCGCGCCCCGTCCGTCACACCCCCAGCGTGCGGGTGAAGCCGTCGGGAATCAGGACGTCGTCGCGGGTCAGATCGTGGATCGACGATTTCCCCATTCCCATCAGCGCGGAGTCGATGCCGCCGCGCATGATGTCGAGGACGTTCTCCACACCCGCCTGCCCGTTGGCCGCCAGACCCCACAGGTAGGCACGCCCGATCATGACGGCGCGGGCACCCAGAGCAACCGCCTTGACGACGTCGCTGCCCCGCCGCACGCCGCCGTCCAGCAAAACCTCGACCTGGTCGCCGACGGCGTCGGCGATCGCGGGGAGGCAGCGGATCGCCGCGGGAGTGCCGTCGAGGTTGTTGCCACCGTGATTGGACACCGTGATGGCCGAAACACCAGCGTCCACAGCACGTTTGGCGTCATCGACACGCACGGTGCCCTTGAGCAGGAACGGGCCGCCCCACTGTTCGCGCAGCCAGGCCACGTCCTCCCAGGTCGGCGGCGGAGTGCCCATCCACTGCCCGTAGGCCTCGAAGAACGTCGGGCCGGTCTCGCCGCGTCGACCCTGGTTCGGAACCCGCAGGTCAGGCGGGCGCAGATGCTTGGCGAAGCTGTAGAACCAGCGGGGCTTGGTGACGACCTCCGGGGACATCCGGATCATCGTCTTCAGATCCATCCGCTCCGGGATCTTCGGGCTGCCCCAGTCGCGGCCGTGCGCGAAACTCCAGTCGGTGGTCAAGATCAGGCCCTTGGCGCCGGCGGCGCGGGCCCGCTCCATCCGGGCGAGGATCTCGTCGCGGCTGCCGAGCCAGTAGATCTGGAAGAAGATCTTGTCGTTGACCGCGGTGACCTCTTCCATGGGCTTGCTCGCGAACGACGACAGACCCATCGCGGTTCCGCGGGCAGCGGCAGCGCGCGCCACGGCCACCTCGCCGTCGGGATCGATCGCCTGCACGCCCGTCGGGGAGATGATGACGGGCAGCGAAATGTCCTGCCCCATCACGGTTGTCGCCATGTCACGCTTTTCGGTGGCACCGATGACGTGGGGGGCGAAGCCGAGCTCGGAGAAGGACTCGACGTTGGCGCCGACCGTCACCCCCTTCTCACTGGCGGAGATCAGCGACGAGTACGCCGATTTCGGCAGGCGCTTCTTGGCGCGCTGCTGGGCGATGGCGACGGTTTCGAACCAGGTATCACGGGCCATGATGGGCTATACCGGACTTTCGTTGCAGAACTTCTTCGGAGGGGCGCTGAGCAGGGTGAGCGGAACGGGACCCTTGGAGGTGCGGCCGCCGCTGCGGGAGTGGTCGACGCTGGACTTGGGCTTGTTCCGGTCGGCGGCCAGGGCGGGTTCGCCGTAGCCCTGCACGCATTCGGGGTCGGGACCGTCGAGCGGCAGACCGGTGAAGAACTTCGCCGCCATGCAGCCACCGCGGCACGCGTCGTAGTGTCCGCAGCTGCCGCACGCGCCGGCCGACTGCGGCTCTCGGAGCTCGCGGAACAGCTCGGAGTTCTGCCACACGCTCTGGAAACCAGTCCCAAACCCATTGTCGGTCAGTATGTTTCCGGCCAGGAACTGGTCGTGGATGGCGAACGGGCAGGCGTAGACGTCGCCGACCGGGTCGATCAGGCAGACCACCCGGCCCGCGCCGCAGAGGTTGAGTCCAGCCAGTGCGCCGGGCTCGCCGAGACCGGACAGGTGGAAGAACGAATCACCGGTGAGCACGCGCTCGCCATGCGCGACGAGCCAGTCGTAGAGCTGGACCTGCTGCGCGGCGGTGGGGTGCAGTTCGTCCCAGACATCGGCGCCGCGGCCCGAGGGGCGCAGCCGGGTGATGCGCAGGGTGGCGCCGTAGCTGTCGGCCAGGGCCTTGAATTCGTCGAGCTGGTCGACGTTGTGGCGGGTGACGACGACGGAGATCTTCGCATCCTTGAAGCCCGCGGCGCGCAGGTTCTCCAGCGCGCGGGTGGCCATCGCGAAGCTGCCGGGGCCGCGAACCGCGTCGTTGACCTCGGCGGTGGCACCGTCGAGGGAGATCTGCACGTCGACGTAGTCGCTGGCCGCGAGCTTCGCGGCGACCTCTTCGGTGATGCGTACGCCGTTGGTGGAGAACTTGACCCCGACGTGGTGGGCGGTCGCGTAGTCGACGAGCTCCCAGAAGTCCGAGCGCACGGTCGGCTCGCCGCCGCCGATGTTGACGTAGAACACCTGCATGCGCTCGAGCTCGTCGATGATGTCCTTGCACTGCTGGGTCGTCAGCTCGCGCGGATCACGCTTACCCGAGGAGGACAGGCAGTGCACGCAGGACAGGTTGCACGCGTAGGTGAGCTCCCACGTCAGGCAGATCGGGGCGTCGAGGCCGCGTTCGAACTGGTCGACGAGCCGGGGCACGGGGGCGGTGACGGTCATCGGTCCTCTCCTGAGATGAGCATGTTCGACGAGACCAGCACACCCATCGCGTGCAGGTACGGCGTCAGTTGATCGTCTTCGAGTCCTGCTGCGCGGCAGGCGGATCGAACGTCGGGGTGATCAGACAGCGAGTTGATCACCTCGACGATCGTCCGGTTCTTCAGGAACGACAGCTTGCGGGTCCCGAAGTGGTAGAGCAGCGCGCCGAACGGCTCGGGCCGGACGGCCACCTGCGGATGCAGCCGCCAGCGCTGGTCCGGATCGAAAGTCGGCGCGGTCATGATCAGTAGACCCCGCACATCCCGTCGATGGACACCTCTTCGACCAGACTCTCGGTGACGAGCTCGTCGTTCTCGGTGTGCTGACTCGGCTCCATGGCACTGCCTTTCTGTTCGGTGGGGCTCGACATTTGTGACGCAGATCGCAACAATAAGGCACTGGGTGCCTAAATGGAAGGGGGACGTCGATGCAACCCGCCAAGGCACGAGTCGGGCGCCGTCGGTCGACCAGCTGGGAGCACATCAGCGCGGTCGCGATCGACCTGTTCACCGAGCGCGGGTTCGACGACGTCAGCGTCGACGACGTCGCGACGGCCGCGGGCATCGCCCGCCGGACGCTGTTCCGCTACTACCCGTCGAAGAATGCGCTGCCGTGGGGAGATTTCGACGCCCATCTGGGTCGGATGAAGGGGCTGCTGGCCGCCACCGATCCGGCAGCGCCAATTCACGAGGCGCTGCGGACCGCATTGTTGGCATTCAACGATTTCGACGACGCCGACCGACACCGTCAGCGCATGCGGCTCATTCTGGAAACCGAAGCGCTGCAAGCATATTCGATGACCATGTATGCGGGCTGGCGGGCTGTGGTCGCCGCCTACGTCGCGCGCCGCCTCGAGGTCTCCCCCGACGACCTGATCCCGCAGACGGTCGCGTGGACGATGCTGGCGGTGGCGCTGACGGCGTATGGGCAGTGGCTCGCCGACGAGTCGGTGTCCCTGGCCGCCGCGCTCGGCGGAGCCTTCGATCTGTTGGCCGGCGGGCTGGCCGGCCTGGACGCTCAGAACGGGGCGTGACCGGCGCTGCCATCGCCCGCGCCCGCAGCCGCGATCACCGCGGCGCGGAGCTCACGGTTCTGCGCACGTTCGGCCTTCACCCGCGCGGCGACCTCAGCGCTCCGTAGGCGGCGTCTGCGCGGAACCGTGACTCTCTTCGCCGCGGCGTCGGGCGGCACGGGCGGTGGCGGTGGCAGGTCGGCGGTGGCCACAGCGAAGCGTGGGAAGAACAGCGTGCTGCCCGGCCTGGTGGTGTAGCTGCGGCCGTCGGGGGCCGTGAACGTCACTGTGCCATCGGCTGATTGCACCTCGGTCCAACCGTCGACATCGAAGCAGAAGGTCTTCATGAGGTGATGAGTTCTGCACTTGGCGTTGAGGTTCGACGCGTGTGTGGGACCGTACGGCCACGGCACGCAATGGTCGATGTCGCACCGATCGGCGGGCACATCGCAGCCGGGGAACCGGCAGAACATGTCGCGGAGTCGAACGAACTGCGCCAGCTTGGCCGAGGGCCGGTAGTTCGGTTCCGGATCTGGCCCGGGTATCCACAGCGGCCCGACCTTCGCGCCGCCGGCGATGGCGTCGGCCAGCGCAACAGCCGGCATGACCTTCAGCCCGGGCAGCAGCGCCACTCCGGTATCAACTAAAGATGTCGGCGCACAATCGGTTTCAGGATCAGGACCATGCTCTACCGTCAAGTCGCACTCTGCGGCGGCCGGTTTCCCGGCGGCCTGCTCCGTTGAGGCGGGCTTTGTCGCGGCGTCGACCGTCGCATCAGGACCATGCTCTACCGACTCGTCGCACTCAGCGGCGGCCGGCTTCTCGGCGGCCTGCTCCTTTGAGACGGGCTTTGTCGCGGCGTCGACCGTCGCATCGAGGCCAACGTCTGACTGCTCCCCGGCGGTCTGCTGCGGTGATGCGGACCGCTGAGGTGAGTCCTCCTTGGTCGCGGCCCCGACTGCCGCCTGGTCGGCGATCACGTGGATCACGACATTCGACGCAGGCGCCGGCACATCCGTCTTCGGGCAGTCCGGCGAGCCGCAGCGGCAGGGCATGTGCTCGCGGCCGTTGAGCAGCGCGCCGGCGGCATCGGAGCGGCGCTCGCCGACGCTGCGCGGATCGTTCTCGCACACTCCGTTGATCATCGCGAGGATGCGCCGTTCAGCAGCGATACCGTCGGCAGCCATCAACCTGCCCCACGCCGAGGTGGTCTCCGCGCCGTCCTCGCGGGCTCCGATCCGGAAGTCACGTTCCTGCTCGATGTCTTTGGTGAACCGCACCGCATCGGGGTCGTAGCGTTCTATCAGTGCGTTGACGGCCCCGGTCAGCTTCTCTTCCGAGAGGGCTCCCCAGGACACCGCACGCTCGGCGAGCGCGGCATCGATCTCTGCCAGCACTCGGTCGTCGTCGACCAGATGGGTACGCCACGTCAGTTCGCTGATCACACGCATGCTGATGCGGCCCTCGCAGAACAGCGCCGCCACCCGGGGCAGCCGGTCCCGCAGCGCCATCGCAATGCGCATCTGCGCCGATGCCCGCCGCTGACCGATGGTGAGCGCCGCGCCGATCCGCGCGGCGGTCAGGGCCCACGGGTCGAACGTCCAGTGCGCGCGCTCGTCGTCGTCATCGACGCTGCGCCGGGTCAATTCAGCGATGGCGGCCAGCCGCCGCGCGCACGCCTGGCCCTCCTCGACCGCCGCCTGTTCGATCGCGCCCACCAACGCCTCGTCGGCAACATCGGCGAACATGTGTTCGAACATGTTTCCGAGTATGCCGCTCCGCTCCGACGAACCAGCCTGCGAGAAGCGTCCCCGGCGGCCGCCTGTGGATGGAATCGGATGTGGGGATAACTACCGCGGCGAAGCTCAGCCCAGCAGGTCGCCGATCGGCGCACCCGCGGCGATCTTGGCCCGCACCTTCATGACCTTGCCGGGAAAGCCGCCGCCCACCACGCCGACCACGACCCCGTCGCGCTCGTAGTAGGCCAGGAACTTGCGCCCGTCGTCCTCGACCAGGTGCACGGTGTCGGTGGCCTCCGGCTCACCCAGGGCCTGGATCTTGACGTCGTACTGATCGCTCCAGAAGTACGGCACCGACACCGCCGCCGGCGCATCCTGGCCCAGCAGAGCAGGCACCAGCGCACGCGCCTGATCGGCGACATTGCTCCAGTGCTCTACGCGCACTTGACCTTTCACCTCGTCCCGCCAGGAAGCGACATCGCCGATGGCCCACACGTGAGGCTCGCTGGCGCGGCCGGCGTGATCGCACACCACTCCGTTGTCCACCGCGATGCCACTGCCGTCGAGCCAATCGGTGGCCGGATGGGACCCGATGCCCACCACGACGAGGTCGGCGTCGATCTGCTCACCGTCTGACAGGGTCACCGACTGCACCCGGCTGTTCCCGCTCACGGCGTCCACGCCGACGCCGCAGCGCACGTCCACTCCTTCGGCCTGGTGCAACCGCGTCACCAGGGCGCCGATCTGCTCACCCAGCACTGACGCCAGCGGCGCCGGCTGCGGTTCGACCAACACCACGTCGACGCCCTTGGCTCGCAGGCTCGCTGCCACCTCGCAGCCGATGAAGCCCGCGCCGATCACCACGGCGCGGCGCGCATCGGCCGACTCCTGGCGCAATGCCAGGCTCTCGTCGACGTTGCGCAGCACGTGAATGCCCGCCAGGTCAGGAAACGATCGAATCCGCTTGGGCACCAACCCGGTCGCGATCACAAGCTCGTCATAGCCGAGCTGCGACCCGTCGGCCAGCGTGATCGTCTGCGCCGCGGTGTCCACCGTGCGTGCAGCGTTACCGAGGACGAGCGTGATGTCCTTCTCGGCATAAAAGTCGGCCGGCTTCAGCGTCGTCTCGTCGAGCTCCGCGCGCAGCACCTCCTTGGACAGCGGCGGGCGGTCATAGGGCAGGTGCTCCTCGTCGCTGACGATGGTCACCGGTCCCGCGTACTCCGCGCGGCGCAGCTGTTCAGCCGTCCGCGCCGCCGCCAAACCGCCCCCGACGATCACGACACCAGAAGTGCTCATCTGGGTTTTCTACCGCATCGGCAGGCGTCGCCGAGCGCCACCCTCAGCTCAGGGCCCGCTCGATGATGTTCGACAACACCACGATGCTCTCGCTGCGCTCGATGTCGGCGCTCGACCGGATGCGTTCCAGCGCCTCCTCGAGGTGGCGCATGTCGCGAGCCAGGACGTGCAGCATCGCGTCTGCCGTGCCGGTCACGGTGGCGGCGCTGACCACCTCCGGGATGTCCTGCCACGCAGCACGCAGCTGATCCGGCGCGATCGTGCCGTGGCAGAACACCTGCACGTACGCCTCGGTGGTCCAGCCGAGTGCGGTCCGATCGACGACAGTCGTGAAGGTGCGGATCACCCCGTTGTCGAGCATCCGGTCGACGCGGCGTTTGACCGCAGGCGCCGAGAGATTCACGCGCTGCCCGATGTCGGCGAACGTCGCTCGAGCGTTGTCGGCCAACTCCGCGAGGATCAGTTCGTCGGTCTCGTCCAGCCGGTCGGCCACGTTTCGCCTCCTGTGCGCAACAAATCATCGGCAGAACCACTTTCGCACAACAAACCACGTATAGACACGCAACAAGCGAAGATTGATTGCGCGGGGCCCGACAAAATATCGTGCAGACATGACGATGGACATCGCCGCGACCGCCCTCCCCCGGCCTCGCACCCGGCCTCACGAGAAGGTCGACCGCACCGCCCGGCCGCGCCGCTTCGTGATGGTCCGCCCCACCCATTTCGCCGTCGACTACGTCATCAACCCCTGGATGGACCTGTCGACCCCCGTCGACACCTCACGTGCGCTCGCCCAGTGGGAAGCCTTGCGGCAGGTCTACATCGACCTCGGCCACACCGTCGACGAAGTCGGCTCACTCCCCGGTCTGCCCGACATGGTGTACGCGGCCAACGGCGCCATGGTGGTCAACGGCCGCGCGGTGGTGGCGCGCTTCGCCCACCCCGAACGCGCCGGCGAGGCACCGGCGCACGCGGACTGGCTCCTCGACCACGGCTTCGTCAGCGTCCACACCCGCCACACCAACGAAGGACAGGGCGATCTCCTGCTCGTCGGCTCGACGATCCTTGCCGGCTACGGTTTTCGCACCGACCGACGCGCGCACCAGGAGATCGCCGACCATCTCGACATGCCGCTGGTCGGCCTGGAGCTGGTCGACCCGCGGTTCTACCACCTCGACACCGCCCTGGCCGTTCTCGACGACACGACCATCGCCTACTACCCGCCCGCGTTCGCCGAGCACTCACTGGCCACGCTGCGGCAGATGTACCCGCAGGCCATCGAGGTCGCCAGCGCAGACGCCTACGTGTTGGGCCTCAACGTCGTCTCCGACGGTCTCAACGTCGTGATGCCCGCCGCGGCCACCGGTTTCGCCGAGCAGTTACACCACCATGGTTTCCGCCCGGTCGGAGTCGACCTGTCCGAGCTGCTCAAGGGCGGCGGCTCGGTGAAATGCTGCACCTTGGAGGTTCATTCATGACTGCGATGCAGGCCCCCACCCGCACCGAGGATGCCATCGCCCTCGACAGCCGCTGCGTCGCACACAATTACGCGCCGCTACCCGTCGTGGCCGCGCACGCCGACGGTGCCTGGATCACCGACGTGGAGGGCAGGCGCTATCTGGACTGCCTGGCCGCGTACTCCGCCGTGAACTTCGGCCACCGCCACCCGGCCATCATCGCCGCCGCCCACGCGCAATTGGACCGGGTGACGTTGGTGAGCCGCGCCTTTCACGCCGAACCGCTCGCACCGTTCTGCGCCGCACTGGCCGCGCTCGCCGGCAAGGACATGGTGCTGCCGATGAACAGTGGCGCCGAAGCTGTCGAGAGCGGTATCAAGGTGGCCCGCAAGTGGGGCCACGACGTCAAGCACGTGCCCGCCGGTGAGTCGAACATCATCGTGGCGCGCAACAACTTCCACGGCCGCACGACGACGATCATCAGCTTCTCCGACGACGAGACGGCCCGGCGCGGATTCGGCCCGTACACCCCAGGCTTCCGGTCGGTGCCCTTCGGTGACGCCGACGCACTGACTGCCGCGATCGACGACCACACCGTGGCGGTCCTGCTCGAACCGATCCAGGGTGAAGCCGGCATCATCGTGCCGCCCGACGACTACCTGCCGCGGGTGCGCGCCCTGTGCACCGAACGTGACGTGCTGATGATCGCCGACGAGATCCAGTCCGGCCTGGCCCGCACGGGTGCGACGTTCGCCTGCGACCACTGGGGCGTCGTCCCCGACATCTATCTGCTCGGCAAGGCGCTCGGTGGCGGGGTGGTGCCGCTGTCGGCCGTCGTGGCCGACCGCGACGTGCTCGGTGTGCTGAATCCGGGCGAGCACGGGTCGACGTTCGGCGGGAACCCGCTGGCCACCGCGATCGGCCACACCGTGGTCGACCTGCTGGCGACCGGCGAATTCCAACGCCGTGCAGTCGAACTCGGCGCCGTCCTGCACGCCCGGCTGACGGACCTCATCGGCCACGGCGTACTCAGCGTGCGCGGCAAGGGACTGTGGGCCGGGGTGGACATCGACCCGGTGCACGGTACCGGCAAGCAGATCAGCCTGCGCCTGGCCGAGCGCGGCGTACTCGTCAAGGACACCCACGGTTCGACGCTGCGCTTCGCTCCCCCGATCGTCGTCACTGCCGACGAGATCACCTGGGCTACCGAGCAATTGGCCGAGGTGCTGGCTTAGTACTTGGCCGTGCCCCGGTCGACGGCGATCTGCGAGCCGGAGATGGTGGCCGAACCGTCCCCGGCCAGCCACGCGACCACATCCGACACCTCCTCGGGAGTCATGAACTCCTTGAGGCCCTTCTTGCCCGCGTGATGCACCGGCTGATACGGCATCGGCGAAAAGCTGTGCAGGAACGCGGGATACTTGCCGAAGATCTCCATCATCGCCTCGGGCTGCACCATCGGCGTGTCGATGGAGTACGGATGGATGGAGTTCACCCGGATGCCGAACTCACCGGCCTCGATCGCGAGCGCGTTCGTCAACGCCACCAGACCGTGCTTGGACGCCGAGTAGTGGGCGTTGCCCGGGGTGGCTTTGGTCCCGGCCGACGAGCTGACGATGATGATCGATCCGCCGTTGCCCGCCTCGATCATCGCCGGCACCGCCGCCCTGATGGTGCGCCACGTCCCGTTGAGGTTGACGTCGATGACGGTGTCCCACTGCTCTTCCGACATCTCCCAGATCCGGCCCCAGCTCAAGATGCCGGCGTTGGCCACCACGATGTCGAGCCTGCCGAACTGCTCGATACTGTCGGCGACGAGCTGCTGCTGGGCCGCGAGGTCCCGGATGTCGACTTCGCGGGTGAGCACCTTGCGGCCGGCCTCTTCGACCAGCCGCGCCGTCTCGGCGAGATCCTCGGCGGTCGGCATCGGATAGGTGACGGTGTCGGTGACCGCCCTGCAGACGTCGATCGCGATGATGTCGGCGCCCTCGGCGGCCAATCTGACGGCATGCGCGCGGCCCTGCCCTCGCGCCGCCCCGGTGATCAGCGCGACGCGCCCTTCCAGTGATGTCACCGGCTCAGGCTAACAGCAGAACTAGAACGCGTTCTAGTCCCTAGAGTTCGGCGATGATCTGTTGCCGCTTGGCGGTGTACTCGGCTTCGCTGATGGTGCCGGTGGCCCGCAGCGTCTCGAGTTCCTGGAGTCGCTGCGCGACGGTCGGCGGGGCGGGGGTCATCGGCGGCGCGGTCGAGGCGACCGCGACGGGCGGCGGCGCCTGCTGCGCGGCTGCTCGCCGGACGATGGCCTGCACCTGCTGGCGTGCAGCGGGATTCGAGCGCAGATCGATCATGCTGTTGATGCTGATCCCATTCGCCTTGAGGACGTGCAAGATCTCCATCAGCGGCTCGACCTGACCGGTCAGGTCGTAGGTCCGGTTGTCTTCGGCCACCGAGAAGGTCGCCGGCATCAGCCCACTGATCAGGGAGCTTCGTTCCCAGTCGATCTGGTAGTCATTGGTCACCGGGTTGACCAGCGCGACCAGCTTGCGACTCATGATCATCGGCTGCCGTCCCATCGACGCGACGACCTTGTCCTGCGTCGAGAACGGTGTGATGCCCGGCCCCGAAATCTGCAGATCGAGCTTGACCAGGGGCTGGTCGTTGATCTGGGTGTTCGTCTCGTGAATCCCCACGACCTGCGCCAGCGCCAGCACGCCGCTGGCCTCCAACTCCTGCGTCTTCGCGGCCGCCTTGGCCCCGAAGCCGGTGATCCCCAGCGCGATCAGGATGTCGATCGCGGTGATGATCAGGCCACCCCAGAACAGCCAGCTCATCATCGGGTCGCGACCGCTCGCGAAGTAGATCACCAGGAAGATCGGCCCGACGATGCCGCACAGCAGAACGAACAGCTGGACCTTGATGTAGCGCCAGAGGGTCGACACGGGTCAGATTATGACCCGAACACTCAGGATACGGGCGGGACCTGCACAGGATTGGCGTCGGGAACCGGGACCGGACGCTGCTGGACCAGCTGGAACAGCGGCGCCACCCACTCGTCGGCGGACGACGGGGTCCGCGCGTAACTGGTGTGCACGGCGACCGCCGCCGGGTTCATGTCGTCCGCGGCGTCGGGGTCGTAGTCGCAGACCGCATCCCCGAGATCGCAGACGCTGATCGTGCGGGCACCCATCGCCGGAGTCAGCGCGGGCGGCGTGTGCGCCAGGATCGGCCAGTCCTGCGCGACGCCCTTGCCGCGCCCCGGAACGGCCGTGACCGAACCCAGGTTCAGCGTCGGGTCCGTCGGCAGACGGTCACCGTCGGCGACCAGGAGGGCGGCCGAGAGATTGGGGCTGGGTTCCAGCGCGGCGAGGTTGCGGTGCACCACCATTGCGCCCTGCGAGTAGCCGGCGAGCACCACCTGCGTCGTCGGGCACTGCGCCACGAACGCGGCGTACTGCGCGCCGAGAGCCGTCGCGCCGGTGTCGACGCTGCCCATGAAGCCCAGCCATTCCATCGCGCCGCCGTCGGGAGGCACAGGGACGGCCGGGTAGTTGACCGCTTCGGCGGTGATCGTGCGCCCGCTCTGATGTACCAACTGCGCGAAGTCGCGGTAGGAGGTGTTCACGACGCGGCCCATACCGTTGTCGGCGGCGATGTCGGCGGGCGTGCGCTCCCCGGAGCCGGCCGCACCGATCCAGTGCACGTCAGGGCACCCTGGTTGGGCGGCGGCCGTGCCGGCGGACAGACCGATCATGGCTGCACCACCGACGAGGGCGGCGGCCGCAGCTGCAGAGAACGAACGAAGACTCACGAAATCCCAACCTTTGACCAGATGAAAGCGGCGGACCCCTCGACCGCCGCCATGAAGTACATCGGCAGGAACTGCCGCGGCGTTACGTGCACAGACAAAAGTGGCGCCCACCCTTTCGGGTGAGCGCCACTTTCGTATGGCTGGATGCCTAGATCACTTGATGATCTTCGACACGCGGCCGGCGCCGACGGTACGGCCGCCCTCGCGGATCGCGAAGCGCAGGCCCTCGTCCATGGCGACGGGCTGGATCAGCTTGACGGAGATGTCGGTGTTGTCACCGGGCATCACCATCTCGGTGCCCTCGGGGAGGGTCACCACGCCGGTCACGTCCGTGGTCCGGAAGTAGAACTGCGGACGGTAGTTGTTGAAGAACGGCGTGTGGCGGCCACCCTCGTCCTTGGACAGGATGTAGACGCTGCCCTCGAACTCGGTGTGCGGGGTGGTCGTGCCGGGCTTGACGATGACCTGGCCGCGCTCGACGTCCTCGCGCTTGATGCCACGAACCAGCAGACCGACGTTGTCACCGGCCTGGCCCTGATCGAGCAGCTTGCGGAACATCTCGACACCGGTGACGGTGGTCTTGGTGACGCCCGGGCGGATGCCGACGATCTCGACTTCCTCGTTCACGTTGATCACGCCGCGCTCCACACGACCGGTGACCACGGTGCCGCGGCCGGTGATGGTGAAGACGTCCTCGACGGGCATCAGGAACGGCTTGTCGGTCTCGCGAACCGGGTCCGGGATGGACTCGTCGACGGCCGCCATGAGCTCCTGGACCGACTGGACCCACTTCTCGTCGCCCTCGAGCGCCTTGAGCGCCGAGACGCGCACGACCGGGGCGTCCTCGTCGAAGTCCTGGGCGGCCAGCAGTTCGCGGACCTCCATCTCGACGAGCTCGAGGAGCTCCTCGTCGTCGACCATGTCGGACTTGTTCAGCGCGACCAGGATGTAGGGCACGCCGACCTGACGGGCGAGCAGCACGTGCTCGCGGGTCTGCGGCATCGGGCCGTCGGTAGCGGCGACCACGAGGATGGCGCCGTCCATCTGGGCGGCACCGGTGATCATGTTCTTGATGTAGTCAGCGTGACCGGGGGCGTCGACGTGCGCGTAGTGACGCTTCTCGGTCTGGTACTCCACGTGGGAGATGTTGATCGTGATACCGCGCTGACGCTCCTCGGGCGCATTGTCGATCTGGTCGAATGCGCGCGACTCGTTCAAATCGGGGGTACTGGTCGTGCAGCACCTTGGTGATTGCTGCGGTCAGCGTGGTCTTGCCGTGGTCAACGTGACCGATGGTCCCGATGTTGACGTGCGGCTTCGTCCGCTCGAACTTCGCCTTCGCCACTTCTGTGTCCTCCTGGACTTGTTGGTGCTCTTACTTAAGCAGTTGATGTGTTCAGTTGTGCGGTCCTCGCGAGAGGCTACCGGTTACTGTCCGGTCGCCTTCGCTGACCCGGATTGCTCGCCTCCGGCTCAGCTCCGCTCCTCAGCGCTGGCGCGCCTCGATGCTCACTGACCCGTCGCCTTCGCGATGATCTCCTTCGACACGTTCGCCGGAACTTCGGCGTACGAGTCGAACACCATGGAGTAGTTGGCCCGGCCCTGGGTCTTCGACCGGAGGTCGCCGACGTAGCCGAACATCTCCGACAGCGGCACCTGCGCCTTGACGACACGCGCACCGCTGCGCTCCTCCATGGCCTGGATCTGACCACGGCGGGAGTTCAGGTCGCCGATCACGTCACCCATGTAGTCCTCGGGGGTGGTGACCTCGACGGCCATGATGGGCTCGAGAATGACGGGCTGCGCAGCCTGCGCGGCCTTCTTGAGCACCTGCGAGCCGGCCACCTTGAACGCCATTTCCGACGAGTCGACCTCGTGGAATGCGCCGTCGAGCAGGGTGACCTTGATGTTCACCAGCGGGTAGCCGGCTAGCACGCCGTACTGCATGGCGTCCTGCGCACCGGCATCCACCGACGGGATGTACTCGCGCGGGATGCGGCCACCGGTGACCTTGTTCTCGAACTCGTAGGTCGCACCGTCCTCGCCGCTGAACGGCTCGAGGTCGATGAGAACCTTCGCGAACTGGCCGGAGCCACCCGTCTGCTTCTTGTGGGTGAACTCGACCTTCTCCACCTTGCGGCGGATGGTCTCGCGGTAGGCCACCTGCGGCTTGCCGACGTTGGCCTCGACCTTGAACTCGCGACGCATCCGGTCGACGAGGATGTCGAGGTGGAGCTCACCCATACCGCCGATGACGGTCTGGCCGGTCTCCTGATCGAGGTGCACCTTGAAGGTGGGATCCTCTTCGGCGAGCTTCTGGATCGCGGTGCCCAGCTTCTCCTGGTCGCTCTTGGTCTTGGGCTCGATGGCGACCTCGATGACCGGATCCGGGAACGTCATCGACTCCAGGACGATCTGGTTGTTCGGGTCGCTCAGGGTGTCACCGGTGGTGGTGTCCTTGAGCCCGATCACGGCGTAGATGTGGCCTGCGGAAGCCGTCTCGACCGGATTCTCCTTATTGGAGTGCATCTGGAACAGCTTGCCCAGCCGCTCCTTCTTGCCCTTGGTCGAGTTGACGACCTGCGAGCCCGAGTCGACCTTGCCGGAGTACACGCGGACGTAGGTCAGCTTGCCGAAGAACGGGTGGGTGGCGACCTTGAACGCCAGACCCGAGAACGGCTCGTCGGCCGACGGCTTGCGCGAGATGACCTCGTCTTCCTTGCCGGGGACGTGTCCCTCGGCGGCCGGCACGTCCAGCGGGTTCGGCAGGTAGTCGATGACGGCGTCGAGCATGGGCTGCACACCCTTGTTCTTGAACGCCGAACCGCACAGCACCGGGTAGCCCTGGCTGGAGATGGTCAGCTTGCGCAGACCGCTCTTGATCTCGTCGACCGTGAGCTCTTCTCCGCCCAGGTACTTCTCCATGAGGTCGTCGTCGGTCTCGGCGACGGCCTCGATCATGGCGGTGCGGTACTCCTCGGCCTTCTCCTGCAGATCGGCCGGGATGTCGACGGTGTCGTACTTCTCGCCGAGCTTCGTCTCGCCGCGCCACACCTTGGCCTTCATCTCGACCAGGTCGACGACGCCCTCGAAGTCACCTTCGGAGCCGATCGGCAGCTGGATCGGGACGACGTTCGCGCCGAGGCGGTCCTTCATCGTCTGCACCGAGAAGTAGAAGTCGGCGCCCAGCTTGTCCATCTTGTTGACGAAGCAGATACGCGGGACGTCGTACTTGTCGGCCTGGCGCCACACCTGCTCGGACTGGGGCTCCACGCCCTCCTTGCCGTCGAACACGGCCACGGCACCGTCGAGCACGCGCAGCGAACGCTCCACCTCGACGGTGAAGTCGACGTGGCCGGGGGTGTCGATGATGTTGATCTGGTTGTCGTTCCAGAAGCAGGTGGTCGCGGCCGAGGTGATCGTGATACCCCGCTCCTGCTCCTGCTCCATCCAGTCCATCGTGGCCGCGCCGTCGTGCACCTCACCGATCTTGTAGCTGATACCGGTGTAGAAGAGGATGCGCTCGGTCGTCGTCGTCTTGCCGGCATCGATGTGCGCCATGATGCCGATGTTGCGGACCTTCGTGAGGTCGGTCAGCACGTCCTGTGCCACGGCTAGATTCCCACTCTTTCGCTTGCTCGGTTGCTGTCGTCTTGCACCACCCTCGGCACCACTGCCGGGGGTGCTAAATCACCAGCGGTAGTGCGCGAAGGCGCGGTTGGCCTCGGCCATCTTGTGGGTGTCCTCGCGGCGCTTGACCGCGGCACCCAGGCCGTTGCTGGCGTCGAGGATCTCGTTGGCCAGGCGCTCGATCATGGTCTTCTCGCGGCGAGCCTTCGAGAAGCTGACCAGCCAGCGCAGCGCCAGCGTCACCGAGCGGTCCGGGCGGACCTCGACGGGGACCTGGTAGGTGGCACCACCGACGCGGCGGCTACGCACCTCGAGCGAGGGCTTGACGTTGTCCATGGCCCGCTTGAGCGTGACCACCGGATCGGTGCCGGTCTTCTCGCGGGCCTGTTCGAGCGCACCATAAACAATGCGTTCGGCCAGCGATTTCTTCCCGTCCAACAGGACTTTGTTGACCAGCTGGGTGACCAGCTGCGACCCGTAGACCGGATCGTTGACCAACGGACGCTTGGGCGCGGGTCCCTTGCGCGGCATCAGCTCTTCTCCTTCTTCGCGCCGTAGCGGCTGCGGGCCTGCTTGCGGTTCTTGACGCCCTGGGTGTCAAGCGACCCACGGATGATCTTGTAGCGCACACCCGGGAGGTCCTTCACACGACCACCACGCACCAGCACCATCGAGTGCTCCTGCAGGTTGTGACCCTCACCGGGGATGTAGGCGGTGACCTCGACCGAGCTGGTGAGCCGGACGCGGGCGACCTTGCGCAGCGCGGAGTTCGGCTTCTTGGGGGTCGTGGTGTACACGCGAGTGCACACGCCGCGACGCTGGGGGCTCCCCTTCAGCGCCGCGGTCTTCACCTTGGCGACCTTGTCGTGGCGACCCTTGCGGACCAGCTGGTTGATCGTTGGCATGTACCGGCTTCCTGTGTTGCTTTCGTCTTCTTGAAGTTCATGTCGCGGGCTACCCCGCATCCGGGCGTGTCGCATGCGGCCGCCGCGTGATCTCGGAGTATTTTCCAAGCACCGCAGCACTAGACATGCGAAGTGGCCCGGCGCGCAGGTGTGCTTGCGACTCGATTTCAGCCGCAGGCGCCTAGTCTGCCAGGCACGACGGTCCACGATACCAGGGCGCGCGACCTCGACAAAACCCGCTGACCTGCGTAAGCGCTGTCACCGGTGGCGCATACCGGCGGCCAGCCGCATGACCATATCGCTGAACACCGCGTCGGTGTCGATGCCGCTCATCACCCCGGTCATCTCGAGAAGCACGAAGCCGTGCATGGCCGACCAGAACTCCAGCGCTGCGAAGAACGCCGATTCCTCGGTCAGCCCGTAGGTCGACAGAACAGAGATGACCGGGGCCGCGGCGGCGTGGGTGGCGTCGGTGAATTCCGGATCGTCACCGCCCAGCGGCATGCGGGGTGAACGCCGAGTAGCGGCCCGGGTGGTGGTGGGCGTAGCTGCGGTAGGCGCCGGCCATCACCATCACCGCATCGTCGGGGGTCCTGCCCTGTCCGACGGTGTTGAGCATCTCGATGATGTCGCCGACCACCCGCATCCGCACCGAGCGACGCAGGTCGTCGAGGCTGTGCACGTGGTTGTACAGCGACGGGCCCTTGGTGCCGAGCTGGTTGGCCAGGGCGTTGATGGTCAGCGCGTCCCAGCCTTCGCGGTCGAGGAAGGTCAGTGCGGCGTTGACGATGGCTTCACGGCTCAGCCTCGCCGTACGCGGCGGCCGAGTAGCCATCTCGTCGTTCCCCCTTCACAGCCCGTGCATCCGGGTAGACGAGAGACTCTAGTTCACGCGCTCCTGGCTGAGCTGGGCAAGCTGCCCGACGATGGTGCACAGGTCGGGCAGGGTCTCCGAGTTCAGGGTCTGGATGGACCAGGTGATGACGTCGCTCCCCTTGGCCACGTAGATGCTGCACGCCGAATCGTCGGACGCCTTGAAGCCCTTGTTTCCGTCCAGCGACATCTCGGTCAGGGTGCGGCCGGCCTGCTGCTCGAGTGCGCGCTCGGTGTCCATGTCGCTGCCGCGGTACCACCAGGTCGAGATGCCCATGCCGGCGCCGACGTCGCCGATCATCGTGTTCTCCTGCCAGAAGCACCCGGCGTCGCTGACGACGGCGCGGGTGAACAGGTTCACCCCGGCCGCCGCGGCGACGTCGGAGTCGGTGATGCCGTTGCAGTCGGCGCTGCGGAACCCGCCACCCGGGGCGGAGCCGGCACCGGTGGACGGCGTGGCAGGACCGGACGGCCCGCCACAGGCCGTCATCGAGATGCTCAGCGTCAGGCCCAGCCCGGCGATCATGCGCACGGTGCCCATGTCACATGTCCGAGCGCAGGGTCGCCGTCAGCAGCTTCACCGCGTCCGCGCAGGGGTCGCCTGCCTTCTGGTTGCGGTACTGCACCCACCAACTCAGCACTCCGGTGCCGGCGGCAGCGGTCGCCGAGCACGCCGCGCCGGTGACATCGCGGCGGGCCGAGAACGCCTGGTGCCGCTCGATCACCGTGTCCTTCACGACGGCGCCGCGCGCGACTGCCACCTCGTGTTCCCGTGCGAGAGAGCCGGTGTCGAACCAGGAGAACGTCACGTCGACGGTGACCGCCCCGGGCCGGGCCAGGATGTACTGGCACACCGCGCCGCTGTAGGGCCGGATCACGTCGTCGGCGCCGAGCGTCGCCTGCACCGTGCTGTCGTCGAGCAGACCGCACCGATCGTCGACGTATCCGTACGACCGGTCGGGGTCGGGAACCGACCCCTCCGCGCGCTGGGCGGTACCGCCCACCGTGTGCGCGCAACCCGCTGCCGTCGCCGTCGCGAGGACACCGGCGACAGCGACGGCGAGGGCATCCATCGCACGGTGGCTCACGGGTTGGCGCATCGCAGCTCACGGTACCCAGCGCAACTCGCTGTGGCGACTCGCTCGACGTCGTACGCTGCCGAGGTGACCTCTTCACCACGAGTGCTGGCCGCGGGCGTTCTCACGGTGTCCGCCGTGTTGATGGTCGCGCCGACCGCGCAGGCCAAGAACGGTGACACCCACATCACCGGGCAGGGCGTGAGCAGGACCATCGACTGCAACAACGCGACGCTGATCGTGGTGGGCACCGGGAATCAGATCAACGCGCTCGGAACCTGCTGGGCGGTGACCGTCCAGGGATCGAGCAACACGATCGTCGCCGACAACGTCATCAACGACATCACGGTGTACGGATACGACCAGGCGGTCTTCTACAAGAACGGATCGCCGGTGGTGTGGGATCGCGGACGCGAACTGGGGATGACAAATCGCGTCGATCGGGTACCCGCCTAGCCGTGAATCGACTTCTCCTCGGCGGTGCGGCGCTATGCGCGGCCGCGCTCGGAATCTCGGCATGCGGCTCCACCAGCTCCGACACCGATCAGCCCACAGCGACGGCCGGCTCGTCGGGCGCACAGATCGAGATCGGCAACACGATCAACTACGGCTCACTGGGTACGACGGCCGATTTGGATTGCGCGGACGGCAAGTCGCTGAACGTCGGAGGGTCGAACAACACCCTCACGATCGCAGGAACCTGCGCGAACGTGAACATCGGCGGGGCCGACAACAAGATCACCTTCGACAAGGTCGACAAGGAACTGTCGGTGGTCGGCATCAACAACACCGTCACCTACCGCGACGGCGACCCGAAGGTCAACGACACCGGCAGCAACAACACCATCAGCAAGGGCTGACGCCGGCTCAGGTCGCGCTGGCTCCGTGCCTGCCCGCGCCGGCGGCGAAACGTGCCGCGCCGTCGAGGGATTCGGCGGCGACCCGGGACATGCTGCCGAACTCCACGTCCATCGCGTCGGCCTCGGAGAGCCCCCACTGGTGCAGCGCCGAGAGCCGGTCGCTGCGCATGCACTGCTGCGGGAGGCGGGCGAGCTCGGCGGCCAGCCCCTCGGCCGCGGCGCGGGCCTGTCCCGTCGGCACCACGCGGTTGGCCAGCCCGATCGCCAGCGCCTCATCGGCATCGACTGCCCGCCCGGTCAGGATCAGATCCATCGCCCGGCTCTGGCCGATCAGCCGGGGCAGCCGCACCGTGCCGCCGTCGATGAGCGGCACCCCCCAGCGACGGCAGAACACGCCCATCACCGCGTCCTGTTCGACCACCCGCAGATCGCACCACAGCGCCAGCTCCAGTCCCCCGGCCACCGCGTAACCGCTCACGGCGGCGATCACCGGCTTGGACAACACCATCCGGCTCGGGCCCATCGGCCCGGGCCCGCTGCGGTGCACGGCGTTGGCCTCCGGGGTGCCGAAAGCCTTGAGATCGGCTCCGGCACAGAAGGTTCCGTTGTCGCCCCACAGCACAGCCACCGCAGCGTCGTCGTCGCGGTCGAACTCGTCGAAGGCGGCGTGCAGCGCGGCCGCCGCCGGCCCGTTGACCGCGTTGCGGGCCTGCGGGCGGTTCATGATCACCGTGGTCACCGGGCCGCTCTTCTCGACCCGAACTCCGTGTTCGCTCACCGTGCCTCCATGATCTCGTCGTCACGCCGCGCCGCCAGTTCCGCGGCGAAGTCCTGGTAGACCGCCCGCAACGCCGCACCGGGCCAGCCCGCCGGCATCAGCTCCCCGGGCAGCACGGGGTCGGCGCGCAGGTGCCGAACGATGCCCGCGGCCGCAGCGAAACGGCCGGGAACATCAGCGGCTCCGGCCATCTCGGCCAGCAATTCAGTGCCGGCGGCCATCCATGCCGGCAGATCCCACAGCGCCGTCGCGAGTCCGGCCGGATCGTCGTCGTGCACCCGCAGCACCCGGATGTGCGGGTGCACGTCATCCGGCAGCGTGATGTCGAGGTTGGCCGGACGCAGCCACAACCCCTCGCGGAGTTCACCGAACCTGCTGTCGTGCAACGCTGTTCGCATCGTCGATCGAGTGCGGGCGCCGTTGCCGACGCTGGTCACCGCAACCCCGATCCAGGAACCGTCCCACGGCACGGTGCGGGGGTCGATCGCGTCGTCCTGGCGGCGCTGCCGCGCCAGCAGTCGGTCGGACAGACGGTAGCCGTCGCGGGAACGCACCAGGTCACCCGCACTCACCATCCTCGTCAACGCGACTCGAACCGTGGGCTCCTTGAGGTCGAAATCCGCTGTCAGACGCAGCAATTCACTCGCGGTGGCCCAGGCCGGATGCGCACCCAGCAGCACGCTCAGCACCACCGAGCGGGCCGTCATCCGCCTCACCGGCTGCGGCATTCACACCCCCGAGGTGGCGCGCCCGTAGTCGCCGAACGGTTCGTCGCGGCCGCGTACCGCCTCCCGGAACCCGTGCTCGCGGGCCTCCGCCACGAAGGCATGGCCCTCCGGGGTGTGCCGAGCAATGCCGTCGAACACCGTCGAGACCATCGCACTGGTGGCGACGCCCTGGTTGATCAGCGCGCTGTTCATCGCGAGCTTGATCATGATGAGCTGGTTGACCGGCATCGCGGCGATCCGCTCGACCAGGCGTTCGGTGCGCTCGTCGAGGTCCTCGAGCGCGGGCGCCTCCACCGCGAGTCCCCACTCCGCGGCCTGCGCGCCGGTGATGCAATCTCCGGTCAGCAGAAGCCTTTTCGCGCGCTGGTCACCGAGGCGGTGCGCCCACAGGCCCGCCGCAGGCACACCCCAGACCCGGGTGGGCGGATAGCCGATCTTCGCGTCCGCCGCGGCGATCACCTGGTCGGCGTGCAGCGCGATGTCGGTGCCGCCCGCCACGCAGTAGCCGTGGATCTTCACCACGGTCGGCTTGTCGGCGTGCATCAGGGAGGCGAAGCCGCGCACGAACCGGCTCATCATCTGGTAGTCGATCATCGGATCCCACGGCTGATCCGGGAGATGGTTGATCGCCTGCGTCTTACCCGACAGCACGGTGTCGCGGTACGGGCTGCCGCCCCCGGCCGACGACGAGCCCTCGGCGTAGGCCGAGAGGTCGAAGCCGGCGCAGAATCCCTCGCCGCGGCCCGAGACCAGGATGACGTGGACATTCGGGTCGAGGTCGGCGCGTTCGACGAGTGCCGACAGCTCGAGCGGGGTGTCGGCGACGATCGCGTTGCCCTTTTCGGGGCGGTTGAACGTGATGCGCGCGACGCGGTCGGTGACTTCATAGGTCATCGTCTTCAGGTCGTCGAAGTCCACCGGCCTGATCGAATGGGTCATGCCTTGACCATCGCGCGCTCGAGGATCGGCGAGAGATCGAGCCCGGTGGGCAGCGTGCCGAACGCGCCGCCCCACTGCCCGCCCATCCGGGTGGCGAGGAACGCCTCGGCGACCGCGGGGTGGCCGTGGCGGACCAGCAGCGCGCCCTGAAGTGCGAGCGCGATGTTCTCCGCGACCTGCCGCGCGCGGTACTGGATCGTCTCGAGGTCACCGAGCTGCGGCCGCAACGCGTTCACGTGCGCGTCCAACCGCGGATCGTGCCCTGCCGTCGCGCCCAGCTCGTCGAACAGCACGTCGATGCACTCCGGCCGGGTCACCATGGCGCGCAACGTGTCCAGCGCGCTGACATTGCCCGAGCCCTCCCAGATGCCCATCAGCGGCGCCTCGCGGTAGAGCCGCGGCATGCCGGAATCCTCGACATAGCCGTTGCCGCCCAGGCACTCCATCGCCTCGGCGGCGTGCGGTGTCGCCCGCTTGCACACCCAGTACTTGGCGGCGGCCAGCCCGATTCGGCGTAGCAGCGTCTCGCGCTCGTCGCCCCGCACGGCGTGATCGGTGGCACCGGCCATCCGCATCGCCAGCATCGTCGCCGCCTCGGCCTCCACGGCCAGATCGGCCAGCACGTTGCGCATCAGGGGCTGGTCGATCAGGTAGTCGCCGAATGCCGAACGGTGCTGGGCGTGGTGGATGGCCCGCATCAGCCCGGTCCGCATGCTCGTGGCGCTGCCCAGCGTGCAGTCCAGCCGGGTGAGGTTGACCATCTCGATGATGGTCGGCACGCCGCGCCCCTCCTCGCCGACCAGCCACGCCGTCGCACCGTCGTACTCGACCTCGCTGGACGCGTTGGCGTGGTTGCCGAGCTTGTCCTTCAGCCGCTGCAGGAACATCCGGTTGCGGGTGCCGTCAGGCAGCACGCGCGGCAGCAGGAAGCAGCTCAAGCCGGCCGGAGCCTGAGCGAGCACCAGGAAGACGTCGCACATCGGCGCCGAAGTGAACCACTTGTGCCCGCGCAGCGAGTAGCTGCCGTCGCCGTTCGGCGTCGCTTCAGTGGTGCCGGCGCGGACATCGGAGCCGCCCTGCTTCTCCGTCATCGACATGCCGGCGGTGATGCCGGCCTTGGTGGTCGGCACCTTCAACTCCGGGTCGTAGGTGCGGCTGGTGAGCAGCGGCTCGTAGATCGCCGCCAGCTCGGGATTGTGCCGCAGCGCGGGCACGACGGCGTAGGTCATCGAGATCGGGCAGATGTGGCCGGGCTCGGGGGTCCACACCGACGTCTTGGCGGCACGCACCACGTGGGCGCCGGGCCGGTCGTCGGCCCACGGGGCGGCGTGCAGGCCGTGGCCGACGGCCACGGTCATCAGCTGGTGATAGGCGGGGTCGAACTCGATCTCGTCGACGCGATGGCCCACCCGATCATGGGTGTGCAGCACCGGCCGGTTGCGGTCGGCGAGCTCGCCCCAGCGCTGCGCCTGCGCGGAGCCGCCGAGAGCGCCCAGCTCGTGCACCTCGTCGATGCCCCACTGTCCGCCCTCCCGGATCAGCGCTTCGGCGAGGACGGGCGAGGCGGCGGGGTTGAAGTCCGTCAGGGGCGGGACCTGATTGGTGACGACGTGCGTGTCCATCCCCACACTGTTACATCTTTTCGACGGTCATACAAGATCTGTAACAGCGCGATGGCGCCGCCACGCGTCGTAGCGATGCAACGCGACCATCACCACCGCGGCCAGCGCCCACCCCAGCAGGAGGTCGACCACGTAGTGCTCGGCGCTGTACACCAGCGTGAACGCCATGACCAGCGGATACGCCACCAACAGGGGACGCCAACGCCGCTGCACCCGGGTCCACAGGAACGCGGCGAGTGCCGCCGACATCCCCGCGTGCAGCGACGGGATCGCGGCCACCAGGTTCACGCTGGCCTGCCCCTGGTCCAGCAGCGCGGTCGCCGAGTGGAGGTTCAGCTTGCCCCAGCCCCGCCCGACGATGCGCTCCACCCAGTCGTTGGCGCCGTCCTGGGTGAACTGCATCGAGCCGAGCAGACCGCCGTCGGGCACCCCGCGGGCCGGCCGGAACATGCACCCCGGCCCTGACGGCCCGCCGGACACATCACCTGGCGTGCACCGCGCCGCGGCCCAGGGTGGGGCGGCGGGCAGGAGCGCATAGATCAGCAGCGCGACCAGGTTCAAGCCGACGAACAGCCGGACGAACGCCTTCCACTCCTGGCGGTCACGCAGCCACAACACCGCCGCGATCACGTACGGGAGGATGAAGAACGACATGTAGACGCCGCTGATCACGACCTCCCACCAGGGCGGGGTGGGCATCTTGAGGCGTTCCTGCAGCCACACCGTCGGCATCGCGCCGTCGAACATCGCACGGTCGGCGTCGGCCTGCCAATGCCACAGTGTGGGCCGGCCGATCAGCGTGGCCGCCCCCCGGCTCAGGTCGTAGGCGATGAGCACCAGCGCGAACGGCAACCAGTCGCGGATCACCGCGATCATCCGCCGGCCCTGACCGATGCTCGCCGCCAGCAGTCCGGTGCAGATGTAGACCAGCAGCAGTTCGCGATTGAACGCAAGACCGTCGGTCACCGTCCGGTAGGCCACGACGGCGGCCCAGACGGCGACGGCGATCCACCGCAAAATGCGGAGCCGGCTGATCCGGCGCCGCGGCGGGACACCGGGCGCGGGCGCGACCGCAATCGACGACTGTTCGATTGCGGACACATGAGCCTTTCGACACGGGAAGGGCAAGGATTCCCGGCGTCAGACTAATTAACCTCGCGGCCAGCTGCCGTTCAACATGCGTTCGGCTACGAAGTTGTGACCGTGTCAGAGGTTGTCGGGCAGGTTGTCGCGCAGGAACGCGATGTCGTCCTTGCGGCCCTCGTCGGCGGTCTCGCAGATCACCGGCGCGCCGGCCGCGGACACGACCGCGACCAGCAGCTGCGGGTCGATCTGCCCCGTGCCGAAATTCGCATGCCGGTCCGCGCCGGAACCGGCGGCGTCGCGGGAGTCGTTGCAGTGCACCAGGTCGATGCGGCCGGTGATGGACTTGATCCGCTCCACGGCATCGACCAGCGCCTCGCCGGCCGCCCAGGCGTGGCAGGTGTCGAGGCAGAAGCCGATGCCCGTGTCCCCGATGCGGTCCCACAACCGGCCGATGGTGTCGAAGTGGCGGGCCATCGCATGGTCACCGCCGGCGGTGTTCTCCAGATACACGGGCACCTCGGTCTCGAGATAGTCCAGGGCCTTCACCCACCGCTCGAAGCCGGCGTCCATGTCGTTGTCGTCGGCGTGCCCGCCGTGCACGATCACCGCGGTGGCACCGACGTCGGCGGCCGCGTCGCAGGTGTCCTGCAGGATCTTGCGCGACGGGATGCGCACCCGGTTGTTGGCCGACGCCACGTTGATCAGGTACGGCGCGTGCACGTAGATGGGTGTGCTCGCGGCCCGCAGCACCGCGGCGTCCTCCCGCGGTTTCGGCTTCTTCCAGCTCTGCGGATTGCCGAGGAAGAACTGGACGACGTCGGCGCCGTCAGCGGCCGCCGCGGCCAGGGGGTCGTCACCGTGAACGTGGGATCCGATCAGCACGCCGCCGAGTCTAAACGCGGCGTCAGACAGGGGTGCGAAGCGACGAAATGGGGAAAGGTAGGGGCATGGCGTCGCAGACGGAATACGACCTGGTGGTCATCGGCTCGGGCCCGGGAGGGCAGAAGGCCGCGGTGGCCGCGTCCAAACTCGGCAAGTCCGTCGCCGTCATCGAGCGGGGCTGGATGCTGGGTGGGGTGTGTGTCAACACGGGCACGATCCCGTCGAAGACACTGCGCGAGGCCGTCATCTACCTGACCGGCATGAACCAGCGCGAGCTGTACGGCACCAGCTACCGGGTCAAGGACCACATCACGACCGAAGACCTGCACATGCGCACCTCCCACGTCGTCACCCGGGAGATCGACGTGGTCCGCTCGCAACTGATCCGCAACCGCATCGACCTGTTCACCGGGCACGGTCGGTTCGTCGACCCGCACACCGTCATCGTGGAGAACGACAACGACAGCGAGCACATCACCGTCACCGGCGAGAACATCGTGATCGCGACCGGCACCAAGCCCGCCCGGCCCGACGACATCGAGTTCGACGACGAGAAGGTGCTGGACTCCGACGGGATCCTCGGGCTGAAGAAGGTGCCGCTGTCCATGGTGGTGGTCGGCGCCGGAGTCATCGGCATCGAGTACGCCTCGATCTTCGCTGCGCTGGGCACCAAGGTGACCGTCATCGAGAAGCGGCCCTCGATGCTGGAGTTCGTCGACTCCGAGATCGTCGAAGCACTCACCTTCCATCTGCGCGACCTCGCGGTGACGTTCCGGTTCGGCGAGGAGGTCACCGGGGTCGAGATCGGCGAGGACACCACGCTGACGACGCTCGCCTCGGGCAAGCGCATCGCCGCCGACACCGTCATGTACTCCGCCGGCCGGCAAGGGCTCACCGAAGGTCTTGACCTGAAAACGGCGGGCCTGGAGGCCGACAAGCGGGGACGTCTGGAGGTCGATGACGACTTCCGCACGTCGGTCGACCACATCTTCGCCGTCGGCGATGTCATCGGCTTCCCCGCCCTGGCCGCCACGTCGATGGACCAGGGGCGGCTGGCGGCCTACCACGCGTTCGACGAGCCGGCCAACGACATGACTGCCTTGCAGCCGATCGGGATCTACACGATCCCCGAGGTGTCCTTCGTCGGCGCCACCGAGGCCGAGCTGACCGAGAAAGCCGTGCCGTACGAGTTCGGGGTGGCCCGCTACCGCGAGCTGGCCCGCGGTCAGATCGCCGGCGACTCCCACGGCATGCTCAAGCTGCTGGTCTCCACCGAGGACCGAAAGCTGTTGGGAATCCACATCTTCGGCAGCAATGCCACCGAATTGATTCACATCGGGCAGGCCGTGATGGGGTGCGGCGGCACGGTCGACTACCTCGTCGACGCGGTCCTGAACTATCCGACGTTCTCCGAGGCCTACAAGATTGCCGCGCTCGACGTCACCAACAAGCTGCGCGCCGTCGAGGAGTTCCAGAAATAGAAAGAACCCCCACCCTCTGTCGAGAGTGGGGGTTCTTCTCTGTCTGACTAACGGTCAGCGCTACCGGTAATCCGAGTAGCCGTAATCGTCCAGCGGCACCGCGGCACCGGTGGCCTGGCCGAAGTCCGGGCTGTAGTACTGATCCTCGTAGGACGGGATCGTGTACGCCGCAGCGCGGGCCTCCTCGGTCGGCTGAACCTGGATGTTGCGGTACCGGTTGATGCCGGTACCGGCCGGGATCAGCTTGCCGATGATCACGTTCTCCTTCAGACCCTGCAGCTTGTCGCTGCGGCAGTTGATCGCCGCATCGGTCAGCACGCGAGTGGTCTCCTGGAACGACGCCGCCGACAGCCACGAATCCGTGGCCAGCGATGCCTTCGTGATGCCCATCAGCACCGGACGGCCCGCCGCGGGCTCGTTGCCCTCGGCGACGACCCGACGGTTCTCCGTCTCGAACTCGCCACGCTCGGTCAGCGAGCCGGGCAGGAACTCCGTCGCACCCGAATCGATGATCGTGACGCGACGCAGCATCTGCCGGACGATGACCTCGATGTGCTTGTCGTGGATCGACACACCCTGCGCGCGGTACACCTCCTGGACCTCCTTGACGAGGTGGATCTGCACCTCGCGGGGACCCTGGACGCGCAGCACCTCGTGCGGGTCGGCCGAGCCTTCCATCAGCTGCTGGCCGACCTCGACGTGGTCGCCGTCGGTCAGCAGACGCTCGGAGCCGTCGTCGTGCTTGAACACCTTCAGGCGCTGACGCCGCGAGAGCTTGTCGTACACGACCTCTTCGCCCCCGTCATCGGGAACGATGGTGATCTTGTAGAACTTGTCGCTCTCCTCCAGGCGAATCCGCCCGGTGACGTCGGCGATCGGGGCGCGGTTGCGGGGCACGCGGGCCTCGAACAGCTCCTGCACGCGGGGCAGACCACCGACGATGTCCTGCCCGCCGGTGACACCACCCTGGTGGAAGGTACGCATCGTCAGCTGCGTGCCGGGCTCACCGATCGACTGCGCGGCCACGATACCGACGGCCTCGCCGATGTCGACCAGCTTGCCGGTCGCCATCGAACGGCCGTAGCACATCGCGCACACGCCGGTGCCCGTCGTGCACGTCAGCACCGACCGCACCTTGACCTCGGTGATGCCCGCGGCCAGCAGTGCGTCGATCGCCGGGTCGCCCAGGTCGTGACCACGCTCCACGACGACGTTGCCGTCGGCGTCGACCGCGTCGGTCGCCAGGGTGCGGGCGTAGGCCGACGTCTCGATGTGCTGATCGCGCACCAAGGTACCGTCGTCCTGCTTCTCGGCCAGCGTGACGTTGATGCCACGCTCGGTTTCGCAGTCGTTCTCGCGAACGATGACGTCCTGCGACACGTCCACCAGACGGCGGGTCAGGTACCCCGAGTCGGCGGTACGCAGCGCGGTGTCGGCCAGACCCTTACGAGCACCGTGGGTGTTGATGAAGTACTCCAGCACCGTCAGGCCCTCGCGGAACGAAGACTTGATCGGACGCGGGATGAACTCACCCTTGGGGTTCGTCACCAGGCCTTTCATGCCGGCCAGAGTGCGGGTCTGCGTGAGGTTACCCGTCGCGCCGGACTTCACGATCGTGATGATCGGGTTGTCCTCGGGGTAGTAGTCCTCCAGCGCCTTACCGACCTCTTCGGTCGCGTCCTGCCAGATCTTGACCAGGGCCTCGTTGCGCTCGTCGCGGTTGAGCGCGCCGCGCTGGTACTTCTTCTCGATCCCGTCGGCTTCGCCTTCGTAGCGATCGAGGATGGCCGCCTTCTGCGGCGGCACCAGCACGTCGGCCATCGAGACCGTCACCCCGGAACGCGTGGCCCAGTAGAAGCCGGCGTCCTTGAGCTTGTCGACGGTCTGCGCGACCACGATCATCGGGTAGCGCTCGGCCAGATCGTTGATGATCCGGGCCTGCACCTTCTTGTGCATCTGCTCGTTGATGAACGGATAGCCCTTGGGCAGCAGCTCGTTGAACAGCACGCGGCCCAGCGTCGTGTCGGCGGTCCAGGCATCGCCCGGCGTCCAGCCGTTCTCGAACAGTTGCGCCTCCAGATCGGCCGGCGGACGCTGCTGCGTCAACCGGACGCGGATCTTCGCGCGCACCGACAGCGCACCGCGGTCGAGGGCCATGATGGCCTCGGCCGGGCTGCTGTACACACCGGACTCCGGCTGATCCTTGGCGGCCGGCGTGTACTCGCCGGTGTCGCCCTCGATCTCGGTGGTCAGGAAGTACAGGCCGGTCACCATGTCCAGACGCGGCATGGCCAGCGGGCGGCCCGACGCGGGAGACAGGATGTTGTTCGACGACAGCATCAGGATGCGCGCCTCAGCCTGCGCCTCCGCACTCAGCGGGAGGTGCACGGCCATCTGGTCACCGTCGAAGTCGGCGTTGAAGGCCTCACACACCAGCGGGTGCAGCTGGATGGCCTTGCCCTCGACCAGCTGCGGCTCGAAGGCCTGGATGCCCAGGCGATGCAGCGTAGGTGCGCGGTTCAGCAGCACGGGGTGCTCGCCGATGACCTCTTCGAGGACGTCCCACACCTGCGGACGCTGACGCTCCACCATCCGCTTGGCGCTCTTGATGTTCTGCGCGTGGTTCAGGTCGACGAGACGCTTCATCACGAACGGCTTGAACAGTTCGAGAGCCATCAGCTTCGGCAGACCGCACTGGTGCAGCTTGAGTTGCGGACCGACCACGATGACCGAACGGCCCGAGTAGTCGACACGCTTGCCGAGCAGGTTCTGGCGGAACCGGCCCTGCTTGCCCTTGAGCAGATCGGACAGCGACTTGAGCGGACGGTTGCCCGGTCCGGTGACCGGACGGCCGCGGCGGCCGTTGTCGAACAGCGCGTCCACCGACTCCTGGAGCATGCGCTTCTCGTTGTTGACGATGATCTCGGGTGCGCCGAGGTCGATCAGCCTCTTGAGCCGGTTGTTGCGGTTGATGACGCGGCGGTACAGATCGTTGAGATCCGAGGTCGCGAAGCGGCCACCGTCGAGCTGCACCATCGGGCGCAGCTCCGGCGGGATCACCGGCACCGCGTCGAGGACCATGCCCATCGGCGAGTTCCGGTTCGTCTGGAACGCCGCGACGACCTTGAGCCGCTTGAGCGCACGCAGCTTCTTCTGGCCCTTGCCGTTCTTGATCGTGTCGCGCAGCGACTCGGCCTCGGCGTCGATGTCGAAGGTCTCGATGAGCTTCTTGATCGACTCGGCACCCATGGCGCCTTCGAAGTACTCGCCGTAGCGGTCCTGCAGCTCGCGGTAGAGCTGCTCGTCGACGATCAGCTGCTTGGGAGCCAGCTTGGTGAACGTCGTCCAGATCTCCTCGAGCCGGTCCAACTCGCGCTGGGCCCGGTCGCGCAGCTGACGCATCTCGCGCTCGCCGCCGTCGCGGACCTTGCGCTTGACGTCGGACTTGGCGCCCTCGTCCTCGAGCTCCTTCATGTCGGCTTCGAGCTTCTGCGCCCGGGCCTCGAGGTCGGCGTCGCGCTGATCCTCGAGCGCCTTGCGCTCGACGGCCATCTCGGCCTCGAGCGTGGACAGCTCGTTGTGCCGCATCTCGTCGTCGACCGCGGTGATGACGTACGCCGCGAAGTAGATGATCTTCTCGAGATCCTTCGGGGCGAGGTCGAGCAGGTAGCCCAACCGCGACGGCACACCCTTGAAGTACCAGATGTGCGTGACGGGCGCGGCCAGCTCGATGTGGCCCATCCGCTCACGGCGCACCTTGGCGCGGGTCACCTCGACGCCGCAGCGCTCGCAGATGATGCCCTTGAAGCGCACGCGCTTGTACTTGCCGCAGTAGCACTCCCAGTCGCGAGTCGGTCCGAAGATCTTCTCGCAGAACAGGCCGTCCTTTTCCGGCTTGAGCGTGCGGTAGTTGATGGTCTCCGGCTTCTTGACCTCACCGAACGACCAGTTGCGGATGTCGTCCGCGGTCGCGAGACCGATGCGGAGTTCATCGAAGAAGTTGACGTCTAACACGTAACTCCCTTTCCCCTTTCGGGACTAGAAATCTTAAGCAAGATCTTCGACAGAGGCGGATTCGTTGCGCGACAGGTTGATTCCGAGGTTGGCAGCAGCGCGCTCCAGGTCCTCGTCGTCGCCGTCACGCATTTCGATCGCCGCGCCGTCCGAAGACAGCACCTCGACGTTCAGGCAGAGCGACTGCAGCTCCTTGAGAAGCACCTTGAACGACTCCGGAATGCCCGGCTCGGGGATGTTCTCGCCCTTGACGATCGCCTCGTAGACCTTGACGCGACCGACCGTGTCGTCGGACTTGATCGTCAAGAGCTCCTGCAGCGTGTACGCCGCGCCGTAGGCCTGCATGGCCCAGCACTCCATCTCACCGAAGCGCTGACCACCGAACTGCGCCTTACCACCGAGCGGCTGCTGGGTGATCATCGAGTACGGACCGGTCGAGCGGGCGTGGATCTTGTCGTCGACGAGGTGGTGCAGCTTCAGGATGTACATGTAGCCGACCGTCACCGGGTACGGGAACGGTTCACCACTGCGGCCGTCGAACAGCTCGGCCTTGCCTTCGGCGTTGACCATGACATCGCCATCGCGGTTGGGCAGCGTCGAGCCGAGCAGGCCTTCGAGCTCCTTCTCCTGCGCACCGTCGAACACCGGGGTGGCCACGATGGAATCGGCCGGAGCCGACTGCATGCCCTCGGGCAGCTTCGCCGCCCACTCGGGTGCACCCTCGATGTTCCAGCCGGCCTTGGCGACCCACCCGAGGTGGGTCTCCAGGATCTGGCCGATGTTCATACGACGCGGCACACCGTGGGTGTTCAGGATGATGTCCACCGGGGTGCCGTCAGGCATGAACGGCATGTCCTCGACAGGCAGGATCTTGCCGATGACGCCCTTGTTGCCGTGGCGTCCGGCGAGCTTGTCGCCGTCGGAGATCTTGCGCTTCTGGGCCACGTAGACGCGGACCAGCTCGTTGACACCGGCCGGCAGCTCGTCGTCGTCCTCACGGGAGAACACGCGGATGCCGATGACCTTGCCGGACTCACCGTGGGGCACCTTGAGCGACGTGTCGCGAACCTCGCGGGCCTTCTCACCGAAGATGGCACGCAGCAGGCGCTCTTCCGGGGTCAGCTCGGTCTCGCCCTTCGGGGTGACCTTGCCGACCAGGATGTCGCCGTCGCGGACCTCGGCGCCGATGCGGATGATGCCGCGCTCGTCGAGATCGGCCAGCACCTCATCGGAGACGTTCGGGATGTCCCGGGTGATCTCCTCGGCGCCCAGCTTGGTGTCGCGGGCATCGATCTCGTGCTCCTCGATGTGGATCGAGGTCAGCACGTCCTCTTCAACCAGACGGTTGGAGAGGATGATCGCGTCTTCGTAGTTGTGCCCTTCCCACGGCATGACGGCGACGAGCAGGTTCTTGCCCAGCGCCATCTCACCGTTCTCGGTGCACGGACCGTCAGCCAGCACCTGGCCGGACTCGACGCGCTGCCCGGCGTCCACGATCGGGCGCTGGTTGGCGCACGTGCCGTGGTTGGAGCGGGCGAACTTGCGCATCCGGTAGGTGTGCCGGGAACCGTCGTCGGCCATCACGGTGATGTAGTCGGCCGACACCTCTTCGATGACGCCCGCCTTCTCCGCGACGATGACGTCGCCGGCGTCGATGGCGGCACGCAACTCCATGCCGGTGCCGACCAGCGGGGCCTCGCTGCGGACCAGCGGAACGGCCTGGCGCTGCATGTTGGCACCCATCAGGGCACGGTTGGCGTCGTCGTGCTCGAGGAACGGGATCATCGCCGTCGCGACCGACACCATCTGGCGCGGCGAGACGTCCATGTAGTCGACCTCGGCCGCCGAGACGAACTCGACCTCGCCGCCCTTGCGTCGGACCAGGATCTTCGCCTCGGTGAAGCGACCGTCATCGTCGAGCGGCGAGTTGGCCTGCGCCACGACGTGGCGGTCCTCCTCGTCGGCGGTCAGGTAATCGATCTGGTCGGAAACCTGGCCGTCGATGACCTTGCGGTACGGCGTCTCGATGAAGCCGAACGGGTTGACCCGCGCGTACACCGACAGCGAACCGATCAGGCCGATGTTCGGGCCTTCCGGGGTCTCGATCGGGCACATGCGGCCGTAGTGGCTGGAGTGCACGTCGCGGACCTCGAGGCCGGCGCGCTCACGGGACAGACCGCCGGGGCCCAGCGCCGACAGGCGGCGCTTGTGGGTCAGACCCGACAGCGGGTTGTTCTGGTCCATGAACTGGCTCAGCTGCGACGTGCCGAAGAACTCCTTGATCGCCGCCACGACGGGACGGATGTTGATCAGGGTCTGCGGCGTGATCGCCTCGACGTCCTGGGTCGTCATGCGCTCACGCACGACGCGCTCCATACGCGACAGGCCGACCCGGATTTGGTTCTGGATCAGCTCGCCGACGGTGCGCAGGCGACGGTTGCCGAAGTGGTCGATGTCGTCCACCTCGACCGGCACCTCGACACCGCCGGGCACCGTCATCGCGGTCTGGCCGTCGTGCAGACGGACCAAGTACTCGATGGTCGCGACGACGTCCTCTTCGGTCAGCGTCGAGCTGGTGATCGGCTGGCCGGCGTTGAGGCCCAGCTTCTTGTTGACCTTGTAGCGGCCCACGCGGGCCAGGTCGTAGCGCTTCTCCTTGAAGAACAGGTTCTCCAGCAGGGTCTGCGCGGACTCCTTGGTCGGGGGCTCGCCCGGCCGCAGTTTGCGGTAGATGTCGAGCAGCGCCTCGTCGGTGCCGGCGGTGTTGTCCTTCTCCAGCGTGCCCATCATGATCTCGGAGAAGCCGAAGCGCTCGGTGATCTGCTCGTTGGTCCAGCCCAGCGCCTTCAGCAGCACGGTGACGGGCTGGCGGCGCTTGCGGTCGATACGCACACCGACGGTGTCGCGCTTGTCGACGTCGAACTCCAGCCACGCACCGCGGCCGGGGATCACCTTGACGCTGTGCAGCGTCTTCTCGGTGGACTTGTCGATCGTCTCGTCGAAGTACACGCCCGGCGAGCGGACCAGCTGGCTCACCACGACACGCTCGGTGCCGTTGATGATGAAGGTGCCCTTCTCCGTCATCATCGGGAAGTCACCCATGAACACCGTCTGGCTCTTGATCTCGCCGGTGTTGTTGTTGATGAACTCGGCCGTGACGAACAGCGGAGCCGCGTACGTCATGTCCTTGTCTTTGCACTCGTCGACGGGCGCCTTGACCTCGTCGAAGCGGGGGTCGGAGAAGGACAGCGACATCGACCCCGAGAAGTCCTCGATCGGGGACAGCTCCTCGAGAACCTCCTGCAGACCACCCTTGGGGTCCACGTCGCCGCGGTCGACGGCCCGCTGGAACCAGTCCTGCGCGCCGACCAACCACTCGAACGATTCGGTTTGGACGTCGAGGAGTCCGGGAACCTCGAGGGGCTCATGGAGTTTCGCGAAAGAAATCCTGTTTGGTGCTCCGGGAACGGAGTTGTTGGTTACTGACTCGATCTGGCGGGACCCTGCCAAGATGCATCCTTCCAGCACCTCATGCGACCGTGGAGACCGGAGGAGACCGGACCATCGTGCCGCGATTCTGCGTCGGTTCGGCTGGCTCCACGAGCCGCCCCCGGCGCACGGCACGCGTCGAGATCGCTGAGCAGAACTCAGGCTTCGACTACGTGGGCGGTGCGGATGAGGTGGGCAGGATGCAGCCAGCGCAACGTCCAACGATAGCGCAGGACGGGCTATTCCTCAACATCCAGGCACAGATCGCATGCCGTGAAGGCTTGGTCGCTGGCTGGCGTCCTCATCCCGTGCAAACATGCTGGCCAATAGATTGGCCCGGTTTCGCTGTTCCGTCAAGAGACAACGCGGTGTTTGGGAGTAATTGGAACATCAGGTCGGCTCAGACGCGCGTCAGAGAGTCACGGTGCGCACGCGCCGAGGCGATGACGAGGTCAGCTGATCCCACCACCAGCCGGTGACGACGCTCCACGCCGAGGCGTCGCTGTCGTAGAGCCGGTCGGTGTGCGTGCCGTCGAGCATGTCGTTGATCCAGCCCGCGGCCAGCACCTTGTTCGCCATCACATCCAGCGGCGACGAATGCCCCATCGCCATGTAAGCGAAGTACTGCACGATCGGCGCCGTCGTCTGCATGCCGTCGGCGTGCGATCCGTCCCGGAAGGTGACGCCGGTGAACATGCCCGGCCGGACGGAGCTGAGCTTGCGGTTGGTGTCGCCGTACCAGTTCCAGGAGCTCGGCCCCGCCGCGATGTTGTACACCGGGATCGACGTCGGGATGGCCGCGATGTCCTGACTCATGAAGCTGAGCGTGCCGACCCCGTCGAACATGATCAGTCCAGCGAGATCGTCAGCGTTACCCGTCTCGACCATGTATCTGCCGACCATGGCCACCAGGCCGCCGCCGGCCGAGTGCCCGGCCAGCACGACCCGTTCGGGCAGCACCCCGTCGTATCCGGCGGCGCGCGCGCTGGCCGTCAGAGCCGCACGGTCACCGGCGAACAGCGCCGCGATCGCCCGGCCGGTGCTCGGCCACTCGAGCGGGTAATTCTCGACGTCGAACGGATTCCACGTCAGCGACGGCACCACGACGATGCTGTCGGTCTTCTCGGCCAGGTACGCCGCGGTCGCGCTGTAGAACGAGGCGTTGGCCAGGAAGCCGTGCTGCAGGTAGATCAACCCGGCGGGGGTGTCGGTGTCGGGGAAGTACCAGTCGGCAGGGACGTCCTTGTGGCCGCCGATGGTCAGCGTCGACGACTCGACCCGCACGGTGCTTCCGAACGGCACACGCACCGGGCCCGCGAAGAACTGCATGGTGTCGGTGTAGAAGTCGTAGAACTTCTTGCCGATGGTGTTGAGGACGTCGAGCAGGGTCGTCGTCTGCGCCGGCGGCGCCTCGGCTGCGGCCAGCCGCATGACCATGGCCCCGTCCGGCGCTCCGAGATCGGTCTCGATGCCGGTGGCGAAGGTGCTCGGACGCACGAGGCGACGGGGTTGCGCGACGGTCTCGGACGACGACGACGGTGCCACGACGGGCGTCTCGGCTACAGCCGTCTCGGTGGGCGTCTCGATGGGCTCGGCGGCTTGTCCTGCCGTGTCCTCGGCCTCGGAGCGTGCGTCGGGCTCCGGCGCACGGTGCTTACCGCCGCCGAACAGGTCCCGCAGCGGTGTGCGCACCGGCTTGTCGGTCACGGACTCCGTCGTGTCGGGTGAGGACTCCGTCGCCTCGGGCGGGGTCACCTCTGGCTGCGACACCTCGGGCTCGGGGGTGTCCGACCCGGACTCGTCCTGGTCCGGTGTGTTCGACCGGTGCGGCTTCAGCCCGAACGGGCGATCCCGCTTGGTCGCTATTTTCGGGGTCTCCGCTTCGGAGGTCTCGGTCTTCGAGGTCTCGGTCTTCGAGGTCTCCGCTTTCGACGTCTCGGTCTTCGACGTCGTCGCATCGTCGTTGCCACCACGGGCGGTCGACGACGCCTGGGTGTCCGCACCGGACGACGATCCGTCGTCAGCTGCTGCGACACCTGCACTCGTCAGCATCGCAGCTGACATTCCCCCCGCTAGTACGCCTGCCCCAACCCAGACCCGATAGCGGTCGACCATTATTCTCCTGTTTCAGAAAGCCTAGAGAAACCGCATTTCCATGCCCTAAGTGCGCTTTTCCGCACGGCAACGCGATTCTGGCAAACTGTATAGCCACCGAGGCGGGCCCGCAAGAGAACGAACGGTGAAAACTTGACGGGCGCCACAAAGGGGCGCTGAACAGGCCTTTTCAGAGCACGCGAAAGCGACTCATATCAGGATGAGGGTGCGCCCGCGGAGCGGGCGGTAAATCAGCGGTCGCCGCCGACGGGGATGCGCCCGGTGGGCGCGTCATCCTCGTCACGACGCGAGGACGACTCCGCGTCGTAATCGCGGGCAGAGCCGTTGTTCGAGCCATCCAGATCGGCCCGGATGGCTTCTTGCGCGGCCGGGGGCAGCGTGTGCATGATCTCGCGCACACGGGCCTGACGACGACCCACGGCCTTGCGCTCCGGCATACCGGGAGTCGCCATGACCTGCGGCGGCACGCCCTCGATCTCCTCGGTGCCACCGTCGTGGTGACCCGCGTCGACCATGGCCTGCTCTTCGGCCATCGTCGACTCGTCCTTCTCCTCCGACATACCGATCGGCCCGATCCGGCGGCCGTTGAGGAACTGCTTGACCACCGGCTCGTCGCTGGTCAGCAGCACCTCGCGGGGACCGAACATCACCAGGTGCTTGCGGAACAGCATGCCCATGTTGTCGGGGACGGTGCGGGCGATGTTGATGTTGTGCGTCACGATCAGGATCGTGCAGTCGATCTGGGCGTTGATGTCGATCAGCAGCTGCGACAGGTAGGCCGTACGCACCGGGTCCAGACCCGAGTCGGGCTCGTCGCAGAGGATGATCTGCGGGTCCAGCACCAGCGACCGGGCCAGCCCGGCGCGCTTGCGCATACCACCGGAGATCTCACCGGGGAACTTGTCCTCGTCGCCGCCCAGACCCACCAGGTCGAGCTTCTCCATCACGATCTGACGGATCTCGGATTCCTTCTTCTTCGTGTGCTCACGAAGCGGGAACGCCGTGTTGTCGTACAGGCTCATCGAGCCGAACAGCGCGCCGTCCTGGAACATCACGCCGAACAGCGTGCGGATCTCGTAGAGCTCCTTGGCCGAGCACTCGATGATGTTGGTGCCGTCGACGATGATCTTGCCGCGCTCCGGACGCAACAGACCGATCAGCGACTTGAGGAACACCGACTTACCGGTACCCGACGGGCCCAGCAGAACGCTCACCTCACCGGCGGGCAGATCGAACGTGACGTCTTCCCAGATTCGCTGCGAGCCGAAGGACTTCGTCAACCCCTCGACCTGGATACCAATACCCACGCGAATTCCTCTCGCCAATCCAGCATCTGCTCACCACTCACCACGGGTCCCCGCCTGTGGTTTGAGTCACTGTAACCTACCCGATCACGCCGCCGGGGCCGGACCGGACCTGAACGTAGCGTGGGGCTGGTCTGTTTGCCAGACCAGCCCCACGACTGACGCTGCCGTCAGATCGACGGCTACGCGACTACTACTTGACCGACACCGATGCGCCGGCGGCCTCGAGCTTGGCCTTGGCGTCCTCGGCAGCCTCCTTGGTGACCTTCTCGAGCAGCGGCTTGGGGGCGCTGTCGACCAGATCCTTGGCTTCCTTGAGGCCCAGGCCGGAGACGATCTCGCGGACGACCTTGATGACGCCGATCTTCTTCTCGCCGGCGCCTTCGAGGATGACGTCGAACTCCGACTGCTCCTCGGCGGCCTCGGCGGGGGCACCGCCGGCGGGGCCGGCAGCGGCGACGGCGACCGGAGCCGCAGCGGTGACCTCGAAGGTCTCCTCGAACGCCTTCACGAACTCGCTCAGCTCGAGCAGGGTGAGCTCCTTGAACGCGTCGAGCAGCTCTTCAGTGGACAGCTTGGCCATGATGGTCCTTCCTTCGTTACTTCGTGGATGTCGATGGGTGTGTGCAGAACGTGCGGGAGCCGCTATGCGGCTTCCTCAGCGGCCTTCTTCTCTTGCAGCGCGGCAGCCAGACGTGCGACCTGCGACGCCGGAGCGTTGAACAGGCCGGCAGCCTTGGTCAGATTGCCCTTCATCGCGCCGGCCAGCTTGGCCAGCAGCACCTCGCGCGACTCGAGGTCCGCGATGCGGTTGACCTCGTCGACGGACAGCGCGCGGCCGTCCATGTAGCCGCCCTTGATGACCAGCGCCTTGTTGTCCTTGGCGAAGGTCTTGATCGCTTTGGCGGCGTCGACGGCCTCTCCCGTGACGAACGCGATCGCGGTGGGACCGGCGAACAGTTCGTCGAGACCTTCGATGCCTGCCTCTGCCGCCGCACGCTTGACCAAGGTGTTCTTGGCAACGGTGTAGGTGGCGGAGTCGCCGAGCGAACGGCGCAGCTGCGCGAGGTTGGCGACCGTCAGTCCGCGGTATTCGGTGACGAGCGTCGCCGTCGCCTCCTTGAACTGTTCGGCGATGTCGGCGACCGCGGTGGCCTTGTCAGCCTTGGCCATGCATGCCTCCTCGTGGTGGGTGTACGGATGTCCCGTCGAGGAGCGCCGGCCGGACGCAGGAGAGAAGGTCTTATATGTCGTGAAACGACGAACGCCCCGACGCAGACAGGTCGGGGGCGCACTCATGTGAGGTACGTGCCTCGTCCTCCTGCGTGGGCCGCCGGGTGAAACCCGGACCTTCAACCATGTGACTGGTGACCGACGGTCTTCGGTGGAACGCCAGCAAGAATAGCCTGCTGCGCCCCGATCAGCCAAAACGGCCGAGGGGCGGCGGCGCCGATCAGTCCGGCGTCACCTCCCAGGCGGGCCGGCACGACCTGCAGGCCGCGCAGGAAACTCAGCCCCGCGTACCGGTGCAGCGCGGTCCGCAGCGGGTCGAACAGCAGCTCCCCCGCGCGGGAAACACCGCCGCCGATGACCACGCGGTCCAGGTCACAGACCGCGCCGACGGAGGCGATCATCCGGGCCAGCGCGTCGGCGCCGCGGCCGAATGCCTGCAACGCCACCGGGGTCGCCCAGGCGCGCGTCCGCGGCCAACTCCTTGGCGCCGGCCTCGAGCGGGGCCTGCCATCCGTGCTCGCGCGCCCATCGCGCAAGCCACGGACCGGCGGCCACTGTCTCCACGCAGCCGTGCCCGCCGCACGTGCACGGCGCACCGCCGGGTTCCACCACCACGTGACCGACGTGGCCGGCGTTACCCGTCCGTCCGTGACTCGGGCGCGCCGTCGAGAACGAGGCCACCGCCGACACCGGTCGAGACCACCATCCCGAGCAGGAACCGGGCGCCGACGGCCGCGCCGCGCCACTGTTCCCCCAACGCCATGCACAACCCGTCGCCGCCCAGTCGCACGGCGGAGCCCGTGCGTTCGGCCACTCGCTCCACAAGTGGAAAGTGTTTGCCAGCCAACGATATTGATCGGACTCACGGTCCCCGCGGGGACGTCGATGGGTCCGGCTCGACGCGATGCCGGCGGCATCCACAGCGCCACCGGCGGCGGCCAGAGCGTCGACGAGCAGAGTGTCGGCCACGGCCCACACCGACTCGGCGTCGGCGCGCGGGGTCGGCAGTTCGGCGCGGTAGCGCAGCGCACCGGCGTCGTCGACCAGTCCGACCGCCAGCTTTGGTACCGCCGACGTCGAGGGCGAGCGTGACCATCACGTCATTCTCGCGTGTGGTGTGGCGCGCCGCAGCCGCTCGCCCATCACGGCCATCGCATCGGCCAGTTCGGCGGACTCCAGGATCTCGAAGTCTGCGTCGACCATCGACAGCCAGGGGACCATCTGCCGGGGATCGTCGGCGCCGGCGGTGACGATGGTGGCGTCTGGGCCGTCGGCTTCGATGTCCCACCGCGCCGGGCGGGAAGTACGGGGCGACGGTGTCGATGGGAGCGTGGTACCGAACCCGGGCCACGTACCGGTAAGGCGACGTGCTGATGGATCGGCGCACGTAGGCGGCCGCGTCGGGAGCGTCGCGGGCGGGTGAACGTGGTGCCGACGGCCTCGACGTCGGACATCCGGTCCAGCCGCAGGCTTCGCCAGTCCTTCCGGTCGCGGTCGTAGGCCAGCAGGTACCAGCGGCGTCCCGTCGTCACCAGCTGGTAGGGCTCCAAGCGGCCCGTCGCGTCGCGGTGCCGCCCCGGTCCACGTATCCGGCGGTGACGTGTTCCCGGTCCCGGCTGGCCCCGCGCGAGTGTCATCAGCACCTCGGGGCTCGACGACGGATTGGGAGGGCGCCCGAGGTCAACGTGACCGTGGCCTCGTGGACGGCGGAGACCTGGGAGCGCAGCCGGCCGCGGCATCACCTGGTCGAGCTTGCTGAGCGCCCTCAGCGCCGATTCGCCGACCCCGGCGACGCTGCCGCCCGCGGCGAGCCGCAGGCAGACCGCCATCGCGACGGCCTCGTCCGGGTCGAGGAGCAGCGGCGGCAGGGCGGCGCCGGCGCCCAGCTGATAGCCGCCGCCGTGACCTCTGCTGGCGGCGACGGGGTAGCCGAGCTCGCGCAGCCGTTCGACGTCGCGGCGCACGCTGCGGGTCGTGACGCCCAACCGGGGCGGCCAGCTCCTCCCCCGACCAGACCCGTCGTGACTGCAGCAGGCCGAGAAGCTGCAGCACGCGGCTCGTCGTCTCGGACACCTCGTCAGGGTGACACAGTCTTAGGACAGGAATTGTCCTATCGCGGAGTGGCGTCGGCGACTGCGCGCCAGATGATCTGGCAGGTTCGACTGGTGTCGCCGATCGCCTCGGCGGAGATCTTCGACGCCTGGTAGAAGTTGCGTTCGATCATCCAGCAGAGCGCGCGGGCGAGTGCCTCGGCGCCGTCCCGGACCGTCATGAGACGGGACATCGCAGCGCTGGAGGACCTGGGCGATCACGTCGATGGATTCCTCGGCCGCCGCGGACCACATCTGCCCGATGTCGGGCACGGTCGTACCAAGGTCGACGGCCATTCTCATCACCGGGCCGTGGGGCGAGCCACAGCGCTGCCGTGCGCTCGACCGCGCCCGCGATCACCTCGTCGACCGACCCGCTGTCGGTGCGGGCCAGACCGGCCTCCTCGGTCAGGACCTGCGCCGTGCGGGCCACCAGCGCCGCGAGGACGTCGTGTTTGGAGCCGAAGTAGAAGTACAGCGCCGCTCGGGTGAGCCCGGCGGCCTGCGCGATGTCTCCGACGGTCATGGCGGCGTAACCGACCGTGGACAGCAGGTCCTCGGCGGAGTCGAGGATCTGCCTGCTCGCGCAGATCGCCCTTGCGCACAGTTGGCGCCGCCCGCCTGGACTGCCACGGCTTGCTCATACGGCCGGACCCACGGACATGGCCGAACGCTACCGTAGCCACATGGCGAGCGAGCGCGGCAAGTCGAGCGACGCGGGCGCCCGGATCCGGCCCGTCGTGCTGTCCCATGCCGCCGATCTGTTCGCCGAACGGGGGCCGGCAGCCACCAGCCTGCGGGATATCGCCGATCGCTCAAAAGTCAACGCGGGACTTATCTTTCGCCACATCGGCAACAAAGAGGCCGTCGTGGCCGCAGTCTTGGAGCATCTCGCCGATCAGCTCGAGGCGGCCCGGTCCACTGCAGCGGCGCCCCGAAGACGTGGAAGCCCTGGCGCACCGCAACTGGACGGTGATCGCCCGCGCACTGCTCGACGGTTTCGACGTCGGCCGCCCCTTCAGCACCGATTCCCGAACGTGGAGCAGTTGGTCAGTGTCGCCCGGGACCGCCCTCGGCGACGAGGAGGCTGCGCGGGTGGCCACTGCCGACGCGTTGGCGCTCCAACTCGGGTGGCACCTTTTCGGTCCGTTCTTGCGAGCGGCGACGGGTCTCGACGACCACGTACTGACGGGACCCGCCGAGCGGTGGGGTGCTCACCGACCAGCTGACCGATCCCCGGGGCGGTCAGCGCCTGCGCCGTGCCGAGACCGCGAGCCAGCCCGCCGACAGGACGAAGTAGAGAGCGCCGAACGCGGCGTACGGCGCGATGTCGGCCACACTCGGCGATTGCGCACCGCCGGCCTTCACCAGGAACATCGCTCCGGCGGCCACGGATTGCGCTCCGCTGACCACCATGACCCACTGCCCACCGGCACGGGTACGGCGACGCAGTGCGGTCGCGAGTTTGCAGCGCGCCGGCCAGTGCAGCCCAGACGCCGAACACCGCAGAAGAACGGC
>NZ_JAQIIY010000017.1:0-189553 GCF_036946525.1 Mycobacterium kyogaense | reverse complement strand
CCGCTCTTGCGGGCAAACGGATCGTTCATTACTCCCCCAGACACACCATCGAACGACAAACTCACTGCGGCCCTTCGGCTAGAGCCCCCGCATCCCCCGCCCCCCGGCGGTGCCAGCGCATCGATCACCCCTCGCAATATCGACGCCGGCGGGGATGCGTGCGATGTCCGGTCACGGTGACAGGGGCGCATCACTGCACGCCACCTTCCGCCGAACCTTGATGGAGGGCGAGTGAACAGACCGCTCTCTCATGGCGATCACCGCCGGGAAAACCGCGATCTTCGCTTTCACCGCATACTCCCAGCAGCGCAGGAGAGCGCGCGAGATCAGCCTTCCGTTGAAGGGATAACACCCGACCGAGTCCCAGATCCTCCGCATATCGTCGAAGACGTCGTCGACCGAACGCGCCGAACCGGCGCCTGTGATGTCGAAGTCGGTGACCACGCGCTCGATGGTGATGGGTTCATGGACCAGTGCCGCGCGCAGCATGAACAATTGATCGGCAGCGATCTCGAAGTCGAGATCGTATCCACCTACCTTCCTGACCACCGACGATCCGAAGAAGGATGCTTGATGGGGGATGGTCGCCTGGATCATCAGGAACTTTCGCATGTCGAAAGGCATGGGCGCCTGCAGACCGACGCTGGCCCCGTCCGGCCCGATCAAGTTCTCCATGCCGTAGCCCCACAGGTCGTTCACTGGTCCGTGGTCCACGATCGTCTGCACAACGTGGGCCAGCGAGTCCGCATCCGAGAAGCAATCTCGAGAGTGAAGAAACCACAACAGGTCTCCCGACGCATGGGCGATCCCCTGGTTCATCGCGTCGTATCTGCCGCCGTCGGACTCAGACTGCCAGTACCGTAAGCCGGACTCGATGTGACGCAAGTAGTCCACGACGTCGTCACCCGATCCGCCGTCGATCACGATGTGTTCGACGGGCCCCGCGTATCGCTGGGCCCGGACGCTGTCGACGGTTCGCTTGAGACCTTCGAGGTCATTGAGGGTGATGGTGATCACCGAAACGATGGGAGCAGAAGTCATCGATCCCTCTCCCTCGCAGCCCTTCTCAGCCAGCTTCGTGACCTCCGCAGTGCGATACGGAGGGTGGCCGACGAGGCGTAGATCCATGCCCAGATGCCTGGCCGACCCCAGCGAACACTCGCAACAACTGATCGGAAGACGCTTCGGAACGAGCCCGCTTCGAGGGCAGAACTGACGGGACTGTAGAGAAAGTAGTCACCGCGCACTCGGTTGGATTCATCAGCGAGTTCGGTGATCCCCCAGTCGATGTAGTCGGCGCTGCGGTCCACGCCCGGACGAGACGTCGAGTTGGCCGTCACGTTGACCTCGACGAGGCAGTCAGGAAGCTGGAGAATCGGAAGATCGGGTAGTTCGCGCTGAACCTTCATCAACCACATCGGATCGTCATGAATCGAGCCGGCCGACGCCGACAGAGGCACCACGTCCGCGACCGTCTTGGGAAACATGAGTGTCGGCACCGCGAGCGAAGGTCGCGCTCGCTTCATCGAGACCAGTCGCATCAAGTAGGGAGCCACTCGTTCGTGCGGACCGATCAATCTGCTCGGCATCCTCAGTGGCTTCTGACCGTCTGCCCGCCGCTCGTAACGACACGAGACGATCCAACGGTCCCGACAATCCGGTGCTGCGGCGAGCTGCTTCTCGAGTTTGGCCTGTTTCCAGAGATCGTCATCGTCGAGGAGGGCGATGATAGCGCCGTTGGCAGAGTCAATCCCCAGCTGTCTGGCGCGGCCGGGACCCTCTCCCCCTGATGTTCGCAGTACCCGGATCGCGTCAGATTGCGGCAGTTCCGGTTCTCCGTCGGAATCGACCACGACGATGACTTCCAGGGGCGGGACCGTCTGAGACAGCGCAGATTCGACCGCTGTACGCAGACTCGCCCTGCCGATCGTTGGAATGATGACGCTCACCGTGGGCTCGATAGTCAACGGACGGCCTCCTCTACGTCGAAGCGTGACGGCGAGGGCAGGTGCCTCGCGCCGAAGACAACCGCAAGGATGGCGAAACCGGAGAGGAATCCGTAGGACCACGGTGAGAAGAACAGATCCCAGATCGCCTGCACCGACGCGGCGATCACCAGCACGGACCAATGCCCGTATCGCGAGGCGTTCCAGACCATGGCCAGCGCTGCGATGACCAGTCCCAGTGGAAGCAGCGCGGCGAAGAGTCCGCCTTCCGCCCACGAGCCAAGCAGCACGGAGTGGAGGGAGACGTCTCCGTTGGCGTAGTACCAACCGCTCTCAATAGGTACGGCGGGATCGAAGCCGAGCGAAATCGCAAGTGACTTGGCGCGGTCGAAAACTTCCGCGCTGATGTTGTTCGCACTGGCCCATCCGAACCACGGGCGTTCGAGGATGGCTGATATCGACAGCGGCGATTCCGTTCGGCCGGCCAGTATGAGTGGAACACCCTCGGCAAGTTGGACTTCGGTCTTGCGTTTGATCGCATCGCTGAGGAAGCCGTTCGCGGCCAGGCGCGGGACGATCGCATATATTGCCGTGCCTGACACTGCGACGAATGCGAGCTGCGCCCATCGGGGAACTCGGTTGGCGGCAAGCCATCCCACCAGCGTGATCACGCTGGCAAGGGCGCAGTTGGTCGCCAGTGATCGGTAATCCGCGCTCAAACTGTAGGTTGCGACGAGCAGTAGCGACAGCGCTTGAAGCGGCGGAGGGACCTTCAGAAGAACCAGGCAGAAGAGCAGGATGACGACGATCCATTGCCCGAAGCCATATTTCCACAGATCCGCTGTCGAATTGTAGGTCTCGGCCGATGCCCCCGTGTGGAAAAGGCTGTAGCTCGTTGCGCCGATTGCGATGCCGCAGTAGATCGCGAAAATACGGAGGAGGTCTCTGCCGGCGAGTACCAGGCATCCCGCGTAGTAGAGCGCAAACGCTCCCCACTCCTGCACTCGTTGATCCACCAAGCTCAAATGGTTGATCTGGGCCGAGATGCAGAACGCCGCGAACCCGATCACAGCAAGAATGAGAGGTAGCCACTGCCCGAGCGTCGGGCGCGTCAAGAGCAATGCGGGCGCCAGGAGAAGACATATCGGGGCCAGCATCGTCAGTGTGAAACCTTGGATCTGAACCGCCGACGTAGCGCCCAGTGCGATCAGCACAACGACGGTGAGTGCTCGGCGTGCACCTGTCCGGCGCCTCTCGAACGACCCGCGCGACGAAGGAATGACGACGCCTGTGAACAATGGATTTTCAGCGCTCTCGCCGTCGACGGATCTGGGCTGCGTCACCGCCCCGTTCATCGCGGCGACCCGATGCGGAATCGATCGAATGGACCATTGCAGATCAGTCGTCTGCCGGGCATCCTTGCTCGGAGACCACCGGTACCGCCCCGTTCTCGGGCTGTCGATGGAAAGGGAGTCAGACGTTGAATGTCTCGAGGAACCAACGCTCCCTTCCGGTGCCGAGATTGGCTGTGTTGGCCATCGTGGGTTTGGTCGTCGCGATCGTCGGTTGCCAGACGGTCAGGCCACCCGACTCTTCTGCCAGGCCGATACCCGCGACCGTGGCGCTGCCGCCAGGTCTTGTCGGCGTGAACGCCGTCACGCTGAGCGACTCCGCCATCCGTGACGCGCAGTACGATCGGATTGCGGCCGACCAGTTCAGGGCGGTTCGCCTTCAGATCGAGTGGGATCTCATCGAGCGATCTCCGGGTCAATTCGATTGGAGCGAAACCGATTCGCTTGTCAACGGCGCGGCCAGTCGAGGTCTTGCTGTTCTCGGAGTGCTGTCGTATGCGCCCTCGTGGGCCGTCCCCCCGCAATACCGGGATCTCGTCCACCCGGCACCGGCGGATGCGGGGCCCTGGGCCGACTTCGTTGCCCGAGCTGCCAAGCGCTACTCGAATGTCATTCGCAACTGGGAGATCTGGAACGAGCCGAACATCGACGACAGTTTCGCCCCCGGGCCCAATTTGGCGTTGTACTCGTCGATGCTCAGGGATTCCTACCGGGCCATCAAGGGTGTCGACCCTCAATCGGTGGTGGTCACCGGCGGTACGTCGCCCGCGGTGGACAACCCCACGGAGATGTCGCCTCTCACCTTCATCAAGGGCCTGTACGACAACGGTGCAGGTGACTTCTTCGACGCGGTCGCCATGCACCCCTACAGCACACCCGAGTTCCTGACCACCGCGGGGACGTCGGATACCTCGAACTCGAACCAAGCGATCAAAGATGTCAGCGCACTGATGGCCAAGGAGGGCCAGGGCGGAAAACTCATCTGGTTCACGGAATTCGGCGCGTCGACCGCGACCCCTGGAGCCGTCGCTCCAGATCTTTCCGGTCAGCAGGTCGGCGTGTCCCCACAGCGTCAGAGCGAGATCCTGACCAACGGGATAAAATACCTGCGGTCGATTCACAATGGGGGTCCCATCTTCCTCTTCGATTTCCGCGATGTCGAAACGGGAAGTCGCAACGTCGAATACAACTACGGTTTGGTCCAATCAGATTTCACAGCCAAGCCGGCGCTCGCAGCCGTCCAAGCGCTCCTCGGTTGACGGTGCGACCACGAATGCCCGACGATTACCGTTCGACCGCATGCTGCGGGGAAGGTCCACCCTCAGCGTGGTCGTCGCGCTCTCCGCTCGCTCGAACCAGCTGCCACCCTCCAACGAAATCGACCTGACGAACTCCGCGGGAGACCCGCCGTAAATGCCTGGGGGTTGATTCACCTTCCTCGGCCGGTTCAGCATCGAGTTCGCGATCAGAAGCGAATGAGGCGGCAGCACTGCACCCTTCAACACCAGGCAGTTGGTCAGCACTAGGGAGCGCTCACCGATGGTGACCCATCCTGCGGTTTGTACGTCGCGCATGATGTCGATCTCATGGCTGAGAATGGTGGTACGTTGGCCGGCGATACCGGACATGTCCGCGAGCGCGACATGCCCCGAACAGTCGACGTTGTGTCGGCTCGTGATGATTGCGCCATCACCCATGACCAGACATCCGACATCTGGATGCAGGACTTGAAAAGCAGGATGCGCGGTGATCGTGTTGAGTGACCCAATCGACGCTCCGGCGCCCATGTGTAGCAGGCGTATACGGCGAAAGGCGTTCAGTGGACCGATCGTCGCATTCTCCCCGATGACGGCTCGGCCGACATTCACCGCGAGGAGTGGTCCGATACGGGCAGACGGAGCAACATCGTGGCCGAACAACCGCAACAGCCTGTTCTTCGCAGCGCTACGCGGCAGAAGCCAGACCAGCATCTCGAGTTTGTTCTTCATCGAACGGCCTTCTTTCAGCAGACGTCGGCCTGCGACTCGACGAACCAGGCGTACATCTTCTTCAGCCCGGCCTCGATCGTCAGCGTCGGCTGCCAACCGAGCGCCCGCAACTTGCTGTTGTCCATGAGCTTGCGAGGCGTGCCGTCCGGCCGGGTTGCGTCGAACTCGACCTCACCGTCGTATCCCACGACCAGCTTCATCAGCAGTGCCAGGTCTCGGATCGAAATCTCCTGGCTCGAACCCAGATTGATGATTCCGGCGCCGTCGTAGTTGCGCAGGAGGAAGACACAGGCGTCAGCGAGCTCATCGGCGTCGATCAGCTCACGTAGAGGTGATCCGCTCCCCCAGACGACGACCTTCGGTTGACCAGACTGCTTCGCCTCATGGAAGCGCCGCATCAGGCCTGCGACAACATGAGAGTGTTCCGGGTGGAAGTTGTCCCCTATCCCGTACACGTTGGGCGGCATCACTGCGAATGCGTTGAAGCCATACTGTCGGGCATAGGCATCGCACATCGTGATGCCCGCGATCTTCGCGACTGCGTACGGGCGGTTCGTCTCCTCCAGAGCACCGGTGAGAAGAGCCTCCTCCGTAATGGGTTGCTCTGCGTATTTGGGATAGATGCAACTCGATCCGAGGAACATGAGTTTCTGGGTTCCGTTGCGGTATGCGGCGTCGATGACGTTCGTTTGAATCATCAGATTCTCACGAATGAAGTCCGCCCCCAGTGTCGCGTTGGCGATGATGCCGCCGACCTTCGCGGCAGCGAGGACTACCACATCGGGACGCTCTGCAGCGAAGAAGGATTCCACGGCTGCCGCATCGTCCAGGGACAGCTCATCGTGTGAGCGAGTGATGACATGGGCGTGCTCCTCCTCGAGGAGACGGCGTGTGATGGCTGATCCGACCATGCCGCGGTGGCCGGCAACGTAAATTTTCGGTTCGCTGTTCACGATTGGCCCTCATTCGGTCGATTCATCAACGCTGGATCTGCGGTTTGCTGGCCAACAGGGTCGCCCCGGGCGGTACATCGCTGGTCACGACCACCGACGCGCCTATGGTGGCGCCGTTTCCGATGCGGGTGCCTCGCAGGACGGTCGCACGAGCCGCCACCCACACCGAATCACCGATGACGATGGGCGCGTTGTCGAATTCGAAAGTGGGGCTGCGCCGGTCGTGGCTTCCGGTACAGACGAGTACTCCCTGTGAGATGCAGGTGTTCGACCCTATTGTCACGTGTTCGAGATTCAGAATCCAGACCTCCTCGCCGATCCACGAGTGGTCGCCGACATCCAGTTTCCAGGGCCAGTGGATCTTGACCTGGTGTCGGATCAGGACCCCGGTGCCGATTCTGGCGCCGAAAATGCGGAGCACTTTGATGCGAAGTCCGCTGGGGCACCACCACTTCATGAGGACATCTCGGACGATCAGCCAGAGAACTTGAACTCCGACGTTGCGGCCGCGGTCGTATCCCCTCCCGGTGAAGCCACCGAGGGAGAAGCGGCGGCCCGGCTCCGAGGTCGTGTAGCGGGTCCGGACGGTATCGACGGGAGCGACCTGAATCATCGGGAGCCTTTCGGCGTCTCATGTGGCCGCTCGGGGGCCACCACTTTGGCCATCACCACGGCCAGGAGATGTGCTCTGGCTGCGTTCAATTCGCCGATGGCCGTGGCAACTTCTCCGCGATGTGTCCTCGACGTGTCGACCACCAGCAGATCGGCGTCGACAACCGCTGACAAGACGGAGGCAGCACTGCTGTCGTTCACGGACGCGGTCACGATCACCACGCGGTCGAACTCTTTGCGGAGATCGTCGACGAATGCGCTCATCGTCGCCGACGAGAGCAACGCCTCGATCGCATGCGTCCCGCCGTGCGGGACGACGGACAAGGTGGCACGCACCGTACTGTGGAGCACGTCGTCAAATCCTGTTCGGCCGCTGAGCAGATCAGCCAATCCCGGGCCGGCACCTTGTAGGCCGAACCACCGTGCGTCCAGCGCGGAGTCTGCGGCTACGAGCGCGGTGGTGCGTCCTGTTTCGGCGAAGGCCACAGCGACACCGGCTGCGAGGGCGGCAGCCGCTCGACCAGGGCCAGCCGGCGCTACGAGGAGGACCTGCGGAGCTGGGTCGTGCGCGTCTATCTGCACGCGGAGGCGTCGAAGGCCCTCCGATTCCGCAGGACATGACTCGTCGAACAACCCGTGCGGAGTGGAGACGCCAGGATCGGGCATCACCAGCGGGCCTGCGGTGGGTGCTCCCGTGAGCCGGCCGAGTTCCTCAGCAGAGCTGATACGCCGTGACACGACAGGGATCAACGAGAGGCACAGCAGCCCGATGAGTAGGCCACCGATGCACCCGTAGACGGCGTTGGTGACGACGTTCGGAGAACTCGGCGACGACGGTATCTGTGCGCGGTTCACGACGGTGATCGTCGCGCGAGGCGCACTCTCTCCGATCGGCGTCTCCAGTGGACCGGCGTACTGGATGAACTCATCCGCAAGTACGTTGGCGATATCCGTCGCGCGTTCAGCGGAGGGATCGGTTGCGGATACGTCGAGGAGCACCGTTCGCGGCACGATGGCTGCGTTCACCTTCGACGAGAGCTCGTCGGCCGACACCGGTAGATGCAATCTGTCGACGACGCGCCGGGTCATGTGTTGACCGGTGATCATCTGTGCGTACGACTGGACGCGCTGCTCTGAGAACTGCCCGCCGGAATAGGCCTCAGACGAGCTGTTGCCGCCACCAGTGGCGGCGACGAACAACCTAGTGGTGGCCGTGTATTCGCGAACCTCGTGAGTGCTTACCAGGTTACCGACGAAGATCCCCACGAACGCAGCGATCACCAGGACCCACCACCTACGTCGTATCGCGCTGACGACGGTCTGGAAATCCATCACAATCTCCTCGCTGAACCCGAAGTGAGAACGTCTGCCGTCCCGGACGACCCGACATCGCGGACTCGTCGCTGCCCGAGGCCGCCCTGCGCGACGAACACCACTCCCAGCACATTTCCGGCGGCGACCGTCAATTGCTGGCACGTCGAACGCAGTTCGTCGAACTTGGTGTGGCCCGCCCGGGCGACTAACACGACCGCATCGGCGTGGCGAACCAGTCGCACGGCGTCGCTGAATTCCATCGCCGCAGGGGTGTCCACGACGACCCAGTCGAATCGGTTGCGGAGTTCATCGAACATTCCGACAGTGCCCGGATGATCGGCCGTTGCTCCCGGGTCTGCATCGACTACACCAAACGGGATGACTGCGATGCCATGCCAATTCGCGGGAGCCCTCGTCTGTACAGACAACGTCAACTCGCCATGCGACAAGCCGCCGTTCACCAGCTCGCTGACGGTCTGCGCGTTGCCCAGCCCGAGTACCGAGGCCATCCGGGAGCCTCGGGAGTCGAAATCCACCATGGCGACGGTCGAACCTCTGCTAGCCAGCGCCCGTGCTGCGATCAGGGCGATGCCGGTCTTTCCAGCGGAACGCTCCGCCGAGGTGACCATGATGACCTTCGACCCGAGGATCGCGAGCCGATCCAAGGTGCGTCGTAACTGCCGTCCGGACTCCTCATTCCACGGTCGTGATTCTGGGGACTGCCACGGCACCGAATGCACGGTCGCCAGCACAGGAGTCTCCGTGGCTTCCGTGGCATCTTCGGGGCGGCGAATTCTCCCATCGAGAAGAGCAACGACCACTGCGATGAACACACCGGCGATCAGGCCGAAAACTGCTGCGATGCCGAGGATCAGCGAGGGCGGGAACATCCCTGCCCGCCCCGGAGAGGACGGTGCCTTGACGGGAATCAAGTCCACGCGCGGAGCCAATCCCGCCGACACCGTTTCCAGCGCGTTGATGCTTCGGCGAAGCTCCTCGATGTAGGCGTTGCCTATCGCTTGAGCCTGCAGCGGGGTGTCACCCGTCGTCGTCAACTGGAGTAGCACGGTGTCGTGCACCGGGGAGAGGTTGGCGCGGCCGATCATCTGCTCGGGGTCGATGTCCATTCCGAGGTCATCGATGACCCTCTTCGCGATCTCTGGACTCCTACTCAAGGCGAAGTAGGTGTCAGCCCGCTTCCTCGCATAATCGTCCCCCTCGTAAAAGCTCCGCTCGTCGTCGCGTGGAGTCGTCACGAAAAGCACAGCATCCGACGCGTATTCAGGTGGCTTCGCAATGAAGAACACCGCCGTCGCAAGAACCGACAGGAGAGCCAATGCGACCGGGATCCGCCACCAGCTTCGGATTACGAACACGTAGTCAGTCAGGGTCGAGTTCATGGTAATTGCGTGACCCCCTGCGCCTTCAACGCTCTGGTGAGCAATTCAGCGATCTTCTTCACTCCCGCGAAAGTGGGGTGAATGCCGTCCTCCCCCACGTAGGGCGAGGTGTCGATGCCGACGAACCAGCCCAGCGCTCCCGGATCGATGAACTCGACAGCATCGAACTCACTATCGGCGCGGAGAACCGACCGGAACTCGTCGCCGATCGTCCCCCCCGGAAGAGACGGCGGCCTGATCACCGGCTCGTTGAGGAACCATGGTCCGATCACGACGACGTGACTGTTGGGCCATGACTCGACGACCTGCTTCACGGTGTAGGCGAATATCGGATCGACGTCGGAGGTCACGAACTGCATGTCGTTTCGACCACCGTCGAGAATCACCACATCAGCCCTGTACATTTCGCGCAGACGCGGCAACCGTTCCACGAACGACGTCGAGGGCAGGTTGGGCTGGGTGACCTGGAGCCGGTGTCCCGGACCCCCGCTGAGGTAGCCCGTTCCGCCCTCGGCTGCGATGTTGCATTCCCATCCCAGAGCCGTCGCCGTCAGGCATCCGTAGCTCAGGTCCGGCGTGGTCGGGCCCAACGTGTATGAGTCACCGATGAACAAGACAGAGGGAGCCACCCGACTCGGCAGGGTAGGGGGAGCCGCGACGTTCGGCAATGGTGACCCTTGAGGTCCTGCTGCAGATCCGCCGAGGATGACGTGAGGGACGGCTACGACAGCCGCAATCGACAGGACGGCGAGAAGGACAGTCGACTTCTTGGGGATCGGTACGTGGCCGCGGAACCTGGACGTCATGGCAGAACCGCCTCGCGCGTCGCGCGGATCTGCTCCCGGAGAAGGGGTCTCAGTTGTTGCGCCAACACCGACTGTCCCTCATCTGTAGGAGCGACATTCCGCCGCATCAAACCGTCGGCGGCAAGCCACTTCTCCCGGATGAGGGATAGATAGGTGGTGTGAGTGGTCTTGGCAGCCTTGGCGATAGCCGAATCAAGTGTCACGAAGACATCAGGCACCGGATGCTGATGCCAGATGGGACCGAAGACGACGAGTTCAGAGTCCGGAGCTCGTCTGCTGAGTTCGGCGAAGAGGTCGACCGCCGATTGGGTGATCTGTTGGTCGGGAAGCGCCACATCGCCGACACCACCGAAGACCACGATCACATCGGGCTTGGACGCGAGTGCCTTGTCGACCTGGTCGGAGAAGCGTCCACTCTGCCCGGCACGACCGGCGTAACTCGAGCCCGCCACAGCTACATCCGAGATGCTGAGCGATGATGCGGCGGCGACCAGCGACGGCCACGTCACGTCGTTGTCGGAGCCCGCACTGTACGAATCACCGATCACCGCGATGCGCAACGGTCCATCGGCAGGGACGGACGCCGAAACTCCGCCACTACGCGTGAGAACCACCGTCGCGCTGGCCGTCGCCGCCACAAGCAGAAGTGCCAGCGCCACCGTCCCGAACGTAGTCCTCCAGGAGGAATGCCACGACGTCATGGAAGCCACCGGCGATCGTGCGACGCGGCGGCGTAGCTCATCTCCAACCGTTGGCCTACATACGACATACCGAGGTCATGCTTGACGGCACTGCGCCCGCGCTCGCCCATCGACCGCGCAATGTCGGGAGCCGAAAGCAGGTATTCGACGGCCCGGGCAATGCTTGCCGGACCGGGTTCGATGACAATGCCGCACTGATATTTTCGGATCAGCGGCGCCACCCCGCACTGATCCGTCACGACGACCGGTAGGCCGACAGACATCGCTTCGAGTACTGCCATCGGGTACGGCTCAGGGCCCAGTGACGGCAAGACGTACATCGACGCTTGCCGCATGCGTGCCGGTGCCGCTCCGCTCTCGACCGGGCCCTCCCACGTGATGTTGGGCGTCCGGGCAGCAGCCTCTTGCACCCGCCGGCCTTCGCCCTCATCCGCACCGACGAGCGTGTAGGTCGCAGTTACCCCACGCGTATTCAATTCGTTTGCGGCGGTGATGAAATCGACCGGGCGCTTGCGCGAATGAAGCCGTGACAGGTACAGCACCTCCGGCACCCGCCGCGAGTGTGTCGCGGCCGGGTACAGTGGCACGCCATTCGGCAGCGGAGTGAGTCGAGCGTTCCCACCGGCGATCTCGTCGAGAGCGTCGCGCTCATCGGTGGTGAGGTAGAAGACCTCGTGCGCATGGCACAGTAGCTTCCGGACGATCGTGTGGTCGGCGAGTGGATGCGCTCCGGGCAGGATCATGCCGTGGGTCTGCAGCACATACGGGAGCCTCACCCGCATCATGGCCATAGCCAGAGGTAAGAGGACGAGGTCGCGTGCGAGATGGATGTGGGCCGCCTGGAACTGGCCGTGGTTCCGGAGAAACCACGTCAATAGACCCGGGGCAGAAAGACCTGCAAAGCCCATGCGGGGAAGCAACCGCACAGCGCGCCGGACGACGAGCGGGTTTCCCTCCGCCCATTCAGGTCTCTCGTCGAACCCTTGCTCGGCCCCCGCGAGCGTCACTGAGTGACCACGGATGCGTAGTGCCGAGGCCTGGTTCAGTGAGACCCGGACCGGTCCGCCGTACGCACCGTCGGGGGTCATCAACGTGACCGTATGCAGTATCTGCAGGCCATCCGGACCAAATGTTCTCGTGTCCATGGGAATCGGTCGCTAGTTCCGACCGGCCGGCTGCGGCCTGTCCACCCATGGCGTGCCCGCGCACCGTAAAGCTTCGATATCGGCGTCCACCATGATCTCGGCAAGATCAGGAGTGCGCACCTCGGCTTTCCAATCCAGGACACGCGCAGCCTTCGATGCGTCACCAATGAGCGCGTCGACCTCACTGGGACGGACATACCCCTGGTCGAACCTCACGTAGTCCTGCCAATCGAGCCCTGCCCGTGCGAAAGCGATGCTCACAAAATCGCGGACTGTGTGGCCCTGGCCTGTCGCCAGTACGTAGTCGTCCGGCTCGTCGACCTGAAGCATCCGCCACATGCCGTCCACGTACTCCGGCGCGTAACCCCAGTCACGCACGGCATCGAGATTGCCCAAATAGACGTTGTCCTGCAGCCCTGCTTTGATCCTCGCAACGGCGCGGGTGATCTTCCGGGTCACGAACGTCTCGCCGCGGCGCGGCGACTCGTGGTTGAACAGTATTCCGTTCACCGCGAACATGCCGTAGGCCTCGCGGTAGTTCTTGGTGATCCAGTAGGAGTAGACCTTGGCGGCTCCGTAGGGCGAACGCGGATAGAAGGATGTCTCCTCGCTCTGAGGGGGTGGCGACGCTCCGAACATCTCCGAACTCGACGCCTGATAGAACCTGCACTGCACTCCTGAGAGCCGGACAGCCTCCAACAACCGGATCGACCCGATGCCTGTTGTGTCGCCGGTGTGCTCGGGCTCGTCGAAGCTCACACGGACATGCGATTGGGCGCCGAGGTTGTACACCTCGTCAGGCGAGATCTGCGACAGCAGTGTCACCAGACGGGCTCCGTCCCTCAAATCGCCGTAGTGCAGGTGCAATCGAGCATTCGGGTCGTGCGGGTCCACGTAGAGATGGTCGATCCGCGACGTGTTGAACGTCGATGATCGACGAATCAGGCCGTGTACCTCGTAGCCTTTGTCGAGCAGCAACTCGGCGAGGTATGACCCGTCCTGGCCGGTGATCCCCGTGATGACAGCCTTTTTCATTCTTGTCCCTTCCTTCGTCCCTGGAAGTCGGCGAGCGATTTGGCGAACGTCACGAAGTGCTGCCGGCCGCGACGTTCGGCGAACTCCGACTGCCCGAGCCGCCGTGCGTTGTGGACGAGCCGAACACGCAGCGCATCGTCGGATCGGATCTCGCACAGGCCTCTCACGAGCGCTTCCGCATCGCCGTTCGGCACGAGCAGTGCTGCGTTGCGGGAGCTCAACAACGATCCGGTGATCCCCCCTTCGGCGACCGCGGCGATGATCGGCCGCGATGCGGTCGTGTACGAGGTGAGCTTGCTGGGAAGCGACATCTCCCTGACCCCAGGACGTTCATGAACCAGCAGGACATCTGCTGCTGCGAGGGTGAGTGGGTAGATCGCTTCGGACACCGGATCGACGAACCTGACCCCGTCGAGTCCGCAAGCCTGTTGTTCCAACGCCTGCCTCGTGTTGCCGTCCCCCACGAAGACGAACTCGAATTGCCCCGGATATCTCACGGCAGCAACTCGGGCAGCCCGCAGGGCATGCTCCAGGCCTTGTTTCATCCCCATGTTCCCGGTGTGCACAACAGTGAGGCGGCCGGTGTCACGCCAGCCCAGTGCGCGTCGTGCCGCCGCTGGAGTGAGATCCACAGGACGGACGTGCGAGAAGAGGGGTACCTCGACGATCTGTCGGTCGTTCACTCCGCCCGCCACCAAAGCCGGCCGGAACCCCTCCGTCACGACGCCGACGCGGTCGGCGCGCCGCAGCACGGAATGCTCCACTGCCGCAATTCCATTCGCGACGCGACCACCAGTGCTTCCCGATTGGACAGCGGCTTTACCCACCTGGTCATGCACGATCGCACCGAACGGGCGCCGACGCCGCCCCGCCATCCCTGCCACCGCAGCGCCCAGCAGCGGTGTCACGGCGATCACGATGTCGGCACGTGTCGCGATGACAGCAGGAGCGCTCAGCGCAGCGAAACTCAGCTCCAGGCGCATCCGTCCGAGGAGGCCCGGATTCTGCGGAACCGCATGGCGTAGTCGCGTTATGCTGACCGAGCCTGCATATGTTGTTCGAATCGGAGATTCCCGCCATCGCAGCCCTGTCCGGTACTGCGGATCGACCACGCGCCACTCCGGATAGTGTGGAACGCCGGTGACGACCTTCACTTCCGCTCCCGCATCGGCAAGGGTGTCCACGAGCAACGAGTTGTAGGGCGCGCTGCCTGACGACTCGGGGCGGAAATGGCACGCGACAACGCACACCCGAAGGCCGGCCAACAATCCGGCGCCGGCGTCGGAGTCGCGGCAAGACACAGAGTCCAACACGCTTCGGTCAGATGTTCCGCCGACAGCATGCACGGCCGGCCTCGCGGCGTGCGTCACACTTGAGGACGTCATGGATGTTCCGTTCCGTGTCATGGCTCTAGTAGGCTCCGTGGCCTTGAAGAACTGTCCGTACCGTCCGCAGGATGATCACCAGATCCTGTACGTAGGACCAGTTGTCGACGTAGAAGTGGTCCAAGCGAATGCGCTCGGCAGCGGATACATCAGACCTCCCCGACACTTGCCACAGACCGGTTATTCCTGGCTTGACAAGACCCCGGCGCTCGATGAAGTACTCGACAGAGGATCCCTCGCCCGGGACCAGCGGTCGGGGACCGACAATGCTCATCGAGCCGGCGAGAACGTTGAACAGCTGAGGGATCTCGTCGATGCTCGTCTTGCGGAGCCACCGGCCGATCGGTGTGATGCGCGAGTCCGTGGCCGACTTGAAGAAGATGCCGTCCGACTGTCCACAGCCGATCCGCTCCGCATCCAGGTGCTTGTCGGAATCCGGCTCCATCGTCCTGAACTTGACGATCCGGAACTGGAATCCGTTGTAACCCACGCGTTCCTGGCAGAAAAACACCGGTCCGCCGTCGTGCCACTTGATCGCCGCCGCAGCCAACAGCATGACGGGGCTGAGCAGGACCAACGCGATGGTCCCAAGAACAAGGTCGAAGAAACGCTTGTGGTAGTGCAACGCTCCGTCGTGACGGGGTCGTGCCACGTGAAAGAGCGGCATATTGTCTATCGGCCGGATTTTGAGTCGGGGACCGACGATGTCGACCATGCCCGGCATGACGATCAAGTCGGTTCCCAAAGAGTCGAGTTGCCAGGTCAACGTCCGCATGTGCTCGTGGCCGAGATGTTCGGCAGAAGTGACGGCGAGTGCATCCGCGTTGGTGAGACGTACGACCTCGGCGACGGAATGCTGGTTACCGAGTACCGGCACAGGACCGGTCCGCGTGTCGATCTCTGAACCGACTTTGCCCTGGTAGTCGGGCAAGCAGGCGCCGACCACCCGATAGCCCGCATGGCTACACCGATTGAAGGTGTTGCACAACGCGATCACCGAACGTGGCTTACCGAGCACGACGACCTGGCTCGTGAACGCACCCCGCGATCTCTTCTTGGCGAGGTCGCGTCTCAAAAGGTGTCTGCCCACGAGCAACACCACAAGTCCGACCGGGAGTGCGATGGCCAGGTAGCCTCGAACCAATCCGAGCTGGAGGAGCAGATCCGAGACAGCGATGATTCCGAAAGCCCATGCGGTAGACGTGACTACGCGGCGATACTCCTCCGACCCTATTCCCGTCAGCGACAGATCCCACGACTCCTGCAGTCCAAGGGCGGCGAGCCAGATGACCGCGAGCATGATCGAGCATGCGGTCACATCTCGCCAATGATCGCCTGTTGCAGAGCTGTTCATGTTCGGAAACCCGAATCGCGTGAACTGCGCGACCGTCACGGCAACCACGACAGCAGCGGCATCAGTCGCGATCACATGCCGTCGATGCATCTTCTTCCACTGACTCGCACGCGCTTTGGCCTCGGTGACCTGCTCCATCACTCGATCGGCAGACTCCGACCGGAGACCGATCGTTGTTTTGAATCGGCGAACAAGGGGGGGTGCAGTCATTCTGTGCCGCCTCGGGTGGCCGCCATGTCGTGCATATCCAGCGCCTCCTTGTCTCTGTGGGCATTCAGGTGCAGAGTCGACGCCTGATGCCCGTTCGCGCCAACGGCGGCACCGTAGGATTCACATACGGTGCCGCCGATCGGGGCGGGTGCGGAGGAGTCGATCTCGGTAGCGAGAAGCGCTGCGTCGCCAGCGCGGTGGCCGTTCTTACGCCACCACGCTCTACCAAGGGCGGGAAGGGTGTCGATCGGATCGAAGTAGGAGTACGACCGGTTCAGAGCGTCGTCGTCCGCACCTTCCAGAACGGTGCGGAAATTCTTGTTCCAATAGGAGATTCCGAGATTGCGATCGTAGCCAACGACCTGGTGTACCCAGCGCTTTCCGACGAAGGGAACATCGCACACCACACGCGGTGTCGCGAAACCGGGCAGATAACCCATGATCGACAGTTGCAGCTGCTGAGCTTGCCACAGCGGTGTTCGCCAGTGCTCGGCGTTCGGGATCATGTCGCACATGTAGAAGTAGTAGGGAAGGATGCTTGCCTCACCTTGCAGCGCAAAGCACAGATCGAGAAGGTCCTCAGTGGTGTCGTTGACTCCGCGCATCAGGACGCCTTGGTTTCGCACATCTCGAAGCCCGGCGTCGAGTAGGGCGCGGGCTGCGTCGGCAACGAGCGGAGTAACCGATTGCACATGATTGATGTGCGTGTGCAACGCCAGATTCACACCGCGTTCGGCTGCGAGGTGTGCGACCCGGTTGACCCCGTCGAGCACCTTCCTCTGCAGCCAATGCTGCGGCAATGCAGCTAGTGCCTTGCTGGCCAGCCGGATGTCGCGAATCGTTTCGATCTCCAGCAATTGAGAGATGAATGACTCCAACCGCGGCCAGGGAACATTGCCGATGTCGCCGCCTGAAACCACGACATCACGGACCGTCGGGGTGTCGCGCAGATAGTCCAGCATCTGTCGTTGCCGATCGGCCGGTTGAAGAGTCAGCCGCGTCTTGCTGACCGTCGGCGTCGAGTTGCCGACGAGATCCATCCGCGTGCAGTGACCGCAGTACTGAGGACACGTGGACAGCAATTCAGCCAGGACCTTGGTCGGGTAGCGATGGGTCAGCCCTTCCACAACCCACATATCGCTCTCGTGCAGCGAATCCCGTTCCGCGTAGGGATGCGAACACCATTCGAGGTGGCGGTCACTGCGAACGGGGAGCATGTAGCGCCGGATAGGATCGGCATAGAACAACTTGGTGAGCGTGTCACGTGCCGAATCCCACTGCGGTGCCATGGTGTTGAGCATCTGCGGCGGCAACAGCATCGACATCGTTGCTCGCTGCGCCTGGTCGGCAGCCAGGTCGGCGTAGAACTCCTCTTCAAGCAGATCGCCCACCACGGCGCGAAGTTGACCGATGTTCTTGAGTGAGTGCGAGCGCTGCCATTGCGGATCGTGCCAGTCGGACGGGGACACCTTTGCCCAGCCCGGGTACCGCCGCCAGTCAGGCTCGACCAACAGTTTTCGCACGTACATGTAGGGCTGATCCGTGACCGCGGTGAAACCGGGCCCCTCGTCTTCGACGACAGTACTCATCAGACCAGCACCTTCGACGAGTTGGTTGCGGCATGTGTCGCACCGATCACTTCGGCCGCGGCACGCTGACCCGACCTGATCGCGCCTTCCATCAGGCCGAAGTACTCCAGACTGGTCTCTGTACCGGCCCAGTGGATCCGGCGGTGCGGCTCGGTCAGTGTCGGCCCCAGACGCAGCCAGTCCCCCGGACCGAACAACGCGGCGTAGCAACCCCGGCTGTACTCCTCGGCCAGCCAGTCGGTCACCGAGCAGGTATCCGGTGGAGGAAGCGCAGGGAAGAGTCGCCCGACGTGGGCTAGTGCCGAACCCTCCTGATCGGCCGGTGACAACGCAGAGAAGGCAGAGGCTGCAGCTCCGGTGACGAATCCCGTGAGCACACCTGCAGAACCATCTGGCGGCGAATCGTCGACCGTGGACAGCAGCGGCCCGCTGGTGCTGACCGACCACCCGGACAGCCCGTCCTCACGCCACAACGGGGCCTGATAGCTCAGGTGGACTTTGATGGCGCAGCCTCGGCCCGTAGCGGCAGTTGCGCGGGGCGTGGACAGACCCGGACGGAAGTCGATGCGATGCGCCAGTAGCGGTGGTAAGGCAACGATCACGCGATCAGCCCGGAATTCGGCCGGTGGGCGGTTGGTGCCGGCGTCACATCGCACGACCACGCCGTCATCGCCCTGATCAATGGCCGCGACAGGGTGATTCAGATGTACCCGATCTCCGAGTTCGTCAGCCAGCGCATCGGCGAGCAGGTGAGCGCCACCATCGATTCGCCACTGCTGCGCCCCACCCTCGAAAGCGTTGAGATATTGGATGCCTCCGCCGGATCGAAGGTAGAATGCCATGTGCAGAACGGAGATCGCCGCGGGATCGGCGGCCATCATCTCGCCGAGGAACAAGGGAAAGAAGGCGTGTGCATCCGGACGCGCGATCCCATCGACGAGCCACCGTTTCGCAGTTTGATGATCGAGGCGATCGGCGTCGGGTGTCAGCCACGGTGCATTCGGCCGGACTGACTCGATCAGATCATCGAGACGGTCGAACAGGTCACCGAGTGCGACGGCGTCCAGCGGCGGCACCCTGCTCGCGGTCGTCGTGCGGTCGTCGTCGATCAAAAAGGTGCTCTCGCCGGTCATGCCTGTGGACACCAGGTTCAGCCCGTGATCACCGACGAGACGGAGCAGTTCGGTGTGTTGGCGTCCCAGATAGGCGGCACCTCCGTCGGCCACGACGCCCGAGGACACCGGTACACCACGCATGCGACCGCCCACCCGATCACGCGCCTCCAAGACGTTGACCTCGGCGCCTGACTCCGCCAAGTCCCGGGCCGCAACCAGACCCGCAAGGCCGGCTCCGACCACGACGACGCGTGCGTGCGCCCCAGTCATGGCATCACGACAGCCACGAGATCGGACAGGGCAATCGGAGTCGGGTTCTCGACGAGGTCGTCGTAGACGAGTTCTATCCCGACGTCGCGAGCGATCGCGCTCACTACTCTGGTTGCCAGCAGCGAGTCACCCCCGAGATCGAAGAAGTCGGAATGTTCCTCCACCTCATTGGTTTTGAGGACTCGCCGGAAGATCTGGACGATATGGTCGGGACTCACCGTTTCGCTCCTTGGATGTTGCTGTTCACGAAGGATCGCCGTGTTGCCCCGCGATCGACTTTTCCGTTTGCGTTGTGGGCGAGCGCTGTAATGAAATTCACGCGGGCAGGCACGAACTGTCCTGGTAGCCGCTCGCGCAGGAACGCCCTCAATTCGGCGGCGGTGGCCGGCTGACTTGCAACCACGTACGCCGTCAACGACATTCGACCCAAGGATCGCTCACCGACCACGACAGCACCGGAGACCGCCGGGTGTGCGTTCAGCTGCGCCTCCACCTCAGCGGGATGGATCCGCACACCACGTACTTTGAGCTGGTCGTCGGCGCGACCATGTGTATACAGCGAGCCGCCTTCGGCACGGCTGACCAGGTCCCCAGTGTGGAACCAGCGGGCCGGCCCCGTTCCATGGTCCGCGACCGCGAACGCGGTCCCGGACAGCTCGGGCAGGTCGAGGTACCCGGTGGCCAAACCCGGTCCGGAGACCAGAAGCTCGCCATCACTGGTGACGTGGTCACGCACGTGAGGCAGTGGGTGGCCGATCGGCGCCTCCTTGGACGCACCGATCTGGGGTTCGGTACCGGGACCGCTCAGCTGTGCCGCGTGCGTGATCATCGTCGTCTCGGTGCACCCGTAGGTGTTGAGCAGGCAGACGTCTCCGTGATCGAGATCCCGCCACTGCTGCAGACGAGTGGTGTCGACTCGCTCACCTCCGATGACCACGAGCCGGACGCTGTCCGGCAGAGGGGTCCGCTCCTCGTGCAGGAAGAGCACGAGTTCATGCCAGAACGCCGTGGGCAGATCCATGACAGTGATCGCTTGGTCTGCGAGCATGCGCACGAAGGCTGGAAACGATCCGCTGTGGGCAGCGTCGTCGAAGATCAGCGCCGACCCTGCAGTCAGGGCGGGCAGGATCTCCTCCAAACACGTGTCCCAGCCGAGCGAGGCGAACTGCAACACGCGGTCCGCGGGAGTGAGTGCGAAAAGCGAACGCAGTGCCCGCACCGTGACGGTGAGGGCATAGCGCGACACCGCCACGGGCTTGGGCGCGCCGGTCGAGCCGGAGGTACACAGAACGTATGCAGGGTCACTCGGACGCCAGCGCGCCTCGGGGAGAACATCATCGGCTTCGCCTGCCGACTCCTGTGCTGCGGACATCAGATGGTCGACGCCCATCGCCGTGATGAGCGCCTGCACCCGACCGGTCGGTAGCGCGGCGTCGATGGGGCAGTACGTGGATTGCGCCCGCAACACTCCCAACAGCTGGTGTGCCACTGCCGGATGGTGCGATGCCACCACACCGATGCGACCGGGCGTCCTGCTGATACCTGCAGTCTCAGACTGAACACGCAGGGCGGTCAGTCGGACCCGCTCGTCGAGTTCCTGGTATGTGGTCGCCGTCCCGTTGTGTACGAGCGCAGGGTGGTGAGGCCAGTCGCGCACTGCGCCAGCGAAATCATCGATGATGTCTGCCACGTGCTCGGATTCATCTTCGATGAGATCGCCGGTCGACATCGCGTCGTGATACATGGCTTTCCAGACATCAAGGCTTCGCTCGACTGACGACTCGATCGCTCGTTGCAATTGCGGATTCATTCGACTGTCACCGACTCGGCAGTACGCTGCGGCATATTCGCATGGCGCGAGAGTTGCGCGTTCGTCAGTTCCACGACGTCGCCGTCGTCGAGTGCGCGGATGTCGTTGATCCAGTCGGCGATCGCCGCGATGTCGCTTGCTGCGAAGTCTCCGTGATCGGTGTGCGCCACGAGTAGCGGAGACCCGTTGGCCGCAAGCACTATTCGACCGGTGACCACTTCCAGTACCGCGAGCGCCCAAGAGCCCCGTACCCGGCTGAGAGCCCTGCGCACCGCGTCGACGAGGTCGCCCTTTCCGAGCAGTTCGTCCTCGATGAGGTGACAGAGAACTTCACTGTCCACCGGGGTCGCGAAACTATGTCCGGCGCAGGCGAGCTCCGCGCGCAGACCGGCGAAATTCTCGATGATCCCGTTGTGCACGACGTAGATCTGTCCCGTGCAGTCAGAGTGCGGGTGCGCATTGTCCTGGGTCTCCGAATCATTGGTGGCCCATCGCGTGTGGCCGATACCCACCCCGGTGGACCCGGTTCCTGCGCACTGACCCAGCAGGGCCTCCGGGGAACTCATCCGTCGGGTCGTCCGGAGTGGCAGCACCTCACCGCTGACAGCCTGTGTCGCAACACCCACTGAGTCGTATCCGCGGTACTCGAGCCTTCGTAACCCGACGCTGAGGTGATCGAATGCCGGCCGGTGCGTCCGGCAGGCAATGATTCCGCACATCATCACCAAGCTCCTCGATCGACGCCGGCGAATGTGCGTCGGTACCGCCTGTTGGACATCCCGCTTCTCTGAGGCAGGGCCGCAATTTGCAGGTGCGAAACCGGATTCGGCGCATTGGAGACACGGTCGACGACTTTGCCAAGCGGCACCTTGAGATTCACGACGACCTCGTCCAGGACCGGCCAGATCGTTATCTGCATCGCTGCCTCGCAACAACTTTCATCATCCCCGGCAAACACATCTTCACTATTGACGACCCCGCTACCGTTCGTACATGGACCATGAGAGCGATTTTCGGACTGGGCCCGGGACTGATTCGAGATCTAGTACGACGCGACATCATCGGCCGCAAAGATGTTGCGGGCCAGTGCTGCCGCCTCCTCACGGCTGCTGACACCGAGCTTGGTCAGCACACTGTGCACGTGGTTCTTCACCGTGTGGACGGCGATGCAGAGCCGGCCTGCGATGTCGCGGTTCGCCAGTCCTGCCTCCAACATGTGAAGGATCTGGATCTCCCTAGCAGTGAGAGGTAGTTCTCTGGCTGCCGGCCGCCGGCGCTGTGACGCCAGGGTCGACAAGCGCCTGAGCAGTATCGCCGACACCCCTGGCGAACAGGATGATTCACCTGCAGCAACTTCGTGTATCAACACAACCAGGTTGTCGAGTGATTCCGTACGGAGGTGATAACCCGATGCGCCGCCCTCCGCGCACGCGACGATTCCGGATTCGTCCTCCTCGGACACACCGACGACGACCACACGCACATCCGGGCCCAATCTCGATGCATGTCGTAGCAACATCGCGCTATCGCGGGTCGACATGCTCAACACGACGACGTGCGGGAGTGTGGTGTGGACTTCGGCCACCAACGACTTCAGGTCCCATGCCACGCCGACTCCCACCACGCCTGGCCGCGCGGCGAGCACGCCCACCAGACACTCGCGGTGGAGAGCGCAGTCATCGACGATCACAACGCGCACGTCTTGGAGCGATGCGAGTCCGCTCGGTACCGTGCGGCGCGATTCCGCTCCATCTTCCGTTCGGACTATCCGATTTCGTAACCCGGCATTCGAATACTGCAGGGGTAGTGGGTTATCCGTCGGGCATCCACTGATGGACGGTCGATCATAGGCCGCTCCGCGACGATCCCCGGCACACGAAGCGAGATCGTCGGTCCGTGCGATGTCGTCATCAGTCAAGGCCGACAGCAGTGAGCGGATGGGCGGGAGCTCATTCATCTCGGGGCCCGCCATCCGACTCTTGACGTGGGCAGAGACCCGCGGTCTCGCCCGCACAGTGCTGTGTCATCAAAGGCCCTCCCCCACGAAACCTGCTGTGCCACCGTGCCTCGCGGCGAAGAGCGGGATCACAGTGCGACTCGTTCGCCGACTCAGGGAGATCGCTGTGCAGAGCTAACTCGTCTGATACCCACCACTATCGGGGCCGTCAGAACCGCCGTACATGGGTCATCGGAGCCAACTTTGACTAGATCGGGACCCGGACCTCTGGTGGTCGCCATGATCCATCCGCAGCTTGTGGAACGCCGCAGCTGCCTCGGCACGGGTGTTGACCCCTAGCTTTGTCAGCAGATTGTGCACGTGATTTTTCACGGTATGAACCGCGATGGACAACTCTAGGGCGATGTCCTGGTTCGACCGGCCTAGTTCCAGCATGTGCAAGACCTGGATCTCACGCGACGTGAGTGCTGAATCTCTTGTCGCAGAATGTCGTGAACCAGCGACCTCGGAAACCCGTCGAAGGAGCGTTGCTGCGATTTCTGGCGGGCACCAGGTTTTTCCCTCCGCCACGAGACGGATCAACACGACGAGGTCGGCCAACGAATCGGCCTTCATGTGGTAGGCCGCCACTCCTGCCTCGGCACACGCGAAGATCACGTCCGGGTCGTCTTCGGGAGTCGCGAACGCGACCACGGGCACCTCCGGCCTCAATTTGCGCACGGCCCGCAGAAAGGTGTGCATGTTGTCGGCCGTCAAGTTCAACAGAATCACCTGCGGCGCTTCGGATTCCAGCGCACCGATGAGGGAGGGCAGGTCCCAGGCCGTACGGGCGCGCGGTATCCCCTTCCATCTCAGTGCCGACGCCAATGCTTCGCGATACAGCGCGCAGTCATCGATGATCAACACCTTGCCCAGGACTGCTACGCGCGGGTCAGCGTCGGTCACGGGAGCCGTCGCGTCCACCGCGGACGCAGACGATCGAGCCTCCGTCGGCGTGGTCAGCACTGAACCATTCCTCGACCGGCCTCGGCGCGCAAACTCCTGGTGCGGGCATCATCTCGTAGCTCACAAATGGCGCTGATGGCGCCGGAGGCGCTACAGCTTCTCTCGAGGAGGTGCCGGCCCCGGCGAGTCGACCGAACGGGGGGGCGGTCGACTGAGCGGGCACCGGGGTCGGCACCGGTCCTTGGGGTTGCATCGCTGCCACTGCTGCTGATGGCGTCACGGGACCTTGGTGCGGGTCTCGTGGTGTTTCATGGGGCCTTAGGTGCGGCAAAGTGCGGACCGCCACTCCGCCCGCGCCGACCACCTCCCTACAGGAGCGTGTAGACGAGCTTTGGTCGTCATCGCGTCGCCCAGCTGGAGGCAATGTTGCTGCCGCCCAATGTGTGCCGTTCTGATGAGTAGACATTCCACCTCCCCACAGCAGCTGCGGGGAAAAGTTGGCGATACTCAGATGCGCCGGACCAAGCGAAGCGAGCTAACCCCGTACGTCAACTATCAACAGCGGCGGGGCGCACGTACATGGATCGTTGGAGCGATTTATCACCCAGGACCCTATCTAGATCCCAGAGAGACATCGTCAGCGCAATGACCGGCAGAAGGCTGCCGCTTCAGCGCGCGTACGGACCCCGAGCTTGCCAAGCACGCTGTGCACGTGGTTTTTCACTGTGTGCACCGCGATACAGAGCTGGTCGGCAATGTCCTTGTTGGACAGACCCTGCTCGAGCATCCGGAGAATCTGCATCTCGCGCGCGGTCAGGTCCGGATCGCCGGGATCTGACCGTCGCTCGGTTGCCACGTTCGACAGGTACCTGAGCAGGATGGCCGAGATTCGCGGCGAACACACAAACTCTCCACGAGAGACCCTGGCGATCAGGTTTCGCAGCTCACCCAGGGACTCGGTCCGTAGGTGATACGCCGCAACGCCGGCTTCCGCGCACGCGATGACGTCGGCCTCATCCTCATCGGCGACACCCATGACGATCACTTTGGCTGTAGGACACTGCTGCCGTACACAGTGAAGTAGTGAAATACTCTGGTGCGTAAACAGATTGAGTAAGACGATGCGCGGTGGCGTGGAAACGGCCACGCTCAGTGAATCGAGACTCCACGCCATGGCAGGCCGCGCAACACCCTCGCCGGCGAGGATGGTCGCGAGGTTCTCGCGCTGGAGGCGGGAGTCATCGACGATCAGGATGTCCTCAACCGGCAACTCGAGATGCGCCCCGTCGGCCGTGTGGGGTCCGTTGAGGAGGGCGCGTTGTCGTTCGCGCCGGGTCATCGGCAGGCTCACCGGAAGCGTTGGGGTGCGCACTGGCATCACCCCATGCCGTCCCACTTCGTCACCAAGCCCCGCGATGTCGCTACCACCGCGACATCCTTCGCGGGGGTTGTGCCCATCCCATCTGTGATGGACCACCGGTAAAGGATCGCCGACCGGATCCCATATCTGGGTCATCATCGTGCCCTGCGTTTTCGGCCCCCGCTGATCACGGCCAGAGCCCAAATCGTTTCGCTCGATTGCTCCGCCGACCCCATAGTGCCCCCTTCACTGGCGCTGCAAGCACTCATATTATGTAAGTTTGCTAGATTTGCAGTCAAGTGTAGTTTTCGCAGGAACGCGTGCTTGCTTGAGTTCGGAAACGGCCACATTATTGACTTTTCCGCAAATAGCTACTGTTTTGCCTGGTCAGAGGATGGGCACAGCGGGCGCCGCCCAACAGCGCTGACGTCCCGCTATCGAAAAATGGCTGCGATTTTGCCGCAACCGCACAACTGCCCCGCAGAGAATGCCGGGGCGACAACCCCGAAGGCCGTGCGATTTTTACGTAATAACTTTGCTGGCTGGGTTTCAGCCGAGGATCAGCCCCGAGGTCGGCACGCCGGTGCCCGCGGTCACGAGGACGTGTTCGACGTGAGGGACTTGATTGACGGAAGTGCCGCGGAGCTGGCGCACACCCTCGGCGATGCCGTTCATGCCGTGGATGTAGGCCTCCCCCAGCTGACCGCCGTGGGTGTTGATCGGCAAGCTGCCACCGATCTCGATCGCTCCGCCCGCGATGAAGTCCTTCGCTTCTCCCTTGCCGCAGAAGCCGAGTTCCTCGAGCTGGATCAGCGTGTACGGGGTGAAGTGGTCATACAGGATGGCCGTCTGGATGTCGGCCGGCTTCAGGCCCGACTGCTGCCACAGTTGCCCACCGACGAGCCCCATCTCGGGCAGCCCGAGTTCGTCGCGGTAGTAGGAGTACATCGTGAACTGGTCAGCGCCGGCGGCCTGTGCGGCGGCCTCGATGACGGCGGGCCGGTGCTTGAGGTCTTTGGCCCTCTCGGGTGTGGTGACCACGATCGCGACCCCGCCGTCGGTCTCCTGGCAGCAATCCAGCAGGCGCAACGGTTCGGCGATCCACCGGGAATTCTGATGGTCTTCGATGGTGATCGGCTTGCCGTAGAAGTGCGCCTTGGGATTGGTGGCGGCGTGCTTGCGGTCCGCCACCGAGATGGCGCCGAAATCGCCACTCGTGGCGCCGTATTCGTGCATGTAACGCTGCGCGATCATGGCCACTGACGCGGCAGGTGTGCTCAACCCGTGCGGATAGGACCAGCTGTATTCGACCCCGCGGGAATCCGCATTGGCCGTCAGACCTGTCGACACCTGACCGAAGCGGAACTCCGAGCGCTCGTTGAACGCACGGTAGGCGACGACGACCTCGGCCACACCGGTCGCCACCGCGAGCGCGGCCTGCTGCACCGTCGCGGCCGCGGCTCCACCGCCGTAGCCGATCTGGCTGAAGAAGCTGAGATCACCGATACCGGTGGCGCGAGCCACCGCGGTCTCGAGGTTGGAGTCCATCGTGAACGTGACCAGACCGTCGACATCCGACGGTGCCAGACCCGCGTCGTCGAGCGCGTCGAGCACGGCCTCGGCCGCCAGACGCAGTTCGCTTCGCCCGGAGTTCTTGGAGAAGTCCGTGGCCCCGATACCGGCGATGGCCGCCCGGCCCGACAGTCCCCCGGTCACTGAGCGCCGCCCAATGCCATTGTGGCCGTGGCGATCACATGATCGCCCAGGCTGTTACTGCCCGTCACCTTCACGGTGACGAGATCACCGTCGACGGCGGTCACCTCGCCGCGGAACGTCACCGTGTCGTAGGCGTACCACGGCACGCCCAGACGCAACGAGATCGATCTGATCACCGCGGTGGGACCGGCCCAGTCGGTGAGGTAGCGCTGCACCAGCCCGGTATCGGTGAGGATGTTGACGAAGATGTCCTTGGACCCCTTGGCCTGCGCCTTGTCCCGGTCGTGGTGGACGTCCTGGTAGTCACGGGTGGCGATGGCCGTGGACACGATGAACGTCGGGTCCGCGTGGAGGGTGAGCTCGGGCAGCGCGGTGCCCACGTCGAAAGACGGCACGGTCGGTGCACTCATGATCGCGGCTCCCATGCGTACAGTGTCCAGGCGGGGCTGATGTCGCTGTCGGGGAAGTCGAGATAGGTTGCGCTGACGGGCATCCCGATCTTCACGTCGGCGGGATCGACACCCCGGAGCTCGCCGAGCATTCGGACGCCCTCCTCCAGTTCGACGAGCGCGATCACGAACGGCAGCGTCCGCCCCGGCACCTTCGGCGCGTGGTGGACGACGTAGCTGTACACAGTGCCGTTGCCGCTCGCCACGACGTAGTCCACCGGCTCGTCCTTGTCGGCCCACACCGCGGGTACCGGCGGATGCTGAAGGCTGCCGTCAGGACGGCGCTGGATGCGCAATTCGTGGGCGCCGACTCCGTCCCAGAAGAACTTGGTGTCGCGCGACGACGCCGGACGCATCAGCTTGTCCGCATCGAGATCATCGGGCACCACCGGTCCGTCCGCCGCACGCGGGGCGAACTTCATGATGCGCCACTTCATCTCGGCGACCTTCTCACCGTCGCCGACGGTCCAGGTGATCAGCTGGTTGATGAAGTAACCCTCACCCAGCGCGGTCTGCTTGGGTCCGGCCACATCGGTGATCTCGGCGTGGATCTCGACCTCTTCGCCCGGACGCAGGTACCGGTGATAGGTCTGCTCGCAGTTGGTGGCGACCACGCCGACGAAGCCGGCATCGTCGAAGAGCGCCATCATCTTCGACAGCGGATCGTCGTCGGAGCGACCCTCGCCGAGGCCGCCCATCGTCCAGACCTGGATCATCGCCGGCGGCGCGACGATGCCGGGATGGCCTGCGGCCTTGGCCGCGGCCTCGTCGACGTAGATCGGATTCCTGTCCCCGATTGCATCCACCCAGTGGTGGATCATCGGCAGGTTCACCGGATCGGGACCACGGCGCGGCTCACTTTTGCCTGCAGCAGTGATCTCGTCGATGCCGGCACGCAGATCGCTCATCGCTGCCCTCGGCTCTTCGCGCAAGCGCTCATCGCGTCACTCTCGGGACCTTCAGCCCTGACGCCGCGATCTGCTCCCGCATCACCTCGTTGACTCCACCGCCGAAGGTGATGACCAGGTTGCGTTTGGTCATGTGGTCCAGCCAGGCGAGCAGCTCACCGGTCTCCGGATCCGCGGGATTGCCGTACGTGCCGACTATCTCCTCGGCCAGGCGGCCGACTTCCTGGATACGCTCGGTGGAGAACACCTTGGTGGCCGCGGCGTCGGCGACAGCGATGGTCTCGCCCGACGCAGCGACCTGCCAGTTCAGCAACTCGTTGACCCGCCAGATCGTCTTGATCTGGGCCAGAAGCCTTTTCACGTCGGCCTGCTCGATCGGCGTCACCCCGTCGGACCCCGGCTTGGACGCCCACGCGTGCACCTGGTCGTAGATGCCCGCGACTCGGCCGGCCGGACCGAGGCCGACCCGCTCGTGGTTGAGCTGGGTGGTGATCAGCTTCCAGCCACCGTTCTCCTCGCCGACGAGCATGTCGGCGGGCACCCGCACGTCGTTGTAGTAGGACGCGTTGGTGTGGTGCGCCCCGTCGGACAGGATGATCGGTGTCCAGGAGAAGCCAGGATCCTTGGTGTCGACGATGAGGATTGAAATGCCCTTGTGCTTGGCCGCTTCCGGATCGGTTCGGCACGCCAGCCAGATGTAGTCGGCATCGTGCGCACCGGTGGTCCACATCTTCTGTCCGTTCACGATGAACTCGTCACCGTGTCGGACGGCCGTGGTACGCAGGGAGGCCAGGTCCGTTCCCGCATCCGGCTCGGAATAGCCGATTGCGAAATGGATGTCACCGGAGAGGATTCCGGGCAGGAACTTCTTCTTCTGCTCGTCGGTGCCGTACACCTGCAGCGTGGGGCCGACGGTCTGCAGGGTGACCAGAGGCAGCGGCACGTCGGCGCGGTTGGCCTCGTTGACGAAGATCTGCTGCTCGATGGGGCCGAAGCCCAGGCCGCCGTACTCCTTGGGCCAACCGACACCGAGCTTGCCGTCCGAACCCATCCTTTTGACGACGGCGCGGTAGGCCTCGTTGTGCCGGTTCGACGTCATCGCCTCGGCTTCTTCGGGCGTGATGAGCGTCGAGAAGTATTGGCGCAGTTCGGCTTGCAGAGCCCGCTGTTCAGGGGTCAGTTCGATGTACATTTACGCTCCCACCAGATCGAGACGGTGCGTCGGACCACCCAGCACGCGGGTCAGGTCCTTGATCGAGGAGAAATAGCGGTCCATCGGGTAGGTGATGTCCATGCCCATCCCGCCGTGCAGATGGTGGCACAGCCGCATCGCCGGCGGAGCTTGCGACGTAAGCCAGTACCCGAGGATCGCGAGGTCGTCATCGGCGTCGAGGCCTTGGGACAGCAGCCACACCGCCGATGTCGACACCAGTGAGATGGTGCGGGAGGCGATGTACACCTCGGACAGCTGCGCAGCCACTGTCTGGAACGTGGAGAGCGGCCTACCGAACTGCTCGCGGGTGGCGACGTAGTCCGCCGTCAACCGCAGTGCCCCGGCCACCAGCCCTGAAGCAAAAGCCCCGAAGCACGCCAACACCACCTGGTTCACGCGGTGGGCGCCGACATCGGCCAGCACGTCGTCGGCGGCGACAGCGACATCGCGGAACGTCACCACATATTCGTCGGCCCCGGTCGCCGAGGGCGTCTTCGTCGTCGAGACACCGTCGGCGTCCCCGCGCACCACGACGACGCCCGAATCCGCCGTGACCAACAACCATTCGGCCTCGGCGGCGTACCCGACGGCGAGTTTGGTGCCGTTGAGCGCGCCGCCCGACAACGTGGTCGCCGGTCGATCGGGTTGAGATGAGCCTGGCTCGTTCAGGGCCACGGTGAGCACCGCCCCCTTGGCCAGGCCGGCCAGACAGCGATCCTGCTGCGCCGCCGACGCCACATCGAGCAGCACCGCGGCCGCGGCGAGCGTGACCGGTGCCGCGCTGATGGTTCCGTGCCTGCCGATCTCGGTCAGGGCGGTCGCGATCTCCGCGATGCCCAGGCCGTCGCCACCGAGGCGCTCGGGGGCGGCCAGTGCGAGCACGCCGCCGGAAACCAGTGCGTCCCATGAGTTGTCGCGGTCCAGCACGGACGTCACCACGTCGGCGACCGCCTGCTGACCCTCGTCTGGGGTGAAATCCACCCGACTCCTCCTCGAGTCTTCGATGCGTCAGTGACTGACCGGACAGCCCTGTCCGGTGTAGTCCACCTGCCAGTGCTTGATGCCGTTGAGCCAGCCCGACTTCAACCGCTCGGGTTCACCGATCGGCTGGAGATCCGGCATGTGGTCGGCGACGGCGTTGAAGATCAGATTGATCGTCATCTTCGCCAGGTTGGCGCCGATGCAGTAGTGGGCGCCAGTTCCGCCGAAGCCGACGTGCGGATTGGGCGTGCGCATGATGTCGAAACTATCCGGCTCGATGAACACCTCCTCGTCGAAGTTGGCCGAGCGGTACGACATCACCACCCGGTCACCCTTCTTGATGCTCACTCCGCCCAGCTCGGTGTCTTCGAGTGCGGTGCGCTGGAACGCCGACACAGGGGTGGCCCAGCGGACGATCTCGTCGGCGGCACTCTCCGGGCGCTCCTTCTTGTAGAGCTCCCACTGATCGGGATTCTGCGAGAACGCGATCATGCCGTGAGTGATCGAGTTGCGGGTGGTCTCGTTTCCGGCCACCGCGAGCATGACCACGAAGAAGCCGAACTCGTCGTCGGAGAGCTTCTCCCCGTCGAAGTCGGCCTGGATCAGCTTCGTCACGATGTCCTCGGTCGGGTTCTTCGCCCGCTCCTCGGCCATCTTCATCGCGTAGGTGATGAGTTCGAACGACGACATCGCGGGGTCGACGTCGGCGTACTCCGGATCCTCGCCCGCCGTCATCTCGTTCGACCAGCGGAAGATCTTGTCGCGGTCGTCCTGCGGGACACCGAGCAGTTCCGCGATCGCCTGCAGCGGCAGTTCGCAGGACACCTGCTCGACGAAATCACCGGTGCCCTCGGCCTTGGCCGATTCGGCGATCTTCTGCGCGCGGGAGCGCAATTCGTCCTCGAGGCGCCCGATGGCCCTGGGGGTGAAACCGCGGGAGATGATCTTGCGCAGCCGGGTGTGCTGCGGCGCATCCATGTTCAGCAGGACAGCCTTCTGCAGGTCGATCGCATCGCGCGTCATGTCCGCGGGCCACGTCGGGATCGCGCCGTCGGGCGAGCTACCGAAGATGTCGTTGCGCTTCGACACCTCCTTGACGTCGGCGTGCTTGGTGACCAGCCAGTAGCCTTTGTCTCCGAAGCCGCCGGTGCCGGCGGGGATGTCGACCCAGTGGACGGGCTCGGACTTGCGGAGCTCTGCCAACTCCTCGACGGGCAGACGCTCGAGATTGAGACTCGCGTCGAGGAAGTCGAAGTGGGGGCTGATCGGGCAGGTGTTGGGGCCTGGCATAGGGAAGCGCTCCTCAATTGCAACGTGTTCTAGTGCCAGTAAAACATGCCTCCACCGCAGATAAAAGGCACACTGGCATCGCCGCTTGTCAGAGTAATGAAACGTGTTCTAGCCTGACGCCATGGGTAACCCTGTGATCGTCGAAGCCACCCGGAGCCCCATCGGGAAGCGCAACGGCTGGCTGTCCGGGCTGCACGCCACGGAGCTGCTGGGCGCTGTCCAGAAGGCGCTCGTCGACAAGGCGGGCATCGACGCCGCCGGGATCGAACAGGTGATCGGCGGCTGCGTCACGCAGTACGGGGAACAGTCCAACAACATCACCCGCGTGGCGTGGCTGACCGCGGGACTGCCCGAGCACGTCGGCGCCACCACGGTGGACTGCCAGTGCGGTAGCGGCCAGCAGGCCAACCACCTGATCGCCGGGTTGATCGCGGCGGGGGCCATCGACATGGGCGTCGCGTGCGGCGTCGAGGCGATGAGCCGGGTCGGCCTGGGGGCCAACGCCGGCCCGGACCGGTCGAAGATCCGCGCGCAGTCGTGGGACATCGACATGCCGAACCAGTTCGAGGCTGCCGAGCGAATCGCCAAGCGCCGCGGCATCACTCGCGAGGACATCGACCGCTTCGGGTTCGATTCACAGCGCAAGGCCAAGCAGGCGTGGGCCGAAGGTCGCTTCGACCGGGAGATCAGCCCGATCGAGGCTCCGGTGCTCGACGAGAACAAGCAACCCACCGCCGAGAGGGCCGCGGTCACCCGCGATCAGGGGCTTCGGGACACCACGCTGGAGGCCCTGGCATCGCTGAACCCGGTGATGGAGGGCGGTATTCACACCGCGGGCACGTCGTCGCAGATCTCCGATGGAGCAGCGGCGGTGCTGTGGATGGACGAAGACGTCGCCAAGGCGCACGGCTTGCGGCCCCGGGCCCGGATCGTCAGCCAGGCCCTGGTCGGGTCCGAGCCGTACTACCACCTCGACGGGCCGGTGCAGTCGACCGCCAAGGTGCTCGAGAAGGCCGGGATGAAGATGGGCGACATCGACATCACGGAGATCAACGAGGCATTCGCATCGGTCGTGCTGTCCTGGGCCCGAGTGCACGAGCCCGACATGGACACGGTGAACGTCAGCGGTGGCGCGATCGCACTGGGTCATCCGGTGGGAAGCACCGGCAGCCGGCTCATCACCACGGCACTGCATGAACTGGAGCGCACCGACAAGACGACGGCGCTGATCACCATGTGCGCCGGCGGCGCGCTGTCGACCGGGACCATCATCGAGCGCATCTGATGGCCGTTCCGGACGCCGAGCGCATCGCCGCGGCGCAGGCATACATCACCTCACTGGCCAGCCACCAGGCCGACGACGTGCCGTTCGCGCCCGGCTGCACCCGAGTGGAGGTGGGGCTCAAGACCGGCTTCTCCGGAGATCACCTGCGGCGCAGCCTCAATCGCGGTCTCCAGTACCGGGTCATCGAGAAGGTGTCGACACCGGAGTTCACGATCGACGGCGACACCGTGCGCGCACGATTCGAGCTCTCGACGAAGCCGAAGCTGGGCGGCCGCAGCGTCGGCGCCCGCATCGACGAGACGTTCTTGATCCCCGCCGACGACCCGTCGGGCCGCGCGCAGATCCACCACATCAACGCCTCGATCCGTCCCTTTCTGACGCGATAGGGTTCACCCATGGCCAATTCGCCTCGCCCGCTGAGCCCCAAACAAATCGAAAGCCTCAACTCGGCCAAGGTCGGCACAGCGATCAAATGGATGTCGAAGGCCAACACGTGGCTGTTCAAGAAGTCGGGCGGCAGGCTCGGCAACAAGTTCCTGCGCGGCGCCGAAGTCGGCATCCTGACCACGATCGGCCGGAAATCCGGCGAGGCACGGGACAGTCCGTTGCTGTTCCTCCAGGAGGGCCGTCGCATCGTGCTCGTCGCCTCACAAGGCGGCCGAGCCACCAACCCGATGTGGTACCTCAACCTCCGAGCCAATCCCGAGATCACCTTCCAGACCAAGAAGGAAACCCTGGAACTGGTTGCCCGCGACGCCACAGACGCGGAACGCGACGAATACTGGCCCAAGCTCGACGCCATGTATCCGGACTTCCAGAACTACCGCTCCTACACCGATCGCAAGATCCCGATCGTCATCTGCGATCCGGCCTGAGTCAGGCCCCGTAGACCGGTACCGCCGGGCGGGCCTTGCCAAGCAGATCGGCGACCACGGGTCCGAGTTCGGCCGGATCCCACTTCGCGCCTTTGTCGATCTCCGGTCCGTGCGCCCAGCCCTCGGCGACGCGGATCTTGCCGCCTTCGACCTCGAACATCTTCCCGGTGACGTCGCGGGCTTCCACACTGCCCAGCCACACCACCAGGGGTGAAATGTTCTCCGGCGCCATCGCGTCGAAATCCTGGTCCTGCGTGGACATCATGTCGGCGAACACCGTCTCGGTCATCCGGGTGCGCGCCGACGGAGCGATCGCGTTGACGGTGACGCCGTAGCGTCCCATCTCGGCGGAGGCGACGAGCGTGAGAGCCGCGATGCCGGCCTTCGCCGCGCTGTAGTTGGCCTGCCCGACGCTGCCCTGCAGGCCCGCACCGGAGCTGGTGTTGATGATGCGGGCGTCCACCTGCTCGCCGGCCTTGGATTTGGCGCGCCAGTACGCGGCCGCGTGCTTCATCGTGGCGAAGTGGCCCTTGAGATGCACCGCGGTGACCGCGTCGAACTCTTCTTCGCTCGTGTTGGCGAACATCCTGTCGCGCACGATTCCGGCGTTGTTCACCAGGACGTCGAGCCCGCCGAACGCGTCGACAGCGGTCTGGATCAGACCCTCTGCCTGGGCCCAGTCGGCGACGTTGGCCCCGCTGGTCACGGCTTCGCCTCCGGCAGAGACGATCTCATCGACGACGGACTGGGCCGCACTGCCGCCCCCGGCCGGCGACCCGTCGAGACCCACACCGATGTCGTTGACGACGACGCGGGCCCCCTCAGCGGCGAACGCCAGGGCGTGCGCCCGGCCGATACCGCCACCCGCACCCGTCACGATGACCACACGGCCGTCGAGCAATCCCATTCCCGTTGTCTCCTCTACTTGTTGATGTCGGCGGTGGTGGTGGCCAGGTAGTGCGGCGGCTCTCCCCCACCGTGCACCTCCAGCGACGCCCCGCTGATGTAGGAGGCCGCCGGCGAGGCGAGGAACGCCGTGGCCCAGCCCACGTCGCTCGGTCGGGCGAGCCTGCCCAGGGGCACGGTGCGCGAGATCGCGGCGATCGAATCGGCGTCTCCGTAGAACAGCTCCGCCTGCTCGGTCTCGACCATCCCGACCACCACGGAGTTCACCCGAACCCTGGGCGCCCACTCGACGGCGAGCGTGGCGGTCATGTTCTCGATCCCCGCTTTGGCCGCGCCGTAGGCGACGGTTCCCGGAGTGGGCCGCCGACCGCTGACACTGGAGATGTTGATGATCGACCCACCCGAATCCTGCTGCTGCATCACGGTGTTCGCGTGACTGGCGACTGACAGCGCGCCGAGCAGGTTGAGCTCGACGATCTTGCGGCTGAACTTCGCCGAGGCCGCGGCGGCGGGCACGTACGGCGATCCGCCGGCGTTGTTGACCACGACATCGAGCCGACCGTGATCGGCGACGATGCCTGCGATCAAGGCGGCCACCGCGTCGTCGTCGCGAATGTCGCAGGCGCGGAACTCGAACGGCGACCCGTCGACGGGGCGGCGAGCGCAGGTGACGACGGTGGCTCCCTGATCGGCGAACACAGTGCTGATGCCGGCGCCGACACCGCGCACACCACCGGTCACCAGCACCACGCGGCCACTGAGAGCAAGGCTGATGGCGCTGTCGGGGGCGTCGGTCACTGTGCTAGCGTACCAAGCAAGTGCTTGCTTAGGTAGCCACCCAGGAGTTGCGCATGCCGATCACCACCGCGACGGTGGAGCCGGGGATCGTCTCGGTGACCGTCGACTACCCACCCGTCAACGCGATCCCGTCGCGAGGCTGGTTCGAACTCGCCGACGCGATCACCGCGGCCGGGCGTGACAAGACCACGCACGTGGTGATCCTGCGGGCCGAGGGACGCGGCTTCAACGCCGGCGTCGACATCAAGGAGATGCAGAACACCGAGGGCTTCACCGCACTGATCGACGCCAATCGCGGGTGCTACGAGGCGTTTCGGGCCGTCTACGAATGCGCGGTGCCGGTCGTCGCCGCAGTCAACGGCTTCTGTGTCGGCGGAGGAATCGGGCTGGTCGGTAACGCCGACGTCATCGTCGCCTCCGACGACGCGAAGTTCGGGCTGCCCGAGGTGGAGCGCGGCGCACTCGGCGCGGCTACCCATCTGTCTCGCCTTGTGCCGCAACACATGATGCGACGGCTGTTCTTCACCGCGGCGACCGTCGACGCGAACACGCTGCACCACTTCGGTTCCGTGCACGAGGTCGTGCCGCGCGCCGACCTCGACGAGTCGGCCCTGCGGGTGGCGCGTGACATCGCCGCCAAGGACACCCGGGTGATCCGCGCCGCCAAAGAAGCACTGAACTTCATCGACGTGCAACCGGTCACTGCCCGCTACCGGATGGAGCAGGGCTTCACTTTCGAGCTCAACCTCGCCGGCGTCTCGGACGAACACCGGGATGCGTTCGCGGGCACGGACAAGGGGTCGAAATAGTGTCAGACAAACGCGCCACTCTCGACGAGGCCGTCTCCTCCATCGAGAGCGGCATGACGATCGGCATCGGCGGCTGGGGTTCGCGGCGCAAGCCGATGGCTTTCGTGCGCGCGCTGCTGCGTACCGAAGTCACCGATCTGACGGTCGTCACCTACGGCGGACCCGATCTCGGTCTGCTGTGCTCGGCGGGCAAGGTCAAGCGGGCCTACTACGGCTTCGTGTCGCTGGACTCCCCGCCGTTCTACGACCCGTGGTTCGCCAAGGCCCGCACCTCCGGTGCGATCGAGGCGAGGGAGATGGACGAGGGCATGCTCCGCTGTGGCCTACAGGCCGCCGCGCAGCGCCTGCCGTTCTTGCCGATCCGCGCCGGCCTGGGCAGCGATGTGCGCGCGTTCTGGGGCGACGAACTCAAGACCGTGCGGTCGCCCTACCTGACGGGCGAAGGTTACGAGGAGCTCATCGCGATGCCGGCCCTGAACCTCGACGCGGCGTTCGTGCACATGAATGTGGGTGACTCGCGAGGCAATGCGGCCTACACAGGTATCGACCCGTACTTCGACGATCTCTTCCTGATGTCGGCACAGCGCCGGTTCCTGTCGGTGGAGAAGGTGGTGCCGACCGACGAACTCGTGAAATCCGTTCCGCCGCAAGCGCTGCTGATCAACCGCATGATGGTCGACACCCTCGTCGAGGCCCCGAACGGAGCCCACTTCACCACCGCGGAGCCCGACTACCGGCGTGACGAGAAGTTCCAGCGGCACTACGCCGAGGCGGCCGGCTCCGACGAGACGTGGTCGACGTTCGTCGACAAGTATCTGTCCGGAAGCGAATCCGACTACCAGGCAGCGGTGCGTAAGTTCCAGGAGGCGGCCCAGTGATCTCGGCAACCCGCGCAGAGGTGTGCGCCGTCGCGTGCGCCGAATTGTTCCGTGACGCCGGCGAGATCATGGTCAGCCCGATGACCACGATCGTCTCGATCGGGGCGCGGCTCGCTCGCCTGACGTTCTCCCCCGATATCGTGCTCACCGACGGCGAGGCGCGGCTGATCGCCGACACCCCCGCCATCGGCGCGGCCGCCGCCATCGAAGGCTGGATGCCGTTCGGTCGGGTCTTCGAGACGCTGGCCTGGGGCCGCCGCCATGTCGTGATGGGCGCCAACCAGATCGATCGCTACGGCAACCAGAACCTGTCGGCCTTCGGACCGCTACAGCACCCCAAGAGGCAGATGTTCGGCGTCCGCGGTGCGCCGGGCAACACGATCAACCACGCCACCAGTTACTGGGTCGGCAACCACTCGACACGCGTGTTCGGCGAATCCGTGGACATCGTCTCCGGAATCGGCTGGGACAAACTAGATCCCGACAACCCCGCCTATCGGTTGGTCAACGTCTTCCGGGTGATCACCAACCTCGGTGTGTTCGACTTCAACGGGCCCGACCATCAGATGCGGGCGGTGTCCCTGCATCCGGGCATCGAGCCCGAGCAGGTTGCAGAGAACACCTCGTTCGAGGTCCACGGTCTCGGCGAAGCCGAAGCGACCCGGCTCCCCTCCGCCGACGAACTGCGCATCCTGCGCGAGGTCATCGACCCGAAGTCGTTGCGTGACAAGGAAGTCAAGTGAAGCTGCAGACTCCCCTGACGGAGCTGGTCGGCATCGAGCATCCGGTCGTGCAGACCGGGATGGGCTGGGTCGCGGGTGCGCGCCTGGTGGCGGCCACCTCGAATGCCGGCGGGCTGGGCATTCTCGCCTCGGCGACGATGACCCTCGACGAGCTCAAGACCGCGGTGGCCAAGGTCAAGGCCTCCACCGACAAGCCGTTCGGCATCAACATCCGTGCCGACGCGGGCGACGCGAACGACCGCGTCGACCTCCTGATCAGCGAAGGAGTCAAAGTCGCCTCTTTCGCCCTGGCTCCGAAACCCGATCTGATCGCCAAGCTCAAAGACGCTGGCGTCGTGGTGATTCCGTCGGTCGGGTTGGCCAAACACGCGAAGAAAGTCGCGGCCTGGGGTGCCGACGCGGTGATCGTGCAGGGTGGCGAGGGTGGTGGCCACACCGGTCCGATCGCCACGACCCTGCTCCTGCCGTCCGTGCTCGACGCCGTCGCCGACACCGGGATGCCGGTGATCGCGGCGGGCGGCTTCTTCGACGGCCGGGGTTTGGCCGCGGCGCTGTCCTACGGCGCGGCAGGGGTCGCCATGGGTACACGCTTCCTGCTCACGACTGACTCGACCGTGCCCGATGCGGTGAAGCAGCGCTATCTGCAGACCGCGCTCGACGGAACGGTGGTCTCCACCCGGGTCGACGGCATGCCGCACCGCGTGCTGCGCACCGGCTTGGTGGAGAAGCTGGAGAGCGGTTCCCCGGTTCGCGGTCTGGCCGCCGCGGTGGGCAATGCGCAGAAGTTCAAGAAGATGAGCGGCATGTCGTGGCCGTCGATGCTGCGTGACGGCATGGCGATGCGGCACGGCAAAGACTTGACGTGGGCCCAGGTGGTGATGGCCGCCAACACCCCGATGCTGCTGAAAGCCGGCCTGGTCGAGGGCAATACGGATGCCGGCGTGCTCGCATCCGGACAGGTCACCGGGATCATCGAGGATCTGCCGTCCTGCGCGGAACTGGTTCCCGCGATCGTCGCCGAGGCGATCGACCATCTGCAGAAGGCCACCGCCTACATCACGTAGTGAGCGGTGTGACGGTACTGACGTACCTGTTGCCTTCCTGTCGGGTGATGGTCACGTACGGGGTGCCCGCGTCATCCACGATGACGACAGTGAGACTCGTGTCCGGTTGGTCGACGGCGAGGATCTTGGTTGCCCCGGCAGCGGTCAGCGCGTAGACGCCGCCTTCCTGGCCCGAGAATGTACTGAAGCTGGCGTAAGCGGTGCCGTCCGGCCCGAACGTCAGGGGTTCCCTGACGTACCCCTTGCCCCGGTAGTCGACATAGTTGCGCGCGAGGAACCCGCCGGCATCGAGGCTGGCGACCACTGCACCGGTGCTGTCGAAGGACACGATGTGGTAGGTGGGACCCGACGTGTCAGCGGTGACGAGGTAGCCGGTGCCGTCGGGGCCGAACAGCAGCGAATCATGTCCTGAGACAAGTGATCCCGGCAACGTCGCGATGACAGCTCCCGTCGACGCGGACACGACTGACACGCTGGGGTTGCCGGTGTTGTTCGGCGTCTCGACGACCTGGTACGCCCTGCCGTCGGCGTCGAAGCTCACCGGCCGGGTGACGGCCATTCCGTCCGGAAGTGCGACCGTGCGGACGATGGTGCCATCGGAGGACAACACGGCGAGGAGGGAGTGCCCGTCGGCGGTGTAGGTGACGTAGCCGGCGTTGTCCGGATTGGGGGTGGGGAAATACTCCGTCGGCGGGCGTTGATAACTCGGGAGGTCGACGATGTCGCCCGCGACCGCGACCGCAGTGACGCCGCCGTCGACCCGATAGACGGCGACTCTGTCGGTACCCGTGACGTAATCGTGCAACGACGCGTAGACCGTACCGTCCGGGGTGACGTCGATCGGATTGATCAGATACCCGCTTGCGGACTGCGAGATCTCGATGGCGGTCGCGCTGATCCGCGCGATGCTGGTCGTCCCCGCAGCATTGTCGACTACCGGCACGTACACCCCGTCACCGGCCGGGACGAGGCTGTACGTGGACACGTCACCGTCGATGTGCCGGATGGAGCTCTTGTTGCCGGTGAAGGTGTAGACGTCGGTGACGCGCGCGTCGCCGGCCCCGTCATAGGTGACCGCCCAGTAGGCGCGTCCGTCTGTTCCGATCACCGGCTGACCCACCGTCTGCAGATCGGACCGCGGGGCCGTCCTGCGCAGCTCTCCGCCGGGGCCTATCGCCATCAGCACGACTCTGTCGGTCAGAAGGTTCTGCGTGACCAGGTAGGCGCTGCCGTCGGGTGCGACGGCAGGGGGAAACGAAGACACTGTCGCCGAATACACCCGCGTGGTGTTGTTGGCAGAGACGCGAATCAGCTTGTAGCCCACACCCAATGAGGGGTTCACCAGGGTCTGGAGGTAGGCCGTGCCGTCGGCCGCGATCGCGATGGGCGTCTGGACGTTGCCGCCCGCCGAACCGATCGGACGGACTCCTCCGTTGGGGTTGACCACTGACACGAAGGTGCGATTCAGCAGCCGGCTGTAGGTCGTGATCAGCAGGCTGCCGTCCTCACGCGCGACCGCGTTGGACCCTTCGCTCGGGCCGCCGACGATGGTGCGGGTCGTGCGCGTCGTGCCGTCGGGTCCGACGATGCTGACACGTGTACCACCGGCAAGCATCCCGGTGTTTGCGTTGGCCTCGACGGTGACTTGATAAATGGTGCCGTCCGCGCCGATGACCACCGGCTGGGTCGCGAGCCCCGGCGTGGTGCTGCCGGCATCCGACTGCACCACACTGGTGGTCGCGGCGGTGACTTTTGCCGCAGTATCGCGTGATTCACCGAGCTGGCGCCGCGCGGCGGCCAGCATCGTCCACGCCAGTGGGGACGCGCTGTCGGGTTCGGGGGTGTCGGTGCGCCGAGAGGCAGCCCGCGGCGCGAAGAGCGCCGTGATGAGCTTCGGCGTCTCGGATGCCGACTCACTGCGCACGAGACCCTTACGGCGCTGTCCAGCAGGCTCTTTCGGTGTCGAACTCGTAGCGCTCTCGGGCTCCTCAGAGCTGTCGACGCCGACCTGCGGCGCATCGGTGTCGGCAGCCTCGGCGCGCCGGCTGCCGACGGAGCGGCGCTTCGTCTCCGGCGGGGCTTCGCTGGCCGGACGGGAGCGCTTGCCGAGCCGCGGAGCGTTCTCACGCGCAGAGTCATCCGCGTGGCGCGAGAGCGCTGCCGTGCCGGCGGTGTCGGGTTCGGCCGAGGCGACTGCCGGCATCGCCGCCACAGCCGATCCGATTCCCAGTGCGACGGCCAATGCGCCCACCCTGCCGATGTGCTTTTCGAACCCCACAGCAGACCTCCCCCGTTGGATTACTCAGGCAGCATGATGTTCACTCCGGGGGAGCCCAGCAGCCAATCGGGGAATTCCCTTGCGCTCAAGAAATGCACGGTTCGGCCCTGCCCGGACGAACCGATCGGCCGAACATGCTGAAGTCCCTGGCTTCATAGTGCAGAAGTGAAGCTATAGTCTTCATATGGCGCGAGTTAAGCGAGAAACTTCATTGCCGCGCGCGACGCTCATCGGTGACGTCGTGGGCTCCCGCACGTTCGCCGACCGGCGCGGACTCCACCGCCGCGTCACTGCGGCGCTGGCCACCGTGGCCGAGGGTGCCGTCGACGCACCCGCCCTCACGGTGGGCGACGAGTTCCAGGGCGCGTACCCCGCGGTCGGGCTCGCGATCGACGCCGCACTGACGTTGCGCCTGGAGCTGGCACCGGCGATCGACATCCGGTTCGGACTCGGCTGGGGCTCCGTCACCACTCTCGACCGGGAGTCAGGAATCCAGGACGGACCTGGCTGGTGGGCCGCACGCGCAGCCATCGAGTGGACCGCGGCCACTCAGCAGCAACCGGGAATGACGCACGTACGCAGCGCCTTCCGCAACGACACCGGCGTAGGCATCGATCCCCACGCCGTCAATGCCGCCCTGATGTGTCGGGACCATCTGCTTGGATCGCTCGACGAGAGGTCCCTGCGGATATTCGCCGGGATGCGCGCAGGGCGAACCAAGAAGGAGCTGGCGATGGCGGAGGGCATCAGTGCCTCGGCGGTGTCCCAGCGCGCCGGGCGGGCCGGGCTCGACCTGCTCCTCGCCGCCGCGGCCGAACTACGGGAGCTGTGATGGGTGCGCTGGCGGTGTTCCTCCTCGCCGTCGGCGTCGCTGACATCTCTCGCAAACTCAGCGCCCGCCGGTGGCCCGCGCTGGTCGCAGGTCCGGTCGCCGTGGTGACCAGCGCGGCCGTGGCCGGACTGTGGCACCTCGGCGACATCGTGCTGCTCGTCGTCGCTGCGGCGGTCTCCGTCGTCTGGGTGATCCTCGGCGACGCTGCGGACCGCAACGGAACTCGGCACGGTCGCGCGCTGACGGTGTTCGGCGCCGGCGCCGCGTTGATCGTCGCGTTCAGCGGTTGGGCGTCCCCGGTGGCCGGCCCGCTCGGGTGGTGGCTGCCCTGGATCGGGCTGCCGGACGTCGACCCGGGCCGAGCGCTGATGATCGTCGGGGTCGTCCTGCTTCAGCTGGTCACTGCCAACCAGGTGGTGCGGCTCGTCCTCGGCGCGGTCGGTGCGGTCCGCCCGGTCGGCCAACCCCAGCCGTCCGACCGCCTCAAGGGCGGCCGGTTGCTCGGTCCGATGGAGCGACTGCTGATCGTGGGGCTGGCGCTGGGCGGCGAGTTCGGCGCGGCCTCGGCCGTGATCGCGGCCAAGGGCATCATCCGATTCCCCGAACTCGCCGCCGCGCGCAAGGAGGCCGGGACCGACGATCCGGGTGTCGGCCCCGGCATCGACGAAGTGACCGAGTACTTCCTGGTGGGCAGCTTCGCGAGCTGGCTGATCGCACTGGCGGGCTTGGCGTTGACCACCGTCTGACACCTGTCGGGCGAATCCGCCGCGGACGGACCGGGCCGCTTCTTAGACTCGGCCGATGAAGACCAATGCCGCGATTCTGTGGGAGTACGGCTCCGACTGGAGCATCGAGGAAATCGATCTCGACCCGCCCGGTGACGGCGAGGTGCTGGTGTCCTGGGAGGCCACCGGCCTCTGCCACTCCGACGAGCACATCCGCACTGGGGACTTGCCCTTCCCCCTCCCGATGATCGGCGGTCACGAGGGCGCCGGGATCGTCCGCGAAGTCGGACCGGGCGTGCGTGACCTCGCCCCTGGCGACCACGTCGTCGCGTCGTTCCTTCCGGCCTGCGGCCGCTGCCGATTCTGCTCGACGGGTCACCAGAACCTCTGCGACCTCGGCGCGATCATCATGGCCGGCACGCAGATCGACGGCACCTATCGACGGCGCGCCCGGGGCCAGGACATCGGCGTGATGTCACTGGTGGGCACGTTCTCTCAGTACGGCACGGTGCCTGAAGCCTCCATCGTCAAGATCGACGACGACGTCCCGCTCTCACGGGCCTGCCTGCTGGGCTGCGGCGTGACGACCGGATGGGGATCGGCGGTCAACACCGCCGACGTCCAACCTGGCGACACGGTCGTGGTGATCGGGTTCGGCGGGATCGGCAGCGGCGCGGTGCAGGGCGCGCGGCTGGCCGGTGCGGAGAAGATCGTCGTGGTCGAACCCGTGGAAGACAAGCGCGCCAAGGCTTTACAGCTCGGTGCCACGCATTTCGTCACGTCGCTGCCCGAGGCGACAGCGCTGGTCGCCGAGCTGACCCGCGGAGTGATGGCGGATTCGGCGATCCTGACGGTCGGCCTGCTCGAAGGCACGATGATCGACGACGCGGTCAACATCATCCGCAAGGGCGGAGCGGTCGTGGTGACTGCCCTGTCGACGATGGCCGACAACCAGGCCTCGCTGTCGATGATGATGTTCACGCTGTTCCAGAAGCGCCTGCTCGGCAGCTTGTACGGCGAGGCCAATCCGCGCGCCGACATCCCGCGGCTGCTCTCGCTCTACCGCGAGGGCAAGCTCCTGCTCGACGAGACCGTCACGCACGAGTACAAGCTCGCCGAAGTCAACGAGGGCTACGAGGACATGCGCGCCGGGCGCAACGTGCGCGGCGTGATCCTGCACGACCACTGACCGGCGTGAGCTGCAACATCCCGGAAACGCGCTCGTCACCGGAAGTGAGCGAACCTGTCGGATTCTGATCCGATGTCGACACCCACCGCCCGCGGCACGAGCAAGCGCACCCACCCCGTCGACGAGGTGCTGCCCGTCCCGAAGCTCGCCACCTATGGGTTCCAGCACGTCGTCGCGTTCTACGCCGGCGCGGTCCTCGTGCCGATCATCATCGCCGGGGCTGTCGGACTGTCCCAGGAAGAACTCGTCAAGCTGATCACGGCGGACCTGTTCACCTGCGGTATCGCCTCGATCATCCAGGCCGTCGGGTTCCGCAACGTCGGTGTCCGCCTGCCGCTGCTGCAGGGCGTCACGTTCGCCGGGGTGTCGCCGATCATCGCGATCGGCATGGCTCACGGCGGCGGCGCGTCGAGCATGCTCTACGTCTACGGCGCCGTGATCGTCGCCGGGGTGTTCACGTTCCTGATCGCCCCGGTGTTCATCAAGCTGCTGAAGTTCTTCCCTCCCGTCGTCACCGGCACGCTGATCACGATCATCGGTCTGTGCCTGGTGCCCGTCGGCGCCATGGACGCCGTCACCAATCCCGCCACCCACGAACCCGATCCGACCAACATCCGGTGGTTCCTCTACGCCGTCGGCACGATCGCGATCATCGTCGCGATCCAGCGGATCTTCCGCGGCTTCCTGGCGACCATCGCCGTCCTGCTCGGCCTCGTCGTCGGCTGCGCGGTCGCATTCGCGTTGGGCGACATGAACTTCGATCGGGTCGGCGAAGCGGCTCCGATCGGCTTCACGCCGCCGTTCCTGTTCGGCATGCCCAAGTTCGACTTCGTCGCCTGCCTGACGATGATCATCGTGCTGATGATCACCGCCGTGGAATCGACCGGCTCCACCATCGCCACCGGTGAGATCGTCGGCAAGCGAGTGAAGGCCTCCGACATCGGCAACGTGCTGCGCGCCGACGGGGTGGCCACCACCATCGGCGGTGTCTTCAACTCCTTCCCCTACACCGCGTTCTCCGAGAACGTCGGCCTGGTACGGCTCACCGGCATCAAGAGCCGCTGGGTGGTCGCGGCCGCCGGGGTGTTCATGATCCTGCTCGGCTTCCTGCCCAAGGTCGCCGCGGTCGTCGCCTCGATCCCGAATCCCGTGCTGGGCGGCGCCGCGCTGACGCTGTTCGCCACCGTCGCCGTCGTCGGGATCCAGACGCTGGGCAAGGTCGACTTCACCGACCACCGCAACCTCATCATCGTGACCACGAGCCTCGCGCTGGCGCTGTGGGTGACGGCCTATCCGGACATCGCCAAGGCCATGCCCACCGGGGTCGACCTGATCTTCGGCAGCGGCATCAGCATCGGCGCGGTCAGCGCGATCCTGCTGAACATCGTGTTCTTCCACACCGGTTCAGGCGGCCCGCGCGTGGCGGGCGGCGGCTCGATCACGCTCGGTGAGGTCAACGCGATGACCAAGGAACGGTTCACCGAGGTGTTCGGCCACGTCGTCCAGGACGTGCCGTGGGCCGTCGAACGCGCCTACGACCAGCGGCCGTTCGCCGACACCACCGCGCTGCGTGAAGCCTTCCAGGACGCGGTGCTGACCGGCTCGTCCGAGCAGCAGGCCGAGCTGCTGGGCGCGTTCCCCGACCTGGGCGCCGAGGACGAGACGGGCCAGGTGCTCGCCGTGGATCACGTGGCCCTGTCCAACCTCGACGACGACGACCACAATGACGTCGTGGAGCTCGCCACCGCCTACCGAAGTCACTTCGGCTTCCCGCTGATCATCTGCGCCAAGGAGACAGAGCGCTTCGACCGGGTCCTGCGCAACGGCTGGTCCCGGATGGACAACTCGCCGTCGGCGGAGAAGGCGTTCGCCCTGATCGAGGTCGCCAAGATCGTGAACCACAGGTTCACCGACCTGGTCGCCGACGCCAATCCCGTTGCCGCTGCGCGTTTCAGCAGGCTCAACGAACTCTCGTGAGGGCAGTCGGGCTGACGCACTTCAACGCGGCCTCGGAGCGAGCGCAGATGCATCTGCTGTTCGAGGTGTGCTCGTCACCGATCTGGGCGCGACGGGTGCTGGCCGCCGCACCGTTCCGCGACGCCGACGCCCTCTACGACCGGGCCGATCGGGTGCTGGCCGAGCTGCCGGACGCCGAACTCGACGCCGCCCTCGACGGCCACCCCCGGATCGGCGCCGCCGTGGACAACCCGTCGTCGGCACGTGAGCAGGCCCGTGTCGCCGGCGCCGACGCCGACATCAAGGCGCAACTGGCAACAAAGAACCGCGAATACGAAGACCGGTTCGGGTACGTGTACCTGGTGTGCGCCAGCGGGCGCTCGGCCGAGGAGCTGCTGGACATCCTGACCGAGCGGCTGCACAACGACCCCGACACCGAACGCCGGGTGATGCGTAGCGAGCTGGCGAAGATCAACCGGCTGCGGCTGGAACGTCTGCTCAGCGAGCCACCCACATGAGCGCCGATCGGGGATGCTGATCCCATGAGTCTTTCCACCCACGTCCTCGACGCCACCACGGGCCGGCCCGCCACCGGCGTCGCGGTGTCCCTGCAGGGATCCGACGGCGAGATGGCAGCCGGCGTGACCGACGACGACGGCCGCGTCGGCGAGCTGGCCGCCGAGCTGGCGGCGGGCACCTATCGGTTACGGTTCGACACCGCAGGCTATTTCACCGCTCAGGGAGTCACCGGGTTCTACCCCGAGGTCGTGATCACGTTCGAGGTCACCGATGCCCAGGCACATCACCACGTTCCGCTGTTGCTGTCGCCGTATGCCTACTCGACCTACAGAGGGAGCTGATCAGAGGTGAAAGCCGTCATCATCGGTGCGGGGATGGGAGGCATGAGCGCGGCGATCGCGTTGCGGCAGATCGGCATCGACACCCACGTCTACGAGCGCGTCACCGAGAACAAGCCCGTCGGCGCGGCGATCTCGGTGTGGTCCAACGGCGTCAAATGCCTGAACTACCTGGGCCTGGCCGAGGAGACAGCCGCCCTGGGTGGGCGCGTCGAGACGATGAGCTACATCGACGGGCACAGCGGGGCCACCATGTGTCGATTCTCGATGCAGCCGCTGATCGAGGAGGTCGGCCAACGGCCCTACCCCATCGCCCGCGCGGAGCTGCAGTCGATGCTGATGAACCACTACGGCATGGACGACATCGCATTCGGCATGAAGATGGTGTCCGTCGAGGACGGGCACGATGCCGCGGTGGCGACGTTCGCCGACGGGACCACCGTGTCCGCGGACCTGATCATCGGCGCCGACGGCGCAAACTCCATCACCCGGGAATACGTCCTGGGCGGGCCGGTGACCCGCCGTTACGCAGGGTACGTGAACGTCAACGGGCTCGTGCCGGTCGACGACGAGATCGGACCGGCCACCGAGTGGACAACTTATGTCGCTGATGGACAACGGGTTTCGGTGATGCCGGTGGCCGGCGGCCGGTTCTACTTCTTCTTCGACATCGTCGGAGAGCCATCCGCGATCGGCGGCGACGTCAAGGAGATGCTGCGCCGGAGCTTCGACGGGTGGGCGTCCGGAGTGCACCGGCTGATCGACGTCCTCGATCCCGCCACCACCAATCGCGTGGAGATCCTCGACCTCGATCCCTTCGACACCTGGGTCAAGGGACGCGTCGCGGTGCTCGGCGACGCCGCCCACAACACGACACCCGACATCGGGCAGGGGGGCTGCTCGGCGATGGAGGACGCGGTGGCGCTGCAGTGGGCGCTGCGTGACCATCCCGGCGACGTGCACGCCGCGCTGCTGTCCTACCAGTACGCACGCAGCGAGCGGGCCGGGGATCTTGTGCTGCGTGCGCGGCGCCGATGCGACGTGACGCATGCCAAAGACCCCGAGGCCACCGCGGCGTGGTACGACGAGCTCCGAAACGAGGACGGCAGCAACATCATTCGTGGGATCGTCGGCAACATCATGGGCGGGCCCCTCACGCGGTAGGCATCGACGCCTCGGCCGTGAGCCGGCGACCCTGCACGAAGACCTCGGAGATCGCGGCCTCCCGCATGCCGAGCAACAGGGTGAACAGCAGCCGGTCTGTGTCCTCGGCGTCCACCCGTTCGAGGAGCTCGGGCAGCAACGGCTGGCGCTGCGGGTCGATCACCAGGAAGTCGGCCTGCTTGCCGGCGTCGAGATTGCCCACCCGATCCTCGATGTCCAGCGCCTGGGCTCCCGCCAGCGTGGCTGTGAACAACAGCTGCGCCGGCGGGATCGACAACCCTGCCGACCCCGGCTCGCTGATGTGCACCTTGAAGCAGTCGTTGGCGACGCGGGCCATCAACCACTCGTCACCGGCGCCGACATCGCTGCCCAGGGCCACCGTCACCCCGTTGGCAGTGGTGCGCCGCCACGGCATGGTGCCCGACCCCAGGAACTGCTGCGAGGTCGGGCAGTGCGAGATCGAGGTGCCGGTCTCGGCCAGCCGCGCCAATTCGCCGTCGGTGCAGTGCACGGCGTGCGCGAGCACGCTACGTGGCCCGAGCAGCGTCGGCCCGCCCGCCCGGCCGACCCGCCCGTCGTAGGCGTCGAGATAACAGGAGACGTCCAACGATCCACGGACAGCATCGATCTCGAGGAGGTTCTCGGACAGGTGACTGTGGAAGTACACCCCGGCGGCGCGCACCGAATCGTAGAGCTCGCCCAGCGCCGCCAGGGTCTGTGCGGTCACCGACAGCGCGAATCGCGGCACCACGGCGACCTGCAGCAGCGGATGGGCCGTGTGCCACCGATCGATTTCCCTGGCCGACAGGTCGATCGCCGCCGCCTCGTCGGTGAGCAGCGGGCCTGCCGCGGCCGGACCCACCGTCTGGATACCGCGGCCGGAGATGGTGCGCAGTCCGACCCGCAGCGATTCGGTGAACAATGCGTCCTGCGCGTCGGGGAAGGCCGACCCGAACACCAGCGCCGTCGTGGTCCCGACCTCGACTCTGCGCCGACAGAAGTCGCGCGCCGTCCGGCGGGCCACCTCCGCGTCGGCGAGCCTCGCCTCGGCGGGAAAGATGCACCGCTGCAACCAGTCCAGCAGTTGCCCGCCCCCGTAGGAATCGGTGCAGTAGGTCTGCGGGAAATGGATGTGGGTGTCGATGAACCCCGGCAGCAGATATCCCGGCCGGCAATCGGTCACGTCGGCGCCGGCCAAGTCCACCGGCAGTCCCGCGTACTCGCCGCTGAACACGATCACGCCGTCGTCATCGACGACCAGCACGCCGTCGGGCACCGACACGAGATGGTCGCTGACCTGCGCCAGCTGGGGCGCGCCACCGATGTGCAGCAGATGACCGCGGTAGGCACGCACGCGTGCGATTCTCCCAGCGTTGCCGCGTCCTCGCAGTTCGGCGGCTTGGCCTGCACCGCGACCCCCCGCAATCTACGGTGCAGTGATGGACCTCAACACCGTCGAGGCGGTGCACACGCCGCGATCCCGCGACGAGGTGTGGCCGCTGGGGCCCACGGACGCGATCCTCGCCGGCGGAACCTGGCTCTTCTCCGAACCACAGCAGCACGTCACCCGGCTGGTCGACATCACCACGCTGCAGTGGCCACCGATCACGCTGTCGGACAACGGCATCGAGATCGCCGCCACAACCACCCTGGCCGAACTCACCGACTTGTCGAGCACCCTGCCGCACGACTGGACCGCCGCGCCGCTGTTCGCTCAGTGCTGCACCGCACTGGTGGCCGGTTTCAAGATCTGGCGCACCGCAACGGTCGGCGGCAACATCTGTCTGTCCCTGCCTGCGGGCTCGATGATCTCGCTGGCCACTGCGCTCGACGCCACCGCGTTGATCTGGCGACCCGACGGCGACACCCGCACGCTGCCTGTCGCCGACTTCGTCACCGGCGTCACCACCAACGTGCTGGACACCGGCGAGATCCTGCGCTCGATACACATCCCCGCAGCCGCACTGCGCGGCCGGACCGCGTTCCGCAAGCTCGCGACGTCACCGCTGGGGCGCTCCGGTGTGGTCGTCATCGGTCGGCGCGACACCCCGGCCGACGGCGGCGCGCTCACCATCTCGGTGACCGCGGCAACCGTCCGGCCGTACGTCGTGCGATTCGAAGCCTCGCCGACTCCCGATGCGCTGCGCGAGGCGCTGTCGGTGATCCCGGACGACGCGTGGACCCGCGATGCCCACGGTGATCCTGACTGGCGCGCCGCCATGACGCACCAGCTGGCCGACCAGATCGTCACCGAGCTGACATGAGGGTCACCGTCAACGGCCGCGTCCACGAGGACGATCCACGCCCGGGCCAGTGCCTGCGTACCTTCCTGCGGGAGCGAGGCCACTTCGAGGTCAAGAAAGGCTGCGACGCCGGCGATTGCGGCGCATGCTCGGTGCTCGTCGACGGCGCGGCCGTGCATTCATGTGTGTATCCGGCGTTCCGGGCGGCCGACCGGGAGGTGACCACGGCCGCGGGTCTCGGCGATCCCGGGGACCTGCATCCGGTGCAGCGCCGTTTCGTCGAGGCCGCGGGTTTCCAGTGCGGTTTCTGCACGGCAGGCATGGTGACCACCGCCGCCTCGCTGCCGACCCTCGACCCCGAGCAACTCCCCCAGCAGTTGAAGAACAATCTCTGCCGCTGCACTGGATATCGCGCGATCACCGATGCGCTCGCCGGCACGGTGAACGTCGAGAAATCCGACGGCCAGGATGCGGGACGGTCTATCAGCGCACCGGCTGCGGTGCGGGTGGTCACCGGAACCGAGGAATACACCATGGATTTCGCGCCGCCGGGGTTGCTGCACCTCGCGGTGCTGACCAGCCCCGTGCCGCACGCGCGCATCGTGGCCGTCGACACCTCGGCTGCCGCAGCCGTTCCCGGTGTCCGGTTGGTGCTGACCCACGCCGACAGCCCCCCGGTGCGCTTCTCGACCGCGCGACACGAGAACCGCGAGGACGATCCGGACGACACGGTGATCCTCGACGACGTCGTCCGGTTCGTCGGGCAGCGGGTGGCCGCGGTGGTGGCGGAGACCCCGGCCGCTGCCGAAAGAGCCTGCCGCGCACTCGTCGTCACTTACGAGGAGTTGCCCGCCGTATTCGACCCCGAGCAGGCCACCGCACCCGATGCGCCGCTGCTGCACGGCGACAAGGGCGCGGACTCCAGGATCGCCGATCCGGGCCGCAATCTGGTTGCCGAACTGCACGGCGGGGTGGGTGACATCGAAGGCGGCCTGGCCGCCGCACACGGCGGTGCCGTGGTGCGCGGCCGCTGGCACACGCAGCGGGTCCAGCACGCCCACTTGGAAACTCACGGCTGCACCGGGTGGCGCGACGACGCCGGCCGGTTGGTGATCCGCACCAGCACACAGGTCCCGTTCCTGGTGCGCGACGAACTGTGCCACCTGTTCGGCCTGTCCGCCGACGAGGTGCAGGTGTTCACCAAACGTGTCGGCGGCGGATTCGGCGGCAAGCAGGAGATGCTCGTCGAGGATCTGGTCGCGCTGGCTGTGCTGCGGTTGGGCGAGCCGGTGCGCTACGAGTTCAGTCGCAGTGACGAATTCACCACCGCGCCGTGCCGGCACCCGTTCCGGGTGGATGTCACCGCGGCCGCCGACGCATCGGGAGTGCTCACCGCTCTCGCGGTCGACGTGCTCGTCGACGCCGGTGCCTACGGCAACCACAGCGTCGGCGTGATGTTCCACGGCTGCGGGGAATCGGTGTCGGTGTACCGATGCCCGAACAAGCGGGTCGATGCCCGCGCGGTGTACACGAACAACCTGCCGTCGGGGGCTTTCCGCGGTTACGGGCTGGGTCAGCTGATCTTCGCCATCGAATCCGCGATGGACGAGCTCGCCGCGCGCCTCGGTATCGACCCGTTCGACTTCCGTCGACGCAACGTGGTCGTTCCGGGTGACGACTTCGTCGACTCCCACGTGCTCGACGACGACCTCATTTTCGGCAGCTACGGACTCGACCAGTGCCTCGATCTCGCGCAGGCGGCGCTGCGCCGCGGGAACGACGTCCCCCTCCCCGCTGGGCCGCAATGGCGCACCGGAGAGGGGATGGCGATCGCGATGATCGCCACCATCCCGCCGCGGGGCCATCACGCCGAGGCCGCGGTGAGCATCGACGCCGACGGGATCTACACGCTGCGCGTCGGGACCGCCGAGTTCGGCAACGGAACCACGACCGTGCACGCACAGATCGCGGCAACCGCGCTCAACACCGTCGTCAGCAACATCCGGATCAACCAATCCGACACGGCGGCAACCGGGTACGACACCGGAGCGTTCGGCTCGGCAGGAACCGTGGTGGCGGGACAGGCCACGCTCGTGGCCGCACAGAAGCTGCGCTCGCAGCTGGAGGCGGCCGCCTCGGAGCTCACCGGTGTCGCCCGCGGTGCGTGCGCACTGACCCGCAACGGGGTGCACTGCGCCGGGCGGCTGATCGACTTCGCGGATCTGCCGGTGCCGTTGGTCGGCTACGGACGGCACGGCGGAACGCCCCGCTCCGTCGCATTCAACGTGCACGCCGTCCGCGTCACCGTCGACGTCGAAACGGGTGAGGTGCGCATCCTGCAGAATGTCCAGGCCGCCGACGCCGGGGTCGTCATGAACCCGCAGCAGTGTCGTGGTCAGGTGGAAGGCGGTGTGGCACAGGGTATCGGCTCAGCGCTGTACGAGGAGATGCACGTCGGCGCCGACGGTGCGATGTCGACGACCACGCTGCGCAACTACCATCTCCCGCAGCTGGCCGACGTTCCGGTGACGGAGGTCTACTTCGCCGACACCTACGACACGCTGGGGCCCTTCGGCGCCAAGTCGATGAGTGAATCGCCCTACAACCCGGTCGCCCCCGCGATCGCCAACGCGATCACGCGCGCGACCGGTGCACGGGTGCACCGACTTCCGATGACGCCGGCGAGGGTGTGGCGGGCGATCAGAGCCGCTCGATGATCGTGACGTTGGCCGTGCCGCCGCCCTCGCACATCGTCTGCAGACCGTAGCGACCCCCGGTGCGCTCCAGCGTGTTCAGCATGGTTGCGAAAAGCTTTGCCCCCGTTGCGCCGAGCGGATGGCCGAGTGCGATGGCGCCGCCGCTGGGGTTGACCTTCTCCGGGTCGGCCTTCGTCTCCTTGAGCCAGGCCTGCACGACCGGCGCGAACGCCTCGTTGATCTCGACCGTGTCGATGTCCTCGATCGAGAGGCCCGCCTTGTCCAACGCGTAGCGGGTGGCCGGAATCGGACCGGTCAGCATGAACACCGGATCGGCGCCGCGCGCGCTGATGTGATGGATACGGGCGCGAGGCTTCAGGCCGTGGTCCTTGACGGCCTGCTCTGAGGCCAGCAGCACCGCACTGGCGCCGTCGGAGATCTGGCTGGCCATCGCCGCAGTCAACCGGCCTCCGTCGACGAGCGTCTTGAGGGTGGCCATTTTCTCCAGTGAGGTGTCGCGCGGCCCCTCGTCCACCCGGAAGCCCTCGACGTCGAGGATCTCGTTGTCGAAATGGCCTGCCCGGATCGCGGCCTGTGCGCGCTGATGACTGGTCAGCGCGAACTGTTCCATGTCCTCGCGGCTGATGTCCCACTTCTCGGCGATCAGCTCGGCGCCGCGGAACTGGGAGATCTCCTGATCTCCGTAGCGGTGCAGCCAGCTCTTGGATTCATTGGTGGGCGAGGTGAATCCGAACTGCTCGGCGACGAGCATGGCTGAGCTGATCGGGATCTGGCTCATGTTCTGCATGCCGCCGGCAACGATGAGATCCGCGGTGCCCGACATGATCGCCTGCGCGCCGAACGAGATGGCCTGCTGACTGGACCCGCACTGGCGGTCGACGGTCACCCCGGGAACCTCCTCGGGGAAGCCGGCCGCCAGCCACGACAATCGCGCGATGTTGCCGGCCTGAGGACCGATCGCGTCGACGCATCCGGCGATCACGTCGTCGACCGCACCCGGGTCGACGTCGTTGCGGTCGAACAGGCCGCGCCAGCCGGCTGCACCCAGATCGACCGGATGCACACCGGCCAGCGATCCGTTGCGCTTGCCGATCGCGGTGCGCACCGCGTCGATGACGAACGCTTCAGCCATTGTGGACTCCTTCTGACGGGGTGATACCACCGAGAACGATCGAAAGGTATTGCTGGCCAACCTCTTCGGCGGTCAGCGGGCCGCCCGGTTGGTACCATCGCACCGACACCCAGGTGGTGTCGCGGATGAATCGGTAGACGAGATCGACATCGACGTCGGGGCGGAAGCACCCCTGCTCGATGCCCTGGGTGAGGACGTCGACCCACATCTTGCGCTGCTCTTTGTTGCGTTCCTCGACGTAGGCGAACCGGGGCTGCGCCGAGAGCCGCTTGGCCTCGTCCTGGTAGATCACGACTTCTGCGTGCCGGGTGGCGATGGCCTCGAACGACGCCATGAACAGCCCCTTGAGCCGCTCGAGGGGGTTGTCCTCGGTCTCGACGATCTGCTGGTAGCGGTCGAAGAGCCAATCGAGGAAGCCGCGCAGCACCTCGTCGACCATCTCCTCTTTCGACGAGAAGTGGTGGTAGAGGCTGCCTGACAGGATTCCGGCGGAGTCGGCGATGTCGCGAACGGTGGTGGCACGCAGCCCGCGTTCGGCGAACATCGTCGCGGCGAGCGCGAGAAGCTCGTCGCGACGGGTGTTGGTGGCTCCGGTGCTCATGGGTGCTGACTCGACACCGAGATCACCTCGCCGGTGAGGTAACTGGAGTAGTCACTGGCCAGAAATGCGATGGTGGCTGCGACCTCCCACGGTTCGGCGGCCCTGCCGAACGCCTCGCCCTGGGACAACCGGTCGAGCAACTCGGAGCTCGACGTCTTCTCCAAGAACTTGTGCCGCGCGATGCTCGGCGACACCGCGTTGATCCGCACGCCGTATTCGACTGCCTCGATCGCGCTGCAGCGCGTCAGCGCCATGACACCGGCTTTGGCTGCGGCGTAGTGGGATTGGGAGTGCTGTGCGCGCCAGCCCAGCACGCTGGCGTTGTTGACGATCACGCCGCCATGCCCGGCGTCGCGGAAGTAGCGCAGCGCGGCGCGGGTCGCCCGCATCACCGAGGTCAGCGTCACGTTGAGCACCCGGTCCCACTCGTCGTCGGTCATGTCGATCACCGGGGTCTGGCCGCCGAGCCCGGCGTTGTTGACCAGGACGTCGAGCCGGCCGGCTTTCTCGACCGCCTCGGCGAACAGACCGTCGACCGCCGCGGTCGAGGTCACGTCGCAGACCACCGAGTGCACCGCCCCGAGCCCCAGAGCGGCCAGCTCGTCGCGGGTCTCCCCCAGCCGGCGCTCGTGGTAGTCGGAGACGACGACGTCGGCGCCTTCGGCCAGCGCCCGCCGGGCCGTCGTCGACCCGATCCCGGTGCCCGCGGCGGCGGTGACCAGAACCACCTTGCCGGCCAGCAGGTTGTGCCCCTCGATCTCTGCCGGGGCGACGGACAGGTCGGTCACGGGCGCACCTCTCTGGGTAGGCCGAGCACCCGCTCGGCGATGATGTTGCGCTGCACCTCGTTCGAGCCGCCGTAGATCGTGTCGGCGCGCGAGAACAGGAACAGCCGTTGCCACTCGCTGAATTCTCCCTCGGGCAACGTCAGGCCCGCCATTCCGACCACGTCCATCGCGATCTCCCCCAGCTCGCGATGCCAGTTGGCCCACAGCAGCTTCGATACCGAATCCTGGCCCGGCCGCTCCACATCCATCGTCGCGAGCGCGTACGAGCGCATCGCCCGCAGACCCGCCCACGACCGGGTGAGCCGCTCCCGGATCAGCGGATCGTCCGCGGCGCCGGTCTTCTTGGCCACCTCGACGAGGTTGGAATGCTCACGCGCATAACGGATCTGCTGGCCCAGCGTGGACACCCCACGCTCGAAGGTCAGCAATCCCATCGCCACGCGCCACCCGTCACCGGGTTCGCCGACCACGAGGTCGGCATCGGCGCGGGCGTCGGTGAAGAACACCTCGTTGAATTCCGAGTCGCCGGTGAGCTGAATGATCGGGCGGATCTCGACACCGGGTTGGTCCAGCGGTACCAGCAGGAAGGACAGGCCGGCGTGCCGCTTGGAGCCCTTCTCGCTGCGGGCGACCACGAAACACCACTGCGCCCAGTGCGCGAGCGATGTCCACACCTTCTGCCCGTTGAGGACCCAGTGGTCACCGTCGAGCACAGCCGTGGTCGACACATTGGCCAGATCGCTGCCCGCGCCGGGCTCGGAATAGCCCTGCGACCACAACTCGGTGACGTCGAGGATCTTGGGCAGGAACCGCTTCTGCTGTTCGGGGGTGCCGTAGGCGATCAGCGTCGGGCCGAGCAGCTCCTCGCCGAGGTGATTGACCTTGTCGGGTGCATCGGCCTTCGCGTACTCCTCGTAGAACGCAACGCGGTGCGCGACCGACAGCCCGCGGCCGCCGTGCTCCTCCGGCCAGCCGAGACACGTCAGACCAGCTGCCGCCAGATGCTGGTTCCAGGCCAGCCGCTCCTCGAAGGCCTCGTGCTCGCGGCCCGGACCGCCCAACCCCTTCAGCGCCGCATAGTCGCCGACCAGGTTCTCGGCCAGCCAGTCGCGGACCTGCGCCCTGAACTCCTGGACCTCAATCACCCCTGTAGGCTAACCTACCAAGCACTTGCTCGGGTAACCGATCCCCAAGGAGTTCCATGACCACCGCCGCGAGAACCACTCCCGCGGTTCTGGGCCACATCGCGCGCGAACTCCCCGATCATCCCGCCGTGGTCGCGCCCGCGAAGACGCTGACGTTCGCGCAGTTGCACGGCGAGGTCCGCCAGGTCGCGGCCGCGCTGATCGCCGCCGGCATCGAGCCGGGCGATCGCGTCGCGATCTGGTCACCGAACACCTGGCACTGGGTGGTCGCCTGTCTGGCTATCCACCACGCCGGCGGCGTGCTCGTCCCGTTGAACACCCGCTACACCGCCAGCGAGGCCACCGACATCCTGGCCCGCACCGCCGCGCCTCTGCTGTTCGCCTCGGGCCAGTTCCTCGGCGCTGACAAGGCCGCGAGCATCGAGCGCTCCACACTTCCCGCACTGCGGCACGTCGTCCGCATCCCGATCGACGCCGACGACGGCGCCTGGGACGAGTTCGTCGGCACCGGAACGGATCTGGCAGCCGTCGATGCCCGCGCAGCGGCCGTCAGCGCCGATGACGTCTCCGACATCCTGTTCACCTCCGGCACCACGGGGCGTAGCAAGGGGGTGCGCTGCGCGCACCGGCAATCCCTGGACGCCTCGGCGGCGTGGGCGGCGTGCGGACAGATCACCAGCGCCGACCGCTATCTCTGCATCAACCCGTTCTTCCACAACTTCGGCTACAAGGCCGGCATCCTGGCCTGCCTGCAGACCGGCGCCACGCTGTTCCCCGCTCTGACTTTCGACCCCGAGGCCGCGATGCGGTCCGTCGAGGAACATCGCATCACCGTGCTGCCCGGGCCCCCGACCATCTACCAGACGCTGCTAGACCACCCCCGGCGTAGCGAATTCGACTTAAGTTCCTTGCGTTTCGCTGTCACCGGCGCCGCCACCATCCCCGTTGTGCTGATCGAGCGGATGCAAGAGGAACTCGACATCGACATCGTGCTGACCGCCTACGGGCTCACGGAGGCGGCCGGTTTCGGCACGATGTGTCGCGCCGATGACGACGCGGTGACCGTCGCGACCACGTCGGGTCGCCCCATCGCCGACTTCGAACTGCGGATCGCCGACCATGGAGAAGTCTTGCTCCGCGGGCCCAACGTGATGCTCGGATACCTCGACGACCCGGAGGCGACGGCGGCGGCGATCGACGCCGAGGGGTGGCTGCACACCGGCGACGTGGGCGAGTGCGACGATGCCGGCAACCTGAAGATCACCGACCGCCTCAAGGACATGTACATCTGCGGCGGCTTCAACGTCTATCCCGCCGAGATCGAGCAGGTCCTCGCGCGGCTTCCCGGTATCGCCGAGGTCGCCGTCATCGGCGTGCCCGACGAGCGTCTCGGCGAGGTCGGTAAGGCCTTCGTCGTGACACTGCCAGGCACCGCGCTGGACGCCGAGACGGTGATCGGGCACGCGCGCGCCCACCTCGCCAATTTCAAGACCCCGCGCTCGGTCGAGTTCCTCGACGCGCTGCCGCGCAACCCTGGCGGCAAGGTCGTCAAACCGCAACTGCGAGAGAGGAACTGATGGACCTCCACATCGACGAGGACACCGAGGCGTTCCGCGCCGAGGTCCGCGAGTTCCTCGAGGCCCACACGAACGACTTCCCCACCGAGTCCTACGACACCGCCGAAGGATTCGAACAGCACCGCCGCTGGGACAAGACCCTGTTCGACGCCGGACTGTCGGTGATCACGTGGCCGCAGAGCTACGGCGGCCGCGACGCCACACTGCTGCAGTGGATCGTGTTCGAGGAGGAGTACTTCCGCGCCGGAGCGCCGGGACGGGCCAGCGCCAACGGTACCTCGATGCTCGCACCCACACTGTTCGCGCACGGGACCGAGGAGCAACAGAAGCGCATCCTGCCGAAAATGGCCAGTGGCGAGGAGATCTGGGCCCAGGCGTGGTCGGAGCCGGAATCGGGCAGCGATCTCGCGTCACTGCGCTCGACCGCCACCCGGACCAACGGCGGGTGGCTGCTCAACGGGCAGAAGATCTGGAGCTCGCGCGCGGTGTTCGGGGAGCGCGCCTTCGGGCTGTTTCGCTCCGATCCCGAGGCGCAGCGCCACAAGGGCCTGACCTATGTGATGTTCGACCTGAAAGCCGACGGCGTCACCGTGCGCCCCATCGCACAACTCGGCGGTGCCACGGGCTTCGGTGAGATCTTCCTCGACGACGTGTTCGTGCCCGACGAGGACGTCATCGGTGGCGTGCACGACGGCTGGCGCGCGGCGATGAGCACGTCGAGCAACGAGCGCGGCATGTCACTACGCAGCCCCGCACGCTTCTTGGCACCCGCCGAACGACTCGTGGCGCAGTGGAAGGACGACCCGAAACCGGAGTTCACCGATCGCGTGGCCGATGCGTGGATCAAGGCGCAGGCGTATCGGTTGCACACGTTCGGCACCGTGACCCGGGTGTCCGCGGGCGGCGAGCTCGGCGCCGAGTCGTCGATAACCAAGGTGTTCTGGTCCGAGCTGGACGTGGCGCTGCACCAGACGGCGCTGGACCTGCGGGGCGCGGACGGTGAGCTGATGGACAGCGTGACCGAGGGTCTGCTGTTCGCGCTCGGCGGCCCGATCTATGCGGGTACCAACGAGATCCAGCGCAACATCATCGCCGAGCGGCTGCTGGGCCTGCCCCGAAAGTAGACGAGACGTGAATTTCGAGATCGACGACCAGCAGCGGGATTTCGCCGCGAGTATCGACGCCGCCCTGGGTGCGGCCAACGTCCCGGACGCTGTCCGGGCGTGGGCGGCCGGTGACACGGGGCCCGGCCGAAAGATCTGGGCGCAGCTGTCCGGCCTGGGCGTGACCGCGCTGATGGTGGCCGAGCAGTTCGACGGCATCGACGCCCATCCGGTGGACCTGGTGGTCGCGCTGGAACGGCTGGGCCGGTGGAACGTTCCCGGTCCGGTCACCGAATCCATTGCCGTCGCGCCCATTCTGCTTCCCGATGACGAGCGCTCTGGGGCCCTTGCCTCAGGTGAGCTGATCGCCACGGTCGCCGCGCCCCCGCGGGTCCCCCGCGCCGTCGACGCCGACACCGCCGGGCTCGTGCTGCTGGCTGCCGACGGGACGGTGGGTGAGGCCTCCCCCGGTGAGCGGCATGCATCCGTCGACCCCGGCCGCCATCTGTTCGAGGTGACCGCGACCGGAGACACGCGCCCCGCCGACGTGGCGCGCGCGTTCGAGTTCGGCGCTCTCGCGACCGCCGCACAGCTGGTGGGAGCCGCGCAGGCCATGCTCGACGCGTCGGTCGACTACGCCAAGCAGCGCAGCCAATTCGGCACCGTCATCGGCACCTACCAGGCGATCAAACACAAGCTCGCCGACGTGCTGATCGCCGTCGAGATGGCACGCCCCCTGGTGTACGGAGCCGCGCTCGCACTGGCCGATGGTTCTCCCGACACGGCGCGCGACGTGAGCGCCGCCAAGGTCGCCGCAGCCGACGCAGCGCTGCTCGCGGCGCGGTCGGCGCTGCAGACCCACGGCGCGATCGGATACACCCAGGAACACGACCTGTCACTGCTGCTGCTGCGGGCGCAGGCCCTGCGGCCGGCCTGGGGTGACCCCACGTGGCACCGGCGACGAGTGTTGGAGGCATTGTGACCTCGAGTGACGAGCGGGAGTTGTTGCGCGACACCGTCGCCGCACTGATCGACAAGCACGCCTCTCCCGAGGCGGTGCGCAACGCGGCCGCATCAGAGCGTGGGTACGACGAGGCGCTGTGGACCATGCTGTGCGAGCAGGTGGGCGCCGCGGCGCTTGTCGTGCCCGAGGAGCTCGGCGGTGCCGGCGGCGAACTCGCCGACGCCGCAGTGGTACTGGGAGAACTCGGCAAGCGACTCGTGCCCACACCGCTGCTGGGCACCACGCTCGCACAGCTCGCGCTGCTGTCCCTCGACGAGCCACCGGCGGATCTGCTCGAGGCGCTGGCCGAGGGGCGCTCCATCGGCACCGTCGTGTTCGACGCGGGTCACGTCGTCAACGGCACCGTCGCCGACGTCGTGATCGCCGCCGACGGCGAAAATCTCACTCACTGGCGAACATTCGACACCACGCCAGCGGTGGCGATGGACATCACCCGCCCGCTGGCCGCCCTGGCACCCACCGACACGGCGGTGCTCGGAACCGACCCCGGGCTGGCCGACATGGCCGCGATCCTCGTCGCCGCCGAACAGGTGGGCGCCGCGTCGCGGTGCCTCGATCTGACCGTGGCCTACACGAAGGACAGGGTGCAGTTCGGCCGGCCGATCGGAAGCTTCCAGGCACTCAAGCACCGGATGGCCGATCAGTACGTCGCGGTCGAGACGGCCCGTGTCATCGTCGACGAGGCCGTCACTGAACCCTCGGCCGTATCGGCAGCGCGAGCCCGGCTGGCCGCCAGCGAGGCGCTCAACGGAGTCGCTGCCGAAGCCGTGCAGATGCACGGCGGCATCGCGATCACCTGGGAGAGCGACATCCAGCTGTACTTCAAGCGCGCCCACGGCAGCGCGCAGCTGCTCGGGCCCGCGGGCGCACAGCTGCGCCGCCTCGAATCGGAACTGTTCTAGCCTGACGGGATGAGCGTGTCGCTGCGGTCCGGCATCCCCCCGTTCTACGTGATGGATGTCTGGTTGGCCGCGGCCGAGCGGCAGCGCACGCATGGTGATCTGGTCAACCTGTCAGCCGGCCAGCCCAGTGCGGGTGCGCCGAGCGCGGTCCGCGACGCGGCTGTGGCAGCGCTGCGCGACAACCGACTCGGATACAGCGTCGCGCTCGGTATTCCCGAGCTGCGCACCGCGATCGCGGCGACCTACGACCACCGCCACGGCGTCTCGGTCGATCCCGACGACGTCGTGATCACCACCGGCTCCTCAGGTGGGTTCCTCCTCGCGTTCCTGGCCTGTTTCGACGTAGGTGATCGCGTCGCCATCGCCAGCCCCGGTTATCCCTGCTACCGCAACATCCTCACGGCGCTGGGGTGCGAGGTCGTCGAATTGCCCTGCGGGCCTGAGACCCGTTTCCAGCCCACCCTGGACATGCTCACCGCTCTCGACCCGCCTGTCGCCGGGGTCATCGTCGCGAGCCCCGCCAACCCCACCGGGACCGTGATCCCGCCGGCCGAGCTGGCGGCGATCGCGGCGTGGTGCGCCGAGTCCGGTGTCCGCCTGATCAGTGACGAGGTGTACCACGGCCTGGTCTACCCCGGGGCACCCGAGACCAGTTGCGCATGGGAGACATCACGGGAAGCCGTTGTGGTGAACAGCTTCTCGAAGTACTTCGCGATGACCGGCTGGCGGCTGGGGTGGCTCCTGGTGCCCGAGGAGCTGCGCAGGGCCGTGGACCGTCTGACTGGGAACTTCACCATCTGCCCGCCGGTCCTTCCGCAACTGGCGGCCGTCGCCGCGTTCACCGAGCAGTCCATCGCCGAGTCGGAAGCGTTGCTCGACGGCTATGCGGCCAATCGCACACTGCTGCTCGACGGTCTTCGCGGGATGGGGATCGATCGGCTTGCGCCCACCGACGGCGCGTTCTACGTCTACGCCGACATCTCCCACCTGACCACCGAATCACTGCGCTTCTGCTCGACGCTGTTGTCCGACACCGGCGTTGCGATAGCGCCGGGCGTCGACTTCGACACGGTGCGCGGTGGGGCATCGGTGCGGCTGTCCTTCGCCGGACCGACCGCCGACATCGAGGAGGCGTTGCGGCGCATCGGCGGATGGCTGCGCTGAGGCTCACCCGAGTCCGGTCGACGAGGGCCATCACGACGGTTCTCCAAAGATGTCGGTGGGTCGTTGTAGCGTCGGCAGCATGTTCGCACAAATGTTCGATATCGACGGGTCTGCCTCGGAGGCCGAGCTGCGCGAGGTCATCACCCGCTGCGAACAATTGAAAGCGGAAGCTGCCGCGGCGCAGGCACGCGCGACCGCGCTGTGGGCGCATAAGCGGCGGGCGGCTGAGCAGGCCTCGGGAATGCCGGCAGCGAAGCGAGGTCGGGGGTTGGCCTCGGAAGTGGCGTTGGCGCGCCTGGATTCCCCGGCCCGCGGCGGCCAGCACCTCGGATTCGCCCGGGCCCTGGTCGAGGAAATGCCCCACACCCTCGCCGCCCTGAAAGCCGGGGTGCTGACCGAGTGGCGGGCCACCCTGATCGTCAAACACTCCGCCTGCCTCACCATCGAGGACCGCCAGGCCTTGGATGCCGAACTGTGCGCCGACCAGGATGCGTTGGTCGGGTTGGGGAATACGCGGATCGAGGCGGCCGCGGCCGCGATCGCCGCCCGCCTCGACGCGGCCGCGGTCGTGGAACGCAAGGAGCGGGCCGCGGCGTCGGCGCGGGTGTCGACCCGGCCCGCACCCAACGGCATGGTGTACGTGACCGCGGTGATGCCGCTGTCCCAAGGCATCGGGGTCTACGCCGCATTGAAGCGTGAGGCGGATCTGTGCGGGGATGGCCGCCCCCGCGGGCAGATCATGACCGACACCCTCTACCAGCGGGTCACCGCCCGCCCGGCCGAGGCGTCGATACCGATCGCGGTCAACCTGGTCATGGCCGACACCACCCTCTTCGGCGACGACGACAGCCCCGGCTGGGTGCAGGACTTTGGGCCCGTCCCCGCGGCGGTGGTGCGCGACCTGGTCTCCGACACGATCACCGACGGGGCGGCGAAGGCGACGCTGCGGCGGCTCTACCGCCACCCCTCCAGCGGCCAACTGGCGGCGATGGAATCGCGGGCCCGCATCTTCCCGCCCGGGTTGGCCATGTTCATCGGGCTGCGCGACCAGACCTGTCGCACCCCCTATTGCGACGCCCCCATCCGCCACCACGACCACGCCACCCCCGCCCGCCACGGCGGCAAGACCAGCGCACTCAACGGATTGGGGGCCTGCGAAGCCTGCAACTACGCCAAAGAAGCCCCCGGCTGGACCGTCACCACCCACGACACCGACGGCCGCCACACCGCCGCATATCGAACCCCCACCGGCGCGGTCTACCACTCCACCGCACCACCACTACCCGGACCACCGCCGGCCCGCCGCTACAGCGTGGTCGAGGGAATCCTCGCGATCGACCTCGTCAGGCGCGACGTTGCGTGACGTACCAGTCGAGGAGGTCGGGATCGTCGACGGCGCTGCGGTCGACGACCTTGGTCGCGTCGCGGCCCTGGAACAGCTTCTTGATCGGGACCTCGAGCTTCTTCCCGGTGCGGGTGTGCGGCACGCCCGGCGCGACGATGATCTCGTCGGGCACGTGTCGTGGCGAGACCTCGGTGCGGATCGCGTCGTTGATGCGTTGGCGCAGAGCATCATCGAGCTCGGCCCCCTCGGCGAGGACCACGAACAGGGGCATCCAGTAGCCGCCGTCGGGTTGTTCGGCGCCGATCACCAGCGCCTCGGCGATCTCGGGGAGGCTCTCGACGGCTTGGTAGATGTCGGAGCTGCCCATCCGGATGCCGTGGCGATTCAAGGTGGAGTCGGAACGGCCATGGACGATGACGCTGCCGCGATCGGTGATCGTAATCCAGTCGCCGTGCCGCCACACCCCGGGGTAGGTGTCGAAATAGGCGTCGCGGTAACGACTTCCGTCGGAGTCGTTCCAGAACGCGATCGGCATCGACGGCATCGGCTTGGTGACGACGAGCTCGCCGACCTCTCCACGGACGGGCTCGCCTGTCTCGTCCCAGGAGTCGAGTGCCACGCCGAGGAACGGCACCGAGAGCTCACCGGGCCACACCGCCACTGTTCGGACCCCGCCGATGAACGCCGACACCACATCGGTGCCGCCGCTGATCGAGGCGACCTGGACGCCGACATTGTCCGCCAACCACTGCGACGACGACGCCGGCAGCGACGAGCCCGTGATGCCGATGCTCCGCAGCGCGGAGAGATCATGGGTCGTGGCGGGGCGGGCGTCCGCCTTGATGCAGCCCAGTACGTAGCCGGGACTGGTGCCCAGCACCGTCGCGCCGACGCGAGCCGCAATGGCCCAGAGGGCGTCGGGCTCCGGCGCGTTCGGGCTGCCGTCGTAACAGACGATCGTCGCGCCGACCAGCAGACCCGCGACCTGGAAGTTCCACATCATCCAACTGGGACTGGTGTACCAGAAGAAGGTGTCATCGGGTCCGATGTCGGACTGCAGCGCAACGGCTTTCAGGTGTTCGACAATGACGCCACCGTGGCCGTGCATGATGCCCTTCGGCAACCCCGTGGTGCCCGAGGAGAACAGGATCCACAACGGGTGGTCGAACGGCACGGCGACGCTGTCGAGGCCGCGCGGGCTCTTCTCCTCGAGGTCACCCAGCGTGAATGTGGCGCGCAGCGTGGGCAATCCGTCGCGCAGAGCCGCCACGTCCGCCCGCTTGTCGCGATACTTGCCGGCGAAGTGATAGCCGTCGGCAGCCACGAGCACCGTCGGCTCCAGCTGGCCGAGACGATCGAGTGCGGCCTTAGCCGAGTAGTCCTGACCGCACGCACTCCAGACCGCGCCGATGCTCGCTGTGGCGAGAAAGGCGATCACCGCCTCGGCGATGTTGGGCAGGTAACCGACCACTCGATCGCCGGCGGTCACGCCGCTGGCACGCAGTGTGTCGGCGAACGCCGCGGCACGGCCGAGCAGTTCGTCCCACGACATCTCGCGGTCCGCTCCGCTCTCGCTGACCGAGATGATCGCCGGGCGATCGGAGCGCGCATTGCGCACGATCACGTCGACGTAGTTACAGGTCGTGCCGGGAAACCATTGTGCGCCAGGCATATCGGCGCTTTCGAGCACCGTCGGGCCACGCTCGCCGAGATCGAAATAGTCCCACAGCGCCGACCAGAATCCCTCGAGGTCGTCGACCGACCACTGCCACAGGTCGCGGTAGTCGGGATAGGTCCCGCCGGTCCGGCGTTCGACGAAGCGCGCGAAATCGGTGACACGGGCGCCGCTGACGTCGTCGGCGGTGGGCACCCACTGGGGCGCGTCGGTCGTCGCCGTCAACGGGCGCTCCATCCACCGTCCATCGTGTACGACGCTCCGGACACCATGCCCGCCGCAGGTGTGGCCAGCCATGCCACCAATGCGCTCACCTCTTCCGGCTCGACGAGCCGCTTGACAGCACTCTCCTTGAGGAGGATGTCCGTGATGACCTGATCCTCAGCGATGTTATGTGTTCGCGCCTGATCGGCGATCTGCTTTGTCACCAACGGGGTGCGCACGTAGCCCGGATTGACACAGTTGCTGGTGACGCCGTGCGGGCCGCCCTCCAGCGCCGTCACCTTGGACAGCCCCTCGAGCGCGTGCTTGGCCGTCACGTACGCCACCTTGAAGGGCGACGCCCGCAATCCGTGGATGGACGAGATGTTGATGACGCGCCCGTAGCCCTCGCGGTACATGTGCGGGAGCGCCGCCCGGATCAGCAGGAACGGCGCCTCCACCATCAGCGCCAGCATTGCGCGGAAGCGGTCGGGCGGGAACTCGGCGATCTCGCTGATGCTCTGGATGCCGGCGTTGTTGACCAGGATGTCGACCTCGAGATGCAGATCCTCCAACGCGGCGACGTCGGACAGATCCAGTGGCCATGCAGTGCCGCCGATCTCCTGGGCCAGCGCCTTGGCGCCGACGTCGTCGATGTCGGCGACCGTGACGGACGCTCCCCGCGAGGCGAGTTCGCGTGCGCACGCGGCGCCGATTCCGCTGGCTCCGCCCGTCACCAAGGCGGTGCGGCCCTGCAGCTCGCTCATGCCCGGCCCACTCACGCGATGCCTGCCTTGGCGAGTTGCTCACGGTCGGCCTCGTCGAGCGTCTTGAGATCCAGGCCGTTGGTCTCGCGGGTGAACCACGCAGCGATGAAGGTGATTACGGCGGCACCGGCGAGGTAGATCGCGATCGGCACCCACGTTCCGAAGTCGTCCAGCAGCCACGTCGCGATTGCCGGCGCCAGCGAGCCCGCCACGATCGAGGTGACCTGGTAGCCCAGCGAGACACCCGAGTAGCGCATGCGCGTCGGGAACATCTCGGCCATGATCGCCGGCTGCGGCGCATACATCAGCGAGTGGATCATCAGGCCGAGGATGATGGCCGCCATGATCAGCAGGTAGTCGCCACTGTTCATCATCGGGAAGGCGAAGAAGCCCCACGTGGCGGCCAGCGCGGCACCCACCATGTACACCGGGCGCCGCCCGAAGCGATCGGAGAGCTTGCCGACCTGCGGGATGACCAGGAAGTGCACGAAGTGCGCGGCCAGCAGCCACCACAGGATGTCGCCGGTGTCGGCACCGACGTGGGTCTTGAGGTAGACGATCGAGAACGTGACGACGAGGTAGTACATGATGTTCTCCGCGAATCGCAGCCCCATGGCCGTGAAAACCCCACGGGGATAACGCTTCAGCACCTCGAACACGCCGTAGGAGACGGCCTTGACCCGCTCGACCTCCTGCTGCGCCTCCACGAAGATCGGCGCATCGGTGACCTTGGTGCGGATGTAGTAACCGATCAGCACGACCACCGCCGACAGCCAGAACGCCACGCGCCAGCCCCACGACAGGAACGCCTCGTCGGACAGCGTGCCGGTGAGCACCAGCAGCACCACGGTGGCCAGCATGTTGCCGACCGGCACCGCGGCCTGCGGCCAGCTCGCCCAGAACGCGCGGTCCTTGCTCGGGCTGTGCTCGGCGACGAGGAGGACCGCGCCGCCCCACTCACCGCCGACCGCGAAGCCCTGCAGGAATCGCAACAGCACCAACAGGATCGGCGCCCACACGCCGATCTGCGCGTAGGTGGGCAGGCAGCCCATCAAGAACGTGACGACTCCGACGAGGAGGATCGCGAACTGCAGCAGCTTCTTACGGCCGTACTTGTCCCCGAAGTGCCCGAACACGATGCCGCCGAGCGGCCGGGCGACGAAACCGACCGCATAGGTCAACAGCGCCGCGATCAGTCCCGCGGCCTCGCTGGTGCCCTCGGCGAAGAACACCTTGTTGAACACCAGCGTCGCCGCGGTGGCGTAGAGAAAGAACTCGTACCACTCGACGACCGTGCCGGCCATCGACGCCGCGACGACGCGCTTGAGGCCGGTCGTGACCGACCCGGCGTCCTGTTGCGTACTCAATTCACACCCCTTTGTTGTGATGGCGACCACAGATGGCAGTGAGTATTCCTGCAGCTACCCAGCGCAGCAATGGCCAAAACCGCACCACGGATCTGCAAAACTGCAGAAGTGACCTCAGTTGCCCGCCGGCCGAGCGCCGACGACCTGCTCGTGCTCCTGGCCGTCGGACGGACCGGTCGATACACCACCGCCGCAGAGGAACTCGGCCTCAACCACACGACGATCAGCCGTCGCATCACCGCACTGGAACAGGCGATGGGCGGGCGAGTACTGGCCCGGGTGGCCGGCGGCTGGGAGCTCACCGAGCTCGGCCGGGACGCGCTCGCGGCAGCCGAGGCCGTCGAGTCGGCGGTGCGCTCCCTGACCGTCGACGCGGCAGGCAACCGCGCGCTCGAAGGCGTCGTGCGGTTGTCGGCCACCGACGGGTTCTCCGCCTACATCGCGGCACCCGCCGCCGCCTCGGTGCAGCGCAGGCATCCGAAGGTCGCGGTCGAGATCGTGGCCGCGACCCGGCGCGCCACGCAGCAGCGCTCGGGACTCGACCTCGAGGTCGTGGTCGCCGAACCCGGGAGCGAACCACGCGTCCACCGGGCCACCGCGCTGCGCCTGGGCGACTACTGCCTCGGCCTCTACGGTTCGCGTGACTACCTCGCCGAGCACGGAGCTCCCGCGGATGTGGCCGACCTGCACCGCTTTCCGCTGGTGTACTTCATCGACTCCATGCTGCAGGTCGACGATCTGGACCTGGCGACCAGCTTCGCGCCCGCGATGCGCGAATCGGTCACCTCGACCAATGTGTTCGTCCACGTCGAGGCCACCAGAGCGGCAGCGGGCCTCGGACTGCTGCCCTGCTTCATGGCCGACCGGCACGACGATCTGGTCCGGGTGCTGGCTGACACCGTGTCCGTTCGCCTGGCCTACTGGCTCGTCGCCCGGCCCGAGACACGGCGGCGACCCGAGGTGGCCGCCGTCGTCGACGCGATCAGGGCCCAGATGACCGACCAGCGCGACGTCCTGCTCGGCGCCGTCTAGCGTGAGGCATGCCCTTCCTCGACCATCCCCGTGGACGCGCCTACTACCGACACTGGGCGGCCGAAGATCCGAGAGCCTCCGTCGTCTTCCTGCACGGTTTCGGCGAACACACCGGCGTCTATCACCGGTACGGGTTCGCCCTCAACGCGGCAGGCATTGACCTGTGGGCGGTCGATCAATTCGGCCATGGCCTCACCGGCGGCGACCGCGGTGACGTCGGCACCATCGAGGACAGCGCCGCGCTGGCCGAGAACCTCACCGAACTCGCCACTGGCGCACACTCCGATATCCCGGTGATCGCACAGGGCCACTCCTACGGTGCGGTCGTCACGCTCGCGCGCGTCCTGGAGCACGGCGACCAGTACGCCGGCGCGGTCATCTCCGGCGCGCCACTGGTTCCGGTGCCCGAGTTGCTCGATGTCGACACGTCGCTCGACCTCGACCCCTCGTGGCTCTCGGCCGATCCGTTCTACCTCGACTCGATGCTCAACGACCCGCTTGCCTTCGTCGAGGCCGACAGCCGCGACCTGGCCCGCGAGCTGGACCGGGCGTGGGATCGCTTCGGCTCCGAGCTACCGACCTTGGCGCTGCCGACCCTCGCCATCCACGGCGTCGACGACCCGATCTCGCCGATCAGCGCGGTGCGCGCCTATGCCGAGACGATCACGGCACTCGAGCTGATCGAGTTCCCAGGCGCCCGCCACGACATCCTCAACGAGACCGTCCACCGGGAGGTGAGCGACACCATCGTGTCGTTCATCCACAGGGTTATCCACATTGGGGATGAATGACAGGCGTGTGATTCGGCCGGGGGATCAGAGCCAGGTGTCGTCAGTCGTGGCGGTGAGGAACGCCTCGAGATCGTTGCGCCAGTCCGCCGGCGTCGTCTTGTCGGGTTCGATCCCGGTGTACTGCCCCTGATAGAACAGCAGCGGCCGCGGCTTCTTGTGGGGCACATCGGAGAGCGAGTGCACCGCCCCGAACACCACGAAATGGTCGCCGCCGTCGTGCACCGAGGCCACTGTGCAGTCGATGTGGGCCAGCGTGCCATCGATGATCGGCGATCCGAGAGGCGAAGGCTTCCAGTCGATCTCGGCGAACTTGTCGGGCTCGCGGGACCCGAAGCGCGCCGAGACGTGCTTCTGGTTCTCGTGCAGGACGTTGACGCAGAACTTCCCGCTGGCCTCGATGGCCTGCCAGGACCGGCTGACCTTGGTCGGGCAGAACAGGACGAGCGGCGGGTCCAGCGACAGCGCGGCGAACGACTGGCAGGCGAACCCGACCGGAACGTCCTCGTGGACTGTCGTGATGACCGTGATACCCGTACAGAACTGGCCCAGCACAGTGCGGAATGTGCGCGGGTCGATCGGTGCGCCGGACACTGCTATTTGAAGCCCACGCTGAAGTCGTGTCCCCAGAGCGAGACCGCGGTGCTCTCCCGCGCCACCCAGTCCTGATCGTCGACTTCAAGCCCTTCACAACCGAATTCGATGTCGAACCCGCCCGGGGTCTTCATGTAGAACGACAGCATCTTGTCGTTGACGTGCCGGCCGAGGGTCGCCGACATCTTGACCTTGCGGCGCAGCGCACGATCCAGGCAGAGGCCGACGTCGTCGGCTTCGCCCACCTCGACCATGAGATGGACGATGCCGCTGGGCGTCTCGCCGGGCATGAAGGCCAGGCTGTGATGCCGCGGGTTGACACCGAGGAAGCGCAGCCACGCGGGCGGACCGTCGGCCGGCCGCCCGACCAGCTGAGGCGGCAGCTTCATCGAATCGCGGAGGCTGAAGCCGAGCACGTCACGGTAGAAGTGCAGCGTCTCGACGTCGTCACGGGTGGTGAGCACCACGTGCCCCAACCCCTGCTCCTCGGTGACGAACTTGTGTCCGTACGGGCTGACCACGCGGCGGTGCTCCAGCGCGACCCCGTGGAACACCTCGAGGGTGTTGCCGGACGGATCGTCGAACGTGATCATCTCGTCGACGCGACGCTCCGCGAGCTCGGTGGCGGTACCCTCCTTGTACGGCACCCCCTGCACGTCGAGTCGCTGCCGAACCTCCTGCAGCGCCGCCGCATTCGAGGTCTCCCAGCCTGACACCATCAGGCGATCGTGCTCGCCGGGGACGATGACCAGCCGGGCGGGGAACTCGTCCATCCGCAGATAGAGCGCGCCCTCGGTGGCGCCGGAGCCCTCCACCATTCCGAGCACCTTGAGCCCGTACTCACGCCACGCGGCGACGTCGGTGCTCTCGATACGCAGGTATCCGAGCGAACGGATCGTCACGACGTCACCCTCCGAGGAAATCGATGGTCAGCTTGTTGAACTCGTCGAACTTCTCCAACTGCGCCCAGTGCCCGCATTGGCCGAACACGTGCAGTTGCACGCGGGGAATCTGCTTGAGCGCGACCAGCGCGCCGTCGAGCGGATTGACCCGATCCTCGCGGCCCCAGATCAACAGCACCGGCTGGCGCAGCTTGTAGACGTCGCGCCACATCATGCCGAGCTCGAAGTCCGCCCCCGCGAACGACTTTCCCATCGCCTTGGTGGCGGCCAGCGACTCCGGTGTGCTGGCGATCTGGAAGCGCTCTTCGACCAGCTCCGGTGTGATCAGCGACTGATCGAACACCATGATGCGCAGGAACTTCTCGATGTTCTCCCGCGTCGGATCGTTGGCGAAGCGGCCCAGCAGCTTGACGCCCTCGGTCGGGTCGGGGGCGAAGAGGTTCACGCTCAGCCCGCCCGGACCCATCAGCACCAGCCGGCCGGCCCGCTTCGGGTTGTCCAGAGCGAATCGCACGGCAGTGCCGCCGCCGAGCGAATTACCCACCAGCGCAGCGCGTTCGATACCCAGCTGATCGAACAGGCCGAGCAGCGCGGTGGCGCTGTAGCGGTTGTACTGCTCATGTTCGGTGTGCTTGTCGGAGTGCCCGTAGCCGGGCTGATCGACGGCCAGCACATGAAAATGCCGGGCCAGCACGCCGATGTTCCTACTGAAGTTCGACCAGCTCGACGCGCCGGGCCCGCCGCCATGCAGCAGCACCACCCTAGGCGAGGCCGGGTCACCGGCCTCGTGATAGTGCAGCCGCATGTCGTCTCGAACCTGCGCGTAGCGCGAGGTGGATTCGAACGTGATCTCCTGCTGCTGAGCAGCTTCGGCGGCGAACGACGTCATCACACCATCGTGTCCTGCGGCGGCAGACCGAACGCCTCGTTACCGAAGATCAGGTAGGCGCGCTCGGGCTCGTTGGCCGCGTGCACCCGGCCCGCGTGCGCATCACGCCAGAACCGCTGCACCGGCTGGTCGAGATTCAGCGCCGTGGCACCGGAGGCCTCGAACAGCAGGTCGATCGACTCGATGGCGCGCTTGGTGGCGCGCACCTGGTCGCGGCGGGCACGCGCGCGCAGCGAGAACGGGATCTCCTGGCCCGACTGCAGCAGCTGGAACTCCTCGCCGACGTTGCCGATCAGCTGACGCCAGCCCGCGTCGATGTCACTGGCCGCCTCGGCGATCCGAATCTTGGCGAACGGATCTTCCTTGGACTTCTCCCCGGCGAAGGCGGCGCGCACTCGCTTGCCCTGATGCTCGACGTGAGCGTCATAGGCGCCGTATGCCATGCCCATGATCGGCGCGCTGATCGTGGTCGGATGCATGGTGCCCCAGGGCATCTTGTAGACCGGCGCCGAATTGGTCTCATATCCTCCGGCGGTGCCGTCGTTCATCGCCTTGTACGACAGGAACCGGTGCCGCGGCACGAACACGTCCTTGACTACGACGGTGTTGCTGCCGGTCGCCTTGAGCCCCACCACATTCCACACGTCGTCGATGCGGTAGTCCGAGCGCGGGATCAGGAAGCTGCCGAAGTCGACCGGGCGACCGTCCTTGATCACCGGGCCACCCAGGAACGCCCACGTGGCGTGGTCACAGCCCGAGGACCACTGCCACGCACCGCTGACCAGGTAGCCGCCGTCGACGACGGTGCCCGCCCCCATCGGCGCGTACGACGAGGAGACGCGGACCGTGGGATCGTCGCCCCACACGTCTTCCTGGGCCTGCTGATCGAAGAGCGCGAGATGCCAGTTGTGCACGCCGATGATCGAGGACACCCAGCCTGTCGACCCGCAGGCGCTCGCGATGCGGCGCACGGCCTCGTAGAACTTCGTCGGATCGCACTGCAGACCGCCCCACTGCTCCGGCTGGAGCAGCTTGAAGAAGCCGACCTCGTCGAGCTCGGCGACGGTGTCGTCGGGCAGGCGGCGCAGTTCCTCGGCGGCTGCGGCGCGCTTGGCGATGCGCGGCAGGAGATCATCGATGCCGGCGAGAACGGACTGCACGTCGCGCTGTTCAATGGACGTCACTGGTTTTGCCTCCCAGGAGTAGGGACCTGCACAAAGATTAGAACACGTTACGATTTGTGTCGAGTAGCGGTGTCCTGTGATGTCTGGACCTGCACACATTCATTTCTGTAACCTGTTCTAGTTATTGACCCCCGACGGTGTGGAAGAGAGAGCCGCCTGTGACCGACGAGCCTTTGGGTGCCCACGTGCTCGAGCTGGAGATCGCCGAGGTGATCGACGAGACGGCCGACGCCCGCTCGCTGGTGTTCACCGCGACCGACGAGGTGCCCACCGACAAGCTGCGGTACCGGCCCGGGCAGTTCCTGACACTGCGGGTGCCCAGCGACCGGACCGGCTCGGTGGCGCGCTGCTACTCCCTGTGCAGCTCTCCCTTCACCGGCGATCCCCTCACCGTCACCGTCAAGCGCACCGCCGACGGGTATGCGTCCAACTGGCTCTGCGACAACGCCCACCCCGGCATGCGGATGCACGTGCTGGCCCCGTCGGGCACCTTCGTCCCCGCCGACCTCGACACCGACTTCCTGCTGCTCGCCGCCGGCAGCGGCATCACACCGATGATGGCGATCCTGAAGTCCGCACTGGATCAGGGCAGCGGGCAGGTCACCCTCGTCTACGCCAACCGCGACCAGGACTCGGTGATCTTCGCCGCAGCACTGCGCGAGCTCGCGGGCGCGCACCCCGACCGGTTGACGACGGTGCACTGGCTGGAGTCGGTGCAGGGGTTGCCGACCGCCTCGGCGCTGGCGGCACTGCTCGCGCCGTACCGCGACCGCGAGGCGTTCCTCTGCGGGCCCGGCCCGTTCATGACCGCCGCGCAGGAGGCGCTGACAGCCTGCGGCTCAGCCCCCGAACGGGTGCACATCGAAGTGTTCAAGTCCCTGGACTCCGACCCGTTCGCCGCGGTCGTCCTCGACGACACCGACGACGGTGACGAGGGCCCCGCGACCGCCGTCGTCACGCTGGACGGCACCACCCACGAATTGAGCTGGCCGCGGCGGGCGAAGTTGCTCGACGTGCTGCTCGACAAGGGTCTCGACGCGCCGTTCTCGTGCCGCGAGGGGCACTGCGGGGCGTGCGCGGTGGTCAAGAAGGCCGGTGACATCGAGATGGAGGTCAACGACGTCCTCGAACAACAGGACCTCGACGAGGGCCTGATCTTGGCGTGCCAGGCCCACCCGCGGTCGGATTCGGTGGAAGTGACCTATGACGAGTGAGCAGCGCGCTAGGTTCGCCAGAATGAAGCGGCTCGCGGTAGTTGGTGCGACGGCCCTGACGATGGCCGCCCTCGTACACCCTGCGACGGCGGTCGCGGCGTCGGACACCAAGACGAGCTCGATCACCGTCGACCCCGCCACGTCCATCCAGATGCAGGTCTCGGCCAACTGCGACTCAGCCCAGGCCCGGTGCTTCTTCACCACCACCGCGAGCCTGCTGACGCCGGGCGGCCCCACCGGCTTTCCCCAGGACACGTGGGCCCGTCAGACCGTCACGCTGCGCAGCTCCGACCGCGACGTCTGGCAGCAGGCTTGGTACAGCGCACCGTCGGGAAACCCGCGCGAGCTCAAGGGTGCCAACCACGAGAACGTGCTGTCGAAGATGTACCGCTCGCTCAGCGACGTCGAGCTGTCCATCACCTACTTCGGCGGCGGAGACATCGCGCGATTCACCTCCGACGGCGACTCCGTGCCCACGCAGTGGCATGACGGATTGCCGGCCACCGGCGCCGATTTCATCGCGTGCTCGCAGATCCAGGTGGTCTACAGCGGGGTCAACCTGACCACGCCGACCGCCTGCGCGCAGACCCGCTTCGGCTAGCGCGGCAGCCCGAGCAGCCGCTCCCCCGCCATCGTCAACAGGATCTGCTCGGTGCCCCCGGCGATGGTCAGGCACCGCGTGTTCAGGAAGTCGTGCACCTGCTGGTTCTCCACAGCGCCGCCGCCCTCGGACAGCTCCATGCGGAATTCCGCCAACGCCTGCCGGTAGCGCACACCGATGAGCTTGCGGGCGCTGGCCTGCGGACCGGGATCGCGGCCGCCGACCGCGAGCTGGGCGATGCGCTGATCCAGCAGTGAGCCCACCTGCGCGGTGCAGATCAGCTCACCGAGCCGATCCTGTTGCGCGTCATCGACATCCGACTCCGACAGCGCGCGCAGCAACTCCTCCATCGGGTTGCCCAGCGCAGTGCCCTGCGCCATCGCGACCCGCTCGTTGGCCAGCGTCGTGCGCGCCAGCTTCCAGCCGTCGTTGACCGCGCCGACCACCATCTCGTCGGGAACGAACACGTCGTCGAAGAACACCTCGTTGAACAGCTCGTCGCCGGTGATCTCACGCAGCGGACGGATCACGATGCCCGGGCTGGTCATGTCGATCAGGAAGTAGGTGATGCCTTTGTGTTTCGGAGCGTCGGGGTCGGTACGCGCGAGCGCCACCCCCCAGTGCGCCTTCTGCGCAGCCGACGTCCACACCTTCTGCCCGGTGAGCTTCCAACCACCTTCTGCCCGAACCGCTTTGGTACGCAGCGCGGCCAGATCCGAGCCGGCGCCCGGCTCACTGAACAGCTGGCACCACTGCAGGTCGCCGCGCAAGGTCGGCGGGACGAACTGCTCGACCTGCTCGGCGCTGCCGTGCTCGAGGATCGTCGGGACGGCCCACCAACCGATCACCAGATCCGGACGGGTGATACCGGCCGCGGCCAACTCCTGGTCGATCAACAGCTGCTCGGCTGGGCCCGCATCACGGCCGTGTGGCCGCGGCCAGTGGGGTGCCAGCAGCCCCGTCTCGGCCATCACGACCTGTCGGCGATCCTGCGGTGCGGCAGCGACTTCGGCTACCGCAGAGGTGATCTCGGGCCGCAGGTCGGCGACCGAGTCGAGATCGACGTGCAGCTCGCGGCGCACCCCCTGCTGCGTCAGTGCGGCCACCCTGCGCAGCCAGTGCGACCGGCCGCCGAGGAACTGCCCGATCCCGTAGGCGCGGCGCAGATACAGGTGCGCGTCGTGTTCCCAGGTGATGCCGATACCGCCCAGCACCTGGATGCAGTCCTTGGCGTTGGCCGTGGCCGCCTCGATCCCCACCGATGCTGCCAGCGCTGCAGCGATCGACAGCTGCTGGTCATCGGGTTCGCCTGCAGCTCGCGCCGCATCCGCTGCGGCCACCGACGCCTGCTCGCTGCGCAGCAGCATCTCGGCGCACATGTGCTTGATCGCCTGGAAGCTGCCGATCGGCTTGCCGAACTGCTCGCGCACCTTCGCGTACTCGGTCGCCGTCGTCAGCAGCCAGCGGGCCACCCCGGCGGCTTCGGCGGCCGCGACTGTCGCGGCGAGGTCCACGATGCGCTGCGCAGGCATCGCGATCACCGTGGCGGGCGCGCGGTCGAACGTCACCCGGGCCAGCGGGCGGGAGAAATCCGTGGCCTTGACGGGATCGACGACGACGCCGTCGGCCGTGGCATCGACTGACACCCACACATCACCGGCAGGCAGCAGCAGCACGCCATCGGCGGTCGCACCCAGCACTGCGGCGGCGACACCGGAGACCGTCTCACCTGCCAGCGTGAGCTCGGCGCGCACGGCGACGCCGACCGTCCGCGCTCCGGCGGCCAGCGCTTCGAGGAGCTCGCCCTGGGAGGCGTCGAGCACCAGCGTGGCCAGCGCGGTCGTGGCCACCGGGCCGGGAATCAGACCGGCGGCGGCCTCCTCGAGCATCGCGGCGAGATCGGCGATCGTGCCGTCGGCGCCACCGAGATCCTCGGGCAGTGCCACCCCGAAGATGCCGAGTGCAGCCAGCGCCTCGAAGGGCGCGCGCCACGCATCGGGCGAGCCCTGCTCGACGTCGCGGGCGGCTTCCAGCGACGTCGACCCGGACGCCCAGTCGCGCACCAACTCCCGTGCGGCGGACTGATCGTCGCTGATGGTTGCCGGCACCGTGACTCCTAGGCTTTGGGTGAGAACCCCGTGCTTCCCACTAGAACGTGTTCTAATAGTGCCAGTGTTCGAACGTCAAGTCGAACGCCATCGCAGCAGACCAGATCGTTGGTGACGCGCAGAGGGCGGCGAGAAAGTCGCAACCGGAATGCGTATCGTTTTCCTTCGGTTGCATTCCCATGCATCTGCCGCAGAACACCGAAGGAGCCACGCCACATGTCCGGGTCGTCTCAGTCCGCTACAGGGCCGTCGGCGCGCGCTGACGGCGCGGGAGCGGACGCCCGCCCCCGGCAGGTGATGAACGTCGCGGTGCTGGCGGAGTCGGAGTTGGGGTCCGAGGCGCAGCGGGAACGCCGCAAGCGCATCCTGGACGCGACCCTGGCGATCGCGTCCAAAGGCGGCTACGAGGCCGTGCAGATGCGCGCGGTCGCCGAACGCGCCGACGTCGCCGTCGGCACCCTGTACCGCTACTTCCCGTCGAAGGTCCACCTGCTGGTCTCCGCGCTGGGCCGCGAATTCGAACGCATCGACGCCAAGACCGACCGCTCCGTGCTGGCCGCGGGTGCGACGCCGTATCAGCGGCTCAACATCATGGTCGGCAAGCTCAACCGCGCCATGCAGCGCAACCCTCTGCTCACCGAGGCGATGACGCGCGCGTTCGTGTTCGCCGACGCCTCGGCAGCCGGGGAGGTCGACTACGTCGGCAAGCTGATGGACTCGATGTTCGCCCGGGCGATGAGCGAGGGTGAACCGACCGAGGACCAGTACCACATCGCCCGCGTGATCTCCGATGTGTGGCTGTCGAATCTGCTGGCCTGGCTGACCCGCCGCGCCTCGGCCACCGACGTGAGCAAGCGGCTGGACCTGGCGATGCGGCTGCTCATCGGCGACGGCGAGCAACCTAAGATCTGAAGGCGTGCTGCCGCCGGAGCTGTCCACCGCCCTCGACGCCGCTGCGCGGGCACCCCGCCTGCTCGTCACCTCCGACTTCGACGGCACGCTGTCGGAGATCGTCTCGAACCCCGCCGACGCCCGCCCGCTGCCTGCCTCGGGTGACGCGCTGATCGCATTGGCCGGGCTGCCCGACACCGAGGCGGCGTTGATCTCCGGGCGCGCGCTGCGAGATCTCCGGACGCTCTCGTCGATGCCCGCCGAGGTTCACCTGGTCGGCAGCCACGGCGCGGAATTCGACGCCGGGTTCGCCCACGACATCGACACCGACCTGCTGCACACCATCGCCGGGACGCTGTCGGCGATCGCGGCCGACAAGCCGGGCGTCACCGTTGAGACCAAGCCCGCGAGCGTCGCGCTGCACGTCCGCAACGCCTCCGATTCCGACGGCGACGCGGCGCTGGCCGCGGCGTGGGACGCTGCGGAGAGCTGGGACGTGCACGCGACGACGGGTAAGGCGGTGCTGGAGTTCGCCGTCATCGACACCGACAAGGGTGAGGCGCTGGACATTTTGCGTGCCGAACACCGCGCCGACATCGTGGTGTTCTTCGGCGACGACGTGACCGACGAGAAGGCGTTCCGGCGGCTGACCGATGGCGACATCGGGGTCAAGGTGGGTCCGGGCGACACCGCAGCCGCGTATCGGGTGGATGCGCCCGAGGACGTCGCGGCCGCGCTGGAGTATCTACTGTCAGCGCGCGCGGAATCAGGCAGAAGCTGACGACAGTGCGTTTCTCCGTTCTCCTGGTCCCCGCGCTGCTGATGAGCACCCTGACCGGGTGCTCACAGACCCCGCCGAACGCCGAACACGGCACTGCCAACGTGGTCGCCTCCACCGGGGCGTGGGCCAGTGTCGCCGCGGCCGTCGTCGGACGACACGCGACTGTGCGGTCCCTGATGCCGGCAGACGCCGACCCGCGAGCGTTCACTCCCGGCGACGCCGCCGTCTCTGACGTCGCCGACGCGTCGCTGGTCCTCTACAACGGCGGCCGCTACGACCAGTGGATCGCCCCGATCCTCGAAAACTCACCGGACATCCCTCGCATCGACGCGCTGTCGCTGACCCCGCTGCAGCCACCGGCCGACGATCACGTCTTCTACGACCTGCTGACCGCCAAGGCGGTGGCCGACCGCATCGCCGACACCCTCGGCGAGTCCGATGCCGAGCACGCCTCGGACTACACGGCGGCAGCACAGCAGTTCGACGACGACCTCGACACGCTGGTCCTGGCCCAGCACGCCATCGGCCAGGCCCACCCCGGTGCGTCGGTGATCTCGATAACACCCGTCGCGACCTACGCGATACGTAACGCCGGCATCGCCGACAAGACTCCGCCCACCTTCGCCGAAGCTCTGGAGCAGAGTCGCTCGCCCGACCCCGCCGACGTCGCCGCGGTGCGGGATTTGATCACCACCCGCAGTGTCTCGGCGCTCGTCGTCGACGACCAGGCCAAGAGCGGAGTCTTCGACACCATCACCGCGGCCGCCCGCGGGGTGGCCCTGCCGATGATCTCGATCAGCTCCACGCTCCCAGACGGGATGAGCTACCTGCAATGGCAGCGCACGACCGTCGACCACATCGCTGCGGCGCTGAACAGCCCGAACTGACGGCTAGGCGGGCGGACCCGAGGTGCGACCCCGCACCAACTCGGTGTCGAGAACCTCGACCACGGACAACCCCGACCGAGGCGGGTTGTGCAGCAATTGCCCTGCGCGCCGGCCCTTTTCGATACTCGGCTGGCGCACCGTGGTCAGCCCGCGCGACAACGCCTCGGGCACCCCGTCGAACCCTGTCACCGTCATCTGGCCCGGCACGTACACCCCGCGGGCGCGCAACCGATCCATCGCAGACAGCGCCAGCACGTCGGCGGTACACATCAGCGCCGTGATTCGCGGATTCGCCTCCAATGCGACGTCCGCGCCGACTCCACCGGAGGTCGGCAGATGCTCGTAGCTCTCCACGACCGTCAGCGCATCGGGGTTCAGGCCCGCCTCGGCCAACGCGTCGGACACTCCGAGGATGCGTTCACTCTGCACGTGGAAGTGCGGCGTGCGCACCCGTTCAGGGTCGGCCAGAGCTGGGCCGCGACCGCTGTGCGGCCAATCCCGACCCAGCCGCATGGTGAGCAGGCCGATCTCGCGGTGGCCGAGTTCGAGCACGTACTCGGTGAGTCGCCGCATCGCCGCGCGATCATCGATACACACGATCGACGCACCGGGTACGTCACGAGGTTGGTCGACGACCACCACAGGCAGATGGCGCTGCAGGACGAGCGGCAGATAGGGATCGTCATCTGATGCCGAGTAGACGACGAAACCGTCCACCCCTGCGGCCAGCACCGCTGCCGAGCCCTCGCTCACGCTGCGGTTCGGCCCGACAGCCACCAGAAGCAGGCCTTGCCCCGCCGCCTCACACGACTCGGCGAGGCCGGCGACGAAATCCAGGGCCGCGGGATCCGAGAAGGAGTAGTTCAGCGGCTCGGTGATCATCAGCCCGACCGCGCCGGCCTTGCGTGTCCGCAGCGAACGGGCCACCGGATCGGGTCCGGGATATCCCAGTTGCTTGGCGGTGGAGAGCACCCGCTCCCGCAATTCGGCCGACAGCTGATCCGGCCGGTTGTAGGCGTTGGAGACAGTGGTCCGCGAGATCTTCAGTTCAGCGGCGAGTGAGGCCAGGGTCGCGCGCCGTCTCGGCGTCGGACTTCTGGACATGTTCCGACAGGTTAGTGGACTTTCCGCCATCCGCAGCAGACATCTGATTCCGGCGCGGCAGACGATGAAGTGTCCAGGTCATCAACCAGATGCCGCAGGCGATCGACACGACCACGAAGCTCGGCGGGAGATTGAACATCGCCGACACGGCCAGGCCCACCCATACCGAGAGCAGACCGATGGCCGCCGAAACCGCCATCGCGACCACGGGCCTGGCCGTCAGACTGAGGGCGGTCGCCGCGGGCGTGACGACCAGCGCGAAGAGCAGCAGCGTGCCCACCGCCTGCACGGCCATGGTGACGGTGATCCCGAGCAGCACCATGAACACGATCGACAGGCTCCGCACGGGCGCGCCTCTGGCTTCTGCCACCTGACTGTTGACCGAGGTGAACAGCAGCGGGCGATAGATGAACGCGATGCTCGCGCCCAGCACCACCAGAAGGGCCAAGAACCCGGCCAGTTGCTCTGCAGTGATCGCCAACAGATTCCCGAAGAGCACGTTCGTCAGCGTCGACGAATTGCGGGTGGCCAACGAATTGAAGAGCAGCCCGAGTCCTGTGGCGAACGCGAGCACGGTGCCCGTGGCCACGTCGCGATCGGAGGCCCGTTTGCCGAGCGCTCCGATGACCAGCGCGCCCCCGACGCAGAACACCCCGAGACCCACCGCGGCGGGCACTCCCAGCAGCACGGCCCCCGTGGCGCCCGGCAGCCCGATGTGGGCCAGAGCGTGAGCGGCGAACGACGAGTTGCGGACGACGATGAAGTAGCCCATCAAGCCGGCGGCCAGCGCCACGATGGTGCCGCCCAGCCAAGCGTTGCGCATGAACGACGAGCTGAGGATGTGCACCCAGTTCTCCTGGTAGCCCACCGCGAGGACGGTCTGTCTCATTCCGAACTCCGCATGTAGAGGTCGCCCTGCAGGGTGTGAGCGACCTTGATCGGGGTGCCGTACATGTGGGTGAGCAGATCGGCCTCCACCACCTGGTCGATCGCCGCGTGGTGGGCGTGCCCGTCGAGCAGGTAAATGGCGCTGTCCAGCGTCGCCAGCAGCGGGTTCAGGTCGTGGGCGACCACGATGACCGTCACCCCGAGCTCCCGCCGAAGGCGTGCGAGCAACTCGACGATCTCGTGCTGGTTGCGCAGATCCAGCGACGCCAGCGGCTCGTCGAGGATGAGCATCCGCGGCGCGGAGACCAGTGCGCCGGCGAGCGCGATGCGTTGCCGCTGCCCCCCGGACAGCTCGGAGAGTCGCCTGGTCGCGAACGTCGTCGCCTCCACCTGGCGCAGCGCATCGTCGACGCTCCGACGGTCCTGCGCGGTCGGCCGAGCGAACCCCCAACGGTGCCCGGTCAGACCGAGCAACACCGCGTCGCGTGCGCGAATGGCTTCGGTGGCGTTGACGTCGTAATCCTGGGGCACGTACCCGATCAGGTCGTTGCGCGAGCCCGGTTGCTCACCGAAGATCCGCACCGTGCCCGTGGCGGCGGGTACCAGCCCGAGGATCACGTTGAGCAGCGTGGTCTTGCCGGCGCCGTTGGCGCCGATGACGGCGACGAATCTGCCTGCCTCGACCTGCAATGTCGACTGCGACCAGATCGTGCGCCCACCGCGGACCACGCTGACATCGGTGAACGACAGCGCCGGAGAGGCTACCGCGTCATTCGCGGACACCGAGCGCCTTGGCCAGCGAGGTCAATTGTTCGACCTGCCACGTCTGGAAGGATTCGGTATTCGGCGGAACGGTCTCGGTGACGTTGACGACCGGTACCCCCGCCTGCTCGGCAGCCGCACGAATCTGTTCGACCACCGAACCCTCGGTCTGGGTGTTGTAGATCAGCACGTCCACTTTCCGGTCGCCGAGCAGCTGCAGGAAGGCGTCGAGATCGGCCGGGGCGGGCTCGCTCTCGTTCGCCGAGGCGAGCCGGTAGCCCTCAGGCGTCCGATTCTCGAGTCCCAGTGCCGCCGCCATGTCGTCGAACACACTCTCGGTGGCAGCGTAGCTCTTGCCGGCGGCGCCGGCCTTGATCGCGGCGATCTCGCTGTCGTAGGGCTTCATGACGTTGGTGAAGCCCGTGTGCCGCTCGTCGAAGTACGCGGAGGCGGCGGGCGACAGCTTCTTGAGCTCCGCGGTGACAGCCTCTGCGACCTCCCCGACGACGGTCGGGCTGTACCAGACGTGCGGGTTGCCGTCCTCGGCATGATCAGCACCGTGATCGTGGCCGGCTTCGCCGCTGCCGGCATGGTCTGCGCCGCCGTGATCGCCGCCCGCGCTCAGGTCGACGGCGTTGATGACGGGCGCGTCCGGGTCCGACGAGGCGGCGAGTTTGGCGGCCCATTCGTCGTAGTGCCCGCCATTGAGGACCACGAGTTGCGCGCCGTCGAAGAGGGTGGCGTCCGACGGCGCGGGCTCGTAGTCGTGGGGATCGACCGACGATCCGGCGAGCACTGTGGTGACGGTGGCGCAGGCGCCGCCGAGCTGCGAGACGATGTCACCCCACTGGTCGACGCTGACCACGACCTTGATCGGTGCGGCGGGGCATGTACCGGCCGAAGCGGGGCCGGTGGTCGAGGACGCAGCGGGTTCATTGCTGTTCCCGCACGCGGCCAGAGCGATTGGCGAGGCAAGGGCAATCGCGGCGGCGGCCAGTCGGGCCGTCAAGTTCGGAGTCGTCACGCGGGTAACGATAACCGTTTCCATTAACGCCCGCGCGGCGGGTGTCGGCAACGTCATGTCTTAATGAAAATGATTATCATTAAGCGGTGACCTCCACCTCATCAGACACCCTGCCCGTCACGGTTCTGTCCGGTTTCCTCGGCGCCGGCAAGACAACCGTCCTCAATCACATCCTCGCCAACCGGGACGGACGGCGCGTCGCGGTGATCGTCAACGACATGAGCGAGATCAACATCGACGCGGCACTCATTGCCGGGCAAGGCCACCTCGACCGCACCGAAGAGAAGCTCGTCGAACTCACCAACGGCTGCATCTGCTGCACACTGCGCGAAGACCTGATCGACGCAGTCGGCGCGCTGGCCCGCCAGCGCCGATTCGACCACCTGGTCATCGAATCCACCGGGATTTCCGAGCCGATGCCGGTGGCCGCCACCTTCAGCTGGGAGTTCGACGACGGCTCGAGCCTCGGGCAGCTTGCCCACCTCGACACTCTCGTCACGGTCGTCGACGTGTCGACGTTTCTCACCGAGATCGCCAGGGGCCAAGCGTTGGCCGACCGCGACATGAGTGCCGGCGACGGCGATGCGCGCAGCATCTCCGACCTTCTGGTGGATCAGGTGGAGTTCGCAGACGTGATCCTGCTGAACAAGACGGATCTGGTCAGCGCCGCGACACTGCACACCGTGGAGACCTTGGTGACGCGACTCAATCCGAGGGCCAGGCTCATCCGCACCGATCACGGCGTCGTGGACACAATCGAGGTGCTCGACACAGGACTCTTCGATCCGGTTCTCGCCGCAGAAGCGCCCGGATGGGACGAAGAGATCGCCGACGGTCACACACCGGAAACCGAGGAGTACGGCATCAGCTCGATGACGTTTCGATCCGACCGGCCGTTTCACCCCCAGCGGTTGGCGGAAGCGTTGGGGAAGATGACACGCATCGTGCGCAGCAAGGGATTCTGCTGGATCGCCAGCCGACCTGCCATCGCCGCAATCTGGTCTCAGGCGGGGCCCAATCTGGTCATCGAGCCGGCTCAGTACTGGTCGTCGACCGACATCGCGCCCGGCCAGGAAATCGTGTTCATCGGCATCAAGCTCGATCGAGATTCAGTGCAGCACCTCCTGACCGAGGCCCTGTTGACCGATGCCGAATTGGCGACGGGACAGTCGACGTGGCTGACGCTCCCCGACCCCCTTCCCGCGTGGGGCGTCACGCACAGCCATCCACACTGAGCCGCGCCCCGCAGGCGTGCGCGGCTACGCTGGCGCGGTGACCACCCGCACGGTCGACCTCAACGCCGATCTCGGCGAGAGCTTCGGGGGTGTGGCAGCTCGGCGACGACGACGCGATGCTCGGCATCGTCACCAGTGCCAACATCGCGTGCGGTTTCCACGCCGGCGACGCGGCCACCCTGGCCCGCACCTGCCGGCTGGCCGCCGAGCGCGGTGTGCAGATCGGCGCGCAGGTCAGCTACCGCGATCTCGCCGGCTTCGGCCGCCGGTTCATCGACGTGCCGGCCGAGGATCTGACCGCCGACGTGGTGTACCAGATCGGCGCTCTGTCGGCGCTGGCCACCGCGGCGGGTTCAACGGTGTCCTACGTGAAACCCCATGGCGCGCTGTACAACGCCGTCGTCACCCATCGTGAGCAGGCCCGCGCGGTGATCGCGGCCGTGCGTGCCGTGAACCCCGCGCTCCCGGTGCTCGGACTCTCCGGATCGGTGCTGTTCGCCGAGGCCGACGACGCGGGCATCCGAACGGTGCCCGAGGCGTTCGCCGACCGGGCCTACCGGCCGGACGGGCAGCTGGTGTCGCGGCGCGAACGCAACGCGGTGCTGCACGATCCCGGCGAGATCGCCGATCGCGTGCTCGAGATGGTGACGCGGGGACGGGTGAGCGCCGTAGACGGTTCGACGATCCCGATCTCGGTGGAATCGGTGTGCGTGCACGGTGATTCGCCCGGCGCGGTGCAGATCGCCACCGCCGTTCGGGAGCGCCTGGTGGCTGAGGGCGTGGCGCTGAGCGCGTTCAGCTGACCGCGCTGTTGGCGCCGCGCACGATGCTGCCCAGTAGGCCGGGCAGCGCGGCCTCGACCTCGTCGGTGCGCAGACGCTGATAGGTCAGCCCGTCGACGACCAGCCGTTCGGTGAGCCCGGCCTCGCGCAGGATCTTGAAGTGGTGCGTCGCGGTCGATTTGTTGATGCCGTCGTAGAGGGCGCCGCATTGGAGAGAGGTGCCCGCGTTGTGCAGACGGCGGACGATCTCCAACCGGACCGGATCGTGCAGGGCAGCCAGCACCTGTTGAACCGGGGCCACCGGTTGGGTGTCTACGGGCATGGCGTGTCCTTCACCACGTCGGGTTTGATGATCGTCGAACCCAGCGTACGCTCGAACGGGTTCGATGTCCGTCGTACTGTACTCGACGCAGGAAGGGCTCCCATGGTGGCGATCGACCGTCCGGTCACCGAGACGCAGCGCTGGGCCTACCCGCTGCTACTGGTGCTCAGCGGTGTGGCGCTCGGCGTCTCCGGCGTTCCCGCACCGCTCTACGGCATCTACGAGTCGAACTGGCACCTCTCCCCGCTGGCCACCACGATCGTGTTCGCTGTCTACGCGGTCGCCGCGCTCGGCGCGGTGCTGGTCTCCGGGCGCATCTCCGACGTGGTGGGGCGCAAGCCCGTGCTCGTCGGCGCCCTGATCGCCCTGCTGGTCGGGCTCGCGGTGTTCCTGATCGCCGACAACATGGCCCTGCTGCTGCTCGCCCGCGCCATCCACGGCGCCGCCGTCGGCTCGATCGTCGTCGCCGGCGCGGCCGCGCTGCTGGACCTGCGCCCCAACCACGGCGTGCGCAGCGGGCAGCTGTCCGGAGTCAGCTTCAACGTCGGCATGACGGTGTCGATCCTCGGTTCCGCGCTGCTGGCCCAGTACGCGCCGCATCCGCTGCGCACCCCCTACGCGGTGGTCGCGGTGGTCTGCCTGATCGTCGGTGTCGGCGTGCTGGCGTTGCGCGAACCGCACACCGCCCGTAGCGCCGGTCCCATCCGCATCGCGAAACCCGCTGTCCCGGCCGAGATCCGGGGCGACTTCTGGTTCTCTGCGATGGGCGCGATGGCGTCCTGGTCGGTCCTTGGCGTGCTGCTCTCGCTGTACCCGTCGCTGGCCGCACGCCAGACCCACATCGACAACCTGGTGTTCGGCGGAGCCGTCGTCGGCAGCACCGCGTTCGCCGCCGCACTGGCCCAGCTCGCGGCAACGCGGTTACCGGCGAAGTACTCGGCGATCATCGGTGACATCGGGATGGCGGTGTCGCTGCTGCTGACCATCCCGGTCCTGCTCACCCACCAGCCGCAGCTGGTGTTCGTGGCCGCAGCACTGCTCGGCGCGACGTTCGGGCTCGGCTTCGGCGGGTCGCTGCGACACCTGTCCGACGTCGTGCCCGCCGGCCGGCGCGGCGAGACGATGTCGGCGTTCTACCTGGCGGCCTACACCGCCATGGCGGTGCCGACGCTGGTGGCCGGGTGGGCCGCCACCCGCTGGGATCTGGCCGCGGTGTTCCCGTGGTTCGCCGGAGCAGTGGCCGCGGCGTGCCTGGCCGCCGCGGTGGCGGGGCTGCGCCAGCAGTCAGCGCGCAGCTGAGTCCTCGGTGAGCTGATAGCGGATCAGCCGAGAACTGTTGGCGACCACCGCAACCGACGATGCATTGTGCAGGACGGCGGCCAGCACAGGTGAGAGCGCACCGCCCGCGCCGATCGCCAGACCGAGCGCGTTGACCGCGATCGACATCGCGTAGTTCTGCCGAATCACGTCGACGGCGCGGCCTCCGAGATCGCGGACGTCGAGCAGGCGCCGCAGGTCGTCGCTCGACAGCGCCACATCGGCCGTCTCCACCGCGACGTCGGTGCCGTTCAACCCCATCGCGATGCCAATGTCGGCCTCGGCCAATGCCGGTGCGTCGTTGACGCCGTCACCGACCATCGCAACCGTATGGCCTTCGTCGCGCAGCTGACGCACCACCGCCAGCTTGTCCTCGGGCAGGACCTCGGCCCGCCACTCGGTGATGCCGAGTTGCTCGGCGACGACGGCGGCCGTGTCCGGATGATCGCCGGTCAACATGACGATGCGCCGAACACCGTTGGCGCGCAACCGTGTGAGGACGTCATGGGCTTCCGGGCGGATCTCGTCACGAAGGCTGATCAGTCCGACGAGCCGCCCGTCGACGGCGAGCAGCAGTGGGGTCTCGGCCTGGCGTCGCAGGGTCTCCACCCACTCGGTGGCCTTCTTGGTGACCCGCACCTTCTCTCGGCGCAGCAGCGACGGGCTGCCCAGCAGGAGGGTGCGGCCATCGGCGCGCATCCGCATGCCGAGGCCGACGATCACCTCGCACTCCTCGTGCGGCGGGATCTCGATATGGCGTTCCTGGGTCGATCGGATCACCGCCTCGGCCAGCGGATGCCGCGCGTGGATCTCCGAGCTCGCCGCGTACGCGAGCACCTGCTCGGGCTCCCAGTCCTTGTGGAAGGCAACCAGATTGGTGACCACCGGGCGACCCACCGTCAAGGTGCCGGTCTTGTCGAAGACCACGGCATCGACCCGGCCCGCCTCTTCGAGGTGGGAACCGCCCTTGATCAGGATGCCGCGCCGGGCACCGTTGCCGATCGCGGCGCTGATCGCCGTCGGCGTCGACAACCCCACCGCGCACGGGCAGGCCACCAGCAGCATCGTCATCGCCCTGCGCACATCCCGCGTGAGCACCAGGGTGACGGCCGACAACAGGAAAGAGGCCGGCACGAAGCGGCGCGAAAAGCTCTCTCCGACAGTCTGAATCGGAGCCCGATGATGTTGGGCCTCCTCGACTCGCGCGATGATGCGGCCGATGGTCGTCTCCGAGCCGACGGCCTCGGCCCGCACGACCAGCCTGCCCCGCACCACCACAGAGCCCGCGTACACCCGAGCGCCGGCGGATATCGCCACCGGCAGGTTCTCCCCGGTAATGGCCGACTGGTCGACGATCGCCTCACCGTCGACCGCGACACCGTCGACGGGAAGCGCCACCTGCTCGTGGATCACCACTTCGTCGCCGATTCTCAGTTCAGCCGTGGCTGTTTCGACCTCGACGCCGTCGGCCAGCCGAACCCACGCGGTGTCCTGGTTGCCCTGCAACAGATTGGTGATCGCCCGACGGGTCCGCCGCAGTGTCAGATCCTGCAGGTATTCACCGATGTTCAGCAGCCAGAGCACCGTCAGCGCGACGACGTTCTCGCGCAGAACCAGACTCGCCACCGTCGCCGCGGTCACCAACACGTCGGTCCCCGCGGAACGGCCACCCCGCAGTGTTCGCAGCGCACCGCGGAGGAAGGGATAGCCGGTGAAGAGCGTGACACCCGAGGCCACCAGCCGACTGCCCGGCCCGAGCAGCGGTGGGCGCGCGAACACGTATCGCCGAATACCCAACAGCGCCAACGCGACTCCACCGACGGTCATCCGCAGCACGTCGGCGTTGGTGACATCGGCCGAGCGCGGTGCACGTGCGGGCACGAGTTCGCGTGACACGGTCGCAGCGGACTCGATGGCCGCGAAGATCGAGCTGCGCTCACAACGCGCCCGCGAGAACCACACGACCACCGAGGCCGATCGCGGATAGGCATGCACCGCGCGCACACCCGCCACCTGCTCGACGGCGTCCTCGACGGCGACTGCGCGGCGGACGTCGTTGCGGCACCACGGCACGTGGAGGCGCATCCGCCCCGCCGCGTCGGAGACGACGGTGGGGGCTGCCAAGTCAGTGGTCGTGGTCGTGACCGGTGTCGGACACGGCAGGAGGGGGCGCTTCCTCGCCGATGCGCTCACGCGCCTCGGCGACCACGTCGGCGACCTTCAGCCGCGCCGACTCCGCACCCTCTTCGGCCTTGCGTGCACCACGAAGGGCCAATGCGGTGGCAGAGACTGACATTTCGTGCAGCGGCGCCTTCGCGATCGCCTTGCGGACACCCTGATAGGCCGCCACTCCGACAGCACCGGTCACCACAGTGGATGCCGCCTTGATCACGAGCGCCTGGAAAGCCATGGGCCCACCCTAGCGGGCTGATTGCCAGGTAATGGCCAGGGTGATCAAGATCGCGGCTGGCACAATGGCGGCGTGGCCGTCGGGACGCAGCCGGTAGGTCGGCGCATCACCTCGATGCACGTGCTCGTCTTCACGATCGTGGCTCTCACACTCGCGGGCACCACGCTGCGCGACGTCGTCGCCACCCAGCCCCTGATCGCCACCGCGGCCACCGTGTTCTGCGGAATCTTCGTGCAGGCGCTGCCTTTTCTCGTCCTCGGGGTGCTCGTCAGCGGCCTGGTCGCCGCGGTCGTGACGCCCGTCCGGCTGGCGCGGTGGCTGCCCCGCAGACCTGCCGCGGCGATCTTGGCCGCCGGGGTCGGCGGAGCGGCACTGCCCGGATGCGAATGCGGCTCGGTGCCCATCGCGCGCCGGCTCTACTCCGACGGTGCCGTCGGCGCCGCCGCGGTGACGTTCATGCTGGCTGCCCCGGCGATCAACCCCGTCGTGCTCGTCGCGACCGCGGTCGCGTTCCCCGGCGAGCCCGCGATGGTGCTCGCCCGCTGCGCCGCCTCCTTCCTCACGGCGGTGACGATGGGAGCGCTGTGGGCGCGGTTCGGGCGACCGGCCTGGATCACCCGCAGGACACCCGATCTGCACGCGCGCGTTGGGTCGCGCTGGGCGGTGTTCACCGAGGCGGCTCGGCACGACTTCCTGCAGGCGGCATCGTTTCTCGTTCTCGGTGCGGCTGCGGCCGCGGCGCTGCACATCGTGGTGCCCAGCTGGATGTACGACCACCTCGCAGGCCATCTGGTCCTCGGCATCGCCGTCATGGCCGTGCTGGCCGTCGTGCTGTCACTGTGTTCGGAGGCCGATGCCTTCGTGGCCGCCAGCCTGTCGATGCTGCCCCTGCTGCCGCGCCTGGTGTTCCTGGTCGTCGGGCCGGCCATCGACCTCAAGCTGTTCGCCATGCAGGTCGGCATGTTCGGCCGTGCCTTCGCCGTGCGCTTCGCGCCGTTGACGTTCGCGGTCGCGACGCTGGTGGCCTCCGGCGTCGGCCTGCTGGTGGTCGGTCACCGGTGAGCCGCGAGACCGAGAACGCACTGCTCCTGCTCGTCGGTGTCAGCACCGTACTCGTCACCGCAGGCGGCGCGTACACCCGTTACGTCAAGCCCGCGCTGCAACCCTGGCTGCTCACCTCTGGGGTGGTGCTGGCGCTGCTGGCGATCGTCGCGATCATCCGTGACATCCGGCGCGGCTCCGGCTTGCCGGACCACGAGCACGGCGACCGACACCGCCCCGGCGTCGCGTGGCTGCTGCTCGTCCCCATCGCGCTGCTGGCCATCGTGGTTCCGCCAGCCATCGGTCCCCAGACCGCCCGGCCGACCACCACGGCGAATGAGAACGCCACGCAGCGGCGGCCCTTTCCCCCGCTGCCCGATGTCCGCGCCCCGGAGTTGTCGCTACCGGACCTGCTGATCCGGCTGGCCCAGGATTCGGCCAGTACGTTGCGCGATCGCGCGGTCAGCGTCACCGGCTTCACGATGAAGGACGGTGACCGTGTCGCTCTGGGGCGCGTCGTGATCATCTGCTGTGCGGCCGACGCCCAGCTGGCTCGCGTCGATCTCGACGGACCTGCCGCGGTGGACGCCGCGCGTCTGCCCGACGGCGCCTGGATACGCGTCGAGGGCACAGTGGCTGTCGGACAAGATGTCTTGACGCGGGGCGCAATCCCGACCATGTCTGTCTACCGCGTGGCGCAGATCCCGCCACCGAAGAACACGTACAGCTACTGACGCCCTTTTCTCGCGCCGTACCGACGGGTGAACTTCTCGACCTGACCGGCGGCGTCGACGATGCGGCGACTGCCCGTCCAGAAGGGATGCGAATCGGAGGAGACTTCGACCACCACGAGGGGGTACTGCCGCACCCCCTCGGGCGTCTCCCAGTCGATGGTCTTGTCGCTCGTCACGGTCGAGCGGGTCAGGAAAACCGCTCCGGTGTTCGCATCCTGGAAAACCACCGGGTGGTAGTCGGGATGAATGCCGCGCTTCATTTCTGCCTCCGCACTTTGCTCTTGACTGGTAATGACAATCATTATCAATAAGCGTGGCGTCGGCAAGTGCGACCCGGTCGGTACCGCCCCCTAGGGTTGCCGTCATGCGTCTCAAGCTCGGCAGGCCCGACCTCGCCGCGTACGCCGACCGGTTCGACGTACCCGCGGCGATCACCGGCTCACCGGTGACGGTCACCTGGGCCGGCGTGACCACCCTGCTCGTCGACGACGGACAGTCCGCCGTGCTCACCGACGGGTTCTTCTCCCGGCCCGGATTGCTCAGCGTCGCGACCCGGCCCCTGCGGCCGTCGCCGTCGCGCATCGGCCATGCACTGACCCGGCTCGGCGTCACCCGCCTCGACGCGGTGACCCCCGTACACACGCATTTCGACCACGCGATGGACTCCGCCGTCGTCGCCGCAAGAACCGGTGCCCGGCTCATCGGCGGGACGTCGGCCGCCCAGATCGGCCGCGGCGCCGACCTCGGCCGCGTCGACGTCGTCACACCCGGCGAACCGGTCACCGCAGGAGCCTTCGACGTCACCCTGATCGAGGGCCACCACTGCCCGCCCGACCGCTTCCCCGGGGAGATCACCGCGCCGGTCCGACCGCCGGTGCGGGCCTCGGCGTACCGCTGCGGCGAGGCATGGTCCACGCTGGTCACCCACCGCGCCACCGGGCGGACCCTGTTGATCGTCGGCAGCGCCGGCTACATCAGGGGCGCGTTGGCCGGGCGGCGAGCCGACGTCGCCTACCTCGGGGTGGGCCAACTCGGCCTGCAGCCGGAGAGCTACCTCGTCGAGTACTGGACCGAGACCGTGCGGACCGTCGGGGCGCGCCGCGTCGTCCTCATCCACTGGGACGACTTCTTCCGTCCGCTCGACCAGCCCCTGCGGGCGCTGCCCTACGCCGCCGACGACCTCGACGCATCCGTGCGCGTTCTGCGCAGGCTCGCCGCCGACGACGATGTCCCCCTGCACTTCCCCACCCTCTGGCAGCGCGCCGACCCATGGCTCTGATCCTGTCGGTGGCCGCGCTCGTCGCGGTCCTGGGTTTCGCGCTGCTGCGTCCGCACGGCTGGCCCGAAGCCGTGGTGGCCGTGCCCGCCGCCGCACTCGTCATCGTCACGGGTGCCATCAGCTGGCAGGGCGCGTGGACCGAGGTCCGCGAGCTGGCGCCGGTCGTCGGCTTCCTCGCCGCGGTCCTGGTGCTCGCGCGGCTGTGCGACGACGAGGGCCTCTTTCACGCGACCGGCGTGCTGATGGCCCGCGCCACCTCCGGCGGCCAGCACCGGTTGCTGCTCTCGGTGTTCGGCGTCTCCGCCGCCGTCACCGCGATCCTGAGCCTGGACGCGACGGTCGTCCTGCTCACCCCGGTGGTGCTGGCGATGGCGCGCACGCTGGCCGTGCCCGCGCGGCCGCACGCCTACGCGACCGCGCATCTGTCCAACAGCGCCTCGCTGCTGCTGCCCGTGTCCAACCTGACGAATCTGCTGGCGTTCAGCGCCGCGGGGCTGACCTTCCTGCACTTCGCCGCGCTGATGTCGCTGCCGTGGCTGGCCGCGATCGCCGTCGAATACGTGCTGCTGCGCCTGTTGTTCCGTCGCGACCTGGCGGTCGAGCCGCAGCCGGCGCCCCGCGAGCCCGTCGACCTGCCCCTGTTCGCGCTGGTCACCGTCGGGCTCACGCTGGCCGGATTCGCCGTCACCTCGCTGGTGGGCCTGTCACCGGCCTGGGCGGCCCTGGCCGGAGCGGTCGCACTCGGCGTGCGTGGACTCGTGACCCGGCGCACCTCGGTCCGCAGGATCGCCGTGGCGATCGACCTGCCGTTCCTGGCGTTCGTGCTGTGTCTGGGTGTGGTCGTCGCGGCGGTGATGCGCAACGGCCTGGAGCCCGCGATGCACCGAGTGCTCCCCGACGGTCAGGGGCTGCTGGCGCTGCTGGGCATCGCGGCGGTGGGGGCCGTGCTGTCGAACGTCGTCAACAATCTGCCTGCGGTGCTGGTCCTCCTGCCGCTGTCGGCGCCGATCGGCCCTGCCGCAGTGCTGGCCGTGCTGATCGGGGTCAACATCGGCCCCAACCTGACCTACGTCGGATCGCTGGCGAACCTGTTGTGGCGCAGCGTGGTCCGCCGCGACATGAACCCCAGTTTCGCCGAGTTCAGCCGCGTCGGGCTGGTCACCACACCGCTCACGCTGGTCGCCGCCGTGGTCGCGCTGTGGGCGGGACTGCAGGTGATCGGCGCCTAAGCGCGGCGGCGCTGCCGCGCGATCTCGGCGAGCACCACCCCGGCGGCCACCGACGCATTCAGCGATTCGGTGGGCCCGGCCATCGGGATCGACACGATGGCGTCGCAGGTCTCCCGCACGAGTCGCGACAGGCCCTTGCCTTCGGAACCGACCACCACCATGATCGGGCCCGCGCCGTCGATGTCGTCGATCTCGGTGTCACCACCGGCGTCGAGCCCCACGATCTGGATGCCCGCGTCGGCGTACTGCTTCAAGGCACGGGTCAGGTTCGTGGCCCGGGCGACCGGGGTCCGCGCGGCCGCACCCGCGCTGGTGCGCCATGCCACGGCCGTCACCGACGCCGAGCGGCGCTGCGGGATCAGCACGCCCTGCCCGCCGAACGCCGCGACCGAACGCACGATGGCCCCCAGATTGCGCGGGTCCGAGATGTTGTCGAGCGCCACCAGCAGCGGCGGCGTCACGTCCTTCTTCGCGAGCGCCAGCAGATCGTCGGGGTGGGCGTAGGCATACGGCGGCACCTGCAGCGCGATGCCCTGGTGCAGACCGTTGGCGGCGATCCGGTCGAGATCGTGCTTGGGCACCTCGAGGATCGCGATGCCCCGGTCCGCCGCGGTCTGCACGGCCTCGGTGAGACGTTCGTCGGAGTCGGCGCCCAGTGCCACGTACAGCGCCGTCGCCGGCACGCCCGCGCGCAGGCACTCGACCACCGGGTTGCGGCCCAGGACGGTCTCGGTGTCGTCAGTCTTCTTGTGCCTGCCCTGGGCTTGGCGCGCCGCCTTGGCAGCACGCTTGGCCGCGGGGTGATGGGGCCGCTCGTGTGCCGGCGGCGTCGCACCCTTGCCCTCGAGCCCGCGCCTGCGGACCCCACCCGAGCCGACCGTCGGGCCCTTCTTGGTGCCCGCCTTGCGTATCGCGCCGCGGCGCTGAGAATTGCCCGCCATCTACTTGTCCGTTCCGTCGACGAGTGACCACTGGGGACCGTCGGCGGTGTCGGTCACCTCTATGCCGGCCTCTTTCAGCCGGTCCCTGATCGCATCTGCTTCGGCCCAGTCGCGGCGCGCCCGGGCCTCTCCCCGGCGCCGCACCTCAGCCTGGACGAGAACGTCGACCGCGGCGAGCGCGGCGGAGGTCTCGTCGCGGGACTCCCAGCGCTCGTCGAGCGGGTCGGCACCCAGGATGCCCATCATCGCGCGGATCGACATCGCGTGGGTCAGCGCCGTCTCGTGATCGCCGGCGTCCAACGCGCGGTTGCCTTCGGCGCGGGCGGCGTGAACCTCGGCCAGCGCCATCGGCACCGCGAGGTCGTCATCGAGGGCGGCGCCGAACTTCGGTGTCCACTCCCCAGGAACCACCGCGCCCACGCGGTTACGCACCCGGTGCAGGAAATCCTCGATGCCGGTGTAGGCCTTCGCCGCGTCGGCCAGCGCGGTCTCGGAGAACTCGAGCATCGACCGGTAGTGCGCGCTGCCCAGGTAGTAGCGCAGCTCGGCGGCCCGAACCCGTTGCAGCACAGCGGGAATCGCGAGCACATTGCCCAGCGACTTGCTCATCTTCTCCCCGCCCATGGTGACCCAGCCGTTGTGCAGCCAAAATCGGGCGAAGCCGTCGCCGGCCGCCTCGGCCTGGGCGATCTCGTTCTCGTGGTGCGGGAACACCAGGTCCATGCCGCCGGCGTGGATGTCGAACTCGGCACCGAGGTACTCGTGGGCCATCGCCACACATTCGGTGTGCCAGCCGGGCCGGCCGCGACCCCACGGCGTCGGCCATGACGGCTCGCCGGGCTTGGCGCCCTTCCACAAGGTGAAGTCGCGCTGGTCCCGCTTGCCGGTCGCGACCCCCTCGCCCTGGTGCACGTCGTCGATCCGGTGCCCCGAGAGCTTTCCGTAGTCGGGCAGCGTCGCGACGTCGAAGTACACGTCGCCTGCGCCGGTGTAGGCGTGGCCCCGGTCGATCAGCCGATCGATCAGCTCCACCATCTGGGTGATGTGCCCGGTGGCCCTGGGCTCGGCCGAGGGCGGCAACACACCCAGCGCGTCGTAGGCGGCCGAGAACGCACGCTCGTAGGTCGCCGCCCATTCCCACCACGGCCGGCCTGCGTCGGCAGCCTTGGTGAGGATCTTGTCGTCGATGTCGGTGACGTTGCGGATGAAGGCGACGTCGTACCCCTTGGCGGTCAGCCAGCGGCGCAGCACGTCGAACGCCACACCGCTGCGCACATGGCCGATGTGGGGCAGACCCTGCACTGTGGCACCGCAGAGGTAGATGGACACGTGGCCGGGCCGCAGTGGCGCGAAATCGCGCACACCGCCAGACAGGGTGTCATACAGCCGCATCGACGCGGCGGGGCGTTCGGTCACGACGGGCCAGCTTACCGGCCAGATCAGGCAGAACCCGCATCGCTCAGAACGAGGGCCGTCGCCAGGGCCGCCAGACCCTCACCACGCCCAGTCAACCCGAGGCCGTCAGTCGTGGTCGCCGACACCGAGACCGGCGCGCCGACGAGCTCGGACAGCAGCTCCTGGGCTTCCGCTCGACGCGGCCCGACCTTCGGCCGATTACCGATGACCTGCACCGCGGCATTACCGACGCGCAGCCCTGCCCCCTCGAGCAGCGAACGCACGTGACGAAGCATGTCGGCACCGGACACGCCCCGCCATTCAGGACGGTCGGTGCCGAAGATCCCGCCGATATCGCCCATGCCCGCTGCGGACAGCAGCGCGTCACAGAGGGCATGGGCGGCGACGTCACCGTCGGAGTGACCGGCACAACCGTCGGCGTCGTCGAACAGAAGACCCAGCAGCCAACACGGCCGCCCCGCTTCGATCGGATGGACGTCGGTACCGAGACCGACGCGAGGAATCACGTCAGGATGCGGCGGCGAGAACTTCGTCGAGAATGATCGACGCCTTCGCGTCGTCGGTGTTCTCCGCCAGCGCCAACTCGCCGACCAGGATCTGCCGGGCCTTGGCCAGCATCCGCTTCTCGCCGGCGGACAGTCCGCGCTCCTGATCACGACGCCACAGATCGCGAACGACCTCGGCGACCTTGTTCACGTCGCCGGAGGCCAGCTTCTCGAGATTGGCCTTGTACCGACGCGACCAGTTGGTCGGCTCTTCGGTATGCGGGGCACGAAGCACCTGGAAAACTTTGTCGAGGCCCTCCTGGCCGACGACGTCACGCACACCCACGTATTCGGCGTTGTCCGCGGGAACCCGGACAGTCAGATCGCCCTGGGCGACCTTCAAGACGAGATATTCCTTCTGCTCGCCTTTGATGGTTCGGGTTTCGATCGCTTCGATCAACGCAGCACCGTGGTGTGGATAGACGACGGTGTCTCCGACCTTGAAAATCATCAGTTTCGAGCCCCTTTCACATGACGAGTTTAACACGGGCACTCTTCGGGGGTGCGCCAACAATGCAGGTCAGGGGCACAGACGGGCAACATCAGGGGTTGACAGGCTGCCGATTCCGTGCAAGGCGAGCGCCTCGTGCGCCCTGCGCTACCGCCCGTCAACGCGACCTACTACTCTGCATAGTCGAACGATGGAGACCGGCATGTCACGTCGCGTTGCCGGCCGAGCAGGAGGCACCTGAGTGAACCCTTTGGATCGGCGCACTTCTGTCACGACCGCCGTGGCGACGGCCGCGATCGCGCTGTCCGCCGTGCTGAGCGGCTGCAGTGCTGGTCAGGTGTCCCAGACGGCCACCCAGGAGCCGGCGATCAACGGGACGAGCGCCAAGGCCGGACCGATCGCGCTGCGTAACGTCCACCTGCGCGCCCAGCAGACGTCGGACTACGTGCGTCCGGGCAGCGACGTCGAGCTGATCTTCACCGCTGCCAACACCTCCCCCGACACGAACGACAAGCTGGTCAGCATCACCTCCGACGTCGGCACCGTCTCGCTGACCGGCGGCAAGGACCTGCCTGCCAACGGCGTGCTCGTGGTGGGCACCCCCGACGGGCAGACCACGCCGCTGGAGGCCGTCGAACCCGCGGACGCGGCCGAGGCGCGCGTCGCGCTGTCCAAGCCGATCACCAACGGTCTGACGTATGACTTCACGTTCACGTTCGAGAAGGCCGGCGACACCACGGTGACGGTGCCGATCTCGGCCGGTGAGGCACCGCGCCGAGAGGTCGCCGACAGCGGCGCCGCCGTCTCCGAGCACTCCGGCGGACACTAGCCGCACGACACGGGCGCGCCGCGCCCACCAGTTGTCGGTGCGGGCCGATACCGTCGCATCCGTGGCCCGGCCTTCGAAAACACGTTCGCAATATCGCTGTTCGGAATGCCACCATCAGACGCCCAAATGGGTGGGTCGCTGCCCTGACTGCGGAACGTGGGGCACGGTCAACGAGGTCGCATTGGCCTCCGTCGGTGGGACAGCTATCCGCCACGCCATCGCACCCGCCTCCCCCGCCGTCCCGATCAGCTCGATCGACCCGGGAACCACGCGGCACTTCCCCACCGGCATCAGCGAGCTCGACCGCGTTCTCGGCGGCGGCGTGGTGCCCGGATCGGTCACCCTGCTCGCCGGAGATCCCGGCGTCGGAAAATCGACGCTGCTGCTCGAGGTCGCCCATCGCTGGGCCCAGAACGGACGCCGGGCGCTGTACCTCTCGGGGGAGGAATCGGCCGGTCAGATCCGGCTCCGGGCCGGACGTACCGGCTGCACCCACGACGAGGTGTACCTGGCCGCCGAGTCCGATGTGCAGACTGCACTCGGCCACATCGACGCGGTCCGGCCGTCGCTGGTCATCGTCGACTCGGTGCAGACCATGTCGACCACCGAGGCCGACGGTGTCACCGGCGGCGTCACCCAGGTGCGTGCGGTCACCACGGCGCTGACGATGACAGCGAAGACCACCGGCGTCGCGATGCTTCTGGTCGGCCACGTGACCAAGGACGGAGCGATCGCCGGACCGCGCTCACTGGAGCACCTCGTGGACGTCGTGCTGCATTTCGAGGGCGACCGCACGTCGGCGTTGCGCATGGTGCGCGGCATCAAGAACCGATTCGGCGCCGCCGACGAGGTCGGCTGTTTCCTGTTGCACGACAACGGGATCGAATGCGTGGCCGATGCGTCTGGACTGTTCCTGGACCAGCGTCCCAAACCGGTGCCCGGCACGTCGGTGACGGTGACGCTCGACGGGAAACGCCCGATGATCGGCGAGGTGCAGGCCCTCATCGGCTCCCCGGCCAGCGGCAGCCCGCGCCGGGCCGTCAGCGGCATCGACTCCTCCCGCGCGGCGATGATCACCGCGGTGCTCGAGAAGCGGGCACGGCTGCCCGTCGGCGCCAACGACATCTATCTGTCGACGGTCGGCGGCATGCGACTCACCGATTCGTCATCGGATCTCGCGGTGGCGCTGGCGATCGCCTCGGCGTTCACAGATCTCGCGATGCCGACGTCGGTGATCGCGATCGGCGAGGTCGGCCTCGCCGGCGACCTGCGTCGGGTGACCGGGATGGATCGCCGACTCGCCGAAGCGTTCCGGCTGGGTTTCGACACCGCCGTCGTGCCCGCCGGGCTCACCTCAGCGCCCGGTGGCATGCGGACCTACGAGGCCGACGACATCGCCTCGGCATTGCGGGTGCTACGCCAGATCAGCCAGAATGACGCGAACTGAGGCAACTCTCGAGGGGATCGGATGGCCGTGAAGTCGACGGGACGCAGCTCGCGCACAGTCGTTCCGCTGGCCCGTCCGACGCTGCGGGAGACGATCGCACGGCTGGCGCCCGGCACACAGCTGCGCGACGGGCTGGAACGCATCCTGCGGGGGCGCACTGGCGCGCTGATCGTCATCGGATTCGACGACAGCGTCGAGGCAATCTGCGACGGCGGCTTCTCACTGGACGTGCGGTACGCGCCGACCCGGCTGCGTGAGCTGTCGAAAATGGACGGCGCCGTCGTCCTCTCCAGCGACGGCAGCCGAATACTGCGCGCCAACGTGCAATTGGTGCCCGACCCGTCGATACCGACCGAGGAGTCCGGAACCCGGCACCGCTCCGCCGAGCGCACCGCGATCCAGACGGGCTACCCCGTGATCTCGGTCAGCCACTCGATGAGCATCGTGACGGTGTACGTGGCCGGCGAGCGGCACGTCGTGCCCGAGTCGGCGACCATCCTGTCGCGGGCCAACCAGACCATCGACACGCTGGAGCGCTACAAAACCCGCCTCGACGAGGTGAGCAAGCAGCTCTCGATGGCCGAGATCGAGGACTTCGTGACGCTGCGCGACGTGATGACCGTGGTGCAGCGGCTCGAGATGGTGCGCCGGATCAGCCTCGAGATCGACTCCGACGTCGTCGAACTCGGCACCGACGGCAGGCAGTTGAAGCTGCAGCTCGACGAGCTGGTGGGCGACAACGACATCGACCGCGAGCTGATCGTTCGCGACTACCACGCCAACCCCGACCCACCCACGCCGGCTCAGGTGACCGCGACCCTGGAGGAGCTCGACAGCCTGTCGGACAGTGAGCTGCTCGACTTCACCACGCTGGCAAGGGTTTTCGGGTATCCGTCGACGGCCGAGGCGCAGGATTCGGCGATGAGTTCACGCGGCTACCGGGCGATGTCGGGGATACCGCGCCTGCAGTTCGCGCACGTCGACCTGCTGGTCCGCAACTTCGGTTCCCTGCAGGGCCTGCTCGCGGCGAGCGCAAGCGATCTGCAGTCGGTCGACGGGATCGGCTCGATGTGGGCGCGCCACATCCGAGAAGGCCTGTCGCAGCTCGCCGAGTCGACGATCGCCGACCGGCTCGCCTGAACTCAGCCGGCGGGCGCGGGAGCCGGAGCGGGAGCCGGCACTGCGCCGGGCGCACCCGGCGGCACCTGCTGCGGCGGGGCCAGGATGAACGGCACCGTCGCCGAACGCAGATTGCCCAGCTGGACGACGAGGTTGTAGGTGCCCGCTCCGATCGGCTGGCGAGGCAGCGGGCAGTTCGGCGCCGAACCCATCCCGGTCCACGTCACCTCGGTGGTCACCTGCTCGCCCGGCTGGAAGGTCTTGATCAGCGTCTCGGCGGACGGTGCGCAGTCCAGGTTCGACCACAGCCGCTGGTTGTCCAGTGAGTAGACGTATGCGGCCAGCACCGCTGCGCCGACATCGCGCTGGCAGGCGACCAGCCCGATGTTGGTCACCACCATCGTGAACTTCGGCTGATCGCCGACGACGTACTGCGGCTGATTGGTGATGCCCTTGACCGCGAGCGTGGAGTCGGGGCAGTCGTCGCCCTCTTTGAGGATCGGCGGCGGCACCACGGCAGCCGTCGGGGTCGCGGTCTGCGGCGGCGCCTGCTGAGCCGGCGCCTGAATAGGCGTCTTGACCTGCGGGTTGTCACCGGGCAGCGGCGTCGGCGGTGCGGCAGCCTGGGATGCCTGGTTCTCGTTCGCGGTGGGCGCCTCGGTACTGGTGCTGTTCATCACGACGACCGCGATGACAGCCGCGATGATCCCGATGACGAGCACGGACACGCCGAGCGCCAACATCCGGCGTCGCCAGTAGATCTGTTGGGGCAGCGGGCCATGCGGTTCCAAATCCAGCACGACATCACGGTAAGGCCAGCTCAAGCGACTCTGTTCGACGCCACTCGGCGTGTTGCCTTTCAGTTTTCGCCGATGTCGCCTATGTGGTCGCGCAACACCACCTGGCCGTCGGCCAGGTGATAGGTCAATCCGACGATCGCAAGCCGGCCGGCGGAGATCGCCTCCGAGATGATCGTCGAGCGACTCAGCAACTGCCTGCCGGTCTCGGTGACGTGCCGGGCCTCGAATTCGTCGACCCGGGTCAGGCCCTCGCGGCGGCCGACCAGGATCGAGGGCGTGACCCGCTCGACGACGTCGCGGATGTACCCGCCGGGCAGCGAACCCTCGTCCAGTGCTGTCAGCGTTGCGCCGACCGCGCCGCAGCTGTCGTGCCCGAGCACCGCGATCAGTGGAACGTTGAGCACCGCGACGGCGTACTCGATCGAGCCGAGCACCGCGCTGTCGATGACGTGGCCGGCGGTGCGCACCACGAACATGTCGCCGAGCCCCTGATCGAAGATGATCTCGGCGGCCACCCGGCTGTCGGCGCATCCGAACACGACCGCGGTCGGCTTCTGCGCTGCGGCCAGGCTGGCGCGGTGCTCGATGCTCTGGCTCGGATGCTCCGGCCTCCCGGCGACGAAGCGCTCGTTACCCTCTTTGAGTGCTTTCCACGCGGTCAACGGGTTCGTGTTCGGCATGGCCGTCATTCTGCCTCAGCCTGCACCGATGATCGACGCGGGTGAGCTGCTCGACTGGTATGCCGTGGCGCAGCGCGACCTGCCGTGGCGGCAACCGGGCGTCTCGGCGTGGCAGATCCTGGTCAGCGAGTTCATGCTGCAGCAGACGCCGGTGGCCCGGGTCGAGCCGATCTGGCGGGAGTGGATCGCACGGTGGCCGACGCCGTCGGCGACCGCGGCGGCGAGCGCGGCCGACGTGCTGCGCGCCTGGGGCAAGCTGGGCTACCCGCGGCGGGCCAAGCGGTTGCACGAATGCGCGACCGTGATCGCGACGGAGCACGACGACGTCGTTCCCGACGATGTCGACACCTTGCTCTCGCTGCCCGGAATCGGCACCTACACCGCGCGTGCGGTGGCCTGCTTCGCCTACCGGCAGCGGGTGCCCGTGGTGGACACCAATGTTCGCCGTGTGGTGGCGCGGGCCGTGCACGGGCGTGACGACGCCGCGGCGGCGTCGGTGCGCGATCTCGACGACGTGGCCGCGCTGCTGCCGGACGACGAACGGGCGCCGACGTTCTCGGTGGCGCTGATGGAACTCGGTGCGATCGTGTGCACCGCGCGCTCCCCGAAGTGTGGCGTCTGCCCGCTGTCGCACTGCACGTGGCGTTCGCTCGGCTTCCCCGCCGGTACCGGCCCGGCGCGCAAGGTGCAGAAATTCGCCGGCACCGACCGTCAGGTGCGAGGAAAGCTGCTGGATGTGTTGCGCGGCAGCGACATTCCGGTCACCCGGGCACAGCTCGACGTGGCGTGGCTGACGGACACCGCCCAGCGGGACCGCTGCCTCGATTCGCTACTGGTCGACGGGCTGGTGGAGCAGACCGACGACGGCAGGTTCGCCTTCCCGGGAGAGGGTGCGCACTAGCCGGCGAAGCCGGCAATCAGGCGGTAGCGGCGACCTCGGATTCTGCTGCGGCAGAAGCGAATCGGCGTCGATAATCCGACGGAGTGACACCGATGATGCGCCGGAAATGATGGCGCAACAGCGTGGCGTTGCCGAACCCGGACTGCTCGGCGATGTTGTCGATGTCCAGCGTGGTCTCCTCGAGCAGTCGACGGGCGAACAGCACACGCTGGTCGGTCACCCACTGCATCGGGGTGCGACCGGTCTCGTCGACGAAGCGGCGCGCGAAGGTACGTCCCGACATGTGGGCCCGGCGGGCCAGGGACGTCACGGTGTGCGGCTTGTCGAGGTTGGCGAGAATCCAGTCGAGATGCGGGGCAAAGCGTTCCGAACATCGCACCGGGATGGGCTGGTCGATGTACTGCCGCTGGCCACCGTCGCGCTGGGGCGGCACGACCATGCGGCGGGCGATCTTGTTGGTGATCTCGCTGCCCATCTCGCGGCGCACCAGATGCAGGCACGCATCGATGCCTGCGGCGGTGCCCGCGCTGGTGATCAGGTTCCCGTCGTCGACGAACAGCACGTTGCGATCCACCTCGGCGGTCGGATACATCCGCGCGAGGTCGTCGGCGTGCATCCAGTGTGTGGTGCACGGCCGCCCGTCGAGCAGACCGGCCGCGCCTGCGACGAAGGCCCCCGAGCACACGGTCAGGATGATCGATCCGGATTCGGCGGCCCGGCGGATCGCGTCGAGCGCCTCGGGGAGATAGTTGCCCCCGCTGATCGCGGGGATGGCCACGAGGTCGGCGCCGACGAGATCGTCGAGGCCGTGGTCGGGAATGATCGTCGCGCCGACCGATGTGCGCAGTGGCTTGCCCGGTTCCGGCCCGCAGACCTTGAAGTCGAAGTTCGGCACGCCGTCGGCGGACCGGTCGATGCCGAACACCTCGCAGATCACGCCGAACTCGAACACCGCGAGCCCGTCCAGGACCAACGCCGACACCGTCCGTATCGTCATGGCAGCATCTTATCGGCAGATGTCGCTTCTGCCACTGGTGGCACGATATTTGGTAGGTGGAGCATTACTGCCATGAGCATCGCACTGACCTTCCTGATCCTGGCCGCACCGTTCGCCCTCGCTGCGGGTCTCACCTGGGCAGCTCACCGCACCGGCGTGCTGCGTCTGCACCGCGACCAATTCCGCATCGCCGCACCGCTGGCGGGGCGGCTGTTCACCGACGACCGTGACCTCACCCGAGTGACACACGACGTCGACGCCATCCGGACCCGCTTCGAACAGCACCCGAGCTGGCCGAGCTCAACCGCCACCGGTGAACGTCGATAGAAACGCCTCGACGACGTCCCGGTATTTCATCGGGGCGTCGTCGTGGACCAGGTGGCCGGCACCGGGCACCGTGACATACGTCGTCTGCCTGCCCGTGCGCGCCATCTCCGCCATCTGCCCCGGCGGCGTCACCGAGTCCCCCGCCTCGATCAGCAGCGTCGGCACCTGGACGGCCCGCCACTGCGTCCAGTAGTCGCGCCGACCCCACTCGGCCGCGATCTCGATCCAGCGAGCCGGCTCTCCGTGCAATCGCCATCCGGTGGCGGTGCGATCGAACGCCTCCAGGAAGTAGCGCCCCGCCACCGGCCCGAACGCCGCAACCACCTGCGCCTTCGAGTCGAACTCCACCGGCAACGCATAGAGCCACGGCTCCCACGCGCCGGTGGTGCGGCCCCGGAAGTCGGGAGCCATGTCCTCGACCACCAGCGAGTCGACCAGCTCAGGGCGCTCGGCCGCCAGACACCACGCGTGCAGACCACCCATCGAATGCCCGATCAACACGGCCGGTTCGCCCAGCACCGACACCGCGTCGGCGAGGTCGGAGACGAAGCGCTCGGTCGAGATCGGGTGGGCGTCGGGCACCTCCCGCCCCCGGTGCCACGGCGCGTCATAGGTGAACACCCGACCGTGGTCGGCGAGCCAGTGCAGCTGCCGCGACCACGTCGTGCCCCGCCCCATCAACCCGTGGACCAGCACCAGCGGGCGCCCGGCACCACCGTGGGCCGTGAGCAGCTCCATGCGGTCATCATGGCATCGGGCGCGCGGTAGCCTGAACGCCATGCCCGACCCGAACACGTCCGAGCAGAACGCGAACACCACACCGGTGGTGAAGATCAACGCGATCGAGGTCCCGCCCGGTGCCGGACCGGAGCTGGAGAAGCGGTTCGCCCACCGCGCCCACGCCGTCGACAATCAGGCCGGCTTCCTCGGCTTCCAGCTGTTGCGCCCGATCAAGGGTGAAGACCGATACTTCGTCGTCACCCAGTGGGAGTCCGAGGAGGCGTTCCAGGCCTGGGCCAGCGGACCGGCCATCGAGGCGCACGCCGGGGAACGCGCCAACCCCGTGTCCAAGGGCGCGTCACTGTTGGAGTTCGAGGTTGTGCTCGACGTTGCAGGAACCCGCACGCAGGCGTAGGGGCGCCGGGGCGCGTCGTCGATCGCTCACCTGCGCGACCGCACTGATCACGGTCGCAGCGCTGGTGAACGGCTGCGCCGCCACCCGGCCCGCTCCCGCCGACGCCGCCTACGGCGTCCCCATCCAGATCAACACCCCGCAGGGCCTGCGCGCCAAGCAGACCATGGACATGCTCAACAGCGACTGGCCCATCGGGGAAACCGGCATCCGCACGCTGGCCGCCCCCCAGGTCGTCGAAGCCGTCGGCGTCACCATGGACCGGATGTGGTGGGACCGCCCCTTCACCGTCACCAAGATCGACGTCGGCGCCGGCAACGCGACGCTGCACATCCTCACCTCGTACGGGGTCGCGCAGACGATCGAGCTGCGCACCGACGACGCCGGCATGGTGGACCGCTTCGCCGTCGAACTCGTGCCGCCACGGATCTCGTCGTTCGCAGACGTCGACGCCGAGATCACCAAGACCGGCGCGAAATACTCCTATCAGGTGTCGAAGGTGACCGACGGCCGCTGCGAGAAGGTCGCGGGCACCAACACCGAGATGTCGCTGCCCCTGGCGTCGATCTTCAAGCTCTACGTTCTCTACGCGCTCTCCGACGCGGTCAAGGCGCACACGGTGTCCTGGACCGATCCGTTGACGATCACCGCAGAAGCCAAGGCCGTCGGCTCGTCGGGCTTCGACAAGCTGCCTCCCGGCTCGACGGTGTCGGTCCGCGACGCGGCCCAGCAGATGATCTCGGCCAGCGACAACATGGCCACCGATCTGCTGATCGGTCGGCTGGGCCCGGGCGCGATCGAACGGGCGCTCGTCGCCGCCGGCCACCACGACCCGTCCAGCATGACGCCGTTCCCGACCATGCACGAGATGTTCTCGGTGGGCTGGGGCGAGCCGAACCTGCGCGAGCAGTGGAAGCAGGCCACCCCGGCCGGGCGCGCACAACTGCTGCAGCAGACCAATTCACGCCCCTACGAACCCGATCCGCAGCGCACCCACATGCCCGCGTCGGACATCGGCGCCGAGTGGTACGCCAGCGCCGCCGACATCTGCCGCCTGCACGCCGCGCTGCAGCGCAACGCAACCGGCGAGGCAGCGCCGGTGCACGACATCCTCTCCGCGGTGCCGGGCATCGACCTCGACCGCACGGAGTGGCCCTACATCGCGGCGAAAGCGGGCAACCTGCCCGGCGACCTGACGTTCAGCTGGTTCGCCACCGACCGCACCGGGCAGAGCTGGGTGGTCAGCATGCAGACCAACTGGTCGCAATACCGCAGCTCGACCGCGGCGTCCTGGCTGCTGTCCATCGCGCGGCAGATGTTCGGGCTCGTCCAACCCTGATCAGGATCTCAGCGTCCAGGCGTGCCCGCGGAAGTGCAGCACCGTGGCGCTGGCCGGCGCGATGTCGATGCGCCAGAACGACTTCGGCGGCGCATCCAGGACCACCAGCATGGCCGCGCGAATGACGGCCGGGTGTGTCGCGGCCACGACACGCACATGCTCGGAGGTCAGCGACTCCATCCACGTCCGTACCCGTGCGATCAGCTCCACGATGCGCTCACCTCCGTGCGGAGCCTGCGTGGGATCGGTCAGCCAGATCGCCAGCTCGGCGGGCTGAACCCGGCCCAGCACCTCACCGCGCCACCGCCCGTGGTCCAGATCTGCCAGCTTGGGCTCGATCTCGGCTCGCATGCCGAGCAGGTCGGCGGTCTGGATGGCGCGCGCCTCCGGGCCGCAGTAGACCCGATCGGCGGCCTTGACGCCGCCGCGCGCATCAGCCACCTGCCCGCGCCCGAGCGCGTTGAGCGGTTCGTCGGTGGGAAACCGTCCGGCTGCCATCGCATCGGTCATGCCGTGCGACACGAGGGTCAGCCGGACGACTTCACTCACACCGTCAGCGCGTCCTGCCGTTTGCCGTCGAGGAGCTTGGACACCAAGGTCGAGAACACCAGGGCGATCGCAGTCCACATGATGAGCTGCGTGAAGAACGTGTACACGCGGAACTCGTAGAAGTCGACGGCCGGGAAACCCGGGAACACGATGGTGCCCGCATCGTCGGTCAGCGCCCCCGGAGTCTCGTTGATCGTCGGAAGCACCAACATCAGCACGCTGACGGCAATCACATACGAGGCGCCTGCTGTGAGCGTCGCGTTCCAGGAGCCCAACCGCGGGACCAGCTGGTGTCCCAGGTAGACCGCCGCGACCATGAACAGCGCCGACAGGCCCACCATCAGCAGGTACAGCAGCGCACGCTGAGTGATCGTGGCGTCGTCGCTGGTCGCCGGCGGGTTCGGCGGATACTTCAGCGCCGGAACGACCCAGAGCGCGATGAACATCGCGCCCGCGACCCACACCGCAGTCGCGCGCGCGGATAGTGCACCGATGCGTCCGTAGGCGATGGCGAACACCACGGCGAACAAGGCACCCATCGCGACAGCGAAGAGGACCACACCGAATCCGAGGCCGACGGTGGACTGGATGCCGCGGCTGAACAGCTCGCCGCCTTCACCGTGTGAATGGCCGTGGCCTGCGGCCATCTCCATGGCCTCGTGCGCGGCAGCGGTGCCGTCCTCGAAGTCGATCGCGCGCCCGATGATCGGCTCGAGGAAGATCTTCGAGAACACGAACGCGAGGATGCCGCCGATGGCGCCGGCCAGGAGGCCACGCCAGATGATCTGCTTTTCCATTGACGTTGTTCTCCCTGCCGGAATCAGTGGCAGGGGAAGCCGAGAAGGTGGCGGGCGTCGTGCACGAACTCGTGGATGTACATGTTGTCGGCGCCGAATACCGACGTCGCTCCCTGGTCGACGCCGACGAAGTACAGCACGACGAGTGCCAGGAAGGCGGTCAGCGACAGCCACAACGCGGCCTTGGTGGCCGAGAAGTCGATGGCCTTTGCCTGCGCTCTGGGGGCTTGCGGAGTGGTCATGAGGGGTCCTTTCCGGGATGTCGCGTCCCAGTTGGTGGGTGCCGACGGCATCGGGTCTGACTGTCACAGTGGCGCGACCGTTCTGGAGTCTCACCAGATTCCGACAACCGTCGATTGCATTACGGATCATAAGGGTCGGCGCTCGCCTGCGGGCGCCGACCGTGCCGGAAACGGCGAACGGGCGGCCACCCGTAGGTGACCGCCCGTTCGCGTATCGCTTACTCGGCTGCGCCGGCCTGCGCCAGGTCCGCCTCGGCGGGCTCGGAGCGCTTCGGCCCACCGTGGAAGGTGAACACCGCGTCCTCGCCCAGACCCTCGCCGTCCCAGTTCTCGACGTCGACGGTCACGTGCTGGCCGGGTCCGACCTCTTCGAAGAGGATCTTCTCCGACAGCTGGTCCTCGATCTCGCGCTGGATGGTGCGCCGCAGCGGACGCGCTCCCAGCACCGGATCGAACCCGCGCTTGGCCAGCAGGGACTTGGCCCGATCGGTCAGCTCCATCGTCATGTCCTTGGCCCGCAACTGGTTGCCGACCCGTCCGATCATCAGGTCGACCATCTTGATGATCTCGTCCTGCGTCAGCTGGTGGAACACGATGATGTCGTCGATACGGTTCAGGAACTCCGGGCGGAAGTGCTTCTTCAGCTCGTCGTTGACCTTCTGCTTCATCCGCTCGTAGTTGTTCTCGCCACCACCCTGGGTGAAGCCGAGGCCCACCGCCTTGGAGATGTCGGACGTTCCGAGGTTCGAGGTGAAGATCAGCACGGTGTTCTTGAAGTCGACCGTGCGGCCCTGACCGTCGGTGAGACGACCGTCCTCGAGGACCTGCAGGAGGCTGTTGTAGATCTCCTGGTGGGCCTTCTCGATCTCGTCGAACAGCACCACGGAGAAGGGCTTGCGGCGCACCTTCTCGGTGAGCTGGCCACCCTCTTCGTAGCCGACGTATCCCGGAGGGGCACCGAACAGCCGCGACGCGGTGAAGCGGTCGTGGAACTCACCCATGTCGATCTGGATGAGCGCGTCGTCCTCGCCGAACAGGAAGTTGGCCAGCGCCTTCGACAGCTCCGTCTTCCCGACGCCGGACGGGCCGGCGAAGATGAACGAGCCCGACGGACGCTTGGGGTCCTTCAGACCGGCGCGCGTGCGGCGGATGGCCTTGCTGACCGCCTTGACGGCGTCCTCCTGCCCGATGATCCGCTTGTGCAGCTCGTCCTCCATGCGGAGCAGACGCGTGGTCTCCTCCTCGGTGAGCTTGAACACCGGGATACCGGTCCAGTTGCCCAGCACCTCGGCGATCTGCTCGTCGTCAACCTCGGCGACCACGTCGAGATCGCCTGAGCGCCACTGCTTTTCACGCTCGGCGCGCTGCGCGACCAGCTGCTTCTCCTTGTCGCGCAGGTTCGCGGCCTTCTCGAAGTCCTGCGCGTCGATCGCGGACTCCTTCTCCCGGCGCGCGTCGGCGATCTTCTCGTCGAACTCGCGCAGGTCCGGCGGCGCGGTCATCCGGCGGATGCGCATCCGGGCGCCCGCCTCGTCGATCAGGTCGATCGCCTTGTCGGGCAGGAAGCGGTCGTTGATGTAGCGGTCGGCCAACGTGGCGGCCGCCGCGATCGCGCCGTCGGTGATCGAGACGCGGTGGTGCGCCTCGTAACGGTCGCGCAGACCCTTGAGGATCTCGATGGTGTGCGCCACCGTCGGCTCCCCGACCTGGACCGGCTGGAAGCGGCGCTCCAGCGCGGCGTCCTTCTCGATGTACTTGCGGTACTCGTCGAGCGTGGTCGCGCCGATGGTCTGCAGCTCGCCGCGGGCAAGCTTCGGCTTCAGAATGCTGGCCGCGTCGATTGCGCCCTCGGCGGCACCGGCACCGACGAGCGTGTGCAGCTCGTCGATGAACAAGATGATGTCGCCGCGGGTGTTGATCTCCTTGAGCACCTTCTTCAGGCGTTCCTCGAAGTCACCGCGGTAGCGGCTGCCAGCGACCAGCGAACCGAGATCCAGGGTGTAGAGCTGCTTGTCCTTGAGCGTCTCGGGTACGTCGCCGTGCACGATCGCCTGGGCCAGCCCCTCGACGACGGCGGTCTTGCCGACGCCCGGCTCGCCGATGAGGACGGGGTTGTTCTTGGTACGGCGGCTCAGCACCTGCATGACCCGCTCGATTTCCTTCTCGCGGCCGATGACGGGATCGAGCTTGCCCTCCATCGCGGCGGCGGTCAGGTTGCGACCGAACTGGTCGAGCACCAGCGACGTCGACGGGTTGCCCGCCTCGCCGCTACGCCCGCCGGTGCCGGCCTCGGCGGTCTCCTTGCCCTGGTAGCCGCTCAGCAGCTGGATGACCTGCTGGCGCACCCGGGTCAGCTCGGCGCCGAGCTTGACCAGCACCTGGGCGGCCACGCCCTCACCTTCGCGGATCAGACCCAGCAGGATGTGCTCGGTGCCGATGTAGTTGTGGCCGAGCTGCAGCGCCTCGCGCAGGCTGAGCTCCAGCACCTTCTTGGCACGCGGGGTGAAGGGAATGTGCCCGGACGGCGCCTGCTGGCCCTGACCGATGATCTCCTCGACCTGGCTGCGCACACCCTCGAGAGAGATGCCCAGCGACTCGAGTGACTTGGCGGCCACTCCCTCACCCTCGTGAATGAGTCCCAGCAGGATGTGCTCGGTGCCGATGTAGTTGTGGTTGAGCATCCGGGCTTCTTCCTGAGCCAGGACGACAACCCGACGTGCACGGTCGGTGAATCTTTCGAACATCCGTGGTTACCTGCTCTCCATCGCATAGATGGGTGCCGCACGCAAAAGACGTGCCCGCACCTGCCGTCCACTGTAATGGGCGGCGGCCTCAGGTGCCCCGCCTGTCGGCCCGTTCCCGGTCGGTTCCGGGGTCTGTTCTCCATGGGCTTAACGGCGGGTGACGGCCTGACGCTGTCCAGTGCAACGCCGCGGCGGGCGGAATCGTTTCGAGAGAGCAGGGTCGGCGGCTTCGCCGGTAGCGAACGAACCGGGCGGGATGCGCCCGGCAACGGCGTGCGCCGTTGCCGCTAGGTGGCCTCGTGGAACGCGTCGATGACGTCGGCGGGGATGCGGCCGCGGGTGGAGACGTTGTGCCCGTTGCGGCGCGCCCACTCCCGGATCGCTGCGCTCTGCTCACGGTCGATTGCGGCGCGGCCCCGGCCGGTACCGGCCGACCGGCCGCGGCGACGGCCACCGACACGGCGGCCCGCCTCGGCCCACTTGTTCACATCATTGCGGAGTTTGGCGGCGTTCTTGGCCGACAAATCGATCTCGTAGCTCACTCCGTCGAGACCGAATTCGACAGTCTCGTCAGCGGCGCCTTCACCGTCGAAATCATCGACAAGAGTGACGGTGACTTTTTTCGCCATGGCCCAGTGCCCTTCTCTGCGCTGCCCCGCTGTTTTTCGAACCCCGAACCCCGGCATCAATGTGCCATAAATGCGCATTTCGATCAACAACGCGGGACACCTCGCGAATCGACGGCGTAGTGGGACGCCGAAGTAGACGGGTGGCCGAAGTGTGTCGTCTAACTGTGCCGCCGAACAATCGGAAACAAAACCGTCTCCCGAATGGCCAACCCGGTCAGCGCCATCAACAACCGATCCACGCCCATTCCCGTTCCGGTTGTCGGGGGCATCCCGTACTCCAGGGCGGAAAGGAAATCGTCGTCGAGGCTCATTGCCTCGTCATCTCCAGAGGCAGCCGCGCGTGCCTGCGCCTCGAAACGTTCGCGTTGGATCACCGGATCGATCAATTCCGAATACCCGGTGGCCAACTCGAAATTGCGGACGTAGAGGTCCCACTTCTCGGTGACCCCCTCGATGCTGCGGTGCGCGCGGGTCAGCGGCGTGGTCTCCACGGGGAAATCCCGGACGAAAGTGGGCGCCCACAACGTGTCGCCCACCACGTGCTCCCACAGTTCTTCCACCAATTTCCCGTGGCCGTAACCGCGATCACGCGGAATTTCGACACCGAGCCGGTCCGCGATCTGCCACAATTGCTCGGCACTGGTCGCCGGCGTGATCTCCTCACCGAGCCCGTCGGACAATGAGGGATACATCGCAATCGTGTCCCATTCACCGTCGAGGTCATAGGTGGTTCCGTCCGGCAATGGCACCTGCCGCGTCCCTATCGCCTCGTCGGCGACTTCTTGAATGAGTTCGCGCGTCATGATCGCCGAATCGTCATATGTTCCGTATGCCTGATATGTCTCGAGCATCGCAAATTCGGGGGAATGCGTGGAATCCGCACCCTCGTTTCGGAACACCCGATTCATCTCGAAGACCCTGTCGAATCCGCCCACCACGCACCGTTTGAGAAACAGTTCCGGCGCAATCCGCAGATACAGATCGGCATCGAGGGCATTGGAGTGCGTCACGAAAGGCCGCGCCGCTGCGCCACCGGCCAGGGTCTGCAGGATCGGCGTCTCGACCTCCAGGAAGCCGCGCCGCTCCAGTGCCGAACGCACCGCGCGCACGACGGCGACGCGTTGCCGGGCGATGGTGCGGGCCTCCGGTCGCACGATCAGGTCCACGTAGCGCTGACGGACCCGCGATTCCTCGCTCATCTCCTTGTGGGCGACGGGCAGTGGGCGCAACGACTTGGCGGCAATTTGCCACGAGTCGGCCAGCACAGAGAGCTCACCGCGGCGGGAGCTGATCACCTCGCCGTGGACGAACACGATGTCCCCGAGGTCGACGTCGGCCTTCCACGCGTCCAGCGACTCCTGCCCCACCTGGTTGAGGCTGATCATCGCCTGCAGCTGGGTCCCGTCCCCCTCCTGCAGCGTGGCGAAGCACAGCTTGCCGGAGTTGCGGGCGAAGATGACGCGGCCCGACACCCCGACGACCTGGCCCGTGGCCTCGTCGGCGGCGAGATCGGGAAACGCCTGGCGCACCTCGGCGAGGGTGTGCGTGCGGGCCACCTCGACGGGATAGGGGTCCCGGCCTTCGTCGAGCAGCTTCTGCCGCTTCGCCTGACGGATCCGGAACTGCTCGGGAGTGTCGTCCGAGAGGTCCTTGGGGATGTCCCCGGAGAAGGCACGGTCGAGATCGGGGCTGCCGGATTCGTCGGTCACGACGTGCCAGCTTAAATGACCGGCCCCACCGCCCCCGACGTCGCTCAGACCGGCTAGCGGGCGCCCTTGAGCTTGCCGCGCTGGCCGTCGCGGTTGCGCTCGAACACCAGGCGCAGCCCGTCGAGCGTCAGATGGCGGTCATAGTGCTGCACGGTCCGCAGGTCGGCGAGCACCAGCGGAGCGCCGTGTCCTGTCGCCACCACCGCGACGTCGTCGCCGCCGAAACCCTCGACGTCCGACCGCACCCGGCTGACTAGACCGTCGACCAGACCGGCGAACCCGAACACCGCGCCCGCCTGCATGCACTCGACGGTGTTCTTCCCGATCACCGAACGCGGCCGGGTCAGCTCCACCCGCCGCAGCGCCGCCGATCGGGCGGCCGCCGCATCGGAGGACACCTGCACACCGGGCGCGATGGCACCGCCCAGGAATTCCCCTCTGGCCGACACCACGTCCACGCAGATCGACGAACCGAAGTCGACGACGATCGCCGCGGTGCCGTACTTCTGATATGCCGCAAGGCAATTGACGATCCGGTCGGCACCCACCTCTTTCGGGTTGTCGACCAGCAGCGGGATACCGGTGCGCACCCCCGGCTCGATGAGCACGTGCGGCACCGAGGGCCAGTACTGCTCGAGCATCACGCGGACCTCGTGCAGCACCGACGGCACGGTGGACAGGCCCGCCGCGCCGGTCAACCGCTCGGCGTCGTCACCGATCAGCCCGTCGATGGTGAGCGCCAGTTCGTCGGCGGTGACCTCCGATTCGGTGCGAATACGCCAGTGCGACACCACCTTCGCGTGGTCGCCGGCACCAGAGATCAGGCCGACGACAGTGTGGGTGTTACGGACGTCGATGACGAGGAGCACTCAGTTCCTCCAGGGCAGTTCGTGGCTCTCACCGCTCGGGGTGCGAGGGTGACCGTCGATGCCGGCGCTGGCGCCGATGTCGACGGCTATGTTGTCGAGCAAGCGGGTGGTTCCGAGCTTGACCGCCACCAGCATTCGAGCGGGCCCCTCGACTGGTGCGGGCCCGAGCATCGGGTCGCGCACCTCCAGGTAGTCGACCACCAGTGCGGGAACCTCGTCGAGGACGGCGCGGGCGGCGTCGAGCGCCGCGGGCACGCCCCCGGCCGCGGCGTACATGCCGGCGAGCAGGGCAGCCGAGAGGGCGCCGGCCTGCTCCCGCTGAACCGGATCGAGGTAGCGGTTGCGCGAGGACATGGCCAGGCCGTCAGCCTCACGCACGATCGGCACACCCTGGACCTGAACGCCGAGGTCCAAGTCGGTGACCATCTGCCGGATCAGCGTCAGCTGCTGGTAGTCCTTCTCCCCGAAGTACGCCCGGTCGGGGCGCACGATGTTGAACAGCTTGGCGACGACGGTCAGCACTCCCGCGAAATGTGTTGGCCGCGAGGCACCTTCGAGGTCGCCACCCAGTGGTCCCGGTACCACGGTGGTGCGCTGACCCTCCGGATACATGTCTGCCGCCGTCGGGGTGTAGGCGATCTCGACCCCCTCGGCGCGAAGGGCGTCGAGGTCGGCGGCGAGGGTGCGCGGGTACGCGTCGAGATCCTCGCCGGCCCCGAACTGCAAGGGGTTGACGAAGATCGACACCACCACGACCGCGCCGGGCACCCGCTTGGCGGTACGGATCAGCGTGAGGTGGCCCTCGTGCAGGGCGCCCATCGTCGGGACGAGCATGACGCGGCGCCCCGTGGCCCGCAGCGCCCGAGTCACGTCGGACACCTCGTGCGGGCGGGCGTAGATGTTCAGCTCGTTCGGTGAGAACGTCGGTTTTCGGGTGGTCACTCGGCCTCCGCCAGAACGTCGAAGACTGCGCGGGGTGCATCGGCACGCTGCGCCGTCCGGTGGGAATTCGATCGATATGCCTGCGCCAGAGCAGGATTGACCTCTTCGAGCGCGTGCAGGTGGCCGGCTACCGCGGCGGCGTCACCGCGGGCCACCGGCCCGGTCAGCGCGCGCTGACCGGCCTGCAGCGCGTTGTCCACCGACGCGCGGACCAGCGGACCCATGATCCGTTCGGCGAGGCCGCCGGGAGCGTCGGCCACGATGTCCTGGCCGAGCAGCTCCTGCCCGGTCAACGCGGCTCGCAACGCCTCCAGCGCATCGAGCACGACGGTGACGACGTGATTGCTGCCGTGCGCGAGCGCAGCGTGATACAGCGTGCGCGCATCTTCGCGCACCCGGAACGGCTCGCCACCCACCTCGAGGACCAGCGATTGGGCGATCGCGTAACCGATCTCGTCGGCGGCGGTGATGCCGAAGCAGGTGCCGCGCAGCCGATCCACGTCCTCGTCGGTGCCGGCGAACGTCATCGCCGGATGGATCGCCATCGTGATGCATCCGCGCTCGGCCAGCGGCGCCAGGATGCCGATGCCGTTGGCCCCCGATGTGTGCGCGACGATCGTGTTGGGCCGCACCGCGCCGGTGGCCGCGAGCCTCGCGACCACATCGGCCAGCGCTGCGTCGGGAACGGCCAGCAGCAGCAACTCGGCACGCGCAGCGACCTCGTCGACCGCCAGTACCGGGGTGTCGGGCAGCCACCTGGCCGCCCGGGTGCGGGAGGCGCGCGACACCGCGCTGCATCCGGCGACCACGTGCTCGGCTCGTTCCAGTGCGGCACCCAGCGCGGCACCCACCTTGCCTGCCGAGACGACGCCGACGGTCAACCGGGCGGGGCGCAGTCCGTCATGGGGAGCATTCCCACCGATCGGGGGCTGCACCATCGCAACCATCGAGTTCGCCCTCGCTGAATTCTGACGTCGGTCCGGTCCCGCGGGGCGGGTACCGGTCGGGCACAGCCTAGCTCAGCGCGGCGATCAGTCCTCGCGGCGGCGGCGCCGTCCCCCACCCGACGGGCTCGCCTGGAACCGTGCCAACAGTTCGGCGACCGACTGACCACCCGTGTGCGCGCCGCCGTCCTCGTCCGCGTCCTCGTCGGGGACGTCAGGCGCGTCGGGGACGTCGGGGGCAGCCGGCTCCTGGTCTGGTGCCGACGAATGCCGGCCCCGGGGCGGCTCGGGTGCTTCGCTCGACTCCCGTGCCCGGCGCCGTCCCACGTACTCGGGTGCGGTGTCGGACTGAGGCTCGGGAGCCGGCTCGGGAACGGGCTCCACCACGGGCTCGGGAGCCGGCTCGGGCTCCCGCTGTACTGGCTCGGGCTCGGGTCGCGGCGGAGGTGGCGGTGCTGGTGACGACCAGTGCGAACCCGGTTGACCGGCGGGGATGAACTGTCCCTCGGCCGGTACGGGCTGCCACGAACCCGACGACGGGGGGCCGTTCTGGCGAGCCGGCCGAGGCGGTGGCGGCTGCTGCGGTGCTTGCGGCGGCAGCCACGGGAACTGCGGCCCGGCCTGAGGAGGGGGCGGAGTCGGGGGCGCCCAGGGCCCGGTCGGCTGCCCGGCACGCCGGTGCGCACCGCCGGCCTGCGCGGCCGGCTCGGAGGCCTGCGGCCAGGGTTCGTCCGGATGCGGTTCGGCGGGGACGTCGATGATCGGGCTCTCCTCCGTGTCCGGGGAGTGCTCGTCGGTGTCGATCTGGAGCGCGGCGCGGCGGGCGTCGGCGTCCTCGGTGTCGATGCGGCTGCTGCTGACCCGTCCGGCAGTGGGTAGCGACGGCGCCTCGGCGCGGTCGTTCTCCAGAGCCGGCCGATGGGACAGATCTGTGTCGAAGAGGTACTCGAGGTTCGCCCGCAGCGCGGCCAACTCGGCCCTCAGCGCGGCCACCTCGTCGGCCGACTGCGCCCGCAGTTCGCCCGCCAGCTCGCGGCGCAGATGGCTCTCGACGGTCAGCTCGTACTCGCGGCGCGCCGAGATCTCGCGTTCCAGTTGCAAGTCGTACACGAGCTTGAGATCGCGCACCTTGGCCTGGTCGCTGTCGCTCTGTCTGCGGTAGATCACCGACACGAACGCCGCGACCACCGCCGCCCACAGAGCGAGGATCACAGCAAGCTTGAGCAACTCCACGCGATCGGTGAAAACCAAGGCAGAACTGGCGGCGATGGCGAGCACCAGCAACGCCGACATCAAGATCCAGCCGGGCCGCCGACCCCCTCGACGCATGCGGGCGCCGCGGGTCGGTTCGGTCATGGGGCGACTGTACCCGCCACAGGTCGCCCAGCGTGTCGACCCTTGCGGCGATTCGGTCACGAAGCCGCGGGCAGCCTCAGCCGGGCGCCGGATCCGCGTCGGGCGGAGTGTCTTCGGGAGATCGGCAGCAATGCTGCAGCCACAGTGCCGCCGCGACGAGCGCCAGCGCGCACAGACCCGCGACGACTGCTCCGGGGCTGTCGGCGGCGGCCACCCGCAGGGCGTCGCGGCGCGGCAGCACGTACGCCGACACGGCCAGCCACCACCCCAGCACGACAGCACCCATCCACGCCGCCGCCTTGGCGATCAGCACCGAGCGGGCCACCGCCAGCGGATGCAGCCGGCCACGCCCTTCACCGATCTCGCCCTCGCGAATGCGGGCCCGGACGTAGAAACCCCAGCCCCCGAGGGCAACCGCGACGCCGAGCAGCGACATACCCGTCCACACCGTGATCGGCGGGAAGTACCGGTAGGTGGCGCGGACGAGCAGATAACCCAGCACCGCGGCCGCGACGGCCCCGGCGAGAAGATCGCGCTTGCGCGTCGGTCCCATCAGCGGGGCGTCCGCACCGTCAGGGCGTGCTCCGTGTGGTGCACGCCGTCGCGTTCGGCGGGATCGAGCGCGGCCAGCAGCTCGTCGACCGGGGTGAGCCGGCCCTCGACCGTCAACGTGGCCGCGGGGGCGACCGCGAGCCACGGGACGAGGACGAACGCTCGGACGTGCGCGTAGGGGTGCGGCAGCGTCAGCTCGTCGTCATCGACGGCGATCTCGCGGCCACCATCCCGGACCTCCACCAGGTCGACGTCGAGTGTTCTTGGCCCCCAATGCTGTTCGCGAACCCGCCGGGCGGCGTCCTCCAGCTCGTGCGCGCGGTGCAACCAGTCGTGCGGGCCCCGCGACGCGTCCTCGGCCAGCACCACCGCGTTGAAGAAGGCGCCCTGTTCGACGCCGCCCCACGCCGCCGTCTCGTAGACCGGCGACACCGCGGTGACCGCGTCGCCCAGTCCGTCGAGCACCGACTGGAGGTGCGCCAGCCGATCACCGAGGTTCGACCCGATCGACAGCACCACCGACGTCATCTCGGCCCAGCTCCGCGCCCGCCGCGGCGTGAACGGCGCGCCACCACCGCCAGGTCGGCGAAGTCCAGCGGAATCGGCGCGGCCGGTTTGTGCACGACCACCTCGACGGCATGCACGCGCTCGTCGGACATGACGTCCTCGGCGATCTCCCCGGCCACCGTCTCGATCAGCTGGCGCGGCGGGCCCGCGACGATGGCGGCGGCCCGTTGAGCCAGGGACCCGTAGTCGAGGGTGTCGGCCAGGTCGTCGCTGGCCGCGGCGGCAGCCAGATCGATCCACACCGTGATGTCGACGACGAAGTCCTGCCCGTCGCGGCGCTCGTGGTCGAAGACCCCGTGGTTGCCGCGAACGCGCAAGCCGCGCAACTCGATTCGATCAGCCATCCTGCCCCGACCTCTTCCCGGCCGCTCTCCAGGCCGACGCCACCGCGAGCGCGTCGACCGACGCGCGCACGTCGTGCACCCGTACACCCCACGCCCCGTGCCAGCCGGCCAGTGCCGAGATCGCCGCCGTCGCGGTCTCGCGGCCGTCCGGCGGCCGCGGCGTCCCGTCGTCGTCGGCGAGCAGGGCGCCGAGGAAGCGTTTGCGTGACGCGCCGACGAGAATCGGGATCCCGGTGGCGACGAACTCCGGCAGCGCCGCCAGCAGCGCCCAGTTGTGCTGCGCCGTCTTCGCGAAACCGAGCCCCGGATCGAGGATCAGCCGGTCGGGGTCCACGCCGGCCGCCACGGCGGCATCCACCCCGGCCATCAACTCGTCGCGCACCTCGGCCACGACGTCGCCGTAGGCCGGCGGTTCGTGCGGTCGCGCACTGTCGACCGAGCGCCAATGCATCAGCACCCAGGGCACTTTCGCGTCGGCGACCACCCGCACCATGTCCGGGTCCGCCCTGCCGCCCGACACGTCGTTGACGATGCGGGCCCCGTTCTCCAAGGCGGCGCTGGCCACGCCGGCGTGCATGGTGTCGACGCTGACGGTGATGCCGCGGGCGGCGAGTTCGGCGACGACCGGCAGGATGCGGGCGGTCTCCACTTCCGCGTCGACGCGGGTGGCGCCGGGCCGGGTGGATTCGCCACCGACGTCGATGATCGCCGCGCCCTGGGCCACCAGCTCGACGCCGTGGGCGACCGCGCGATCCCGGTCCAGGAACAACCCGCCGTCGGAGAACGAGTCGTCGGTGACGTTGACGACCCCCATCACGGCCACGCCGGCCGGTGTGGAGGGCGGGAGGACTGAGGCGGTCACGAACGCAGGATCAGATCCAGAGCTTCAGCGCGAGAGGCCTTGTCGGTCTTGAACTGGCCGCGCACCGCCGACGTCGTGGTGCGGGCGCCGGGCTTGCGGATGCCCCGCATCGCCATGCACAGATGCTCGGCCTCGATAACCACGATCGCTCCCCGCGGATCCAGTTTGCGCATCAGCGCGTCGGCGACCTGGCAGGTCAGCCGCTCCTGCACCTGGGGCCGCTTGGCGTACAGATCGACGACGCGGGCCAGCTTCGACAAGCCCGTCACCCGGCCGTCCTTGCCGGGGATGTACCCGACGTGTGCGACACCGTGGAACGACACCAGATGGTGCTCACACGTCGAATACATCGGGATGTCCCTGACCAGCACGAGCTCGTCGTGCTGCTCGTCGAACGTCGTGTTGAGCACCTCGTCGGGATCGGTGTAGAGACCCGCGAACATCTCCCGGTAGGCACGGGCCACTCGGGCCGGGGTGTCGAGCAGGCCGTGCCGATCCGGATCCTCACCGACGGCGAGCAGAAGCTCGCGCACGGCGGCCTCCGCGCGGGCCTGATCGAAATCCGGGGTGGTGAGCGTGGCCGAACCGTCCTGCGACCGCGTCATCGAAGTCTCCTCCGTTACCCGTTGCCCGGCGGGGTGCCGTGCCCGTTCTCGCCTCTGCCGTTGTCCTGGCGGCCGTTGTCTTGGCGGCTGTTGTCCTGGCCGCCGTTCTGGTCGGGCGGCGCAGGCTGCGGATACTGCTGCTGATACGGCGGATAATACGGCGGCTGCGGGTGTGCCGGTGCGCCCTGATAACCCGACGGCGGGTACCAGTAGCCGGGCTGCGGCTGCTGCTGCGGGGCGCCCTGCTGCTGCGGCGGGGGCGGCCAGCCGGGGGCGTGCCAGCCGGCCGGGGCGCCGTAGTCGGGCTGGGTCTGCCCACCCTGGCCCCCACCGTGCGCGCCGTTGGTCCCGTTGCCGCCGTTGCGGTGTGCCGCCTCGGCGGCCGCCTTGGACGCCTGCGCGATCGCGGTCTTGAACGCGGGCTCCGGCACCGGCTTGGGCCACGGCTCGCCGCGCTCGATGGCCAGCTCGCCGGGCGTCTTGATCGGCGGCTTGTCCGACGGCACCCGGCCACCGAAGTCGTCGAACATCGTCAACCGCGGACGCTTCTTCACGTCGCCGAAGATCTGCTCCAGCTCCTTGCGGTGCAGTGTCTCCTTCTCGAGGAGTTCGCCGGCCAGCACGTCGAGCACGTCGCGGTATTCGGTGAGGATCTCCCACGCCTCGGTGTGGGCCGCCTCGATGAGCTTGCGGATCTCGTCGTCGATGATCTGGGCGACCTCGTGGCTGTAGTCGGCCTGGTTACCCATGGTGCGGCCCAGGAACGGGTCGCCGTGCTCGCTGCCGTAGCGCACCGCGCCCAGCTTGGAGCTCATGCCGTACTCGGTGACCATCGCGCGGGCGATCTTGGTGGCCTGATCGATGTCGGACGACGCGCCGGTGGTGGGCTCGCGGAACACGAGCTCTTCGGCGGCGCGGCCACCCATCGCGAACACCAGGCGCGCGATCATCTCCGAGCGGGTCATCAGACCCTTGTCGTCTTCCGGCACGGCCATCGCGTGACCTCCGGTGCGGCCGCGCGCGAGGATCGTCACCTTGTAGATGGGCTCGATGTCCGGCATCGCCCACGCCGCCAGCGTGTGCCCGCCCTCGTGGTAGGCGGTGATCTTCTTCTCGTGCTCGCTGATCAGGCGGCTCTTGCGGCGCGGTCCGCCGACCACCCGGTCCACCGCCTCTTCCAGCGCCGGGCCGGTGATGACGGTGCCGTTCTCGCGGGCGGTCAACAGTGCGGCCTCGTTGATGACGTTGGCCAGATCCGCACCCGACATGCCGACGGTGCGCTTGGCCAAGCCTTCGAGGTCGGCGTCGGGAGCGATCGGCTTGCCTTGCGAGTGCACCTTCAGCACAGCGCGGCGGCCGGCCAGGTCGGGGCTGGAGACCGGGATCTGGCGGTCGAAGCGGCCGGGCCGCAGCAGCGCCGGATCGAGGATGTCGGGCCGGTTGGTTGCGGCGATCAGGATGACGCCTTGGCGGTCGCCGAAGCCGTCCATCTCGACGAGGAGCTGGTTGAGCGTCTGCTCGCGCTCGTCGTGCCCACCGCCTAGGCCGGCGCCGCGCTGACGGCCGACGGCGTCGATCTCGTCGACGAAGATGATGCAGGGGCTGTTCTGCTTGGCCTGCTCGAACAGGTCACGGACGCGGGAGGCGCCGACGCCGACGAACATCTCGACGAAGTCCGAACCGGAGATGGTGAAGAACGGCACCCCGGCCTCCCCGGCGACCGCGCGCGCGAGCAGCGTCTTGCCGGTGCCGGGCGGGCCATAGAGCAGCACGCCCTTGGGGATCTTGGCGCCGAGCGCCTGGTAGCGGCTGGGGTTCTGCAGGAAGTCCTTGATCTCGTAGAGCTCTTCGACCGCCTCGTCGACGCCTGCCACGTCGGCGAACGTGGTCTTCGGCATGTCCTTGGACAGCTGCTTGGCGCGCGACTTGCCGAAGCCGAAGCCCATCCGTCCGCCGGTCTGCATCCGGGAGAACAGCACGAACAGGCCGACCAGCAACAGCAGCGGCAGCATGTAGATCAGCAGCGAGCCCAGCACGCTGGACTGGTTGACCACGGTGTTGGTCTTGACGTTCTTGCCCTGCAGCGCCTCGAACAGGGTCACGCCGTACCCGGTCGGGTACTTGGTGATGATCTTGTTGCTGTTCTCGGTGTCGCCGTTGCCGTCTTTGAGCTCCAGCCGCAGCTGCTGCTCGCGGTCGTCGATCTGCGCGCTGGTCACGTTGCCGCTGGTGATCTGCGACATCGCCACCGAGGTATCGACGGGCTTGTAGCCGCGCGTGTCGTCGCTGAAGTAGAAGAAAGACCACCCGAGCAGCAGGACCACGGCGATCACCGTGAGCGTGCGGATCACATTTTTGCGGTTCATGCGTTGGTCCGGTTCATCGATGTGTGTGCAGCCGGTACTAGAGAACCCGGCCGAAATCCTTCCAATAACGCCAGCTGGAAACCTCAAGGCTACCGCTAGACCAACGTTCGGCAGCCTCTGGAGTTCCCGCCGTTGATGTGCGCACAGATCGGAATCGCCGCCGGACTCGCGATCCAGACTCACACTGGACGCCGTGCGCACACGAGAGGTCCACACCAACGGAGTGACGCTGCAGGTGACCGAGGCCGGTGACCCGGGTGCGCCCGTCGTCGTCCTGCTGCACGGATTCCCCGAGCTGGCCTACTCGTGGCGTCATCAGATCCGCGCGTTGGCCGACGCCGGATTCCATGTCCTGGCGCCCGATCAGCGGGGGTACGGGGAGTCCGACAAGCCCGCCGCGGTCGAGGACTACGCCGTCGACGCGCTGGTCGGCGACGTGGTGGGGCTACTCGACGACATCGGCGCCGAGCGGGCCGCGGTGGTGGGGCACGACTTCGGCGCCGTGGTGGCGTGGGCGGCGCCGCTCCTGGCGCCCGACCGGTTCTCCGCAGTGGCCGGAGTGAGCCTGCCGCCGGTGCCACGGCCCCGGGTCCCGACGACGCAGGCGTTCCGGAAGTTGTTCGGCGACCACTTCTTCTACATCCTCTACTTCCAGGAACCCGGTCCCGCCGATGCGGAGCTCGACCGCGACCCCGCGACCACGATGCGCAAGCTGTTCGCGACCCCGCCCGCCGACGACGAGGCCGCCGCCCTGCGCATGCTCGCGCCCGGGCCCGCGGGGTTCCTGGACCGCATCCCCGAACCGGGCGGTCTGCCGGACTGGCTCGACGACTCCGATTTCGACGTCTACGTGGAGGCGTTCACCCGCGGCGGATTCACCGCGCCGCTGAACTGGTACCGCTGTTTCGACCGCAACTGGGAACTCACCGCTGACCCGCCGGCGGCCACGATCAGCGTGCCGGCGCTGTTCGTCGGCGGCACCGCCGATGCCACACTGGCCTACACCCCGCGCCACCGCGCCAGCGAACTAGTCAGTGGGCCCTATCGTGAGGTCCTGCTCGAGGGTGCCGGGCATTGGCTGACGGAAGAGCGGCCCGAGCAGCTCAGCCGATTGTTGATCGAGTTCCTTGCGGTTTGACGTGTGACATCCGTTATTGACGGGTATGTTTGCTGCGGGTTGGGGCGCCGCGCCACCGGGGGGAAATTGACGTGAACTTCACAGCAAAGCGTGCCCGTGTTGACAGCCGGCAGGACCGCGACGGTCTCGTCGCCTCCGCGCGCCAGACCTTCGCCGACGTCGGGCCCACTGCGAGCATGGCGGACATCGCCGACGCGGCGGGTGTCAGCACCGACGACCTGTACAGCCACTTCGGTGACCGCGACGGGCTGCTCGTCGCCGTCCTCGAGGATCTCGAACAGTCCCTGCGCGAGCCCGAGCCGAGAGACCGCCGATCCTTCAGTTTTCCGGGCCTGTCCGCGCGCTACGTCGTCCCCCCGGTGGTGGCGGCGGCCGCCGTGCTGTCGGTGACCACCGCACCCCCGTCGACCGCCGCGGCGGTAGACCCGCCCCCGGCCTCTTCGGTGGTGACGATCAGCCCGCTCTGGCCGATCTGGTCACTGGACACCGCGCTGCAGGGGTCGCTGTGCGCCGACAACATCTGCAACCGGCTGGACTACGTGCCGTTCGTGACTGGGAACGGGGTCCGTGCGCTGGACCGGGAGCTCTCGCAATTGGCGACGTCGCCGTCGAAGGCGACCGGCGACGGCCCGACCGTCGTTCTGGGCTTCAGTAACGGAGCCGGCGTGGCCGAGGAGTGGATGGCCGAGCACTCCGGAGTCGTGGGCGCCCCGTCCCCGGACGAGGTGTCGTTCGTCCTGATCGGCAATCCGCGGCGGGCCTACGGCGGCATCATGCCTCCGATCGCGCCGACCGACTACCACGTGATCGACGTGGTTCGGCAGTACGACCCGCTGGCCGACTTCCCCGACCGGCCGCTGAACCTGCTGGCGCTGGCCAACGTCGCGGCCGGCATGCTCTCCCCGATGCATCTGGACTACCGCGGGGTGGATCTCGACGATCCGAACAACGTGGTGTGGACCGAGGGCAACACCACGTACGTGTTCGTTCCCACCACGGAACTCCCGCTGCTCAAGCCGCTGCGCGCCCTGGGTTTCGACGAGCTGGCCGCGAAGTTGAACGGGCCGCTCACCGAGATCATCGAAAAGGCCTACGACCGCCCGTATCTCGACTCACCTGAGCCCGCACCCGTCGTCGCGCCGGAACCGGAGAAGACGGTCCTCGCGGCCGCCACCGAGGAGTCCGAGCCCGTGACCCCCAAGCGTCGCACACTGTTCGCCAAACACGCTGTCGCCGAAGATGTTTCAGCAGACGCGGACGCCGAGGACACGCCCCGGCACAAGAAGGCCCGGTCCGATGACGACCGACAGCAAGCCGACACGCCCACGGTCACCGCCCCTCCCACGAGTGATGGGGCTGCGGCCAGCACACCCACCAAGAAGACGCAGAAGCGCTGGGGACACCACCGCGACGAGTGACACCGGATGCGGCGCCTGGCGGGTTACTGTGCCAGCCATGCCTCACTGTGCCCGCTCCCGTGTAGTCCGAAGTGTTCTCGCCGTCGCCGCTGCCGGCGTCGTCGCGGCATCGGCGAGCGCCTGTGACTCCCGGTCCGGACCGGCAGCGGCTCCCGGCACCGACGCGCGCCAGGTCACCGTCGTCGGCGAAGGCCAGGTAAAGGGCACCCCGGACACGTTGACCGTCAACGCATCCATGGAATTCCAGGCCGCCGACGCCACCGGCGCGATGAGCCAGACCAACGAACGCCAGCAGGCCGTCATCGACGCGCTCGTCGGCGCCGGAGTCGACCGCAAGGACATCGCCACCACCGCCGCCGATCTGCAGCCGCAGTACAGCAGCGACGGCACCACGATCTCCGCCTACCGCGCCACCAACTCGATCACCGTGACGATCCGCGATCTGGCCAAGGCGTCGGATGCGATCGGCCTGATCGTCAGCACCGGCGGCAACGCCGCCCGCATCAACTCGATCAACTACTCGATCGACGATGACTCCCAGCTCGTCCGCGACGCCCGCGCCCGCGCGTTCAACGACGCCAAGGACCGCGCCAACCAGTACGCCCAGCTGTCGGGCCTCGACCTCGGCGACGTCATCTCGATCTCCGAGGCGGCCGCGCCGACCCCGCCGGTCCCGATGCCGGCGATGCCGCGTGCGATGGAGGCCGCGGTGCCGCTGGAGCCGGGCCAGCAGACCGTCGGGTTCTCGGTGACGGTGGTGTGGCAGCTCAGCTAGTTGGTCCGACGGTCACCGGCACACCGTTGAGCACCGCGGTGCCGGACAGCGGATCGAGCAGCGACCCGTCGTTGAGCTGATTGACGTTGACACCCGGCTGATCGGCGGCCAGCTGCTGCCCGGTCCCGGGGCGGTCATGGCCCCAACCGTGCGGCAGCGACAGCACCCCACGCCGGATGCCGTCGGTGATCTCGACCGGCACCACAAGCTCACCGCCGGACCCCTTGACGACAGCGGTGTCGGTGACGCCGAGTTCGGCGGCATCGTCGGGATGCATCCGCAGCGTGCACTGATTGGTGCCGCCCGACAGCGCGGGCAGGTTGTGCATCCAGCTGTTGTTGCTGCGCAGATGCCGGCGCCCGATCAGCACGAAGCCCTCCGCGGGACGGGCCATGGCCTCGCGCAGGCGCGCAGCGTCGTCGATCAGGGCGGGCGGTGCGAGTTCGACCTGTCCCGATGGCGTGCGCAGCACGTCGAGCAGTCGGGGCTGCAGCGGGCCCAGATCCACGCCGTGTGGTGCGTCCTTGAGGCGCTGCAGCGAGAGGCCGTCGGGACGTGTGCCGAACGCGTCGCCGTAGGCACCGAGGCGCAGCATCATGTCCAGCCGGCGCTCGTAGCCGGGTCCGGCGGGCAGCATCGCGGTCAGTTCCTCGACGGCGCGGCCCGCGACCGGGGAAGCGGCGTCGGCGGTCTCCTTGGCCAGGGTCGTGGCGATGACCTGCTCGTCGACGAGTGCCGGATCGGCGTCCTGGCCCATGCCGAACACGGCCAGGGCCAGCCGGGACATGATCTCGGCCTCGCTGGGTCGCCCGTCGAGCGGCAGCGCCGGCGGTGAGTAGCGCGCGTTGTTGCGGATCGCGAGTGCGTTGAGCGCGACGTCGAAGTGCGGGGACCGCGACGGCGGCGGGGGCGGCAGGATGACGTCGGCGTGCCGGGTTGTCTCGTTCAGGTAGGGGTCGACGCTCACCATGAAGTCGACGCGCTCAAGTGCCTTGTCGAGGCGGTCGCCGTCGGGGGCCGACAGCACCGGGTTGCCGGCGATCGTGATCATCGCCCTGATCTGCCCGTCCCCCGGCGTCTCGATCTCCTCGGCGAGCACGGTGGTGGGCAGTTCGGAGAGCACCTCGGGGCGGCCGGCGACCCGGCTGTGCCAGCGGCCGGTGCGGAACCCCTTACCGGGCCGGTGCCCGCGCGGGGCCGGCGCCACCGGCGAGCAGGGGAACATCGCGCCGCCGGGCCGGTCGAGGTTGCCGGTGAGGATGTTGACGACATCGACGAGCCAGCTCCCCAGGGTGCCGAACTCGACGGTCGACGTGCCGATCCGGCCGTAGACGGCCGCGCTGGGCGCGGCGGCGAGTTCGCGTGCCAGAGTGCGGATCTCGTCGGCGTCGACGCCGCAGTAGTCGGCGACGGCGTCGGGGGCGAAGTCGCGTGCGGCGGCCCGCACGTCGTCGAGTCCGGCGAGGTGGTCTTCGACGTCTTCGAGCGTCACCAGGTCCTCGTCGAACAGCACGTTCACGACGGCGAACAGCAGAGCGGCGTCGGTGCCGGGGCGCGGCAACAGGTGGCGGTCAGCGAGGTCGGCGGTGCGGGTGCGGGCCGGGTCGATGACGACGATCCGGCCGCCCCGCTTGCGGATGTCGCGCATCTTGCCGCCGAAGTCGGGGGCGGTGGCCACGCTGCCGTTGGAGACCAGCGGGTTGGCGCCGATGATCACCAGGTAGTCGGTGCGGTCGAGGTCGGGCACCGTGAATGCCACCGGGCTGCCGAACATCAGTCCCAGCGAGACGTGTTTGGGCATCTGGTCAAGCGTGCTCGCCGAGAACACCTGCCGGGTGCCGAGGCCGCGGATGATCAGCGGCGGGTACAGCGCGCCGGCGACCGTGTGCGCGTTGGGGTTTCCCAGATACAGGCCCACCGAGGCACCGCCGTGCTCACGGATCGCTGCACCCAGCCCGTCGGCGGCCGCGGCGAACGCCTCCTCCCACGTCGCCTCGGTCAGCACACCGTCGCGTCGCACCAGCGGCGCCTGCAACCGGTCGGGGTCGTTGTCGAGCTCGGCGAAGCTCGCACCCTTGGGGCAGATGAAGCCTGCGCTGAACACGTCGTCGCGGTCGCCCCGGGCGCCGACCACGCGGCCGGCATCGATGGTCAGCGTCAGGCCGCAGGTGGCCTCGCAGAAGGGGCAGATGCGCAACGCGGTGTCGGTCATGGCTTCGATCCTGCGTCCAGATCGACGAAATGGCGAGAACTTCTCGCGCTTTCCCGCCCAAACGTCGGTGTGGGCGGGTTGAGGAGTCAGGACTCGTAGACCTTGGGGTCGAGCGTGCCGATGAAGGGCAGGTCCCGGTAGCGCTCGGCGTAGTCCAGGCCGTAGCCGACGACGAACTCGTTGGGGATGTCGAAGCCGATGTAGGTGATGTCGACGTCGGCGCGCACGGCCTCGGGCTTGCGCAACAGCGTGCACACGCGCAGGGACCGAGGGTGACGGGTGGCCAAGTTGCGCAGCAGCCACGACAGCGTCAGCCCGGAGTCGACGATGTCCTCGACGATCAGCACGTCGCGGTCGTTGATGTCGCGATCGAGGTCTTTGAGGATGCGCACCACCCCCGACGACGACGTCGAGGAGCCGTACGAACTGACCGCCATGAACTCCAGCTGCGTGGGCAGCGGGATGGCCCGGGCCAGGTCGGTGACGAACATGACCGCGCCCTTGAGAACGGTGATCAGCAGCAGATCCTGCTGCCCGTCCCCCGGCGTCGGGTAATCGGCGGCGATCAGCTCGGCGAGCTCGGCGGTCTTGGCGCGGATCTGCTCTTCCGACAGCAACACCGACTTGATGTCCCCGGGATACAACTCCCCATGCGCAGGCACGCCCTAGAGAGTAGCGGTGCTCAGTCGGCGACCGGCTCGCGGTAGAGCGTCAGCACCTCGCCACGGCGGCCCGCGAACAGCCGACGCCGCGTCATCGCACTCGGAACCGCGACCCCACCCTGCCCGCGCCACGCGGTCACCAGCGCGTCGACCGACCGGATCTGCGCATCGGTCAGGCCGGCCGCGCCACCCTCGAGCAGCCAGCGCCGGATCACGCGGCGGCGCACCGCGGCGGGCAGCACCGTCAGCGTCGCCACCGCGAGATCCGCGCCGACCGCGATATCGGTGGCGATATCGGTGGCGATGGCGTCGAGCGCGTCGGTGTCCTCCCGCAGCGCGGTGGCCGTCCGGGCCAGCGCCTCGGCGACACCGCCGGCCAGCACGTCGTCGAGCAACGGCAGCACCTCGGTGCGCAGCCGCACCCGGGTGAACCGCGGGTCGTCGTTCTGCGGATCCCGCCACGGAGTCAGCCCCGACTCGGCGCACGCGGCGTGGGTGACGCTGCGACGCACACCGAGCAGCGGCCGGCACCACGGCGCGTCGTAGGCCACCATGCCGGCGATCGAACGCGCGCCCGATCCGCGGCCCAAACCCAGCAGCACCGTCTCTGCCTGATCGTCGAGCGTGTGGCCCAGCAGCACCAGCGCCCCCGCACGCGCGTGCTCCAGCGCCTCGTACCGCGCGGCACGCGCCGCTGCCTCCGGGCCGCCAGCGGAGCCGACGCCTACCGAAACCACCTGCGCATCAACGCATCCCAGCGCCATCGCCTGGTCACGAGCCGTCGCGGCGACGGTGCCGGAGCCGGCCTGCAGCCGGTGGTCGACGATCAGCGCGGTGGTCGGCCGCAATTGCGCGGCCACAGCGGTCAGCGCCAGCGAGTCCGGCCCTCCCGACAGCGCGACGCACCAGTGCTCACCGTCGACATCGTGTTCGGCGACGAACCGGCGCAGCGCGACGCGCAGCTGCGCTACAGCACCCGGTCGATCCATCGCTGCGGCTCGTCGATCTCCTCGGGCAGCGGCAGGGTGTGCGGGCCGGTCCAGATCGTGTTGAACCGGGCCATGCCCACCGTCGACACCACGGCGTCGACGAACGCCTTGCCACGGGTGTACTGGTCCATCTTGGCGTCGATGCCGAGCAGCGCCCTCAGCAGCCGTTGCACCGGCGGCTGGCGCCGCTGTCGGCGTTGGTCGAACCGGTGGCGAATCGTGGCCACCGACGGCACGACCGCGGGCCCCACCGCGTCCATCACGTGATCGGCGTGGCCTTCCAGGAGCGTGCCCAACACCAGCAACCGGTCCAGGGCCTCACGTTGGGTCTCGGACTGCACCGCACGCACCAGACCAAGGATGCCTGCCGAATTCGCTTCTGCCGCTTGGTCGGAACGGCGCTGCCGGAGGTAGTCGGCCAGCCGGCCCACCACCTGCGTCACGTCGTCGCCGGCATCCTGGGTCAGCACCCCGAGCGCGTCGGACATGTGCCCGGCCAGCCACGGGTTGGCGCGGAACTGGACACGATGGGTGACCTCGTGCAGGCAGACCCACATCCGGAAGTCGGCCGGCTGCACATGCAGCTGCCGCTCGACCGCGATGACGTTCGGATAGACCAGCAGCAGTTCGCCGCCGGCTGTGCCATTTCCCGGGTCGCTGCGCTCCTGCCCACCGGAAGCAAAGGGGTCGTACTGCCCCAGAATCCCCGACGACACGAACGCCAGCACCGCGCCCGTCTGCACCCCGGCGATCCGCCCGCTGATCGCGCGCGGCTTCGAGTCGGCGCCCCCACCCGTCATCGCCCGCATCGAATGTGCGGCTGCGCGAATCCATTCCGGCCGGTTCACGATCCGGGCCTCCGGGATGTCCGCCCCTTCGGCCAGACCTGTCACGTCGCGCACCGGGACCTCGGCCGCGCGCGCCGCATCGGCGAGCTGCGCGATCACCTGTGTGCGGGTGTAGTCGCTGGCCGGCGGCTCGGGGCGAGCCAGCTTGCCACCGAACGAGGCGGCGAGGTTCCAGTCCACCGCGCTGCCGACCGAGAACGTCTGGCTCATGCGCGGCACCCGCACGACCGCAGCGTCGCGGCGAACGCGTCCAGCGCGGTGCGCCCGCTGGGGCCGGCCTGGTTGGACAGCAGCGCGAACGTCAGGACCCGGCCGTTGGAGTCGGTCACGAAGCCGGCCAGGGAGTTGGTGGCGGTCAGCGACCCGGTCTTGGCGCGCAGGTAACCCGCGGCGCCGCGACCGGCGTCGTCGAGGTAGCGGTTCGACAAGGTGCCGCTGCCGCCGGCGATCGGCAGCAGGTCCACGAGCGGACGCAGCCGGGGGTGATCGTCACCGACGGCCGCACCGACGACCTCATCGAGCGTCTCGGCGGTCAGCCGGTCGTCGACCGAGAGCCCGCTGGAATCCAGCAGCCGCGCCTCGCCGGTGTCGATCCCTGCGTCGTCGAGCGCATCGAGCACGGCGCTGACCGCGCCGGAGAAGCTCTGCGGGCGGCCCGTCTTCTCGGCGACCTCGCGGCCCGTCGACTCGGCCATCACGTTGTCCGAGGCGTTCATCATGTCGCGCAGCCGCTGGATCAGCGGGGGCGACTGGACCGAGGCGATCTCTCGCCCCCGGGCTGCCGACGGCAACACCGTCACCTTCAGCGGGTCGACACCGAGCGCGACGGCCAACGCGCGGCCGGCATCGAGCGCGGGGGTCCGCGAGCGTGCCGAGTCGACGGTGACGGGCTGGGTGCGGCCACCGTCGAGCATCACCGACTCCATCGGAGCGATGTCACCACCGTCGATGTCGAGCGGATCCCAGCCCGGCGCCATCGTCGGGCCGCTGTAGGCACTGACGTCGACCGCGACGGTGCGCACGGTCGTCCCACTGCGGCGCACCTGGTCGGCGAGGTCGACGATCCGGGCGGCGTCCCGGTACCACGTGTCGGTGCCGCGCGGCGCGGCCGACAACGTCGGGTCGCCTCCGCCGACGAGGACGACGGTCCCGGGCGAGGTGGCCACCACCTTCGTCGTCAGCCGGGCGTCGCGGTCCAGCGTCAGCAACGCCGCGGCGGTGGTGAGCATCTTGTTCACCGAGGCGGGCTGCATCGGCACATGCGGGCCCTGGGACCACAGCTCGTCGCCGGTGATCGCATCGGTGATGCGCCCGGTGAACTGGCCCAGGTTCGGATCGGCGAGCACCGGACGCAGCACGCCGGCCAGACCGGCGGGCGTCGGTGCGTCAGCGGTGTCGGGCACGGGAACCACGCCGGGATCCGCGGTCGCGGGCGCCGGTGCGGCCTTGACGGCCACAGCCTGCGACGGCTGCTTGCCGACGACCAGCGCGGCCGCCACCACCAGAACGGCCACCACGACCACCACGGCGAGGCCGACCAGGGCGTACGTGGACCGCCGCCATCGAGTCGGCCGCATGGTTCCCCTGTCACTCGATTACCGAAGCACCCCCGTAGTGCAGGGTATCGCTCCCCATTAAGGTGGTTCCGGCCTGTTGATCGACCGCCATGCGTAAGGAGCCTCCCGGTGCAGTTCGACGTTCTCATCGAGATCCCGAAGGGTTCACGCAACAAGTACGAGGTCGACCACGACAGCGGCAAGGTGAAGCTGGACCGCTACCTGTTCACCGCGTTCGGTTATCCCACCGACTACGGCTACATCGAGGACACCCTCGGCGAGGACGGCGATCCGCTGGACGCGCTGGTGCTGCTGCCCGAGCCGGTGTTCCCGGGCTGCATCGTCGAGGCCCGCCCGGTCGGCATGTTCCGCATGACCGACGAGAAGGGCGGCGACGACAAGGTGCTGTGCGTGCTCGCCGACCCGCGGTGGGACCACATCCAGGACATCGGCGACGTGTCGGAGTTCGAGCTCGACGCGATCAAGCACTTCTTCGTGCACTACAAGGACCTCGAGCCGGGCAAGTTCGTGCACGCCGCGGACTGGGTGGGCCGCGAGGAGGCCGAGGCCGAGGTGAACCGCTCGATCGAGCGGGCCAAGACCGAGGGCCACTAGCTTTCCCCTACATCTCGGGGTCCCCACGCCGGAATTGACCTGGCCGTAACACGGCGTTACGTGCCCGCCGTCTGCCCGTTCGATCATTGCGGTGTGCTGCTGCATCAGGGAATCGGTCTGGAAGCGTTCAACGCGCTGCCGATGCGCCGCGCCGTGCACGCCGTCTACGAATGCTGCTCCAGCGTGCCGCTGGCCGCCGACCTGGCCAGGCAACGCCCGTTCCAGACCCACGACCAGCTGTTCCGCTGCGCCGACTCGCTGCTCTTCGCGCTCGGCGAGGACTCGATCGACTCAATCCTGCAGGCCTACCCCGACGTCGGACGACGGCCCGGCAGCGAGAAGTCCGCGGCCGAGCAGTGCGCCATTGCCGACGCGCGCCCCGAGATGATGGCCCGGTTGGCCGACGCGTCGAAGACCTACCTCGACCATTTCGGCTTCGGCTTCGTGATGTACGTCAACGGCTACAGCGCCGAGACCGTGCTGGCCACGATGGGCGACCGGCTGCTCAACGACTACGAGACCGAGCGCAAGATCGTGCGCAACGAACTGGCCAGGATCAACCGCACCCGGCTGGAACGCATGCTCGGACCCGAGGGCGGTTACGACAACTGGTGACCGCTGGGACCACATAGGCTCGGCGCTATGCATGGCGCCGTGCACGGTCATTGGGAACCCCGCTTCGACCGCCTCGCCGCCGCTCTGGCCGAGGAGATCGGCACAGACGAGGAACTGGGTGCGTCGCTGGCCGTCGACGTCGACGGTGAACTGGTCGCCGACATCTGGGGCGGCTTCGCCGATCGCGCCGAAACCGTTGCCTGGCAACAGGACACGATCGTCAACTTCTGGTCGTGCACCAAGACGCTGACCGCGCTGGCCGCGCTGCTGCTCGTCGACACCGGCGACCTCGATCCCGGCGCGCCGGTCACCAGGTACTGGCCGGAGTTCGGGGCCAACGGCAAAGACGGCATCCGTGTCCGCCACCTGCTCTCGCACACCTCAGGCGTGTCGGGTTGGCAGGTGCCCTTCGAGGTCGAGCACATCTACGACTGGGAGCGCGCCACCACCCATCTGGCGCACCAGGCCCCGTGGTGGGAGCTAGGCACGGCGTCGGGCTACCACGCGATGAACTACGGCCACCTGATCGGCGAGGTGATCCGCCGCATCACCGGCCAGTCACTCAAAGACTTTGTTCGCGACCGTATTTCACAGCCACTGCACGCCGACGTGCAGATCGGCGCGCACGACGACGACGAGCCGCGGATCGCCGAACTCCTCGCTCCCCCACCGCGCGACCGCGGCCTGGACCGGCTCGGCCCCGACCATCCCGCGGTGCGGACGTTCGCGGCGTTCCCGCCCGGCGCCTACGGTGTGGCGGTCGCCGAGACCGCGCCCTGGCGCCGCGCCGACATCGGCGGCGCCAACGGCCACGGCAACGCACGCGGTCTGGTGCGTGCGCTGCGGCCGATCGCGCTGGGCGGCATTGTCGACGGCGTCCGGGTGCTCTCCCCGGCCACCATCGAGAAGATCTTCGCCGAGCAGTCGCACGGCACCGACCTGGTGCTCGGCATCCCGCTGCGCTTCGGTCTCGGCTTCGGATTGCCGACGCCCGAGAGCGTGCCCGCCGTCCCCTCAGGCAGGGTCTGCTGGTGGGGCGGCTGGGGCGGCTCGCTGGTCGTGATGGACCTCGACCGCCGGGCCACCTTCGCGTACGTGATGAACAAGATGGGGGCGGGGACGACGGGCACGAGCCGCTCGTTGCGCTACGCCCGGCTGATCGACGAGGCGCTTCAGGACGCGCGGGCCTGATGGCGGGCCGCCAGGGCCCGCAGCACGTCACGTCCGATGCGATCGAGATCCTGCTGCGTCGACGCGCCGATCAGCGTCACGCCGTCGGCCACCCCGGCGGTCTCGATGTCGTCGATGAGCCCGACCAGCCCGGCGACGGTGCCCGCGTAGCGGATGGTGTCGCCGGCCTGGGCCCCCAATTCACCGAATGCGCCGCGCGCCGCCCGGAAGTCCCGCGCGACCGCGACCGTGACGTCGAGGATCACGGCAGCATTGCCGGGGCCCGACCGGATCCGCGCTCGGACCTGCCGAGCCCGCTGCAAGTCGGGCGCGGACACGCGGATGACGGGCTGACCGCCATCGGTGAGTTCCCGCACCCCGGCATCGTCGTCGAGAAAGATCCGCATCCGGCCACGCTAACCACCGCGCGGCGCCGCCGTCCCCCTTGGGATCAGCGCGATCGCAAGGGAATCAGCGCGACGTGTCGGCCGCGGGGTCCGCGGGATCCTGAGCCGTCTCGCCGGCTGTGCTGTCGCCGTTCTTGCGGGCGTCGTGCACCCGGGTCTTGTAGAGGCTCGCCGCCGTGGTGATCAGCAAGGTGACGACGATCACGCCGAGGCTGGCCAGCGTCGGGATCTCCGGCACCTTGAGCGGCTCGCCACCGTTGATGAACGGCACCTCGTTCTCGTGCAGCGCGTGCAGCAGCAGCTTCACGCCGATGAAGCCCAGGATGAACGCGAGCCCCTGCGACAGGTACACCAGCCGCTTGAGCAGGTCACCGAGCAGGAAGTACAGCTGCCGCAGACCCATCAGCGCGAACACGTTGGCCGCGAACACCAGATACGGCTCGCGGGTCAGGCCGTAGATCGCGGGGATCGAGTCCAGCGCGAACAGCAGGTCGGTGGTGCCGAGAGCGATGATCACAAGGAACATCGGCGTCATCAGCCGTCCGGCGCCGCTCTCTTTCACCCACAGCTTCAGGCCGTCCCACTGATCGGTGAACTTCAGGTGCTTCTGCGCGAAGCGGACCACGCCGTTCTCGCCGTCGTCGTCGTGGTCGGTGTCCCGCACCAGCTTGATCGCCGTGTAGACCAGGAACGCGCCGAACAGGTAGAAGACCCAGGAGAACTGCTCGATCGCGACGGCGCCGAGAGCGATGAAGATGCCGCGGAAGATCAGCGCGAGGATGATGCCGACCAGCAGGGCCTGCTGCTGATACACCCGCGGCACTTTGAAGCTCGCCATGATGATCAAGAAGATGAACAGGTTGTCCACCGACAGGCTGTATTCGGTGAGCCAGCCCGCGAAGAACTCGACGCCGTACTGGCTGCCGTGGAAGAACCAGGTCCAGATCCCGAACGCGATCGCGAGGCCGACGTAGATCGTCAGCGCGGTACCGGTTTCCCGCTTGGACGGCTCGTGCGGGCGACGCCCGATCACGATCACATCGAAGAGCAGGATCGCGATGGTCACGCTGAGCGTGATCCCCCACTCGAGAGCACTGACGTTCATCTAACCTCCGGTCGTCAAGTCAACGCCGGAGGTCTCTTCCACCGCAGCCGCTCCCGGCATCCGGCCCGCAGCACCGGTCGCCCGTACGCGGGCGACGTGATGACGACACTGTGGCGAAGGAATACTCCCCTCCAAGCGGGTGATTCTGCCAGTCGGGCCGTCGACACGCGAATCAGCGGCCCCCCGACGGCGAGAAGTGGCCTCGCGCAATGAGTAGTTTGTACCCGTGACGGCACCGGATCCAACCTCGGAGATCCCCCGGCAGTATCTGTTGTCCCCGCAGGCTCCGCCGGCGCGCACGCTGATCGACATCCTCCACGACACCGCACGGCGCCATCCCGATGCGACCGCTCTGGACGACGGCACCGTGCAGCTCACCTACGCCGAACTGATCGCCGACGTCGAGGACAGCGTGGCGTGGCTGGCCGCGCGCGGCATCGGCCGCGGTGATCGGATCGGCATCCGGATGCCGTCGGGTACCTACGCGCTCTACGTCGCGATCCTGGCCACCCTCGCCGCGGGCGCGGCCTACGTTCCCGTCGACGCCGACGACCCACCCGAACGCGCTGAACTGGTGTTCACCGAAGCTGAGGTCGTCGGCGTGATCACCGAACGCGGCCTGATCCGTGGCCCCGGAACGTCGCGCGGATGGCGGGCAGCCGCCCCGCTGAGCCGCGACGACGCCTGGATCATCTTCACCTCCGGATCGACCGGCACCCCCAAAGGTGTCGCCGTCACCCATCGCAACGCGGCCGCCTTCGTCGACGCCGAGGCCGAGATGTTCCTGCAGGACAACCCGCTCGGTCCTGGTGACCGGGTGCTGGCCGGGCTGTCGGTGGCGTTCGACGCCTCCTGCGAGGAGATGTGGCTGGCGTGGCGGCACGGCGCCTGCCTGGTGCCCGCGCCGCGCTCGCTGGTGCGCAGCGGCATGGACCTGGGGCCGTGGCTGGTGTCGCGCGACATCACCGTGGTCTCCACCGTGCCGACGCTGGCCTCGCTGTGGCCCGCCGAGGCGCTCGAAGCGGTGCGGCTGCTGATCTTCGGCGGCGAGGCATGCCCGCCGGAGCTGGCCGCGCGCCTCGCGGTCGAGGGCCGGGAGGTGTGGAACACCTACGGCCCCACCGAGGCGACCGTGGTCGCGTGCGCTGCGCAGCTGACTGGGACCGGCGCGGTGAGCATCGGGCTGCCGCTGCCCGGGTGGGACCTCGCGGTCGTCGGCGCCGACGGCACCCCGGTGCACCCCGGCGAGGTCGGCGAGCTGGTGATCGGCGGGGTCGGCCTGGCGCGCTACCTCGACCCCGAGAAGGACGCCGAGAAGTACGCCGCCATGCCAACTCTCGCGTGGAGTCGCGCCTACCGCAGCGGGGACCTGGTCCGCCTCGAACACGACGGGCTCTACTTCATGGGGCGCGCCGACGACCAGGTCAAGGTCGGTGGCCGGCGCATCGAACTCGGCGAGGTCGACACCGCGCTCGTGCACCTGCCCGGGGTCAGCGGCGGTGCGGCCGCCGTCCGCCGCACCGCGAGCGGCACCCCGCTGCTCGTCGGCTACGTCGTCGCGGCACCCGGTGGCGCGTTCGACCTGGCGTCTGCGCGTGCCCGGCTGAGCGAGTCACTGCCCGCGGCGCTGGTGCCGCGGCTGGTGGTCGTCGACGAGCTGCCGACCCGCACGTCCGGCAAGGTCGACCGCGACGCACTGCCCTGGCCCGTCGGCGGCGGCGAGGACGACGCGGCGCCCGAGCTCGGCGGCACGCTCGGCTGGCTGGCCGGGCTGTGGCGCGACGTGCTCGCCGCCCCGGTCGACGGCCCGGGCGCCGACTTCTTCGCCCTCGGCGGTGGATCACTGAGTGCCGCCCAGCTGATCGCGGTGCTGCGCCAGCGCTACCCGCAGGTCACCGTCGCCGACCTCTACGACCATCCCCGCCTGGGATCGCTCGCGGGCTACCTTGACGAGCTGGAACCGCCGCCGGCCGTCGAGACCCGCACCGTGCGTCCCGTGGCGCGGCTGACGCAGGCCGTCCAGGTGGCGCTGACACTGCCGCTGGCCACGCTGACCGGCATGCAGTGGGTGGTGTGGCTGGCCGCGGCCAACAACCTCGCCGCCGCGACCGATCTGGTGGGATGGGCGCGGCCGCTGAGCTGGTGGTGGATCCTCGCCGGCTTCGTCCTGTTCGTCTCCCCGCCCGGGCGGATGGGCATCGCGGTGCTCGGCGCACGCATCCTCGTCGGCACGCTGACACCCGGCACCTACCGGCGCGGCGGATCGGTACACCTGCGCATCTGGCTGGCCGAGCGGCTCGCCGACGCCAGCGGCGCGGAGAACATGGCCGGCGCCCCCTGGCTGGTGTACTACGCACGCGCCCTGGGCAATTCGGTGGGCAGCGGGGTCGACCTGCATTCCGCACCGCCCGTCACCGGGATGTTGCGGATCGGGCACCGCTGCTCGATCGAACCCGAGGTCGACCTGACCGGGCACTGGATCGACGGCGACCTGTTCCACGTCGGCCCCATCACGATCGGCAACGACTCGACCATCGGTGCGCGCACCACACTGCTGCCCGGCGCGGTCGTCGGCAAGAACGCCGATGTGGCACCGGGTTCCGGTGTCGTCGGCAAGGTCAAGAACGGGCAGTACTGGAAGGGCTCGCCGGCCGTGAAGTCCGGCAAGGCCAAGCATCCGTGGCCCGATCACCGGCCGCCGCGGGCCCCGGTGTGGGTGGCGGTCTACGGCGTGACCTCGATGCTGCTGGGCGCTCTGCCCCTCTCGGCGCTGGCCGCCGGGCTCGCCGTGATCGGCTGGGCAGTGCAGGGCACGACGACCGTGCGTGACGCGCTGCTGCCCGCCCTGGCGTGGACGGTGCCGGCGACCGCGGCGGCAATGCTCGTTTACGCCGCGTTGACCGTGGTCGGGGTGCGCCTGCTCGCCGTCGGCCTGCACGAGGGCTACCACCCGGTGCGCAGTCGGTCGGGGTGGCAGCTGTGGGCGACCGAGCGGCTGATGGACGGGGCACGCACCTACCTGTTCCCGATCTACGCCGGGCTGGCGACACCGTGGTGGCTGCGCCTGCTGGGCGCGAAGATCGGCAAGGGCACCGAGATCTCGACCGCGCTGCTGATCCCCAAGTTCACCGTCGTCGAGGACGGCGCGTTCCTCGCCGACGACACGATGGTCGCCTCCTACGAGCTGGGCGGCGGCTGGATCCACGTGGCCCGGGCAACCGTGGGCAAGCGCGCGTTCCTCGGCAATTCCGGCATCACGCAGCCGGGCCGCCGAGTGCCTGACGACGGGCTGGTCGCGGTGCTCTCGGCGACCCCGCACAAGGCGAAGGCCGGCTCGTCGTGGCTGGGCAGCCCGCCGATGCGGTTGCGCCGCCAGCCGACCGCCGCCGACGCGCTGCGCACGTTCCACCCGTCGACGCGGCTGCGGGTGCTGCGCGCGGCGGTCGAGACGTTCCGGTTCGTACCCGTCGTCGTCACGTTCGCGATCGGCGTCGGCGTACTGCTGGCCGCACAGTCGCTGGCGGGGACCTTCGGCTGGCTGGGCGCCGCGCTGCTGACGGGGGTGGTGCTGCTGGCCGCGGGCGCGATCGCCGGCGGGATCGCGGTCGCAGCGAAATGGCTTCTGGTGGGCCAGATCACCGCGATCGAACATCCGCTGTGGTCGTCGTTCGTGTGGCGCAACGAGGTGTCGGACACCTTCGTCGAGACGGTCGCGGCGCCGTGGTTCGCCCGGGCCGCGTCGGGTACACCGGTGATGAACCTGTGGCTGCGCGGACTGGGCGCGACGATCGGACGCGGAGTGTGGTGTGAGACGTACTGGCTGCCCGAGGCCGACCTGGTGACGCTCGGCGACGGCGCGACGGTGAACCGCGGCTGCGTGGTGCAGACGCACCTGTTCCACGACCGCATCATGCGGATGGACACCGTGGTGCTGGAGGCCGGCGCGACGCTGGGACCGCACTGCGTGGCGCTGCCCGCGGCCCGGCTGGGCGCAGGCGCCACCGTCGGCCCGGCCTCGCTGGTGGTGCGCGGCGACGAGGTGCCGCCGTCGACCCGCTGGCAGGGCAACCCGATCGCGCCGTGGCTGCCGCCGCGCAAGAAACGCGCGGACACCGGCGGCAAGAAGAAGCCGGCGGCGGCGTGAGGGCACGCAAACAGGCGCGCAAGCTGGGGTCCCCGCCGGTCATCGACCCCTACCTGCCCGGCACCGGCAACTTCGGCTACCGGGTGTCGCGCTACGAGCTCGACCTCGAATACAAGGTGGCGATCAACCGGCTGACCGGCACGGCCACCATCACCGCGGCCACGCTCGCCGAACTGCAGACCTTCACCCTCGATCTGTCCGCGGCTCTGTCGGTCTCCAAGGTGACGGTGAACGGCAAGCGCCCCAACAACTTCCGCACCTCGAACGGCAAGCTGCACATCGGCCTGACCGATCGGCTGCGTGCCGGTGCGGCGATGACGATCGTCGTGCGCTACGGGGGAACCCCCCGCCCGGTCCGATCCCTGTGGGGCGAGGTCGGATTCGAGGAGCTCACCGAGGGCGCACTGGTGGCGGGCCAGCCCAACGGTGCGTCGTCGTGGTTCCCCTGTGACGACCACCCCAGCGCCAAGGCCAGCTTCGGCATCCAGATCAGCACGGAAAGCCCGTATTTCGCGTTGGCCAACGGAAAGCTGCTACACAAGCGGGTGCGGGCGGCGATGACGACGTGGACCTACGAGCAAGCCGAACCGACGTCGACGTACCTGATCACGCTGCAGATCGGACCCTACGAGCGGCACCGCATCGCCAAGAACGGGGTGTCGATCCACGCGGTCGCCCCGGAGCGGCTGCGCGACACCGTCGCCCACGACTTCGGCCGGCAGGGCCAGATGATGAAGCTGTTCACCAAGCTCTTCGGCCCCTACCCGCTCGACACCGGGTACACCGTGGTGATCACCGACGACGAGCTCGAGATCCCGCTGGAGGCACAAGGCATCTCGATCTTCGGCGCCAACCACTGCGACGGGCAGCGTGGCGCCGAACGGTTGATCGCCCATGAACTCGCCCACCAGTGGTTCGGGAACTCCGTCACCGTCCAGCGGTGGCGCCACATCTGGCTGCACGAGGGATTCGCCTGCTACGCCGAATGGTTGTGGTCCGAACACTGCGGGCAGCGCAGCGCCGACGAGTGGGCGCGGCACTACCACCACCGGCTGACCCACTCCCCGCACAATCTGGTACTCGCCGACCCCGGGCCGCGCGACATGTTCGACGACCGCGTCTACAAGCGGGGTGCGCTCACCCTGCACGCACTGCGAAAAGCGCTGGGCGACAAGAACTTCTTCGCCCTGCTCAAGGACTGGACGACGAGGCACCGGCACGCGAGCGTCGTCACCGACGACTTCATCGGCCTGGCCGCCGGCTACGCCGACACGTCGCTGCGCCCGCTGTGGGCGGCCTGGCTGTACGAGACCGACGTCCCGTCGCTGGACCCGTGACCGACGCCACCGTCGGCCCCGGCGCCGTCACGCGCAGCAGCGTCGTGCGCGTCGGGGCGGCCACCGCGGTGTCGGCGCTGTGCGGGTACGCCGTGCTCTACCTCGCCGCCCGCGACCTCGAGCCCGCCGGCTTCTCGGTGTTCGGGGTGTTCTGGGGCGCTTTCGGCCTGGCCAGCGGTGCGGCGTTCGGATTGCTACAGGAGACGACACGCGAGGTGCGGGAGGCCAGGACGGTCGCCCCCGGCGGCCAGCGCACCCGCCCGGTGCGCATCGGCACCGGGGTGGGCCTGGCCGCCGCGGCCGCCATCGCCGTCACCGCACCGCTGTGGGCCGGGCACGTCTTCGCCGACGCCCGGCTGCTCAGCGTGGTCCTGCTCGCCGCGGGACTGGCGGGGTTCTGCGTGCACACCACGCTGCTCGGTCTGCTGGCCGGGGGCGACCGCTGGTCGGAGTACGGCGCGCTGATGGTCGCCGACGCGCTGCTCCGGGTCGCGGTGGCCGGGGCCAGTTTCGCGTTGGGCTGGGGGCTCGGCGGCTATCTGTGGGCGACCGTCGCCGGATCGGTCGGCTGGCTGCTGATGCTGGCCGGCTCCCCCGTCACCCGCGCCGCCGCACGCGTGCACACCCCGGGCACCACCGCGACGTTCCTGCGCGGCGCCGGGCACTCGATCGCCGCGGCCGGGGCCAGCGCCGTGCTGGTGATGGGCTTTCCGGTGCTGCTCAAGGCCACCTCGGGTGATCTCGGCGCAGCCGGTGGCGTGGTGATCCTGGCCGTCACGCTGACGCGCGCACCGCTGCTGGTGCCGCTGACCGCGATGCAGGGCAATCTGATCGCCCACTTCGTCGACCAGCGGGCACACCGGCTGCGGGCACTGATCGTCCCCGCCGCCGCCGTGCTGGTGCTCGGTGCGGTCGGCGTGGCCGCGGCCGCCGCGTTCGGGCCGTGGCTGCTGCGGGAGGCCTTCGGCCCCGACTACGTCGCCGACGGGGTGCTGCTCGGCTGGCTGACCGCCGCGGCGGTGATGATCGCGCTGCTCACCCTCACCGGGGCAGCAGCAGTAGCCGCGGCCCTGCACCGCGCCTACGCCGTCGGCTGGGTGTCGGCGACCGTCGCCGCGGCAGCGCTACTGGCTCTACCGCTCGAGCTCGAGGTGCGGACCGTGGTGGCCCTGCTGTGCGGCCCGCTGCTGGGCATCGCCGTTCACCTGGTCGCCCTTGCCAAGGTTTCGCCACGCTAGAGCGTGTACTTTGTTGCCCATCATGTCCCCGGACACCTCCGACCAGCGCCGCGACGTGTGGATCGTGATCCCCGCCTATCGCGAGGCAACCGTGATCGAGGACGTCATCGGTGAGGTGCGCGCGGTGTTCGCCAACGTGGTCTGCGTCGACGACGGCAGCACCGACGGCACCGGGGACGCCGCGCTGCGCGCCGGCGCACACGTCATCACCCACCCGGTCAATCTCGGGCAGGGCGCGGCCATCCAGACCGGTGTCGAGTACGCCCGCGCGCGTCCCGAGGCCGCCCTGTTCGCGACATTCGACGCCGACGGGCAGCACCGCGTCGACGACGTCGTCTCGATGATCGACCACCTGCGCGCCGTCGAGGTCGACCTGGTCGTCGGGAGCCGCTTCGCCGGCGGACCGACCCAGACCCCTCCGCTCAAGCGGCTGATCCTGCGGAGCGCGGCCATCCTGAGCCGCCGCAACCGCAGCCTCGGTCTGACCGACGCCCACAACGGGCTGCGGGTGTTCAACCGGCGCGTCGCCGACGAACTCGACCTGACCATCAGCGGTATGGGCCACGCCGGCGAGTTCATCGCACTCGCGCACGAAAACGGTTGGCGGGTGGCCGAAGTGCCGGTCGACATCCGGTACACCGACTATTCGAAAGCCAAGGGCCAACCGTTGCTGAACGGGGTCAACATCGTCTTCGACGGTCTGCTGCGCAGGAGGACCACCCGATGAACTGGATACAGGTCCTGCTGATCGCGTCGGTGCTGGTGCTGCTGGTGTACCTGCTGCGCTCACGCTCCAGCGCCCGGTCCAAGGCGTGGGTGAAGGTCGGTTACGTGCTGTTCGTGATCGCCGGCATCTACGCGATCCTGCGCCCCGACGACACCACCGTCGTCGCGAACTGGCTGGGCGTGGACCGCGGCACCGATCTGCTGGAGTACGTGCTGATCATCGCGTTCGCGTTCACGACGCTCTCGACGTACATGCGGTTCAAGGACATCGAGCTCAAGTACACCCGGCTGGCCCGCGCGGTGGCTCTGCAGAACGCCCGCGAGCCGGACGGCGGTCAGACCTCGTTGCGGAAGTAGTCCACGGTGCGGGCGACGCCGTCGCTGAGCCGGACCTGCGGTTGCCAGCCGAGCACCTCGCCGGCGCGGCTGTTATCCAGGCAGGACCGGCGCACGTCGCCCAGGCGCGGCGGGTGGAACTCCGGCTCGTCGGATGTGCCTGCGGCCCCGGCAATCTCGGAGTGCAGCTGCCGAGTCGAGGTCTCCACACCGGTGCCGATGTTGAACCGCTGCCCACTTCCGGCCTCGCCGCCGGCACGCACGAACGCGTCGACGACGTCGTCGACGAACACGTAGTCGCGGGTGTCGCTGCCGTCGCCGAAGATCTTCGTCGGCCGTCCCGCGAGCAGCGCCCGCGAGAAGATCGCGACGACACCGGCCTCACCGTGCGGATCCTGGCGCGGCCCGTACACGTTCGCGGGTGCGATGTGGCTGCAGTCCAGGCCGTACAGGTTGCGGAACATGCCGAAGTACACCTCGCCGCAGACCTTGCTGGCCGCATACGGCGACGCCGGGTCGAGGGGGTTGCTCTCGTCGGTGGGATAGCGGGGCGTGGCGCCGTAGACGGACCCACCCGACGAGGTGTGCACGACCTTGCGGACGCCGCCGAGGCGCGCCGCCTCGGCGAGGCGGACCGTTCCGACGACGTTCACGCTGGAATCGAACACCGGCTCGGTGACCGAACGGCTGACCGAGATCTGGGCGGCCAGGTGGAAGACGACCTCCGGCTTGACGTCGGCCACCAGCGCCACCAGGTCGGCGTCGACGATGTCGGCTTTGACGAAATCGAAGGTGTCGTGGCGCTCGGCCGGGCCCAGGTTCTCGCTGCGGCCCGAGGTCAGATCGTCGACACCGACCACCGAGTGGCCCTCGGCCAACAACCTGTCGACCAGCGTCGATCCGATGAAACCGGCAGCCCCGGTGACCAGTGTGCGCACCGGGCCACCATACCGGCGGCGGCCCCGGATGCCGCGCATCACCTACAGTCGCAGTCGTCATGAGATGGGTCGCCCGCACTGCCGTCGCCCTCATCGCGCTGCATCTGGCCGTGCGCGCGGTGCTCGCGTTCGGCGGTTACTTCTACTGGGACGACCTGATCCTCGTCGGCCGCGCCGGCACTCAGCCGCTGCTCTCGCCGGGATACCTGTTCGACGACCACGACGGGCACGTCATGCCCGGCGCGTTCCTGGTGGCCGGGCTCATCACGCGAATCGCACCGCTGGACTGGATCGGCCCGGCGATCAGCCTGGTGGTGCTGGCGCTGGTGGCGTCGCTGGCATTGCTGCGCGCGCTGCACGTGATCCTGGGCTGGCGTCCGGCGCTGTTGCTCCCGTTGACGTTCGCGCTGTTCACCCCGCTGGCGGTGCCGAGCTTCGCGTGGTGGGCGGCCGGGTTGAACTCGCTGCCGATGCTCGCCGCGATGGCATGGGTGTGCGCCGATGCGATCCAGTTGGTGCGCACCGGTTCCCGCCGCTTCGCGGTGCCCGGCACGGCGGCATTCTTCGGTGGCCTGCTGTTCTTCGAGAAGGCGGCCATCATCCCGTTCACGGCGTTCGCGATCGCCGCGGTGTACGGCCACGTGACCTCCTCGGCGAGCGTCGCGCAGGTGTGGCGCCGCGGCCGACCCCTGTGGCTGGCGTGCCTGGCGCTGACCGCCGCCTGGGTGGGCGTCTACCTCGCGGTGGTGGACCAGCAGCGCTGGAGTTTCGATCTCGCGATGACGTGGGATCTGCTGTGGCGCTCCGTGACCCACGGCATCGTGCCCGGTCTGGTGGGCGGCCCGTGGCAGTGGCAGCGGTGGGCGCCGGCCTCGCCGTGGGCCACCCCGCCGGTGGCCGTGATGGTGCTCGGCTGGGTCGCGCTGGCCGCTGTGGTGGCGGTGACGGTGGCGCGGCGGCGGCGCACTGGTGTGGTGTGGGCGGTCGCGCTGGGCTACGCGGTGGCCTGCCAGGTCCCCATCTATCTGATGCGGTCCTCGCGCTTCACCGCGCTGGAACTCGCGCAGACCCTGCGCTATCTACCCGACCTCGTTGTCGTGCTGACACTGCTCGCCGCGATCGGGCTGCTGGCACCGGCCCGCCGACCCTCTGCTCCGTGGCTACGGCCCGTGGTTGCCTGCGCGACAACACTTGTCGTGGCCAGCAGCCTCTATTCGACGTCGACGTTCCTGACCAGCTGGCGCGACAATCCGACGAAGGCGTACCTGCTCAACGCCCGCGCCGGGCTGGCTGCCGCAGCGGCCACCTCTAGCGCGCCGATGCTGGACCAGGAGGTCGATCCGCTGGTGCTGCAGCGGGTGGCGTCGCCGGAGAACCTGACGTCGCACATGTTCGCGTTGGTACCCGATCGCCCTGAGTTCAGCTCCACGACAACAGATCTGAGGATGCTCGACTCCTCGGGCCGGCTGGTCGAGGCCGTCGTCACGTGGGTGCGCAGCATCCGTCCCGGCCCCGATCCCCGATGCGGGTACCTCGCGCAACCCGATCTTCCCGTCCGCATGCCACTCGACGGGCCACTGCTGCCGGCTGACTGGACCGTGGAGCTGAATTACCTTGCCAATTCCGATGGTTCGATGCAGGTTCGGCTCAGCGAGGGCGACGAGGTCAAAGTGCCGGTGCGGCCAGGACTGAACCGGGTGTTCGTCCGGCTGCCCGGAGCGGGCGATGCGATCACCGTGCACGCCAACACCGCGGCGCTGTCGGTGTGCGTGGCCGCGGGACCCGTCGGGTTCCTCGCGCCCCGCTGAGGGTTCAGCGTTCGACCCCTCAGCGTTCGACGACCGTGAACCGGCGAAGCGCCAACGCCGGGTTCTTCGCGCGGACCTGCTCGATACGCGCCGGGCTCAGCGCCGCGGACACCACCCCGGCTTCCTCGCCGAGGGAGGCCAGCAGCACACCCATCGGGTCGACGATCATGCTGTTACCGGCGCCGTGGGCGCCGCACTGGTCGGCGGCCGCGACGTAGATGGTGTTCTCGATCGCCCGGGCACGCACCAGCGTGGTCCAGTGGTTCTCCTTCAGCGGGCCGGGCACCCATTCCGCGGGGATCAGCACGGCGTCGGCGCCGGCGTCGACCAGACGCCGGGTCGCCTCGGGAAAGCGCAGGTCATAGCAGGTCTGCATGCCGAAGGTGAGCGCGCCGACGCGGAACGTCTCGGGCGTGCCGATCGCTCCGGCGCGCACGAAGCTGGATTCCGTGTAGCCGAACGCGTCGTAGAGGTGCAGCTTGCGGTAGGTGGCCGCGACCTTGCCGCCGTCGTCGACGGCAAGCAGAGTGTTGTGGATCTGATCTGCGCTGTCGGTGGTCTCGTTGATGCCCGCGACGAGCGTCACGCCCTCACGGCGGGCGAGGTCCTGCAGCGCCGTCACGAACGGGCCGTCCAGCGACTCGGCCGAGGCGAGGAACCTCTCGTCCATGGCGGGTGCGGTGAACATCGCGTACTCGGGGAACACGACGAGGTTCGCGCCCTGTGCCACCGCGTCGGTGACGTAGCTGGTGACGGCCTCGAGGTTGGCGTCCTTGTCCTCACCGGGCGCGAACTGCGCCACGGCAACGGTGACCGACGTCGTCATGAGAACTCCTTGTCTCCCGTCTCGGGCGCGGAGATCCGGTCCATGCGGCCGAGAACTATTGTGTAGCAGAAGATTCCGCCGACCAGGATCACCCCGGTGGCGATGAAGGCCCCCGAGAAGGAGCCGGTGCGGTCGACGACCATACCTGTCACGATAGGCGCCGCGATGCCGATCAGATTGGCGACGAAGTTGACGATGCCCGCCAGCGACCCGGTGTAGCCGTGCGGCGCGATCAGCGACACGATGCTCGAGCCCGCCGGCACCGACACTGCCAGCCCGGCGGCACCGATCGACAGGAAGACCACCGCGACCTCGATCGTGTCGGCGTAGGCGGCACCCGTGACGGCCAGGGACGCCAGCATGCTCGTGACCAACACGATCCGCCGCACCCTGGTGATGTCGCCGGTGCGCCGTGTCCAGCGATCCATCAGAACACCCGCGATCAGGAATTGGGCGATGACCGCGACCAGCCACGGGATCATGCTGTAGATGCCGCCCTTGAGCAGGTTCACCCCGAATTCCTTCTCGAGGTAACCGGGCAGCCACGTCAGGAGTACGTAGTAGGCGTAGGTATAGGAGGCGTAGCCCAACGCCAACCCCCAGGTCTTGCGGCGACGCAGCAGATATCCCACGCCGGCCAGCGAACCTGCGCCGTGGGCGTTCTCGTCCTCGGCCTCACCCGCGCGCAGGTAATCCAGTTCGGCGGTCGACATCTTCCCTTCGGCCACCGCAGCCGCGGGCGAGCGGTACAGCAGCCACCACGCCACCAGGTACACGACGCTCAGCGCACCGGTGAACAGGAACGCGGCATGCCAGCTCCACGTCGAGACGAGGAACGCCATGATCGGAATGCCGACGACGTTGGACAGCTTGGCGCAGCCGTCGAAAATTGAAGTCGCCGTGCCGCGTTCGTGCTTGGGAAACCACTGGCCGATTGCTTTCCAGCCCGCCGGGACCGCGGGCGCCTCCCCGATGCCGAGCAGCAGGCGAGCGACGATCAACAGGCCGAGGCCACCGGCTGCCGCGGACAGGAACGATGCGAGTGCCCACAGCGACACGCCGACGCGGTTGACCCAGGGCACTCCGATCCTGTCGACGATCGTGCCGATGGGCATCTGCAGCATCGCGTAGGTCCACAGGAACGCCGACGCGACGACGCCCATCTGCGCGGCCGAGATGTCGAAGTCGGCCATGATCGCCGGGGTGGCGACCGACAGATTGACGCGGTCGATGTAGTTGACGAACATGCCGGCGCCGAGCAGCCCGCCGATGTACCAGCGGGTGCGGCCGAGACCCGACGGCAGCGCGGCGGCGTCTGCGCCCTCCCGTGTCTCGGTCATGGCGCTGTCCCGGCGAGGCTCGGCACGCGGTCGAGGTCGGCCACCTCGGCATGTGCGGCGCTGAAGCCGGCCAGGAGTGCGCCGTGCTCCATGGTCAGGACCAGCTGATCGGCACCGTTCTCGACTGCGAATCGCTTTTCGGCCGACGACCACGCCGGCAGCAGCCACGGCTTGCCTGCCGCCTTCGCAGCCGCCGCCACCCGGGCCAGATCGTCGAAGTCGCCGTCGTCGCGGGTGTAGGCGCCCCGGCCGCGGCGCAGGGACAGATCCGACGGGCCGATGAAGACTCCGTCGACGGTGTCCAGCGCCAGGATGTCGGAGATCTGCTCGATGGCTCCTGCGTCCTCGATCATCGGGTAGCAGCGGGTTCGGGAGTCCTGGTCACGGACCCAGTCGTCGGTGAAGCCACCGTAGGCCGATGTCCGGCCTCCGGCGAAACTGCGGTCGCCTAGCGGCGGGAACTTGGCGAACGCGGTGACGGCGCGGGCGTGGGCGGCGTTCTCGACGTGCGGGATGGCCACCACGTCGGCGCCGAAATCGAGTGCCTGCTGGATCGGACCGCGTTCGGGGCCGAGCACCTTGGCGATCACCTCGAGACCGATCGCCTTGCACAGCGGGATGAAGTGTTCGAGCGCGGCGAGATCGAAGGTGCCGTGTTCGATGTCCAGCACAGCGGCGCCATACCCGACCTGACGGGCTATCTCAGCGGCGGCGGTGTTCGGTCCGGACAACCACACGGCGTAGCGGCGTTCGGGAGGTGTCGTCGGGAGCATCGGGTCGGTTCTCCTTCCTCGGGACCGCGCTGTGGCGGCCGGCACATTTGACGTACATCTGTTGTATACACACGTATACGTAGTGTGTCCACTAATGTAGACGGCCACGAGGAGGTTGTCGGTGTCGATAACAGTCAGCGAGCCCGGCTCGAATCAGTCCGCGCGGGAGCGTGCCTACGAATGGGTGCGCGACCAGATCATCCGCGGCACCCTGCCCGCGGGCCGGTTTCTCGACGAAGCGTGGATCTCCGAATCCGTGGGTACGTCCCGCACCCCGGTGCGCGAGGCATTCCACCGTCTCCACTCCGAACGGTTCATCGACCTGCTCCCCCGTCGCGGCGCCCAGGTCCGCAGCGTCACCGGCCGCGAACTCGAAGAGGTCTACGCCGCGCGGCGGCTCATCGAAGGCCACGCCGCACGCGCGCTGTGCGCCGCCGGCGCGGGCGCACCCGTCACCCTCCCGGTCCTGGCATCAGCGATCGAGGAAGCCGGCCGCGAGCAGGACTGGTTCACCGTCGCCCAACTGGATCGCGAGTTCCACCGCGCGATCGTCGACGCGCACCGCAACTCGGTGCTGGTCGAACTGTACGACGCGCTGCGTTCACGCCAGCAACGAGTTGCGGTGCGCGCCATGCAGATTCGCCCGCAGCGGGCGCCGGAGATCGACGCTCAGCACCGAGCCATCGTCGCAGCGCTGGCCGATAACGACGTCGACCTGGTCAGCACCCTGCTCGATGAACACCTGCGACCGATTCCGGAGATCATGGCCGCCCTGGGATGACCCCACCGGGGCCGTGGCTGACGCGAAATATGGAGCCGCCTGGGGGAATCGAACCCCCGACCTATTCATTACGAGTGAATCGCTCTACCGACTGAGCTAAGGCGGCCTGGTCGGGCGGGACGAGTCTACGGCAGGGCGTGGCGTCGGCCCAAAACGGTCAGCCACGCACGGTCAGGAACGCAGCGCCTGACCCACCGTGCCGACCATCGCGTCGACGGCGAACTTCGGCTTGACGTTGATCGCCAACGCCTCGCGGCACTCGAGCACCGCCTCGATGCAGCGCAGCAGCGCGGCGGGCGACGCGTGCGCGGCCATCGCGGCCACCTTGTCCGCCATATCGGGGTGGTTCGCCGCGATCGCCGGGGCGCCCGACGACACCAGCAGCGCATCCCGGAAGTACGTGGCGAGGTCGATCAGCGCCCGGTCCAGCGCATCACGAGAGGCGCGCGTCTGGCGGGACTTCTGCCGCTTCTCCAGATCCTTGAGGGCGCCGGCTGCGCCGCGCATGGTGCCGGCCGTGCCCTTTCCCGTGCCGCCGGCACCCAGTGCTGTGCGCAGCTCGTCGGCTTCGGCCTCGTTGCGGTCCCCGGTCAGCGCCTTGGCCTCCGCCTCGGCGGTCAACACCAATTCCTCGGCCGCGGCATATGCCCGCGACGGAGTCGCCGCCTCACGCGCCAGGCTCAATGCCCGTCGACGCCTGTCCCGGGCCTGCTCATCGGTGGCCAACCGCCGCGCCCGGCCAACGTGGCCGCCGCTCACCGACGCCGCCCACGCCGCCTCGGCCTCCGGCAGGCCGTCGCGCTCCACCAGCACCTTGGCGATCGCATCGACCCCCGGGGTGACCAGGGCGATGTGCCGGCACCGCGAACGCAACGTGATCGCGATGTCCTCGGGATCCACCGACGGCGCGCACAGCAGGAACACCGTCGACGGCGGCGGCTCTTCCACTACCTTGAGCAGGGCGTTGGCGGCGCCCTCGGTCAGCCGGTCGGCGTCCTCGATGACCACGATCTGCCACCGGCCGGTACCCGGCCGCCGCGACGCGATCTGCACGATCGTGCGCATCGCGTCGACGCCGATCGACAGCCCCTCGGGGATGATCCTGCGGACATCGGCGTGGGTGCCCGCCATCGTCGTGCTGCACGCGCGGCACTCCCCGCACCCGGGAACACCGTCGGATGTGCATTGCAGCGCTGCCGCGAAACACAATGCCGCCACCGACCGCCCGGACCCCGGCGGACCCGTCATCAGCCACGCATGCGTCATCGTGCCCACGCCGGCTGCCCCCGTTGTAGAAGAGGACATGTGAGCGGAATCACCGCGCGCGGCCCGTGCCGCGGCGGTCAGCTCCGCCTCCACAGCGTCTTGGCCCACAAGACGCGAAAAAACACCCGCCATCGCCGATAACAGTAGTGCTGCGAACCGACACGTCCGTCCCAGAGGCCCCGTGACCGTCAGGTCCGCCCGATACGGTGAACGCGTGGCTGCAGAAGCGATCGAGGTGGGACGAATCCGTGCATTCGTCCGCTGGGTCGCGCGCACCCCGTGGCCGGTGTTCACCCTCGGCATGTTGCAGGCCGACATCATCGGCGCGCTGCTGGTGCTCGGATTCCTGCGATTCGGGTTACCTCCCGAGGACCGCATCCAGCTACAGGACCTGCCCACCTACAACCTGTCGGTCTTCCTGGGCTACCTGTTCGTGTCGTTCACCGTGGCCTCGTACCTGACGCTGCGCATGCTGATCCCGGTGATGCGCTGGCAGCGCCGCGACATGCTGCTCGGCGATCGCGACCCCACCGACACCGAGGTGGCCCGCATGCGGGCGCTGCGGATGCCGTTCTACCGCTCGCTGATCAGCGCCACGAACTGGCTCCTCGGTTCGGTGGTGTTCATCATCGCCAGCTGGCCTGTCGCCAGTAAGTCCGCGCCCGTCGTCGCCGTCGCGACCGGACTGGGCGCCACCGCCACCGCCATCATCGGATACCTGCAGTCAGAGCGGGTGCTGCGGCCCGTGGCGGTCGCCGCGCTGCGCGGTGGCGTGCCCGAAGGCTTCCACGCACCCGGAGTCATCCTGCGGCAGGTGCTGACGTGGGTCTTGTCCACCGGGGTGCCGCTGGTGGCCATCCTGCTCGCCCTGGTGGCGAGCAAGTTCGAGATCCTCACCGCACCAGCCGACCGGGTGATCACCACGATCCTGCTGCTCGCGATCGTCGCGCTGGTGATCGGACTCTCCAGCACCGTGCTGGTCGCGATGTCGATCGCCGACCCACTACGGCAGCTGCGATGGGCGCTCGGCGAGGTGCAACGGGGCAACTACAACGCCCACATGCAGATCTACGACGCCAGCGAGCTCGGCCTGCTGCAGGCCGGCTTCAACGACATGGTGCGCGACCTGGCCGAACGGCAGCGGCTGCGGGACTTGTTCGGCCGCTACGTCGGTGAAGACGTGGCCAGGCGAGCGCTCGAGCGCGGCACCGAGCTGGGCGGCCAGGAGCGCGACGTCGCGGTGCTGTTCGTCGACCTGGTCGGCTCGACGAACCTGGCAGCCACCATGCCCGCTGCCGACGTCGTCAGCCTGCTCAACGACTTCTTCCGCGTGGTCGTCGACACCGTCAACCGGCACGGCGGGTTCGTCAACAAGTTCCAGGGTGACGCCGCGCTGGCGATCTTCGGCGCCCCGATCGAACACCCCGACGCGTCCGGCGCCGCGCTGGCCGCCTCCCGCGAGCTACACGACGAGCTGATCGAGGTGCTGGGCGAAACGGAGTTCGGCATCGGGGTGTCCGCCGGGCGGGCCATCGCCGGCCACATCGGCGCGCAGGCACGCTTCGAGTACACCGTGATCGGCGACCCCGTCAACGAGGCAGCGCGGCTCACCGAGCTGGCCAAACTGGAAAAGGGGCACGTCCTGGCATCGGCCATCGCGGTCAGTGAAGCCCTGGACTCCGAGGCGCTGTGCTGGGACGTCGGCGAGACGGTGAACCTGCGCGGTCGCATCGCCTCGACCCAGCTGGCCCGGCCGGTGGGGCTGGTCAGCCCGCCGGAGGTCGAGGTCCCCGGCGACGTGTCGAAGTCCTCGCGCTGATCAGGCTTTCTTCGCGGCGGCTTTCTTCGCCGCCGTCTTCTTGGCCGGCGTCTTCTTCGCTGCCTTCTTGGCCGGCGCCTTCTTCTTGACCGGTCCCCGGGCACGCCGGTCGGCCAGCAGCTCGGACGCCCGCTCGTCGGTGATCGACGCGACGTCGTCACCCTTGCGCAGGCTGGCGTTGGTCTCACCATCGGTCACATAGGGGCCGAAGCGGCCGTCCTTGATTACCATCGGCTTACCCGAGGCCGCATCGTTGCCCAGTTCCCGCAGCGGCGGGGTCGCCGCACCCTGACGGCCGCGGCGCTTGGGTTCGGCGTAGATCTTCAACGCTTCCTCGAGCGTGATGTCGAACATCTGCTCTTCGGTGGCCAGCGAACGAGAGTCGGTGCCGCGCTTGAGGTATGGCCCGTAGCGACCGTTCTGCGCGGTGATCTCCTCGCCGCTGGCCGGGTCGACGCCCACCACACGCGGCAGCGAGAGCAGCCTCAGCGCATCCTCGAGCGTCACCGTCTCCAGATCCATCGACCGCAGCAGCGATCCGGTACGCGGCTTCGGACCCGTCGGCTTCTTGCCCTTCTTCGCCGTCGTACCAGCGTCCGGATCCTCCGGCGGCTCGGGCAACACCTCGGTGACGTACGGCCCGTAGCGGCCGTCCCGTGCCAGGATCTCGTGCCCCGTCTCCGGATCGACACCCAGCGAACGGCCCTCTTGCGGTGTGGCGAAAAGCTTTTCGGCAAGCTCCAGAGTCAACTCGTCCGGCGTCAGCTCGTCGTTGAGGTTGGCGCGCTGCGGCTTGAGCTCCCCCGGGTTGTCCGGATCGGCCACCATGCGCTCCAGGTACGGGCCGTTGCGGCCGACGCGGACATTGACCGCGCGACCCTCCGCATCGTCGAACAGCTTGATGGAGTTGACAACTCGCGCGTCGATGTCCTCGAGGTTGCCGCCGACCAGCTTCTTCAGACCGCCGGCGCGCGCGATCGAGCCGTCCACGCCGTGCTCGCCGCCGAAGTAGAAGTTGGACAGCCAGTTGGTCCGTCGCTCGTTACCTGCCGCGATCTCGTCGAGCTCGTCTTCCATCGCCGCGGTGAAGTCGTAGTCGACCAGCCGCGCAAAGTGCTGCTCGAGCAGGCCGATGACGGCGAACGCCACCCACGACGGGACCAGCGCGCTGCCCTTCTTGTGGACGTAGCCGCGGTCCTGGATGGTCTTGATGATCGAGCTGTACGTCGACGGCCGACCGATACCCAGGTCTTCCAGGGCCTTGATCAGCGAGGCTTCGGTGTAGCGGGCGGGCGGGCTGGTCGTGTGCCCGTCGGCCGTCAGGTCCTTGGCGTCGACCCGCTGCCCCTGCGTCAGGTTCGGCAGCCGGCTCTCCGCGTCATCAGCCTCACCGCCGGCCTGCTCGTCGAGGCTCTCCACGTAGGCCTTGAGGAAGCCGGCGAACGTGATCGTGCGGCCGCTGGCGTTGAACACGACCTGCTCGCCGCCCCGCGCGGACCCGGCTATGCGCAGGCTCAGCGTGGTGCCGCGCGCGTCGGCCATCTGCGAAGCCACCGTGCGCTGCCAGATCAGCTCGTAGAGCCGGAACTCGTCGGTGTCCAGCGCGGCGTGCAGCTGCCCCGGCGTCTGGAAGACGTCGCCCGCGGGCCGGATGGCCTCGTGTGCTTCCTGGGCGTTCTTCACCTTGCGGGTGTACTGGCGCGGCGACGGGTGCACGTACTCCTCGCCGTAGAGCTGCTGGGCCTGCGTGCGGGCCGCGTTGATGGCCGACTGCGACAGCGTGGTCGAGTCGGTACGCATGTAGGTGATGTAGCCGTTCTCGTACAGCCGCTGGGCGATGCTCATCGTGCGTTCCGATGAGAACCGCAGCTTGCGGCCGGCCTCCTGCTGCAGCGTCGAGGTCATGAACGGCGGATAGGGCCGCCGGGTGTAGGGCTTCTGCTCGACCGAGGCCACCTGCAGCTGCGCCCCCTGCAAGCCAGCTGCCAGCGCATTCGCGGCCGATTCGTCGAGGACGAGCACTTCGTCGGGCTTCTTGAGCCCGCCGAGGGAGTCGAAGTCGCGGCCGGCTGCCACGCGCCGTCCGTCGACGGTGTTGAGCTTGGCCGTGAAGGTGGGTGGCGTGGCCTGCGCGTCAGAGACGCTGGCGTCCAGCTCAGCCGTCACGTCCCAGTAGCCGGCACTGCGGAACGCCATCCGCTCGCGCTCACGCTGGACGATGATGCGGGTCGCGACCGACTGCACGCGACCGGCCGACAGCTTGGGGGCGACCTTCTTCCACAGCACGGGGCTGACCTCGTAGCCGTAGAGGCGGTCGAGGATGCGGCGGGTCTCCTGCGCGTCGACCAGCGAGGTGTCCAGATCGCGGGGATCGTCCGCGGCGGCGCGGATCGCGGGCTCGGTGATCTCGTGGAACACCATGCGCTTGACGGGGACGCGCGGTTTGAGGGTCTCGAGCAGATGCCAGGCGATCGCCTCGCCCTCGCGGTCACCGTCTGTGGCCAGATAGAGCTCGTCGACACCCTTGAGGAGGTCCTTCAGCTCGGCGACCGTGCTCTTCTTCTCCGGGCTGATGATGTAGAGCGGCTCGAAGTTCTCGTCGACGTTGACGCCGAGACGGGCCCACGGCTCCGACTTGTACTTGGCCGGGACGTCCGCGGCGTTACGCGGCAGGTCACGGATGTGTCCACGCGACGATTCGACGATGTAGTTGGACCCGAGATAGCCGGCGATTTTGCGCGCCTTGGTAGGCGACTCGACTATGACGAGCCGCCGCACTCTGCTGTTGGCACCGCGATCGCGGTCTCCGTCAGCCACCTATCCCGTTCACTTTTCGACTCCTACTACTACTTCTTCTCTGCACCGTCGGCGGACTCGCACATCTTTGCGCCACCCCGCCCCGGCAACGATCAATTTCGCACTCTGCGCGGGCCGACGCAAACCGGCTCCCCGCCGCAACGCCGTCCGCACGCCGTTAGGTACGCGGCCATGACGCCAACGCTTCGGCATCCTCCGGAGGTTCCCCCACGTTCTCTACCAGGCGCGACAGCCGTCGTCGGCCACTGATCCGCAGCGCCGGGCGCGCACCCCGCGTCCCGATCAGCGTCGGTGCAATTCCGACCCGCATCATGGCCGACGCGAGCACGGAATGCGTGTCCGGCGCGTGCGGATCGAGCCCGAGGAGGTAGCGGTCGTCGGCTTCCGGACTGCCCGCCGCCAGAGTCCACGCCCGCAGCTCCCGCGGCCCCGGCAGCCACTGCGGGGGCACCGTCTTGACCGCTCCGCGCGTCCACTCCAGCGCGATCGGCGTCAATCGGGGGTCGACGGCGGTGCGCACCAAGGGCGTGTTCTCGTCGGTCCGGGAGATCTCCGGTGCGAGACCGGCGTCGGCGATCATCTCGGCCAGCGCCTCGGCCCGCCACTGCCGGTCCACCACCACCGACAGACGCGCAGCCTGTCCCTGCCCGTTGGCGACCAGGACGGCCTGCCCCGGCCCGGCCAGCATCCCCGTCAGATCGGCGACAGCCGGCGGCACCGACTCAGCCGAGAAGAAGGACAGCTGGCTCACACCGATGACAGTAGGCCAGCGGCGCACCATCACAGCGGATGCGGGCGTGAACGCGGCGCCGCGGCTACCGCGACACCGGGAAAACGAAACACCCCCGCGCCGCCGACGAGCGGTGACGCGGGGGTGCCAGGTCTTTAAGGTGACTCAGACGGCGCGAACGCCGGTGGCCTGCGGCCCCTTGGGGCTCTGGCCGACCTCGAACTCGACCTTCTGGTTCTCTTCCAGGGTGCGGAAGCCGGAACCCTGGATCTCCGTGTAGTGGACAAAAACGTCAGCGGAGCCGTCCTCGGGGGCGATGAAGCCGAAGCCCTTCTCCGCGTTGAACCACTTCACAGTTCCCTGTGGCATCTTTCGTAATTTCCTTCTCTGTGTTTCACCGGGTGCGGCCCACCGTCTTTCGGCAGACCGGGCCCGTTCCGACCGCCATACCTTCGTGGAGTGCTCGGAACTCGACCCGACCTACAACCCTCGCAGGAACCGCGACCGCAACGTTGTTCCTGCGAGTGCGTATACACGAACACAGAAGCTGCGACCGCCGCTAGTCAATCATGAACAGGGCTGCTGCGACAGTCCGACAAGCGCTTCACAGCATCATGTAGTCCACAATTCACGTACGACACGACGTAGGGGATGGGTGGGAGGCTCCGAGGTGCCCGATCCAGCGCTTGGCTTCGGCCGCGCGCTGCTCGCCTGCGCGGTCGACGGCACCGCGCCGGAGGAACATCCGTTGCGTCACGTCGCCGACTTGCCGCCACGCCCCGCACACAGCCGGCCCTGGCCGTCGTGGGCGCCCTCAGATGTGGTGCAGGCGTTCGTCGATCGCGGCATCACCGCCCCGTGGTCGCATCAGCTCACCGCCGCCGAACATGCCAGGGCGGGACGTCACGTCGTACTCAGCACGGGAACCGCGTCGGGCAAGTCGCTGGCCTACCAACTGCCCATATTGACGGCGCTGACGGACAATCCGCGATCCCGCGCCCTGTATCTGTCCCCCACCAAGGCCCTCGGACACGACCAGTTACGCGCTGTCGCAGCGTTGACCGCAGAAGCGGGCCTCGACGATGTCGCCCCGACGGCCTACGACGGCGACACCTCCACCGATGTCCGGCGGTTCGCGCGCGAACGCTCCCGATGGATCTTCTCCAACCCCGACATGATCCACCTCTCGTTGTTGCGCAACCATGCCCGCTGGGCCGTCTTCCTACGACACCTGAAGTTCGTGGTGGTCGACGAATGTCATTACTACCGAGGGATTTTCGGTTCCAACGTGGCCATGGTGCTGCGGCGGCTGCTCCGGTTGTGCGCGCGCTACTCCCCCGACGGCCAGATGCCCACGGTGATCTTCGCCAGTGCCACGACCGCCGAGCCCGCGATCACCGCCGCCGAGCTGATCGGCCAGACGGTGATCGAGGTCACCGACGACGGCTCACCGCAGGGGGCGCGCACGATCGCGCTGTGGGAACCGGCGCTGCTCGCCGATCTGGTCGGCGAGAACGGAGCGCCGGTGCGCCGCTCGGCGGGGGCAGAGGCGTCACGGGTGATGGCGGACCTGATCATCGAGGGGGCACGGACTTTGACGTTCGTGCGCTCCCGCCGCGGAGCGGAACTGACGGCACTGGGCGCGAGGACCAGACTGGCCGAGACGGCGCCGGAGCTGGCCGAGCAGGTGGCGTCCTACCGGGCGGGATATCTCGCCGAGGATCGCCGCACCCTGGAGCGAGCGCTTGCCGACGGGCACCTGCGAGGCATGGCGACGACGAACGCGCTCGAACTCGGCGTCGACATCGCAGGCCTGGATGCCGTTGTGCTGGCGGGCTTTCCGGGCACCGTCGCGTCGTTCTGGCAGCAGGCCGGCCGCGCGGGCCGGCGCGGCCAGGGCGCCCTGGTGGTGCTCATCGCGCGCGACGATCCGCTTGACACCTACCTGGTGCACCATCCGGCCGCGTTGCTGGACAAGCCGATCGAACGCGTCGTGATCGACCCGGCAAATCCCTACGTCCTCGGGCCGCAGCTGCTCTGCGCCGCGACCGAGCTGCCGTTGACCGACGCCGAGGTACGCACCTGGGATGCCGAGGCGGTGGCGGGCACCCTCGTCGACGACGGACTGCTGCGTCGCCGGCCCAGCGGATACTTCCCCACCCCCGGTCTCGATCCCCATCCGGCCGTGGACATCCGGGGGTCCATCGGCGGTCAGATAGCGATCCTCGAGGCGGACACCGGCCGAATGCTGGGCAGCGCCAGCGCCGGACAGGCCGCAGCCTCGGTACATCCCGGCGCGGTATACCTGCACCAGGGTGAGACCTACCTGGTGGACTCGCTGGACTTCGAGGACGGCATCGCCTTCGTGCACGCCGAAGATCCCGGATACACCACCTTCGCAAGGGAACTCACCGACATCACCGTCACCGGTCCCGGCGAGCGTTCGACGCACGGTCACGTCACGATCGGGCTGGTCCCGGTGTGCGTGAGCAACACCGTCACCGGATATCTGCGGCGCCGCCTCGACGGCGAGGTCATCGATTTCTGCGAACTCGACATGCCCACGCGCACACTGGAGACCATGGCGGTGATGTGCACGATCACTCCAGAAGCGTTGTCCGACAGCGGAATCGACCCGCTGCGAACCCCCGGTTCCCTGCACGCGGCCGAACACGCCGCCATCGGACTGCTCCCGCTGATCGCCAGTTGCGACCGTGGCGACATCGGCGGTGTGTCCACCGCGGTCGGCCCGGTGGACGGACTGCCGACGATCTTCGTCTACGACGGCTATCCGGGGGGTGCAGGATTCGCGGCCCGGGGGTTCGGCGCGATCGAGCGCTGGTGGGGCGCGACGGCCTCGGCGATCGAGGCGTGCGAATGCCCGGCGGGCTGTCCGTCGTGCGTGCAGTCACCGAAATGCGGCAACGGCAACGACCCGCTCGACAAGGACGGTGCAGTCCTGGTGCTGCGCCGGGTGCTCGACGCTGTCGGCAGTGCTGCCGTCGGTGACCTGCAGTAGCGACCGACCCCTCGACGATCGCCGCGGACTCCGGCGTACGGAATCCGTACCCGCCTCAATGGTGGGAAACCTACCGGGCGAGGTGCACCGAGGCAAGACGAAACCGCTCGTCACGGGGCATATCGACATACCCGAGGGGGGTGAAGATACGGATTTCGCAGCCGCCGTCTCGGTAGGATCGCCTTCATGAGCCACGACTGGATGCTCGTGGAGACGCTGGGGAGCGAACCGACCGTGGTCGCTCAGGGGGCCCACACCAAGAATTTGATCCCGATCTCGTCTCTGCTGCGGCGCAACCCTCACCTGATGGCGATTCAGACTGCGATCAGCGAGACCGTGCGAGGTGGATCCGGGCTGAGCAGCATCACACCGAAGAACGACTGCGTGATCCGCACCGAGGTGGTCGCGATGTCCGACGGCCGCATCCACGGGGTGCAGATGTGGATCGGCGCGGCCGACGAGGATCCGCCACCCCGACCCGAGGTGGGCTGCCTGCTGTGGGACCTCACCAACGGCACCGCTACCGACACGCCTGAGTCTCTGAAGATCGGCGGCTGGGATCCGACGACGCAGCCGACGCAGAGTCGGGCCTTCGCCGACGACCTGCCGCGCCGGGACCTCAACCCGCACGAGGCGGAGGTGATCAGCATGGTGATCACACCGCGGCCCGGGGTGACGATCTGCACCACCTGGGACGTCACCGATCACCGCGGCGAGCAGATCACCGTCGGGTTCGTGGCACGTTCGCTCGAGGAAGTCGACGACGACGATTCACCGCGGCTGGTGTGCCGGGCGATGAACTGGCGCAGCGTTCACGAGGGCAGGGGCGACAGCGAAGCCTCACTGGCCGAACGCATCCTGGCCAGCCTGGCCCGGCCCGGCATCCACCGCGCGCTGGTCGACCCCGCGCACTGGATGCTCGTCAAGTGGCTCGACGATCCGGCGCCGTTCTTCGACTGGCGAGCCGGGATGGCGAGCGAGCACGCGATCCATCCGCACGATCGGCCCACCGTCGCGGAGATGGCTGCAGGTTTCGGAGAGGGTTCTGTCTCAGGTGTGCTGCGGGTGATCGCGCGCGACGGCGGGTGGACGCCGGTGCACGTGACGGTGCACCGCATCGAACTGCACGACGGGGTGATCGCAGGCCTCGCGGAGTTGCGCCTGCCGACCGACGAGGAACTGACCGAGGCGCGACTCGAAGAGCGCTGAGTTTCCCGGGCGGCTAGGGCTTGTCTTTTTTGCCGTTGCCGTTTCCGTGACCGCGACCGGGTCCAGGACCTGGACCGCCGCGCGCCGGCTCGGGAGCGGGCGGAGGCGCCACTACCGGCGGAGGGGCCGACGTCACCGGGGTGACGCTGGGCGTCGGCGGCGGTGTCGTCGGGGTCAGGCTGGTGCTCGTGCTCACCGACGCCGGGGATGGCGACGAGCTGAACGGATCCAGCGCCAGCGCGAGCGCCGAGACGACGAATGCCGCGGCGATGGCGGCGCCGGCGAGCACGTAGCGGCGCGGGTTCCGACGCCGCAGCGGCGCGCGCACCGGTGGAGGCGGCGGGTACCCGGCCGTGGGCGGCAGCGGGCTGGCCATCACCCGGGTGGCGGACCGCGGCGCGGTTGTCATGGCCGGCGCGGGCGTGAGGGCGGCGGGGTCGCCGGCCAGCGCGGCGCGCATGTGGTCGGCATTGGCGAAGCGGTACGCGGGATCGCGCGCCATCCCGCGGGTGATGACAGCCGCCAGCGCCGGATCGACGTCTGTGCGGACCGTGCCCAGCGGGGGCGGCGGTGCATCCAAGATCGCGCGGGCCAGGGCGACGGGGTTGTCGTGGGGGAAGACGCGTTGACCGACCAGCGCCTCGTAACCGATCACGGCGACGGCGTAGAGGTCGTCGGCAACCGACGCCGGTGCGCCGGTGACCCGCTCCGGACTCATGTAGCACATCGTCCCGATGATCTGACCGGTCTTGGTCTCGGCGCTGCCGCCGGTCTTGGCGATGCCGAAGTCGGCGACCTTCAGCCGGTCCCCGGCCGAGGAGACCAGGATGTTGCCCGGCTTGACGTCGCGATGCAGCACTCCGGCAGCGTGGGCAGCGCTCAGGCCCGCGAGGACGTCGTCGAGGGCGGAGCGAACCTGGTGCGGTGTCATGGGACCCACACCCATCATGTCGTGCAGGGTGCGCCCGGGTAGCCGCTCCATCACGATGAACGGCGACCCGTCGTGCTCACCGAAGTCGTGCACGGCGACCACGTTGGGGTGCTCGAGGGCTGCGGCCGCCCTCGCCTCGACCTCGAATCGCCGCCGCAGGTCCGGGTCGTGGGCCATGTGCGGGTGCAGCACCTTGATGGCCACTGGCCGGCACAGCCGGGTGTCCCAACCGTCGCGGACCTCGGCCATGCCGCCACGGCCGAGCAGGCCGCGCATCTCGTAGCGGCCGGCGAGCATTTCGCGGCCGGTCATGAGGGGTGCGTATCCCGCCTTACGGCGCCGTAAACCCCGGCGCGTCCACCGGCCCCGCGCGCGCGGCGGCCGTGGCCGAACCGACGAGCGCAGCACCGAAGCCCGGCGCCACATCGGCGGTCACCAGCACATCGAGTCCATCGACGTCGCATCCGATCACCGTAGAGGCCATCGACCGGGCGACGGAAGCAGCCGTGGCACAGGCCACCTCACGACCGCCGGGCAACGCTGCGGCCGCACTCAGCGCCGCGAGGTCTGCCGCTGCGGTCGCGCGGTGCCGGGCCACCACGGCCGACCCCAGCAGGGCACCGCCGGTCACGACAGCCGCTACCGCCGCGATGAGGAACGCCGCGAGGATCGTCGCCGCACCCGCGTCGTCACGCGCCCGGCTCCAGCGCCGAGACCGCGCGGGCGGTGATCGCGACACCCGGCAGAAGTGCCGCGCGCGACGTGACCGTGGCGACGACGAACCCGCCGTCGCGCCGCAGCTCGATCCCGGCACCAGTGGGTGCGATCTGGCGAGCCGTCGCGGCGGCCGCGCCCTCGTCGCCGCGTGCCGCCAACCGGGCGGCCTCCCTGGCGGCATCGACGCACCGCACCTGCATCGTGATCGCGGTGAGCCCGGCCAGACAGACCACCACCACCGCCATGAGCGCGAAAAGAGCGAATGCCGCCTCGACGGTGGCGAAACCGGCATCTAGATGTTGGTGTTCAGCGCGCGGGTGATGATGTTCGTCAGCGCGCTGACGATCGAGTCCCCCGTCACCACGGTGTACAGGATCGCCCCGAACGCCGCGGCGGCAATCGTTCCGATCGCGTACTCGACGGTCGACATCCCATCGTCGGCCGTCGCCAGCACGAGCAGCCGTGCGCGCAGAGCGGCAAAACGGTGATTGAGCATGCAGATCCTCCTCATTGGTTGTCACAACACTCCTGATCGCAGGACATCTCCGGCCAGCCCCGCGATGACCGGCACGATGCCCAGGCAGATGAACGCCGGCAGGTAGCACAGCCCCAGCGGGCCGGCGATGAGTACGGCGGCGCGCTCGGCTCTCGCCCCGGCGGCGTCAGCCGCCTCGGCGCGCAGCGAGGTGGCGAGGTCTTCGACGCCCTGCGCCAGAGCCGTCCCCGACGCCGCCGAACGCCGCGCCATGCGCAGGTAGGCGCGGACGTGGGTGTCTGCGATCGCTGCGGGTTCCGCCCAGGCTCGGCCGGCGTCCGCCCCCAGCGCGAGCAGGTCAGCGCCGCGCCGCAACACCACTGCCAACGCCGGCGGCGCCGCGTCGGCGACCGCCGCGGCGGCGCTCGACACCGCCATGCCCGCCCGAAGGCACGCCCCGAAGGCATCGAGCGCAGCCGCCACCGCCAACGGGCCGTCAGACGCCGGTGCGGATCTCGCCGATGCAGGCCGCCGCCGCGCCGTCGTCCTGCGCGTACAGGACTGCGGGAGGACGAGCACAGCCAGCGCCAGCGACACCGCGGCCCACGTCATGTCAGCACCGATGCCGTGATGCGGTCCGACCAAAGCAGACCCGCCCCGACGAGCGCGGCACCGAGACACAACAGCCAGCCACCGGCGCCACCCGATGTGAGGAAACCCAGCGGATCCGCACCGATCGCGCAGCCGAGCAGCACGCCCACGGCCGGCAGCCCGGCCAGCAGATTGCCCGTGGTGCGCGCCCCCGCCATCCCGGCATCCACTCTGGACCGGAACCGTTCACGTTCGGCGAGATCACGCTGTGCGGCCTGCATCAGCGATGCGATCGCCAGACCGTGCCGCGCGGCGAGCTGCCAGCACACTGCGAGCCGTTCCCAGTGGCCCGGCACCAGCGAGCGACGCGACTCCGCCCGCAGTCCCGCCACGACGTCAGCACCGAGAAGCGCGCGGGCCGCGACGGCGGCGAACGACTCGCCCACCCGCCCACCGATCTCCCGGGAGGCGGAGTCGATCGCGGCGACCGGGGTGCGCACCGACGCGCAGTTCGGACACCAGGACGTCCAGGGCAACGTGCAGCGCGCTCGCCTCGTCGGCGCCGACACGCCGCTGTCCACGCCACCGATGCCGTAGCACCAGCACTGCCAGCATCATCGTGCCGGCCAGCACCACCGAGATCGGGAGAACGCAGCTCGACACAGCACAGGCGAGCAGCGCCATGACGATCGCGGGAGGCTTACGCCGTCGCAGCGACGCCACCGGACGCACGGGCGCCCGTGTCACCGGTGGCAGCGCGAGCACGGCCAGCGCCAGGGCCATCGCCGCCACGGTCATGTCCGGCACCCGCGATCGATGAGCTGCCGCAGCGCATCGGCGCCTTCCCGGAAACCCGTGTCGGCGTCCCAGCTCGGCACCACACAAACCCGTCCGTCGCCGCCGCGTCGGAGCACCCCGATCTCGGCGAGGCGGCGCCGACCCCCTCGGCTGCGTGACACGTGCAGCACCACCTGGATCGCCGCTCCGAGCTGGCTGTGCAGGGCTGCGCGGTCGAGCCCGCCCAGCGCGGCGAGTGCCTCGAATCGGGCGGGAATCTCGCCGGGGCTGTTGGCGTGGATGGTCCCCGCGCCGCCGTCGTGGCCGGTGTTGAGCGCAGTGAGCAGGTCGACCACCTCGGCGCCGCGCACCTCGCCGACGACGATGCGGTCCGGTCGCATCCGCAAGGCCTGTCGGACCAGGTCGCGAACGGTGACCTCACCGACCCCCTCGACGTTGGCGGCACGGGCCACGAGCGAGACCAGGTGCGGATGCGGCGGTGCCAGCTCCGCGGCGTCCTCGACGCACAGAATCCGCTCGTCGGCGGGTACGGCCCCGAGCAGCGCGGCCAACAGTGTCGTCTTCCCACTGCCGGTACCACCGCTGACCACGAACGCGAGCCGCGCGGTGATGATGTCGCGCAGCAGCGCGGCCGCCTCGGCGGGAATGGCGCCGGAGGCCGCCAGTGCGTCGAGATCCTGGCTGGCCGGACGCAACACGCGAAGGGACAGACACGTACCGCCCGCGGCAAGCGGCGGGAGCATGGCGTGCAGCCGCACACTGAGCGGCTTTCCCACGGCACCCCCCAGGTCTGCGAGATGGCCGTCGACCCACGGCTGGGCGTCGTCGAGGCGCCTCCCCGCAGTCAAAGCGAGCCGTTGCGCGAGGCGTCGGACGGCGGCGTCGTCAGCGAATCGCACACCGGTGCGGCGCAAACCCGTTCCGTCGTCGACCCATACCGCGTCGGGGGCCGTGACGAGCACATCGGTGGTACCGGGTGCGGTGAGCAGAGGCTCGAGGATGCCCGCACCGACCAGCTCGGTCTGCAGTTCACGCAGGCTGGACAGCACCTCGGTGTCCCCCAGCACCCCTCCGGACTCGGCGCGGATGGCGGCGGCGACGACACTCGCCCGAAGTGGTCCACCGTCTGCGGCCAGGCGCTCGCGCACCCGGTCGAGCAGCGGCGCGTTCATGCGGCGACGTCGCCGAGTGAGCCGGCATGCGGTTTCGATTGCAGTACCGCCAGCACCGTGCGGGCGGCCGCCGCGAGGGGTGAGTTCCCTCGCAGCCGGACGCCACCTCGTTCGAGGTGTTGGTCCAGCCCCGGCTGAGGGCGCATCGTCGCCACGAGAGGCAGCCCGACGATGCGCGCCACATCGATCGGCCGGAGACCGCCGGGAGACGGCCCGCGCACGAGCAGACCGGTGTTGGGGTTGCAGGCAGACGCCCACTGGGCCGTCGCTGCCGACGCGGCACACGACCGCACGTCAGCAGGTGTGACCAACACCACCAAATCTGCTGCCGCCACGGCCGTCTCGGTGGCCGCCGTGGGCCGCCGAGCGACGTCGACCACCACGGTCATGGCCGCGCGGCTACCGGCATCGACCACCGCGCCCAGGGCACGCGCATCGATGTCCCCGGCGAGTTGTTCGCCGGCCAGCATCCGGCTGCCCGCCAGAATCGCCACCCCGTGAATGTGGGGAAGCGCAGCGTCGAGCGCCGAATACGTGAGGCGTCCACCGGCCAATGTGAGGTCGGGCCACCGCAAACCCGGCTCGGTTTCGCTGCCCAGCGCAAGATCGAGACCGCCACCCCACGGGTCGGCGTCGATCAGAAGCGCGGTGCCTGCGGCCCGGGCCAGCGCCACCGAGAACACCGACGCCCCGCCCCCGCCACGTCCCGACATCACCGCCACCACCGCGCCGCGGGGTCCGCCGTCACGGGCCTCGTCGGCAGCCTCGGTCAAGACCTCCATGACGTCGGCTTCCTGTGCGGGCAGCGTCAGGACGTGCTGGGCACCCACCGCGACGGCGGCCTCCCAATGCCCCGCGTCGGGCGCAGAACCGCTGATCAACACCACTCCCACGCGTCGCGGCATCGCGCGTTCCGCGCAGGAGCGCGCCGCGGCGTCGTCGAGCAGGATCGCGGCCGCGCCGGCCCACACCCGCCGATCCGACGGATCGGCGCTGCGCACGGCGTGCACACCAGCCGCGGCGACCACACGGTCGACGAGGCCACGCAGGACGGGGTCGGACACGACGATCAGGACGGCGGCACCGGTCATGTCCCCAAGACTGCGTGGCGTCGAGGCCAGCCAGCCAGAGCATCATGGGGATCTGTGGATGACCGCGGAGTTGTCCACAGGCCCGCGATTCACGAAATCAATGTCCGCCGAAAATGGCGTTCCGCAACTTCTGGGAAGGGGGCGACCTATCCGCATTACGAAATGGTCCAGAAAAGGGACGACCCCCGCCAGGGGGGGAGGAGGCGGAGGTCGTCGTGTATCAGCCCCGGGGGGTCGGGCTGATGCACACCCGGCATAAGCCGAGTGATGCCCACTATACACACGCCCGAGCGGGCTGGCGCAAGACCGCACCGCAGAGAAGTCGACGCAGATCTTGAAAAGGTTGCAGACGAAGCCACGTGTCGTGAACTGCCATTTTGTACGATCTGTCGCAATCTGTCACGCGACCGCGCCTTATGCTGACGCAGTGAGCCTCTCCGACCCCGTGGCGGGCGCCCCGACAGCCGACGGGACGCCGTCGAGCGAGCGCCCCGTGCGAACCGCGGCGTTCTTCGATCTGGACAAAACCGTCATCGCGAAATCCAGCACATTCGCTTTCAGCAAACCGTTCTACAGCCAAGGGCTAATGAATCGGCGGACCGTCCTGAAATCCGCGTACGCGCAATTCCTGTTCACGATGTCCGGCGCCGACCACGATCAGATGGACCGGATGCGCGACCACATCACGACGATGTGCGCAGGCTGGGACGTCGAGCAGGTCAAGTCGGTGGTCGGTGAAGCGCTGCACGACATCGTCGACCCACTGGTCTTCGCAGAAGCTGCGGAGTTGATCTCCGATCACAAGCTGTGCGGACGTGACGTGGTCGTGGTCTCCGCGTCGGGTGAGGAGATCGTCGCGCCGATCGCGCGGGCCCTGGGTGCGACCCATGCGATGGCCACCCGGATGGTCGTCGAAGACGGCAGGTACACCGGCGACATCGCCTTCTACTGCTACGGGGAAGGCAAAGCAGAGGCCATCCGCGCGTTGGCCGCTCGCGAGGGATACGCGCTCGAGCACTGCTACGCCTACTCGGACTCCATCACCGACGTGCCGATGCTCACGACGGTCGGGCATCCGACCGTCGTCAACCCAGATCGCGCACTGCGCAAGGAAGCCGCTGCCCGCGACTGGCCGGTCCGGTCGTTCTCCAACCCCGTCTCCCTCCGCGACAGGCTGCCGGCACCGTCGGGGGCGGCGGTCGCGACCACGGCGGCCGTCGGCATCAGCGCGCTAGCAGCGGGTGCACTCACCTACACGCTGTTGCGCCGGTTCGCCTTCTGACCGTGCGGCGGCTCAGGCCTCCCGGCGACGTAGCTGCAGTGTCCGCGTAACGAATCGGGAAACCGACGCATTTGGCCCTTGATGTGACCGCGGTCACGTAGTACAAAGGAACCACGGAAGCCGGGTGAGGCCAAGGTCGAGCCGGAAGAGAAGGCTCGATCTCCCGACCTCGGCTCCCCAGCACGAGTCCCGGAACCCACGCGGCGCACATGCCGCGGAACAGGCAAAAGTGTTGCGGGCCTGCGTAAGTGAGAAGATCGGACGGCCACGACGACCCCTTGGGTGGGGTTGCAGCCGAAGCGGATCGCACAGCGCCGAGGCCACCCACGCAACCCACAACGCACGCATGGTAACCGGAGGCTCGTGCTGGCGGGCGGCGCGCCGAAGTACTTTTCGAATTACTTCGGAACGCCGCCCGCTTTGTCTTTGCTGAGCACTGTCTAGGACGAGGCCGACGCCGCGATCGACAGCGCCTCGCGGGCGCCGGCGTGCAGCGCCTCGTTGCTCAACACCAGCCACGCCGCCAACCCGGACGGCGTGCCCGACGCGAAACCCCGTGCGGCAGCGGTGTAGTCGCCGGACCGGCGCATCCAGTGCATCTCCGGCACCCCGAGGCCGTGCGGGTCCAGTCCACTGGCGATGGTGATCAGTCGGGACACCCCGCGCGCCACCACCCCGTCGGCGCTGCCGAACGGCGCCAGCGTCAACAGCTCACCGTGGGCGACCGCGGCCAGCACGGTCGCGGGTACCCGCGTCCCGCCGGTCGCGAGGTCGGCCAGCAGTTCCAGGCGGCGTCCGATGTCGGGTTCGGTGCGCGGCCGGCCCAGCGCGTCGGCGTCGACGAGGTCCGCCGCGGCCAGCGAGTGCAGCCGCGCGATGACCTGCAGCGGAGCACGCCGCCAGACGCCGATCAGTGAGCCCTGACCGCCCTCGAGCGCCTCGGCCACCCGCAGCGCGCCGGCCAGCACCGGATCCTTGTCGGTACCCGTGCCCGAGTCGGGCGCCGCGAAATGCAAAGGTCCCCCGTCCAGCACCGACGATGCGCGAGCAGCCCGCAGCGCGGCCTCCGCGGCGGTCCCGGGCCAGCCGCGCAGATTCGTTCGGTGGCGGTGAGCCCGGCCCAGGGCCTCGCGCGCCTCCTCCCCCGCCTCGGCGACGCCGGGCAGAGTGGTCAGCGGAGCAAGCGGATCGGTCACGCCCGCACCCTAATCCATGGTCGACGGACCGATCGGCGCGCCGGTTGCGTCGTTCACCGCCCGCCGCACACCGCCCGCAGCGGCGGTTGTGCGTTGCCAACGTCGATGCAACGTTGGGTGACTACCCTCACAGTCATGACCGAGACGCATGCTGACGTTCAGGCCTCGTACCCGCCTGCCTCCGAGTTCAGCGCCCAGGCCAACGCAACCGAGGCACTCTATGACGACGCCGCTGCCGACCGGCTGGGGTTCTGGGCGACTCAGGCCGAGCGGCTGGCGTGGGACACACCGTTCGACGAGGTGCTGGACTGGTCGGAGGCCCCGTTCGCGAAGTGGTTCGTGGGCGGCAAACTCAACGTCGCCTACAACTGCGTCGACCGCCACGTCGAGGCCGGCAACGGCGACCGGGTCGCGATCCACTGGGAAGGTGAACCGGTCGGCCATTCCCGCTCCATCACCTACTCCGAGCTCAAAGACGAAGTCTCTCAAGCAGCCAACGCGTTGACCGACCTCGGCCTCGCCGCCGGTGATCGGGTGGCGATCTACATGCCGATGGTGCCCGAGGCCATCATCGCGATGCTCGCGTGCGCCCGTCTCGGCGCCATGCACTCCGTGGTGTTCGCCGGCTTCTCGGCCAGCGCGCTGAAGGCCCGCATCGACGACGCACAGGCCAAGCTCGTCATCACCACCGACGGTCAGTACCGGCGTGGGCAGGCCGTGTCGCTCAAGGAGGGGGTCGACGAGGCGATCGCCGGCCTGGGTGACGACAGCCCCGTGGAGCACGTGCTGGTGGTGCGCCGCACGGGGATCGACACGCCCTGGACCGACGGGCGTGACCTGTGGTGGGACGAGGTCGTGCCGAAGGCGTCGACCGACCACACCCCGGAGGCGTTCGACTCCGAGCACCCGCTGTTCCTGCTCTACACCTCGGGCACCACCGGCAAGCCCAAGGGCATCATGCACACCTCGGGCGGCTACCTGACCCAGGCGTCGTACACGCATTTCAACGTTTTCGACATCAAGCCCGAGACCGACGTCTACTGGTGCACCGCCGACATCGGCTGGGTGACCGGGCACACCTACATCGTGTACGGGCCGCTGTCCAACGGCGTCACACAGGTGGTCTACGAGGGCACCCCTGCCTCCCCGACCGAGCATCGCCACTTCGAGACCATCGAAAAGTACGGCGTCACCATCTATTACACCGCCCCGACGCTGGTCCGCACCTTCATGAAGTGGGGCCGGCAGATCGCCGCCGACCACGATCTGTCGACTCTTCGGCTGCTGGGCTCGGTCGGCGAGCCCATCAACCCGGAGGCGTGGCGCTGGTACCGCAAGGTCTTCGGCGCCGACGCGACCCCGATCGTGGACACGTGGTGGCAGACCGAGACAGGCGCCATCATGATCTCCCCGCTGCCGGGCGTCACCGACTGCAAGCCGGGGTCGGCGATGCGGGCACTGCCCGGGATCTCGGCGAAGATCGTCGACGACGACGGCAACGAGCTCTCACCGGGCACCGACCACGGCGAGCAGACCAGCGGCTACCTGGTGCTCGACCAGCCGTGGCCGTCGATGTTGCGCGGCATCTGGGGCGACCCGGAGCGGTTCAAGGAGACGTACTGGTCCCGCTTCGCCGAGCAGGGGTGGTACTTCGCCGGTGACGGCGCCCGCTACGGCAGCGACGGCGAGATCTGGGTGCTGGGCCGCATCGACGACGTCATGAACATCTCCGGGCACCGCATCTCCACCGCCGAGGTGGAGTCCGCGCTCGTCGGGCATTCCGGGGTGGCCGAGGCCGCCGTCGTCGGCGCCACCGATGAGCAGACCGGCCAGGCGATCTGTGCGTTCGTCATCCTCAAATCGTCGGCGCACGGCGGCGAGGAGACGATGGTCGACGAGCTGCGCGCCGAAGTCGCGCGGGAGATCTCCCCGATCGCCAAACCGCGGGAGATCCACGTCGTCCCGGAGCTGCCCAAGACGCGCAGCGGCAAGATCATGCGCCGGCTGCTCCGTGACGTCGCCGAGGGCCGCGAGCTGGGTGACACGTCGACGCTCGTGGACCCGAGCGTTTTCGAGGCCATCCGGGCCAGCAAGTAAACCCGTCGCGCGGGTGTGAAGCATCACGCCCGCGCGGCGTTCGTTTCTGCTCCCGAGGTCCGTCTCACCTGTGACAACGAATCACAGAGGAGATGGACTGATCATGAGCACCACGACCCACACCCCCGCCCGCCGTTCCGGTGTCGCCGCGAAGTTCTCGGTGGGCGTCGCGTTCCTGCTCGTCGTCGCACTGCTGGTGTTCGTGTTGCAGAACACGGTGCACACCACGATCAATGTGCTCGGCTGGAACTTCGACATCGCCCAGGGTGTCGCACTACTCGGCGCCGCACTCGTCGGTGCGGTGATAGCGCTGATCGTCAGCGCCGCGATCCGGCTGCGCCGGGCCGTCCGCTGAGGAACGTCAGGTCAGGGCACGGGGACGAAGCCCGTCCCTGGCCTGTTCTTGACCGCGATGTCGGCCAACTGCGTGTTGATCGACATCGTGACCGCGGGGGTGTGCAGCGGGATGAACTTGACCACGCACGTCGGCAGGTCCTCGGAGAATGCGCCGTGGATCATGCCGACGAGCTTGTTGTCGACGGTGACCGGGGCGCCGGAATCACCGGGCTGCCCGCACACCTGGTTGACGATGGTGCCGGGCTGTTCGCCGGGTCCCCATGTCACGCCGCACGAGTAGCCGGTGGTGCGGCCCAGCTTGCACGCCACCTGCCCGAACACCGGGTCGGGGCCGATGCCGTCGATCCGGAACCCGTTGACCTCGTCGACGGGGCGCACCTTGGCCGGGTCGAATTTGATGACGGCGTAGTCCAGGACGTCGTTGCCAGCCACCATGGTGCCGACGATGCCGGCATCCTGCTCGGCCTCACTGGCGACGACTGCGCCGGGCCCGCCGCAGTGAGCGGAGGTGAAGCCGATGAGGTTGCCGCTGCGGTCGGAGCCGATCGCGGTCAACGTGCACAGGGTGTCGCCGTTGACGACCAGACCGGAGCCGCCGCCGAGGGTGACGGGGACGGCAGCATGCGCGATACCGGCGCTCAGCAGCACGAAAGTCCCGAGAATCGCGCAGATCGCAGAGAAAACAGCCGGCCGGTCGTTCGTCTTCACACTCACCCCAATCGACGTGGCCCGACCCGCCAGAAGAAATCACCAAGGAATCAAGGCAGTCTAACGTCACCGCCGGATCGTTTCGTTTCACGCCACGTGGCAACATAAGCCGCGACCAGATCAGATGCGGGGAAGGAAGCTCTTGTGAGCGATCGCAGTAACGGCGCACCGGCGACGGTGACATCCATACCGCTGGTGGATCCGCACGCGCCGAAGCCGGACCCGTCGATCGGTGACCTGGTCAAGGACGCGACCGCCCAGGTCTCGACCCTGGTGCGGGCCGAGGTCGAGCTCGCCAAGGCTGAGATCACCCGCGACGTCAAGAAGGGCCTCACCGGCAGCGTCTTCTTCATCCTGGCGCTGGTGGTGCTGTTCTACTCCACGTTCTTTTTCTTCTTCTTCGTCGCCGAGCTGCTCGACACGTGGCTGTGGCGCTGGGCGGCGTTCCTGATCGTGTTCGGGATCATGGTCGTGGTGACCGCGGCGTTGGCCCTGGTCGGCTTCCTCAAGGTGCGGCGCATCCGCGGTCCCCGCAAGACCATCGAATCGGTCAAGGAAATCCCTGAGGCGTTCAGCGGCGGCGCTGACAAGAAGGCCGTCTCGGCAGCGGGAACGACGAACGGCAAGCAGCCGGCGGCGACGGACCCGTCCGGCTGGTAATGGCCGCACCCGATCCGTCGGTCGTTCGCATCGGCGGACCGTGGCGTCATCTCGACGTGCACGCCAACGGCATTCGCTTCCACGTCGTCGAGGCCGAGCGAGAGGCGGGTGCCGACGATCAGTCCCGGCCGCTGACCGACCGTCCCCTGGTGATCCTGCTGCACGGATTCGGTTCGTTCTGGTGGTCCTGGCGTCACCAGCTGCGGGGGTTGTCGGGGGCGCGGGTGGTGGCGGTCGATCTGCGCGGGTACGGCGCCAGCGACAAGCCACCGCGCGGATACGACGGCTGGACGCTGGCCGGCGACACAGCGGGCCTGGTGCGGGCGCTGGGACACAACACCGCCACGCTGGTCGGTCATGCCGACGGTGGACTGGTCTGCTGGGCGACCGCGGTCCTGCACCCCCGTGTGGTGCACGCGATTGCGGTGGTCAGCTCACCGCATCCGGCGGCGCTGCGCGCCTCGACGGTGCGCCGCCGCGATCAGGGCCGGGCGCTGCTGCCGTCGATGCTGCGCTATCAGGTGCCGATGTGGCCGGAACGATCCCTGACTCGTCACGACGGGGCCGAACTCGAGCGCATCGTGCGTGCGCGGTCCAGCGCGCCGTGGCAGGCGGGTGCAGACTTCGCCGAGACCATGCCCCTTCTGAGGCGGGCGATCCAGATCCCGTCGGCGGCGCATTCGGCACTGGAGTACCAACGCTGGGCGGTACGCAGCCAGCTGCGCAGCGAGGGACGCCGGTTCATGCGTTCGATGAAGCGCCCGATCGGGGTGCCCGTCCTGCATCTGCGCGGCGACGCCGACCCCTATGTGCTCGCCGACCCGGTGATCCGCACACAGAAATACGCGCCGCACGGCCGCTACGTATCCGTCGACGGCGCAGGGCATTTCGCGCACGAAGAGGCGCCGGAGGCGGTCAATGCGCAGCTCGAGCGGTTTCTTCGTCAGGTGTACGGCTGATCAGCCGCTGATGCAGGCGCCCGTCGGCACCGGCGCGACGTTGCCGACCTTGGCCATCTGCCGGGACACTTCCTGGGCGGTCAGCACGAATCCGGTGTCCACGTCGTCGACTGCCGCGCCGAACACCACTCCGAGCACCTTGCCCGACCGGTTGATCATCGGGCCGCCCGAATTGCCCTGCTTCACGGTGCCGCGGATCGTGTAGACCTCGCGGGTCACGGTGGTGCTGCGGTAGATGTCGGGACCGTTGAGCTCGATCACCTCGCGCACCCGCGCCGGTGTCGCCGTGAAGTCGCCACCTCCGGGATAGCCCATCACGATGCCATCGGTGCCCGCGGGCGCCTCGGTGTCGACGAACTGCAGCGGCGCGGACGGAAGATCGGGAACGTCGAGGATCGAGATGTCGGCGTTGGGGTCGTAACTGATGACCTTGGCGTCGTAGGTCTTTCCGTCGACCTCGACGGTCACGGTCTCCGACCCGGCGACGACGTGAGCGTTCGACATCACCCGGTTGGGGGCGACGACGAACCCGCTGCCTTCGAGTACCTTCTGGCAGCTGGGCGCGACGCCGCGCACCTTGACCACGCTGGACCGTGTCGTCCCCACGACCGCGGAATTGGCCAGCGACGCGTCCGGCGCGTCGACGTTGGCGACCGGCGTCGGGCCGAAGTCCTTGAGCACGTCGTGCAGCCCGGAGGTGTCCCACAGTCCGGACAGCCGGCCCGGCACGGAGCGCAACCAGCTCGGCGCGATCGAGTCGACTTCGGCGATCACCCGCGATCCCTGCACCGCGGCGGCCAGATTGGGCTGCGGCGAGGAGATCAGCGCAGTGCCCAGCAGCCAGGCCGCGGTCAGCACGAGGACCAGTTGCACGGCCACGCCGATCACCGAGTCCACCACGCGCAGAGTCGGATTGCGGATCGCGCCGCGAACTGCGCGGCCGAGGACCACGCCGGCGATCTCACCGACCACCACCAAGGCCAGGATCAGGAACAGCGTGGCGAACAGCTTGGTCCGCGGCCCGTCGATGTGGTTGACCACGTGTGGGGCGAGCAGCACGCCGGCGACTGCGCCGAGCACCACGCCGACCAGGGCGAGCACAGAACCGGGCGCGCCGGATCGCCAGCCCGAGATGGCGGCGATCAGCGCTACGGCGAGTACGGCTATGTCCAGCCACTGTGACGATGTCATCGTTGGACCTCACCGTAGCTGCCCGCACCCTCGACGCGCGCCATTGCATCGCCGAGTTCGTGGACGGAGTCGGTGTCCCAGGGTTGCGTCCACCCCGCGACGTCGAGCATCGCGGCGATGACGTGCCCGGTGAATCCCCACACCAGCATCTGGTTGAGCAGGAAAGCCGGACCGGCCGAGCGGCGAGTGTTCTCCTTGCGGTAGACCATGAGCCGGTTAGCCGGGTTCACGAAGGCGCGCACAGGGACCCGCGCCACGACGGCAGTCTCGGACCGGTCCACGACCGCGACCGGGCCGGGGTCGGCGGAGTAGGCGAGCACCGGCACGACCTGGAATCCCGACGGCGGAATGAACATCGTGTCCAGCGTGGCGAGAGTGCGTAGCCGGGCGGCTTGGAGACCTGTCTCCTCGGTGGCTTCGCGTAGCGCGGTGTGCACGGGACTGCGGTCGCCGGGATCGGCGGCGCCCCCGGGGAACGCGGCCTGGCCGGCATGGTGGCGCAGTGTGGAGGCCCGCATCGTGACGAGCAGGTCCGCGTCGGCCGGGAGTTCGCCCGGTGTGCCGTCATCGGGGCCGGAGAACAGCACGAGTACCGCGGCGTCGCGGCGCGCACCGGTGACGGCTGCGGTGGCGTTGGCTGCGGTCAGCGCGGCGAGGACCTCGGCGGGCACCCGCCGGCGGTAGGCGTCCTTGACGGCGGTCGGATCGGTGACGAGGGGGGCCAGCCAGGGCGGTGCGGCGTCGGGAGTCAGTTCACCGTCCCTGATCTGCCAGCTCACCTCACTCCTATCGTCGGATCCACTGCGTCGGCGATCTCGTCGGCGGTGGCAAACGACCGGGGCAGGATCTGCGCCACGCTACCGTCCGCGCGGAGCACCACCGTCGCCGGCATCACGTTGGGAACCTGCAGCGCAGCGGCAATCTGGCGTCGTCCGTCCTGCAGCGTCGGCAGGTGCACGCCGAGGTCGGCGAGTCGGAGCAACCCGGCGGTCTCGTTCTCGTCCTGGTGCACGGTGAGCACGAGGACAGACGGTCCCACCCGGCGTTGATACTCCGCCATCGCAGGCAGTTCGTCGGCACACGGACCGCACCAGTAGGCCCAGAGGTTGAGCACCGTCGGCCGGCCTGCGACCGCACGCGCGACGTCGACCGGCGTTCCGTCACCTGCGCATTCGACGACGATGCCGCGCAGCACCTCCGGACCTGGACCGGCGCCGGGGGTGGGGCAGGGCGCGAGGGCGGCCTGCGCGCGCGGCCCGGCCAGCGCGGCCGGGGTATCGGCGTCGCGCTTGTCGCGCGGGGACACCGCGCCGGGTGTCGCGGGCGCGGCGGGGCCGGTCGGATCGTCGGCCAATTCGTTGAACAGCGCGATCCCGAGCGCGAGGAGGACGACCAGTGCCACGACACTCCACCGTGCCGACGTGCTCATCGGCACTCTCTACAGGCCGGCCAGCGCAAGCAGATGCTCGGTCTCCGGGCCCTTGACCAGCGGGGCCGCCACCAGCGGATCGGTGGGTCCGATGCCGTAGGAGGGGCAGTCCTTGGCGAGCACGCACACTCCGCAGGCCGGCTTGCGGGCATGGCACACCCGCCGGCCGTGGAAGATCACCCGATGGCTGAGCAGCGTCCACTCGCGGCGTTCGATCAGCTCGCCGACAGCGTGCTCGACCTTCACCGGGTCTTCTTCGGCGGTCCAGCGCCATCGCCGCGCCAACCTGCCGAAATGGGTGTCGACGGTGATGCCGGGGACGTCGAACGCGTTGCCGAGGATGACATTCGCCGTCTTGCGCCCCACGCCGGGCAGCGTCACCAGTTCCTCGAGGGTGGCGGGCACCTCGCCGTCGAAGCGTTCGACCAGCTCCTGCCCCAGCCGGATCAACGACGACGCCTTGTTGCGGAAGAACCCGGTGGGCCGGATCAACTCTTCGAGCTGCGCTCTGTCCGCCTGGGCGTAGTCCTGCGCCGTGCGGTAGGTGGCGAACAACGCGGGCGTGGTCAGGTTGACGCGTTTGTCGGTGCTCTGCGCGCTCAAGATGGTGGCCACGGTGAGCTCGAGGGGGTTGGTGAAGTCCAGCTCGCAGTACACGTGCGGAAACGCCTCGGCCAGCGTGCGATTCATGCGACGGGCGCGCCGCACCAGACCCAGGTGGGTCTCTTTCTCCCATTTGCTGGTCCGTTTGGTCACGGTCACCTCGCCAGCGTACTGAGCACCTCCGACACGGCCGACGGCAACTCGTGTTCAGATCGGTCGTTAACGTGGGCTTTTCGTGATCCGTCCGAGACCTTGGACGTGTTTACTTCCGCATGTGTCGTGGTTGCTCGTCGCGCTGATCCCGGGGTTGTTGATGCTGGCGACCTTCGGGCTGGAGAGAGTGGAGGCTGGCTTGCGCCAGCAGACCATCTCGGCAGCCGAGGTCGCCGACTTCTTGAATCAGGCCGAGGCCAGCGATGTCGACGCGCTCGTGCGCGACGGACTGGACACCGCGATCACCGACCAGAATCGGCGGCGAGTGGTGCGTGAGGCGACGGCACCGGTACCGGCGCGGTCGGGTTTGCCGACGCTGGCTTCGTTCCCGCATGGCGCTAATAACGGGTTTCAGCAGACCCGACATGCCAATTCTGTGTAGCGTGAGCAGGTCACGGCAGGACATGGCTCTAGACTGATTCGGCCTTCGTATCCGACGTCGGCGAGTAAGTCTGAACACCAACATCTTCTACAAGAGGGGCAACGTGGACGAGATCCTGGCCAGGGCCGGAATCTTCCAAGGGGTCGAACCGAGCGCTGTTTCCGCGCTGACCAAGCAGCTCCAGCCTGTTGATTTCCCCCGCGGGCACACCGTGTTCGCCGAGGGTGAGCCCGGCGACCGGCTGTACATCATCATCACCGGCAAGGTGAAGATCGGCCGGCGTTCGCCGGACGGCCGCGAGAACCTGCTGACGATCATGGGACCGTCGGACATGTTCGGTGAGCTGTCGATCTTCGACCCGGGTCCGCGTACGTCGAGCGCGACCACCATCACCGAGGTGCGGGCCGTGTCGATGGATCGTGAGGCGCTGCGCGCCTGGATCGCCGATCGCCCCGAGATCGCCGAACAGCTTCTGCGCGTGTTGGCACGCCGGCTGCGCCGCACCAACAACAACCTCGCTGACCTGATCTTCACCGATGTCCCGGGCCGCGTCGCCAAACAGCTGCTGCAGCTGGCCCAGCGGTTCGGAACGCAGGAAGGTGGCGCGCTGCGCGTCACTCACGACCTGACGCAGGAAGAGATCGCCCAGCTCGTCGGCGCCTCTCGCGAGACGGTCAACAAGGCGCTGGCCGACTTCGCTCACCGCGGCTGGATTCGCCTCGAGGGCAAGAGCGTGCTGATCAGCGACAGCGAGCGCCTGGCCCGCCGAGCGAGGTAACGAGCGAGAACCCCGCCCAAACGTCGGTTTGGGCGTGGAATCACCTCTTTTTCGCACCCAAACGTCGGTTTGGGTGGGGTCAGCGGCGCAGGTAGTTCAGCTGCGCCTGCACGCTCCACTCGGCCACGTCCCACAGTTTCTCGTCGACGTCGGTGTAGACGTGTTCGACCACGGCGCGGGCGGTGGCGTCGTCTCCGAGCTCACGCAGCGCCCCGCGGATCTGGTCCAGGCGTTCCTGCCGGTGCGCCAGATACGTGTCGGCGACTGCGGCCAGGTCCTCGAGATCGGGCCCGTGTCCGGGCAGCACCGTGCGGTGGCCGAGACCGCGCAGCCGATGCAGTGACTCCAGATAGTCACCGAGGTCGCCGTCCTCTTTGTCGATCACCGTCGTACCCCGACCCAGCACGGTGTCGGCGGTCAGCACGGCATCGTCGAGAAGGAAGGACAGCGAGTCCGCGGTGTGGCCCGGCGTGGCCAGCACCGTGATCTTCAGGCCCGCGGCGTCGACCACCTCGCCGTCGGTCAGCGGTCCGCCGAGGCCCCGCTGGAACCCGCTGCCCACTGACCGCACGACAGCGCCGGTCAGGTCGACGAGCCGGTCGATTCCGCCGGTGTGGTCCTCGTGCCGATGGCTGATCAGCACCAGGGGAATCGGGCCCAGCGCCGCGAGCCGTTCGATGTGCTCGTCGCGGTCGTCCGGCCCGGGGTCGACGACCACCATCTCGTCGCTGCCGCGTCCACGCAGCACCCACGTGTTGGTGCCGTCGAGTGTCATGCGCCCCGGGTTGTCGCACAGCAGCACCGACGCGGTCTCGGTGACCGGTCGTAGCAGTCCGTACGCGGGGTGCTCCACTCAGCGACCTAGGCGGAGACCTCGACGATGATCTCCACTTCCACCGGCGCATTGCGCGGCAGCTCCGACACCCCGACGGCCGATCGGGCGTGCGCGCCCGCGTCACCGAAGATCTCGCCGAACAGCTCTGACGCCCCGTTGATGACGACGGGTTGTCCGCCGAACCCGGGTGCGGAGGCGACGAAGCCGACGACCTTCACCACCCGCACCACCGCGTCGATACCCACGAGGGCGTCCACGGCGGCGAGCGCGTTCAGCGCGCACCGGCGGGCCAGGTGGGCGGCGTCTTCGACGGACACCTCGGCACCCACCTTGCCCGTTTCGACGAGCTCACCTCCGGCAATGGGCAGTTGCCCAGCGGTGTAGACGAGGTTGCCTGTGCGGACCGCGGGCACGTAGGCGGCCAGCGGGGCGACGACCTCGGGCAGGGCGATGCCCAGCTCGTCCAGCCGCTCGGACCAGGGTTGCGTCACTTCGCGCGCTTCAAGTACGCCACGTGCTGTTCGCCTGTCGGACCGGGCAGCACCGACACCAGCTCCCAGCCGTCCTCGCCCCACTGGTCGAGGATCTGTTTGGTCGCGTGTGTCAGCAACGGAACGGTCGCGTACTCCCAGCGGGTCTGTTCGCTCATGCGGCTGAGCTTATCCGGCGCGCGGATCGCTATGGCTAGCATGCAGTGGTGGCAACCACAGCAGAGGGCTCACCGCACGGTTCGTGGCCGGCGCGGCTGGCCGAGGCGCGCCTGCATTTCGTCAGCGGCAAAGGCGGCACCGGCAAGTCGACCATCGCCGCCGCCCTGGCCCTGGCCCTGGCCGCAGGGGGACGCAAGGTGCTACTCGTGGAAGTCGAAGGGCGCCAAGGCATTGCGCAGCTCTTCGATGTTCCGCCGCTGCCCTACGAAGAGGTGAAGATCGCGACCGCCGAGGGCGGCGGCCAGGTCAACGCACTGGCCATCGACACCGAGGCCGCGTTCCTGGAATACCTCGACATGTTCTACAACCTGGGGCTGGCGGGCCGGGCCATGCGTCGCATCGGCGCCGTCGAGTTCGCGACGACGATCGCCCCGGGCCTGCGTGACGTGCTGCTCACCGGGAAGATCAAAGAGGTCGTCACCCGCACCCGGAAGGAAGCAAAGGGCAAGTACGGGTACTACGACGCCGTCGTAGTCGACTCACCGCCGACCGGCCGCATCGCCCGCTTCCTCGACGTCACCAAGGCCGTCTCCGACCTGGCCAAGGGTGGTCCGGTGCATTCGCAGGCCGACGGCGTGGTGAAGCTGCTGCACTCCGACCTCACCGTGATCCACCTCGTCACCCTGCTGGAAGCGCTGCCGGTGCAGGAGACCCTGGAGGCCATCGCCGAACTGCGCGAGATGGAGCTGCCGATCGGGTCGGTGATCATCAACCGCAACATCCCGGCCTACCTGCCGCCTGATGATCTGGTCAAGGCCGCCGAGGGCGACGTCGACGCCGATGCGATCCGCGCCAGCCTGTCCACTGCGGGAATCACTCTGTCCGACAACGACTTCGCCGGTCTGCTCACCGAGACGATCGAGCACGCGACGCGTATCGCGGCGCGTTCCGAGAGTGCCGAGCAGCTGACCGAACTCGAGGTCCCACGCCTGGATCTGCCTGCGCTGGCCGACGGCGTCGATCTGGGGAGTCTGTACGAATTGGCCGAAGCGCTCGCCCAGCAGGGCGTGCGGTGACGAGAGGCAGATGATGAGCACCGCTCCGGTGACCCTGGACATGGGATCGATCCTGCGCGACAAGGCCAATCGCGTCGTCGTGTGCTGCGGCGCAGGCGGTGTCGGCAAGACCACCACCGCGGCGGCGATGGCGCTTCGCGCCGCCGAGTACGGCCGCACCGTCGTCGTCCTGACCATCGATCCGGCCAAGCGGCTCGCCCAGGCGCTCGGCATCAAGGATCTGGGCAACGTTCCTCAACGCGTCCCGCTGGCACCGGAGGTGTCCGGTGAGCTGTACGCGATGATGCTGGACATGCGCCGGACGTTCGACGAGATGGTCGTCCAGTACTCGGGACCCGATCGCGCCGACGCCATCCTGGACAACCAGTTCTACCAAACCGTGGCCACCTCGCTGGCGGGCACGCAGGAATACATGGCCATGGAGAAGCTGGGACAGCTTCTGGCAGAAGACAAGTGGGATCTGATCGTGGTGGACACGCCACCGTCGCGCAATGCGTTGGACTTCCTCGACGCGCCGAAGCGATTGGGCAGCTTCATGGACAGCCGGCTCTGGCGGCTGTTGCTCGCACCTGGGCGCGGCATCGGCCGCTTGGTCACCGGTGCGGTCGGACTTGCGATGAAGGGGATGTCGACGATCCTGGGGTCGCAGATGCTCTCCGACGCGGCGGGTTTCGTGCAGTCTCTGGACGCCACGTTCGGCGGGTTCCGTGAGAAGGCCGACCGCACCTACGAACTGCTCAAGCGCCGCGGCACTCAGTTCGTCGTCGTCTCGGCGGCCGAACCGGATGCGCTGCGGGAGGCGTCGTTCTTCGTCGACCGGTTGTCCTCGGAGCGCATGCCGTTGGCGGGCCTGATCCTCAACCGGACCCATCCGACGCTGTGCGATCTGACCACCGACGCGGCGAACAAGGCGGCCGATGCGCTCGATGGCGCAGAGCCGGGATCGCTGACGTCCGCGGTGTTGCGGGTGCACGCCGACCGGGCCTCGACAGCCAAGCGGGAGGTGCGGCTGCTGTCGCGGTTCACCGGCGCCAACCCCCATGTGGCGATCGTCGGCGTGCCGTCCCTGCCGTTCGACGTGTCGGATCTCGAGGCGCTGCGAGCGATCGCCGATCAGATCACCGGGCAGACGAACGCGGCCTGATCCAGTCAGGCCGCGTCAGTCCGCGAAGCAAATTTTGACGCCTCTGACGAGGCGGGGCGACTATCCCGCGCTGCGGTGTTTGCGCTGGGCTGCGAAGAAGTCCGACCAGGACACCACGTCCGGGTGCTGCTTGAGCAGTGCGCGACGCTGCCGCTCGGTCATTCCGCCCCACACACCGAACTCCACGCGGTTGTCGAGGGCATCGGCGCCGCACTCCGCGATCACGGGGCAGTGCCGGCAGATGACCGCGGCCTTGCGCTGGGCAGCGCCGCGGACGAACAGTTCGTCGGGGTCAGTCTGGCGACACCGGGCCTGCGAAACCCATGCAATACGGGCTTCTGCCTCTTTGCCGTGCAGAATGGACTCGGCAGTCTCATTCACCGTGTTCTTGCGAGCGGCGGGCTTGGTAACTGACACCAGCGATCCCCTTAGTTCTGGCCGCGCCCCGACAACGCAGACGGCTGATTCCCCGACGTCGATCACCTGAGTGCGATCTACGCCACACTGCGAGGGTCTTGTGTGACCTGTATCGCACCGTGCGCTCAATTTAGGTGGTCACCGGCGTTTTGCGCAATACGTTCGTGACCACTTTTTTGGGACAACCGTGCCGTCACGGCGGTACAGTGCCGAACCTGATGCGCGACCTCGGCGTTTGTCAGGTCCTGCCAGGAGTCAGGAGGGGGCGCTCGACGGCGGTGTGCTGGACCGGCGTCGCTACTCTGTACCCATGCCGCAGGACGAGAGGGCCCGGCCGCCGCGGGCGGTCACGGTCATCAAGCTCGGCTGGTGCGTCCTTCTTGCCAGCGTCGTCGCCGCCGGTTTGATGTTCCCCGTGGTCGGCGGGGTGGGTCTGATGTCCAACCGCGCCTCCGACGTGGTGGCCAACGGCTCGGCCCAGCTCGTCGAGGGCGAGGTGCCCCAGGTGTCGACGATGGTCGACGCCAAGGGCAATGTCATCGCGTGGCTCTACAGCCAGCGGCGCTTCGAGGTCCCCAGCGATCAGATCGCCAACACGATGAAGCTGGCGATCGTCTCGATCGAGGACAAGAGGTTTGCCGAGCACAACGGGGTGGACTGGCAGGGCACGCTGACGGGGCTCTCCGGCTACCTGTCGGGCAACCTCGACACCCGCGGTGGCTCGACGCTGGAACAGCAGTACGTGAAGAACTACCAGCTGCTCGTGATCGCTCAGACCGACGCCGAGAAGCGCGCGGCCATCGAGACCACCCCGGCGCGCAAGCTCCGCGAGATCCGCATGGCTCTGACGCTGGACAAGACGTTCACCAAACCGGAGATCTTGACCCGATACCTCAATCTGGTCTCCTTCGGTAACGGCGCTTTCGGTATCCAGGACGCGGCGCAGACCTACTTCGGCATCAACGCCTCGGAGTTGAACTGGCAGCAGGCCGCATTGCTGGCCGGCATGGTGCAGTCCACGAGCACGTTGAACCCCTACACCAATCCCGACGGGGCGCTGGCGCGGCGCAACCTGGTGCTCGACACGATGATCGAGAACATCCCCGACCAGGCCGACGCGTTGCGCGCCGCCAAGCAGGAACCGCTCGGCATCCTGCCCGCGCCGAAGGAATTGCCGCGCGGCTGCATCGCCGCCGGCGATCGGGCCTTCTTCTGCGATTACGCACTCGACTACCTGGCCCGGGCCGGGATCAGCAAGGACCAGGTGGCCAAGGGCGGCTACCTGATCAAGACGACGCTCGACCCCGACGTACAGAACACCGTGAAGTCGTCGATCACCAGCATCGCCGCTCCAGACATTGACGGTGTCGCGAGCGTGATGAGCGTGATCCAGCCGGGTAAGGAGTCCCACCCGGTGCTGGCGATGGCCAGCAACCGGACCTACGGGCTGAACCTCGACGCCGGCGAAACGATGCAGCCGCAGCCCTTCTCCCTGGTGGGTGACGGCGCCGGGTCGATCTTCAAGATCTTCACCACTGCCGCGGCACTGGACATGGGGATGGGCATCAACGCCACCCTCGATGCACCGTCACGGTTCGAGGCCAAGGGGCTGGGTTCCGGCGGCGCCAAGGGCTGCCCCCCGGCGACGTGGTGTGTGCAGAACGCGGGCAACTATCGCGGCCAGATGAGTGTCACCGATGCGCTGGCGACGTCGCCGAACACGGCGTTCGCGAAGCTGATCGCGCAGGTCGGCGTGCAGCGCACGGTCGACATGGCGGTGCGGCTCGGGCTGCGCTCCTATGCGCTGCCCGGAACCGCACGCGATTACGACCCCGAGAGCAATGAGAGCCTCGCCGACTTCATCAAACGGCAGAACATCGGATCGTTCACGCTGGGTCCGGTCGAGGTGAACGCGCTGGAACTGTCCAATGTCGCCGCCACGCTCGCCTCCGGCGGCACGTGGTGCCCGCCCAACCCGATCGCGCAGGTCCTGGATCGCCGCGGCGAAGAGGTCTCGGTGACGACGGAGACGTGTGAGCAGGCGGTGCCCGAGGGATTGGCTAACACGTTGGCCAATGCGATGAGCAAGGACGACCAGGGCGGGGGCACCGCAGCCGGCGCGGCGGGCTCGGTCGGCTGGAACCTGCCGATGTCCGGCAAGACCGGTACCACTGAGGCGCACCGCTCGTCGGGATTCCTGGGCTTCACGAACCATTTCGCGGCCGCGAACTACATCTACGACGATTCCAACTCCCCGGGCGAACTGTGCTCGTTCCCGCTGCGTCAGTGCGGTGACGGAAACCTGTTCGGCGGCAACGAGCCGGCGCGCACCTGGTTCACCGCGATGGAGCCCCTGACCACCCCGTTCACCGACGTCACGCTGCCGCCAACCGATCCTCGATACGTCGACGGGGCGCCCGGTTCGCGGGTGCCCAGCGTGGCCGGGATGAGCCAGGACACTGCGCGGGCACGGCTGCGGGAGGCGGGCTTCCAGGTCGCCGATCAGGCCACCCCGGTCAACAGCGGGTCGTCCTACGGCACGGTCGTCGGGACGTCGCCGAGTGGGCAGACGGTGCCGGGGTCGATCATCACGATCCAGATCTCCAACGGCATCGCTCCGGCCCCGCCGCCGCCCCCGCCGGGCGCGCTGCCTCCGGGTGCCCCGCCGCCTCCGGTCGGGGAGACCGTGATCAACATCCCGGGTCTACCGCCGATCACGGTGCCGGTGCTCGGCCCACCGCCGCCACCCGCGCCGCCACCACCGCCCTGATCGACGCGCGCCGCTCGCGGCACAGCCGGTGGCAGTACGCTTGTGCGATGCCTGGTTCTGCTGGTTCGACGGTGAAGACCGCCGCGAAGAACACCACCCTCGTGTCAGCCGGTGCGCTCGTGGCCGGCATCGCATACGCCTCGGTGATCGAACGCAATGCGTTCGTGGTGCGGGAGGCCACGATGCCGGTCCTGTCGCCGGGTTCGTCACCGCTGAAGGTGTTGCACATCAGCGACATTCACATGCGTCCGGGGCAGCGCCGCAAGCAGGCCTGGTTGCGTGATCTGGCGAGTCTGCAGCCGGATCTGGTGGTCAACACCGGGGACAACCTGGCTCACCCGAAGGCAGTACCTGCCGTGGTGCAGGCGCTGGGCGACCTGTTGTCGGTGCCCGGGGTCTTCGTGTTCGGCAGCAACGACTATTTCGCGCCTCGGCTGAAGAATCCCGCGAACTATCTGACCAAGCCGACGCACCGCATCCACGGTGAACCGCTGCCCTGGCAGGATCTGCGCGCGGCGTTCACCGAGCGGGGTTGGCTGGACTTGACGCACACGCGGCGTGACCTCGACGTCGCAGGTCTGCGGATCGCGGCGGCCGGCGTGGACGATCCGCACCTGTCGCGGGACCGCTACGCCACCATCGAAGGAGCGGCCGATCCGACGGCGAACCTGACGCTGGGGTTGACGCATTCCCCCGAGCCGCGGGTGCTGGACCGTTTCGCCGCCGACGGCTATCAGCTGGTGATGGCGGGGCACACCCACGGCGGGCAGCTGTGCCTGCCGTTCTACGGCGCGATCGTCACGAACTGCGAGCTGGATCGCTCGCGGGTCAAGGGCCCGTCCCGGTGGGGTGCACGCACCCAGCTGCACGTGTCGGCGGGCATCGGCACGTCGCCGTTTGCACCGCTGCGGTTCTGCTGCCGCCCGGAGGCGACGCTGCTGACGCTGATCGCCGCCCCGACGGGCGGCTCTGACGCCGGAAGCGTTGCCGGACAGTCGCATCCGACCGTATCGGCGCGGTGAGCCACCCGGCCACGTCGGCCGCGCAGGACCGGTCCCGTTCGTGGGTCGACAGCGCCGTGCGGCTCATCGAGGCGGATGCGCGCCGTAGCGCCGACACCCATCTGCTGCGCTACCCGCTGCCGTCGCGGTGGGGGCAGGACTGCGATCTCGCCCTGTACCTCAAGGACGAGAGCACCCACATCACCGGCAGCCTCAAGCACCGGTTGGCGCGCTCGCTGTTCCTCTATGCGTTGTGCAACGGGTGGATCTGCGAGGGAACCACGGTGATCGAGGCGTCCTCGGGCTCGACGGCGGTGTCGGAAGCGTACTTCGCATCGATGATCGGGCTGCCGTTCATCGCCGTGATGCCGGCGTCGACCAGTGCGACCAAGGTCGCGTTGATCGAATCACAGGGTGGTCGTTGCCATTTCGTCACCGAGTCGGCGCATGTGTACGCGGAGGCGCAGCGGCTGGCCGAGGAGACGGGCGGGCATTACCTCGATCAGTTCACCAACGCCGAGCGGGCCACCGACTGGCGGGGGAACAACAATATCGCCGAGTCGATCTTCGATCAGATGGTGCGCGAGACCCATCCGATTCCGGACTGGATCGTGGTGGGGGCCGGGACGGGCGGTACGAGCGCGACGATCGGCCGCTACCTGCGTTACCGCCGGCATCCGACGCGGCTGTGCGTGGTCGACCCGGAGAACTCGGCGTTCTATCCGTCGTACGAGTCTGACGACCCGCATGTGGTCACCGGACATTCCTCACGCATCGAGGGCATCGGCCGTCCGAGGGTGGAGCCGTCGTTCCTGCCGGGTGTGGTCGATCGGATGGTGGTGGTGCCCGACGCGGCATCGGTCGCTGCTGCGCACCACGTGAGCCGGGTGCTGGGCCGACGGGTGGGTCCGTCGACCGGGACGAATGTCTGGGGCGCGTTCCAGCTGCTGTGTGAGATGGCAGAGGCCGGCCGGTCCGGCTCGGTCGTGACGCTTCTGTGCGACGGCGGTGAACGCTACGCCGACACCTACTTCTGCGACGAGTGGCTGAGCAGCCACGGACTCGATCCGTCGGAACCGGCCGAGGTGCTCGCCGAGTTCGAACGATCGGGACGCTGGCCCTGATCCTGCGACCGACGGGACAGCGGCGACAGGGGCCCGTCGGAAGTCAGGAACAACCAGAGCGCTGCCAGCGCGAAGAAGCCCAGGTAGAGGGAAGCACCCAGTCCGGTCATGACCTGCCTCGTTTCGATCGTTGCTGTTCGTCAGTGTGCACAACACCACTGACATACCCATTCCATCCCGCGGCGTGTCATGCGTTTGGCTTCACACCGGGGCCGTGCGATACGCTGTCGTGGCTTCACACGGGGTGTGGCGCAGCTTGGTAGCGTGCTTCGTTCGGGACGAAGAGGTCGTGGGTTCGAATCCCGCCACCCCGACAGAGACGACGCCCAAACCGATTGCCGGTTTGGGCGTTTCCTGTTTTCGCGAGCGCCGACGGGGGGATGGCCGGTGACCAGGGCGCGACGGCGCATCGCCGACGTCGGGGATGACCGGCTGCGGCGCGCTCGCCGGCAGTGGGCGGCCGTGCTGATCGTGGGCCCTGCTGTTCTTCGTCGCGGTGTACCTCCTGGCCGTCCAGACCACGCTGGGTCAGCGCATCGAGGACGCCGCGCTGCGCGGTGCCGATCAGGTCGATCCCGAACTGCACCGGGTCGCCCTGCGGGCGTTCCACACCATCACGGTCAGTTCCCAGATCGCCGCCACGGTGCTCGTTGCCGCGATCGGCCTGCTGCGGCGCCAGGTGTGGCTGGCGGTCGCGGGGGTGAGCGTGATCCTGGGCGGCCAGGCCGTCACGCAGATCCTGAAGTACCACGTGCTGTCCCGGCCCGACCTGACCACGGTCGACGGGCAGTTCGCGGAGAACACCTTGCCGAGCGGACACACCACGGCGGCCATGTGCCTGTTGTTCGCGACGATGATCGTGATGCCGTACCGCTTCCGCGGTGTCGCGATGTTCCTGACGTTGACGTGGGCGGTGGGCATCGGCGCGTACACGGTGATCATCCAGGCGCACCGGCTGTCGGACACGTTGGCCGCCGATGCGGTGGCCTTGGCCGTGGCATGCCTGGCCGCGCTGCTGCTGTCGCGCACCGGCCGGATCCGCGCTGTCGTGTCACCCAGTCCGCAGCGCTACCTCCTGCGGACGGTGTTCGTCGTCGCCGTCGGTGTCGTGGGTGCGGCGTGCCTCGGCCTCGGCGGGATCCAGATGCTGCACGCGGTGGCGGCTCACGTCGAGGACGAGCCGACGTCGTGGCGGCTGTTCCTCAGCTCGCAGTGGTTGGCCGCGGCGGGGTCGATCGCGTCGGCACTGCTGTTCTGGTGGACGTGGTATCGGCTGGAGACCAAGCGCCGCGGCGATCCAGTCGCGACGCGTTAGGCGGTCGGTTCGCCGCTGTCCTTGTCCACGTCGGGAGTGTCGCGGTCGGGATCCTTCTCGG
>NZ_JAQIIY010000016.1:0-157790 GCF_036946525.1 Mycobacterium kyogaense | reverse complement strand
AGAAGTCTCATGCCGGCAGACGCTAGACCTGGCCACCGACATCGCTGGCCCGCCGAGGGCTCAGCCCGGCAGGTCGCACACCAGAAGATGGGAACGCACCGTCGCGGTCGCCGACGCGCCGATCCTCGATCTGGGCGAATCCTGCGTCCCGGAGGGCGGCCGTGACGTCGGCGATGGGTCGCAATCGGAAACCGTGCCGGGGTGAACGGCATCTTCGCCATCTGACTCGGGTCACCGACGCCAAGGACCAGCCGCCCACCAGGCCGCACCACTCGGGCCAGCTCGGTCAGAGCCGCGAGGAGGTCGGGCACGAAGTAGATCGTGTTGGTCGAGATGATCGCGTCCAGCGCGGACTCCCCGAGGGGCAGGCTCTCCATCCGGCCGGAGTGCAGGCGCAGACGCCGCGCGCGATGGCGTCGGAGAACCGGTGTTGAGCCTCGGACAGCATCGTCTCCGACATCTCGACGCCGTGCACCACCGAGACACCGCGGGTCCAGCATGAGCGAGAGGCCGACCCCGCCGCCGAAGCCGATGTCGGCGACCCTCGGCGTCAGGTCCGCATTGCGTGGCGGCGACGGCAGCGACGACCACCGACCGATTGCCGCGGTTCAGAAGGCGGCCGACGATCCGACCCGCGAATCCGGTCGGTTCGCCGAGCTGACGAGCCAGCCCGGCGAGCGCGCGCTGCGCAGATCGGCATGGTGGTCATTAGACCAGCCACGGCACGCGACGTCGTTCAGATTGCGCTCAGTCGCCGCTGCGCCGCAGTGCCGGTGGCGACCAGCGGCCGTCCACGACCTCCGCCCTCGGCTTGTAGAGCCGGATGAGGTAGTTCCACCCGTCCGGGCACACGATCGCATTCGGCGGGACGCTCGCATTCGGGGGGCAGACGCCCTCGGTCGAAGCGAGGAAACGAACGGTGACCGACCCGTCGCTGTCGCGCTGGCCGGTCACGCTGTTGACGCTGTAGAGATTCTTCTCGTTGGCCCGGAAGAACCCGGCGGCGTCATAGACCGACACCGACCAGAAGGCATCGACCGGGACGTCGACGAATCGCAGTTCGTAGTCGCCGGGCGGGACCCTCGGGTCCACACCGATGTAGGTCGCCTCCGACGTCGGCAAGCCGCCCCATCCTGCCGCGCACGCGATCAGGTGGTGGATCGGATCGACCTCCTCCCGTGTACCGAACGACCGATCGAACTGGTCGAGTCCACGGGCGAGCTGCAACAGCGCGCCGCGAGTGGCGTCCAGGCTCTCGAGGTCGTAGCCGGGCATGACGAAGTCGTCGTGCCCACCACCGTCGAGTCGCAGCTCGTCCTGAAGCGCCGCGACGGCAGCGACATCGTCAGAGTCGTTGGGATCGACCAGGATCCGTATCCCGACTAAGGCATAGCGAGAACCAGCGCTGTCGCTGGTGATCAGATGCTCGCCGGAATCGTGCAGAACGCTGTTGATGTAGTGGTCTTCGTTCACGACCATCGCCGAGAGGTATCGACCGCCGCCGTCGGGCAGCGTCAGGCGGACGGGGTCGGCGAGATCCACCACAGCGAAGCTGTAGAGCGTGTCCCGGTTCAGTCGGATGACGGTCTGTTCGTCGATGCTGGCCGGTGCCCGGTTGTGCCGGAACCGGCCGATGCCCCCGGCCACCGCCTGGTTGTCCGCGAACATCCGATGGCTCTCAGCGCGGACGAAGTTGTCGACATTCACCCGAATCGCCACGATCGACAGACTACTGAGCCCGCGGCACGGTCACCCACCGATCCGGAGAGCGCTTCCGGTTGTTGCCCTAGACGTTGAAGCGGAACTCCACCACGTCGCCGTCGGCCATCACGTAGTCCTTGCCCTCCATGCGGACCTTGCCCGCAGCCTTCGCCGCGGCCATCGACCCGGCGGCCACCAGATCGTCGAAGGACACGATCTCGGCCTTGATGAAGCCCTTCTCGAAATCGGAGTGGATCACTCCGGCCGCCTTCGGTGCGGTATCGCCCTGGTGAATCGTCCACGCGCGCGCCTCTTTTGGCCCAGCGGTCAGATAGGTCTGCAACTTGAGTGTGTGAAAACCCGCGCGCGCCAACGCATCCAGGCCGCGTTCGGTCTGCCCGATCGATTCCAGCAGCTCAGCTGCGGACTCCTCGTCGAGCTCCTGCAGTTCCGCCTCGATCTTGGCGTCCAGGAACACCGCGTCGGCCGGGGCGACGAGCTCCCGCAGCTCGGCGACGCGCGCGGCGTCGGTCAGCACCGACTCGTCGGCGTTGAACACATACAGGAACGGCTTGGACGTCATCAGGTTCAGCTCGCGCAGCGGCGACACGTCCACGCCGGCCGCGAACAGCGTCGTGCCGCCGTTGAGCACCTCCTGCGCGGCGAGCGCCGCGTCGTGCACAGGCTTGCGGTCCTTGTGGGTGCGCGCTTCCTTCTCGAGCCGCGGCAGCGCGCGCTCCAGCGTCTGCATGTCGGCGAGGATCAACTCGGTCTCGATGATCTCGATGTCGGACTTCGGATCGACCCGGCCGTCGACGTGCACGACGTCGTCGTCGGCGAACACGCGCACCACCTGACAGATCGCGTCGCTCTCCCGGATGTTGGCCAGGAACTTGTTTCCCAGGCCCGCACCCTCGGAGGCACCTTTGACGATGCCGGCGATGTCGACGAACGTCACCGGCGCCGGCACGGTCTTCTCCGAACCGAACAACTCGGCCAGCTTGTCCAGACGCGGATCCGGGAGTGCGACCACACCCTCGTTCGGTTCGATCGTCGCGAACGGGTAGTTGGCGGCGAGTACGTCGTTGCGCGTCAGCGCGTTGAACAGAGTCGACTTACCCACGTTCGGCAGTCCGACGATTCCCAGATTCAAGCCCACGGAGTCCACAGTCTGCCAGATGTCTGCCAGACGTCACCGCCACACAGGTGTCCGCTGGCGGCGTGCGGTCACCCCAGCCGGTACGGTCGACGTGTGTCAGGACAGCGTGCGCGCTCGGCGGTGCCAGCCGAACTCCGCTCCGCGCACCCCGGTATCGCGGGAGTGCCCTGGTGGGGCGCCATTCTGATCGCCGTCGTCGCCTGCACGGCCGGCTTCGCCGTCGACGCCGGCGGCGGTGCGCTGACGTCCGTCTTCTCTGTGCTCTACGTCATGGGATGCCTCGTCGCGGTGCTCGCCGTCCGACGGAACGCGTTGTTCACCGCCGTCATCCAGCCTCCGCTGCTGCTGTTCATCACGGTGCCCGGCGCCTACTTCCTGATGCACAGCAGCGACATCAAGGGCATCAAGGACCTGCTGATCAACTGTGGGTATCCGCTGATCGAGCGGTTCCCCCTGATGTTCTTCACCTCTGCGGCCGTGCTGGTCCTCGGGATCGCGCGCCGCTACCTCGGCGCCTCCCCGGCCGGCCACAGCAGCGCGGTGTCGGCGAAGCTGTCGAGCTTCGTCACTGGCGAGCGGGGCGAGCGGGGCGGACATGCCGACGCCGCCGAGCCAACCGAAGAGAAGCCCAAGGAGCGGCGCCGCCGCCACACGGCAACCAAGCGCACCGAGACACGCAGGGACGCTACGAAGCCCCGCGCCGAACGGCCCACCCGGCGTGCCGCCCCCTCGCGGTCACGGCACGCCCGCCCACCCGACCCGACCGAGATCATCGAGCCCGTCGTCGATCTCGACCGGCCGCGGCGCCGTCGACCCCGTCCGGAGGATGCGCCCACGTCCGAGCCCAGGCGCAGGCCCCGGCCATCGGGCCAACGGGAATCGGGGAGGGAATCGGCGCGGGAGTCCCGCGTCCCACCCAGCGAGCGCCTCGGCGGATACGAGCGCCCCGCGCGCCGACCCCGCTACGACGAGTACGAGCCCCGCGAGAGCAGCACCCACCACCCGATCTCCCGGGTGCGGTACCGCGGCAGCGACGACACCGACGACCAGGAGTACCGGCCGCGCCGTCGGCCGTCCCGTGACGTCGACGCCGACCGCTGGAACTACGACATCTAGGCCCGCAGGAACCGGCCCGCGGCATCGACCGCCGGCGTCGAGGAGTCGGCGTCGCTGACGAACACCGCGAGCGCCAGGTCGTCGCGGATGCCGACGAACCACCCGTGCGCGCGCTGGACCCCGTCAGGTCCGACGTATTCGGCGGTGCCCGTCTTGCCGAGCATGCCGGGAATGTCCTGCAACTGCGTCGCGGTGCCCGCGGTGATGGTCTCCCGCATCATGGCCTTGACCTGCTCGTCGACGCCGGCGGGCAGCTGCTGCGGGGTGCGGTCCGCGGTGGCGGGCTGACCGGCGACGATGGCCGGCATCGGCACCGACCCGCGCGCCAGCGTCGCGGCCACCAGCGCCATCCCGAACGGTGACGCAGTGACCTTGCCCTGCCCGATGCCCTCCTCGACACGCAGCGAGGAGGTGTCGGCGACCGGCACCGAGCCCGTCACCGTGGTCATGCCCGGCGCGGTGAAGTCGATGCCCAGACCGAGCTGCGCGGCCGCGTTGGTCAGCGCGTCGGGCGGCAGGTTGACCGCGAGGCGACCCATCGTGGTGTTGCAGGACCGCGCGAACGCGGTGTGCAGGGGCACGTCGCCGAGGTCGAAGTCGTCGTCGTTCGGGATCTGGCGGCCCTCGATGTTCTCGGTGCCGGGGCAACCCAGGACGGTGTCGGCAGTGACCTGGCCGGCCTGCAACGCGGCCGACACCGTGACGGTCTTGAACGTGGACCCGGGCGGATACAGCCCGGTCAGCGCGATCGGCCCCTGGGCATCGGCGGGCGCGTTCTGCGCGACGGCGAGCAGATTGCCCGTCGACGGCTGGATCGCCACCAGAGCGGCCGGGGTCGGCAGCGGCGCCAGCGCGTCCTCGGCGGCGCGCTGCATGCCGATGTCGAGCGTCGCGGCGATGTCGCCGACGGGCTTCGCGTCCTGCCCGCCGACACGCTGTGAACCAGCCGCGGTCTGGGCCGTCACCGCCCAACCGTCCGCCGCGTCCATACGCTGCTGCCAGAGGTCCGACAACCCGGACAGCGTGGGCGAGGTCAGCGCACGATCCGTGGCGAGCAGCCGGGTCTGCGGCCGCAGCGTGACGTCGGGCAGCGCCGTCAACTGTGCCTGGATGGGCGCCAGATCCTCGTCGCGCAACGTGATCGCGGTCACGGGTTTACCGCCGGCCAGCTCACCGGCGAGCGACTCGGGGGTGATCGTCGGCGCGATCGGATTCAGCAGTGCCGCAACGGCGTTCACGTCCGCACCGGGCGCAAGGTCGACCAGCGTGACGACGTGCTGAGTGAGCAGTTCGGCGCCGGTGCGGTCGAGGACACGGGCGGCGGGTTGCGGGACGAGCGTGCTGAACGACAGCGGACCCTTGTCCAGACCCGGCGCGACCGTGGTGGCGTCCCACTGGATCTTCCAGTCGTCGCCCGCGGAGGCGGCCCGCCCGTCAGCGCTGTAATTCCACTCGATGCGCTTGTCCGGCCCGAACTTCCACGTCGTGTCGAGGGTGAAGGTGCCCGCGCCGTTGTCGTCGGCTGTCGAGGAGACGCCGACGTGGACGTCCTTGCCCAGGCTCGCGAACAGCGCGTCCAGCGTCCTGGTTGCCGCAGCCTGATCGGTGGTCAGCGCTGCCGCGGCAGCCGCATCACCGCGGCTGAGCGCGTCAGCGAACGCAGTGACGGTGTCCCGCAGCCGGTCCCCGGCGTTGCTGCACCCCGCCAGCACCAGCAGGACGACGAACAGGACAGCCGAGGAACTCCTGCGCACACCCACGGGTGCCGAAGGTACCCGCTAGGCGCGTGCGGGCCGGATCTCTCGCGGCAGCGCGAACACGAGTGTCTCGTTGGCGGTGGTCACCGGCTGCACGGTGCCGAAGCCGAGCTCGGCCAACCGGTCGAGCACGCCGCGGACGAGGATCTCGGGCACCGATGCGCCGGAGGTCACCCCCACCGTCGTCACGCCGGAGAGCCATTGCGGGTCGATGTCCTCGGCGTAGTCGACCAGGTGCGCCGCGGACGCTCCGGCGCCCAACGCGACCTCGACCAGCCGCACCGAGTTCGACGAGTTCCGCGATCCGACGACGATCACCAGCTCGCACTCGGGCGCCATCGCCTTGACCGCCACCTGACGGTTCTGGGTGGCGTAGCAGATGTCGTCGCTCGGCGGGTCCTGCAGCGTCGGGAACTTCTCCCGCAGCCGCCGCACGGTCTCCATCGTCTCGTCGACCGACAGCGTCGTCTGGGACAGCCAGACCACCTTGTCGGGATCGCGGACGGTGACCTTGTCGACGGCGTCGGGGTTGTCGACGACCTGGACGTGGTCGGGCGCCTCTCCGGCGGTCCCGACGACTTCCTCGTGGCCTTCGTGGCCGACGAGCAGGATGTCGTAGTCGTCGCGGGCGAACCGCTTGGCCTCGTTGTGCACCTTGGTGACCAGCGGGCACGTGGCGTCGATGGTCTGCAGGCTCCGGGCCTTGGCCTCTTCGTGCACGGTCGGCGCGACGCCGTGGGCGGAGAACACCACGATCGCGCCCTCGGGCACCTCGTCGGTCTGCTCGACGAACACCGCACCGGCCTTGGCCAGGGTGTCGACGACGTAGCGGTTGTGCACGATCTCGTGGCGGACGTAGACCGGCGCGCCGTGCTTCTCCAGGGCGCGCTCCACGGTCTCGACAGCGCGGTCCACGCCCGCGCAGTACCCGCGCGGCTCGGCCAGCAGCACTCGCTTGCCGGCGTCGTCGCCGAGACCCGTGCCCAGCGCAGATCGGCTGGCGCCAGGAATCCCCATGTTGACAGTCGGCGGCATGGGTCCAGGGTACTGATCGGCCCCCGGCCCTGCCCAGCCGTAGGCTGTCGCCATGGCAACTGCACCGTACGGAGTCCGTCTGCTGGTGGGTGCAGCGGTGACCGCGCTCGAGGAAACCCGCAAGCTCCCGCAGACGATCCTGATGTACCCCATGACGATCGCGAGTCAGATCGCGCAGCTGGTCATGAAGATGCAGCAGGACGTCGCGGTCCTGGTGATCAAGGGCGACGAGACTCTCGACACGATGTTCCCGCCCAAGGACGAGCAGCCGGAATGGGCCACCTTCGACGAGGACCAGCCGGGCGCCCAGCAGTCCGAGGCCGACGTCGTTCCGTTGCCGGTGCGCGACGGCGAACGGCTCACCGAGGGACGATTCGCACTGTTCAGCGAGGAACCGGAGACCCCGAACACCACCTCGACCACCACCACCCCGGACTCGGCATCCGACGCCCCCGAGATCGTCGCCGAGATCGACTACCAGAACCTGACGCTGGCCCAGCTTCGCGCCCGCCTGACCTCGCTGCGGATCACGGATCTGGAGACGCTGCTCTCCTACGAGGAGACGACGAAGGCACGCGCCCCGTTCCAGACCCTGCTCGCCAACAGGATCACGCGCGCGTCGGCGAAGTGACCAGCCCCGGGCAGTCGCCGGAGAATCCGTTTCCCGTCCGCGGTGTCGCTATCCGCGTCGCCGGGTGGATCGACAAGCTCGGCGCCGTCTGGGTCGAAGGGCAGATCGCCCAGTTGACGCTGCGGCCCAACTCGAACACGGCGTTCATCACGCTGCGCGATCCCGCCGCCGACATGTCGCTGTCGCTCACGTGCCCTCGCGACCTGGTCACCAATGCGCCGGTGAAGATGACCGACGGCACCCAGGTCATCGTCTACGGCAAGCCGAATTTCTACACCGGGCGCGGCACGTTCTCGTTGCGGGTCAGCGAGATCCGCGCCGTCGGCATCGGCGAGCTGCTGGCCCGCATCGACCGGCTACGCCGCCTGCTCGAGGCCGAGGGCCTGTTCGACGCCCGCCTGAAACGGCCGATCCCGTTCCTGCCGGGCACGATCGGGTTGATCACCGGCCGGGCCTCGGCGGCTGAACACGACATCGTGGCCGTCGCGTCGGCACGTTGGCCCGCGGTGCGTTTCGAGGTGCGCAACACGGTGGTGCAAGGGCCCAACGCGGTGCCCCAGATCGTGGACGCACTCCGAGCGCTCGACGCGGACCCCGAGGTGGACGTCATCGTGCTGGCGCGCGGGGGTGGCAGCGTCGAGGACCTGCTGCCGTTCTCCGACGAGACGCTGTGTCGCGAGATCGCGAAATGCACGACTCCCGTGGTGAGCGCCATCGGTCACGAACCCGACAACCCGCTCTGCGACCTGGTGGCCGATCTGCGGGCCGCCACCCCGACCGATGCGGCCAAGCGCATCGTGCCCGATACGACGGCAGAGCTGGCGTTGGTGGCCGACCTGCGCCGGCGCAGCGCACGGGCGCTGCGGAACTGGGTCAACCGCGAACAGCACACGCTGACGCAGCTGCGCAGCCGGCCGGTGCTGGCCCGCCCGCTGGAGGCGATTGCTGCCAGGGCCGACGAGATCCACCGCGCCCGCCGGGCGGCCCGCCGCGACATCGCCCGCCTGCTCGATGTGGAATCCGACCGGATCGGTCACCTGTCGGCGCGGTTGAGCACACTGGGTCCGGCGGCCACGCTGGCACGCGGCTACGCCGTCGTTCAGACGGTTCCGGACAGTGGCGTGCCACAGGTGCTGCAGTCTGTGGCCGACGCTCCGGCAGGAACGCGGCTGCGTGTGCGCGTGGCCGACGGTGCCGTGACGGCGATCAGTGAAGGTGGGGTGGAGGAGGTCCAATGAAGCCCATTAGCAAGCTCGGCTATGAAGAGGCACGCGACGAACTGATCGAGGTCGTGGCACAGCTCGAGCACGGCGGCTTGGATCTCGATGCGTCGCTGAAACTGTGGGAGCGCGGTGAGGCGCTGGCAAAATGCTGCGAGGAGCACTTAGCTGGGGCGCGTAAACGGGTGGCCGATGCTCTGGCCGCGAGCGACGACGCCGGCGAGTGAACGCAGGACCGCTTGACGGTCGATGCTGGAAAATTGGAACACGTTTCAGTTATTCTGCCCCGCATGGGCGATGCATCGTTGACGACTGAACTGGGCCGGGTCCTGGTCACCGGCGGCTCCGGCTTCGTGGGGGCCAACCTCGTGACCGAACTTCTCGACCGGGGACTGCAGGTGCGCAGCTTCGACCGCGTGGACTCTCCCTTGCCCGCGCACCCGAAGCTCGAGGTCGTCGTGGGAGACATCACCGACACCGCGGACGTCGCCCGCGCCGTCGAGGGCATCGACACCGTGTTCCACACCGCGGCGATCATCGACCTCACGGGCGGCGGGTCGGTCAGCGAGGAGTTTCGGCAGCGCAGCTTCGCGGTCAACGTCACCGGCACGCAGAACCTGGTGCGTGCCGCGCAGCAGGCCGGCACCAAGCGGTTCGTCTACACCGCGTCCAACAGCGTCGTGATGGGTGGCCAGCGCATCTCCGGCGGCGACGAGACACTGCCCTACACCCAACGCTTCAACGACCTCTACACCGAGACCAAGGTGGCGGCCGAGAAGTTCGTGCTGGCCGCCAACGGGGAGAAGGGCTTGCTCACCTGCTCGATCCGGCCGAGCGGCATCTGGGGCCGCGGCGACCAGACGATGTTCCGGCGCGTCTTCGAGAGCGTGCTGGCCGGCCACGTCAAGGTGCTCGTCGGGAGCAAGAACGTCAAGCTGGACAACTCCTACATCGCCAACCTGGTGCACGGCTTCATCCTGGCCGCCGAGCACCTGGTGCCCGGCGGCACCGCGCCCGGCCAGGCCTACTTCATCAACGACGGCGAGCCGATCAACATGTTCGAGTTCTCCCGCCCGGTGGTGGAGGCGTGCGGGCAGCCGTATCCGCGGCTGCGTGTGCCGGGCCGGCTGGTGTGGCTGGCGATGACGTTCTGGCAGTTCCTGCATTTCCGCTTCGGGGCACCCAAGCCGCTGTTGGAACCCCTTGCGGTGGAACGGCTTTACCTCGACAACTACTTCTCGATCGCCAAGGCCGGACGCGACCTCGGTTACCGGCCGCTGTTCACCACCGAGCAGGCGATCGAGCAGTGCCTCCCCTACTACGTCGAACTGTTCGAACGGATGAAGGCCGCCTCCGGCGAGCCTCTGGTGCACGCCGCCGCACCGACACCCCCCGAGGGCTGAACCTCCCGCGGCGATCCCGCCCGAACGGCTGACTCGATGCGGCCACCGTCCTACTCTGCTATTAGGGCGCGGGACTGCAAGGGGGCACCATGCCGAACGGTAAGCCGAATATCCTGGTCATCTGGGGCGATGACATCGGAATCTCGAACCTGAGTTGCTACAGCGACGGCTTGATGGGGTATCGCACCCCGAACATCGACCGAATAGCCAACGAGGGCATGCGATTCACCGATTCCTACGGTGAGCAAAGCTGCACCGCGGGCCGGGCGGCGTTCATCAGTGGGCAAAGCGTCTACCGGACCGGAATGAGCAAGGTGGGCGCTCCCGGATTCGACATCGGTTGGGCCGCCGAGGATCCGACCATCGCCGAGTTGCTCAAACCCCTCGGGTACGCCACCGGTCAGTTCGGCAAGAACCATTTCGGCGACCTGAACAAGTACCTGCCGACCGTGCACGGGTTCGACGAGTTCTTCGGCAACCTCTACCACCTCAACGCCGAAGAGGAACCCGAGCAGTTCGACTATCCGCATGCCGACCAATTCCCTGTGCTCAATGAGTTGGCCAAGCCGCGCGGAGTGTTGAAGTGCTCCGCGACCGACGAGATCTCCACCGCGCCCGACGATCCGAAGTTCGGACCGGTCGGCAAACAGACGATCGAGGACACCGGTCCGCTCACCAAGAAGCGCATGGAAACGATCGACGACGACATCGCCGAAGCCACCGTCGACTACATCCGGCGCCAGCACGCGGCGGGCAATCCGTTCTTCGTGTGGTGCAACTTCACACACATGCACCTGTTCACCCACACCAAGCCGGAGAGCCGCGGACAGGCCGGGCTGTGGCAGTCGCCGTACCACGACACGATGATCGACCACGACCGCAATGTCGGCACCGTGCTCGACACGCTCGACGAACTCGGGATCGCCGACGACACGATCGTCATCTACTCCACCGACAACGGGCCGCACCGCAACACCTGGCCCGACGGCGGCACCACCCCGTTCCGCAGCGAGAAGGACACCAACTGGGAGGGCGCGTTCCGTGTCCCCGAGATGATCCGCTGGCCCGGAAGAATCGCCGCGGGATCGGTGTCGAACGAGATCATCCAGCATCACGATTGGCTGCCCACTCTGCTGGCCGCCGCCGGTGACGCGGACATCAGCGACAAGCTCAAGACCGGACACCGAATCGGCGACCGCGAATTCACGGTCCACATCGATGGTTTCAACCTGCTGCCCTATCTGACCGGAGAGGTCGAACACAGCCCGCGGCGCGGCTTCTTCTACTTCTCCGACGACGGAGATCTCGTCGCGCTGCGATTCGAGAACTGGAAGGTCGTGTTCGCCGAACAGCGCTGTCGGGGCACCATGCAGCTCTGGGCCGAACCGTTCACCCACCTGCGGGTGCCCAAACTGTTCAACTTGCGCACCGATCCGTTCGAGTACGCCGACATCACCTCGAACACCTACTACGACTGGTTCATTCGCCACGACTTCTTCGTCATGTACGCAATCGCCATGGCCACGAAGTTCCTCGAGACGTTCCGCGAATTCCCCCCGCGGCACGCACCGGCCAGCTTCACGATCGACCAGGCGGTCGAGAAGCTCAAAGAGTTCTTGGCGAAGGACTAGATGCTCGAGTCCTGGAACGACGGGGCCGCCAAGACGGCGATCACCGACTTCGTGACGTCGGCCGTCGAGGACGTACGGCCGCAGGAGCGCGTCGCGGTGTTCGACAACGACGGCACGCTGTGGTGCGAGAAGCCGGCCTACATCCAACTCGACTTCCTGGTTCGCAGACTTGCCGCACAAGCCGCAGCCGATCCGTCGCTGGCAGACCAACAGCCCTACCGAGCCGCCGCCGCCGGCGACCTCGCCTGGTTCGGCGACGCAGTCACCGCGCACTACCGGGGTGATGACAGTGCACTCAACGTGCTTGCAGCGGGCATCCTTTCGGCCAACGACGCGATCACCGTCGAGGAGCACGCCGCACGGGTGGAGGAATTCTTCACCGAGGCAGCGCACCCGACGCTGAACCGCCCGTACACGGCGTGCGGTTACGCACCGATGATCGAACTGCTGCGGTATCTCAAGGCCCACGGATTCACCACCTACATCGCATCGGGCGGTGGGCGCGACTTCATGCGTCCGGTGACCGCACGCATGTACGGCATCCCGCCCGAACGGGTGATCGGCAGTTCGGTGGGGCTGATCTACTCCGACGGCCGTCTGGTCACCACCGCGCAACCGGAATTCCTCGACGACGGACCGATGAAGCCGGTCCGCATCTGGGGCCGGACCGGCCGGCGACCGATCTTCGCCGCGGGAAATTCCAACGGAGACATCGAGATGCTCCAGTTCACCGACGAGGGGCCGACCCGCACCCTGTCGATGCTGGTGTGCCACGACGACGACGCGCGCGAATTCGCCTACACCGCAGGCGCCGAACGGCTGCTCGACCATGCGGGCCGGTTCGGCTGGACGACGATCAGCATGAAGAACGACTGGGCGCGTGTGTTCGGTGACTGAGGACCTCGTCTGGATTCCGGCCCAGACCACCATCGTCGGTTCCGACGACCACTACCCCGAAGAGGCACCCGCACACACCGTCACCGTCGACGGCTTCTGGATGCAGCGGCATTCCGTGACCAACGCACAGTTCGCCCAGTTCGTCACCGCGACAGGGTATGTCACCGTCGCCGAACGACCGCTCGATCCGACCGAATTCCCGGGGGCACCTCCGGAGAACCTGGTGCCGGGGTCGATGGTGTTCACCAGGACCACCGGCCCGGTCGATCTACGCCACCTCAGCCAATGGTGGCGGTGGACACCGGGCGCGTGCTGGGACCATCCGCGCGGCGCACGGTCGACGCTGCGGGGGCGCGAGGGACACCCGGTGGTCCACATCGCCTTCGACGACGCCGCCGCCTATGCGCAGTGGGCCGGCCTAAATCTGCCGACCGAGGCAGAATGGGAGGTCGCAGCCCGCGGCGGCCTCCCGCACACGCTCTACACCTGGGGTGACCAACCGGAAAAGCCGCGCGAACGGCTGGCCAACTACTGGCATGGGGAATTCCCCTATCTGCCTGACACCGGCTACGGCCAGACCACACCGGTCGGCTCGTTCCCCGCCAACGGCTACGGCCTCCACGACATGGCCGGCAATGTCTGGGAATGGACGACCGACTGGTACGGCGACACGCGGGATCGACAGGTGTGCTGCGCCGCCGATTCCTACGACCCGCGCCAACCCCAGTTCGCGGTTGCGCGCCGGGTGATCAAGGGCGGCTCGTACCTGTGCGCCGACAGCTACTGCATGCGCTATCGGCCGGCTGCCCGCAGACCCCAGCAGGTCGACACCGGCACGAGCCACCTCGGCTTTCGATGTGTCAGGCGCTCTCCGCCGATTCCTTGATCGCCGCCAGCGTCGCCGGGATGCCGGTACGGGCTGCCTCGCTGCGCTTCGCGACCTCCTCGTCGGCGGCATCACCGAAACGCTCCCGGAACCCCTCGAGCCCGGCCGGCAGGAACTGCCAGTGCTCGGTGAGCCGGGTGCCGTCGCCGTCGGGCTCGAAGGAGTACCCCCAGCGCACCCAGCCGTTGTTGACCTCCCACGCGAATTCGCGACCCGGGTCAGCGGCCACCACCTGGCTTCGCGTCTCCCACGTCCGTTCGGGGAGAACGTTGCGGCCGGTGAACCACGCCCCGACGCGTGGGCCGTCGCCATCGTCCCACCAGCAGGCCTTGCAGATCGGACTCCATGAGCCCATGTTCGTCACGTCGGACACCAGCGCATAGAGCTGATCCGGCGGCACGGCCACCGAAATCGACTCGGATCTCTGCAATTCGGTCACGATCGTGAGTCTGCCAGCCGGGAATCCGACGGCGCTATTGCGTTTTCGGTGCCCAGGTGTGACGTTGTCACGATGGCCGAGCGCGTCGCTGTGATCGTCGGAGGAGCCTCGGGCATCGGATGGGCGAGCGCGCAGGCGCTATCCGCCGAGGGATGCCGCGTCGTCGTGGCCGACCGCGACGAGGCTGCCGCCACCGAGCGCGCCGCCACGCTGGGTGAGCCGCACACCTCGGCGTGGGTCGATGTCGCCGACGAACCATCTGTGGAACGCCTTTTCGACGACATCGGCACCCTCGACATCGCGGTGAATTGTGCGGGCTTCAGCAACATCGGACTGATCACCGAGATGCCCGCCGAGGACTTCCGCGCGGTGATCGACGTGTGCCTGGTGGGCGCGTTCCTGGTGACCAAGCACGCCGGCCGGCACCTGCGCGAAGGTGGCTCCCTGGTGCAGATCAGCTCGCTCAACGGCCGCCAGCCCGCGGCAGGCATGAGCGCGTACTGCGCCGCCAAGGCTGGCCTGTCGATGCTGACCCAGGTGGCCGCCCTCGAGATGGGCCCCCGCGGTATCCGCGTCAACGCGGTGGCGCCGGGGTTCGTCGACACGCCGCTGACCGCGCCGGCGGCCTCGATACCCGGTGTCCTCGACGACTACGTCGACAACACCGCACTCGGCCGGGCCGGCACCCCGGCCGACATCGCCAATGCCGTTGTCTACCTCTGTGATCCGCGGTCGTCCTGGCTCACCGGCGAAGTGCTCGACATCAACGGCGGGGCGCACCTGAAGCGCTATCCGGACCTCCTCGGGCACGTGACTCGGCTCATCGAACAGTGACCCACACCGGCCCCGCTGGCTTCAGCGTCAGGCAGATGCGCGCGCTGGCCGTCGCCACCGTGGCCGCCCTCGGGTTCGGCGCGTACTTCCTGCGCAGCTACTTCCTGCTGATCGCGGTGGCCGCGGTGCTGGCCTTCCTGTTCAGCCCGCTGTACCAGCGGCTACGGGCGAGGATGAACACCGGGTTGTCCGCGACCGTGACGCTGCTGGCCGCCGTCGCCACGGTGGTGATCCCTTTGTCGGGGGTGATCGCGCTGGCCGTCCTGCAGATCAGCGAGATGGTGACGAGCATCGGCCGGTGGGCTGAACAGACCGATTTCACCGCGCTGGCGCAGCGACTGCTCAATTCCGCGAACGAGGTGCTGGCGCGCATCCCGTTCGTGAACATCACGCTGACAGAGGAGTCGGTGCGCGACGCCGCGACCAAAGTCGGGCAGGGCGCAGGGCAGTTCGCACTGGACTTCGCCCGCGATTCGGTGGGCAGCATCGCGGCCACCGTCACCGGACTCGTGATCTTCCTGTACGTGTTCCTCGCGTTGCTCACCAACGGCGGCAAGGTAGCCGATCTCTTCCGCGACCTCAACCCGTTGGGCCGTGAGGTGTCCGACATCTACCTGGCCAAGATCGGCGCGATGGTGTCAGCAACGGTCAAGGGCCAGTTCATCATCGCGGTGTGCCAGGGGCTGGCCGGTGCGGTCTCGATCTACGTCGCCGGGCTGCACGACGGGTTCTTCATGTTCTTGATCTTCCTGACCGCGCTGTCGTTCATCCCGCTGGGCAGCGGCATCGTCACGATCCCGCTCGGCATCGGCCTCGCCGTCTTCGGGAACGTGGCCGGCGGCGTGTTCATCGTGGTGTTCCACATCCTCGTGACCACCAGCATCGACAACCTGCTGCGCCCGTTCCTGGTGCCGAAGAGCGCTCACCTGCACCCTGCGCTGATGCTGCTGGCGGTGTTCGCCGGACTCAAGATGTTCGGCTTCTGGGGCATCGTGCTGGGACCGGTGCTGATGATCGTCATCGTGACGACGATCAGCGTCTACCTCGCCGTGGACAAGGGCGCGCCGCTGGATTCGGTCACCGGCACCCGCGGCGATCCGCCCGACGACGAGAAAGACACACCATGGTGGAAGCGGCTGCTTCCCGCCCGGGCACTCAGGTCAGGCGGGCCGTGAGGAACTCGACGACCCGCTTGCGTGCCTCGTAGGCCGGCTGGCCGTCGACCTCGCGAACCTGATCGGTGAGCACCGAGTGCGCCATCCGGCCGAAGCCGTCGGGGTTGCCCTTCTTGGAGTTGATCTCGATACATTCGAACGCATCACCGAGGCGGTTCTTCAACGTGGTGAACCGCTCCCCCGGTGACATCGCGTCCTCGCTGAACCGCAGACCCATCACGCACAGGCCCTCGTTCTTGGCGCGCGCCTCTATGGTCGCCATCTCGGATTCGGAGACGCCGGGATCGCGTTTGTGCTTGAGCGTCAACGCAAGCGGAACCGACGGCTGACTCATCACCGGGGCGAGGACGCTGTCGTCGACAGCTGCCGCCAAGGCGAAGCCTCCCGTGAAGCACTGCCCGATGACGCCCACGCCCTTGCCGGGCGTCTTCGCGTTGAGATCACGGGCGAGCGCCCGCAGGTAGTGCGCGACCGGCCGGTCGGCGTTGGTCGTCAACGCCGCGAACTCCTTGGCCACACACCCCTTCAGCAGAACCGGAATCGCGCCGGGACGCAGCGCGGGCGCACCAGGGGTACCGAACAGCGACGGCGCGGCCACCGTGAAGCCGTTGTCCACCAGGTGATTACCGAGCGCGAGCACACCGGGGTGCAGGCCGGGCATCTCGGGGATCAGCACGACGCCAGGCCCCTCGCCCTTGCGGTAGACGTCATGGGTGTAGCCGGCGGCGGTGAACGGCTCGGCGACCCATCCCGACAGGTCTGCAACAGGGAAGGTCATGACGTCTCCGTAGTTGGGTCAGGTGAGTCGGTCAGGTCACGCTCAGCGGCTGCTGAGACTGCGTCGCAGCGGCCAGCGTACGGTACTCGTCTGTACCTGCGGCGCCGCGCAGCGCGAGTTGCGCGGGTCCGGTCGGACCGCGGACCTGCGCGGTCCACACCGGCTCGGCGGGCCGGCCGTCCTGCTCGCCGCCCTGGTAGACGACCCACCGGACGCCGTCGACGTCCTCGGTGCCCGTCGGCACCAGTTCAGGGCTGAACGAGGCGATCAACTTGTCCTCGTCGGCGTTGCTCTGCGTAAGGCTCAGGTACATGCCGCTCGGTGCCAGGTAGCCGATGGTGGACGCCACCGCACGCACCGGCTGACCGGTCTGCGGATCGGTGCGGCCCCCCTCGATGCCCTTGCGGCTGCCCGAATTGGCCCGCCAGTCACGCGGCAACTGCGGCACCCGGATCGGGATCTTCAACGTGTCCGCGTCGGCCTGCAGGGCGGCCTGGGCGTCGTAGTCGGGGGTGGGGCCGGCGCCGGGACCCGTCGGCGCGAACGAGCACATGCCGAGCACGCCCGCCAGCACGACGCAGGCCACCACCAGCGGACCGATCGACCAGAACATGTCGCGCCCGTCCTGCAAGAGCCGAGACTTTGCGGGCTTGGCGATGGGCACCGCGTACCCGGCCGCAGCGGGTTCGGCGCCCTCACTGCCTGCGGGCTGGCCGGGGTCGGGCGGCGTGGTCATGACTGCCAGTATCCCAGCTCCCGATCGGTGGCCCGCTAATGGGACAATCTGGCCCATGACGCAATCGAGGCGGGAAGCCCCCGACCGCAACCTGGCCCTGGAACTCGTGCGAGTCACCGAGGCCGGCGCGATGGCGGCGGGCCGCTGGGTGGGACGCGGGGACAAAGAGGGCGGCGACGGTGCCGCGGTCGACGCGATGCGCGAGTTGGTGAATTCGGTGTCGATGCGTGGCGTGGTCGTCATCGGCGAGGGCGAGAAGGACAACGCCCCGATGCTCTACAACGGCGAAGAGGTCGGCAACGGCGACGGGCCCGACTGCGACTTCGCGGTCGATCCGGTCGACGGCACCACGCTGATGAGCAAGGGCATGCCGAACGCCATCTCCGTGCTCGCTGTGGCCGAGCGCGGCGCGATGTTCGATCCGTCGGCTGTGTTCTACATGCACAAGATCGCGGTCGGCCCCGACGCCGCCGACGTCATCGACATCAACGCGCCGATCGCCGAGAACATCAGGCGGGTCGCGAAGATCAAGAACTCCAGCGTGCGCGACCTGACGGTGTGCATCCTGGACCGCCCGCGCCATCACCAGCTGATGGACGACGTCCGCGAGGCGGGGGCCCGTATCCGGCTGATCTCCGACGGCGACGTCGCCGGCGCGATCGCCGCGTGCCGGCCCGGGTCGGGCACCGACATGCTGGTCGGTATCGGTGGCACCCCGGAGGGCATCATCGCCGCGGCGGCGATTCGCTGTATGGGCGGCGCCATCCAGGCGAAGTTGGCACCCAAGGACGACGAGGAGCGGCAGAAGGCCCTCGACCGCGGCCACGACCTGAACCGGGTCCTGCGCACCGAGGACCTGGTGTCCGGCGAGAACGTCTTCTTCTGCGCGACCGGCGTCACCGACGGCGATCTGCTCAAGGGCGTGCAGTACTACGGCGGCGGCTGCACCACGCAGTCGATCGTGATGCGCTCGAAGTCGGGCACGGTCCGGATGATCGAGGCCTATCACCGGCTGTCCAAGCTCAACGAATACTCGGCGGTCGACTTCACCGGAGACACGTCCGCCGCCTATCCCCTGCCGTAACCACCATCCCCGGACCCATCCCCGACAGACACGAACAGGAAGCGAATGAGCGACAACGAGGTCGAATACCGCATCGAGCACGACACGATGGGCGAGGTCAGGGTGCCGAAGAGCGCGCTGTGGCGGGCTCAGACCCAGCGCGCGGTGGAGAACTTCCCGATTTCGTTCCGGCCGTTGGAGCGCACCCAGATTCGCGCGCTCGGGCTCCTCAAAGGTGCCTGCGCACAGGTCAACAAGGACCTGGGGCTGCTGGCGCCGGAGAAGGCCGACGCGATCATCGCCGCCGCGGCGGAGATCGCCGACGGCCAGCACGACGACCAGTTTCCGATCGACGTGTTCCAGACGGGCTCGGGTACCAGCTCGAACATGAACGCCAACGAGGTCATCGCCAGCATTGCGGCGGCGAACGGCGTCACGGTGCACCCGAACGACGACGTCAACATGTCGCAGAGCTCCAACGACACCTTCCCCACCGCGACACACATCGCGGCGACCGAAGCCGCTGTGCGCCATCTCATTCCGGCGCTGGAAGTGCTGCACGAGTCGCTCGACGGCAAGGCCCGGCAGTGGCGGACCACGGTCAAGTCGGGCCGTACGCACCTGATGGACGCAGTCCCCGTCACGCTGGGCCAGGAGTTCGGCGGGTACGCCCGTCAGATCCAGGCCGGCATCGAACGGGTCAAGGCGACGCTGCCCCGCCTCGGTGAGCTCGCGATCGGCGGCACCGCCGTCGGTACCGGCCTCAACGCCCCGGACGGGTTCGGGGAGAAGGTCGTCGACGTGCTCGTCGACCAGACCGGCATCGCCGAATTGCGGCCTGCCGTGGACCATTTCGAGGCGCAGGCGGCACGCGACGGGTTGGTCGAGGCGTCGGGTGCGCTGAAGACCATCGCCGTGTCGCTGACCAAGATCGCCAACGACATCCGCTGGATGGGTTCGGGACCGCTGACCGGGCTCGGTGAGATCCAGCTGCCCGATCTGCAGCCCGGCAGCTCGATCATGCCCGGCAAGGTGAATCCTGTTCTGCCCGAGGCGGTCACGCAGGTGGCCGCGCAGGTGATCGGCAACGACGCCGCCGTCACCGTCGGCGGTCTCTCCGGCGCGTTCGAGCTGAACGTGTACATCCCGATGATGGCGCGCAACATCCTCGAGTCGTTCACGCTGCTGGCGAATGTGTCGAAGCTCTTCGCCGAGAAGTGCATCGACGGTCTGATCGCCCACGAGGAGCACCTGCGTGAGCTGGCCGAGTCGTCCCCGTCGATCGTGACGCCGCTGAACTCGGCGATCGGTTACGAGGAGGCCGCCAAGGTGGCCAAGCAGGCGCTCAAGGAGAAGAAGACGATCCGCCAGACGGTCATCGACCGTGGCCTGATCGGCGACAAGCTCTCCGAAGAGGAGCTCGACAAGCGTCTCGACGTGCTGAAGATGGCGAAGGTTCGCGACGGACAGTAGGGCTTTTCCGCCGGGTGGGGCCCCTACGCGCCGTTGTTCGGGCCGCCCGAGTTCTGGTCCGCGATGTCGGTGATCGGGAAGTTCGGCATCGGCGCGGGTGACGGCGTCGCCGGCAGCGCCGGGATCTGATCGGGCGGCAGGTCGACGAGACCGTTGACCGGCGGGCCGTTCTCGCGGCTGCCGTACACCGTGCCGGGCTGCCGCGGTCCGAGCATCCGGCTCACCGTCACCATGTGGTAGCCGTTGGCCTTGAGCACCGGGAGGAACTGCTCGACCAGATCGACGGTCGAGGAGTAGGTGTCGTGCATCAGCACCACCGAATTGGGTTGGATCTGACTCATCAACAGCGCGCGGGTGGCGGCGGTGTTGGAGTCGTTGGCCCAGTCGAACGGGATGACGTCCCAGTTGATGTCGGCCAGTCCCTGGCGGCCGGCCTCGGCGAGCACGGCGTCGTTGACCAGCCCGCCGGCGGTGCGCGACAACGTGGGTCGCACTCCGGTGGCCGCGACGATCGCGTCGACGCCCTTGCTGAACTGTGCAGCGATGTCCTGCGGCGGGATCGTCGTCATGTTCGGGTGTTCCCAGGTGTGGGTGCCGATCTCCATGCCGGCGTCGGCGATCCGCTTGGCACCGGCCGGGTTGGCCGCCACCTTGTTGCCGATCAGGAAGAAGGTGGCATCGACGTTGTTGGCGCGCAGGATCGACAGCAACCGGTCGGTGAAGGGGGTCGGCCCGTCGTCGAAGGTCAGCGCTACGCACTTGACCTGCGCACAGTCCACGTCGTCGGCGTTGGCGGGGCGGACGTGTCCGGTGAGGCCACCGATCACGAGGACGACCACCGCGGCGGCCGTTCCGAGGACGGTTCGGCCATAACGCCAGGTCACGCTGTCGGGACGCCTTCGCACGTCGGGCAGCCTACCGCGCGAATCTGGCACGCCGCCCAACGTGCGGCGTGCCAGACCACGCTCACGGCAGGGCGCCGGGGCTGATTTCCTCGAGCATCTCGGTGACCAGCGCCGCGATCGGCGACCGTTCGCTGCGCAGCAGTGTGATGTGAGCGAACAGCGGGTGTCCCTTGAGCTTCTCGATCACGGCGGCGACACCGTCATGCCGACCCACCCGCAGGTTGTCCCGCTGCGCGACGTCGTGGGTGAGTACCACCCGCGAGCCGCTGCCCAGCCGCGACAGCACGGTGAGCAGCACGTTGCGCTCCAGCGACTGCGCCTCGTCGACGATCACGAAGGAGTCGTGCAGCGACCGGCCACGGATGTGGGTCAGCGGGAGCACCTCGAGCATGCCGCGCGAGAGCACCTCGTCGAGCACCGCCGGGGACGCCAGCCCTTCGAGCGTGTCGAAGACGGCCTGCGCCCAGGGCCCCATCTTGTCGCTCTCACTGCCGGGCAGGTAGCCCAGATCCTGACCGCCGACGGCGTACAGCGGCCGGAAGACCACGACCTTGCGCTGTGTGCGCCGCTCGAGCACCGCTTCCAGACCGGCACACAGGGCCAGCGCGGACTTGCCGGTGCCGGCCTTGCCGCCGAGTGACACGATGCCGACGGACTCGTCGAGCAGCAGATCCAGGGCTACGCGTTGTTCGGCTGACCTTCCCCGGAGGCCGAACACTTCGCGGTCACCACGGACCAGCTGCACCCGCTTGTCGGCGTTGACCCGACCCAGAGCGTGAGAGTTGCTGCCCAGCAACCGAATTCCGGTGTGGCACGGCAGGTCGCGGGCGGACTCGAGGTCGATCTCGCCCTCGGCGAACAGCGCGTCGACGTCCTCGCCTCCCACCTCGAGCTCCGCCATCCCGGTCCAGCCGGACGTCACGACGTCCTGGGCGTGGTACTCGTCGGCGAGCAGGCCCACCGCGCCGGCCTTGACCCGCAGCGGAATGTCCTTGCTGACCAACGTAACTCGTTTGCCCTCGGCCGCCAGGTTGGCGGCGACCGTCAGGATCCGGGTGTCGTTGTTCTCGGTGCGGAATCCCGACGGCAGCACCGACTGGTCGCTGTGGTTCAGTTCGACGTTGAGCGTTCCACCTTCTGTGCCAATGGGTATCGGCTGATCGAGCCGTCCGTGTTCCAGCCGCAGATCGTCGAACATGCGCAGAGCCTGGCGGGCGAACCAGCCCAGTTCGTGGTGATGGCGTTTCGCCTCGAGTTCGCTGATCACCACCAGCGGAACCACGACCTCGTGCTCGGCGAACCTCGTGATGGCCCAAGGGTCGGACAACAGGACAGAGGTGTCGAGAACGTAGGTCCGGACGGGAGAATCGATCACGTAGCGCTCCTCGAGGCTGCGCGAGTTCGCGGAGCCCCGACGCGAACATCTCGGTGGACGCGGGCGCGGCCGAAAGGACCGGGGCCGGTCCTTTCGTCGAAACGATTCGGACCGCCCGGACAGCAGAGCAATTCGCTAGCCATCGAAAACGACGCTACTCCCGCGCGACCATCCGCGCCGGGCAGGCGCGCCGGATCGAAACGGCGGCCCCGTTACGAGCTGATGAACTCCGAGAGACGCGGCTCGTCGGTCAACCCCCACGCCGCGATCGAGTCGGCGACGACCTGCCGCAGCGCGGCCCGATCGAAGATGCCGGCCTCGGCGACCGTGGCCACCTTGTCGGTGTAGGCGTCGATGTCGCCGCCGACGACGTCGAGCGCCGCAGCCCGCGTGGCGATCGCGTCGACGGTCTCGTCGCGCAGGGCGCTCACGCAGTGCGCCACCAGGTTGGTGAAGAACTCGGCGTGGCGTTCTTCGTCGCCGGCGATCTTGCCGATCAGGTCACGCAGCACCGGCTCGTCGGTCTGGGCGGCCAGGTTGCGGCAGAACACGGCGTGGGCTCGCTCCCACATCGCCATGAACGCGAGCGTCTCGATCTGGCTGTAGCTGTCGGCGCGGTAGCCCTTCATCACGTGCTCGACGCGCACGTCCTCGTTGGCCGACGGGTCGACCTCACGGGTGACGACGAGGTAGTTGCGCAGCACGACGGCGTGCAGGTGCTCCTCGGCGGTCCACCGGCCGAGCCAGCGCCCCCACTTGTCCTCGAGGATGAAGTGCTCGACCAGCTCGCGGTGATACCCGGCGAGGTTGTCCTTGGTGATCAGCAGGATCTCGACGGCGTCGGTGACCTTCTTGGGCAGCGTGACGTCCGAGGGCTCCCAATCGCGGCCGCCGAGGAACGCGAAGTTCTCGCCCTGGTCGAAGGGCACATAGTCGTGAGCGAACCACGCGTCCTCGGTGTCGAGGTGACGCCGCAGCTGCTCCTTGACGACGGGCTCGAGTTCGAGGGTCAGCGCATTAGCGACAGGTTTCTGTGCCATGCGGTTACAGTAACCCAATTCTGTGGGGATCGTAAAATTCCCCGGTCGTGTCGCGGGCCTCGTGTCAGAGGGTCAGACCCGGGTACAGCGGGTTGGCCTCCAGCAGCTCGGCGGCGGCCGCGCGCACGCGGTCTGCGGTGCCGTCGGCCAGCGTGTACTTGGCCTTCGACGGTCCGTTCGGTCCCGCGGCAGGTGAGGTGTTGGACAGCACTTCGACGACCAGCTCGGCCACGCGGTCGAACTCGTCGGCGCCAAAACCGCGCGTGGTCAGCGCGGGGGTGCCGAAGCGGATACCGCTGGTGTACCAGGCGCCGTTCGGGTCCGCCGGGATCGCGTTGCGGTTGGTGACGATGCCGGAGTCCAGCAGCGCCGATTCGGCCTGCCGGCCCGTCAGCCCGAACGACGTGACGTCGAGCAGCACCAGGTGGTTGTCGGTGCCGCCGGTGACCAACGAGGCGTCGCGCTTGACGAATCCGTCGGCCAGCGACTGCGCGTTGTCGGCGACGGCCTGCGCGTAGGTGCGGAATTCGGGCTGGCGGGCCTCGGCCAACGCGACGGCCTTGGCGGCCATCACGTGCGAGAGCGGTCCGCCGAGCACCATCGGGCAGCCCTTGTCGACCGCCGGCGCGTACTCCTCGGTGGCCAGCACCAGGCCACCACGCGGGCCGCGCAGCGACTTGTGCGTCGTCGTCGTCACCACGTGCGCGTGCGGCACGGGATCCTCGTCACCGGTGAACACCTTGCCCGCCACCAGACCGGCGAAGTGCGCCATGTCGACCATCAACGTCGCGCCCACCTCGTCAGCGATCTCGCGCATCTTGGCGAAGTTCACGCGGCGCGGGTAGGCCGAGTACCCGGCGACCAGGATCAGCGGCTTGAACTCGCGCACCGCCGCGGCGACGGCGTCGTAGTCGATGAACCCCGTCTCCGGGTTGGTGCCGTACTGGCGCTGGTGGAACATCTTGCCCGAGATGTTGGGCCGGAACCCGTGGGTGAGATGCCCGCCGGTGTCCAGCGACATGCCCATCAGCTTCTGGTTGCCCAGCTTGGCGCGCAGCGTCTCCCAGTCCGCTTCGGACAGGTCGTTGATGTGCTTCGAGCCGAGCTCGGCCAGGCCCGGCGTCTCGACCCGGGTGGCCAGGATCGCCCAGTAGGCGACCAGGTTCGCGTCGATGCCCGAGTGCGGCTGGGCGTAGGCGTAGGACGCCCCGAACAACTCGCGGGCGTGCTCGGCGGCCAGCGCCTCGACCGTGTCGACGTTCTGGCAGGCCGCGTAGAAGCGGTGCCCGACGGTGCCCTCGGCGTACTTGTCGGAGAACCAGGTGCCCATCGTCAGCAGCACGGCCGGCGAGGCGTAGTTCTCGCTGGCGATCAGCTTGAGCGAATGCCGTTGGTCGTCGAGCTCTTTGCGGGTGGCCTCGGCGATGCGCGGTTCCACGCTCTCGATCACCCGCAGGGCGGCGCGGTAGGCCTCGCTCGCGGTGTCGGCGTATTCGATGCCCTGACCTTTGGCGGAGGTGGCAGTCATGCCGTCGAGCCTAGTCGGCGACGGGCCCGCCCGGAAAACCCGGCGGCGGCTCAGGCGGCCCGCAGCGACGACGGGATCAGCGGTTCGTCGAGCAGGGTGGTGAACCGCTGGGTCAGCGTGACGCCGTCGGGCCGGTCGTCGAGCCAACCGCGCAGCAGCCGATAGCCCTCGACGTAGGTGCTGGTGTAGGCCCGCCACAGCGGCGAGGACAGGAACCGCAGCATCTGGCGGGCGCGCTCGTCGTCGACGAGCAGCCAACGCTTCAGGAACGCGACGACGTCGTCGACGTCGCGGTGCTCGTCGTGCAGCATCAGCGCGGCGTCCTGGCGGACATCGGCCAGCGCGGCCGTCGCCTCCGAGATCGTCTCGGCCCGCGCCCCGTCGAACCGCAGGCCCAGGTCGGCGTAGATCTCGGCGGCCCAACTCCCCCAGCCCGACCCGACGGCAGCGTACAAAGCCAGGTCGGCCAGCCCCTCTGCCATCAGGCACTGCGGCGTGTTGACCAGGAAGATCGTCTGCTCGGCCTGCCCTTTGCCCTCGACGAGCCCGGCCTCCTTGCGGCAGTGCTCGGTGTGGTGGCCGGGGTAGGACTCGTGGGCGACCAGCCGCGGCAGATTCGCCATCTGCTGCTTGAGGTCGGCGTTGACCGCGACCGTGGACCGGTAGTCACCGAGGTAGTAGTTGAATCCCGACCACGGCTTGTCCGTGACCACCTCGTAGGTGATGGTCTCGCGCTCCGGCAGCGGGAACGTCGCGCGGACCCGGTCGCGCAGGGCACTGGAGAAGGCGTGGATGGCCTCTTCCAGACGAGCGGGCGGGATCTCCTCGGCCGCGCGGTGGGCGGAGATCCGGTCGGCCAGCGGGCCGGTGCCTCCGAGCGCATCGTCGAGCTTCGCGTGCGCCTCGCGATAGCGCTCCGGGTCACCCTTGGCGATGCGCACATCGAAGTACGCCTCGACCTCGTCGACGAACCCCACCTTCTCGCCCGCGAACGTGCGGGCCGCGCACTCGAGGGCGCGCAGATGCGCACCGACGAACGCGGCGCGATCGGCGTCGAGGCCCGCGGGCAGTTCGCCGAGCAACCGGCGCGCGTCACGCGCGAGGTCGGCGGGGTCGGGCGCGGGCTCGTCGGCCACCGCGCGGCGCAATGCGGGGTCCCCGGTGAACGAGTCGACGTAGCCCTCTTCGATGCGGTCGAACCGCAACCCGAGCATCAGGTAGTCGCGCACCAGGGACTCAGAACCAGTACCGGCGTCCATGGCCACCACGCTAACTGCAACACTGTGCCCATGGCTCGGCTGAGCGAACCCAGCCCCTATGTGGAGTTCGACCGACGGCAGTGGCGGGGACTGCGGATGTCCACGCCACTGAAGCTGACCGAGGACGAACTCGTCAGGTTGCGGGGTCTCGGCGAGAAGATCGACCTGCTCGAGGTCGAAGAGGTCTACCTTCCGCTGGCCCGGTTGATCCACCTGCAGGTGGCGGCGCGGCAGGCGCTGTTCGACACCACCGCCGACTTCCTCGGGGAACCGCAGCAGAATCCAGACCGGCCTGTCCCATTCGTCATCGGCGTGGCCGGCAGCGTCGCTGTCGGTAAGTCGACCACGGCGCGCGTGCTGCAGGCACTGCTCGCCCGCTGGGAACACCACCCCCGGGTGGATCTGGTCACCACCGACGGTTTCCTCTACCCCAACGCCGAGCTGTCGCGCCGAAACCTGATGCATCGCAAGGGTTTTCCCGAGTCTTACGATCGCCGGGCGCTGATGCGCTTCGTCACCGCGGTCAAGTCGGGTGTCGACGCCGCGTGCGCCCCTGTGTACTCACATCTGCTCTACGACATCGTGCCGAGCGAGAAGCAGATCATCGCGCACCCCGACATCCTGATCCTGGAGGGTCTCAACGTCCTGCAGACCGGGCCCGCGCTGATGGTGTCGGACCTCTTCGACTTCTCGGTCTACGTCGACGCCCGCATCGAGGACATCGAGGAGTGGTACATCTCGCGGTTCCTGTCGATGCGGGCCGGGGCGTTCGCCGACCCGGCCTCGCACTTCCACCACTACTCCACGCTGACCGACGAGCAGGCCGTCTTCGCCGCCCGCGACATCTGGCATTCGATCAACCGCCCCAACCTGATCGACAACATCCTGCCGACCCGCCCGCGCGCCACGCTGGTGCTGCGCAAGGACGCGGATCACTCGATCAACCGGCTGCGGCTGCGCAAGCTCTAGCCGCGAGCGGAGATCCGGCGCACGCCCTGGAACTGCAGTTCGGCCATCACCAGCGTGTAGACACCCGTCCCGAGAACCAACGCCACCCCGGCGGTGGTCAGCGGCCACACCCCGGCCAGCACCACGACGACAGTCGCGACGCTGAACAGCAGGTTGCCGGCGGCCAGCACCGCCCCCGCCGTGCGGATCCGCGGCCGTGCCGCGAACACCAGCACCACGACGGCGAACAGGACGAAGGACGCACCCGTCGCGTACTCGATCGTGGGCGTCGTCCCCGACACCCGGGCGACCGTCGGAGCGAGGGCCAGCAGCGCGACTCCGCTGAGGCCGCTGCACACGGCGTCGGCGCGCATCGCGAAGCGCAGCAGCGAGTCACTTTCCGCGCCGAGGCGGGAGGACACAGCGCCGAGGCGGGACGAAACGGTGGCGGTCATGAGGGATTCCTTTCCGAAGGACCGGTACCGGAGCCGACGCCGTAACCTCTTCCGACGGCGACTCCGGTCCCAGCCATGAGGGGGTCACGCCAGGTGGCGCACCCCGAGGTACTGCAGCCACGACAGACCGATGGTGGCCGCCGTGAACGTCAGCACGAGTGCGGTGCCTGCGCCGGTCAGCGCCAGCGCACCGGTCACGAGGACGGCGACGACGGCGGCGACGAACAGCGCGTTACCGGTCAGGACCGCCACGCCCACGTGCCGGATGCTGGTCAGCCGTGCGGCGCTGTAGAGCAGCGCGCCGTAGGCGACCAACGCGGCGCCGGCGAGCCACCCGACCGTCGCGCTCACGCCGGTCAGCCGGGCCAGCGGATCGGCGGCCATCGCGACGAAGAGGCCGACCCCGCCGCACAGTGTGGCGTCGGCGCGCAGGGCGAAGCGCAACAGCTGGTCGTCGGGTCGGCTCGCCCCGACGGGACGATGGGTGATGGCGGTCATGGCACCGACGGTGCTCCGATGCCGGTGCCAGATCGACACCGATTGCTGCCAAACGCTGCCAATCGCAGGTCAGCGCACGTCGACGAGGCTGCTCTTCAGGTCGGTGGCGATGACGCGCGCGGCGGCGTTCTGCCAGTTGTGCAGCGAGCGCTGCGGCACCTCGGTGGCCAGCCACTGCCACGCGCGGCGCGCCACCGGGTCCAGCCCGGCCGCGGTCGCGTTCTGCGCGTAGGCGCGGACACCGACGACGTACGGGAAGTACAGCGCGTTGTAGTGCCGCCACGCCTCGGTGGTCCCGAAGTCGTTGCCGTCGCGGGGTTTCAGGCCGGCGATGCGCTCAGCCAGCAGGGCCCGGAGCTCGTTGGCACGCTCCAGCGGGTGATCGGGCGCCCCGCGCCGGACGAGGCGCTCGTCGACGATCGGCAGCGCCGTCAGTGGGCTGGCGACGAGCTTGGACAGGTCGGCGTAGTGGCCGAGGGCGCGGCGGGTGACGCGCACGAACGTCTCGTCATCCATGTCGTCGAGAGGGCTTGCGGCACGCCGCGGCAGCGCGGCCTCGGTGCTGCGCAGCGCCGCGCGTTCGGCGCTCAGCGCGGGGGTCCGGGAGAACGCGAGCCGGTCGAGCAGCCCGGCCAGCGGATCGGCCAGCACGTTGACGGTGATCGCGATCGCGAGGCTGCTGAACAGCAGCACGACCAGCGTGACGCCCGGCCCGGAGACGGCCACTCCGAGCAGCACCTGCCCACCGAACAGCACCGCGACCGCCGCCGTGCCCAGTGCGGAGCGCAGCATGTCCTTGCGTAGCGCCTGCCCCTCGTCGAAGGCGTCGCCGAGGGCGACGGCGACTCCGAGCAGGCCGACGTCGAAGCCTGTCGAGGCGAGTGCGAGCCAGCTGGGGACCAGGCCGAGCGGGATGACCAGGATGGCGTTCCCGAGCGCGAAGAACAGCGTGGCGACGACGACGAACCCGACGACGGGCCGCGGCTGGTGCCGGCGCAGGATCGCGGCCAGCAGCGCGCCGACGGCAGGGACGGAGACCGCCGCGAACAGCACCCAGTGACCGAGCCGCAGCGGGCCCTCGACGTCACCGGCCATCGCGGCTCCGGTCACGGCGACGACGGCGACCGCGGCGACGAGCACGGCCTCGCGGGCCCGCCCGCGTGCGGCGTCGCGCGGGCGCGACATCTCCAGCAGCACCGCGAACCAGGCCACCCCCGGCACCGCGACGAGGTAGATCTCTATCCGGCCGAGCGCCTCGACCCCCGCGCCTGTGCGTACGGCGTCGAGTGCGACGACGGCCGCGAAGCCGGTGAGGCCCACCGCGGCGAGCGCCAACATGGGTTTGCGGGGATCGCGGGCCAGCAGATAGAGACCCAGCCACCAGCTCAGTGCGAACACCGCGGCGGACAGGCCGAGCATCACGCCGACCATCACGAGGCCCTAACGCCCGTAGCGTCGATGCCTGGCGCTGTAGTCGCGCAGCGCCCGCAGGAAGTCGACCCGCCGGAACTCCGGCCAGTACGCCTCGGTGAACCACATCTCCGAGTAGGCGCTCTGCCAGAGCAGGAACCCCGAGAGCCGCTGCTCGCCCGAGGTCCGGATCACCAGATCGGGATCGGGTTGTCCGGAGGTGTAGAGGTTCTCTGAAATCGCCTCTGCGGTGACGGCTTCGATCAGCCGGTCGCCCGTGGCGCCGTTGGCCAGCTCCTTGCTCAGCAGGGCGCGGACCGCGTCGACGATCTCCTGCCGGCCGCCGTAGCCGACGGCGACGTTGACGTGGAAATGGCCACCGTTGCCGTCGGTTGATTGCACCGCCTCGCGCAGCCGGCGGGCAGGCTCCTGGCCGATCAGCTCGAGGTCACCGACCGTGCGCACACTCCACTGATTGGCGGGTGCGCAGATCTCCTCGACGACGTCGGTGATGATGTCGATCAGCGCCGCCAGTTCGTCGGCGTCGCGCTGCAGGTTCTCGGTGGAGAGCAGGTAGACCGTGGCCATCTCGATGCCGGCGTCGGCGCACCAGCGCAGCATCTCGGCGATCCGCTCTGCGCCCGCGCGGTAACCGAACGCGACGTCGTCGTGGCCGAGCTCACGGGCCCACCGCCGGTTGCCGTCGCACAGCACGGCGATATGGCGCGGGAGCTCGGATTTCTGCCGGGACAGCTCCTGTCGCAGCCGCAACTCGTAGAGCCGGTAGGCCGGTTCCTTGAGCCGCCGCGGAATGAGGTCCACGATGATCCAGACTACTGTGGCCGATGGATTGTCCACGCCAGTCAGCGGAGGTGAAATGCCGACATCTCTGGAGCCCTGGTACACCGCCGACAGGCCCGGGGAACCCGAGGATCTGCCCGAGGCCGTCGCAGAAGGCGTCGCCCAATTCCTGGGCAAGCCGCGGTTGCGGGGGTGGATTCACGTCTACTCCGCGGTGATCGCCGTCATCTGCGGCGCGACGCTCGTCGCGGTCTCCTGGTCGGTGCAGTCGACCCAGGCCGGTATCGCGACGCTGGTCTACACGTTGACGATCGTCGCGATGTTCACCGTCAGCGGGACCTACCACCGGGTGAACTGGACGTCGACGACCGCACGCACGTGGATGAAGCGCGCCGACCACTCGATGATCTTCGTGTTCATCGCCGGCAGCTACACGCCGTTCGCGGTGCTCGCACTTCCCGAGGACAGCGGTCGGGTCCTGCTCTGGATCGTGTGGAGCGGTGCGCTCGCCGGGGTACTGCTGAAGATGTTCTGGCCGTCGGCGCCGCGCTGGGTGGGGACGCCGCTCTACATACTTCTGGGCTGGGTGGCGGCGTGGTTCATCGGGCCGATCATGCAGGGCGCCGGGGTGGCCGCGGTGGTGCTGCTGATCGTGGGCGGTGCGCTCTACAGCATCGGCGGTGTGCTGTATGCGTTGAAGTGGCCGAACCCGTGGCCCACGACGTTCGGCCATCACGAGTTCTTCCACGCCTGCACGGCCGTCGCGGCGATCTGCCACTACATCGCCATGTGGTTCGCCGTCTTCTCCGGCTAAGTCCTGGCGCGAGCGTGCGTGTCTGCAGTCGACACTCCCGCATTTCCGCGAACTCCACGCACGCTCGTCGCCCGGCCGTGACGGACTCACGCCGCGCAGGCAACCGCTCGTGATGCACGTCTCGATGCACGCCGCTGATGCACGCGAGCGTGCGCAAACTCCCCGAAATTGCGGCGATTCGGGTGCAGACACGCACGCTCGCCGGGGATGGCGAACTCCCCTAGAGCGGGGTGATGTTCTCCTGGCCCCAGTAGGCCTTCATCGAGGTGATCTTGCCGTCGCCGTCGAACACCATCACCTCGATCGGCTCGATCCGCATCGCACCGCCCACGGTGATCGCGAATGTGAACGCGGCCTCGTGCCCGCCCGCGCGGAACGTCAGCAGCTCGGTGGTGATGTCGTGATCGCCTTCCATCCCCTTGTAGAACCCGGCGATGGCCTGCCTGCCGATGTGCACTTCGCCGCAGCCCACCGGGTCCTCGAGCGTGGCGTCCTCGGCGTAGAGCGCCGCGACATCCTCGGCCTTGCCGTTGGCGACCGTGTCGAGGTAGCGCTGGACGAAACCGCGTAGGGCGTCGGGCTCGAAGCTCATGAGCCGCAACGCTACACGGACGGCCTCAGCGCGGCAGCGAGTTCGCCGGCCGTAGGAACCGGCAGATCGCACACCCGCCCGCGGCACACGTAGGCCGCGTCCTCGGAGCCGTCGCTGCCGCTGATCTGCGGCCGGTCTCGTAGCAGTTCCGACGTGTCGACCGGCCCGCCGACGACGACGGACCCACCGGGCGCCAACGCGCGGGCGGCCCTCAGCAGATCCGACGTCGCCGGGTCCGCGCACGACACCGCGATCTGGATCGGGCCACGCACGGCTGCCTCGGCGACCGCGAGCCAGTGCCCGGCCGAACGGGGCGCTCGCGCCAGCAGCGTCGCGGCCGCCGCGAGCGTGGCGTCGAACGCGTCGGCGTAGCGGCCCGCCCGGTCTGCGGGAGCGGGTGCGCCGCCAGCATCAGCGCCTCCGCTATCGACGACGCACCCGAGGGCGTGGCCCCGTCGAACGGATCGGCGGGCCGCATCAGCAGCTGCTCGGCATCGTCGGCGACGTCGTAGAAGCGGCCAGGGCGGTCCGGGTCGGCGAAGTGATCCAGCGCGAGGTCGAGGATCTCGATGGCAGCGTCGAGCCAACGCTGCTCACCGCTGACCTGGTGCAGCGTGAGGAGGCCGGTCGCCAGAGCCGCGTGATCGTCGAGGATCGCCGCGCTGGGGCCGACGACACCACCGAGGCTGGTGCGGCGCAGCCGGCCGTCGCACATGTGCAGATGCAGAACGGTGTCCGCGCAGGACGCGGCCGCCTCGACCAGTTCGGGTTCGGCCAGCGCGACGCCTGCCTCGCACAGCGCGGTGATCGCGAGGCCGTTCCACGCGGTGACGACCTTGTCGTCCCGCTCGGGTTGCGGACGTTCGGCGCGCACCGCGCGCAAGGTCGCCCGCACGGTGTCGAAACGCGCCGCATCCGTCGGCTCCGCGCGCAGCTGCAACACCGACGCGCCGTGCTCGAAGCTACCCTCGTCTGTCACGCCGAAAAGCTCGGCAGCCCAGCCTGAGTCGTCGCCGAGCGCGTCGCGCAGCTGCCCACGAGTCCACACGTACGTCGATCCTTCGCGTCCCGCGGCGTCGGCGTCCAGCGACGAGACGAACAGGCCGTCGCGGCGCAGATCGTTGAGCAGGAACCTCGCGGTCTCGCGAGTCACTCTGCGCCCCAGCCGATCAGCGGACAGCCGTCCCCAGTGCGCATAGGCCCGCAGCAGCAACGCGTTGTCGTAGAGCATCTTCTCGAAGTGCGGCACCACCCACGCCGCGTCCACGCTGTAGCGGGCGAACCCGCCGGCGAGCTGGTCGTAGAGGCCACCGCGCGCCATCGCTCGACACGCGCGGGCCACCGCCGCCAAAGCCGACTCCGCGCCGGTGCGTTCGTGGTGGCGCAGCAGTGCCTCCAACAGCGCCGACGGCGGGAACTTCGGGGCACCACCGAATCCGCCGTGCACCGTGTCCTCGTCGGCGAGCACCGCCTCGACCGCGCCGTCGCACAGCTCCGCGGTCACCGGTGCGCCCGCTGGCAGACCGGCGGTCTGCAGTTCGCCTGCGATGTGGTCGGACGCCTGCTCCACCTCGTCGCGGCGATTCCGCCACGTCTCGCTGACCGCCGAGAGCAGTTGCAGGAAGGTTGTTTTCGGGTAGTACGTGCCGCAGAAGAAGGGGCGGCCGTCAGGGGTCAGGAAGCACGTCATCGGCCAGCCGCCCTGCCCGGTCAGCGCCACTGTCGCCGCCATGTAGACCGCGTCGAGATCGGGCCGTTCCTCCCGGTCCACCTTGATGCAGACGAACCCGGCGTTGGCGGCGTCGGCCACCTCGTCGTCAGAGAACGACTCGTGGGCCATCACGTGGCACCAGTGGCAGGCCGCGTAGCCGATCGACAGCAGGATGGGCACATCGCGGGCGACGGCCTCGGCCAGCGCCTCGGCACCCCATTGCTGCCAGTGCACCGGGTTGTCGGCGTGCTGGCGCAGATAGGGGCTCAGCGCGGCCCCGAGGCTGTTACGTCCCGGCGTCGGGCTCACGGCGCCCCGCCGGGTCCGCCGGGTTGCCCGCGGCCAGGTCGGGGTCGGCGCCGGAGACACCGGTGTCCGAACCGGTCTCGTCTGCGTCGGTGTCGAACGATGCCGGCACCTTCTTCAGGTGCCGGTTCATCGACCACACCAGGCCGAAAACAGCGATGAGCAGCACCACGATCACGATGAGGCCGAACGGGCTGGCCTTCCCGAAATCGGGTCCGCTCTGCTGGGGCGGGTTCTGGGCCAGGATGTCGACGGCCAGCGCGGTCACCATGAGCTCAGTTCCGTTCGTCGATTCCGGTGAACAGGTCGGTCTCGGGCAGCGACACCGGGACGCGGGACCGGGCGAGCTCGAACTCCTCGGTCGGCCACAACCGCTGCTGCCACTCCATCGGGGTGGTGAAGAAGAAGCTCTTCGGGTCGATCTGGGTGGCGTGCGCGAGCAGCGCCTCGTCGCGCTGGGGAAAGTACTTCGCGCATTCGATGCGCGTCGTCACCCGCTTGTCGGCCAGGTCGATCTCCGGATCCCAACTCTCCAGCCACTTCGCGAACGGACCCTCCTGGCCGTTCCTGGCGAACTCGTCCTGCAGCACCTGCATGCGCTGCCGCAGGAAACCGTGGTTGTAGTAGAGCTTGTGCGTTGCCCACGGTTCGCCGGCGTCGGGGTAGAGCAGATGGTCGGCAGCCGCCTCGTACGCCGCGACCGACACCTTGTGGCACATGATGTGGTCGGGGTGCGGGTAGCCGCCGTTCTCGTCATAGGTCGTCATGACGTGGGGTTTGAAGTCGCGGATCACCCGCACGAGCGCCTCGGTGGGCACCTCGAGCGGCTCCAGCGCGAAGCAGCCCTCCGGCAGCGGCGGCAGCGGGTCGCCCTCGGGCAAGCCCGAGTCGATGAAGCCCAGCCAGTGATGCTCCACGCCGAGGATCGCGGCCGCCTTGGCCATCTCCTCGCGGCGGATCTCGTGTATCCGGCCGTGCACCTCGGGCAGATCCATCGCCGGGTTCAGGATGTCGCCGCGTTCCCCACCGGTCAGCGTCACCACCATCACCCGCACGCCCTCGTCGACGTAACGGGCCATCGTCGCCGCGCCCTTGCTGGACTCGTCGTCGGGGTGCGCGTGCACGGCCATCAACCGCAGTTCGCTCAACGTGTTCCCTCTTAGCTGCTCACGTGGATGGACACTCACGGTCAAGTTCAACAGAACCGACACGTCCTATAGTTCCAGTCCTAGTACACCCATCCGAACGACGGGCATGCAAAACGAGATGATCGACCGGCCCCTGGACCGACCCTCGGAGCGCTACGGCGCACCGAAGCGTAGTCGTCGCAGCAACCGTCGGCTCATCATCGGACTGTTCGTCGCGGTGATAGCGCTCGGTGTGGCGATCGCCGCGGTGGCGTTCGATCGGCTGGGCTCCCCGGAGGTCAAGGGCGAGCTCGGCGGGTACCGCGTCGTCGACGACCGCACGGTGGAGGTGACGGCGAGCATCTCCCGCGACGACCCGTCCAAGCCGGTGGTGTGTATCGTGCGGGCCCGGTCCTATGACGGTGACGAAGTGGGCCGCCGCGAGCTCCTGGTGGCACCGTCGTCGGCGGAAACCGTGCAGGTCAGGACGACGGTGACGACGTCGCGGCCGGCGGTGGTCGGCGATGTCTACGGGTGCGGCACCGACGTGCCGTCCTACCTGGTGGGCGGGTAGGCAGACCGCTCCGCAACCAACCGCGGACTGCGAAAACGTGAAAATCGGGTGGCTGCCCGGTGCTATCATGGACGAGTACACGGTTCCTGCTGGGGCCGTGTATTGCTGCATTTGAGCGCCGCTACGACGACGGTGATTGTGGCAATACACACTGATACACGCTGATACATCGTTGGGTGCCTCAGCACCGCCCCGGCACCGTGCCCGAGAACTTTTCACGCACACAGCGCTGAAAGCGACGACGACAGGAGCGCGCCGACATGACTGACACCCAGGTCACCTGGCTGACCGAAGAAGCGTTCGACCGGCTGAAGGCCGAACTCGACCAGCTGATCGCCAACCGACCCGTCATCGCGGCCGAGATCAACGACCGCCGTGAAGAGGGCGACCTGCGGGAGAACGGCGGCTACCACGCCGCTCGCGAAGAGCAGGGCCAGCAGGAAGCCCGGATTCGTCAGCTGCAGGAGCTGCTCAACACCGCCAAGGTCGGCGAGGCGCCCAAGCAGTCCGGCGTCGCGCTGCCCGGCTCGGTGGTCAAGGTGTACTACGACGACGACCAGAGCGACACCGAGACGTTCCTGATCGGTACCCGTCAGGAGGGTGTCACCGACGGCAAGCTCGAGGTGTACTCGCCGAACTCTCCGCTCGGCGGCGCGCTGCTCGACGCCAAGGAAGGCGAGACGCGGACCTACACCGTGCCCAACGGCAACACCGTGAAGGTCACGCTGGTCTCCGCGGAGCCCTATCACGGCTGACCCGGCGTGGCGCAGTTCGCTGAAGAGCTGTTTCTTCTCCTGATCGACAACGCATCCGGCCAACCCGGCCTGGACGATCCGCGGCGGGCGCACGTGCTGGCTGCCGCCACCCTGCTCGACATCGCACATGCCTGCCAGGTGCGCCCGACGGTCGACGGCGAACCGGCACCGCAGGGGCATCTGATCGCGCTCGACGCGGTCGGCCCCGTCGACCCAGTGACGGCGCCGGCGCTGGAGTATCTACGCGCAGCCCCGCGGCGGCCCGGTCAGGCGATCAAGGTGCTGGGCCGATCCGCGGAACGCCTGCTGGCCGAGCATCTGGAGCGGAGCGGCCAGATCCGTCGCGTGCCCGTGCGTTCGGGCGTGCTGCGACGACGCACGAGCACGTTGCTGACCGATCGCCGCCGAGTCGGGCCTGCCCGCGACGCGCTGATGGCGGCGCTGTTCGAGCGCAGACCGCCGAGTGCGGCCACCGCGGCGACCATCACGGTGCTCCACGCCGCCGACGGACTCGGCGCGCTGCTCAGTCTCAACGACCGCGGGTGGCGTTGGGTGCACGCCCGGGCCGGCGAAATCGCCAGTGGCAGTTGGCTGGACGAGTCGGCGACCGGGCTCGCGGAGATCAACCTGGCGGTCACCGCGTCGGCGGTGCGCCAGGCGTTGGCGGAGCTGACCTAAGCGAGTGCCTGCTCGACATCGCCGAGCAGATCGGCGACGTCTTCGATGCCGACCGACAGGCGCACCAGATCGTCGGGCACCTCGAGTTGCGACCCCCGCGGTCGAGGCATGCGTCATCGCCCCCGGGTACTCGATCAGCGACTCCACCCCGCCGAGCGACTCGGCCAGGATGAAGATGTCGGTGCGCGCACAGAAGTCGCGCGCGGCCTGCGGGCCACCCTTGAGGCGCGCCGACACCATTCCGCCGAATCCGCTCATCTGCTTGGCGGCCACGTCGTGGTGGGGATGATCGGCCAGGCCCGGGTAGAGAACGGTCTCCACAGCGGGATGCCCAGCGAGGAATTCGGCGATGGCAGCGGCATTCTCGCTGTGCCGCTGCATCCGCAGCGGCAGTGTCTTGAGCCCGCGCATCGTGAGGTACGCGTCGAACGGGCCCGGCACCGCGCCGGCCCCGTTCTGCAGGAAGGCGAATGCGTCGTCGAGGGCCTCGTCATTGGTGACCAGTGCGCCGCCGACGACATCGGAGTGCCCGCCGATGTACTTGGTGGTCGAGTGCAGCACGATGTCGGCGCCGAGCAGCACCGGTTGCTGCAGAGCGGGTGAGGCGAAGGTGTTGTCCACCAACACTTTCACGCCGCGCTCGCCGGCCAGCGACGCGATGCCGGCGATGTCGGCGATCGACAACAGTGGGTTCGTCGGCGTCTCGACCCAGATCAGCTTCGTGCGGTCGGTGACGGCGGCCCGCACCTTGTCCAGATCACCGAGTGCGACCGCGGTGTAGCTGATCCCCCACAGCGCGAACACCTTGTCGATGAGCCGGAACGTGCCGCCGTAGGCGTCGTCGGGGATGACGAGGTGATCACCCGGCCGCAGGATGGCGCGGAGCGCGCAATCGGTGGCGGCCATGCCGGAGCTGAATGCGCGGCCGTAGGTCGCGGATTCGACCGCAGCCAGCGCCGATTCCAGCGCGGCGCGGGTGGGATTCCCGGTGCGCGCGTACTCGAAGCCGCCGCGCAGCCCTCCGACACCGTCCTGGGCGAACGTCGAGCTGGCATAGATCGGGGGGTTGACCACGCCGGTGGCGGGGTCGGGCCGGTAGCCGGCGTGGATGGCTTTGGTGGCCGGTCCCAGTGCCCGGAAGTGCTCGGATGCGCTGCGCTGCTCGCTCATGCTGCCACGGTAGCGCTGCGAGCCGTGACGCTGTCCACCCGGCACCTGGCTCGGCGACCGGCGCCGGCGCTGTAGCACCGACGCCGATCGGCTCGGCTCAGTAGTGGTGCGTCGGCTGCTGCCCGTGCTGCCCCTGCGGGGTGAGCGGGAGACACACCGTGGTCATGATCTTGTCGGCCAGCGTCTGGCGCTTGCCATCCCACAGCGGGAAAAGATAGCCGATGTAGCAGATGATCGTGTCCACGATGTGGGCCAACTGGCGAACCACGGACAGCCCGAAACCGATGGGCTGGTAAGTCTTTTCGCTGACGACCTTGAACTTCATCACGGACTTGCCGATGCTCGAGCCCGTCGTTCCCTGCCGATACCCGTAGTTCCACACCACGTAGACGAGGGTGAGCACCGACGCCAGGAACGACACCAGCGTGCCGACGACGGAGTAGCTCGACGTGCAGGCGTATCCGCCGTTGATGTTCTCGCAGTTGTTGTCACCGGTCAGGATCGCGATGCCCTGCCCGAGCCCGACGATGATGAACACCGGGATGTAGTCGATGAACCACGCGGCAACGCGCGTCAACCACGACGTGTACGCCTCTTTGGGCAGCGCGGGCGCCGCCTGCGGGTAACCCTGCTGCTGGGGCGGGAATCCGCCGGGAGGGTAATTGCCTTGCGGCGGAGGCGGATAGCCCCCGGGCGGGGGCGGCGGTGTGTAGCCGCCCTGGGGGGTCGGCTGACCGCCGGGAGGCGGGTATCCACCAGGGGGCGGGTAACCGCCCGGGTTGTCAGTCATCGAATCTTCCTCCTCGGCTCGGATGGTTCAGTGCTGGACAAAGTCTGGCGAGCAACCGGCCAAGCCACGGCGTGCAGACTGAATTCGGCAGCGAGACAACCGATCCACATACGGCGGGGACAGCCGAGACCCCGGCGGTTGCGCGCCCATGGTGCCTCCAGTCTGTTTCTTAGCTGGCAGCAAGCGAGATCACCATACCTGAGAGACGGCTGCGAACAGCGGTTTTACCCGCTGCGTGCTCAGCGTCGCGAGCTGGTGTCGGACAGGTAGCCCAGCAGGTCGTGCCGCGTCAGCACACCCACCGGCTTGCCCTCTTCGACCACCATCACCGCATCGCACTCGCGCAGTGTCTTGGCCGCCGTGCTCACCAGTTCGCCCGCACCGATCAACGGCAACGCCGGGCTCATGTGCTGACTGACGGCGTCGGCGAGCTTCGCGCGCCCCTCGAACACCGCGGAGAGCAGCTCGCGTTCGGAGACACTGCCGGCCACCTCACCCGCCATCACCGGGGGCTCGGCGCCGACCACCGGCATCTGGGACACGCCGTACTCGCGCAGGATGCCGATCGCGTCGCGGACCGTCTCCGCGGGGTGGGTGTGCACCAGGTCCGGCAGCGCCCCGGACTTGCCGCGCAACACGTCGCCGACCGTGGACTCCGAGACCGACCCGTCGAGCCGGCTGCGGAGGAACCCGTAGGACGACATCCAGCCGTCGTTGAAGATCTTCGACAGGTAGCCGCGTCCGCCGTCGGGCAGCAGGACGACCACCAGCGCGTCGGGACCTTCGCGTTCGGCCACCTGAATGGCCGCGTAGGCGGCCATCCCGCACGATCCGCCGACCAGCAGCGCCTCTTCGCGGGCCAGCCGCCGGGTCATCTCGAAGGAGTCGGCGTCGGACACGGCGATGATCTCGTCGGGCACCGCGGGGTCATACGCCGTGGGCCAGAAATCCTCGCCGACCCCCTCGACCAGGTAGGGCCGCCCGGTCCCGCCCGAGTACACCGACCCTTCCGGGTCGACGCCGACGACCTTGACCCGGCCGTCGCTGACCTCCTTGAGGTAGCGGCCGGCACCGGTGATGGTGCCGCCGGTGCCCACGCCGGCCACGAAATGGGTGATCTTGCCGTCGGTGTCGGCCCAGATCTCCGGCCCGGTCGTCTCGTAGTGGCTCTCGGGGCCCATCGGGTTGGAGTACTGGTCGGGCTTCCATGCCCCGTCGATCTCGGTCACCAGCCGGTTGGAAACGCTGTAGTAGCTGTCGGGGTCGTCGGGCGCGACGGCGGTCGGGCACACCACGACCTCGGCGCCGTAGGCGCGCAGCACGTTCTGCTTGTCCTCGCTGACCTTGTCAGGGCAGACGAAGATGCACTTGTAGCCGCGCTGCTGGGCGACCAACGCCAGGCCCACACCGGTGTTTCCCGACGTCGGCTCGACGATGGTGCCGCCCGGCTTGAGCTGGCCGCTGGCCTCGGCGGCGTCGATCATCTTGACCGCGATGCGGTCCTTGGAACTGCCGCCCGGGTTGAGGTACTCGACCTTGGCCGCCACCGTGCCCGAACCGGGCGGAACCGTCGAGTTCAGTTGAACCAGAGGGGTGTTGCCGATGAGTTCACTGACGTGCCGGGCGATGCGCATGCGTCCATCGTCTCAGGCCCGTCAGGCGACTACCAGGTGGCCTCTCGGATGTACTCGCCGATCTGCTTGATCGACCGATTGGCCTCGGGCACCGCGGGAGCGCAGATCTGGAACACGTGCATCTGACCGGGCCAGATGCGCACCTCCACCGGTACCCCGGACGCTGCGAGCAGACGCGCTGCCTTGCGCGCGTCGCTGAGCAAGACCTCCGACCCGGAGACGTGGATCAGGGTGCGAGGCAGGCCCGGCTCGATGTGATCGAGCGGTTCGTAGACCTCTTCGGGCTCACCGTTGACGACCCGCTTCGATCCAGCCTGCTCGATGAGTTCCGTCAGGGCATGAAAAGCCTTGGGCGGGAACATGACATCGCTGCGGATGTTGGGATGCTCTGCGCGTCCCTCGTTGTCGATCTCGAACAGCGGCGACATCGTGACGACGGCCGCGGGAGTCTCGGCGCCGTAGCCCTCGAAACCTTCGAACTGCAGGCGCTCGGCGAGCGAGAGTGCCAGGTAGCCGCCCGCGGAGTCGCCGGCGAGCACGATCTGGTCCGGCTCGTAGCCGGTCTCCCGCAGCCAGCGGTAGGCATCGAAACAGTCGTCGAGCGCGGTGCCCACGGAGTGTTTCGGGATCATCCGGTAGTTGACGACGAGGACTGGCGCATCGGCGTACCGCGACAGCGCGGTCACCAGGCGGCCGTGGGTGTGCACGCCGCAGGTCAGGAACGCGCCACCGTGCATGTAGAGGATGACGCTGCGCTTGCCGTCGGCGGGCAGGACACCGGCGGCACGCACCAGCTGTGCCGTGCAGTGGGGCAGCGCGATCGTCGCGCGCACGGTGCCGGGGACCGGGCGGATGACGCGGGCCGCGAAGTCCACCAGCCCCCAGGGCCACGGCAGCTTGGGGGCGTAGCTGCCGACGGAGAGGAACGGCTTGATGGTCGCCATCGCGGCCAGCCCCATGACGCGTCCTGCGATGCTCGGGCCGTCCTCGACGACCTCGACGGGCGCCCCGTCACTGACCGGGAAACGACGCGGTTTGTGTCCTCGACCTGGCCGGACACCCAGATGTGCAGTACTGGGGACCTTGCTCGGTGCCGTCATCGCCACCACTCCCTACGCCGTTGTAGTACGGGATCAGCCAAGATACTCAGACAAGCTCGTTACTTAGCTTGGCATCTGTAACCATTATCACAATCGTTTAAACGCGATTGATACCGGAGTTGATACCGCACTGTGACCGCGGATTCCGTTGCCCTACCGCGTGCCCGTCCAACGGCCACCTAAACTCGCAGCCGTGGGCTTCAGCCGCCGTGCTCCTCACGTCCGCCGGTCGACCGTCGCGCTGGCGGCCGTCGCAACGCTGGCCTCCACCGGGTCGGCCTACGTCGGTGCGCGCAACCTGCTGACCGGACAGGCCGATCAGGCCCGCCGCGTCATCCCGAAATCCTGGGACGTCCCGCCCCGCGCCGACGGCGTCTACCTGCCCGATGGCGGGCCGGTGACACGCTGGTACCGCGGCGTCCCTTTCGACCTGCACTTGATGATCTTCGGCGACTCCACCGCCACCGGCTACGGGTGTCGGACCGCCGACGAGGTACCCGGCGTGCTGCTGGCCAGCGGCCTGGCGAAGGAGTCGGGCAAGCGCATCCGGCTCAGCACCAAGGCGATCGTCGGCGCGACCTCCAAGGGGTTGTCCGGTCAGATCGACGCGATGTTCGTCGCAGGTCCGCCACCGGATGCGGCGGTGATCATGATCGGCGCCAACGACATCACCGCCCCCAACGGCGTCGGGCCGTCGGCACGGCGACTCGGCCGTGCCGTGCAGCGGCTTCGGAGCAGCGGCGCGGTCGTCGTCGTCGGCACCTGCCCCGATTTCGGTGTCATCAAGGCGATTCCGCAGCCCCTTCGCTGGGTGGCGCGCAGCCGCGGCCTGCGGTTGGCGCGCGCTCAGGCCGGCGAGGTGCGGGCCGCAGGCGGCGTGCCGGTGCCGTTCTCCGATCTGCTGGCACCGCACTTCTACAAGGCGCCGGATGAGCTGTTCTCACAGGACATGTTCCATCCGTCGGCGGCGGGCTACTCCCTGGCTGCCCAGCAACTGCTGCCCGCGCTGTGCGCCGCGCTCGGAGAATTCGTCGGAAGCGAACCGACCGAAGCGGCATTGGAGTCCCGCTCGGGTGAGGGCTCACTGCTGTCGCGGATCGGCAACATCGGCCGGCTGTGGCGCCGCTCCACCGGGGTGCCCGCGCCGATCGTCATGGCTGCGAGCTAGGTTCACAGACACGTTCTCGCTGTCTACCGAGGAGTTCTCATGCCCGAAGCAGTCATCGTCGCCACCGCCCGCTCCCCTATCGGTCGGGCCAACAAGGGCTCCCTGGTGTCCATGCGTCCCGACGACCTGGCCGCACAGATGGTCAAGGCCGTGCTCGACAAGGTGCCGGCGCTGGATCCCCGCGAGATCGACGACCTGATGCTGGGCTGCGGTCAGCCCGGCGGTGAGGCGGGATTCAACATCGGCCGCACCGTGGCGGTGCAGCTGGGCTACGACTTCCTGCCCGGCACCACGGTCAACCGGTACTGCTCGTCGTCGCTGCAGACCACGCGCATGGCGTTCCACGCGATCAAGGCCGGCGAGGGTGACGCGTTCATCTCTGCCGGCGTGGAGACGGTGTCGCGCTTCCTGAAGGGCACCTCCGACGGCTGGCCGGATTCGAAGAACGAGCGCTACGCCGACGCGATGTCACGCACCGAGCAGGCCGCCGCAGGCGCGACCGAGTGGCACGACCCCCGCGAGGACGGCCTGCTTCCCGACGTCTACATCGCCATGGGTCAGACGGCGGAGAACGTCGCACTGTTCACCGGGATCAGCCGTGAGGATCAGGACCACTGGGGCGTGCGGTCGCAGAACCGTGCCGAGGAAGCCATCAAGAGCGGCTTCTTCGAGCGCGAGATCACGCCCGTCACGCTGCCCGACGGGACCGTCGTCACCACCGACGACGGCCCGCGCGCCGGCACCACCTACGAGGCCGTCAGCCAGCTGAAGCCGGTGTTCCGGCCCAACGGCACGATCACCGCGGGCAACGCGTGTCCGCTCAACGATGGTGCGGCCGCGGTCGTGATCATGAGCGACACCAAGGCCAAGGAGCTGGGGCTGACCCCGCTGGCGCGCATCGTGTCGACCGGAGTGTCGGGCCTGTCGCCGGAGATCATGGGTCTCGGTCCGATCGAGGCCGTGCGCAAGGCGCTGGCCAGCGCAAAGATGTCGATCTCGGATATCGACCTCTATGAGATCAACGAGGCGTTCGCGGTGCAGGTGTTGGGCTCGGCGCGCGAGCTCGGTATGGACGAGGAGAAGCTCAACGTCTCCGGTGGCGCGATCGCGCTCGGGCATCCGTTCGGCATGACCGGCGCCCGGATCACCGCCACGCTGCTGAACAACCTCGCCACGCACGACAAGACCTTCGGCATCGAGACGATGTGTGTGGGCGGCGGGCAGGGCATGGCGATGGTCGTGGAGCGCCTCTCCTAGTTCCCCGGCGCGCCCTGGTGTGCACTCAGATCGCGATCTCAGCCTGCGCAACGCTCTGAGCGCACACCAGCGGCCCGTGCCCGCGCGACACGGTCGACGATGTCGGCTTCTCGTTGTCCGGCGACGACGCGCACCCGTGACCATCCACGTCCGGCGATGAACTCCGCCCGAATGATGTCGTCGGCGAACACAGCTCGCTCGCGGTGGTGGTCGCCGTCGTACTCGACGGCGACACCGGCGTCTTCCCATCCCATGTCGAGGTAGTAGCGCGCCCTGCCGAAGTCGTCGCGGACGGGGATCTGAGTTCGGGGTCGGGGAAATCCCGCGCGTATCAGCAGCAGGCGCACCCACGTCTCGCGCGGCGACTCGGCGCCCGGGTCATGCCGAGCCAAGGCATCGCGAAGACGGGGTATGCCCGGCGATCCTGCGTGCGTCTCGGCCAGCGCCAGCACGGCGTTCGGATCAAACGCCGACGCGTTGCCCAGCGCATCCAGCCGGACGACGCCGTTGTCCCCGCGCGTCAGCCGACCGAGATCGAACGCCGTGCGAGTCACCGAGGTCACCGGCAGTCCCCCGACGCGAACCACCTCGTCGTCGCCGAGCCGGTCCCGACGGGTGACTATCCCTCCGGGTGGCCGAGCGTTTCGCCACATCAATTCGACTGCTTCGTCATCGGGTATCCAGCGAGCACCGTGCAGTGCGGCAGCAGCCGCGCCGGCCACCACACCCCGGCGGCCGGTCCACAGCCACGCAGCGGTGGTGCGCTGAGCGAGCGTGGGCGTCACACCGGTAGGCACGTAGACGTTCGGGAGCAGCGGCCGATAGCGGCTCCGCAGGTGATGTTTCTTCACGCGCCCGGCCGCCAGTGCTTCCGTCCCCAGAAATGGCCACGCGAGTCCCGACATTGATCGACAGTCCCAGCCACCACGCCGCCACACCAGACACGCGGTACCGCCTGGGGATGACTCTCGCGCTGGTGTGCGTTCAGATCGCGATCTGCGGCCGGCGCGCGATCTGTGAGCACACCACACGAAAAAGGGCGCCCACCCTCTCGGTGAGCGCCCTTCTCGATACGATGACTAATCGTTGTTGAAGTAACTCAACAGCCGCAGGATCTCGAGGTACAGCCACACCAGGGTGACGGTCAGGCCCAGCGCGATGCCCCACGCCGCCTTCTCCGGCGCACCAGCGCGAATCATCTGGTCGGCCGAGTCGAAGTCGATCAGGAACATGAACGCCGCCAGGCCGATGCAGACCAGCGAGAAGATGATCGCCAGCGGGCCGCCGCTGCGCAGGCCGAAGCCCTCGCCGCCACCGACGCCGAACAGCGCAAGCACCAGGTTGAGCAGTGCGATGGCCATCACGCCGAACAGTGCGGCGACCATCATGCGGGTGAACTTCGGGGTGACGCGGATGGCACCCGTCCTGTAGACGACCAGCATGCCGGCGAACACGCCGACCGTGCCGAAGACCGCCTGGGCGATCATGCCGGGGCCACCGCTGGAAACCAGGTTCGCGAACAGGAATGACGCCGCGCCCAGGAACAGCCCCTCGAGCGCCGCGTACGACAGCACGATGGCCGGGTTGTCCTGCTTGCGCCCGAACGTCGCGATCATCACCAGGGCGAAACCGCCGAGGCCGCCGACGAGCGTGAACGGCATCATCAGGCCGATGTTCTGTGCCACCAGGAAGTACGACACGACACCGACCGCCGTGACCACGGCCAGCGTGATGCCGGTGCGGGTGACGACGTCGTCGATGGTCAGCGGACGCGCGACACCGCGCTGCTGCTGATCCGGGTACTGCGTCGTGTAGGGGTCGGCCTGTACCGCCTGAGCGCCGTAGCCGGCGGCTGCGGTACCGAACTGCGCGTATCCGCCCTGCTGCTGCCCCTTGGGCAATGAGCGGAATACCGGGTTGCTGCTCTCGCGCACCGTCGGTTCCTTTCCTGATGTCGTGTTGCGGCCTGTGCCGAACAACGGTTGAACGATCGAGGTGTCGGGACAGTTCCCGAGAAATCGAATCTGTTCCCAGCCTTCTCACAGGAACCTTACCCGGCGCCCTCCGATCAGGGGCGACGATCTAGATTGCTGGCGTGGACGGAAGCGAGGATCTCCTAGTAACGGTGCGCGACGGAGTCGGGCACCTGACCCTCAACCGGCCCAAGGCGATCAACTCGCTGACCCACCCGATGGTCACCGAGATCTCGGCGGCCCTGACGGCGTGGGAGCACGACGACGACGTCCGCGCGGTCGTCGTGTCCGGGGCCGGCGAGCGCGGTCTGTGCGCCGGCGGTGACATCGTCGCGATCTTCCACAGCGCCAAGGCCGGCGGCGCCGAGGCCCGTCGGTTCTGGTTCGACGAATACCTCCTCAATGCCTACATCGGCCGCTACCCCAAGCCGTATGTCGCACTGATGGACGGCATTACGATGGGCGGCGGCGTGGGCATCAGCGCGCACGGCGACGTCCGCGTGGTCACCGACACCACCAAGATGGCCATGCCGGAGGTGGGCATCGGCTTCGTGCCCGACGTCGGCGGCACCCGCATCCTGGCCGGCGCGCCCGGCCTGCTCGGCGTCCACGCGGCGTTGACAGGAGCGCCGTTCCGCGGGGCCGACGCGATCGCCATGGGTTTCGCCGATCACTACGTGCCTCACGCCGATCTCGCACAGTTCGTCGCGGCGATCGAGACCGACGGCGTGCACCACGCAGTCAGCGCCCATGCCCAGGAACCGCCGCCCAGCGAAGTGGCGACCCATGGTGAGTGGATCGATCGCTGCTACGCGGGTGAGTCTGTTGCCGAGATCCTCGATGCCCTGCGAAACGAGGGGGACCCCGCCGCCACGGAGGCCGCCGAGCTGATCAGCTCGCGTTCCCCCATCGCGCTGTCCGTGACACTGGAAGCCGTGCGGCGTGCCCGATCGCTGACGACGCTGGAAGACGTTCTGCGCCAAGAGTTCCGGGTGTCCTGCGCGGCGCTGCGCTCCCATGATCTGGTCGAGGGCATCCGGGCGCAGGTCATCGACAAGGACCGCAACCCCCAGTGGTCCCCTGCGACGCTGGACGCGGTCACCGAGGCCGACGTGGCCGCCTACTTCGCCCCCGCCGAGCCCGACCTGTCGTTCTAGACCACCGACACGCACCAGGAGCGATCATGACCGACTACGAGACCATCCTCGTCACCCGCGAGGGCCGCGTCGCCACCATCACGCTGAACCGGCCGAAGGCGCTCAACGCCCTCAACAGCCAGGTGATGAGCGACGTCACCTCCGCTGCAGCCGAATTGGACGCCGATCCTGGTATCGGCGCGATCGTGCTCACCGGTAACGAGAAGGCATTCGCCGCCGGCGCGGACATCAAGGAGATGGCGAATCTGTCTTTCGCCGAGGTGTTTTCGTCGGATTTCTTCGCCGCTTGGGGCAGGTTCGCAGCGACACGCACACCGACGATCGCCGCGGTCGCCGGGTATGCGCTCGGCGGTGGCTGCGAGCTGGCGATGATGTGCGACATCCTGATCGCCGCGGACTCAGCGAAATTCGGTCAGCCCGAGATCAAGCTGGGCGTGCTGCCGGGCATGGGTGGATCGCAGCGGCTGACCCGGGCCATCGGGAAGGCCAAGGCGATGGACCTGATCCTGACCGGCCGCACCATGGACGCCGAGGAGGCCGAACGAGCGGGCCTGGTGTCGCGCGTGGTCCCGGCCGACGCCCTGCTCGAGGAAGCCTCTGCCACCGCGGCCACGATCGCCGGCATGTCTCTCTCGGCTGCCCGGATGGCCAAGGAGGCGGTCAACCGCGCCTTCGAGTCCACGCTCGCCGAGGGCCTGCTCTACGAGCGGCGACTGTTCCACTCCGCGTTCGCCACCGAAGATCAGAGCGAGGGCATGGCCGCGTTCACCGAGAAGCGTTCGCCGAACTTCTCCCACCGCTGACACGCGCCGCTACCATGCCTTCGTGACCGCCACCGCCGCTCCGCCGACGGCCGAGCCGCCCGCCGAGGCAGCCCGCAAACCGTGGTGGGTGCGCCACTACACGTTCACCGGTACCGCGGTCGGTCTCGTGTTGCTGTGGCTGTCGCTGACGCCGTCCCTGCTTCCGCGCGGTCCCCTGTTTCAGGGGCTGGTGAGCGGCGGTGCCGGCGCCTTCGGATACCTGCTCGGCGTGTTCTCGGTGTGGCTGGTGCGCTACATGCGGTCCAAAGAATCGAGCCCGCCGGCTCCCCGCCGCGCCTGGCTGATCCTCGTCGTCGTGGGTGCGGTCGGCATGGTCTTGGCGATCGTCTGGTTCCACGAATGGCAGGACGATGTCAGGGATCTGATGGGCGTGCCGCGGCTGACGTTCTGGGATTATCCGCTGGCCGCGGTGATCTCGGTGGTCACGCTGTTCGCGTTCGTGGAGATCGGCCAACTCGTCGGCCGGTTCGTCCGCTACCTGGTTCGTCAGCTCGATCGTGTTGCACCGCCGCGGGTTTCGGCGGTCATCGTGGTGACGTTGCTGCTGGCGCTGACGATTGCGCTACTGAACGGCATCGTCGTGCGGTTCGCGATGAGCACGATCAACAGCACGTTCGCGGCGGTCAACGACGAGACCGATCCCGACAACCCGGCGCCTGAGACACCGCTGCGCTCCGGCGGTCCGGGATCGCTGGTCAGTTGGGAGTCGCTCGGCCACCAGGGGCGCATGTTCGTCGGCGGTGCGCCGTCGGTCTCCGAACTCAGCGCATTCAACGAGCGGCCGGCCGTCGAGCCGATCCGCGCCTATGCGGGCCTCAATTCGGCGGTCGGGATCAAGGCCACCGCGGCGCTGGCGGCGCGCGAACTGCAGCGTACCGGTGGCCTCGAGCGCGCGGTCGTGGCGGTGGCCACGACGACGGGCACGGGCTGGATCAACAACGCCGAGGCAACGGCTCTGGAGTACATGTACAACGGCGACACCGCGATCGTGTCGATGCAGTACTCGTTCCTGCCGAGCTGGTTGTCGTTTCTCGTCGATAAGGAGAACGCGCGGCAAGCGGGCCAGGCGCTGTTCGAGGCCGTCGACGAGCTGGTCCGCGCGATGCCCGAGGCGCAGCGGCCCAAGCTCGTGGTGTTCGGCGAGAGCCTCGGCTCTTTCGGAGGCGAGGCACCGTTCCTGGCGTTGAACAATTTGATCGCCCGCACCGACGGCGCGTTGTTCAGCGGCCCGACGTTCAACAACACGATCTGGACCGATCTGACGATCAATCGCGATCCCGGTTCCCCGCAATGGCTGCCGATCTACGACAAGGGCGAGAACGTGCGGTTCGTCGCCGAGCCCCGCGATCTGCAGAGACCGCACGATCCGTGGGGTCAGCCACGCGTGGTCTACCTCCAGCACGCATCGGATCCGATCGCCTGGTGGAATCCGGATCTGCTGTTCGCCAAACCGGATTGGTTGCGGGAGCCGCGCGGCTACGACGTCTCCCCCGACATGCAGTGGATTCCGGTCGTGACGTTCCTGCAGGTGTCGGCCGACATGGCGGTGGCGGTCGACGTGCCTGACGGGCACGGCCACGTGTACGTGCGCAACGTCGCCGACGCGTGGGCCTCGATCCTGTTGCCGCCCGGGTGGTCTGCGGCGAAGACGGAGAAGTTGCGACCGCTGCTGCGCAGCGGCGAGAGCAGCTGACCCGGCTAGTAGACCAGCACGCCCTTGAGCGCGTGGTATCCGCCGACCACGTCGGTGGCGCGGTGCAGGCCGATCTCCTGCAGCGCCGCGGCGGCGAGGCTCGAGGTGTAGCCCTCCGAGCACAGGATCACCCATTCGACGTCGTCGTCGACGGCCTGCGGTATGCGGGCATCACTGGTGGGGTCGAGCCGCCACTCGAGCACGTTGCGCTCGATGATCAGCGCGGTGGGCACTTCGCCCTCGATGGCACGCTGGGCGGCGGGTCGGATGTCGACCAGGATGGCTCCGCGCCGCAGCGCGACCGGTAGCTCGTCTGCGGTCAGTCGGTTGATCTTCGTGCGGGCGTTCTCCAACACCACGTCGATACGGCTTCCCATGTCACTTACCTTCCGGCTGGTCGGTCAATTCGGTCCGTTTGCGTCGCAACGTGTTTCGTTCGGACACTTCGTAGTAGGACATCGCGGTGAGCGGCGGCGAGTAGGCGTGCACGCTCAGCGTCGGCACCGAGATAGGGGATGCCACCGTGACGCTCTCGCGAGCCCACACCACGTCGTGCACCCACCCCAGCGGGAACGCGGCCTGATCGCCCGCCTCGAGCCGACGATGGCGCAGATTCTTTCCGTCCCAACGCGTTTCCCTCAGCGCCCCGGACAGAACCGTGAGCGCACCGAGAGAGCCGCCGTGGTCGTGCAGTTCGGTGGCATGGTCGGGCACCCAGCTGATGAGCCAGACGTCGAGCTCGTCGTCGCCGTGCAACCGGGTGTACCACCGCTCACTCGTGGGCGGTCCGCCGACCGGCAGGATGTCGTCGTAGCGGCCGCCGAGGACGTCGGCGGCGTAGCTGTCGGTGGCGTGCAGCAGGTCGGCTGGGCGCAGCCGGGTAGGCGCGAGAACCATGGGAGATCTCCAGGGAGGGAACGGATGGTTGGGGGGTCGGGGTCAGGCCCGACAACACTCCCGAGTCATTCCGTTGCGCACGTCCCCACTGTGGCACGAGACCCCGCGCTTCGCCAGGTCCGGGAATTAATCTCACCGTGAATCTGGAATTGCGCACGTCGCGTCTACATTGGCGGAATGGTCCCTTCTGCTGCCCGGGTCGCTGTCGTCGTCGCGGTGGGCGCCCTCGCCGCGGCGGGTTGCTCGTCGAATCCCAGCCCGTCGAACACCACCGCGGCGACGCCCACCACCGAGACGTCCTCGTCCACTGAGGCGGGCGCGGCCCCCACGACCAGCGAATCGCTGGCTCCGAACGCCGTGGAGGTCTCACCGGGTGGGGTGACGACCAAGGTGGGTGCGCCCGCGGAATCGACCGAGGATGACTACTTCCAGAACTGCCGGGCTGCGCGCACCTACATGGACACCCGCGGCGGGGACCCGAAGGCGCAGATCGAGCCGTACCTGAAGATGCTGCAGGGCGCGCCGACGGTGGGGTCGGGCGAGTTCGACAAGAGCTGGACGCAGCTGTCGGCCGGCCAGCAGTCCGCGATCATCGTCGCGGTCGAGTCGGCCGCCGACGCGCTGTGCGGCTAGTCGTTCCAGACGAAACAGAACGTGTGGCCCGCTGGGTCGCGGTACACCCGGAACTGATCCTCGTCGACGTCTTGCACCCACGTCGCGCCCAGCCTGAGCACCTCCGCCTGAGCCGTCTCGAGCTGATCCTCGGAGATCATCACGTCGAAGTGGATCTGTTGCGAGGCGTGCGGGTCGGGGAATTGCGGCGGCTGGTGCTCGGGCGACAGCTGGAACGCCAGCCGTCGTCCGTCCGGACCGGTGACCACCACCCAGTCCGCGTCCTCCTGGGTGATGTCGCCGCCGAGGACCTCGGCCCAGAAGCGCGCCAGCAGGAGTGGGTCGGGGCAGTCGACGACGACTGAACGCAGTGTTCCGATCATGAGGGACAGGGTTGCCCGCCGCGTCCTGGTCATGCAAGCGAGAATGGGCGGATGCGGGTCGCATTGGCGTTGGGCAGCGGAGGCGCCCGCGGATACGCCCACATCGGGGTGATCAACGAACTGCACGAGCGGGGCCACGAGATCGTCGGCATCGCGGGGTCGTCGATGGGTGCCCTGGTGGGCGGACTGGAGGCTGCGGGCCGGCTCGACCAGTACACGACGTGGGCGGGGTCGTTGACCCAGCGTGCGGTGTTGCGCCTGCTCGACCCGTCGATCACGTCGGCGGGTGTGCTGCGGGCCGAGAAGATCCTCGACGCGGTCCGGGAGATCCTGGGCGAGGTGACGATCGAGGACCTCCCGATTCCGTACACCTCGGTGGCCACCGATCTGATCACGGGCAAGTCGGTGTGGATGCAGCGCGGTCCGGTCGACGACGCGATCCGCGCGTCGATCGCGATCCCGGGCGTCATCACCCCGCACGTGCTCGACGGCCGGCTGCTCGCCGACGGCGGAATCCTCGATCCGCTGCCGATGGCCCCGATCGCCGCTGTCGCCGCCGACGTCACGATCGCGGTGAGCCTCTCCGGAGACGATCCCGAGGCGCACCGCCGCGACCGGGAACCCCGGCAGGCCACCGGAGACTGGCTGAACCGGATGTGGCGCAGTTCGTCGTCGCTGCTGGACTCCAAGGCCGCACGGTCATTGCTGGACACCCCGACGGGGCGGGCGGTGCTGGGCCGCTTCGTCGTCGGTGACGACGAGCCGGTGGAGACTCCCAGCGAACCGGTGATGCCGGTGGTGCCGAGGCTGGGCGGCTTCGAGGTGATGAACCGTGTCATCGACATCGCGCAGGCGGCGTTGGCCCGGCATACGCTGGCCGCGTATCCGCCCGACCTGTTGATCGAGGTGCCGCGCACGGTGTGCCGAAGCCTGGACTTCCATCGCGCCAACGAGGTGATCGACATCGGCCAGGAGCTGGCCAGCGCCGCGCTCGACACGCTCGAGGCGACTGTCGCGTCAGAGCCCTAGCAGCTTCAGAGCCCTAGGAATTGGGCGACGCGGGCCGCTTCGCGGCGCCCCTGGGCGCGGCCGGCCTGTGCCGAGGGCAGTCGACAGGCCGGGTCGAGAGGGTTGGGGCCGAACGCCTCCAGCGCGTCGGCGTCGGCGAAGACGGCCACCGTGGCGCCGGGGAAGGCCGCGATCTCGTCGGCCGTGCCGGTTCCCCACGGCGACGGCGCGTCCGGGGCGGACGGCACGAGGACGACGGCGGTGCCGCAGTCGGAGACGGCCGACATGTTCACCGAGCTGCCGACGCCGCCGTCCATGTAGCGCCGATCGGCGACAGTGACCGGCGGCCAGGCGCCGGGCACTGCGCAACTGGCCGCCACCGCGTCGACCAGCTCGATGCCGGAGCTGCGATCGAACACCACGAGTTCGCCTGTCGCGATGTCGATTCCGGTGATCCTGAGATCGCGCGACGGCCAGTCGTGCGTTGGCAGCCGGTGGGCGATCACTGCGCGGCGCACTGCCTCGTCGACGGTGTCGGTGTCTGCGGCGACGGCGCCGATCTTCTGCAACTTTTGCTGCTTGGTGGTCCCGGGGGTCATGACGGCGTCCAGGAACAGCGCGGTGATGCCGTCGACGGAGACCCCAGGGTGGATCTCGTGCGAGGTGTCCGACAGCTGACGGGCGAACAACTCGTCCAGCGGCAGCCCGCTGGACAGCTGCGCGGCTACCGTCGACCCCGCCGAGGTCCCCAGCAGCACGTCGGACGCCAGCAGAGCCTGGGCCACGGCGGGCGCCTCGTCGGCGATACCGCGCAGAACACCGGTCTCCCAGGCGATTCCGGCGAGTCCGCCGCCGGCGAGCACGAGAGCGTGGGGCTTGGTCACCCCTCTTCTCTACCGGACGATCTGACTGGCCGCCGCGACGGGGTTCAGATCGGCGACGGTCAGGCGGTACCGGGGCGGGTCGAAGACGCCGGTCGTCGAGGTGAGGTCCAACCCGGGGCCGACGTGTACCAGTTCGCCGTCGCCGAGGGGCCGCCACGCGGGGTCGTCGTCCATCCGTTCGGTTGCGAACACCACCGACGGACCGTCGCCGGCACGGGCATTGATCCTGCTGCTGCGCATCTCGAAGCGGGCGTGCTCGGCCGGCGTGCGGCGGTCGAGCACGAACAGATCGTGGGTGTCCGGGTAGCGCAGCGCCCACATTTGCGTCGCGGTGCAGAGCAGGATGTTGATCGCGAACACCCCGACGTGGGCGCCCAGCCAGCTCACGGCGTCGATCAGGCCGGCGGTGACGTCGCCGCCGTGGGCCCGTGTCGCGCCGGTGATGAGTGCGAACACTCTCTCCGAATCCGTCTGTCCCACAACCAGATCAGCGGTGCCGAGCTCGGCCAGCCGCGCGTCGAGCGCGTCCAGGTCGGTGACGACGCCGTTGTGGGCGAACAACCGTCCGTCCTGGACGAAGGGGTGGGTGTTCGTCAGGTCGGGCGCGCCCGTGGAGGCGTATCGGACGTGCGCGAGGACCGTCGAGGCGACGATGTCGCCGGCCTCCCGGGCGAACGCCGCGTCCTGCCACGCGGCCAGGGGCTGCTTGTCCACCACCGGTTGACCGGCCGCATCGAAGTACCCCAGGCCGGTGCCGTCGGGATTGCGGCGGCTCTGCTCGGCGAGGCTGTCGGGGGCATCGAGCAGCCAGAACGTCGCCGGGACAGGCGCGCCGGCATGCATCCCGAACAGACGGCACATCTACAGGTGGGGTGCGGCCTTGCCGCTGATCAGGGGGAGATTCAAGTAGGTGGCGATGCCCGGCGGCGCAGCGCAGACCGCGGGCACCGAGTTCACGCAGTGGGCGGCCGTACCGACCACGCCGTATTCGGGGCCCTCCCCGCCGATGTCGGACTGGAACCCCGTCACCGACACGGTGAAGTCGGGGTTGCCGCGCACCTCCATCTCGTAGCGCTGCCCGGCCGGGCCGAAGGTCCAGGCGGGGTCGAGGTGCTCCTCCCCCATCAGCCAGTTCACCGTCACCCGGACCACGGGTTCACCGTCGACCAATGCCTCCCAATGGAATTTGCGCCCCGCCACCTGCCCCGGCTCGATCGGACCCATCGGCGAGTCGATGGTGGCCGTGGCCACGGCGATCTCCTGCGTGGCCCGCACTCGCGGATCAGCGTGAAAACCCAACTGGTCCACACACATTCGGACGGCCTGGATGAAGCCGGCGTCCAGCATCTTCTGCATCGGCCCGGTCAGCGCCTTGTCCGGCGTCTCGCCGAAGCCCATCACGTGGCGCAGCACGTCGGGCGCCTCGTAGGTGCGCAGATCGGAGAACTCCTCGGCGCGCACGAAGGTCACTCCCGTCGACATCGCCGAGAGCATCAGCGGAAACTTCTCGCTGATACCGCCGGGCGCGATGCCGGTGCCGTGCAACGTCGCGTTGCCCTCCAGCGCCGCCTCGCGCAGGGGCGCGCCGCTGCGCTCGCTGGGATACAGCCAGCCGACCGGGGTGACGACGTTCTTGCCGGCGCGCAGCAGTGCGATCACTTCGTCCGGGTTGGCGATCAGAGGGGCGTAGATGACCGCGTCGGCGTCCATCGCGAGGATCTCGTCGATGCTGTCGGTGGCGGTGACCCCGAGCGGGGCCTCACCGATCAGGTCGCCGACGTCGCGACCGGCCTTGGCGGACGAATGGACCCAGCATCCGGCCAGTTCCAGTTCGGGGTGCTCGAGCACGCCCTTGATGGCGGCCACGCCGACCCCGCCGGTCGCCCACTGCACGACGCGCAACGCCATGTCGACTCCTCGTGAAATTGGAACGTGTTCTACTCAGATGTACACCAGCGCCCGGCGGGCCGGTCGCGATTGGCGAAGGGATCAGCACATGAAGCGAGTGTTCGTCGTGGGCGTCGGGATGACGAAGTTCGAGAAGCCAGGGAGGCGCGAGGGTTGGGACTATCCCGACATGGCGCGCGAGTCCGGCACCAAGGCGCTCGCCGATGCGGGTGTCGAGTACACCGAGATCGAGCAGGGCTACGTCGGGTATTGCTCGGGTGACTCGACCTCGGGGCAGCGGGCGCTCTACGAGCTGGGAATGACGGGCATCCCGATCGTCAACGTCAACAACAACTGCTCGACCGGCTCGACGGCGCTCTACCTGGCCGCGCAGTCCATCCGCGGCGGGCTCGCCGACTGCGTGCTGGCGCTGGGTTTCGAGAAGATGCAGCCGGGCTCGCTCGGCGGTGGCGCCGATGATCGCGAGTCACCGCTGAAGCGACACATCCTGGCGCTCAATGACGTCGATGCGATGCAGTTCCCGGTGGCGCCGTGGATGTTCGGCGCCGCGGGCCGCGAGCACATGAAGAAGTACGGCACCACCGCCGAGCACTTCGCGAAGATCGGCCACAAGAACCACAAGCACTCGGTGAACAACCCTTACGCGCAATTCCAGGACGAGTACAGCCTCGAGGACATCCTGGGCGCGAAGATGATCTCCGACCCGCTGACGAAGCTGCAGTGCTCGCCGACCTCGGACGGCTCGGCGGCCGTGGTGCTGGCCAGCGAGGAGTACGTGGACTCCCACGGTCTGGCGGGCCGCGCGGTCGAGATCGTCGGGCAGGCGATGACCACCGACTTCGCGTCGACGTTCGACGGCAGTGCGGCCAACATCATCGGCTACGACATGAACGTCCAGGCCGCGCAGAAGGTCTACGACCAGTCCGGGCTCGGCCCGCAGGACTTCCAGGTGATCGAGCTGCACGACTGCTTCTCGGCCAATGAGCTGCTGCTCTACGAGGCCCTCGGCCTGTGCGGCCCGGGCGAGGCGCCGGCGTTGATCGATGACGGCGACACCACCTACGGCGGGCGCTGGGTGGTCAATCCGTCGGGCGGGCTGATCTCGAAGGGGCATCCACTGGGCGCGACGGGCTTGGCCCAGTGCAGCGAGCTGACCTGGCAGTTGCGCGGCGATGCCGACAAGCGGCAGGTCGACGGTGTGACGGCGGCGCTGCAGCACAACATCGGGCTGGGCGGCGCGGCCGTCGTGACGGCCTACCAGCGCGCCGACCGCTGACATAGGGAACGGACATGAAAAGACCCGGCCGGGAAGCACCGGCCGGGTCTTTCCTCCTCGCGTCCTACACCGCGGCAGGGACCTTCTCCTGTTGCGGCTCCTGAACGCGTGAGCCGTGTCCGTCGTCGACCATTGTCAGCTCATCGAACGGATCTCGCCCGGCGAGCACGTTGTCGACCTTGGTCTTGTCGATCGTGCGGGTCCAGGAGCCGACCAGCAGCGTGGCGACCGCGTTGCCCGAGAAGTTGGTCAGCGCGCGGGCTTCGGACATGAACCGGTCGATGCCGACGATCAGGCCGACGCCGTCGAGCAGGTCGGGGCGGTGCGCCTGCAGGCCGCCGGCCAGCGTCGCCAGCCCCGCACCCGTCACGCCGGCCGCGCCCTTTGAGGCGACGATCATGAACACCAGCAGGCCGATCTGCTCGGGGACCGACAGCGGGTCGCCCAACGCACCGGCGATGAACAGCGACGCCATGGTCAGGTAGATCGCGGTCCCGTCGAGGTTGAACGAGTAGCCGGTGGGCACGACCACGCCGACGGTCGAGCGGTCCACACCGAGGTGCTCCATCTTGGCGATGAGGCGGGGCAGCGCCGACTCGGACGACGAGGTCGACACGATCAGCAGGTACTCGCGGGCCAGGTAGCGCACCAGCTTGAAGATCGAGATCCCGGAGACCACCCGCAGCAGGGAGCCGAGGATGCCGAAGACGAAGATCGCGCAGGTGATGTAGAAGCCGAGCATCAGGGTGAGCAGCTGGCCGACCGCGGACCAGCCGGTCTGGCCGACGACGTTGGCGATGGCGCCGAAGGCGCCGATCGGGGCCAGCCACAGGATCATGCTCAGGACCTTGAAGACCAGCTTCTGCAGGTGCTCGACACCGCGCAGGATGGGCTCACCGGTGGAGCCGAGGGCCTGCACGGCGAAGCCGACCAGCAGCGCGATGAACAGGGCCTGCAGCACGCTGCCTTCGGTGAGCGCGGAGAACATCGAGGTGGGAATGATGCCCTGGACGAAGTCCATCAGCCCGCCGGCCTCGTGCGCCTTGTCGGCGAGTTCGGCGCCCTTGGCGGCCGTGGTCGAGCTGACGTTCAGGCCGGCGCCCGGGTGCAGCAGGTTGCCGACGACCAGACCGATCGCGAGTGCGAAGGTCGACATCGCCAGGAAGTAGACGAACGCGAGCCCGCCGACCTTGCCGACGGTGGCGGCTTTGCGGACCGAGCCGATGCCCAGCACGATCGTGCAGAAGATGACCGGCGCGATCATCATCTTGATCAGCGCGACGAACATCGTGCCGAGCACGCCGAGGCTCTTGCCGACCTCCGGGGCGAGGATGCCGACGCCGACGCCTGCGACCACCGCGACGATGACCGCGATGTAGAGCCAGTGGGTGCGGTCGCGCTTTTTGGGCGCTTCCGGTGCGGGGGGCCGGTCGACGGTGGTGGTCATGGGGTTCCTCCGAACTCAGGTGACGATGTGGTCTGAAAGGATGGTCAGCCACGGCGTGAGCCAGGTCACGCTTAAGTTCATTTCGTTCACGCGGCGGGAGGTTGCGCACCACGATGCGACGGTTCCGGGCGGCCTGGCCGCGATCGCTGGCCGGCCAGGCGATCGCGTTGCAGGTGCTGGTGATCGCGCTGATCGTGGCGGCGGGCAGCGTTCTCGCGCTGATCGATGCACGGCAGGACGGCGACGCCTCAGCCCGCGACCAGGTCGTCGGGATCGCCACCTCTCTCGCCGATGCCCCGTCGACGGCGGCGGCGATCGAGTCGGGCCGCGCCACCGAGGTCCTGCAGCCGATGACCGAGCTGGTACGCACCCACACCGACATCGCGTTCATCACGATCATGGCCCCCGACCGGACTCGGTTCACCCACACCGACCCGACTCAGATCGGCGGCAGGTATCTGGGCACGATCGAGCCTGCGCTGCAGGGCGAGACGTTCACCGAGACCTACACCGGGACGCTGGGACCGTCGATCCGTGCGGTCGCGCCGGTGCGCGACGGGTCGGGCCGGATCGTCGGACTGGTCGCCGCCGGCATCCTGCAGAAGAGCCTGGCGCAGCGGTGGCGCTCGCAGTGGCCGGTGATCGCCGCGGTGGGCGCCGGTGCGCTCGCCGTGGCTCTGGTCGGGGTCTGGGGCATCCGGCGCCGGTTGCTGCGGCAGACCCACGGTCTGCGGCCCGAGGAGCTGCGGGTGATGTACGACCATCACGACGCGATCCTGCACTCCGTGTCGGAGGGCCTCATCGTGCTCGACGGCAACGGCGTGGCGGTGGTCAACGACGAGGCGCGGCGGCTGTTGTCCTTGCCCGCGGGCGCCGTGGACAGAGCGGACCTGCCTGAATTCCTGCAGTCCTTCGCGCCCGGCGCACGGGACGAGGTCCACGTCACCGACGACCGCGTGCTCGTGGTCAACCGCTCTCCGGTGGCGTCGGCCGGCCGGTCCTCGGAGGTGGTGACGATCCGCGATCGCACCGAATTGCAGGGCGCGCTGGGCGAATTGAATTCTCTGAAGGTGCTCACCGATTCGCTGCGCGCGAAGGCTCACGAGGCAGCCAACACCCTGCACACCATCGTCACGATGGTGGAGATGGGGCGCGCCGACGAGGCGGTCCGATTCGCCACCGCCGAGTTGGAACTGTCCCAGCATCTCGTCGATCGCCTGTCGGGCGCGGTCGCCGAACCGGCGTTGGTGGCGCTGTTGCTCGGCAAGACAGCCCAGGCCGATGAACGCGGGATCGAGTTGACCGTCACCGAGGACACCCATTTACCCGCCGGTGACGGGCATCCGCTGACGGGCTCGGAGATGGTGACGGTGTTGGGCAACCTGATCGACAACGCGATGGACGCCTGCGACAGGGCCGATCCGTGGGTGGAGGTCACGGTCAACCAGAGCGAGGAACGGTTGCTGATCCGGGTGGCCGACAGCGGAGAAGGCATGGACGCCAGAACTTTTGACAAGGCGATGCGACGCGGTTACTCCACCAAGACGGGCAGCGACGCCGAACAGCACGGCCTCGGGCTCGCGTTGGTGGCCCAGGTGGTCAAGCGGCACGGCGGCTCGCTGCGCGCAGACGTGACCTACGGCTCGGTGGTCACCGTGGAGGTCAGCGCGTGATCAAGGTTCTGATCGTCGAGGACGAGCCGTTGATAGCCGAGGCACATCAGGCGTATCTCGGTCGCCTGCAGGGTTTTACGGTTGCGGCGGTGGCGCATACCGCCCGCGACGCGATGCGCGCGGCCTCGGAGGCGGCGGCCGACGGCGCGGCGATCGATCTGGTGTTGCTCGACATCGGCCTGCCCGACGCGAACGGCATCGCCCTCGCATCGGCGCTGTCGGGTCTGCGCCCCGCGCCTGACATCATCACGATCACCTCGGAACGCGACTTGGAGATGGTGCGGGCCGCGGTCGGCCACGGAGCGTTGGCATACCTGCTGAAACCGTTCACGTTCGCGGCGTTCCGCGATCGCCTCGAGCGGTATGCGCGGTATCGCCAAGCACTTCCGGCCGGCACCGATGCCGCCAGCCAGGCCGAGGTCGACCGCGCTCTGTCCGAGCTGCGGATCGGCCCCGACAGAGCCGCCGCACCAAAGGGCATCGCCCCGGGGACGAACGACGAGATCGCCCGCGCTGTACGCGATTCCGGCGACGCCGGTGTCACCGCGGACGCCGTCGCCAAGCAGATAGGAGTGTCACGGGTGACGGCGTGGCGCTACCTCGAGCGGCTCGCCGACGAGGGGACCGTGCGCCGCGAGACCGATTACGGGAAGGCGGGCCGACCGAAGACCCGGTATCAGTGGCGCTGAGCGGAACTCAGACGGTGACCGGCCGGCGGATGCGCGGCGGGGTCAGCGCGAACGGCTCCGTCGCGAGGAACTGCGAGTAGAGCATGCCGAGCGTCGACTCGACCGCATGCACGGTCACATCCCCGGCGTAGTCCGCGAGGAACAGCTCGCCGCCGTTGGCACTGTGCGCCACGCATGACGGGCGGGCCGGCGCCGTCAGGGCGTCGACGACCTCGAGCCGCATCGTGCACATGACGTGGACGCGGTCGTAGTCGACGACGTAGACGCGCGCCTCGTCGCGGCTGAGTGACAGCTGGGTGGGCGCTCCGCCGACGACGACCGTGTCGGCGACACGGGCGGTGGCCAGGTCGATGACGTGCACGGCGCCGCCGACTTCGCGATCGGACGTCAGCGCGTACACCGTGTCGGCCGCGCAGGCCAGATCGCGCAGCGGCGACCCGACCGGCACGACCCGCTGCACGCGCGTCGTCTCGGCGTTCACGATGATCAGCTGGCTGCCGCGCTCGTCGGTGACGGCGACCAGGAGTCGTTGCCCGCGGGGATCGAGCGCCAAGGCATCGATGTTGGCTGCCGGGCCCTGCCCGATGTCGATGGTGCCGGCGCGCTCGGCGGTCACGTCGATGACGGTCACCTCGACGCGCTCACCGGTCGCACGACCGGCGTAGAGCCGCTTGCCGTCGGGTCCGACCGCCAGCGCGGTGATGCCGGACGCGACCGGGAACGTCGCCGTCACGGCGGCCGTCTCCGCGTCGATGACCATCACCTTGTCCTGGTGAGCGGACGTCACGCTGACGTAGGCGCGGTCGTCACTGACCACGACACCGGTCGGCTCGCCACCGAGGCGCACGACGGCACGCTCCTCCAGCGTGTGGGGGTCGAGCAAGGTGAGGGTGTCGCTGGTCGGGTTCGCGACAGCGACCGCACGGGGTCCGGCGGCGAGGTCGCCGATCGGTCCGCGTCCCGTCGTCAGACGACGCGCGCCGTCGGTGTCGCGCACGACTGCGGTGCCATTCACAACCGACACGTCGGTCGCAGGGGTCTCGTCGTGCGCAGGAGCGTGCTTTCGCATCGCCTTCAACAGGGGCATCGCAGAAGGCATCGCAAATTTGGCCATCGAAGTCTCACCTCCCCCGGGACAACGTCGCCCGGGTCCGATTACGTCTGTCAGCAACCCTCGCGGGCGCGGTCTGGACCGAGTGTATCGGCGAAAAATCAAGGTCAGAGGTGCCAATGGTCACTCGCACCGGCGGCTGACGCGAAATTCTCAAGACATCTTTAGACTTCTCTTGTTTATCGAGTCGTTACCTTGCGATGGCAACGAGCAAACACTCGGTGAACAGCGCGGAACCGCCGATCCGCTACTGGCGTTACCGACTGTGACGAATTCGGCGCACTCAGGTTTCTTAGAGTCCGGGCTGTGAAATGAGCGCCAGATCACACCGTGACACGGCGGCGAAATTGTCGCGTGAGACAGCCGAACGGACGATTCACGTTCGGAGGCGGCGCGCTCAGGCCAGCTCGGCCCCGCGCAAGATTGCGACGTCGGTCCGCGGAATCAGACCCTCGGGGTCGCAGAGCGCCAACACCCGGGTCACAGCGGGACTTCCGACCACGCACCACTCGACGCCCTCGCGGGCGAAATGCGCGCTGAGCGCATACAACGCCGACGCACCGTCGAAAGCCATGAAGTGCACGGCGGTCAGATCGACGACCACCGCGCGTGCGGCACCGGCTGCCTCACGGAGCGTGTGCGCGAAATGTTTGGCGTTGGCGGCGTCCACCTCACCGGCGATCGCCACCGTCGCCTCCCTCGCCCGGCCACGACCGCGCGTCCGAGTCGCAACAGTCAGCTCTGTCGAAGCCACGAAGAAGCTTCGACAGTCTTTTGACCTGCTCCGAATGGACGTGACGGTCATGGCACGGACATCACTGCAGCATGGGCTGTTACTCCGCAGCCTTCTGACGGGCCTCGTTGGCCTTGGCTTCGGCGCGCGCCTTCTCGGCTTCGGCCTCTTTCTGTGCCGCTTCCCGCTGGGCGTCGGCCTTGTCCTGCTGAGCTTCGCCTTCGGCCTGTAGATCGTCGCGGCCGGTCACGACACCGGCGACCTCTTTGGCTTTGCCTTTGATGCCTTCGACGACACCCTTGACGGCTTCTTCGGGACCAGAATTGTTGTCACCCACGGGAGCGCTCCCTCTTCAGTGTTGTGCCCGGATGGATCATCTCCGCTCCGGGGAGCGGCCCGGCCGCTCAGCGATGCGTCTGTTCCCTGGCCCTCGGAACACCAAACATTCAACCAGCGAAGTCGCTCAGCGCGTCGTCCAATGACGAGAACAGTTCGATGTAATCGGTGAGGCCCATGATCGTCAGCGGGCGGCTGGTGGCGGGACCGTCGGCGACGACCGCGAATCGGGTGCTCCCGTCGAGCTGTTTGCGCGTGGTCACCAGCACTTCCATGCCCGCCGTTCCGAGGAAGTCCACCTCGGTCATGTCGAGGATCAGCCCGGTGGGGCGGCGATCGGCCGCCGCACTCATCGCATCCTGGAGCTTGGGCGCAGACAGCATGTCGACAGCACCAACCGCCGCGATCACGACCACGCCGTCGACCTGGTGTTCGCTGAATTGCTGCACGTGCGATGCCTCTTCTCTGTTCGCCCTGCGGGGGGCGATGATGTCATGAGGCTGCAGTCTGAACCTGTTCGACGGGGTGCCGGAACCGACAACCGGCTACAGGTTAACGGAGAGCTAGGACAGGCGGGTGGACCGGATTCGCCGACCTGCGCGTAACGACGTCGGCGGCGACTACCGTGGACCACGTCTGACGTTGGCGAATTCATCGGGCACAGAGCTGCAATCGGAGGTGTTTCGTTCGCACGCGCACTCAACTGGCTGAAGAGGTCGAGCTCGGCCTCGCCGGCTCGTTGCACCCCAGACGTACGGCGATGCGGCTCCTGACGCTGCTCAAACCCGAACTCGCCGACTGGGCCCTGCTGGCGATGCCCGACGCGCGCAGCGGCGGCCTTCTTCTCCAGGGTGGTGAATCGGTGGGGTTCACGGCGACGATCTCGCAGACCGCGATCGCCGGTAGCCGCCTGGACCGGGTGCTGCGCACCGGCAACAGTGACGTCAGCTCCGATGTCGGTGACCCGGCGCTCGCGGAGCTCCTGCCGCACCCCGCCCTGCGCGCCGAGGTCGCCGCGCTGGGAGTGACGCACCTTCTGGCCGTCGGGCTCAACGCGCGCGGCGCCACGTTGGGGTCGCTGCTGCTCGGCCGGCGCGGAGCGTTCGACGCCGAGGACACCGCGTTCGCCGGCCACCTCGCCGCCCGAGCCGCCATCGCGCTCGACTCGGCCCGGCTCTACGAGGAGCGCACCCAGATCGCTACGGTGCTCAGCAGTGCTCTGCGGCCGCCATCGCTGCCCGAGATCGAGCACCTCCACCTGGCCGCGCGCTATCGTCCGGCAGCCGAACACATCGACATCGGCGGCGACTTCTACGACGTACTCGGCGGGGATCGGGACTGGCTCATCACGCTCGGCGACGTCAGCGGCAAGGGCGTCGAAGCGGCCGCGCTGACCGGACGTACTCGGCAGAGCATTCGCACGGCCGCCTACTTCGACCGCAGGCCGGCGATGCTCCTGCGCGCGCTGAACAGCGTGCTGTACGAGACGCGGCCCGAGCAGTTCGTGACGGTGCTCTGCGCCGGCATACACATCGCCGAGTCGGGCTCGCACGTCGACGTGGAGTTGGCCACCGCGGGCCACCAGGCACCCTTGGTGATGCGCGGCGACGGGCACGTGGAACAGCTCGAGGTGTTCGGCACGGCCTGCGGGATGATCCCCGACGTCGAGTACCGGACGATCCAGCTGCGCCTGGAGCGCGGCGACACGATGCTGATGTTCACCGACGGCGTCGACGAGGCGCACGGCGCACAGGGCCTGCTCGGAGTCGAGCGGTTGATCGGACTGCTGCCCGCCTATGCGGGTGCCTCCCCCGATGTGGTGTGTGAGGTGGTCGAACAGCAGGTCATCGAGTACGTCGACGGGCGACCGCATGACGACATCGCGCTACTGGCGGTGACGTGTCCGGGCTGAGTGGGTCCGACCGGGTGCGGCCGTACCGGGAGGCCGTCGCCACGCGCGATGCTGCGGGCGTGCAGTCGGTGATCCGGCACATGCTCGCCGACGGGCTGGACCCGGTGACGGTGCTGACCGACGTGGTCGCCGCGGTGCAGCGCGACAACGGGGAGCGGTGGCAGCGCGGAGAGTGGACCATCGCCGAGGAACACGCGGCGACCGCGATGGCGGTGGCCGCGACCAAGGCGGTCGGTCGGCACGTCCGGGCGGTGGCGCCGACACGCGGCAGGGTCCTGGTCGCCTGCGCCGAGCGGGAGTGGCATGCGTTGCCCGCGATGATCATCGACTGCACACTGCGCAGCGCCGGGTGGGACAGCATCCTGATGGGCGCGGCCACGTCGCCGGTGCGGTTGAACCAGTATCTGCAGGACTACGGTCCCGAGGCGGTGGCAGTCAGCTGCTCGGTGTTGGGGTCTCTGCCGGCGACGCGACGGTTCATCGAGGCGAGCACCGCCGCGGGAGTACCGATCGTGGTGGGCGGGCCCGCGTTCGGACGCGACGACGTGCGCGCGAAAGCCCTGGGGGCCACCGCGTGGGCGGCCGACGCGCACGGGGCGCTGGCCGCTATCGCGAGCCTGCCCCCGGTGGTCCCGCCCGTCTCGCCGTTGCCGCCCCAGGCCGCGGCCGAGCAGGCCGATCTCGAACACGACCATCGCAGGATCGTCGACGGGCTCGCGTCATCGTGGTCGGTGACCGCGGGCGGCCGCCTCGACACCGCCGACACGGCCATGGCCATCGACGCGCTCAACCAACTGCTGCACGCGGTGTCAGCGGTCTTGCTGACTGGCGACAGCAGACCGGTCCCCGAGACGGTGGCCTGGATCGCCGACGTCGTCACAACGCGGGGACTCGATGCCGCCGTCGTCGACGAACTGGGCGTGATGGCCTCGGCAGCGTTGCGCAGCTACCCGCTGTCGCATGCGATCCTCGACACCCACTTCGCCGACGGCCGCTAAAGCGCCGGATTCCGCGCCCGCCATTCTCTTTCCGGTGACGGTGAACCAAACGGCTGCGGGCACCGTGTCTTCGGATGACACGCTCACAGAGACACCACAGGGAGTTTTCATCATGACCAGAACCATCACCGCCACCCTGATCGCCGGGGGTGCGATGCTGGCGATGGCCGCTACGGCCCAGGCCGCCCCCGGCACAGACGGCGGCTCCGGCGGCGGCTCCGGCGGCAACGCCGTGGCGACCATCAACCAGCTCAAGGCCTCCGGCGCCGACGTCCGGGTCAACCGCGTCGGCAGCGCCCCGCTGGACGAGTGTGTAGTCACCAACGTGAACACGTTCTCGCGTCCGGCGCAGATCATTCCGATCGACGACGACGACATCACCGTCTTCACGAGGTTCCCGAAGCCGAAGGTGACGGTCACGTTGAACTGCTCGTGATGCAGCAAGACGGACTGAATCATCCTGTGTCCGTTCGGTGTCGGAGTCGTGACCGAAAACAAAGCGCACACCTAGGCAGGACATAGAGCGCTCCAACACCGGCGACTTAACGTCATCGCCCGTATGGCTGTCCGGCCATGCAGGACGAACGGAGAGACACATGACCTTCACCCGTACGCTGAGCGCCTCGGTGATCGCCGGGACATTGGCGTTGACTGGCGTTGCACTCGGCGGATCAGGTATCGCCGGTGCGCAACCCGGCGGGCCGTGCGATCGCCCCGGCGCATCGCCCTGCCAGCCGGGACCGGCGGCGCCGAACAACGATTGGCAGCGTCGGGGCATCGACCAGGGACGCCAGGACCACCAGCCCTTCCAGTACCAGGGCCAGCAGGTTCACCCGTTGCCTGCCGGAAACGGCGACGGATGGGGATTCTGGTTCCTCGGCAGGTGGATTCGGCTGTAGGACCGAGCATTCGCGAGCGGTGCGGCCGGCGAGAACTGGCCGCACCGCTCGCGCGCGCCTCCCGGAAAACCCTCGACCCCCACTTTAGCCTTGGGGGCCGTGACCACCTTGCTGGAACCGTCGTTGGCGGACCTGGATTTCGACCCCGACATCCTGTGCACATGCCGACGTTTCTGCGGCCCGCTGGCGCACCCGGCGCAGTGGTGGGTCACCCTGTCGTGCGGATGCCCCTACCCGATGTGCCGGCGCGCTCTGCGAATCGCCAACGTGCGATTGAACGTTCGGCCGCTGACGTGCCGGCTGTGCGAGACGGAGCAGATCGCGATCCGGTCGGTGGCACCGATCTAGTCCCGGGCAGCGTCCACGGGCAATGCCTCGGCGGGCAGCTGGGGCGCGGGCCGCAGGACCGCCGGGCGCAGGCGTTCCGGCAGGGCTCGTAGAAGGAGACCCACGGCAGCGACGACCGCGACCGCGATTCCGATGCCGACCATCGCGGGCAGACTCGGACGCAAATTGTCGACCACCATGAAGATGCCGAACACCCCGAACAACGCCGCGGCGACCACCTGGATCAGCCGTTCGGGCAGGTGCTTTCCGGCCACCGCGCCCACCAGGATGGCCAGCGCGTCGGCGGCGACCATTCCGATGGTGGAGCCGATCCACACGCCGAGCCAGTTGTTGTCGGCGGCGAGCGTGATGGTGGCGAGCATCGTCTTGTCGCCGAGTTCGGCCAGCATGAACGCCGAGGTCACGACGAAGAACGCGGGCGCGGTGGCGCGTTGGGCTCGAGAGGCCTCCTGGTCGGTGAGCGAATCGCCGCGCAGCGTCCAGAGGCCGAAGAACACGAACATCGCGCCGGCGATGAGGCCGAGGAGATGCGTGGGGAGGGCGGCGCCGAGGTAGTGCCCGATGGCGACCGAGAGCACGTGGACAGCCGTGGTGGCCGCGAGGATCGCCGACAACACCACCCACCACCGGTAGCGCAGGGCGAACATCATCGCCATCAGCTGGCTCTTGTCGCCGAGTTCGGCCACGAAGATCACGGCGAAACTCAGCAGCAGGGCGGCGATCACCGACACACTCCTCTTCTCGTGGCTGTCGGCCGGATCGGGTCACGCCTCCGGCCGGCAACCGAAATACGATGCACGGCCGAAGGTCTCGCCCACCGGACCACAGGTCCGGTTCAGATGACCGGGCTGATGCGCAGGCGCTCAGCCAGTATGTCGACCATCCGATTGGGGGCTACTCCCCTTCGCTTCGGGTAAGGCTACCCTCGGGTCTGATCGAGTGCAACTCAACCGCTTCGAAAGAGACTGTCTCACAGTAAGTTTGAGCGATCGACCGTAATTGTTCGGGTACCCGCATCCAGAAGTGACGGGTCTAGGGCTCGCCGGCGTCGTGCACCAGGATCGCCCGAGTGAACAGGAGATGAAAACCTTTGCGCTGCACGTTCTTCTGCGATAGAGAGCCAGGCGCCGTGGTCACCACCGCGATGTCGCATCCGGCCTCGGACGCAGCACGGAGACGATGCGCCAACAACGCAGCCTGCACGCCGCGGCGCCGGAATTGCGCAGCGGTCGCAGCGCCGGTCAGTTGGGCTACGCCGCCCGCGATGCGCATGCCTGCGCCGCCCGCCACTGTCTCACCGAATGCGGCCAGGTAGCGCACCGCGCCGGCCTGCTCCATGTCGTTCATCGCGTCGGCGATGACAGTTCGGGGAAACTCCTCGTGACTGGGCACGCCTTCGCCGTCCGGGTGCGCGAATCCTTCGACGATCACGTCGACCCAAGCTCGGCTCTGACCTGCGTCGGCGCGCCACACACGCGGTTCTGCGGCGAAGCCGGTTGCGGTCGGTAACGCACACCCCAGCACGTTCTCGAATCCGACGAGCCGATAGCCACGATCACAGAGCATCGGCGCGATACCGGGGTCGGCCACTGTGCACAGCTCCACGGCGACGGCCGATCGGTGGTCGGCGAAGGTTCGCTCGATGTCGTCCAGCACGCCCGCCGCCGGCACGCCCTCGAAGCCGAGCCCCACCACCTTGTTCATCGGGGAGTTCGCATCGGCGTAGCACGCGAGTCCGCCGGCGACGGGCAGGGTCACGCCGGGAGCGCCGCGACGGGCGGCGGCTCGAGTCGCCGCTCCGATGAGATCGACTTCGGCGCGTTCGATGCGCTGGGCCAGCTCGATACCGCAAAACAGCATTGCGCCAGTGTGTGGTGTTTGGCGGCCGAGCGAAAAGAGAATATTCGGACCGTGACCGATCCCAACACGCCCGAGGACGCAACGCAGGCCACCGAGGAACAACGCGAGTTGCAGGACAAACTCGATCATCAGGACGACGACCCGGACGCCCCCGGGGGTTGGCAGACCCGCGACCAGATTCCCGACGAGAACTGAGCCGCCCGCTCAGTCGTCGGAGTCCGCCGGACCCCGTTCTGGCACCATCCGGTCCCGCAGGCTGTCGTAGATCGGTGCGCACCCGGTGAGCTGAGCCGCGATCACGGCCGCCGCGCTCGCCGCCAGCATCGGCACGGTGACCGACGTGGTGGCCGTCATCTCGATGACGATCACCATGCCCGTGACCGGCGCGCGCACGGTCGCGGAGAAGAAGGAGGCCATGCCGACGATCGCCATCGGAATGGTCAGCGCCGACAGGTCGTGCGGCCACACGGCGTCGACGATCGCGACGAAGCCCACACCCCACAACGCTCCGATGGCGAGCAGCGGGGCGAAGAGCCCGCCGGGCAGCGCGGCCGAGTAGCTCAGCGGCCCGGCGATGAACCGCACGGCCAGGTAGCCGACGATCGCGGCCAGCATCAGGTTGTGCCCGCTGAGAATGAGTTGGGTGATGGTCTGCCCGTCGCCGACCGACAGGGGCAGCAGCACGGCGGCCAGCCCGACGAACGCGCCGATGACGGGCGCTTTGACGGTGGTCGGGATGCGGGCGATGGCGGCGACGTGATCGAGGAACCACAGCACGGTGACGTTGTAGGCGGCCCCGAGAAGCCCGGTGAGCACGCCGAACAGAAGGAACAGGGGCAGCCACCCCAGCGCGGGGGCCGCCAGCGGTTCGACCGCGAAGTCCGGGTGATTGCCGAGGATCAGGCGGGTGCACCCGACCGCGGTCGCCGAGGCCAGTGTGGTGGCCAGCACCAGCTGCATGCGGAACGACTTGCTGACCTCTTCGACGGCGAACAGCACGCCGGCGATCGGCGCGTTGAACGCCACGGCCAGTCCGGCGCCGCCGACCGCGGTCTGCATCATGCGCACGTCGGCGTCGCTGAGGCGCGCGTGCCGAGCCGCCTGGGCGCCCACCGCAGCACCCATGTGGACGGTCGGCCCTTCCCTGCCGAGCACCAGGCCCGAGCCGAGGGCCAGCACCCCACCGACGAACTTCGCGACCAGCAACTCGATCAGCGGCGGTCGTGCGTGCCCGTGGTAGACCGCCTCGACGTGTTGGATGCCGCTGCCGGCGGCCAGCGGCTGCCGACGCACGATCAGTGCGGCCAGCCAGGCCCCCAGCGCCGACGCGGCCACCGGGATCAGCCACCCCGGGCCGGGGAGGTGGTGCGCACAGTCGATCAGGTCGAGACGGAGCCGTTCGGCCTGCTGCAGGCACCAGCGGAAGGCGCCTCCCACGAGGCCGATGACAATGCCGGCAAGTGTCGCGGTCACCGCGAGGACGAGTGATCCCCGCGTGGTCACCAGCGGCTACTCGACGACGAAAACGGGAATCTGCCGGTCGGTCTTGGTCTGGTACTCGGCGTACGGCGGGTAGGCGTCGACCGCCAGTGCCCACCAGTGCTCGCGCTCGTCTCCTGAGATTTCACGCGCGGTCATCTCGCGGATCTCGGTGCCGTCCTGCACTGTCACCGAGGGGTTGGCTTTGACGTTGTGGTACCACGACGGGTGCTGCGGGTCGCCGCCCTTGGACGCGACCATCGCGTACGTGCCGTTCTCTTCGACGCGCATCAGCGGCACATAGCGCTTCTGGCCGGACTTCGCGCCAATCGTGGTGAACAGCACGACGGGCCGATCCATGATCTCGACACCCTCGGTGGTGCCCTGCTCGAGGATCTGCTTGGTCTGATCGCGAACCCAGTCGGTGGGGCTCAGCTCCGGTTGCTCGGTCATGCCACCAGTCAACACCACCGGCGCGGCGATATTCCGGTGACCGACGACTTGTCACAGCACCTTGGACAGGAAATCCTGCAGCCGTGGGTGTTTGGGATGATCGAACACCTGTGCCGGGGTGTCGTCCTCGACGATGTTGCCGTCGGCCATGAAGATCACCCGGGAGGCGACCTCCCGCGCGAAGCCCATCTCGTGGGTGACCACGACCATCGTCATGCCTTCGGCGGCCAGCGTGCGCAGCACTTCGAGCACGTCGCCGACCATCTCCGGATCGAGTGCGCTGGTGGCTTCGTCGAACAGCATGATCGAGGGGCTCATCGCGAGCGCGCGGGCGATCGCGACGCGCTGCTTCTGCCCACCGGACAGCGTCGCGGGTTTGACCTGCGCCTTCTCGGCAAGACCGACCTGACCGAGCAGCTCCATCGCCCGCTTCTCGGCGGCGGCCTTGTCCATCTTCTTGGTCAGCAGCGGCGCCAGCGTGACGTTGTCGATCACGGTCATGTGCGGGAACAGGTTGAAGTGCTGGAACACCATGCCGATGCGCTGGCGCACCTTGTCGAGGTCGATCTTCTTGTCGGTCAGGTCGAATTCGTCGATGACGACCGTGCCGTCGGTGATGTCCTCGAGCTTGTTCAGGCAGCGCAGGAACGTCGACTTGCCCGAGCCCGACGGCCCGATGACGCAGACGACTTCGCCCTCTTTGATCGTCGTGGTGATGCCGTCGAGCACCACCAGATCACCGAACGATTTCTTGAGGTTGTCGATGCGGATCTTGACCGCGCCCGTGGATTCCGTCGCGCTTTCGGGTGCCAGTTGGTTCATTTCACGATGCCCCTATTTGACTAACTTGCGTTCGAGTCGGTCCGAGAGTTTGGTCAGCGCCATGATGACGATGAAGTAGATGATGCCGATGATCAGCCACATGTTGAACGACTGGTAGTTGCCGGCGATGATGATGCGCCCCGTCTGGGTGAGTTCGGCGATGCCGATCACCGACAGGATCGAGGTGTCCTTCAGCGTGATGACGAATTGGTTGATGTAGGACGGGATCATCGTGCGGATGGCCTGCGGAAGGATCACCTTGCGCATGGTCGGCAGGTAGCCGATACCGAGGCTGCGTGCCGCCTCCATCTGTCCCTTGTCCACGGAATTGATGCCGCCGCGCACGATTTCGGTCATGTAGGCGCCCGCGTTCAGCGACAGCGTGATGATGCCCGCGGTGAGCGCCGACATCTGGAAGCCCAGCGCCGACGGGATGCCGAAGTAGATGAAGAACGCCTGCACCAGTAGCGGTGTGCCGCGGAAGATGTCGACGAACGTGGTGCCGATGGCGCGTAGCCAAATGGCCCGCGACACCCGGAACAACCCGAAGATGACGCCCAGGATCAGGGCGAAGAAGATCGAGACGACCGTCAGGATGATCGTCATCTTGAGGCCTTCGAGCAGCAGCGGGAAGGTGCTCTTGATCAGACCGAGGAACGAATTGTCGTCGGTGCTCGCCTCTTCGCCGAGGTAGACGCTGATGATCTTGTCGTACTCGCCGGACGCCTTCAGGTTCTTCAAGCCCTCGTTGAACTTGGTGAGCAATTCGGCGTTCTGGCCCTTGTTGACCGCGAAGCCGTAGCCGGTCGGGTCTTCTTTCGGGGTCACGGTCTTGAAGCCGTTGCCCTGCGCGATGCCGTACAGCAGCACCGGGTAGTCCTCGAACACCGCATCGGAGTTACCGGTCCGCACCTCGTCGAACATCGACGACGAGTCGGCGAAGGAGACCACCTGGAAGCCGTATTTGTCCTTGATCGAGTTCGCGAAATCCGAGCCCTGGGTGCCGTTCTTGACGGCCACCCGCTTGCCCCTGAGATCCTCGTAGGACTTGATGTCGTTGTTGGACTTCAGCACCGCCATCTGGATGCCGGATTCGAAGTACGGCTCGGAGAAGTCGAACACCTTGCGGCGATCGTCGGTGATCGACATGCCGGCGATGACGCCGTCGACCTGGTTGGCCTGCACAGCCTGCAGTGCGGCGTCGAATCCGAGGGGCTTGATGTCGACGGTGAAGCCCTGGTCCTTGGCGATCGCCCGGATCAGGTCCATATCGATACCGACGAATTTGCCCTCTTTGTCCTGGAATTCGAACGGCGCGAAGGTGGTGTCGGTGGCGACCGTGTAGGTCTGCCCCTGCGCCTTGGCCTCAGGGAGGGTCTGCGGAACCGTCAGCGCGGAGCCGACGCCGAGCACGAGGAGCACCCCGAGCAGCGAGATGAACATGGCGCTCCCACGCGTCCACGATCGAGCTCTGTGCGGGACTGCGCGTCCCCACCTACCGGCTCGCATGCTGAACCTCCCTGTCGGCGATGATCACGCGAACACGCTAGCCCTCCGGGGGGCGCGGGAGCCGGTTATCGACGCGACACGGTCACAATCGTCGTGCCCGCAGCTCAGCGTTCTCGGCCTCCAGCGCGGCGAGTCTGCGCCGCATCGGCTCCAGGGCGCCGTCCAGTTCGGCCGCCGTGTAGCGGGGGGTGATGTGCTGCGGGCAGTTCCAGTCGTAGGCGGCGATGCCGACGACGACGGCGCGTTCGACGACCGCGTCGTAGGTGGGATCGGTCATCGACGCGACCAGCTCGGGGTTCTGCTCGGCGGTCACGATGCGGGCATGCCCGAAGACCTTGAGGCGCCGCCGGTGTGCGTAGTCCAGGAAGATCAGTGCGACGCGCTGCTCGCCGCCCATGTTGCCGGTGCTGATGTATTGCAGGTTGCCGCGAAAATCGGCCCACCCGACGGAGTGGTCGTCGAGAACCCGGACGAATCCGGCGGGTCCGCCCCGGAACTGCACGTAGGGCCAGCCGGTCTCCCCGACCGTCGCGAGGTAGAAGTGGTCCTGCTCGGCCAGGTAGCCGCGTTCGTCGTCGGTGAGCCGGTCCGGCCCCGATGTCGCGGCACCGGAGTCGGCCTTACGTCCGTAGAACGTGGCGCTGCCGTGCTGCTCCTGTACCGACCGCACCGCCCGCGTGAACGCGATCGATCCGTAGCGTTTGCTCATTGGAGCGGGATCTCGTGGCCGTGTTCAGACTCGGGGCGCGGGCCGAAGTAGCGCCGTTGCGATTCGTCGATCGCGACGTCGTTGATGCTTGCCTCCCGCCGCCGCATCAGGCCGCGATCGTCGAACTCCCACAGCTCGTTGCCGTAGCTGCGCCACCACTGCCCTGAAGCGTCGCGGCATTCGTACTGGAAGCGCACGCCGATGCGGTTGTTGCGAAAACCCCACAGGCTCTTGCGCAGTGCGTAGTCGTGTTCCCGCTCCCACTTGGCGGTGAGGAATTCCACGATCTGCGCACGCCCGGTGACGAACTGGTCGCGGTTCCGCCACACGCTGTCCTCGGTGTAGGCGAGGCTGACGCGGTGCGGGTCGCAGGTGTTCCAGGCGTCTTCGGCGGCCTGCACTTTCTGCAGCGCGGCGGTCAGGTCGAACGGGGGAAACGGTGGGCGGGATCCGGTCATGATCGGGCACCTTCCTGTGTCATCGCGGTGATCACGTCGCTCGTCGTCACGACTGCGTGGGCGAGGAACGCGTAGTTGACGAGGGCGGCCTGGTAGCCGTCGCCGAACACCGGATGACGCGGACCGGCGGTGGCGTCGGTGACGACGACGACCTCGAAGCCTTGCTCGAGGAGGTCGCGCAGGTGTGATTCGACGCAGATGTTGGCCAGCATCCCGCACAGCACCACCGTGCTGATCCGGCGTTTACGCAGCTGCAGGACCAGGTCGTTGGTCTGTGGTCCCCAGACCTTGTGTGGGCTGGCGACGACGGTGTCCGGGTGGTCGATGAGCGGTGCCAGCTCGGGCAGCCAGTCCGCCCCGGAGCCGGCGAACCCGTCGAGGGTCAGCGGGCCGCGGCGGGCGAAGGTGTCGGTGCGCAACTCGTCGGTCTCCAGCGGGCCGTTGAACAACCACCGGTGATCGGTGGGATAGAAGTAGTGCGGCGAGACGAACACGCCGTACCCGCCGTCGTGGGCGGCGGTGAGCAGTTGGACCAGATGCTCGACGGTCCGATTCTCGGTGACACTGTCGCGCAACACCTCCCAGTTCTTCCCGGTGGGGCTGAGGACGTCGTTCTGCGGGTCGATCACGACCACCGCGGTGTGGGCTGTCGTGTAGTTCACTGCTGCACCAACTTTCGGCTGAGGGTCGGACACCTACTCAGCCTGCGCGTGCACGGTGCGGCGAACAAGGCTGATCTTCCGATCGCATTCATCAGGCCGGCTGATCAATCGCGTCGCACGCTCTACGATCGTCGGGTGGAGTTGCGCCAACTGGAGGCGTTCGTCGCGGTGGCGCGGGAGCTGCATTTCGGTCGCGCCGCCGAGAAACTCCACATCTCGCAGCCCACGCTGAGTGAACTGATCCGCCGCCTCGAGCGGGAGGTCGGGGCCCCGCTGTTGACCAGAACCACCCGCCGGGTGGCCCTCACGCAGGCCGGCGTTGAGCTGTTCGGGCGCGCGGTCAGCATCCTCGACGATGTCGAGGGGGCCGCAGCGGCGGTGCGCCGGCTCGCCGACGGTGACACCGGCACCGTTCGGCTGGGCATCACGCCGCCCGCCGCCCCGCTGCTCACGCCGCACCTCGCGCAGGCGCTTCAACGAGCCGCGCCCGAGGTGGAGCTGGCCGTGCGCCGAATGTGGCTTCCCGACCTGCAACAGGCCATCGGCGAGGGTGCGCTCGACGTCGCCATCACGTGCGGACCGGTCACCAATCCCCCGGGTATCTTGAGCGAGGTGTTCTGCGCGGAGCCCGCGGTGGTGGGGTTGCGGGCCACCCACCGCCTCGCTCACTGCGCGGCTCTCGACCTCGTCGAGCTGGCCGGCGAGACCCTGGGTGCGCACAGCGAGGCGCTGTTCCCCGCGTGGTCTCTGGCCTTGCAGCAGATCCTCGATGACGCTGGAATCGCGCCGCCCACAGTGGAATTGACGGAGATCGACCTGTCGGCGCACCGCTGGCCCGAACAGCGCGAGGTCGACTGGACGCTGACCACCGCCGCCGTGGCAGGCAGTGCGCCCGGGGTCACCCTCGTACCGCTGGATCCTCCGCGATTCATCCCCTACACGTTGCAGTGGTGCCCGATTCGGGCGACGACCGCCGCCGTGGGCAGGTTCGTGCATCTGGCGTTGTCGGTCGACGTGCCGCCCGGCTGGGTGAGCCAGCCCGACCACCTCCGGCACCCGGGCCGGTGATCCGTCACTTGGCGAAGCGCAGCACCGTGGCTTCGACGATCTTCTGCAGGCCCCGGCTTGCCGACTTGCCGACCGCGGTTGCCGTGCGTTCGACCACGTTCGGCGGCGGCGGCAGATACACGGTCGCCTCGTCGTCGACGCGGACGGTGCCTGCGGTGGCGACGTCGGCGTAGATGCCGAGGAAGCGGTTGGTCTTCTCGGCCAGCTGCCGGGTCACCGACAGGTCTTTCTCCAGGCCGGGCTGCGGGCGTGATCCGACCACGCACCGGATCGTCGGGTTGGTCACCGACAGCACGACGGTGCCGAGGTGCACTTCGCCACCGACCCAGGCGGATTCGGGGAACGGGTCGGGGCTCTCGATGTCGACGAGCACATTGGGCCGGAAGCGTCGCACGTCGTACGGCGTCCCGTCGACCGAGAGGCTACGCAGGCTCGCTGTGCTGAGCAGGTGCACCGGGCTGAGGTCGACGAACGTGCCTGGGGGTGTGGAATACCGTGCCAGCGTGACCATTTGGCGCGTGGTGAACACGGAGGTGTCGGGCAGTTCGTCGCTGTCGCCGAGACCGAAGTCCTGCCGGACCTGGTCGGCGGCGAAGTTTCCCAGCGAGGTCTGCAGCGACATGCGGTGGGCGCTGGTGTCGTTCACCGACGGAAGCGCGGTGAGCCGTACCTCCCGCCCGACCAGCTCGCTGAGCGCGGCGTGCACGGTCGGGTCGTCACTGGTGATCTCCCGCCCGTCGGGCAGTGAGATCACGACGGCGGGCACCTTTCCGGGCCCGGCATCGGGGCCGGGGTCCTCGACGTAGCGCGCCGAGCACTGCAGCAGCGTGGGGATTCTGCGGGCGGATGCCGTGACTCCCTTCTCGATGTCGCGCACCGCCCACAGCCGGTCGGCGTGCACGCCCCGCTCGTCGATGCGCAGCTCGTCGACGCGGGTGCCACCCATCGATTTGACCGGAAAGCGCCAGAGCTCAGTGATTTTCATGACTTTTGTGCCATTCCCTCCGTGAGATGGGCCGCCAGTGCGGCGCCGAGACGCTGCCCGGACAGCCAGGCCGCTTCGACACGTGGCGCACCGGACGGGCACCAGGAGTCGCCGCACAACCCGACCGGCCGTCCCGTGGTGTCGAGGTGGAACTCGGCGTCGCCGTGGGTGTCGGCGGGCTTGGCGAACGTCCACCGGTGCACGTGTGTCCAGTCCGGTTCGCCTGCGATGTCCAGCAGTCGGCGCATGGCCGCCACCATGGGCGCCACGGCCTGGTCGGGGTTCTCGAGGTGCCGGCGCGCCCGGTCGGCGGTGCTGTGCGCGACGAGCACGGCGGCGCCGTCGCCGCGGCGGGATCCGTCGTCGGCGAGGAACGACAGGTCCGGGTCGTCGTTGACGAAGGCGGCATCGGTCGACCAGCTGCGCTGCGGCCACCCGGCGGCGACGGCGATCACGGGGTCGTAGGCCGCCCAGTCGCCGGGCGGCGCGGAGGTGAGTCGCGCGGCTTGCGGGTCGGGCATCGCCAGCACCACGGCGTCGTGGGGAAGGTCGTCGAGGGTGTCGATCGGAGTCCCGTAGCGGACATCGTCGGGCAGCAGGTCGGCGACGAGTGAGCGCAGTCCCCCGCCTGCGGCGAAGCGCATCGGGCCGGTGGTGCTGTCGCGACCGCCGGGCGACAGCACGTCGAAGGTGTCGGTCCAGGGTCGGGCCAGTGCGCGGCTCGCCCAGTCGTCGACAACGGTCTGGAACGCCGACTCCTTGACGGTGAAGTACGCCGCCCCCAGGTCGACCCGGCGCCCCTGCACCGTGGGCGAGGCCATCCGGCCGCCGGGGCCGCGGCCGCGTTCGACGATCTCGACGGTGACGCCGCGTTCGCGCAGCGCCTGCGCGCAGGCCGCCCCCGACAGTCCCGCCCCGAGCACGGCGACGCGCGGGCGGGGCATCTCGGTCATCAGGCCACGGTAGCCCTGCCGTGTGCTCGACACCTGAGTACCTCACTACGCATGTGTGCGGATCGCGACCGGCGTTGGCTGGAGCCGACGGCCCGCAGGGGGCCGGGAATCAGGAGCAGACATGACTCACATCGCCTCCCGCGTCGCGCGCAGCACCGACGTCGACATCACCGACACGTTGAGCGACGAGGTGGTCCACGACGACTTCTACCTGGGACACGACATCAGCGACATGCTCGGTCTCGAGCACCACCCGCAGCGCAGCGCCACCACCAGAACGATCAGGATGCGCGATCGGGACATCCTGGCCAACGACGACACGGTGCTCGCATCACTGACCGGGATGTCGACCACCGTGACGAAGATGACCGATCCGCACGATGGGACGCACTGGTTGTTCATCGCGTTCGGCTATCGGGTGACGTCGCGCGGCTGGCGGACCGGCAGGGGCTCCCTGGCCGGCGAGACGCTGGGGGTGCCGCACGGGCTCTATTTCCTCAATCGCGACGGCGGCCCGATGTTCTCATGGGGATTCCCGTACCAGGACTTCACCACCGACTGCGGATGGGACAACCACGAGGCCTACTACGTGATCCGCGACCGCGACTACGTGTCGTGGTTCGAGGACTGGCGCAAGGTGTCGTGGCGGTTGGCGGGCGGCGGCTTCTTCTACCCCTGCTGACACGCGGCCGGCGCGGGTCGGTTTCTCGGCTCCGCCCCGTGGGCATACCTGGGCACATGGGTGAGAGGTCTCGGCTGGTGTTGCCGCTCGCGGTGGCAGCGGTCTCTGCGGTCGGCGGGGTGGTGTGGTCTGCCCGTCGCCGGTCCGCCGGCGGTCGGCACGAGATGCCGGACCTTCCCGGCGCGCACGAAGACGGCACCGTGCACGTCACGCCGAACGGTCAGATCACACCGTCGTGAAAGGCTAGGATTCGCAACCAGTTCCGTTGCCGTCGCGGTCCAGATCGTAGATGTCGGTGCCCACGACGGTGACAGGACCCTGTACGTAGGCCGGCCCGTTTCCACTGCCACCCGCGCAGTCGACGTCGCTGGCAATCGGCACGCATGCACCCGAGTAGTTCGGATCGCAGTCCGCGCCCTGCGCAACCGGCGTGGGGACCCACGTCATCAGACCGATGGCCACGACGACCGCCGCACTCACTTTGCTCACGAGACCCGACGCTAACTGCCGCTACGGGACGGTGAACCCAAAACGCGGCAGCTGTTCGCTTTTCGGATCAACCGCGTTTCCTGCACCGACGGTCGGCAACGTCCTTCCCGGTTGCCGGGTCAGGGAGCGCTCACCTGCCGGGCCGGCCGGGGACGGACGTTCTGCGGCCACCAGAACCACCGACCCATCAACGCCGCGATGGACGGCGTCATGAACGACCGGATGATCAGGGTGTCGACCAGGAGTCCCAGCCCGATCGTCGTCCCGACCTGAGCCATCACTTTCAGGTCGCTGATCGCGAACGACATCATCGTGAACGCGAACACCAGACCGGCGGAGGTCACCACGCTGCCGCTGCCCGCGATGGCGCGGATGATCCCGGTGTTCAGTCCCGCGTCGCGTTCTTCCTTGAACCGCGAGACCAACAGTAGGTTGTAGTCCGATCCCACGGCCAGCAGGATGATCACCGACATCGCCAGCACCAGCCAGTGCAGTTCGAGCCCGATGATGTGCTGCCACAACAGAACTGCCAAGCCGAAGGATGCGGCCAGGGACAGCACCACCGTTCCGACGATGACCAGCGCCGCGATCGCCGACCGGGTGATGATCAGCATGATGATGAAGATCAGACAGATCGCCGAGATCGCCGCGATGACGAGGTCGTAGTTCGAGCCGTCCCGCATGTCCTTGTAGGTGGCCGCCGTACCGCCCAGATAGATCTTGGAGGTCTCGAGCGGGGTGCCCTTGATGGCCTCGAACGCCGAGTTCTTGATCTGGTCGATGTGCGAAATACCCTCTGGCGTCGCCGGATCCCCCTGGTGGGAGATGATGAAGCGCACCGCCTTGCCATCAGGTGAGACGAATTGCTTGAGCCCGCGCTTGAAGTCGGGGTTGTCGAAGACCTCGGGTGGTAGGTAGAACGAGTCGTCGATCTTGGACTGGTTGAACGCTCTTCCGATCGCGGCGGGGTCGGACTGCTGCCGGTCCTGCAGATCCTGCTGATCCTTCTGCGTCGCATAGTTCGTCATGATCTGATCGCGGTTTCGTTCTTGGCTGGCGATCTGCGGCGGGATCAGCGCCAACAGCTTGGGCTGAAGGGCGTTGATCTTGTCGAGGCTGATTGTGGTCTCGGCGAGAAGTCCGGAGAGTTCGTCGATCCCGTCCAGCGCGTCGAACAGCGAGCGCAGCGAGTAGCAGACCGGGATGTCGTAGCAGTGCGGTTCCCAGTAGAAGTAGTTCCGGATGGGCCGGAAGAAGTCGTCGAAGTTGGCGATCTTGTCGCGCAGGTCGTTGGTGACGGCGACGGTCTGCTTGAGAACGTCGGTCTGCTCCTGCTGTGCGTTGGCGCTTTCCTTCTGCAGCTCCAATTGCCGCCGCAGAACGTCGATCTGATCGTTGATGTCGCTGGCCTGCCGGAGGAGGTCGGCCGTGCGCGCTTCGGCGGAGGACTGCGTCAGCTTCTGATTCACGCCCTGCTGGCCGACGATGTACGGAATCGAGGAGCCTTCGATCGGAGTCCCGAGCGGTCGCGTGATCGTCTGCACCCGCGCGATGCCCGGCAGATGGAAGACCTCCTTGGCGACCCGGTCGACGATGAGCATGTCGGTCGGGTTGCGCAGATCGTGGTCGGCGACGAGCATCAGCACCTCAGGATTGAGCCGTGCCTGCGGAAAGTGTTTGGCCGCAACCTGATAGCCCACATTGGCCTCGACGTCAGAGGGTAGGTACTTTTTGTCGTCGTAGCTCGTGGTGTAGGACGGCAGGGCGAGCAGGCCCACCAGCGTCACCGCCAGCGAGGCCACCAGGATCGGGCCGGGCCACCGGACCACGGCGGTTCCGACGCGCCGCCAGCCCCGGGTCCGCTGGCTGCGCTTGGGATCGAGCAGACCGAACCGGGACGCGACGGTGATGATCGCCGGCGCCAACGTCAACGCAGCCACCGTGACGACGAACATGCCGATCGCCAGTGGAATGCCGAGGGTCTGGAAGTAGGGCAGCCGTGTGAAGTGCAGGCACAACGTCGCTCCGGCGATCGTCAGGCCGGACCCCAGGATCACGTGCGCGGTGCCGTGATACATGACGTAGAAGGCGCTCTCGCGGTCATCGCCGGCGCTGCGCGCCTCGTGATAGCGGCCGACCAGGAAGATGGCGTAGTCGGTCGCTGCGGCAATGGCCAACAGTGTCAACAGGTTCACCGCGAACGTCGACAGTTCGATGATGTGGTGGTAACCCAGGAACGCCACCACACCCCGCGCCACCGCGAGTTCGAGTACGACGGTCACCAGCACGATGAGCACGGTGACGATCGAGCGGTAGACGAGGAGCAGCATCGTGATGATCACGAGAAAGGTCAGCGCTGTCACCAGTTGCAGGCTCTTGTCGCCCGCGTGTTGCTGATCGGAGAGCAGTGGTCCGGCACCGGTGACGTAGACGCGCAGACCTTGCGGCGGCGGGTTGGCCGCGACGATGTCGCGCACCGCCTCGACGGATTCGTTGGCGAGCGTCTCGCCCTGGTTCCCCGCGAGATACAACTGAACGTAGGAGGACAGGTTGTCCGCCGACTGGGAGCCCGACGACGTGAGCGGATCACCCCACAGGTCCTGGATGTGTTGGATGTGGGTGGTGTCCTTGCGCAGCGCGGCGATCAATCCGTCGTAGTACCGGTGCGCTTCGGCGCCGAGTGGCGTGTCGCTCTCCAGCACGATCATCGCCGAGCTGTTGGATGTGTACTCTCCGAACAGTTTCCCCACCAACTGCGTGGCCTGCAGCGACGGCGCGTCGTTGGGTGTCAGCGATGTGGAGTTCGCGGCGCCCACCGCTTCGAGCTGGGGTACGACGACGTTGAGCAGAGCGGTCAGCGCGAGCCAGCCCAGCAGGACGGGAACGCAGAACAGCCGCAGGAAGCGGGGAATCCGGGCGTGGCCGGTCTGCGCCGCGCTCACAGTGACTTCACCAGGCATGAGGTCTGTGCGTTCACTCCGTCGTAGGTCTGTTGGTCTCGAACTTCGTTGTCCACCAGGATCTTGCAGCTGATCGACGATCCGTCGCCTTGAGCGATGATGGTGGCCGCGGCCGACGGCTTGGTGGTCTCCAACGTGAGCGACCACGGCAGCGGCGCATCGTCGATGCGGTGCGGATTGGCGTCCAGGTCGAGGTAGTTGATGGTCGCGACGGCACCGGAGTCCCCGGTGATCTCGTAGGTGACGGCCTTCGGGTTGAAGGGTTCGGCATCCTGGGCCAGACCGGCCCCTGGCCGGGTCGTCTCGTTGTCCGATCCGAAGAACCCGTGCATGCGGTAGACCACGGTCGCCGCTACAGCGATCACCGCCACGATGACGAGTGGTATCCAGGCCCGCTTCAAGATCCCGACCATGCACGCCCCTTATGCGCCGCGCGACACCACGTGTGTCGGCCAAGCAAACATAGATGGACTGAATAATTTCAGCAAGCCGATCGGCTAGCTCTAATTAATTGATCCGTATAGGTCGAAACACCGGCGCCGGTAGGCTGGGCGTTTATTGTTGGGCGCGTACCCGGCGGGACGGAGAGGGCGAACGGATGGCGCGACCGACGGCACCACGCGGCCTGGCCCGGCAGCGGGTCCTCGACGCCGCTCTGGCGCTGTTCGCCGAACACGGCGTCCACGGAACGTCGCTGCAGATGATCGCGGACCGCATCGGAGTGAGCAAAGCGGCGGTCTACTACCAGTTCCGCTCGAAGGAAGACATCGCTCTGGAAGTCCTGCGGCCGTCGATCGACGACATGGCCCGGGTCATCCGGATCGCCGAAGTACTTCCCGACATGCAGCGCCGTCGCGAGGTGTTGGTCAGCGGCCTCATCGAGATGGTGGTCCGACACCGCGAGTTGTCGGTCCTGTTCTACGGCGATCCGGGAATCGACCAAATGGTGCGCGACGAACCAGAATTCAGCGTCGTCACCGTTCGCCTCAAGGAGCTTCTCGAGGGACCGCAGCCGTGTGTTGCCGACCGCATCGCCCTGCGGGTCTTCCTCTCCGGCGTCTGCCGGGTCGCCGCCGATCCCGACATGTCCGACATCGACGACGGCGAATTGCAGCGAAACCTCGTCGAGCTGTCGATCCGCCTTCTCGCGCCGGCGCCGACCGCCGCACCCGTGTCCTGATCACGTAACGGCGACGTGACGCTGTTTTACCAGGTCAACACACGCGATCGCGATACTCGACGGCATGCAGGAACTGAATCACGTCCCCGCCACCACACCGCCTGAGGAGATCTCCGATCTACTGCGTCGCGACGGCTATGTGATCGTCGACGATCTCGCGTCCACCGAGTTGATGGACGACATCGATCGCGAACTCGCGCCCTACTTCGACGCCACGCCGCTCGGCTACAACGCGATGATCGGGCGGCGGACCCGTCGCACCGGCGCGCTGGTCGCGCGGTCCCCTGCGTGCCGCACGCTGATCCAGAACCCCACGGTGATGGGCGTGTGCGCCGACTTCCTCGGCCACGCGTCGGCCTTCCAGCTGATGCTCACGCAGGTGATCTCGATCGAACCCGGCGAGTCGGCGCAAGCACTGCACCGCGATCAGAACGCCTTCGACTTCTACCCCTTCCCCGACGACTATCACGTGCAGTGCAACACGCTGTGGGCGCTGTCGGACTACACCGCCGAAATGGGCGCCACCCGAGTGGTTCCCGGCAGTCAGGTCGGCGACAAGAAGCCCACCGATTACGGCGACGACGAGTGCCTGCAGGCCGAGATGTCGCGCGGTTCGGTGCTGATCTACACGGGCAAGATCGTGCACAGTGGGGCCGCGAATCGTTCCGATCGGGTCCGGCGCGCGATCAACGTCAACTACTGCGTCGGCTGGGTTCGCCAGGAGGAGAACCAATTCCTCTCGGTGCCTCTCGATGTCGCGCGAACTCTCGACGACGATCTGCTGAAGCTCATCGGCTATCAGGAGGGTGCCTGGGCGATGGGGTATTTCCGGGACTTCGAGGATCCGCTGCGAGCGATCCGCGGTGACGCCGTCGAGTACGGCTTCGACGGCAACCGCCTCACCGGCGCGGCGAACGCGGCCTTCACCGACTCGCTCACGCACAGCGAGTGATCCGCATGCACTAGTCCGTCGAGGGTGGGCGTGGTTCGTAGGGTTGGTACCACCACCAGTTCGCGCGTTCGCCGGTGGGACCGGGACACGGCGCGACCTCTGGCGGTGGTTGCGTGGGTGTGCGGGCCAGGGAGGCGGAGGTCAACGCTCGACCGGCGGCGTCGGTAACGACGAGCTGGTCGGCGGGGCCGGTGATCGTGATCAGGCCGCGGTGATGTGCCCGATGGTGATACGGACACACCAGCGCCAGGTTCCACAGCTCGGTGGGGCCGCCGTCTTCCCAGTGCACCAGGTGATGGGCGTGCAGCGCCCGGGTGGCCCCGCAGCCGGGCACCACACAGCAGCGGTCGCGATGCTCGAGCGCGCGACGCAGCCGCCGGTTCACCGTCCTGGTTGAGCGGCTGGCCCCGATCACCCGCCCGTCGCGACGGAACCACACCTCGCACGTGGCATCGCAGGTCAGATAGTGGCGGTCACGGTCTGAGAGAACGGGTCCCAGGTGCAGCGCTGCGACCTTGTCCGCGACATCGACATGCACGACGACGGTGGTGCGCTGCCCGTGCGGGCGAGCCGCGGCCTCGGCGTCCCAACTCATGTGGACCAGACGCAGAAACGCCGCCGCGGTGGTCGGCATCGCTGCCCGCCCATCGGGGTCGGCGGCTTTCCACTCGGTGATCAACGCGTCGCGATGAGATGCCAGCGCAGCTTCGAACGCCGCGGCCTCGACATGCGGTAACGCGATCTGCCAGTAGGTGTACTGCTCATCGGAGGTCGAGGTGATCGAGGGCTGCGGCCCCGGATCGACTGTCGCGGCCTCCTCGCCGTCATCGTCGGGTTCGGGTGCTGGTTCAGGCTGGGGTTTGGGTTGCATGCTCAGTGCGGTGCGCAACTGGCTGACCGTCGCGCACTGGGCCATGGTCGCGAAATGGGCGTCCGAGCCGGGTAGACCATGTTCGGCGATGACCCCGACCTGATCGACCGAGAACCGGCCCTCCCTTAATCCCTCGATGCAGGTGGGGAATTCGTCGTAGCGCGCTGCGATCGCCGCGATCGTCTCACCCCGCGACCGCGACACCCCCGCCTTCCACGCCACCCACCCCGCCGTCGACCGCGCTCCGGCGGCCGCCCACAACTCATCCCGATCGATCTCCGCGGCGATCCCCACGATCCGCGCATCGATCGCATTGCGCTGCCCCGTCAGCTCCGCCAATTCCTCATGCAACACCGACAACCGCTCATCGATGGCCAGAGAACTGCTCGGAGACATGACCCCAATCTCCCAGCGCCCACCGACAATTCACCCCGAGCCTGGGGATGAAATCGGCTCTGGGGACAACTCACCGTCGCAGTCGCCACGATGTGGTACCGGCGAGGAACGCGCCGACCCACTCCCCACCATGTGACACCATCGTCTTGCGCAAACGAGCGGAGGGTCATGCCGGTATCGATCTCGGTGGTCAGGGCGACGCAGCCCGGCTCGCTGGTCGATGCGGCCACCGAGCTGGGTCGCCAGTACTCCGAGGTCCAGACCACGATCGCCGGCGAGCGGGAGACACTCTCGCACCTGCAGGACCACTGGAAGGGCGCGGCCGCCGAGGCCGCCATCGCCCGCGGACTCAAGGACATCGCGATCCAGGAGCGGACCGCGATGCGTCTGCAACAACTGCAGTCGGCGCTGCAGAACGCCGGCCTGCAGATGGGCGCACTACGCGACACGCTGCTGAACCTGGTCTCGTCACTGGAGACGATGGGTTTCTCGGTCGCCGACGACGGCACGGTGACCCCGCATCAGTGGCTGGTGGGACGCTTCCTGGACAGCATCGCCGCCAACTGCAGCACCATGCTGAAGAAGATCTTGCAGCTGTTCACCGATCTAGACGAGAACACGGCGTCCGCGATCGATCAGGCGGACGGCCCGAATCTGGACAACCCGACGCTCAACGTCGGCGGTCAGGATGTACCGATCCCGTCGATGGACACCGCGCCCGCGGACGTCAAGCAGTGGTGGGACAGCCTGACCGAGCAGCAGCGCCAGGAGCTGATCGCGAAGCACCCGCCGATCCTGGGCAATCTGAACGGGGTGCCGGCCGAGGTCCGCGATCAGGTCAACGTCGCGGTGATGGACGACGATCTGGACCGCGTCGAGCACACCGCCCAGCGAAACGGCGTGTCGGTCGACGACGTGACATCCGACCCGAGCAGGTTCGGCCTCTCCCGCGACGACGTCACGCGGTTCGAGAACGCCAAGAAAACGCAGGACGGTCTCCTGCACCAGATGGGCATCGACGGCGACGAACGCAACAACCGCCGCTACAGCGATATCAGCCCGCAGGAGCGGAAAGACCGAAACCTCCGCCCCACCATGCTGTGGGCTTACGAGCCAACGGCTTTCGATGGCAAAGGCCGGGCGGCGGTCTCGATCGGCAATCCCGACAAGTCGCCCAACACCGCGGTCATCGTGCCCGGCACCGGGTCCAGCGTCCGCGACGGGTGGCTCTCCGACGGCCACAACGACGCACGCAATCTCTACGACCAGTCTCTGAAGGCCGACCCGAGCAACCCCACGGCGGTGATCTCGTGGATGGGTTACGACACGCCGGAGAGCTTCACCGATCCCAACATCGCCACCCCCGGCCTGGCGCGCACCGGAGGTGACGCGCTGGCTTGGGACGTCAACAGCCTCGGGGTCACCCACGATCCGTCGGTGCCGCAACACACGACGGTCATCGGGCATTCGTACGGGTCGACGACGGTGGCGGATGCGTTCGCGCGCAGCGGGATGCAGGCCAACGATGCGGTGCTGCTCGGTTGCCCGGGCACCGACGCCGCCCGCAGCGCCGCCGACTTCCATCTCAACGGCGGTCAGGTCTACGTCGGGGACGCCTCGACCGATCCGGTCGGCATGCTCGGCGAGGCAGGCCCCGGTCTGCCGAATGCGCTCAACGACAAGCTGGGCAACATGATGGGTGTGTCCGCCGGGCTGGGAACCGATCCTGCGGGCCAGGATTTCGGGTCGGTCAGGTTCCGGGCCGAGGTCGCCGGCGCCGACGGTATCGACCCGGCCGACCATTCGAATTACTACAAGGTCGGCAGCGAATCACTGCGCGGCATCACCGACATCGCGTCCGGCAACGCCGATCGTCTGGCCACCGACAACCTCATCGCCGAGCACCGCCATCCGGTGACCGTGAGTACACCCCGCGAGGTCGACGTACCCATCATCGGTAAGGTGCCGATCCCCGGTGTGGACGTCCAGACCCCGATCATCTACGACCCAGAATGGGACCGAGAGAACGTCACCAATGACCACAGGTATTGAAATGCGGTTACGCGTCTGCGCGGCAGCGTCGTTCGTCGTGCTCGCCGTCCTCACAGGAGGTTGTTCATCGATGTCTCCCCCACCCGAGAACACCGCGTCCGCCGGTCCGACGGCCCAAGGCCTACCCGACGATCAGGCCAGAGCGCAGGTGGTCGATGCGGCCAGGGATATCGCCAGAGCGGCGAATCTGCGCGTCACGTATGCCACATTCGAGTGGGAGTGGTGCAACGACCAGGGTGAGCCGCCGTACCACGGTCGCGTGGACGTGGCATACGAAGTGCCGCAGGGCACCGACAGCGCGACGATGGCCAAGCAGGTCGCGGCGACCGCAGCACAGCAGCCCGGCTGGGCGCCCGGTCCACCGCCGGGACTGAATCCGTACGGCGAAGTGGTGCACAAGGGTGGCGTGATGGCGATCGCTTCGGTGGGCAACTACCCCGAGCGGGGTTCGCTGCAGATCTTCGGCGAATGCCGGAACATGACCGATCACCGCGACGACAGCGCACTGAAAGACATCACCGGTGAGGTGAAGAACCGCTGAGGCGTTCGCGTCAGCGGTCAGCGACCGACGACGAGAACAGCCACGCGGTGACCCAGACGACGGCGACGACCATGAGCAGGGCGCCGGGGATGTGGAACTTCAGCAGGTCGCCCTCGCCCAGGGCGGCCTGGATGAACGAGTAGACGAACGCGAGCCCTGCGACCACCGCCGTCCACCCACCCGCTGCGCCGGGTAGTAGGCCAACCCGGCCAGCGCGACGGTCAGCCCGCCCGTGACGACGTGCAGCGCGATCGCCGCGCCGCCGTGGATGTCTTCGAGTTCGTGCAACTGGACCAGTTCACCCGCGGTCACGAACGAGACGATCAGCACCGCGACCGACGCCAGCGCGAAGCCCCTGGCCGTGACGAGGAACGCTCTCGCTGACGTCCGTACGTCGCCTTCCGGCATGGCAGTCCCTCTCGTCGGCGGTACCTCGACAGTACCCAGCCGCCGCCTAACTCAGACGTTCCGCCCGCGTAGCACGATGGAAACACTGCGCGGGAACACCTTTCGTGTCTTCCGACGAAAGGTGACAGATGACCGACTTCGCTCGACGCCGGCTTGTCGGTGTGCAAGCCGGGGGTCGGGCGGCGGGCAGGGCAGTGATCTGGACGGTCGGGGTGCACGGGTAGGTGTACAAGTCGCATTTCGCCTGATTCACCGACGGCTAGGCTGTGGGGCATGGCCGGCCGGATGTCCGAACGACGCACCGCGGACCTTGTGTCCACCTTCCTTGCAGCGCAACGGTATACGCGCGACGAGGTGTTCTCCGACGCTGATCCGGTGCCGGCTCAGGCGGGGGGCGCACGGATGGTGGTTCCGGGAGATCCCGGGCGGGATCGACGCCTCCGCATGCGAGCAGCGCGACGGCTGGACCCTGCTCTACGGTCGGCGTGAGCCCCGGCCCGCCGCGGGCCGACGGCAAGCCGCAGACCCCGCAGGATCTTCGCAAACGCATCCGCTACCACTTCGGCGCGGGGAACGCCGGCGCGGACGGCTCGACGCTCCGTAAGTCGCTGGGGGTCCTGCTGGGCGGAGAACTGGGTTTCGCGCTACGCAGGGTCGGGTCGGGTAAGCGCCAGACGTTCGCCGGCGGAGAGGCGATCCTGACTCAATGGATGGCGGAGAACGCCGCGGTGTCCTGGGTGCTGCACCCGGAGCCCTGGCACATGGAAGCCAGGCTACTGACCGCTTTGGTGCTGCCGTTGAACCTGCAGGGCAACGAGCGCAACGCTTTTGCACCGGAGTTGAAGCGGCTGCGTCGGGACGCGGCGGTCAAGGCCGGAAAGATGCGGGTGCTCGCCGAGTGGTCGTGAGTCGCCGCCCGCGGTACGACGCGGTGCTGTTCGATCTGCTCACCGCGCTGCTTGATTCGTGGACCGTGTGGAACGACGTCGCCGGCGATTCTCGCACCGGAGCCCTGTGGCGAAACACGTACCTCGCGATCACCTATGGACAGGGGTCGTATCGCGACTACGAGACCCTGGTCGCCGAGGCGGCCGAGGCTTGCGGCCTCGATCGCGGCCTGGCCGCGCGGCTGGCCGCCCGATGGGCTGAGCTGCAGCCGTGGAGTGATGCCCCCGCGGTCCTGGCCGAATTGGCCTCGGCCGGTGTCAAGCTCGGAGTCGTCACCAACTGCTCAGAACGTCTGGGGCAGCTCGCCGCCGCGCGGCTGGGCGTTCCCCTCGACGTCGTCGTCACGGCCGAGGCGGCGGGTGCATACAAGCCGCAGCCGGCGCCCTATTCTCTGGCCTTGCAGGAGCTGCGGCTCGAACCGCACCGCGTCCTTTTCGTCGCCGGCTCACGCTATGACATCGCCGGAGCGGGCACCCTCGGCATGCCCGTCTGGTGGCACAACCGCGTGCACATGGACCGCGGTGATCAGCCCGCACCGATGGCCGAACACGACAATCTCCACCCGCTCGTCGGCGATGTCCTGAGAATGCCGTGAACGTGTGCACAAAGTTTCGAAAGCCATTCTGCGCAGCGCGGCGGTGACAGCGATTCTTACCAATAGATCTCGAATTCTGGAATAGCCGGGGAATTGCGGGTTCAGAACTTATCCTGATTCGATCGGCCCGGAATCCGCTCACCGGCCGCGCGAGGGGGACAGCAGAGATGAACACATTCGCAGATCGACTGAACCGGCTTTTCGACACGGTGTATCCGCCGGGGCGTGGACCGCACACATCCGCCGAAGTGGTCACGGCGCTCAAAGCCGAGGGATTGACGATGTCGGCTCCCTATTTGTCGCAGTTGAGATCGGGAAACCGAACCAATCCATCGAGTTCGACAATGGCCGCATTGGCAAACTTTTTCCGCATCAGACCTGAATTCTTCACCGATGACTCCTACTACGCGAAACTCGACCAAGAACTGACGCTTCTGGCCGGTCTCCGCGACGAAGGGGTACGCCGCGTGGCCGCACGAACCATCGGACTATCGCCGGAATCTCAGCGCGATGTGGTGCAGAAGGTCGACGAATTGCGGCGCAAGGAACACCTCGCCGACGATGAGTCGGTGTGATCAGGCCCGCCTCGCGCCACCGAGCCCGGACATAGTGATGGGGCCACGGGCCCGGCAGCCCAGCAACTGCACGGTGCCGGCATGGCGATACATCGCCGCAGGCGGCGCGATCTCGTCGATCCTCCTCGTCTTCGGCGGCGGAGCCGTCGCGTACGCCGACGATCGCGCGCCGAGCGCCGTCGACTCGGGCAGCCGAGACACTCCCTCCATCACGGACCGCTCGCAAGACTCGACGCCTCGGCACCGAATGACGGAATCGTCGTCACAGACGGAGACAGAGACAGAAACGGAGACCGCGGAGACCGGAGCCACGGACCCCCACGACGCGGACGGTTCCGACGAGTCTCCGCGGACCGACGATCCCGCCGTGCCGCCTGGTTACCAGGACACGTCGACGGACGGCACCGTGGATCCGTCGCCTGAGATACCAGGCGATGTGCCGCCCGACGATGATCCGACCATCGACCCACCCACCGTCGACACCGGAGCCGGCACCGAGACCGAGACCGATCCGTCGACCACACAGCCGGATTCGTCCTCAGGATCGGTGCCGGCCGCCACCGTGATCACTACGGGGCCGACGTCGGGCGACGCCACCGCGGGGATCACCGAAAACCCGGTCAGCACGGACACCTCGACGATCTCCGTGCCCGACGTCGAGCCCGCGCCGGTCGTCAGCGTGTCCCCTGCCGTGGACAACTCTCCCGTCACCGTCGATGCACCGGTCGTCTCCGCCGCCGAAGCCAACACCGTTGTCTCCGTGCCGGTTTCGGCAGTCGTCACGACGGTGCCACTCGCCTCGCTGACGGCGGCGATCGCGCCGCCCAGCATTCTGCAGTGGTTCGCTTTGTTGACCTGGGCACAGCTGCAGTGGCTCATACAACAGCAGCTGGGTGGACCGGGTGTCACACCCGTCCTGGGCCGCCTCGGCGGTGCAGACCCTCGACTGATCAGCGCTGTGTACCCGAATTTGTCCACGACGGCTGATCCTCCGATGCAATTATCGTGGCTCAGAACGACACTGGACGCCCTTCAGGGCATGCGACTACTCGGCCTCCCGGTCGATCCTGCGCTGCTGCAGAGAACGTCGGCGACATTGGCGGCCGAGACGGCACGGCTGCCCGCGATCGCGAAGGCGCTGACCGATCAGGTGAACGCGCGCTCGGGACTCCAGCTGAGCGCGCCCTGCGTCGGCGCGTTCATCCGCAACGTGTCGATATGGGCCCTGTTCACGGCTGCCGCCCTCGGGATCTTCGGCATGATCAGCATGACCGGCCTCGGGGCCATGGTCGGCTTCCGTCAGGCCAAGGCGGGCTACGCGTTGCGGGCCGCCGGCCTGGCTCGATTCAGCGGCCCCGGCCCGCTGGGCCTCGTGCGGGACGCAGGGTTCGTGCAGATCGGGTCGCGACGCCCGAATGCTGAACGGCCACGCCTGCACGCCGTCGCCACGCATCTGCGCGACAGCGCCTGACGTCCTGCGGATCAGCTCTTGTCCAACCTCGTGGTCTGAGCCTCGTACAGGGCCGGAAGTTGTTCCGCCAGTGATGAATCGAAGGCTGCACCGCGAGGGCCGGGGGTGTATTCGGCGGTCACCAACAGGCCGCGGTGGACGCCGACGATCATGGCGATGTCCCAGGCCAGCGACTGGGTCTTCGTGGTCGTCCGCGTGTGCATCACCACACTGATCGCCTCCGCCGGAATCGGACCGAAGTCGGCAGGCTCGACGCGGGTAGTGGACTGCAACTCGGGTGTGGTCAGTGAGAACGACTCGCAGTGCGCGTCGAGCCCGTGTACCTGAACCGGTCGCGGTGTGACCGCCAGTTCGATGCCGATCGCCGCACCACCTGAGGAGCGCATCGCGAGCGCCTTCTGCGTGACCTCGCCCTGCGAGAGGAAGATCCCACACTGGGGCGGTTCGACCGGGGCGGGTCCGCCCTGCGGAACGGCGATGATGGTGCCCCACTGGGTGCCGGGCAGCGGTGGCACCGCGCTGTCGTCGATGGGCATGTCCTCGGTCAGGACATGGATGTCGGGCAGCACGGGCCGACCAGCGCCGCGATCTGAGTGCGCTGCATGACCGGAGAGGACGGTGAATCCGCCTGCGATCACGGCGATGTGGAGGACCGCGACCGATGCGCGCAGCGCAGTCGCGCCCACCGCCCGGCGGGGACCGTCAGCCGGACTGCGTGTCATCTCGACCCGCTTCGGCCGGGTGACGGTCGACCCGCTCGACGAACACGGGGACACTGACGCTGCCGCCCCCTTCGATGCTGGCGATCAGCGCGACGCGTCCGGTTGTCCGGGTGGTCAGCCCGAAGGCGCTGATCCAGAAGTGGTTCTCTCCCGCGAGATGTGCGCCGGGGATCTCCTGGTCGCCGAGCACCGTGATGTCGTCGTTGGACGAGACCACTTCGAGCTTCATGCGGTAGGGCCTGCCCTCGTCGTCGGGGCCTGCCTGCATCAGCGTCACCAGGGCCAGGGGCAGGGCCAACTGCTCACCGTTGCCGTTCGTCAGGCCTACCGCCGGAACCTTGACGACGTCGAGGACGCCGCCCGTCACGTTGAGCTTGCCGTCCACGATCTCAGCGTGCTCGGCGAGGAAGGCGCCGACGATCTGCATGTTTCGAGAGTAGCGACGGACGCGGATGTGCCGTTTCGGCTACCGCTCGTGGCCGGCGAAGACCTTGCGATAACTCGACGGCGACATGCCCAGGCCACGCCGCAGGTGGTGACGGAGGTTGCCGCCGGAGCCCAACCCCGAGCGGCGGGCGACCTCGTCGACACTCAGGTCATGACTTTCGAGTAGTTCGCGAGCGCGATCGACGCGGCGGTGCCGGAGCCATTCCCCGGGTGGCTGGCCTGTCTCCTCGCGGAACCGGCGGATGAACGTGCGGGTGCTCATGCCCGCATGCTCGGCGAGCTGACGGATCGTCAGCGGTTGGTGCAGGTTCTCGGCGGCCCAGTGCCTGGTCTGCGCTGTCGACGCGAAATCGTCCATCGGAACGTGACTTTCGATGAACTGGGCCTGCCCGCCCTCGCGCCAGGGCGGGACGACGCAGTAACGGGCGACCGCGTTCGCGACCTGCGTCCCGTGGTCGCGCCGGATGATGTGCAGGCACAGGTCGATACCCGCGGCGAGACCCGCGGAGGTGAGCACGTCGCCGTCGTCGACGAACAGCACGTTCTCGTCGACCAGCACCTGCGGGTACAGCGCGCGCAGCGCGTCGGCGTGCTGCCAGTGGGTCGTGGCCGGGCGGTCGTCGAGAAGTCCCGCCGCGGCGAGCACGAAGGCGCCCGTGCAGATCGAGGCGACGCGGGCCGAGGGTGAGAGCGTGGCCAGCGCAGCAGCGACCTCGGGGTCCAGCCGGCCGTCCACGCGGGCGGGCTCATACCGCGTCCCGGGGACCACAACGGTGTCGGCGGTGGCCAGGACCTCGGCTCCCGCGGCCGGGATCATCGCGAACCCGGTGTTGGCGAGGACGGGTTCGGCGGTCACCCCGCAGGTGATCACCTCGTAGAGCGGATTGCCGTCGGAACCCACGGCCGCCCCGAACAGGGTGGGCGCGATCGCGGCGTCGAAGCCGATGACCGGCTCGAGCAGCAACACGGCGACCCGGTGAGCGGACATGACGCCATGATGGCACGTTTTCGACGAATAACGGCAGTCTTGCCACTAGCCGCCAAGGCCGCCGGCCGCCATAGTCGAGCGGTGACCGTGACCGACCGCTCCCCGCGCAGCATCGTCGGCCTGCATTGGGCCTGGGTTGTGGCGGCCGTCAGCTTCGTTGCGCTGCTGGGTGCCGCCGGCTTCCGCTCCGTGCCCGGGGTGATGATGAACCCGCTGCATCACGAATTCGGCTGGTCGCACGGGACCGTCGGGCTCGCGATGTCGGTGAACATGACGCTGTTCGGCCTGACCGCGCCGTTCGCCGCGGCGTTGATGGACCGCTTCGGGATCAGGCCCGTGTTGACCGTCGCGCTGACGTTGATCGCGGCCGGCAGTGCGCTGAGCGTGACGATGACCGCAAGCTGGCAGCTGGTCCTGTTGTGGGGGGTGCTGGTCGGCGCAGGGACCGGAGCCATCTCGATGGGTTTCGTTGCGACGATCGCCACCCGTTGGTTTGACGCACACCGCGGACTGGTCACCGGCGTGCTGACCGCCGCCAGCGCGACGGGTCAGCTGATCTTCCTGCCGGTGGTCGCCGCCATCACCACCCACCATGGCTGGCGGTGGGCGTCGCTGCTGGTCGCTGCCGCCGCGCTCGCCGTGCTCCCGCCCGTCCTGCTGTTGATGCGAAACTGGCCGCAGGACAGGGGCCTTGGCCGCTACGGGCAGCAGCCGACCGTCGATGCGGGACCGGCGTCACGTCCGCCGGGCAGCAGTTTCGCGGCGGCGTTCTCGGGGCTGGGGCTCGGTGCGCGGGTGCCGGCGTTCTGGCTGTTGGCCGGCAGCTTTGCGATCTGCGGCATGACGACCAACGGGCTGATCGGCACCCACTTCATCCCCGCCGCCAACGACCACGGGATGCCGACGACCGTGGCGGCCGGCCTTCTCGCGGTGGTCGGCATCATGGACGTCGCGGGCACGGTGTTCTCCGGATGGTTGACCGACCGCGTGGATGCCCGCGTGCTGCTGGTCATCTACTACAGCGGGCGGGGGTTGTCGCTGCTCGCACTTCCGGCCCTGCTCTCTCCGCACGCCGAGCCCGGAACATGGGTGTTCATCATCTTCTACGGCCTGGACTGGGTGGCGACGGTTCCTCCGACCATCGCGCTGTGCCGCCAGTACTTCGGTGACAAGACGCCGATCGTCTTCGGTTGGGTGTTCGCCTCGCACCAGCTCGGAGCGGCGGTCGCCGCCGCGGGCGCCGGCTGGATTCGCGACCTGCGCGGCGACTACGACCTCGCGTTCTACCTCGCGGCAGGCCTGTGCGCTGTGGCGGCGGTGATGTGCCTGTCGGTGCGCAGAGTGGGCACGGCACACTCGTCCGTCAGCCAGGTGGGGCCTGGAAAATAGCCGCTACCCGCGGGGCAGCCGGCGCTGACGAGCACATGCGATGGACATCGACCTGACCACCCCGCCGGAAGGGGCGCGAGTGCCCCCTTTCCGGCGCCGGCCGATCAGTCCGCGGCGGTCGAACTCCCCAGGAGATCCCGGACCCGGTTGGCGACGCGGATGAACTCCGGCCGCTCCATGGTGTCGGAGTAGTCGCGGTCCGCCGGCAGGTCGACGTCGAGCGTTTCGACGATCCGGCCGGGACGGGGGCTCATCACCACGACGCGGTTGGCCAGGTACACAGCCTCGGCCACGGAGTGGGTCACCAGGACGACGGTCGTCTGAGTCTCCCGCCAGATGCGGTGCAGCTCGACGTTCATCTTCTCCCGAGTCAACGCGTCGAGTGCGCCGAACGGCTCGTCCATCAGCAGCACATCCGGTTCGTGCAGCAACGCTCGACACAGCGAGACCCGTTGCTGCATACCGCCCGAGAGCTCATACGGCATCGCGTTGGCGAAGCCGTCGAGCCCCGTCATCTCCAGGAGGTGGTCACACCGGCGCGCAGCGGCTTGGCGGGACATACCGCGCATCTCGGCCTGAAGCAGGATGTTCTTCCGCACGCTGCGCCATTCGAGCAGGGCGGCTCGCTGGAACACGTAGCCGATCTCGCGCTGCGGGCCGCGCACAGCCTTGCCGCGCAGCCGCACCTCGCCGCTGGTGGAACCGGTCAGCCCGGCGATCACCTTGAGCAGCGTCGACTTTCCACATCCCGAGGGGCCCGCGATGGTGACGAACTCGCCGTCGGCGACCTGCAGATCGATGTCCTGCAGCGCGGTGGTGGTTCCGCGCTTGGAGGAGAACGTCACGGTGAGGCCATCGACGGTGATGCCGGCGGGGGTCACTCCGGTCGACGGATCGATGGTGGCGGTGGTCATCTGATCTCCTACTCGTTGCCGCGCGGGCTGATAGAGGACTCCCAGTACTCGCTGGGCTCCTTGGCCGTCTCGAGCAGACCGGCCTCGTTCAGCGTGGCGATCGTGGACTTCCAGTCGGCTTCGGAGTTGACGCCCGGCGCCTGGCCCGCGGTCGCGGGGGTGCTCAGCAGCGGGATGGTCTGACGCCACTGTTCGAGCAGCACCTCACGCGGCGGCATCTGCGGGTCCTTACCCGCCATGGCGTCCACGGCACCCTCGGGGTCGGCGACCGCGGCTTCGAACGCCTCACTGGTGGCTTCAACCATCTGCTGCGCGAGTTCTTTGTTGTCGGAGAGTGTTTCGGTGTTGGCGATGAGTCCATTGCTGTAGAAGTTCAAGCCGGCGTCGCTGTACCGGAGGTAGCGCATCTCGCGCCCGCTCTTGTTCGCGATCGTCGGGCCCTGGTCGTGGGCGAAGCCGATCAAACCGTCGACGCGACCCGACATGACGGCGGACATCTTGCCCGCGGCATCGAGGCTTTGCTGCTTCACCTGATCCGCGGAAACTCCCACCTTTTCGAGGTAGATCGGGAACGTCGTGGTCGGCGCGTCGCCGGCGGACACCGCGATGGTCTTGCCGACGAGATCCTCGGGGGTGTTGATGCCCGAGTCCGCGAACACCTGCACCGCAGACGGCGTCGTCTGCAGGAAGACGCCCGCACTCTTCACCTTGACGCCCTTGTCGATGTTGCTCAGGACGGCAGGCGTATCGGCCCAACCGAAGTCGACCTGCTGGGAACCGACGGCCTGCACGGTCTTCGTCGACCCTTGTCCGGCATCGATCTTCAGGTTGATTCCGTGCTCGGCGAAGATGCCCTTCTCGACGCCGTAGTAGAACGGCGCGTGCTCGCCATAGGGGTACCAGTTGAGCATCAGGGTCGCCGGTTGAGTCGATCCGTCAGCGGCGGTGGTGTTTTCGGATCCGCTTCCGCCGCAGGCGGTCAGCGTCAGCAGGGTGGCAGTGGCTGCGGCAGCGATGCCGACGGCCCGTCGGTGCAACGACATGGTGTCTCCTGGTTTCCGGGTCAGGCTTGGGTGGTGGATGAATTGATGCGGCGCGACGAGTGCCACGGGATGAGGAGCTTCTCGGCGATCTCGATGATGGCGAAGAGCGCGATGCCCAGCGCGGACATGATCACGAGTGCGGCGAACAGCATTGCGGTGTCGACGTTTCCGTTGGCTTGCAGGATGACGTATCCGAGTCCCTCGTTGGAGCCGACGAACTCGCCGACCACCGCACCGGTGACGGCGAGGGTGGCGGCGACTTTGAGTCCCGACATCAACTGGGGCAGCGCGGCAGGAAAACGGATCTTGGCGAAGGTCTTGAGCTTGCTCGCACCCATGGTCGACGTCAGCTCGAGGATCTCGGGATCGACCGACCGCAAGCCGGCCAGCCCGGAGATGACGATGGGAAAGAACGCCATCAGGACGGCGACCAGGATCTTGGGAGACGTGCCGAAACCCAACCAGACGATGAACAAGGGCGCGATAGCGATCTTCGGGATCACCTGAGCGAACAGGATCAGCGGATAGACGGTCTTCTCGATGTTCGACGAGTAGACCATCACGACTGCGACGAAAACGCCTACCACGGTGGCGATCGCGAAGCCGACCACCGTCTCCCAGGTGGTCACCCAGGTGTTCTGGGCAAGTTACGCAGCGTTGTCGACGGCGGTCTGCCATGTATCTGCGGGTGAGGGCAGGATGTAGGGCGCGACGAGGTCGGCCTCGGTGACGGCCCACCACGCGATGAGGAGGGCGAGCAGCAGAGAAGACGGACGCCAGAGGCTCGACAGCGTGGCCATCGGCGACAGCGACCTCCGCGGGCGTTTCTGTTGGGCGGCGGGGCGCGTGGCCCGGCGCGATTCCGCGGGTGCGGTTACGGCCATGGATGAATCCTTGATTCGAAGGTCCGGGTGGGTGAGCACCCGATGGGAATGCGCTTTCCGAAGTAGTTCCGACACTAACGTGATGCAGCACACACTGTCAACGACGCTACCCGTCAAGCGCGCGTCAGCCGAGGTCAGAGCTGTGTACTGGTGCGGAGCACGACCTCGCCGGCAATGCGTTCGCGCAGATCGTCGGCCCCCGGATCGGTGCAGAGCGCGAGCTCCACGGCCCGCTCCCCGATGCGCTCGAGAGGAAGCGCCACCGTCGAAAGGCTCGGCCAATGGTCGCGCAGCGTGGGGATGTCGTCGAAGCCGGCGATGCAGACGTCGCGCGGGACCTCGAGGCCCAGCTCCCGCCACGCGGCGATGGCGCCGATGGCCATGACGTCGGTGACGGCGAAGACGCAGACCGGCGGGGTGCCCGCACCGGGGCTGAGCTGCAGCGCAGCGGCGAGCCGCCGGGCGGCCGAGTGTCCGCCGTCGCGGGTGAAGTCGCCAGAGACCTCCACCAGCGGAGTGATTCCCCGCCTGCCTAGTGCATCGACGAATCCGTTGCGGCGGTCCACCGCGGTGCGGATGCTGCCCGGCCCGCCGATCACGGCGAACTGGGTGTGTCCGAGCTCGACCAGTTGATCCGCGAGTTGCGCTGAAGCAAAGGCATTTTCGGGTTCGACGGCGCCGCCGAAGGCGAGCGGCTGACCGATGACGACGATGCGGCCGCCGTTGTCCCGGTAGCGCCCGAACTCTGTTTCGATGTCGCGGTCGAGGTGTCCGCTCTGGCGGGAACCGGCCAGCAGGATGGCGTCGGCGCGGTGCGAGATGAACGTGCTGACTGCGTCGCGTTCGACGTCGTAGTCACGGTCGGTGCTGGCGAGCAGCACCTGCTTTCCGGCCGCGCGCGAGGCCTTCTGCACGCCGCGGGCGATCGACGAGAAGTACGGGTCGGCGATGTCGTGCACGACCAGACCGAGGAGTCCGGTCGACGCCCGCGCGAGCGCTTGGGCCTGCGCGTTCGGTACGTAACCCAGTTCCTTCGCCGCCGCCCTGACCCGATCGGCGACGCCCTCCCCGGGTACACGTGCGGACCCGTTGAGCACCCGGGACGCCGTCGCCTGGGACACGCCCGCACGGGTCGCCACGTCCTGCAGGGTGACCGCCATCCGCACGCCTTCCTCGATCGCCACGTCGCGGGGCGAGTTTTCGCGCATGGGTTGACCGATGCGCGGCTGTCAGCTTACCTTGGAAAGCGCATTCCGAAGTGCAATCCACCGCCCTTTCGCACGGCGTCGTCGACGCCGCGCCCCACGATGGAGCACGTTCCCATGACCACTCCCCGCAAGACCCTGCGCATCGCCATGAACGGCGTCACCGGCCGCATGGGCTACCGCCAGCATCTGGTGCGCTCGATCCTGCCGTTGCGCGACTCGGGCCTGGTGCTCGAGGACGGCACCCGCGTGGCCGTCGAGCCGATCCTCGTCGGCCGCAACGCCGACCGTCTCGCCGATCTGGCCGCACAGCACGGGGTCGAGCACTGGACCACCGACACCGCCGCAGTCATCGCGGATCCGACCGTGGACGTCTACTTCGACGCCCAGGTGACCTCCCGCAGGGTGGAGGCGCTGACCGCCGCGATCAAGGCGGGCAAGCACGTCTACACCGAAAAGCCCACGGCCGAAACGCTGGTCGAGGCCGTCGAGCTCGCCCGGATGGCCGAGAACGCCGGGATCGTGGCCGGCGTCGTGCACGACAAGCTCTACCTGCCCGGCCTGGTCAAGCTGCGCCGTCTGGTCGACGAGGGCTTCTTCGGCCGCATCCTCTCGATGCGCGGCGAGTTCGGTTACTGGGTGTTCGAGGGTGACAGCCAGGCCGCGCAGCGGCCGAGCTGGAATTACCGTGCCGAGGACGGCGGCGGGATCACCGTCGACATGTTCTGCCACTGGAACTACGTCATGGAGGGCCTGCTGGGCAAGGTCGAAGCCGTCACGGCGAAGACCGTCACCCACATCCCGACGCGCTGGGACGAGGCGGGCAAGGAATACACCGCCACCGCCGACGACGCCGCGTACGGCATCTTCGAGATCGCCGGGGGCGTCATCGCGCAGATCAACTCGTCATGGGCAGTGCGCGTGCATCGCGACGAACTCGTCGAGTTCCAGATCGACGGCACGCACGGTTCTGCCGTTGCCGGACTGCGGAATTGCGTCGCGCAGCAGCGAGCGCACACGCCGAAGCCCGTGTGGAACCCCGACCTGCCCGCCACCGAGAAGTTCCGCGACCAGTGGCTCGACGTGCCGGCCAACGCCGAACTCGACAACGGTTTCAAGCTGCAGTGGGAGGAGTACCTGCGCGACGTGCTCGCCGAGCGGCCGCACCGCTTCGGACTGCTCTCGGCCGCACGCGGTGTCCAGCTCGCGCAGCTGGGCCTCGACAGTTCCGCACGCGGCGTGCGCCTCGAGGTTCCGGAGATCGTGCTGTGACCGTCACCGCGGACACCACCGCACGCATCGCGCTCCCCCTCGACGGCGCCGTACGTCCCTACCAGCTGTCCGCGCCGGGTGCGTGGCGACGGCCCGACGGTCCGATCACGTCGCGGATCGCCTATGCCGCAGCGCACGTCGTGCCGAGGGTGACCGCTGACAACACCCCTGGTGCGCCTGCCGATCTCGACTGGGACGCGACGCTGGCCTATCGGCACGAGTTGTGGTCCTACGGCCTCGGTGTCGCCGATGCGATGGACACCGCGCAGCGCGGGATGGGCATGAGCTGGGCCGCCACGGCCGAGCTGATCCGCCGCAGCGCATCCGAGGCCGCCTCCGTCGGCGGGCGACTGGCCTGCGGCGCGGGCACCGATCAGCTCGAGCTCGCCGACGTCCCGTCGGGGACGGCGGGTCTGACCACGGTTGCCGACGCCTACCGTGAGCAGATCGCCGCCGTCGGCGAGGCTGGTGCGCACGTGGTCGTGATGGCGTCGCGTGCGCTCGCAGCCGTGGCCGCCTCCGCCGACGACTACCTCTCGGTCTACCGGGCGCTGCTGTCGGAGGTGGAGCGCCCGGTGATCCTGCACTGGCTGGGTGAGATGTTCGACCCGGCGCTGCGCGGATACTGGGGAAGCACCGACATCGATTCAGCTACAGCCACATTCGTGCGTCTCATCGAGGAGAACGCGGACAAGGTCGACGGCGTCAAGGTATCCCTGCTGGACGCCGAGCATGAAGTCATGCTGCGCCGGGCGCTGCCCGCGGGAGTCCGGCTGTACACCGGCGACGACTTCAACTACCCCGAGCTGATCATGGGCGACGAGCACGGACACTCCGATGCCCTGCTCGGCATCTTCGCGGCGATCTATCCCGCCGCGTCGACGGCCCTGCAGGAGATCGACGCCGGTGACCCGGTGCGTGCCCGCGAGATCCTCGACTCGACACAGGAACTCGGCAGGCACATCTTCGAGGCCCCCACGTACTACTACAAGACCGGCATCGCATTCCTCGCCTGGCTCAACGGCCATCAGCCGGGGTTCGCTCTCGTCGGCGGGCTGGCCTCCGGTCGGTCGGTGACGCACCTGACCAAAATCTTCGTCCTCGCCGACCGGGCCGGACTGCTCGCCGATCCCGACCGCGCAGCCCATCGGATGCGAGTGTTCCTCGAGCTGAACGGGATCGCGCAATGAGCGGCACAGATTTCTCTCGGCTCTCGCTCAACACCAAGACCACGAACTCGTGGACTCTGCGTGAGGCGGTCGAGGGAGCTGCAGCCGCGGGACTGCCCGCGGTCGGGTTGTGGCGTGACCGCGTCGCCGAGGCCGGCGTCGCCGAGTCGGGTAAAATATTGGCCGACAACGGGATTCGTGCATCCAGCCTGTGCCGCGGCGGTTTCCTCACCGGGCTCGGCGACGACGCACTCGACGACAACCGGCGTGCTATCGAGGAGGCCGCCGCGCTCGGGGCCCCGGAACTCGTCATGGTCGTCGGCGGCGTCCCGGACCGAGACCTCCCTGGCGCACGCGCGCGCGTGGCCGACCGCATCGGCGCATTGGCGCCTCACGCCGCCGCATGCGGGGTCCGGCTGGCACTGGAACCTCTTCACCCCGTGTACTGCGCCGATCGCGCGGTGATCTCCACGTTGGCTCAGGCGCTCGCCCTCGCAGAGCCGCATCCGGCAGATGTCGTCGGCGTCGTGGTGGACACGTTCCACGTGTGGTGGGACCCGGAGTTGCCGCAGCAGATCGCCGAGGCCGGAAGGCAGGGCCGGATCAGCAGTTACCAGATCTGCGACTGGCTGGTGCCCATGGCTGCCGACCCGCTGATGTCGCGCGGCATGATGGGCGACGGTGTCATCGATTTCGCGTCGGTGACCGAAATGGTGTCCGCGGCGGGTTACCGCGGTGACGTGGAAGTCGAGATCTTCAACGCCGACGTGTGGTCTGCCGATCCGCGCGGCGTCGTGGAGACGATGAAGCAGCGGTATCGCGAGTTGGTGCTGCCTGGTCTGTCGGCGTGAAGGTGCTCGTCGCGCCGGACTCCTTCAAGGGCTCGGCGTCGGCGTCAGATGCCGCACGCGCAGTCGCGGCAGGCTGGCGTTCGGCGCGCCCGCACGACACCGTCATCGAACTGCCGCAGGCCGACGGCGGCGAGGGCACGCTCGACGCCATCGCCGCCGCCGGGTCGTGGCGCAGCCACCGCGAGCGGGTCACCGGTCCCGACCGCAGACCCGTGTACGCGCGCTGGATGCGCAACGACAACGGCTCGGCAGTGGTGGAACTCGCCGAGTCGTCAGGCATCACGCTGATGCCTGTCCTGTCGCCCGTGACGGCGACCAGTCGCGGCACCGGTGAGGTACTTGCGCGCGTGCTCGATTCCGGCGTTCACGATGTTCTGATCGCCCTCGGAGGATCAGCCAGCACCGACGGCGGGTTCGGCTTGCTGTGCGCACTCGGCCTGCGGGCGTTCGATTCGCGCGGCCGGCTGCTGGAGCACACGACCGTCGGCGCTCTCGACGCCGTCGCCACCGTCGACGCGACCGAGCTGCGGCCGGCGCCTGCGGGTGGGGTCGTCGCGCTCGTCGACACCACTGCCCCACTGTTCGGTCCTCGCGGAGCTGCTCATGTCTTCGGGCCACAGAAGGGCGCCGGGTCCGCCGTGCTCCGATATCTCGACGATCGCCTGCGGCACTGGTCGGATGTACTGGCCGCCGCAGGGCTCACGGCAGACCCGGGTGCGCCGGGGGCCGGGGCGGCGGGCGGCGGCGGCTACGCGCTGCTGTGCTGGGGCGCTGGATTCGCCTCCGGCGCCGATCATGTTGTGCGGAGGTCGGGTCTGGGCGATCGCATACCGAGCGCAGACCTGGTGGTGACCGGCGAGGGTCGATTCGACGCCACATCCCTCACCGGGAAGCTCGTCGGCCGGGTGCTGCAGAAGTGCGAGGCGGCAGGAACGCCCGCGGTCGTGATCGCCGGACAGATCGCGACGGACACCCCCGGCCATGCGGTGTCGCTCGCGGACCTCGCGGGGACCGTCGACGCCGCGCTGGCCGATCCGCTGCGCTGGCTGCGAGAGGCGGGGGCCGCGGCCGCTCACCGCGAGTGCTGAAGGTGCAGCTGGCAACATTTGGTAATCGCGATAGCCGCGCGGCCTATTTCTGCACACAGACGCCACGTTTTGCTTTGCTGTTGCGGGGCACACCTACGGAAGGTGACGAGCGAAGCGGGTGACGCGGTGGGCGATCTGACAGAGACCGAGAGCTGCGATGTGTGCATCGTCGGAGCAGGCCTGGCCGGGATGAACGCACTCGCGGTGGCCTCCGAATACCTCGGCCGCGGACAGCGGGTGATTCTCGTCGACCGCCGTTTGCGTGTCGGCGGAATGTGGGTCGACACCTACCCCTACGTCCGCCTGCACCAGCCGCACCCCTGGTTCACCGCCGGCGACATCCGGTGGACGCAGGGTCATGAGCGCAGACATCTGGCGACGCGATCCGAGGTGCTGGACCACTTCGCCCACTGCCTCGACGTCGTCCGCCGGCGGGTCACGGTCGACACCCTGTTCGGCTGGGAATTCGACGGATTCGCCGAATCGGACGGCATCGTCACGCTACGCGTGAGTGCCGCCGACGGCCGTACACGCACGATCACCACCCCGCGGCTGATCAATGCAGCCGGCTTCGCCATCACCCCGAACGATCCGCTACCCGTTGAGTCCCACCAGGTGCGCTCGGTGTCGCCGAACTTCTGCGACGTCGACGAGATCGCCTCCGACGGTGCGCCCGTGTGGATCGTCGGGGGCGGGAAGACGGGGATGGACACCGCACACGCGCTGATCACCGCCGACCCGCATCGTCAGGTGTCGATGGTCGCCGGTTCGGGGACCTACTTCCTCAGCCGCGACGAGACGTTCCCGCAGGGACGCAGGCGGTGGTGGTCCGGCACCCCGGCCAGCGCCTCGGGAGCCCAGATGCTCAGCCACTTCGACGGCACCAACGAAGACGAGGCCAACTCCTGGTTCCGCGACACCTACGGCGTCTGGCCCACCGAAGTTGCCGACACCTACGTGCTGGGCATCATGTCGGCCAAGGAGAGTCGGGCCATCGCCGCGGGCCTGCGAGAGGTGGTGATGGATCGGTTCTCCGACGTGACCGACGGCGTCGACGGCCCGGTGATGCGGTTCGCCAGTGGCCGCAGCCGCGGGGTCGCCCCCGGCAGCTGGATCATCAACTGCACGGGTTACGTGATGCGCGATGCCGGGCCTTATCAGCCGTACCTGTCGCCTGGAGGGTCGGTCCTGTCGATCCAACCTCGTTCGACGACAATGCATTTGACGTCGTTCATGGCGTACTTCATGACCCACATGCTCTACCGCGACCGGCTGGTGGACGCTCCCCTGTACGAGATGGACGCCATCGACCTGCGGGCGAAATCGAAAGTCATCCTGCCCTTCGGGATTCTGTGCCTGTCGCAGTACAACCTCAGCGTCATGTTCGACCGCCTCCCGACGTCGGTGTTCCTGCGGTGCGGATCCAACGTCGACTCCTGGTACCCGCTGACCCGCCAGCTGCGGGGGTCGGTGACCTTCCTGCTCCGGCACCGCCGTGACCGCGACAGCGCCCGCCGGACGTTGGACACGTTGCGCGAGCGCTTCGATCTGCGCTGCGGCCCCCTCGTCGACGGCACGCGCGCGTTCTGAACGGTTTGCTCCACAGGCTGGGAGCGAAGACGAGGGAAACCCCCGATTCCCTCCCAGGCATTTCCCAGGATGATTCGATGGGACACGACTGGGACTCGACGGGGAGGCGCCATGGACAAGAACACGCACATCGGACGGGTGGGTGCGCTGGCCGTCGCCCTGGGCATCGGCTTCGCCATCGTGGCGATACCCGGGGAGGCGTGGGCGGCGCCGGATGACACCAGCTCGGCAAGTGTCTCGACGGGTCCCAGCGTGCGCTCCGCCGCCGATGACGCGGCAGACAAGCCGGCGCGCCGCGGTCTGTTCACGAAGAGGGCTGAGTCGACGTCCGATGACGCCGCTTCGACGGAGAAGACACGCAATTCCGTTGCGACGAAACGCAAGCGGGCTGCGGTCACCGAGCCGCGCGATGACGTCGACGAGTCGCGCACCGTCGCCGACGACGCTCCGGACGTCGAACCGCCTGACGCCGTGTCAGCCCCGCAGCAGCCGACGCAAGTAACGAGACCCACCAAGCGTGTGACAACCGAGTCCGACACCGCCACCGTCGAGGAACCCGACGAGCCGGCGCGGCCCTTGGCCACGGCGCTCACGACGCTGTTCACCCCGAAGCTGACACCCCCGTCGACTGACCCCGCGGCACCGTCGACCACCGCTCCCCTGCTGTGGACGATGCTGGCGTCCGCTCGCCGCCAAAGCGTCGAGGCGAGCAGCAAAGCTGCGACAGCTAGCAGCGTGATCGCGGCCCGCGATGTCGCAGCCGCGGGCACGTCCGCGATTCCCGGTCAGGCCTACCAGTCACCGGTGATCGCCACGGACGGCACGATCTACCAAGTCACCACAGCCGCGGGCAGGGTCCGGGTCTTCGTGCTCGACAAGGACGCCCAGGTGCTCGCCGACACCGGCGACATCGTCGGCAACGTGCGTGGCGGTGCGGTGACCCGCCCCGACGGCACGCTGGTCCTCATCACCGCCAACGAGCGCGGCACCCGATCGACGATCTCGACCGTCGACAGCAGCGGCACTGTCACCACGGTCAGGACCATCACCGGGTCGCCCACCGGACAGGTGCGCGTGGGTGCCGACGGGGCGCTGTATTTCGCAACCAGACTGCCGCAGCCGTTCGACATGCTCGGCGCGACCTATCCCTATCGCTACTACCGCATCTCGCCGACGAACTCCGCTCAGACCCTGCCCTACACGACATCGCTGGGGTTGGAGGATGACGGGACGGCGTATCTGGTGTCGTCGCAGTTCGGTTCCTCGACGCTGCGGGTGTACACCCCCTCGGGAGCCACACGCACCATCGGGCTGCCCTACGGTTCGACGCCGAGCGCCCCGATCCTCGGCCAGGACGGCACGGTCTATGTACTGGCAAGTCAGCGAACGCTTTTCGGAGCCAAGACGACTAGGGTCTACGCCCTGGACGGCACCACCAGCACGGCGCGAACGGTCAACGGGCTGCCAGGCGCCACCGTGGTGACCGCCGACGGGCTGTATCTGGAGACCTTCACCTACCCAGGCACCACGGACAACGGCGCGGGCACCACCTACATCTCGAAGATCACCACCACCGGCGCCCAGACCTCGGATCCGATCACGGGCCGCGTCGCCGGCTTCACCTTCCAGGTCACGCCCGACGGCACCGTCTACGCGCCGATCACCGACCCGTCCCTGAACACCGGCGCCGTCGCGATCGTCGCGGCAGACGGCAGCGTCACCACCACCACCCTGCCGGGCCCGTTGGTGACCCGCACGGTTCGTACGAGCGGTGGGGCGACGACGGGCAGCGAGAACGTGGGGTACGTGAATTACCGCGCGGGCGGCATCGACCATGTGGCAGTGATCAATCCGGACGGTTCGATCGTCCGCACCATCGACCTGCCCGCGGGCGCGTCGGCGAGCACCGTGTTCTTCGGTCCGGACGGCGCGGCGTACCAACTTCTCGACTACCCCGACCCCAACAGCGGTCAGACGACGGCCCACCAGGCGATCGCTCTCGGCACCGGGACGTTGACTCAGGTGGTGCCGGGTAACACCGCGCAGGGCTCGTTCGGTGTGCAGTTCGGTCCTGACGGTGTCGGCTACTTCTTCACCGGGACTCCGAACTCGACGATCACCAAGATCGTCGGGTTCGATTCGGCCGGGAACACCGTGGTGCCGTTGAGCACGTTCCAGCAACCGGTCGACACGTTGACCCCGACCGGGGACTACCGGCTGTTGTCGTTCGATCCCAACGGCACCGCGTACCTGTTGGACTACACCGTCGCGTCGAGCGCCGGCGTGTACGCGCTGACATCGACCGGCGCACAGCTGGTTGCGCCGATCGATCGAGCCGGCGGCGTGAGCGCCACCGCGCCGGTGTTCACTGATGACGGAACGGGATTCGTGACGATCGCCGACCCCATCGGCAACACCCTCGTCATCAGCTTCCCGGCGGTGAGCACGGTCTGATCGATCGACTGGTCAGATCAGCCTTACCCCGACCCACAGCGCGAGCACACTGGCCACCAGTGCGGCCGGCACCGTGAGGAGCCCCAGCACTGTGTAGACCCGCAACTGCGGATCGGCACCGGCCGCGGCAGATGCCCTGCGCCACAGCATGATCGCCAGCGAGCCGACGTAGGTCAGGTTGGGGCCAATGTTGACCCCCAGCAGCACGGCAAGGATCAGGGCCGGTGGCGCATGCGTACCGATCGCGGCGAGCAGCAGCAGGGTCGCGGGCAGGTTGTTGACCAGGTTCGAGATCACCGCGGCGACGGCGGCCACCGCCAACAGCCCGAGCAGGGTGGGTTCACCCGGCAGGCGCTCCGCCAGCGCACGGCCGATCGGACCGTCGGACACGGCCACCACCACGACGGCCAATGCGAGGACGAACCCACAGAACAGCACGTCGGCCGCGGCCAGGGTGCGGCCCAGAGTGGTCCGCCGGGCCCGTAGCGCGAATCCCGCCAGCACCACGGCACCCGCGGCCGCCACCCATCCCGGTGCGACCCCGACGAACCCGGAGACCGCGAACCCAGCGAGCGTCAGCGCCAGCACGGCCAGGGCTGCCGTCGGCATCGGCGGCGAGGTCACGTCGTCCGCCACGACGGCCCGCGCAGCCCCCGGTGCGTCAGCCGGGGCACACAGCTGTCGTGCAAAGAAGATCCGAAACACGACGAACTCGGCGACGATCGACACGATCCACGGCAGCGCCATCACCGTCGTGAACTCCACGAACGTCAAACCCGTTGCGGCGAAGGCCAACAAGTTGGTGAGGTTCGAGACCGGCAACAACGTGGAGGCGGTGTTCGACAGGTGCGCGCTGGCGTAGGAATGCGGCCGCGGGTCCATCCGCAGCGCCTGCGCGGTGGCGATCACGACCGGCGTCAGCAGTACGACGGTCGCGTCCAGGCTGAGGATCGCGGTGGTCGCCGACGCCGCGACGAACACCAGGCTCAGCAGTCGCGTCGGAGATCCGTGCGATCCGCGCCGCAACTGATCGGCGATCCAGGCGAAGACACCCATGGCGTCAGCCAGATGCGCCAGCACCAGGATGGCCGCGAGAAACCCGACCGTGGGCGCCATCTCGGCGATCGCCGAGCGTGCGGCAGGCCAGCTGACCAGACCCACCACCACCGCGATGACGGCAGCGGGCAGGGCCGCGGCGATTTCGGGCAGCCCGCGCGGCCGCACCACCGCGAACATCATCACGGCCGCCACCAGGGCAACCGACAGCACCGTCGCACCGACTCCAGAGATCATCGGCCTCAGCCGACCGCGGTGGGTTCTGTTGTGACGTCGGAGGTTTCGGGCGGATCGTCAGACGGTGTGCGCGTCTCCGGTACGGCGAGCACCAACAGGACCAGGGCCGCCACGGCGATTGCCGTGAGCGCCCACATCGCGGCGCCGTATCCGGCGGCGGCGTCGATGGCGCCGGCGAGGGTGGGGCTGAGCGCGCCTCCGATTCCCTGCACCATCGTGGCCGCGCCGAAGGCGATGTTGTAGCGGCCGCTGCCGCGGGTCAGGTCGGCCACCATGATCGCGAACAAGGCTCCCTGCAGTCCGGCGCCGATACCGTCGAGAGCCTGCACAGCGATCACCTCACCCGGGTACTGCGCCAGGATGAACAGCACGCCGCGCACGGGGAGAACCGCGAAAGCCAACACCATCAACGGTTTTCGACCCCACCGGTCACCGCGGCGGGCCACCAGCATGGCCATCGGGATCATCACGACCTGCGCGACGATGATCAGCGCGGCTTGGTACAGGGCACCGTTGTTGGCGTCGCCGACGGCGAGCTTCTGGCCGGTGATCGGCAGCATCGCACCGTTGGCGAGCTGCCAAAGCCCCACGACGGCCGCGAGGATCAGCAGCGGGCGGTTGCGCAGGAGCACCCGAAAGCCCGACGGCTTGTCCTCTCCGTCGTCGGTGTCGTCTTTGGGTTTCATCCCGCGGGCCACGTCGTGGTTGATCAGTTTCGGTTTGATCAGCAGTGTGGAGAGGACCACGAAGATGCCGAACAGGCTGGCCAGCCAGAAACCCAACTTCAGACTGATGAGGTAGCCGGCCAGCCCGGCGACGGCGGAGCCCACCACGTTCCCCGCGTGGTTGAACGCCTGCATCCGACCGGTCTGCGCGGCATACCTTTTCGGCCCGACCATGCCCAGCGCGATCGCGGCGATGACAGGACCGAGGACCACCCCGGCGATCCCGGTGAGCAGCTGGGCGGCGGTGACGACCGCGAACGTCGGCTTCAACGTCACGATGAACGTGCCGAACGATGTCAACGCAGCGGCCCCGGCCAGCAGGGCCCGCTTGTACTTCGTGGCGTCGATCAGGGCGCCGGCCGGGGCGTTGAGCAGCAGCCCGACCGCACCTCCGAGGGTCAGGATCAGGCCGATGTTGGCCGGGTTCCAGGTCTCCTTGTTGATCAGGTAGACCCCGAGGAACGGGCCGAGGCCGGCCTGGACGTCGGCGAGAAAGAAGTTGACCCCGTCGAGCGCCCACAGCGATCGCCGGAGTTCGGGACTGTCGGTGGTCACACCGGGTCCCCGGTCAGCGTCCAGGAGCCGTAGCGCCGGGTGCAGGTTCCGTTGGGCGCCATGCCGTAGAGAGCGACGTCGGTGAGCAACCCGCTGAAGTCTGCGGGGGCACACAGTGTCCCGAGATCGACGCGGCTGGTCTCGTCGACCGGCCAGGTCAGCGTGACGTGCGGATTGAACCGGTCGTCCTGGTCGTCGGAGACGTCGTCGAACCCGTAGGTGCGCAACTGCCGAACGCGCGCCGGATCCTTCGGGTTCGGGTCCTGCAGGACGGCCGCCAGCGGGTTACCTCCGGGGTCGAGTTCACGAATCCGACCGCGGCGCAGCGGTTCCGCCGCGGTGACGACCGCACGCTGGACTGCCCGGAACTCGTCGGAGCGATCGAAGAACACCTCGGGCGCACCCTCGTGGTTGTGGCGGTATTTGACGGCCGAGGCCGCCACCGGGGTGACAGTGCGCGCTGCATCAGCGACCGCCGCAGCCACCTCCGCGACCTCGGTCTCGTCGACCGCCATCATGAACAGCGAGATGTGCGGCTCGCACGGACCGTCGTCGCGGCCGGGAAAATCCTCGCCGAGCCGGAAGGCCGCACCGCCGACGTCCGACATCGCGTCGGCCAGGTGATTGCTGGTGGCGACCGCGAGGTCTCTCAGCTGCGGCGGCAGGATGAGGACGACATCCAGTGTGATCACGCTCAACGTCAATTCCCCCGTGTCTAGAGGTCGGCGGCGGGTGGACACGCGCCTTGTCTCGCGTGGGCTCGGATCTTTGCCGTCAGTGATGTTGACCGTGCGGCCTGAAGCCAACCTGAAGATGACGAGATGTCACCTGTGAGTTTTGCTGGCAACTTGCTGTGAAAGGGGTTGCGGCGCAGCCGGATCTGACAGCCGGGTTGTAACGACGCAGAGGGGTCGATCGAACTCTCCTGTGACTGCTGTGGCCAAAGGTGCCGCAGCGCGTGAGTCACGGAGGACGCTGATGACGCGCCACAGCAGCTATCTGGCCTCGTTCGCGCGGACGCATTGCCTTCGGTTGCCCCCGCCCACCGAGGACGCGTGGAGCTGGCAGCTGAGGGGAAAGTGCCTCGGCTACCCGGTCGAGGTGTTCTTCCCGGATGACTCGTCACGAGCGGTGATCCACAGAAAAGAGAAGGCCGCCAAGCTGATCTGTCGCCAGTGCCCGGTTCTGCAACAGTGTCGCGACCACGCGTTGCGGACACCCGAGCAGCACGGGGTGTGGGGCGCCACGACTGCCGGCGAGCGCGCGCGACACCTTCTCCACCGGTCCGCCGTCTGACGGCGGCGCTTGGCAAGTGCACAGCTAGCGTCGGCACGATGGGTGGATGCCCCCGCCGACGACGACGCCGACGCCGCCACCACCGTTGCCGCAGCTCCCGGCTCCCGACTTTCACGGATTCCAGCGAGGGATCTCGTTGCTCGGCGGCTGGTTCCCGCTCACCGTCGAAATCGTCGCCGTCGTGGTGCTGATCGCCGTCATCGGCTGGCGGACCCGGCGGTGGCGGGTGGTCTGGGTGCCGATGTCGATCGTCGTCGGGGTCCTCGTCGCGCTGGCGGCCCGCACCTACATGAACTCCGAGGGGCTGGCGTCGGACCCCGCACCGTTCGTGCTGTGGGTGTGGACGGCGGTGTTCGGAGCGACGGTCGCGATCGCGGTGCTGGGCTGGCGCACCACCAGATGGTGGCGGCGGGGGCTGTCGGTGCTCGCCGTACCCCTGACATTGTTGGCCGCGGCGATCTCGCTGAACCAGTGGGTCGGCTACTACCCGTCGCTGCAATCGGCCTGGGGTGCGATCACCGCGGGCCCGCTCCCCCATGAGGTCGACATGTCGGCGCTTCCCTCGCTGCGCAACACCACGCCCGATTCGGGGAAGCTGGTGAAGGTCGACATTCCTGACATGGCAAGCGGTTTCACGCATCGCAGCGAGTACATCTACCTGCCGCCCGCCTGGTTCGCCGGTGACACCCCACCGCGACTGCCGGTGGTCATGATGATCGCCGGAGAATTCAACACCCCGGCAGACTGGATGCGCAGCGGCACTGTCATGCCGATCATCGACCAGTACGCCAGCCAGCACCGGGGCCAGAATCAAGGCCAGACCCCGATCTTCGTGTTCCCCGACGTCGGCGGCAGCTTCAACAACGACACCGAATGCGTCAACGGGCCGCGCGGCAACGCCGCCGACCATCTCACCGAAGACGTGCGCCCCTACCTCGTCGCCAACTACGGCGCATCCGACGCGGCGATCAACTGGGCGGTGGTGGGGTGGTCCATGGGCGGCACGTGCGCGGTGGACCTGACCGTGATGCATCCGAATCTGTTCGCGACGTTCGAAGACATCGCGGGCGACCACGGCCCGACCGCGGGCACCAAGCAGCAGACGATCGACCGGCTCTACGGCGGTGACGCAGCGCAGTGGGACGCCTTCGATCCGCGCACGGTGATGGCCGCGCACGGCCCCTACACCGACGTCGCGGGCTGGTTCGAGGACACCGTCGCACCGGCGAACGCCGACCAACTGATGAAGAACGCCGGACTGCACCGGCCACAGTCGAGTTCCCCGTCGGGATTCGGCGGCCATGACGGGGAACGCGACACCGACGAGTTGGGCGCGGCCGAGGACCTCTGCGCAGCGGGTCAGGCCGTGCAGATCTCGTGCTCCGTACACAAGATCATCAGCTTCCACACCTGGCAGTTCGCCCAGCGCGCCTTCTCCGACGCGCTGCCCTGGCTGGCCCAGCGGGTGCAATCGCCAAGCGCATGAGCTAGGCCGTCCGAATACCGGTACCACCAGAGCCTTTCTGATGGCCGAGTCCCGGGCTTAGCGTGTCGTGACTGACCGCGTCGCCACCGATGGGAGCCACCACATGTCATCTCACACAAGTCTTTTCGATCTGTCGGGCAAGGTTGCTCTCGTCACCGGCGGCACCAGCGGAATCGGGACGATGATCGCCCGCGGCCTCCTCCAAGCGGGTGCCCGCGTGATCATCGGCTCGCGCCGGGCACAGGCGTGCGCACGGGCTCAGGAGCTGCTGTCCGAATTCGGCGAAGTCACGGCGATCCCGGCAGATCTCTCTCGGCATGACGAATGCCGGCGTCTCGCCGAGACCATCACCGTCGACGGCGGCCCCCTCGACATCCTGGTCAACAACGCGGGAGCGATGTGGCGCGAGCCGCTGACGAGCTTTCCCGACGAGGCATGGGACACCGTCCTGGATCTGAACCTCAAAGCGCCGTTCTGGCTCGTGCAGGCGCTGCTTCCGGCACTTCAGCGGGCGGGCACCGCCGACGATCCGTCGCGGATCATCAACATCGGCAGCATCGCTGCCATCCACGTTGCGCAGTCGCCCAACTATTCATATGCCAGCAGCAAGGCGGCACTGCACCAGCTCACCAGGGTGCTCGCCCGCGAACTGGGCCCGCACCACGTGACGGTGAACGCCGTTGCACCAGGGGTTTTTCCGTCGCAGATGATGGAGGGCACCCTCGAGGCCATGGGCGACACGATTCGGGCTGCCACGCCCCTGCGTCGGCTCGGCCGCGACGACGACATGGCGGGTGTGGCGGTGTTCCTCGCCAGCAGGGCCGGGGCGTTCATGACGGGCGCGATCGTGCCGGTCGACGGTGGGATCGCCACGACTGCGTCGGGCGTCTAGCGGGGCACCCGCAGTACCTCCCGCCCCGGGCGGACCGGCCGTACGGTGTGGGGATGACGACGACGGACGTGCGCGCCGAGATTCGGGAGTTCCTGACGTCGCGCCGCGCCCGCATCACACCCCAGCACGCGGGCCTGCCGGCCTACGGAGGGAACCGCCGGGTCACGGGTCTGCGGCGGGAGGAGGTCGCGCTGCTGGCGGGGATCTCGGTCGACTACTACGTGCGGATCGAACGCGGCAGCCTGGCAGGAGCGTCGCCCGAAGTGCTCGACGCGGTGGCTTCCGCCCTCCAGCTCGACGAGGCTGAGCGCCTCTACTTGCTGCACTTGGCGCGGCAGTGTGGGAAGCCGAGGAGGACGCACCGCGCCTCGGCAGAGGTGGCGGTGCGTCCGGGCCTGCAGCAGGTCATCGACGCCATCACCGACGCTCCCGCCTGGATCCGCAACTGCCGCTTCGACGTACTCGCGATGAACCAGCTCGCCCGCGCGCTCTACTCTCCGATACTGGCCGACAGGCGCCGCCCCGCCAACATCGCGCGGTTCGTCTACCTCGAACCCAGTTCTGCACGAGAGCTTTTCGTCGACTACGACCAGATCGTTCGCGACGTCGCGGCGAAACTCCGGATGGAAGCCAGTCGCACCCCGCACGACGAGGACCTGATCGCGCTCATCGGCGAACTGTCCACCCGCAGTGAGCCCTTTCGGCAGCGGTGGGCATCGCACGATGTGAGAGTTCTGCGGACCGGGCGCAAACGTCTACACCATCCCGTCGTCGGCCGGCTCGACCTGGACTACGAGTCGATGCAACTGGCCGCCGAACCCGAGATGCATCTGAACGTCTACACCGCAGCCGCCGGGACGCCGGCTGCAGACAGCCTCGCCGTCCTGGCATGCTGGGCGGCCAGCCAGGAGGCTTCCGCGACAGAGCCGGCGAAGACGTTGCACTAGCTCGACGCCGACCGACCGCCCGCTATGGAACGAGTTGCTCGATGTCGTCGAGCGAGGCGTCTCGCGTCTCGCGCATCACCAGGAGAGCAATGCCGGTCAACAGCGCGGCGCACATCAGGTAGACGCCCACCCACGCCACCCCGTAGGAGGTGGCCAACCATGTCGCGACGAAGGGTGCGATCGCCGCGCCCAGGATGCTGGCGACGTTGTAGGCAACACCCGACCCGGTGTACCGCACGTTGGTCGGAAAGAGTTCGGGCAGCACAGCACTCATCGGCCCGAACGTGAGGCCCATCAACGTCATGCCGATGATCAGGAACACCAACGTCGAAGTAGTCGTCGCCGATGCCGGATCGAGCAGCAGCCCGAAGGTGGTGCCGTAGACGATGATCGCGGCGGTGATCACCAGCAGCGTCACCCGGCGACCGAACCTATCGGCCAGCAGTCCGGTGACCGGCAGCATGGCAGCGAAGAAGAGCACCGAGACGATCTGCAGCTGAAGGAATTCGAGATAGGGAATGCCCAATCCCCCACCGGTGGCGGCCTTCTTGCCGGTGCCGAAGCTCAGCGCCCAGGTGGTGACGACGTAGAACAACGTGTAGGTGGCCAGCATGACGAACGTGCCGATGATCAACTGACGCCAGTGGTTGCGGAACACCTCGGCCAGCGGTGCGCGCACCCGCTCGCCGCGGGCGATCGCGCGGGCGAACACCGGGGTCTCGGTCAGCCGCAGTCGGACGTAGAGCCCGATCGCCACCATCACCGCGCTGAGCAGGAACGGGATGCGCCAGCCCCACGTCAGGAACGCGCCGTCCAGATCCGGGCTGGCGGTGTTGAATCCCAGCCACAGCACCAGGATCAAGAACACGCCGTTGGCGAGCAGGAATCCGAACGGGGCGCCGAGTTGCGGCCACATGGCCGCCCACGCGCGCTTGCCGGGTTTGGCTGTCTCGGTGGCCAGCAGGGCCGCGCCGCTCCATTCGCCGCCGAGCGCCAGGCCTTGGCTGAAGCGCATGATCGCGAGCAGCGCCGGGGCGAGCAACCCCACCTGGTGGTAGGTGGGCAGCACGCCGATGAGGAATGTCGCGATGCCCATCACCAGCAGCGAGGCCACCAGCGTGGTCTTGCGTCCGATCCGATCACCGAAGTGTCCGAACAGGATTGATCCGACCGGACGTGCGACGAAGGCAAGGCCGAAGGTCGCCAGCGATGCCAGCAGTGCCGTCGTCGGGTTGCCCTTGGGGAAGAAGAGGTGCGGGAAGACCACGACGGCAGCGGTGGCGTAGGCGTAGAAGTCGTAGAACTCGATGGTGGTGCCCACCATCGAGGCGACGACGATCCGCCCGCGGGGCACGCCGTCGACTAGGTCCGGTTCGCGTGTGGTCATGGGTGAACATCCTTGCATTCGCCGCGCGTGACCGGAGCGTGTCCGACCCCGTGGCTACCCTCGGCGGGGTGGAGTCGTTTGCCGTGTCTCGTCAGGACGTGCTGGACCGGGTGTCGGGAATCGATGCCGCGCGCTATGCGCGGACGCGCAATTTCACCGACGGCGGCACGCAGATCTCGCCGTACCTCACCCGCGGGTTGGTGACGTTGCCTGAGGTGCGCGATCTGATTCTCGAGCGGTACACGCCGTCGCAGGCGTACAAGTTCGTCTTCGAGTTGGCGTGGCGCGAGTACTGGCAGCGGGAGTGGACGTTCCTCGGCGACCGCATCTTCACCGACGTCAAGCGCCCGCAGCACCCCGTCAGCTCGCGGCGGATGCCCCGAGCCGTGCGCGACGGCAACACCGGAATCGACGCGCTCGACGCCGCCGTCGGGAATCTCTACGACACCGGCTACATGCACAACCACGCTCGAATGTGGTTGGCGGGCTTGACATGCAACATCGGCCGCACCCATTGGTGGGAACCCAGCCTCTGGTTGTACTACCACCTGCTCGACGGCGACCCCGCCAGCAACAGCCTGTCGTGGCAGTGGGTGGCGGGCACCAACAGCCACAAGAAGTACGTGCCGGCCCAGCAGAACGTCAACAAGTACTCACCGATGACGCAGCACGACACGATCATCGACCACAGTTACGGTGTGCTCGCCGAGATGGCGGTTCCCGATGTCCTCACCGAACGCGTGGAGCTCGACCTCACGTGGACGCCGCCGCCGAGCGACGAGCCGGTGGTCGACCCGGCCAAGCCCACGGTGCTCTATCACTCGTTCTGGCTGAACGCCGCATGGCGCCAGGACGTCGACGCCAACCGGATCGTCCTGCTGGAACCCAGTTGGTTCGACCGCTTCCCGGTCTCGCCGATGGTCACCGACTACGTGGTGCGATGCGCGCAGCAGATTCCGGGCGCCCAGGTGGTGGTCGCCGAGTTCGACGACCTCGACCTCGGGGACGACGTCGTCCACATGCGACATCCCTCGGTGCCACATTGGCGCGGCACCGCCGACGAGATGCCGCGGATGTTTCCCGACGTGCCGGAGAAGTCATATGCGTCGTTCACCAGCTTCTGGAAGCAGTGCGAGCGGACGACGCGGTAGGCGTCCGCGTCACCAGCGGTAGTCGAGGAACTTCCCGTCGAAGGTGACCACGACACGGTCGCCGTCCGGATCCGCGCGGCGCTTGATGTCGACCTTGAAGTTGATGGCGCTCATGATGCCGTCACCGAACTCCTCGTGGATCAGCTCTTTGAGCGCGGGCCCGTAGACCGCGAGCGCCTCGTGGAATCGGTAGATGGTCGGATCGGACATCAGCGCGGGGTCGATGCCACGGCTGGGTTGCAGCTGCAGACTCTCGGCCACGGCACCGTCGAGGTCGAGCAACGCGCACACCCGCTCGGCTTGAGCGGCCGGCATGGGGTGCTGGCCGAGCAGGGCGGCCACGCACCACACCAGTGGCGCGTCGATCTCCGTCGCGATGTCGGACCATTCGAGCTTCTTGCGGATGCGAGCAGCCTTGATCAGTTCTGCCGCTTCGCTTTTGGGCATGATCGGGGTCATCGAGCATTCCGTCCTATCGTCGACTCGCCAGCGTCGATCAACATGCCGCCGAACTCGTTCGGGCTCACGAAGGGTTCCCTGATCGTATTGCCGATTCGCAACAGCGCATGAACAGTCGTGTTGCCACCAGCTCACAACCAAGCCCCAGATTGCGTGAGGGCTCGTCAGCGGGACGGGACGGCGGCCCTGTCGACGGGGAAGTCGAAGAAGGTATCGGGGTGCGGCTCGTCGGCGAGAGTGAAGTGCCACCACTCGCTGTCGTAGAACTCGAACCCCTGTGCTTCCAACGCATCCTTAAGGAGGAGTCGATTGGACAGTTGTGCGCCGTGAATGCGTGGGTCGAAGGTGTGACTGAGCGTGTCGAAGCAGTCGAAGCCGGTGCCCATGTCGATGCTGTTGTCAGGGAAGCGAACCGGTTGCGGTGCAGCACAATCCACCAGGGGTTGACCGACGATGTAGGGCGGGGTCGTCGCGGCCGGCAGGCGAACAAACGTCAGGTCGACGGTGCTGCCGCGGCTGTGACCGGATTTGTCGGCGATGTAGCCGTCGGCGAAGAGGGTGGTCTTGTTCACCCGGGGGTAGAACTCGGGCTTCATCCTCTGATCAGGGATGTCCTGGGCCCAGGCGACGAAATCGTTGACGGCGCGCTGGGGCCGGTAGCAGTCGTACACCTTCAGCGAATAGCCCTGCGGCAGCAGGGCGCGCTGCGCGCGGGACAGCGCGTCGGCCGCCGGTCTGGTCAGGATGCACAGCGGCTCCGTATAGCCGGTGACCGGGTCGCCCGTGAAGTTGTGCGGCGTCGAGTATCGGATGTCCTGCAGGATCGTCGGGTCGATGTCGGACAGCACGACGAAATCGGCGGGCGCGGTCGGCTTGGCGGGCTGTGCTGCGACTGTTGCGGATAACGCGACGGCGGCGATGAGGAGTGCCGCACATATGGCGAGGAAGCGGGTCATGGGGGCCGGGGTACCCGCAGATGGGTCGATTTTCTCCGCTGCTGATACGTGCTGGTGGGGCGGGTTGGCGCCGCCCAATGATCGAGCCGTCATCGCTCTCAAATTAGGTCTCCCGGCCGTGCCCCCAGGCGGACTCAACCGATATCGCCGGGTTGATCAGGCCGTGACTTTCACGCATTACGTCGACGACACCCGTGGGCGTGCGGCGACGGCGTCGCTCCGCGTCGTTCAGACGACGGGATTCTGGGTGGCGGGTTCCGCTACTCCTTGCGGTTACCGTCAGCCACAGTGGACGCGGTGGGACCATGCGGGTTGATGCCGGTGTAGCGCACAACCCGGAAGGCGGCCTTCTGTCGGATCGTGGGCGGCGCTGCCAGAGGGCTCCGGGGCCACCACGGCGGACCCGGAATCTGCGATCGCAGCGGCTGGAACAGGGAAAAAAGCAATAAGTGGTGCGGCGAGGGCGGCTAGAGCAACCGCGCGATGGGCCTTCATGGCAATGTCCCTCCCTGCGCGGCCAGAATGCCGGCGCTGTCGACACGGTAATGCGCAGCATCAGCCGAACGATGGCATTCAGCAAACTCCAATATCAGTTTCAGCTAATCGGAAGCTCGCAGACTCCTCAGGCAGCGAACTCTACGATGGCTTCGACCGAACCAGGTTGCGCGCCGATGCACGACCCGCTGGGAACGAGTCGAGCGTCGGCGTCGTCCGCGTAAGGAGATCAACGCAGCGAGCCCGAGCTCGTGAGTGCGGCCTCGTCGCAGGAAACGCACGGTAAGAAGCCGAGACTGGTACGAACGACGACGGGGTGGCGACGCAAGAAGCAGGACCAGGTCCTTCGTGCACGATCTTTGTGCCCCCAGTCGGACTCGAACCGACACTTGGCGGATTTTAAGTCGCTGTTTCCGATCTCTTAGCAGTGGCTGCACTGCCGCCGGGAGACCCGGCAGCGGCCACAAAAGCCCATTTCAGACCGTAGAGGAACGGCATCGGCGACCATCTGCGCCTGCACGGTCCGTTGCCGCATGTCCGCAGGTTGTTGTACGGCTGCTGACGCGGTGCTGACACAACACTCGCGGTCCGACTATTGACGATCCGATTCGCCAGCGGTCCTGCCCAGGCGCGCCGGGCCAGCCAGCCGTGTCGGCTCTCGGCCATAAGCTCGAAAACATGACGGATTCACCTGAGATGCTCTACCACTACACAGATGCGGGCGGATTTGCAGCGATCATTGAGCAAGGAATGCTGCGGGCAACTGACATCCGATTTCTTAACGATCCGTTAGAACTAAAGTATGCATGGGAAGAATTGATCTCTTCGCTTACGAGAGCGAAGGCGGAGAAACCCGAATATTCCGAGGCCTACGACGTCGCCTTGCAGGCAATGTCGATGACGGATTCCATTGATCCGGACGCGATTGAAGACCGCATCTTTTCTACGTCCTTTTCCGAAGATGGCGATGAGCTAAGTCAGTGGCGGTCGTATGCCGATGACGGCCGAGGCATGGCCTTGGGGTTCGACACGGAATCGGTTACATTGCTACAGGTTCCCTACTTCCACCACGCACCGAACGGTCGATTGGTGCAGATTGAGGCAACTCTCGGGAACACCGACCAGCAGATCCCTTTCACGTGGGGCGCGTTCACACAGCCAGTCGGGTATGGCGACGAGGCACGCAGGCGCGCTATCGACCAAGTGATATTTCAAATTGAAAGGTCATGCGGAAAGAACGGCGAAGGACTCCTTCCGAACAGGCTCTACAACGTAATCAACCGAATCCCACTCTTTCTGTCCATGCTCGCAATGGTGAAAAAGACAACATATCTGAGTGAGCGAGAATGGCGCTTCACAGTTGCAGAACACTTCGGCTCGTCGTCACTAGCAATGAAGAAAGCCTTGTCAGAACTCGAAGAATTCAGGTGGGCTGCGCAGGGCCCGCTTCAGACGGTTGACGTCAAGTTCCGGGCAGGCGGACGCGCTGGCATTAAGCCATACACCGAAGTCCCCTTTGAGCAATCCGCCCTAGCCCAAGTCGTGGTCGGTCCCAACATCGAGAGCCGCGAACTAGCGCTGTCCACGATGCGGCGGCTGCTGGATCGCTACGGCTTCCGCCATACGCAAGTTGTCGCCTCTGAACATGCGTACCGCGCCTGAGCCCGCCAGGCGTGGGAGCCCATCGAACGCGCGTTCGAAACTATGTCAGTGGTGCCGCATACATTGTCGGGCATGGCAACCAATGCGCCCGACTCGCAGGACGGAATGACTGCCCGAATGAAGATCAACTCCTACACTTGCGGCATGACGGACGCCGGAAGCGCGACCAAGAGTTCGGTTCCCGCCAGCGCGATCGCCAGCGCTATCGCCGCTCGGTGGAGCGAGCAAGACTCATCCGACGTGGAAATGCTGGCTCCGACGTTCGTATATCTCCGTCAGCACCGCCTCTTAGAGAGCGTCTTCGATGACGCCGCATCTGCTAGCGACGCGTTGGAGACACTCACGAAGGTGCGGAAATCGGGGGTAAACGTAGCCGTGATACTTCCAATTGTCGAGTTGGGCCGCGCACACGAAGCCTTATGGGGTACCGGCCTGCTACTCCACGGCTGGGTTGAACACGAAGATGGGACAGTGCGGTTCACTGGACCTGAGGTCGCGTGAGTGCCACCGCCTCTCACCCTTCAGAACGTCATAGCTTTCATCTGGGACTTTGACAAGACGCTAACGCCCTCATATATGCAGACGCCGATATTTGAGCGATTTGATGTTGACGAGAGTACCTTCTGGCGAGAAGTAAACAGCCTCATCGACTTCTACGCGAAGTTTGACCTTCAAGTATCGAAAGATACTGCCTACTTAGAGCATACGCTGCAATATGTTCGAGACGGCAGGTTCCCCGGATTGACAAACGCCATGCTGCAGGAGTTGGGCGCCCAGGTTCCCCTGAATCCTGGGATGCCAGATTTCCTGCAGCGCACAAAGAATGTCATAGCAACCCACCCGCGATACAGTGGTCACGGAATCACGCTGGAGCACTACGTAGTTTCAACCGGATTCCGAAAAATGATCGAAGGTAATGCGATTCGTGAGCACCTCGACGGTGTGTACGCGTGCGAGCTCCTGCCAGCTCCGGCGACGGTCTGCGGCGATGAGAGCACCTTCGATCCAAACGGAGTACTAACTCAAATCGGCTACACCATCGACAACACGACCAAGACGCGCGCCGTCTTTGAGATCAACAAAGGCGTCAATAAGCTGCCGGGGGTAGATGTCAATTCCCTTATAGCCGAGGAAGACCGGCGGGTGCCATTCACAAACATGGTTTACATCGCCGACGGACCGAGTGACATTCCAGTGTTCTCCGTAGTGCGGAAGAGTGGCGGCCAAACGCTCGCAGTTCACCTTGACAACGATAAGTCTTATGACGACGTTCAAACCCTTCAGGAAACTGGGCGCGTAAATCACACCGCTCCAGCGGACTACAGAGAAGGCAGCGAGGCATACCGCTGGTTGATGCGGGCGCTGACCAAGATCGCCGACAAAATCTCCGAGCAGCGTGAGCAGAGTATTGCCAGCATCGTGGCTCCACCAGGTCACATCACCGGTTAAGCCATGCAAACGGCGCTCCTCTCAGGCTTATTCGCCTTGGTCGGCGTGTTGATTGCGCAAGGCATCGTGCTGTATCTGGCCCGCAAGAACGAACGCCGCCGTTCAGACCCCGAGCTGCTGAAACAATGCGCCGCCTTCAGTTCGGCCGCGGGACGGTTCAAGCGCGACATCGCGACGAAGCCTCGTGAAGAATGGGACCTCCAGTGCCTCGACAAGCTTGAAGAGGCAGCGGACAGCATCGACATTATCGGCACGCCTGAGATCGAACGCGCAGCCGAAAGGCTAATCGGTTATGTGCCTTTGGTTTTGCACCCACAACGCTTTGATCACGACGAGGAAAGTGCTGTCCAAGGAATATTTGATTCACACAGAGAGTTTGTTTCGGCTGTTCGCACGTACTTTCACAAAGCACCCAAAGAGCATCGGGCGGTCCCAATCATCGAGCGGCCGTGACGATCTGAGCCTTGAAGGCTTAGGTGGCCGACTAGTTTGCCTCCCGCCGCAGCGTTAAAATTTTGCCATTTCCTGGGACACCTCTTCCCACCCTTGGCGCAGCTTGATCATCCTCGTTGATGTAGTCCGCGTAGGTGGTCAGCCTGAGCACGAATGTGCTGTGACCCAATCACTTCGATACCTGCACGTAGTGCTCCCCCGCGCTGAGGTTCATGGTCGCGAAGGTGTGCCGCAGATCGTGAAAGCGAACGCTGCCGAGACCTAAAGACTTGCAGGCGGGCCGGAAATGGTGCTCGTACAGCGCCGCTGCACACACAGGCTTGGCCCAATCGAAGACATAGCGATTCCGCCGACCGGGGAACAGCGGCGCGTGCGCGATGCGCCTCTTGCCGGCACCGAAGGGGTGGACCGTTGTCAGGTAGTCGCGCAGTTCGTCGGCCAGCCACGGGGCTAGCGGCACTATGCGATCCGCGCTTGCATCACTCTTCGGCGTGCCGTACACCCACTGGCCTTGCTTGCGGGCGGCGGTCCGAGAAACGGTGATGCGTCCAACCGTGCCCGGGATGTCTGACAGCGTCACGTCCTGCACCTGCAGACCCTGCAACTCAGCAGCGCGCACACCGGTGTGTGTGGGCCGCGAACAACACGGCCAGCGCGTACACCGGGTTTCCTGGCCGGGTGTAGGTGCTGCCTTTAGGTCCCGACGAGTTCGGTGCTTCCCGGACCATGACCTGATCCGTAGCGATCCAATCGAACACTGCCGCCACCTGATTGGCAGCCAACGGTCGGTGCTTGAACGGGGCACCGATTCGCTTAGTGGTACGGCGGCGACCGGCAACCACAGGATTGGCGGCGATGGCCTGATCATCCATCAAGAATCCGCTTCAGAGCTCCGATGATGTGCTTTACCGTCTTAGGGCTGCGTGTCACCAGGCAGGTGCCGGGGGTGGTGGTGGGCTTTGATCTGCCGTGACGGCGCACATGCGGTGCCAGCAGCTGCGCCCGAAACGCTGTCACATCTGCAGTGGTGATCGCCGCAACGGGCCGACTGCCAAACAGCTTCCCGATGTGGGCGCGGTAGACCTTCTCGTAGTCCTCAATGGTGTTCGGATCGATACTGCCCACCAGGCCGTCAAGGTACTGCCGGGCATAGGTGCCCAACGGCGTGTTTGCCTTCGCTTTGGCCGAGCTGGGGCTCACGCCTGCGGCGTTCTCCAGATCAGTCTCCACCTTGCGCAATGTAGCTTTGGCCTTGCGCTCGGTCGGGAAGGTCTCGCTGGTCTGCTTGAGCTTGCCTGTGGGCGCGCCGAACTCATCTCGCACCGGCTCCCGCCACACCACCTGATAGCTAAGGACGGGGTTGCCGAACTTATCGCGCTTGCCGATTTCGCTCTTGCGGATGTATGCCATTACTCGCTGTCCTTTCCATCGTCGGCAAAAATGTCGGCCATCCCCCAACAGGTGGGCTCAGGAAGCTTGCGTTCCTGCTCGTCGCGCAAGTGCTCCAAATGCTCGGTGTCTCGCTTCATGCGTTCACCGCCTCAGTCGTGGCGCTGGCGTAGATGCGGCGAACAGTGGACGGCTGCCAGGCTGCTTTCCCTAGCGGCGACAGGACGTTGTCAGCTGAGAGCGCGGCAGCGATGGCATCATATGTGCAACCGGCCTGCCTGTCCTGCACGATGCGACGAACAACTGAAGCTGATGCAGCCCTTGGCCGTCCGATTCGCTCGCCGCGTCGCTTCTTCGCGGCCAGAGCGGCCTTCGTACGCTCGCTAATCAGTTCGCGTTCGTACTGCGCGAAGTTGACCAGGTTCATGGCTATCATCCGACCGGCTGCCGTGGTCAGGTCCACGCCCAGATCTAGAATCACCAGCGACCACCCTTGCGCCTGTGCTGCCTCGATGATGTTGGAAGCGTTGACGATTGATCGACTCAGGCGGTCAAGCTTGGCCACGACCAGTCCGTCACCCTGTCCAGAAGCGAGAAGCTGCAACACTTCCGACAGCTTCGGGCCGATGGCCTTACCCGACAGGCCTTCGTCAGCGAAGTGCTCCACTGTCCAGCCGCGCCGCACACCCCGAGCGTGGATCACGTCACGCTGCGCCTCAAGACCGTTGCGACTCATCGCCTGCTCATCTGTGATCACTCGCGAGTATCCGAACATCAACGGTTGCAACGCTTCTCTGGTCTCTGCCTTGCTCGGCATGTTGTGTCCTTTCAGTCGGGGCGTAACCGTCCGGTTGCGCCTTAAGCCCCACTTTTTAGCCGACCGGCACAAAGGTCGCTTCAATGCTTGACCTGCGCAAATTCGGGCTCAACGACGTCGGCAGCGGTCACTTCCACCCCAGGGCAGACCGTGGCTTTCCGCCATTGCTTGGTTTGCCCAGTTCGCGGCCTGCATGGCTTGCTCACCTGTGACATGCCACGAGGGTGGCTGTGGCTTGCTGTCGCGGGCGCGAACGCGCGGGCTGGACGGTGGTGGCGCCGCCAGCCACCCTCGAAATGACGGCCGAATCTAGCCGCGTCGTCGTCAAGCGTCATAGGTACCCCTTCGGGTTGAAACACGGGCAACACTCACCGGTCAGTGAAAGGTGGACCGCGTTCCGCGCTAGCCGGATGGACAGCCCGCTACTCGACGCCGGACTGTTTGCATTCCGGTGGCCGTGCCTCCCGAAGGGCCGACTCAATCGGACGCGCCGTTTCCTGCGCGTTGGTGCCGTGTCACCGGCACAGCTGCAGGGTACGTCCGGACCCGCCAGCTGTCACCACACTGACCGGGAGGGCCATGTCGCCGCTCGCGATGTCCGGAGTGACCCGGTTGCCCGCGTCAGCGTCGCATAGCGCGACCGGCTGACTGCTGACGCGCTGCTGACGCGAGGGTCGAAAGCGTGGGTAGTCGATCGTCTGTTCGATCCAGAAACTGCCTCTACCTGCATTTTCTCGGTGCCCCCAGTCGGACTCGAACCGACACTTGGCGGATTTTAAGTCCGCTGCCTCTGCCAATTGGGCTATGGGGGCGTACGCCTTCAGAACATACTTCAGGCCGCCTTGGCCCTGATGCGGCGCGCGCCGATGTAAGACTGGTCAACATGGCAGCGAGCTCGTACCACCACGGCAATCTGCGTCAGGCGCTGCTCGAGCAGGCCGTCGAACTCGCTCGTACCGGCGGCCCCGATGCCGTCGTCATGCGCGACGTCCAGCGCGCTGTCGGCGTGAGTAACGCTGCGGCATACCGGCATTACTCCGACCGCCACGCGCTTCTCGCCGCCGTCAAGGAGTACGCCATGGGCCTTCTCGGCGACCAGATGCTCGAGGCGCTGGCCCACGTCCCCAACCGCGGCCCCCGCGGCCCCCGCGCACTAGCCCGCCTGCGCGCCACCGGACAGTCCTACGTCGACTTCGCGCTCGCCGAACCCGGCCTGTTCCGCGCCGCGTTTACTCCCGGCCCGCCTAGCCGCACCGACGACGTCATACCGACGAGCCGCCATCCCTTCCACATCCTCAGCGGCTGCATCGACGACCTGGTCACCGCCGGCCTCCTCGATCAGCGCAACCGCGACGGGCTCGACGAAGCCGCCTGGGCCTCGGTTCACGGTCTCTCCGCCCTCTACCTCGACGGGCCGCTGGCCACGACCGACGACGCCCGCAAGAAGGTGATCACCGCGCGCCTGCTCGACGTCATCGGGGCGGGCATCACCTAGCCATCACACCCAAATGTTGACAGCGATAACTTGCACTGCCATGCTCGACCAAGTTATCCGCGTCAACATAAGGCGGTTCTTCCATGGCCTCACGCACGCTCGACCGTTCCACGGCCGACAGCGTCACCCGCAAGACGACACGACCCGGCGCCGTACTGGCAGTCGTCCTCGTCGCCGCCCTGGCGATCAACGTCGAGACCACCATCGTCAATGTCGCTCTCCCCACGCTGAATTCGTCGCTCGACGCCTCCACACGCGGCCTCCAGTGGATCGTCGACGCCTACAACCTGGCGTTCGCAGCCCTGGTCCTGGCCGGCGGCACCATCGGCGATAAGTTCGGCCGCCGTCGCACACTGATCGCCGGCCTGATCCTCTTCGCCGCAGCCAGCATCGGCGCGGCGCTGTGCACCACCACCGGCGAACTCATCGCGATGCGCGTGGTGATGGGCGTGGCCTCGGCGATGATCTACCCGACCACGCTGGCGATCATCACCGACACCTTCCGCGACCCCCGCCAACGCGCCGCAGCGATCGGGGTGTGGGGCGCAGTCACCGGCCTCGGCGTGGCCATCGGCCCGATCCTCGGCGGCGCACTGCTCGAAGTGTTCTGGTGGGGCAGCCTGTTCCTCGCTCTCGCCCCGATCGCGCTCGCCGCAGCCGTCGCCGCGCCCCTGGTGATCCCCGCCGCGAAGGCCGACACGTCGTCGCGCCTCGATCGCGGCGGACTGCTGCTGTCCGTCGTCATGCTCGCCGCGCTCGTCTACACGATCATCGAAGCGCCTGAACGTGGTTGGACATCGCCACCGACACTCGCCGGCTTCGCGGTGACGATCCTCGCAGGCATGTCTTTCGCGGTCTGGGAACGCCGCCAAGCCGATCCCCTCATAGACGTGAGCCTCTTCGCCAACCTGCGCTTCAGCGCGGCCAGCGGAGCCGTCACCGTGGCATTCTTCGCACTGTTCGGCTTCATCTTCCTGATCACGCAGTTCATGCAGCTGCTGCAGGGCTTCGGCCCGCTGGAGACCGGCATTCGCATTCTCCCCGTGGCGCTGTCCATCGCCATCGGTTCTGTGCTCGGCACCCAGCTCGCCGTCCGTCGCATCGGCACCAAAGTGATTGTGGCGCTGGGCCTGATCCTGATGGCGGCGGCGTTCGCCTGGGTCAGCGTCTCCGATTTGAGCATCGGCTACCCGGAGATGGCCGCCCAGATGGTCCTTCTCGGCGGCGGACTCGGCCTGACCAGTGCCCCCCGCGACCGATTCCATCATGGGCGTCGTGCGACCCGAGCAGGCCGGCGCCGGCTCGGCCGTCAACGACGCCACCCGTCAGGTCGGCGGCACGCTCGGCGTCGCCGTGCTCGGCAGCATCTTCTCGACGCTCTACCTCGACAACCTCAATGATGCTGCGGACATGCAGATCCTGCCCGATCCTGCCCGCGCTATCGCCGGCGAAGGCCTGGCGCAGGGGCTTGCTGTCGCGGCACAGTCCCCCGCTGCGATCTCCGGTCCCATTCGCGGAGCCGTCGGCGACGCATTCCTGTCCGGTCTGAGCGCGGGGTGCCTGACCGCCGCCGGGGTGTGCCTCGCCGGAGCACTGTTCGTGCTCCTCGCCCTCCCCCTCGCATCCGCTGGAGACGCAGTCATGAGCTACGCCGACCGGTACGGCCCATGGGCGGTCGTGACAGGAGCCAGCGATGGCATCGGCCGCGCGGTGGCACACCAGCTCGCCGGCAGGGGCCTTCATCTCGTGCTGGTCGCGCGCCGCACTGAGACGCTGCGTGCACTCGCTCGAGACATCGAAGCCCAACATGGCGTTCACACCCGGATCGTGGCCGTCGATCTCGGTACATCCCTCGGTGTCGCCAAACTCGAAGAGTCCGTCGCCGGAGTCGACATCGGGTTGGCCGTGCTGGCAGCCGGTTTCGGCGCGACAGGACACCTTGCCGACGCAGACGCCGTCACCGAGGCCGACATGATCGCCGTCAACGTGACTGCTGTGGCGGAACTCTCGCGCTTCTTCGCCGCTCGGATGGTCAGGCGCGGACGAGGTGGCATCGTGCTGTTCGGTTCGATCCTGGGCTGGCAAGGGGTACCCGGCCAAGCCAACTACGCCGCCACGAAGGCCTATGTGCAAGCCCTCGCCGAGGGTCTGCACGCCGAGCTCGCGCCCCGCGGCGTCGACGTGCTGTCCGTGGCTCCGGGCCCGGTACACACCGGATTCGCGGCGCGGGCAGGCATGACGATGTCGTCGGCGACGTCACCTGAGGTCGTCGCGTCCGCGGCGCTCGCGGCGCTCGGTCGCCGCGTCACCATCGTGCCCGGCGCCCAGGCGAAGTTCCTGACGTGGTCGCTGGCGTTCCTTCCACGGGTCTGGCGGACGAGAGTCCTCGGACGGGTGACGGCGTCGATGCGGACGTCGACGCCGGCCTGAGCCGGCACACCGCCAGAACGGCCAACGAGAGCCTGACCGGCTCGATCCTGTCGTACCGTGGTCGGCGATGCGCATCGCAGTGGTGGAGGACGACGACGGCGTCGGCGAGGCGCTGGTCGACGCCCTCGCCGAGGTCGGCCACTGCCCGGTCCGGATGCGCCGCGGCGCCGATCTGCTGCTCGGCCACCGCGACGTCGACCTCGCCCTGCTCGACCTCGGCCTTCCCGACGCCGACGGCCTGACCATCCTGCGGCAGCTGCGCGCCGTCAGCCAGATCCCCGTCGTCGTGCTGACCGCCCGCGACGACGAACGCTCCGTGGTGCGCGCCCTGCGGACCGGCGCCGACGACTACGTCGTCAAACCCGCCCGCCTGGGCGAGCTGCGCGCCCGCATCGAGGTCGCCGCCCGCCGGCGCATCGCGGACGAACCGGAACCGGACATCGTCGAGGCCGGGGACATCACCGTCGACCTCAACGCCCGCCGCGTCGAGGTCGCCGGCGACGAGATCTCGCTGGCGCCCAAGGAATTCGATGTGCTGGCCTACCTGGTTTCCCGCCGCGGCGAAGCCGTCAGCCGCCAGGAACTGATGGACGCCATCTGGGGTGACGCCTACGTCGCGATCTCACGCAGCCTCGACGTCCACATGACCTCTCTGCGCGCCAAACTCGCCCGCCCCGATGCCATCGCGACCATCCGCGGCTACGGCTACCGGTGGAGCTGCTGAGGTGTGGCGTCGCGTCCTGCTGGTGCTCGTCATCTACTCCACCATCGCCGTCGTCGGGCCCGCGATTCCGCTCGCCGTCACGCTGAGCCGCGAACGACTGCAACGGTTCAGCGAGAGCCGCTTTTCCGCCGCCGCCTACTTCGCCGATCTGGCTGCCCGCCAAGATGATTCGCACGCCGTCGATCTGCAGCAGGCCGTGGACCGGTACTACAGCCTCTACGGCGAACCCGTCGTGGTCGTCGGTCGCGACGGCACCTCTAGAGCAGCCGCCGGCGTCACCGGCACGCAGGACAACGTCGCCGACGCGGTCTCAGAGGCCCTGCGCAACCAGCGCAGCCGGTTCCCGGATTCGGTGACGCCCTGGTCGCCGTCGGACGTCCTGGTGGCTGTCCCGGTCGGCACCGGCACCCAGGTCGACGGCGCCGTCATCCTCGCCGCCTCCACATCCGAGGCGAAGAAGGACGTGACCCAGGCGTGGTTGGCCATCGTCGCCGGCGCCGGCGCGCTGCTCGTCGTCGCATCCCTGATCGCAGTTGCGCTGTCGCGCTGGACCGTTCGACCGCTGACCGACCTCGCCGCCCGGGTGTCTGCCCTGACGAACCGCGTCCTCGAACCCGCCGCCGCGGCCGCCCACCCCGACACCGGCAGAGCTCGCTACGCCGGTCCGGAAGAGGTGCGACACCTCTCGGCAGCCTTCGACACCACGGCGCGTGACGTGGAGGCTGCCGCCGCGGCGCAGCGGCGCTTCGTCGCCGACTCCGCACACGCGCTGCGCAACCCGTTGGCCGCGTTGCGCATTCGGCTCGACACCCTCGGTATGGCGGTGCCGGAATCTGCATCGGCCGCCCATCGGAAGACTACGGTCGAGGTCGACCGCCTGGAAGGCATCGTCGCCGATCTGCTCGCATTGGCCAGCGCCGAGACACGCCACGACGATGACTTCGCCGCCGCCGACGTCGGCGCCGTCCTCGCCGAACGCCACGACTTCTGGTCGACCTCCCTGGTCAACTCAGCCATCGACGCCACCGTGACGGCGCCCGAGGGGCTGTACGCACACATCCCCGACACCGACCTCACCCAGATCCTCGACACCGCACTGAGCAATGCCGTCAAGTACGCCGGCCCGGGCGCCCACGTCGACGTCGGCGCCCGTCGTGACGGGGAGCAGGTCGTCATCTGGGTCTGCGACGACGGTCCGGGAGTGTCCGAGCACGATCTACCGCTGCTCGCGACCCGGTTCTTCCGCGCCTCGAACACCGTGGGGCAGGGCACCGGGCTCGGGCTGTCCATCGCGCGCGCCCTCACCGAGCGTGCGGGCGGAGACTTCCAGGTGGGCGCCGGCGACACGGGCGGGCTGCGCATCGAGCTGCGGCTCCCCCGCGCCGAGGGCCCGTCCACCGACGACGAACTTCCGTCCTAAGGGACTGTTAGGGATCGCCGCCGCGCCTTCCGAACGGGCTGTGACTGCCTTCACAGTGGTGACACGACGGCGATGTCGACCACGGGTCAGGCTCGCCGGTCACGGACAAGGAGGCACAGCTATGACCTACTCGACCACGCGAGACCCCCACCCTGACGGAGCCGCATCGCCGGCTCCCACATCGTCGCGGGCTGCCACGCGGCGAGCCGTTCTCAACACGTTGCGTGGATCCTCAGGCAACCTCGTCGAGTGGTACGACGTCTACGTCTACACCGTGTTCGCCACCTACTTCGAAAGCCAGTTCTTCGATTCGGCGGACAAGAACTCGACCCTCTACGTGTACGGCATCTTCGCGGTGACGTTCCTGATGCGCCCCGTCGGCTCGTGGTTCTTCGGGCGTTTCGCCGACCGGCGCGGCCGCCGCGCCGCCCTGACATTCAGCGTCTCGCTGATGGCCGCGTGCTCGCTGGTGATCGCGCTGACCCCGGGCCGGGAGAGCATCGGCGTCTGGGCCGCGGTCATCCTCGTGCTGTGCCGCCTGGTCCAAGGTTTCGCCACCGGCGGCGAGTACGGCGCATCGGCGACCTACATGTCCGAAGCGGCCACCCGCGAACGGCGCGGCTTCTTCTCGTCCTTCCAGTACGTGACGCTGGTGGGCGGGCACGTGCTGGCTCAGCTGACCCTGCTGATCATGCAGACGTTCCTCAGCCGTGAGCAGATCCAGGAGTTCGGTTGGCGCATCGCGTTTCTCATCGGCGGTGTGGCCGCGGTGGTGGTGTTCTGGTTGCGCCGCAGCATGGACGAGTCGTTGACCCCCGAGCAGCTCGAGGCCATTCGCCGCGGTGACGACAAGGGCTCGGGTTCGATGCGCGAGCTGATGACGGCGCACTGGCGGGCACTGCTGACCTGCTTCCTGGTGACCATCGGCGGCACCATCGCGTTCTACACCTACAGCGTCAACGCGCCGGCGATCGTGAAGTCGACGTTCGAAGACCAGGGCATGACCGCAACGTGGGTCAACCTGGCCGGCCTGACGTTCCTGATGCTCATCCAGCCCATCGGCGGATTGATCAGCGATAAGGTCGGCCGCAAGCCGCTGCTGGTGTTCTTCGGTGTCGGCGCGCTCGTCTACACCTATGTGCTGATCACCTACCTCCCTCAAACCACCTCGTGGGCAACGGCATTGACGCTCGTGTGTGTCGGCTACATCATCCTCACCGGCTACACGTCGATCAACGCCATCGTGAAGGCCGAGCTTTTCCCGTCCCACATCCGCGCGCTCGGTGTCGGCCTCGGTTACGCACTGGCCAACTCCGCGTTCGGCGGCACGGCGCCGCTGATCTACCAGGCGGCCAAGGGCGGCGGCCATGTCGGGTGGTTCATCCTCTACGTCACCGTCGTGGTGGCCATCTCGCTGCTGGTGTACCTGTTCGTGCTGAAGAACAAGTCGGAGACAGCCCTGGACCGCGAACAAGGCCGCGCCTTCGTCTGAGTCTCTACGCTGGCCGGTTATGACGCCGATGTCCCCGCTGATGGACCGCAGGTCCGTGATGCGGGGCATCGCGCTGTTACCGGTCGCGCTCGCGGCCGCATCGTGCCGCAGCACCGGTGAACCCCGTGCTCGGCTCGCAGCCGGGGAGCCCGGCGGATTCTTCTGGGAATTCTCGGGTCTGCTCGCCGCCGCCGCGGGCCGTTCGAACATCGCGACGCTCGAGCCGCTACAGAGCGGCGGCTCGATCGAGAACCTGCAGATGCTGCGGTTCGGCCGCGCCGACCTCGCCATGAGCCTCGGTGACATCGCCCAGGACCTCGCCGTCGCGGACGACCTCACGGCCATCGGCCGCGTCTACGAGAACTACTTCCAGGTCGCGGTCCGCAGCGACTCGCCCGTCACCACACCGGAGCAGTTGGCGGGCCGCGTCGTCAGCATCGGAGCACCGGGATCGGGTGCCACCACGTTGTCGACCCGAGTGCTCGACATCGTCGGGATCTCCGCGCAGACACGCCGGGTGGAGCAGTCGATGCACAGTGCCGCAGCACAACTCGCGGCAGGCGAGGTCGACGCGGCGATGTGGGCGGGCGGCCTACCCACCCCTGCTTTCGCCGATGTGGCGGCCGATATCCGGTTGCTCGATCTGGGAGCGGTGGTCGCGACGCTCCGACAGCGATACGGCACCATCTACGAACCGGTTTCGGTTCCAGCGAACGTGTACGGTTCCCACCCCGCCGTCACCACCGTGGGCGTGGCCAACCTGCTGCTGGCCCGCCGCGACGTCCCCGACCCGCTCGTCGCCGGGATGGTCGACGTTCTCCTCGACGATCCGGCGTCGCTCGTCCCGGCCCAGGCAATCGGGAGCCAGTTCCTCGACGCGCAGTCGTTGATCCAGACCGGCACGATTCCGCTGCATCCTGGTGCCGCCGCCGAGTATCGGCGTCGGCACGGCTGATCCGCCCGTCACCGATCACCTGGAGCGGATCCATGGCGTCCGGCGGCCGAATGCGCGATGATGCCGCGCATGCATCGCCTCACTGGTGTCCTCTGCGCGCTCGCTGTCGTTCCCGCGGCCATGACCGCCTGCGCCCCGGCCGACGAGCAACCGGCCGCCTCGTTGTCGGCCTCGGCCGGCGCCGATACGTGCACCAAGGACACCCTGACGACCCTGAAGCCCGGCACCTTCACCTTTGCCACAGACCAGCCGGCCTACGCCCCCTGGTTCGACAGCGACGACCCCGCCAACGGCAAGGGGTTCGAATCAGCCGTCGCCTACGCCGTCGCGAACGAACTCGGCTACGCCAAGGAGAACGTCACCTGGATTCGCGTCCCGTTCAACGCCGCGATCGCACCCGGACCCAAGCAATTCGATGCCGATCTCAACGAGTTCTCCATCACCGACGAACGCAAGCAGGCCGTCGACTTCTCCTCTCCCTACTACGACGTCACACAGACCGTCGTCGCGCTGAAGTCCTCTCCGGCAGCCAACGTCACCACCGTCGACGGCCTCAAGGGCCTCAAGCTCGGCGCGCAGGTGGGCTCCACGAGCTACACCGCCGCCCAGAAGATCGACCCCGGCGTCGCCGTGTTCAACAACAACGACGACGCGAAGGCCGCGCTCGCCAACGGTCAGATCGACGGTCTCGTCGTCGACCTGCCCACCGCGTTCCAGATCCAGGCCGAGCTGACTGACGGCAAGATCGTCGGACAGCTGCCTGCCGGCACCGACAAGCCCGAACAGTTCGGCATCGTCCTCGACAAGGGCAGCCCGTTGACGGGGTGCGTCTCCCGCGCCGTCGACCAACTCCGTGACCGCGGCGAACTCGCCGAACTGCAGAAGACCTGGCTCGCCCAGGCGGGGAACGCACCGGTCCTGTCGTGACCACCGTCGGCATCGACCGTGTCGCCTACCGGCAGGCGCGGGCGCGCCGATCCACGCTAGTGGCGCTGCTGTCGACGCTGGTGTTCGCCGCAGTTCTGCTTTTCGCCGTGACGTCGGCGCCGGGGTGGCCGCGCGTGCGGGACTCGTTCTTCAACCTGCGCATCGGCTGGGACAGCCTGCCCGCCCTACTCAACGGGCTGTGGCTGAACATCCGCGTGCTCATCGTCTGCCAGATCCTCGTCCTCATCGTCGGCCTCACCCTCGCCGCGCTGCGCACCCTGCGCGGGCCGGTGTGGTTCCCGCTGCGCGCCCTGGCCACCGGGTACGTCGACCTGTTTCGCGGTCTGCCGCTGCTCATCTGCCTCTACCTCGTCGGCTTCGGGCTGCCGGGTCTACGTCTCACCGGACTGCCGACCAGCCCCGTGATCCTCGGCGGTCTCGCCCTCGTGCTGGTCTACTCGGCCTACGTCGCCGAAGTCCTGCGGGCCGGCATCGAATCGGTGCATCCCTCTCAGTTCGCCGCAGCCCGTTCGCTGGGCCTGACTTACCGCCAGACCATGCGGCTGGTGGTGCTCCCCCAAGCCACCCGCCGGGTCACCCCGGCGCTGCTCAACGACTTCGTCGCGCTGCAGAAGGACTGCGGGTTGATCTCCGTGCTGGGTGCCGTCGACGCGGTGCGCGCCGCACAGATCCAGTCCGCCACCACCTACAACTTCACCCCGTACGTGGTGGCCGGGCTGCTGTTCGTGGCGCTCGCGGTGCCGTCGGCGAGGTTGGCCGACTGGGTCGCGCGCCGGTCGGCGACACGGCAGGGCGCGCTGTGAGTCCGCTACTGCAGGTGCAGGGCCTGGTAAAGGCGTATCACGACCGGACCGTGCTGGCCGGGGTCGACCTCGACGTGGCCGAGCACGAGGTGGTCGTGCTCATCGGCGCGTCCGGGTCGGGTAAGTCGACGCTGCTGCGGTGCATCGATCTGCTCGAGGAGATCGACGACGGGCGAATCCTGTTGGGCGGCCGCGACATCAGCGATCCGCGGGTCAACGCCGAAGAGGCACGCCAGGCCGTGGGCATGGTGTTCCAGTCGTTCAACCTGTTCCCGCACATGACTGCGCTGGGCAACGTCGCGCTTGCCCCGCGGGTGGTGCACGGCAGCAATAAGCGCGAGGCCGAGCAGCGGGCACGCGAACTGCTGGCCCGGGTCGGTATGGAGTCGCATGCGACGTCCTACCCCGATAAGCTCTCCGGCGGCCAGCAGCAGCGCGTCGCCATCGCACGCGCGCTCGCCTACGAGCCGAAATTGCTTCTGCTCGACGAGATCACGAGCGCGCTGGATCCCGAGCTGGTCGGCGAGGTCCTGACTCTCGTCGGAGAACTCGCGGCGTCGGGGGCGACGATCGTGATGGCCACCCACGAGATGGCGTTTGCCCGCGACGTGGCCGACACCGTCTGCTTCCTGGACGGCGGTCAGATCGTCGAATCGGGCTCGGCTGCAGCGGTGTTGGACACGCCCACAGAAGATCGCACGCGACAGTTCCTGCAGCGTTTCACCGCTGGGCGCTGAGCCTCAACTCGTGGGTGGCTCGTAGGGCACCTCAGGGTGATCCCGGTGCCACTCCTCCGTCTTCCGCACGATTTTGCGGTGCCGCAAGGTGAGCCACGCGAATCCGGCACCGGCCAAGACCACCGCAAGGATCACTGCGACCACTCCGGTGGTGCGTGAGCCGTTGGCGAACGAGAACAGGGCGATCACCAAAGACAGCACACCGAGCCCGACACCGATCAGGCCCACCGCGTTCTTGCCCGCCTTCATCGTTTCACCGGCGAACTGACGGTTCGTGCGGGAATGGTCGACGGGATCTCGTGATGTATCCGGCATCATCGCTCCTCTCACTCGACGGGCGGGTACTGGGATTGCCGCAGTACCCGGGCGAGGTGCGCGGCGTTACGCGCGACCATCGCGTTGGTCGACGCGGTGGCCTCAGGCACCTCGTCCAGATCCTTGTAGTCGGTCGAATTCATCGCGGGGCCGTTCCAGTACGTCGACCCCTGCGCAGGGATCGTGTAGCCGATGTCGTTGAGCGCCTGGAACATATCGGCGGCGATCTTGTGCGCGCCGTCTTCGTTGCCCACGGCCGCAACGATCGCCACCTTGCCGAACATCGCGGGCCGCCCCTGATCGTCATTGTTCGACAGTTCGGCATCCAGCCGTTCGAGCACTCGTTGCGCCACCGACGACGCATGGCCCACCCACGTCGGCGTGCTCACCAGCAGGATGTCGGCGGCCAGCAATTTCTCGCGAATCTGCGGCCACTGATCACTGTCGCCCATATCGGCATCGGTGCCCGGCGCGATGTTGTAGTCCACACAGCGCACAACGTCGCAGTGCACATCGTGAGCACGCAGGGTCTCGAACACATGCTCAACGATGAGCGCACTGCTCGACTCGGCCGGACTCGGTTTCAGGCTGCATACCAACGCAACCGCGCGTATCGACGTGCCACTGTCAGCCATGATGGAGCGATACCCGAGGCCCTACCCGCCAAACGGTCAGCGACGGCGGGTCACAACTCAGTCATCGTCTCTACGCACCCCGTGTCGTCCGCAGATGAATCATCACTCACTATTGAAAACCAATTCAAATTGTGGCTAAAGTCGCAGAGTGGACGGTCTCAGGGAGCATGCGCACGTGGATGTCCCGGCCTCGGAATCTCCGGAACTGGCCCGCGAGCGTGACCTTCGCGCCCGCATCCAGATCGGGGCGGCGTGGTGCGGAGTCGCGTTCATCGTGGCGTTCTTCGCCGGTTGGGGTCTGATCGCCGGGTTCATCCCTGCCCCGTCCCCGGTCAAGCCGCAGGCCGAGGTCGTCGCCTACTTCACCGACAACCAGTACCGCATCATCACCGGGTGCATCGTCACGATGGGCGGCATCATGTTCCTGGCGCCGTTCACGTCCGTGGTGGCCGCACAGATGCGCCGCATCGAGGGACCGTCCCGGGTCTTGGCGAACACCCAGGTGTTCTCGGGTGCAGTCACCGCGGCTGTCGCGACCGTGTCGTGCCTGATCTTCCTGGTCGCCGCGTACCGTCCTGACCGCAATCCCGACGTCACCGAGATGCTCAGCGATTTCGGCTTCACGACCTTCATCGGACCGTTCGCCCCCGCGTTCGCCCAGTGTGTCGTGCTGGCGTTGGCCATCTTCTCCGACCGCCGACCGCAACCGGTGTATCCGCGCTGGGTGGGCTACGCGAACGCATGGTCTGCGGTGCTGTTCCTGCCTGGGCCCGTACTGTTCTACTTTCTCAGCGGACCGTTCGCGTGGAACGGAGTCGCCGCATTCTGGATACCTGCCAACGCGTTCGGGGCGTGGTTCCTGATCATGACCCACGCGACGATCTCCGCGGTCCGCCGCGAGCGCGAAGACCTCCGGCGCACCCACCCGGCGGAGCGGCGATGACGATCACCGATCTGCCCGGCACCACAGATCCGGCGGCTCCCCGTGTTCCCGGCGAACCAGGCATCTGGTTCGTGACCTTCGGCGACCTTCTCGCATTCGGCGCACTGTTCCTCACGTTCATGTACTACCGGGCCGAGGCGCCGGCCACCTTCGCCGCGGGTCAGGCCGCGATGAACCGCGATATCGGCATCGTCAACACCATCGTTCTACTCACCGGGTCATTGGCTGTTGCCCAAGGGGTTCACGCGTACCGGGCGGGAGCGCGTCGCGTCGCCGACCGAGCCGTGACGGCGGCGATTCTGTGCGCATCAGTGTTCCTGGTCCTAAAATCCGTCGAATGGGCCCAGAAGCTCGCGGCCGGAATGGCGCCCACGACCGACATCTACTTCCTGCTCTACTACACGTTCACCGGCATCCACTTCTTCCATGTGGTCGTCGGCACCGTGATCCTCGTCTACATGCGGTCCCTGACCCGGCGCGCGATTCCCGACGCTCGCGACACTCAGGTCATCGAAAGTGGCGGCGTCTTCTGGCATTTGGTGGATCTGCTGTGGGTTGCCATGTTCGCTCTGTTCTACCTGGTGCACTCATGACGGTCGCCACCTCTCGCGTGTTCGTGCCGCGACGGACTCTGCTCGTCTGGGCGTTGCTCGTCGGCTTCACGGCGACGACATGGGCCATCGGCGGGCATCAATTCTTCTCGCCGACCGTGGTCACTGCGTTGGTGCTCGGGATCGCGATCGTCAAGATCCGCTTCATCGGGTCGGACTTCATGGAATTACGTTCGGCGCCAGGTGCTCTGGCCCGGAGCTTCGACCTCTACCTGGCCATCCTCTACCTCGCACTGATGGGCTTATACACCTGGCTGTGACGCGCCAGGTCTGAGTACTGCGGGCAGTACTCCGTTGTCGCGAGGACGAAGAACTGCCGGGCTTGGTCAGGCTCGACGCGTGTGTAGCGGAGGATGCGTTCCAGCACCTGCTGTGGGTCCCGGCCGCGCCGCAGGAAGTAGCAGGCGGACTCGGCGGTGCTGACCAGATTGGGCGCCGATTGCGGAAATCCCAGTGCGTGAACGGCATCGACGAAGGACGCATCGTCGGCCCGTGCCACCGGAGGGGATGCCACAGCAATCGTCGTCACCGCGACGACGGCAACGAGATGCCTCCAGCCCCGGCGCCGGTGCGCGCACCTGCGGACCGATGTCATTGCGGGCACAGGGAGATGAACGCCAGTTGCGTCACCACCGGGTCGACGTAGGTGACCGGAGACCCCACGAGTCCGGCGCGGCGTTCGTCACAGGCGTACCGGCCGAGCGTCAACAACTCACCGTCACTGCGGAACGACGTGGGGTTCCGACTCACGGCGAACACGCGGCGCAGCTGCTCCAGATAGTGGATCTCGTTCGGCGCCAACGGGGTCAGCGGCTGTGCCTGCGCGGGTGAACACACCGCGATGCCGACCGTCGCGACTCCCAGCAGCAGCGCCGCCCACGATGTTCGACTCGTCATCTCGTTCTCCTGCCATCCAGCCGTCACGGCGGACTCAGCCACGTGTGCGTGGGCGTGATGTAGAACCTGAAAGGGCCACGGGAGCAATACGTGCTCGTGTCCGCCATGGTGGCGCATCGGGTCCCGTTGTATTCGAGGTATGTGCGCGGCGGAAGTGCGCGCTCCGCTCTGCCCGGCGGGAACTGGACACCCAGCAGCCAGTCGTACCGGATGACGATGTTGCCGTTGACCCACCCGATGTTCGTCGTCCCTGGTGGTGCACCGCGAATGTCGCCGGAACACCCGAAGCTGCCCCGGTCCCAGATACCGCAGTTCAACCCGAGCGGGGTCGAGAACCACACGCCGCCGGACGATGCGGTGAAATAGTCGCTGTAGGTGGCCTTTTGGTAGTAGTTCAGGATCAGGTTGTCCGGCGGGTAGGGACTCGACGGCGATCCGCTGTTCGGCTGCGCCTGCGCCGCCGGCATCAGCGCGGCCCCGAGGCCGGTCGCGCAGAACACGACAACAATCCATCGGGCCGGCCGCAGACGTGCACGGCCCGTCATGGCAGATTGCCCGGCGAGGACTCGTTCTCCGCTCGGTGCGCCACACTGCCGTAGCAGGTGGCGTTCCCGACGTCGAGGATGCTTTCGCACAACAGCTCGCTCCCCACCCAGATCCTGACCGTCACGAAGTGGCCCTGCAGAACTCGCCCGACCGTTGCGGCTGTCCGGAAGTTCGGACGCCAGTCGGCACGAAGCTCGGCGCCGTCACCCGTCGGACTCGCGGCATCCGCCACAGGTACCGTCAATCGCCACGGCAGCACGACGTCGCGCAGCAGGTGCTTACCGGCGGTGTCGCGATACTCGACACCGGCGAGCGCACCCACCGAGTCGGAGAAGATGTCGTAGGTGACGGTGTCCTCCGCCTGGGCAGGCGGCGCCAGCAGCACCACAATCAGACCGACCACCGCCGACGCGACAGCACCACGGTGCTTCATGCCAGGGTGTCTCATGCCGCCAGCACCACGGTCGTGAGGATCATGTCCTTCTGCGCGTTGTACAGGGCACTGACGCCGAGGTCGGTGTACGAGCAGTCAGGGATCTTCGTGAACCCCTGCAGAAGAACGGCTTTGATCGAGTTGGCAGTCTGGTTCGCAGCACCGGAGAGGATCGTGGCCTTCGTGCCGCCGTAACCGAGGTCGTGCAGCACCGGGAGCGCGTCGGTCTCCGGGACCGCGCGCGAGGCATGGTTCAGCCACGCGTCCGTCGTCGCGTTGATCGCCTCCGCAGCCTGGTCGACCACCGGGTTGACGTGCAGCGGTGGGCATCCCGCACCGCGGGCAGCCAAGACCGCGCTGCGGAGAGCATCGGTGACATCCGCTGCGGCTGGAGGCGCCACGGCCACAGCGACGGCAAGCAGCGCGACAACCGACAGCGCTGTCGCACGGCCGTACGGTGGCGACATCATGTGCCCTCCCTGTGCGGATTCATTCGCAGACATGTGAGCGGTGGATGTCGCTTCCCCACCGCTTGGCCTTCAGGACCGACGGTCCGGTGAACCAGTCGGGTTGGTGGGCCAGGATCCCGTTGTTGACGTTGGAGAGCTGCTCCCACAGCTTGAAGAACGCCTCACCTTCGTAGATCGGAAAGTAGAGGTCGCCGAAGCTGTTCTGTGCCCGGGTCAGCGACAGGGCGCGCGGAGTGAGGTAGTCGACGGCGTGACCGATGTTGCCGGTGACGATGTCGACCTGCTGCTGGATGCCATCCCGGCTGTAGTCGAAGTCCTTGCCGTCCGGGCCGATCCGGTTGTACTGCAGCCTGTCGATCTGCGCCCGCAGCGTGGCGTACTGCATCGTGTACCACTGGCACATCTCGTCCATCGCCCTGACGTCGGCGGGGGTGACCGCGTTCTTCGTCTGGTCGTACGGGAACGGGTACTTCGGCGTCCACCCGGTGACCTGCGGAACGACGACCGGGAGGGGCCGGATCAGCGCGCTGTCCGACGGCACATCGGGTACCGGGACGATGTCGTTCGGATCGGCGTGCGCTGCCGGGCTCGCCATGGCGGCGACCACCGACCACAGCCAGGCACACAGGACGAGAGCGGAGCGCTTCACTTCGGGCCGATCGCCGAGCCGATTCCGCCCACATCGGTGATCTGCCATCCGTTGTTGCTGTCGATCGTCGTGCTGTAGGTCGCCGTCGACTGCAACGCCTCGGGCGCCTGCACGGTCTTGGTCTGCACACTGACGAAGCTGTCGACCACGTAGATTCCGCCGGTGTTAGACCTGACCTTGGCGACCAGTGGTTGCGCGGTGGAATGCCATTGCAGCGGAACCAGAACCTGTTCCATCGATGTGCCCGCGTCCGACAGCTTCTTGCTGAGCTCTGGGCTGGTGCCCGCGATCAGCTTGACGTGCCAGGCCTGGAGGTCCTTGAAATCCATCGTCGCGGCGTTGACCGCATAGTCGAGTGCGATCTTCTCGGCGTGCGCCTCGTCGGCGGCGCGGGCGTTCTGGGCGTTCACCTGCCGGCGGGCGTCGAGGTACAGCCAGCCGAGCACCGCCACCGCGACGGTCAGCACGGTGATCACTGCGCCGACGGTGAGAGTCCGCAGGCTGATCGACACCGATCCCCTGCGGCGCACCGTCTCGGTGCCCTCGGATCCGGCGGCGGTGCCGACGTCTGCCGAGTCGTCGACGTCGTCGGTAGCCGCCTCTTTCGTGGTCTCCTGGATGGTCATCGTCGTGCCTTTCTGATCGACGTGGATGTCATGGCCTGACCCGCAGGGTGATGGCGCCTTCAGCGGGAACCTGCTGCAGGAAGTGATCCAGGATCTGGCCGCTGTCGAAATTCATCAGCACGCCGGCGATCTCGTTGAGCTTGGGCTGCATCGCCTCTCCGAGGATCTTGAGGTCACCACCGCGGTCGTCGAGGAAGCTCTGCAGTCGCGCGACGAGGTTGTTCAAATTGCGGATCTTCTGCGGGGCATCACGGCCGAACAGCACCGGCAGGTGTTTGAAGAAGTCCTGACCATAGATGCCAAAAGTGTTGAGGTCGGGCACGATCGCCGTGATGTCGCGGCTGACCCACTCGGAGTTGACCAGCAGTGTCTGGAAGTTCGACAGCAGTGCCCGGCCTTCGCCGTTCAAGCTGTTCAGCATCGTGTTGAACGTGGTGCTCGTGCGCGCCAGGTTGGGCAGCACACGGGCTGGGTCGGGCAGGGCGGTGTCGGCTTCGTTGATGATGCGCGACAGAGCATCCGGGTCGAGTTGGTGCAGCACCCGCACGACGCTGGTCGCCAGTTCGGAGATCGAGGGCGGTTGAACCACCGATTCGGTGGCGATGCGCTGGTCGTCGTGCAGCAGCTCACCGCCCGAACTGCGGGGACGGAGCTCGATGTAGGTCTCGCCCAGCGCCGAGAGGTTCTCGAGGCGCACCTCGGTGTCCACGGGGATCGGGAACCGACCATCCACGTAGAAGCCGACATTGGCGGCTCCGATGGATGTCGTTGTGCTGGTCACCTTTCCGACCGGGACACCCCTGAGCAGGACGTTGGAGCCGACGACGAGCCCGTTGATCTCCGGGACGTCCATGGACAGCGTGGTTCGGTCCGACGGCGGAGTGATCCGCAGCCCCAACGAGGCGAAGTACACCATCACGACGGCGATGATCGCCCCGAAGGCCAGGAACGACAGAGCATCACGCAGTTTGAAGACCGTCACTGCGCTGCTCCCAGAATCCTCAGGACGTCACCCACGTTGCCCGACAGCTCTCGGCCGTCGGGACCGATGATCGAGGTGATGTTGATCGCCGGGTACTTGTCGACGGGCAGGAAGAAGTCGGTGAACAGCTGCCTGTATTTGGGGATCTCGGTCTCGGTGGCGACCTTCGATTGCTGCAGTGCCCCCGTCGAATCGGCCAGCGAGTTGAGGAAGGGCACCAGCCAGTAACCGCCGAGGGTGATACTCCCGATTCCAGGGAGGATCGTTCCGATGTAGTTCGCCACGCCGATCATGTGCTCGAATCCCCGCTGCCCCGTGGGTGAGAACCAGTACTGGAGCTGTGGGATGTGGCTGTTGACCACTGCCGCGGTCTTCGATGCACCGTCGAGGAGCTGGTCGACCTTGTCGAGGTTGGTCGACAGTGCGGACAGATCGGTCTCGACGCGGGTGGTCAAGCGGCGCACCTCATCGCTGGAGGGCATGACGCGGTTGAGCCGGATGACGGAGTTCTGGGCGCGTTGGATCGAACCGCTGGAGACGAAGTTTGCCAGGCTCGCGATGGTGTCTTCGAGTTGTGGCGGCGAGGTGGTCTGCGCCAGCGGGATCGCGCCGCCGGGGTGCACCGCGGGCGCCGGTGCCGCGCCGGGCGTCGGCCGCTCGAGGGCGACGTAGATGTCGCCGAGCACAGTCGCCTGCTGCAGCACCGCGTGGATATCCGAGGGGATGACGACACCGCGAGCGATGCGAGCCGTGACGTCGACATCGTCGCGGGTGAGCGCCACCTCGGTGACGACACCGACGGTGACGCCGTCGAGCACCACCTTGGCCCGGTCCGGCAGGTTGAGCGCGCTCGCGAACTGCATGACGACGTCGTACCCGTCGTCGTAGGACATGCCGGGAGCCGGGATGTCGTTGACGTCGACGGCTGCGCATGACGAGACGAGCAGAGCGGTCGCTGCGGCCGCCACCGCGGTCCGTACTCGCGCCCTCATCGCTGCGCCGCCTGGGTCAGAACATATTGCAGGAGAGCGACATCCACCGCATACGGAGTGCCCTTGACGTTCGCGCAACTGCCGGGCATCGAGGCGTTCATGATGTTGCACTGCAGGACCCCGTCGGGCGTCCGCAGCCGGTACAGCGGCGGACGGTAATACAGCGTGAAGTCGTGATTGTTGGCGAGGTTGGCCAATCCGTTCAGGACCCGCGGCGCCACGTTCAGCAGGCTCGCGTAGTACGGCGCGCGGGGGCTCGCCTTCCGGACTGCGACCGAGGTGGCGTCGAGCAGTTGCTGGACCTGGGGGCCCAATTCGGCTTCGATGCTCGACGCGGCGTTGATGACCGGAAGGATTCCTTCGAACGAGTCGCTCGCGCCTTTGAAGGTGTCGGAGGCCTCGCGGGCCACCGACGTGGCCGCGTCGTCGAAGACGCCCTGCATGGTCGGATTGAGGTCGACCAGCATGGTCGTGAGCTGCCGCAGATTGGTCGTGATGGAGCCGAGGTCCCCGATGGCTTGATCCGGCGAGTCCATCACAGCCGATGTCGTGGTGAGGAGGTCGCGGGCGGGCGCTCCCTGATTGCGCACGGCCTGGTCGATTCCGTCGACGACCCGACCGATGTTGTCCGACCCGGCGGGGTTGATGGCGTTGATGAAGGTGGTCGAGGATCCGATGACCTCGGACAGACTCTTCGGTGTCACCGAACGGTCGAGCGGGATACAGCTTCCGGCCGCGAGATGCTCCGAGGTGTCGTCGTCGCCGACGAGCTCGAGCGCCCTGTCGGCCAGGATGGAGGTCGACCTCGTGACCGCCGTGACGTCGTGAGGGATCTGCTGACTGCCGTCGATGGAGAAGTCCACCCGCACGGATTGCGCGGACGGCGTTATCGCATCGACCTTTCCGATGGGGAAGCCGAGATGTGTGACCGGATTGTCGACGTAGAGGCCGACGCTGTCGGGCATGATCGCGCAGAAACTTCTGGCCTCGTCCCGGTTTCCCGTCGTGCACGACGTGGCGCCGATGGCGGCGGCTGTGACGGTGAGCGTCGCGAGTGCTCGGCGCATCGCGGCCATCAGCACGCGCTCCCCGGAACGGGCACGCAGAGATCTGTTGCCAGCAGCGCCGGTTCCGCGTTCTGCGCGTCCAGCACCCGGTCGAACAGATTCTGAACTCGCTTGAGCCCCCGGATGATCAGACCGTTTCGCTCCACGAACAACCGGCCCTTCTCCAAGAAGGAGCGCACCTTCTCGACGAATTCGATGCGGTGTGTCTCGTAGAAGTCCCCCAGGGGTTTGAGCGCGAGGAGCACGTCGCCCAAGCCCTGCAGCGTCTGGGAGAACCCCCTGTCGTAGATCACCAGGGTCTGGGTCAGGATCGACGCCTTCCTGACCAGTTGCGCGAACTTGTCGCGGTACGCCGACAGGGATCGGATGTACTCGTCGGAGAGGTTGAGGATGCTCGTCACCTGGCCGCGTTGCCGTTCGACCGTCGACATCAATGCGTTCCCGGCATCGATCACCGTCGAGACCACCTCGATGTTGGTGCCGCTCAATCCCTGCGCGACCTGATCCAGGGATTCGTTGACGGGGCGTGTGTCGACCCCGGTGGTGATCTTGGTGGAGTCGGTGAGTGCTCGAACCAGGCTGTACGGCATGGTGACTCGCGACTTCGGTATCACCTGGGCCCCCAAGGGGACGCTTCCCATCGAGGCGATGTTGACGTAGTAGCCGCCGACCACGGTCAGCATGCGGACGTCGACCTGCGACTGATCTCCGACGAATGCGTCATCGTCGATCTTCGCCGTCACGCGCACCTCGTTCGGCTGCAACGCCAGGTTTGTGACCGTTCCGACTTTGATGCCCGCCATCCGGACGTCGTCACCCGTGCGGATCGCATTCGCGTCGTCGGTGTAGAAGGTGACGATCTTGTTGGTGCCCGGCTCGTTGGCGTACAGGTAGGCGAGAACCAATGCCACCACCATCGCGCAGGCCATCGCGCCGACACCCCAGGTGATCGGACTACGCAGAGCTGCCTTGACTTTCATCGGTTGCACAGCACCACCCGCTGGCCGTTGAGTAACACATCCATTGTTTCCGGTAGCTGGAAGTTGCCGTGCGAGCACGGTTCCAGCGCCGAACCGTCATCGCCCGGAGGGGGGATGTTCTCGTTGATGACGGGTACCAGCTTGAAGGCGTCGAAGAAGTTGTCGAGGTTGCTCGAGGCGCGGTCCAGCGCCTCGTCGACGTTGATGCCGTTGCGGAAGCCGGCGTTGTGGAGCAGCCGCGTCGTGGGATCGAAGAAGTCCTTGCTGTAGAGCAGATCCTTGCGGAATTCGTCGAGGATCTTGTTGGCGCTGTCGATGGGTTGATTCGCCAGATCCACGAGGTGGATGAACTCGTCCGACGAGCCCCCGATGGCATCCGCGATGCCTGCCAGGTTGTTCATGAGTGTCGCCACGACCTGCTGGCGATCGGACACGAACTGCGTCAGCCGCCTGATGCTGTCGAGCAGCGGCGCCAAGCCGCTGCCGTCCCCGGTCAGGAAGGACGCGGCGTTCGCCGTGAACGTGTTGATCTCGTCAGGGCTCAAGGTGGCGAGCACGGGCTGTAATCCGTTGAACAATGCGGTCACATCGAACGACGGCTGCGTCATCGAGGTCGGGATGTCGGTCACCACGTCCTCCGTGCGGTATCCCTCCACGGCATTGGTCACGTCGACATAGCGGACACCGGTGAGCGCCTGGAACTTGATGGCGAGCCGGGTGACGCCGACGATGCCGTACTTGTCGTCGAGCGTGAAGACCACGCGAGCGACGTTCTGCCCGTTGGTTCGTGCGAGCTCGACACTCTTGACCTTTCCGACGCGGACGCCACGCACCCGCACGTCACCGTCGGGATGCAGACCGGATGCGTCCGTGTAATCCGCGGTGTAGGTGCGGGTGGTGACCGCGACGGGATTGGTGAGCGTGTTCTGCAGCAGGACGAACAAGGCGATCGCGACGACGATGGCCAGCCCCATCCGCCACGCGGTGGCGATCATGCTCATGGCGTTGCCTCCGTCGTCACACCGAGCGGGGCCGCCACACCGGGCAAGCTGTCCAACAGGATTCGGACCGACACGGCGCGCTGTTCACCGTTTCCGGCGTAGAGCCGCTCGAAGCGGGTGCGCAGTTCGGCGAGCTTCTGCGCGACGTCTTGCGGGCGCAGCAGCACGGGGCCCGTGTCGGTGATCGCGGTGATCCCCAGGATGAGCGGAGTCAGATCGTCGACGTGACTGCTGAGAAGCTTGCCCACGGCGCCGAAGAGACCGTTCTGCACCACATCCAGGGTGACCAGGAACTGCTTCTGGTAGTAGTCCTCGGAGAAATCGCCCAGGTCGGGAACGCGCGCGGCCTGCAGGTACGGGGATTGCAACCTCGGGACACTGGCCGCGGCACTTTCGTCGATCACCTGCCCCGGGTAGTAGTCGAACTTGATCAGCCGTGTGCCGACGGTCAGCACCGAGTCCGCGAAGGGCGGGAACGCCGCGACCGCTGTCGCCAGATTGGTCAGCAGCACGTCGGTGGGTACGGTCTGCACGGCATCGACCGCTCTGGCCATCGTGACCGCCGACTCCACGGCCGGATTCAGACCGTCGGCATACCGGGTGGCGCGGTCGATGACGGAGATGAGTTGCGGTGTCAGAGAACTCGCCGACACCGACCCCATCTGGTTGAGCAACTCGGACAGGGTGAAGTTGCCCGTCGGCATCAGCGACAGGTCCGCACCGTCGTGGAGGACCCGACCACCCGCGTTCGGGGTGACGTTGACCCCGGGCACACCGAAGTAGTTGATCGGGCGGAAGTCGATGCTCATGGCGTCGGTGAGGCCGCGGGTGGGTTGAGCCTGTAGTTCGGTGTCGAGCCGCACGCCACCGGAGGCGGTACTGCTGACAGCGGTGACCTGTCCGACCGAGACACCGTGGAGAACCACCGGCGTGCCCTTCTCGACACCCTGGCCGACATAGGGGGTGTTGATGACGACGGAGACGAATGCGTCAGGGTCGTCCGTCCACCGGCTGAAGGGTTTCGCCACCCCGAGATACACCACCAGTGCGATGCACAGCAGCACACAGCCGCTGATGGTCAGCAGGACCCGTTCCTGGTGTTGCTCTGATCCTCTCAACATGCGATACCCGCTAACCCCTGAAGACGAACTCGGGACGGATTCCCCAGAGCAGCACCGTGGTCGCGAAGTCCAGGACGACGATCGTCACGAGACTGGCGCGCACGGCGCGACCCGAGGCCTGGCCGACGCCGACCGGACCACCCGAGGCGAAATATCCGTAGTAGCAATGGATGAGCGTCACCGCCACGCAGTAGATGGTCAGCTTGATCGTCGAGTACAGGAGGTCCATCGGGGTGAGGAACTGAACGAAGTAGTGCGTGTAGGTACCGCCGGGCTGACCGCTGAACGTCACTGCGACGAGCTCGATGGTGGCGAACACCCCCATGAGGGTCAGCAGGTATCCGGGTATGACGCAGGTGAGCGCACCGATCAGGCGAGTGCCGACCACGAACGGGATGGGCCGCAGACCGAGGGTCTCGACCGCATCGATCTCCTCCGAGATGCGCATGGCACCGATCTCCGCGGTCATCCGCGTGCCCGCCTGCGACATGAAGGCGATGCCCGCGACGATCGGCCCGAGGATGCGGACCGCGCCGACTCCGCCGATGATCCCTGAGAGGGAACCGAATCCGAGGATGTCGAGAATCGCCAGTGCTTCGATGCCCAGGGAAGCGCCGGTCGCCACGCCCAAGATGAGCAGGACGCTGATCGTGCCGCCGTCGACGATCAGCGCACCCCGCCCCCACGCCATGTTGATGGTCGCGGCCAACGTCTGCCGGGTGTACTTGCGCAGTGTCAGCGGGAGGTAGAAGAACACCTGACCGATGAACAACGCCCAGTGCCCGATTCCCAGCAGCGGCTTCTTCACCGCCCGCACGGACCGCGTCAGCGGGTATCTCAGGGTGGCCGGCGCCGACATCACGCCACCGCCGTCGGGAAGAACATCGTCGCGATCTGCGTGATCGCGAGGTTGGCGAACAAGATGAGCACCACGTTGATCACCACAGCTGCGTTGACGGCGTCGGCCACGCCGCGGGGGCCGCCCTTGGCCTCCATCCCCCGCATCGCCGAGATGACGGCGACGATCGCGGCGAACACCATTCCCTTCGCGAGGGCGAAGTACACGTCGGTCATCTTGGCGAAGGTGCCGAACGAAGCCCAAAAGCTGCCTGGTGCAACGTCGTTGACGGTCACCGAGAGAAGGAAGGCGGACGCTGTGCCCGATACGATGATGACCAGCGTCAGGATCGGTGCGATCAGCAGCAGGGCCAGGAACCTGGGCACCACCAGGCGCCGCACCGGATCCACGCCGAGCACTCGCATGGCGTCGAGTTCCTCGCGGATGGCACGCGCACCGAAGTCCGATGCGATCGCCGAGGCCGCCGCACCTCCCATCAGCAGTCCAGCGGTGACGGGCGCGCCCTGCCGAAGCACGCCGACCCCGCTCGCCGCGCCGAGGAGAGCCGTCGCACCCAGCTGGGACACCAGCCCCGACACCACCACCGTGACGATCCCGCCGATGGGGATGGCCATCAGGATCGCCGGTGTCGCAGTCACTTTCAGGAGCGCCCAGGACTGCCACAGGAACTCACCGAACGGCAACCGGAACGTCAGCGCATCCTGCACCGAGTAGCGCACGACGTCGACGGCGAGATGGATCGCGCGCCCGGTGGTCCCGGCCGACTGCACGGGAACCGACCTGAGCCTCGCCGCCGTGCGGCCACCTGATCTCAGCGAGGCCGATGTGCGTGCCAGTCCGAAACTAGCCACGTGTCACTGAGGGGGTCGTCATCGCGCCTCGACATAACTGGCCGATTCACCCTGCGGTGCAGGAAGATCCAGCAGTGTGGCCAACAGCTGACTGGCCGGGTTCGACACCGGCATCTGGTGGTCGGCAGGAAAGGCCCCCACACTGATGAGCAGGTTGCCGGCCCGCACCATGATGATCGACAGGCGAAGTGCAGCGAAGGCCTCGTAGAACGCGACATGGCGCGCGGTCCGGCCGGTGGCGCGCTCCCACGCCGCGATCAGCGCCTGGCCGTCGGGTAGGCCCTCGGGAATGGGTACGCCGATGCCCTCCGAGTAGTACCGCACCAGCAGGATCAGCCACCCCAGATCCATCTCCGGGCTGGCGATGCAGGCCATCTCCCAATCCAGCACAGCGGCCACCGACAGGTCGTCGGGGCGGTACATGATGTTCCCGATCCGGGCGTCTCCCCAGTTCACCGTCAAGTCTTCACCCTCGGGCTTGTTCGCCTTGGCCCACTGCAGGGCAGCCTCGACCGTGGGGCTGCTCTTCCCGTCACGTGATGCCCAGCGGTAGAAGTCCTCCCAGTAGCCGAGTTGCTGGTCGATGCCCGTCGGCCCGTACTGCGGCTTGTCCAGGAGTTCACCGAGCCCCAGGGCCTGCCAATCGACGGCCGCGACCTCGGCGACGACGTCGACCGCGCGGTCGTACAGCAACCCACGACGGCTGGGTTCCAGGTCGAGCACCCACCCCTCGAGCACGTACGGCGGGTCGTCGGGCGGGACATCGCCGTAGGCGCGGTCGAAGACGACGAACTCAGACCCCAGGACCGCCGGATCTGCCTCGTACCAGCGCGCTTTCGGCACCGCGAGTGCTGTGTGCTCGGCCAGGGAGCTCAGCAGCGTGAACTCCTTCTCGAGGTCAGGATCCATGAACACGCCGGGCTGGGGCGGGGCGACGCGAGCCACCAGTTCCGCTGTCACCGAGTTGCCGTTCTCTGTCCACGACGCCCGGAACAGGATCGTCGTCATCGACATGCCCGCCGACTGCGGGATGGACAGACCCGAGATCGCCACATCGTCGGCGGCCGGCAGCATGCGGGCCAACCAGGTCTCGAGTGCTGTCGCGGCGCTCGCTTCGTCAAGCGTGTTCAGAATGGCCATGGGATTTCTCCGCTCGTCGTCTGGTCAGGTGACAGTGGCCATCCCGGTTACGCGGTGGCCGAATTGGTTGGGCAGCAGTGCGTCTGGCTGACAGCGCTAGTGCGCCGAACGCATCGCCCGCTGGTACGTGTCGAACCAGATCTCCTGGTAGGTGCTGTGAGTGATGCGGCCCTGCTGGTCCTCCCAGCGGTACACCGAGTCGCGGAACGTCGCGTTGGGCCACGCAGGTATCGAGGCGCTGGCGATCGCCTCGCCCTGGAAGCGATACGACTCGCCGGTGTCGTCGACAGCCGTGATCTCCTGCTTCATCGCCATGTGCAGGCGTGGGTGGTACTCGAGGACGTTCCGGCGTACCGAGGTGATCGATCGTGACTCGGCACCGCGCTGCACCCATGCGTAGTGGTGCGATGGCCTGTCCCCCATGTCGTACAGACCCGCCCACCGCGGTTCGGTGTCCAGCGGCTCGAAACTGATCTGGTTGAAGATGAGGTCCGGTCCGAAATACATGGGCGACCAGCCCACCGGGGGAACCGGAACGGCGCCGCGCCGCTCGACCCGAACCTGATGCCAGGACCGATCCCTCGGCGCGTAGCAGTCGACGTCGTGCGTGATTCCGTCCAGCGTCAGATGTCCGGTCATGTGCATGAATTGCTCACTGCCGCCGGGGTTTCGCGAGACATCGCCGTGGTGGTCCTCCTCCCCCGGCATCACGTGCCCCCGCGCCAGAAGGGGTGTCACCGCATCGGCTCGCAGGTCGATCTCGGCCCGCCCGTCGTCGGCGGTGTACGTGATCCGCGCCGTCCGCCCGGGCTCGATGAACTCGATCGCCAGTCCGTTCTCGGTTCTGACGGTGTTGTTCTCGATCGTCGGCCACGGCATCGTGATCTCGTAGTCGAGAAAGGCCATGTCGTTGTAGTCGATGTTGTCGTTGCCCGCGAAGATGCACACCCCGCCCTGGGACAGCGGGAAGGCAGGCTGATACCGGACGTAGAGGAACCCACCGATCGCCGCCTCGGGGATCGAGAAGCCGAAGTAGTGCGTGTGGATGAGGTGGGGATTCCAGGCGTCCCCGGATGCCGGCAGGGGGGCCATCAGGTCGGTGGCTCCCGGATGAACGTGAAGCTTCCTCGAATGTGTTCCCGCGGTCACGTCAGTCCCTTCGTCGTGATCCAGCTCACCTGCACGGATGGAAATTTATCTAATACTGAATCAATTTTCAAGTGTGAATTGGCTTTCATGGGCGACAATATCGAGGTGCCGACGAAACAGCCCGGAAGCCAGTCCGGAAGCCGTAGCGAACGCAAGAGCCAGCGCACCCGCCGCATGCTGCTGGACTCTGGTCGATCCTTGGTGGCCGCGAAAGGTGTTGCGAAGCTTCGCATCCAGGACGTCACCGAGTCAGCCGATGTCGCGCTGGGCTCGTTCTACAACTACTTCGACTCCAAAGAAGCGTTCCTGGAGGCGATCTTCACCGAGAGCCTCCAGGAGCTCGCGGCCACCGTCGTCACCGACGAGAAGGAGTCCGTCGATCCCGCGGAGGTCGTGGCTCTCGGCTGCCTCCGCATCATCGACCTGGCCAACGTCGATCCCGACTTCGCCCGCCTGGTGGCCAACATCGGCCACTCCGATGCCCTGTTCGGACGAGCCCTCCACCCGTATGCACGGGTCGCCATCGAGCGGGGTCTCGAGAGCGGCCGGTTCGTCACTCCGGACATCAGCGTGCTCCTCACGTCGGTGATCGGGGGCGCCTTCGCCCTGATTCGAGAGATCCTGGAAAGCCGGCTCGACACCCACCCTGAGCGGGCATTCGCCCAGCAGGTGCTCTCCTCGATGGGCCTCGCCCCCGCAGATGCCGCCGCCGTGGTCGACAAGGTCGTTCGCGCCGAACAGAATCCACAGGACTAGCGAACCTCCGCCGGCTCCTGCGTCGGCGCCGGCGCGGTTCCGAAGATCGCCGCCTTGAGGATTCCGGCCTTGGAGGTGATGAACACCTCCTCCTCGGGCCGCCCGACGACGTGGGAGAGAACCCACACGCAGGTCAGCGCCAGTCCGAGCGTCACAAGCCAGGCGAAGTGGGTGACCCACAGCGAAGCGTTCAGATTCAGCGCCGTCCACACCGGCCACGCCGTCGCGCCGTTGCCGATACCGTCCGCCATCGGGATGAACGCGATGACCAGGGCGAGTCGCCAGCTCTTGAGGTGCGGGCCCATCTTGTAGATCAGCGCCCCTGCCGTCAACGGCATGATGGGATTCACGCACACCCACCACAGCGGCAATCCCCAGAAGTTCAGTGGCTGCGGACCGTAGTACTCGTAGGCACCCATCAGAACGCCAGGGCTCTCCAGCCAGATGTTGATGAACACGTCGATGAGGTACAGCTGGAAGACCGCCTTGCGCGTCACCCCGGTGCTGAAGACGCGGTACGCGAGGTAGGCCAGGCCGCCGACGTACCAGATGTAGACGAAGTTGATGAAGAGCGGGAAGTCGCGCCCCATCGACGAGAAGGTCGTCAACGTGGCCTGCTCACGGATGTAGGCCAACCCGAGCGTGTCGACGACCGGCTCGAAGAGGCACGCGATCCCACCGCCGATGAGGCAGTACATCAACAACGGGCCGCGGCCGGTCAGCAAATGCTTGATGGCGAAGAACACCATGACGACGACGGGTATCCCCAGGAAGATCGTGAAGATCACCTCGGGTACGAAAGGCATCGGCGTGGTGGGATGCGGTGGAATTGGTGGCGCTGCAAGCCAAATCGCGTGTCCGGACACTTCACTCCTTGGATCGGGGTACTCGCGCGCACCGGCAGCCGATGGGTCGGCGGCCGATGGTGGTGCCGGTCACAGCCCATGCGCAAACGCAGCGTAACCCTTTTTTGAATCTGTTTTCAAGAGTGAATTGTCATTCATTTCGCAGCGGGGACGCCTCGGCCCGGCACGACGACCAGCCGTGTCAGCAGTCCCACCGTGCCCGCGATGCTCACGACCACTGTCAGAGCGGCGAGATGGACGAGCAGCATCGGCGGATCATCGACCGAATGCCGTACCGACAGATACAGGATTCCGGAGCCGAAAAGCCCTGCCGCAAAAGCCATCGGCACCAGGGGGATCAGACACGCGTGGGCCAACCCCGTCAGCTGCGGCACCAGCCGGTAGAGCACGATCCCGCTGACCAATGCCGACATCGCGTTGGTGAAGCCGAGGAACATCGGATAGCCGAGAACGACGAACGGCTGGCTGTCCTGGTACTCATAGACTTTCAGCACGCTGACGTAGGTCATCTCGGCCGCGATCGCCATGGTCACGATGAACGCGTACATGGTCCACACCGTGCGTGCCGTGGGTCTGCGTGCGATGGTGCGCGCGACGAAGACGGTGGCGCCGCCGTAGAAGGCCAGGTATGCCGCGGGCACCCATATCGGTTGGTGGCTACCGAAAGTCGTGTACAGATGCCACTGCCCCTGCTCGCGGAACCACAGCCCGTACAGATGATCGAAGAGCGGCTCCATCAGGCAGGTGAGAGTGCCGCTGACGAGCACCCACACCGGCCAGACGATCGACTCGCGGCGGCACAGACGGACCACCCAGACGAGCACCCAGGCCGCGAGGGTGAAGGTCAGGATCGTGGCGATCCACTGACCCAGCGGCCAGACAGGAGAGTCGGTTCCCAGCGTTGTCACCGGCGCCATGGCATCCACCGATCAGCCCGGCAGCAGGTACGTCGGGAGATCGGCGTACGACGTGCCGATCAGCCCGAGCCAGTTGAACGGCAGGTGGTACACGAACACCAACGTGACCATGCAGAATCCGAGCACCGCGAGGTTGCGGACGTGCGGCCTCAGGGACGGACGCCAGCGCTCGGAGCCGACCTCGATCGGCGACTCCCCCTCCGGTCGCTCACCCGCTTCCATCCGGGCCCAGGTGAACACACACCCGACCAAGGCCACCAGGATCGACTCGTAGATGGGGAACTGATGGATCGCACCCGGCCAGAGGGTCAGAGGCTCATAGGTTTTCGCGAACGCGTAAGCATGGGTTGTCCTGATGACCACGTTCTCGACCACGAAGTCGAAGACGAATTCGGCGACGAAGATCAGCACGAACAACCGGAACTTGGAGATGGCCGGCCACCGTCGCCGGATGCGCGTGGCTTCGTGACACGCGACGATGGCCACCCCCGCACAGAAATAGATGTACATCGGCGGGCCCCAGATCAACGATTCCGCGTAGCGGCTCGGGGCATCCGTATTGTGGAACGGCAGGAAGCGGACCCATACCCCGCGGTTGACATTCGCACTGTTCCAAGCGAACAGGTACTGCTGCACATTGAGGAAGGCGTCTGCGACGAAGCAGACGATGCCGCCGATGACGAATTTCCCGTCGAGGCTCAACTTTCCGGTCGTACGCAGCGGCTTGACCACGCAGTACCAGACGAACAACGCCATCACCGCGAGACTGATCACCTCGAAGATCCGCAGCGCAACCAGCCGCCAGTCGGCCATGACGTCGGGCCCCACCCTCGGCGCCGGGGTGAATTCCTCGCCCGAGGTCACCCAACGCACCACGACGTCGACGCAGACGACGAACCACACGAGGCCGATGAGCGCCAGGCACGTCGCGGGCCCTTGGCGCCCGAGCGGCGGCGGGTCGGGCGCGATCCGCTCCTCGGTGGCCGGATTGCCGGCGCCTGCGGGCTGCGGCATGGGATGCACCTCCAGGTGACAAACTGGGCTTGATGTAAACAGTGGATGCAGAATGACGCCACATTGACTGGATTGTCAATCTCCCCTCGCAAAACGAGTAGTCTTCCGGCATGCCTCCGACGCCGCGCGCAGCCGCTCGGGAACGCATCGTGACGGCCGCCCGAGATCTGTTCCGCGTCAACGGAGTACGCGCGGTGACGATGACAGATGTTGCGCGGGAGGCCGGTTACAGCCGACAGATGGTGTACAAGGTCTTCTTCGATCGGCGGGAATTGATCCTCGCCTCGGCCATCGAGCGGATCGTCGAGATCGCCGACGACTCCGTCCCTGGCGCCGCAATCCCGGACGGCGACTTCCGGGAGTCCTTCGTCGATCTGTCCGTCCAGATCATCGAGATGCTGCGCAACGATCCCGAACTGTCGACGTTGCTGGGCGACGGAAGCCCCGTCACCGCACACGAGGCACTGTGGTCACCTGAACTGGTCGAGCGGGCGGTCCGCTTCTGGCGGCCCTGGCTGGACATCGGCCGCGCGCGCAAGCTGCTCCGCGACGACCTGTCGAATCGCGACCTCTCCGACTGGCTACATACCGTCTACGCGTCGATCATCCTGCGCCGCAATCTCCCTGAGGACGAGGAACGCGCGATGATCGAACGCTTCGTGATGACGTCACTGACGCTGGCCCGCGCGACAGACTCTCAGTTGCCGTAGAGCGTGCCGTTCCACATCGCGACGAGGGGACCGATCATCGCCTCCTCGTCGGTGAGGTCGGGGTCGACCCCCATCCCCGCGACGTGCAGCACCCGCTCGGTGCTCCAGAAGAGGGTGGCCGCCAGCGTTCGGCTCGGCAGATCCGTCGTGATCAGTCCCGACGCTCGCTCACGGTCGATCTCGACCGCACCCGCAGCGACGAAGCGCTCCACGACCGCGAGCCACAGCGTTTGCAGCGCAGGCTCGCTGTGCCAATGCTGGTTGGCAGCCTGCAGCACCGCCCGGTGCCGATGCCACGCCTGCGTGACCGCCCGGATGCTGCGCTCCAGCGCCGATGCCGGTGGATCGTCGGGCGAACGCTGCAGAAACGGCTGCACTGTTCCGAAGATGTCCTCCATCGCCGCCTCGAGCAGACCGCTGAGAACGGAGAACTTCGAGGAGAAGTAGAAGTAGAACGTCGCTCGGGAAACGTTCGCCTCTTTCAGGATGTGCGCCACGCTGATGTCGGCGAAAGACGTGCGCTCCATGAGCCGGGACGTCGCCGCATAGATGGCCTCGACCGGCACGCCGTTGAGGTCCACCGAGCGCGGCCGTCGCGTCACGTCCGTCATCGGAGTCACCTTACCTGCGAGAAAGCACGTTCCGAGCCTGCTGACCATCGAATCTAATCTATTTTCAGATTGCTATACACATTGTCTGGACACGGTGTTAGTGTGAGCCGGTGCACAGCGGAGGCGCCGCTGTGACGTGCTGGTCATTGAGGTCACGCCACCCGACAGCGCGAGTACTCCACAACGAGAGGTCGAGCCGATGAATCCCCTGTCGAACACGAATTGGGCGATCCTGGCCCAGGGCCAGGGCTGGCCGCCGAACATTCAGCCCGCCCCGGGCGACTTCAGCGTCAGCCTGGGCGCCGAGATCGCGTTCTTTCTCGTCGCCGGTGCGCTGGTGGTTGTGTTCGCCCTGCCCTGGGCGATCAGGGCCGCGGTCCGCAGCCGCAATTACATCCCGCTGATCGTCATGGCCAGCGGCCTCATCTGCAGTCTGCTCGAGCCCATGCTCGACCTGCTGGGCCATCTGCACTGGGCCAACAACCTGATGCCGGCGTTCACGAACTTCGGCATCACGGTGCCCCTCCTGATACCCCCGTGCTACGTGGC
>NZ_JAQIIY010000015.1:0-177183 GCF_036946525.1 Mycobacterium kyogaense | reverse complement strand
GCCGCGTCATCCTCGACCAGCCCGGCGCCGAGAAGCTGATCGGCATGGGCGATGGGCTGTTCCTGCCGATGGGCGCCAACAAGCCGATCCGACTGCAGGGCGCGTTCATCACCGACGAGGAGATCTCCGGCGTCGTCAACGCCACCAAGGATCAGGCCGAGCCGGAGTTCATCGAGGGTGTCACCGCGGTGAAGGCCGGTGAGCGCAAGGACGTCGATCCCGACATCGGCGACGACATGGACGTGTTCCTGCAGGCGGTCGAGCTCGTGGTGTCGTCGCAGTTCGGCTCCACCTCGATGCTGCAGCGCAAGCTGCGAGTCGGGTTCGCCAAGGCGGGCCGGCTGATGGATCTGATGGAGACGCGCGGCATCGTCGGGCCCTCCGAGGGTTCCAAGGGCGCGCGAGGTGCTGGTCAAGCCGACGAGCTGGCCGGCACGCTGGCCCTGATCCGCGGGGGCAGCGACGCCGTCGGAGGTGACGCGGACTGAGATTCGCTCCGGTCTCGTCGCGTCGGTCTCGTCGCGCCGAGATCGACGAAATGGCGCGATGCTCTCGCACTTTCCCGCCCAAATGTCGGTTTGGGCGGGAGGGGGTCAGAGCGTGAGCAGCATGCGGGTGTTGCCGAGGATGTTGGGCTTGACGTAGCTCAGGTCCAAGAACTCGGCCACACCGGTGTCGTAGGACCGGCACATCTCCTCGTAGACACTCCGCGGTCACCGGCGTGCCCTCGATCTCGCGGAAGCCGTGCCTGCCGAAGAACTCGGTCTCGAAGGTCAGCACGAAGATCCGCTGCAAGCGCAACTCCGTGGCCACGGCCAGCAACTGATCGACGATCGCGTGCCCCACGCCGCGGCCCCGCACCTTCGGATGCACCGCCACCGTGCGCACCTCGCCCAGATCGGACCACAGCACGTGCAACGCGCCGCACCCGATCACCTCGCCCTCGACTTCGGCCACCCAGAACTCCTGCACGGACTCGTACAGGGTCACCAGGTTCTTCTCGAGCAGGATGCGGCCCGCGTAGACGTCGACGAGAGCCTTGATGGCAGGCACGTCGGATGTCCTGGCCCGACGCACGACCACCTCACCAGGATCTGAGCTCACACGGGGAAGGGTATCGGTTCGGGCAACCAGTATTCTGTGTCGGTGCCGGGCCAACCACAGACCGATCCGGTGGTCCCGCGCGCTCGGGTGGCGAATCTGGCCAATGCGCTGACCGGTGTGCGACTGATCCTGGTCCCGGTGTTCCTGGCTTTCCTTTTCGTCGGAGACGGCCACGAAACCTTCTGGCGACAATGGCATTCACCGTGTTCACGGTCGCCGTCATCACCGACAGGCTCGACGGTGCCCTGGCCCGCAGCTATGGCATGGTGACCGAATTCGGCACGCTGATCGACCCGCTCGCCGACAAAGCCCTCATCGGTGCGGCCCTGATCGGGCTCTCGATGCTCGGCGACCTGCCCTGGTGGGTGACCGTGGTGATCCTGGCCCGTGAGCTCGGCGTCACGCTGCTGCGGCTCGTGGTGCTGCGGCACGGTGTCATCCCGGCCAGTCGCGGAGGCAAGCTCAAGACGCTGGTGCAGGCCGTAGCGATCGGGCTGTTGATCCTGCCGTTGACCGGTGCCTGGTCCACCGGTGCGTGGATCGTCATGCTCGCCGCCGTGGTGCTCACTGTCCTGACCGGGGCCGACTACTTCATCTCGGCGGTGAGGGACTCGCGTGGCCGACCCGCTCGACAGTGATCCTCTCGAGAACGAGGGCGCCCCGGGCGCTGGTCGCGGACCTGACCGTGCGCAGCCAGACCGTGCGCGGCCAGACCGTCGCGACAGCGGAGTCACTGACCGCAGGGCTGGTGGCGGCAACGCTGGCCGGAGTGCCCGGCTGCGAGTGCAGTGCTGCGCGGCGGGCTCATCACCTACACCGTCGAGACCAAGATCGCGCTCGCCGGGGTCGCCCCCGAACTCCTCGCCGACGTCGGCCCGGTCGCCGAGCCCACCGCACGAGCCATGGCCGTCGGCGCACAGCAGCGCTGCGGCGCCACCTGGGGGGTGGGGGCTGACCGGCGTCGCCGGCCCCGAACCGCACGGCGGCCATCCGGTCGGCACCGTGTTCGTGGGGCTCGCCGGACCCGTCGACACCGAGGTGCTCGCCCTGCGTCTCGACGGCAACACGCTGGCAGATCCGGCTCGCCGCGACGCACGCGGCCCTGCACCGGCTGCACGTCCTCGTCGAGAATCAGTGATACCGAGAGCCCACGAGCGGACGCATCGGGAACCATCCGGGGCCCGTCGTGCGTTGGGTCGAGTAACACGCCACCATGGTGTGCGGGTGTTGCGGCCGACAGCTGAGGTGAGGAGAGCGCGATGACGACACTGCTGCGCGAAGTGATCGGCGACGTGTTGCGGCGCGTGCGGGTCGAGCAGGGCCGGACCCTGCGTGAAGTCTCCGACACCGCGCGGGTCAGCCTCGGCTACCTCTCCGAGGTGGAACGCGGCCGCAAGGAAGCCTCCAGTGAACTGCTCAGCGCCATCTGCGGGGCGCTCGACGTGCCGTTGTCTCGGTGTTGTCCGAGGCCGGCGACGACATGGCGCTCGAAGAAGCCCGCACCGGGGTCAACACGTCGCGTATCGACGCCAGCACCAAGGTCGTCATCCCGCAGGCCGTCTCGCAGGCCGTCTCCATGGCGGTCGCCTGATCCCCACAGGGGTGTGGCGAGATGTACAGAACCGATAAGTTGGGTACCTGCGATGACAGGCGACCCACGTCGGTGACCCTGTTCCACTGACCCGAGACTTCGAGAAGGCGGACACGTTCTCATGGCCAATCCGTTCAGCAAGGCGTGGAAGTACCTGATGGCGCTGTTCAGCTCCAAGGTCGACGAGTACGCCGATCCCAGGTGCAGATCCAGCAGGCCATCGAAGAGGCGCAGCGCCAGCACCAGGCGCTGACGCAGCAGGCGGCCCAGGTGATCGGCAACCAGCGCCAGCTGGAGATGCGGCTCAACCGCCAGCTCGCCGACATCGAGAAGCTCCAGGTCAACGTGCGCCAGGCTCTGACGCTCGCCGACCAGGCCGTTGCCTCCGGAGACGCCCGCCAAGGCCACCGAGTACAACAACGCGGCCGAGGCGTTCGCCGCGCAGCTGGTGACCGCCGAGCAGAGCGTGGAGGACCTCAAGGGCCTGCACGATCAGGCCCTGCAGGCGGCGGGGCAGGCCAAGAAGGCCGTCGAGCAGAACGCCATGGTGCTGCAGCAGAAGATCGCCGAACGCACGAAGCTGCTGTCCCAGCTCGAGCAGGCCAAGATGCAGGAACAGGTCAGCGCGTCGCTGCGGTCCATGAGCGAGATCGCCGCACCGGGGTCCACCCCGAGCCTGGACGAGGTGCGCGACAAGATCGAACGCCGCTACGCCAACGCGATGGGCGCCGCCGAGCTGGCCCAGAACTCGGTGCAGGGCCGCATGATGGAAGTGCAGCAGGCCAGCGTCGGAGATGGCCGGCCACTCGCGACTCGAGCAGATCCGGGCGTCATGCGCGGTGAGCAGCTGCCCGCCGGCTCGGCCCAGGCGCCTGCGACCCCCACCCAGACCCCGGCCACCCCGGCTGCCAACCCGGCACCGGAAAATCCGCTGTCGCAATAACATTCACGGGAGCATGTGGTGAGCACTCGGACCCGACGACCCGACGCCTGGCGATCGCTCGCCCAGCGCGGCATCGACACCGCCGCGGAGTGGTCGGGCACGCTCGCCGACAAGCTGAACGCTGCCGCCGACCCGCGTGCCAAGCTGCTGCGCAAACGGCGCTGGGCGCTGCGCCTCGGCGTGTTCTTCGCGATCTCGTCGGTGTTCTGGGTGGGGGTGACCGCGCTGCTCGCCTCGTGGAACACCCCGGTGTGGGCGCTGTTCATCCCGTCGCCGATCGCCGTCGGTGCCGCGTTCCTCGCGACGCTGGCGTTCCTGCGGTACCGGTGGCTGCGCGGAGAGCCGCTGCCTCCGGCCCGCTCTGCGGCGGCGCGCCGGTTGCCGCCGTGGGGTTCGGCCGCGCGGGCGCCGATGGCGGCCCTGACGTCGTCCGAACGTGGACTCGTGTCCCTGCTCGGGGTGATGGAACGCGGCCGTCTCCTGCCGGAGGGGGAGCTGCGCGAGCTGCGTGCCGCCGCCGAACGGACAGCCGCCACGATGTCTGCGACTGCCGCCGAAGTGGTGTCGATGGAGCGCACGGTCAGCTCGGCTCCGCAGTCGCGTCCGCATCTGGCGCCCACGATCGCGGCGTTTTCCGCGCAGCTCGATCGCGGTGCCCGCCAGTACAGCGACATGGTCTCGGCGGCAGCGCAATTGGTGTCGGCCGCCAACTCTGGTTCGATGTCGAGCTCGCCGATGGTGCAGAGGCGCTACCGCGACGAGCTCACCTCGGCCACCGACCGGCTGACCGGATGGGCGCAGGCGTTCGACGAGCTGGGCAGGCTGCGGGCCTGAAAGCCGGCCTAGAAGCGGGGTCGTAGTGCCGGGACGACCAGTCCGACGAGCGCTTTCAGCGGCGCCTTCACCATGACATCGACCATGTCGAAGTAGTCCCGCCACAGCGTGATCTGTCCGTCGCGCACCTCGAACGCCCCGCACACCCAGAACTGCAGCCGCAGCGGACCCAGGATGATCGCGTCGGTGCGTTCGGTCAGGACCGTGCCGCCCTCGGCGGCCACCCGGTGAAAGGCGACGGCGAAGCCCATCTTGCCTTCGCCGCGGCGCAACAAACCCATGATGCGGCCGCGTCCCCGCAGGGACGGCAACCCCACGTTCTGCCAGACCAGATCCGGCGCGGCCAGCGATTCGACGGTGTCGAAGTCTTCGTCTTGCAGCGCCACCAGGAACTTCTGCACCAGCGCGGCGTTGTCGGTGGTCGGCAGCAGGGTGGGGCGGGCCTCGTCGGTCATACCGATCGACCCTAACGGCAGGTGCTGTGGCAGGGTAGCCCGCATGCGTGTCGCGGTGGTTGCCGGACCGGACCCCGGCCACGCGTTCCCCGCGATCGCGCTGTGCCAGCGTTTCCTGGCCGCCGGCGACGTGCCGACGCTGCTGACCGGCACCCGGTGGCTGGACACGGCGCGGGGGGAGGGGCTCGACGCCGTCGAGCTCGACGGCCTGCGGGTCATGACCGGTGACGACGACGCCGACGCGGGTGCGAAGATCCACGAGCGCGCGGCGCGGATGGCGGTGCTCAACAGAGAGCGCATCGCATCGCTGACTCCCGATGTGGTGGTGTCGGATTCGATCACCACCTGCGGGGGTCTGGTGGCCGACCTGATCGGTGTGCCGTGGATCGAGTTGAACACCCACCCGCTGTACCGGCCGTCGAAGGGCCTGCCCCCGCTGGGCAGTGGGCTGGCCCCAGGTGTGGGGCTGACGGGCCGGGCACGCGATGCGATGCTTCGGGCGCTCAGCGCACGGTCCTGGCGGGCGGGGTTGCGCCAGCGCGCCGCTGTGCGCGTCGAGATCGGGTTGCCTGCCGCCGACCCCGGCCCGCTGCGCCGGTTGATCGCGACGCTGCCCGCGCTGGAGGTGCCGCGCCCCGACTGGCCCGCCGAGGCCGTCGTCGTCGGTCCGCTGCACTACGAGCCGACGACGGCGGTGCTGGACCTGCCGCCCGGGGACGGGCCCGTGGTGATGGTGGCGCCGTCGACGGCGAGTACCGGGGCGGTCGCACTCGCCGATCTGGCGCTGCAGACCCTGGTTCCCGGGCAGGTGTTGCCGCAAGGCGCACGCGTCGCCGTGTCGCAGCTGCAGGGGCCGGATGGAGAAGTGCCGCCGTGGGCCGTGGTGGGGCTGGGTCGTCAGGACGAGCTGCTGTCCCGGGCGGATCTACTGGTGTGTGGCGCCGGCCACGGCATCGTGTCCAAAGGCCTACTCGCCGGAGTGCCGATGGTCGTGGTCCCCGGCGGTGGCGATCAGTGGGAGATCGCCAATCGCCTTGTGCGCCAAGGCAGTGCGGAACTCGTTCGACCGCTGAACGTCGAGACCCTGGGCGCGGCCACCACCGCGGTGCTGGGCTCGTCCCGTTACCGTGACGCGGCGCGGCGCGCCGGCGCCACCGCAGGTGCGGTGGCCGATCCTGTTCAGGTCTGTCACGACGCCCTGCGGGCTTCCGCGTAGGTTGGCCGTGTGCGGCTGACGGAATTCCGAGAGCTGGTCGAGCGGCAGTTCGGGGCGGTGCGGGCGTCGTCGATGCTGGTGGACCACGTGCTGATGACGCTGGGTGGCCGGACCGCCGCCCAGGCCATCGAGGACGGCGTGGAACCCCGCGACGTGTGGCGGGCGCTGTGCGCGGACTTCGACGTGCCGCGCGAGCAGTGGTGACGGTTACCGCGCGGCCAGCGCGCGCCCGAGGAACGCGACCTGGTCGGCCTTGACCTGGGGGTCGTGATAGATGTCGAAATGGCCGTACGGATAGTGCCGTAGTTCGGCGCGCGGGGCTCGCCCTGCGGCCTTCACCGTCGGCCCGGGCGGGGTGACCTTGTCGTCGTCGCAGACGCAGATCAGCAGCGGCATGGCGAGCCGGGCGGTTTTCGTCCTCGGTCGGTAGAACGGGAACCGCAGCATCAGGCGTGCCGCCAACTCGTTGCGCCACAACGAGTTCGGGCCACGGATCGCTTCCAGGCCCGGTTTGGCGTCCGGGGATGTCATCGCGGCGACCTCGCCGGGATCGCCGACCGCGGGCAGCATCACCGGCGCTGCGTTGCGCCAGGCGCGCAGCTGATCGCGGACCGCGGCCAGCATGACCGCGGGGACGATGCGGGTGGGCACGGCGAGCATCGAGGCCAGGGCGTCGGTGAACGGAGCCTGGGAGATCACGGCGGCGAGACGGGGGTCGTCGGCGGCGACCGCGAGGACGTGGCCCCCGCTGTAGGACGACCCCCAGGCCACGATGCGGTCGGGGTCGACACCGGGGAGGCCGCGTGCCCAGGCGATGACGGTGCGGTAGTCCTGCTGCTGACGGCCGATGTCGATCAGCTGCCGCGGCTCGCCGGTGGAGGCGCCGAAGTGCCGGTAGTCGAACAGCACCACGGTGTGGCCGGCGGCGCAGAACGCCTCGGCGTAGCCGGGCAGGGCGTCGTCGCGGGTGCCCGACAGGCCGTGGGCCATCACGATGCAGGCGGTGGGTCCCTGGGTGTGGTCCGGGGTGTAGAGATATGCGGCGAGCTGCTCGGTACCGGCGGGGATGCGCGCGTCCTGGGGCGTCGTCATGGTCGGAAACGTTATCCCGTCGGCGTGTCCGCTTGAATCGAACAGGTGTTCGTCTACTGTGGGTGGAGTTCGACCGCAGTCATCGGAAACAAACTTGTCGGTGGTCTCGCCTAGCGTCACGGCCAACCGACCGAGAACCGGTCAACAACGACTACCAGAAGAGGTATGACCATGGCTCCGCAGGCACCTGATCGCGAAAAGGCTCTCGAGCTCGCACTCGCGCAGATCGACAAGAACTTCGGCAAGGGCTCGGTGATGCGGCTGGGCGACGAGGTCCGCCAGCCGATTTCGGTCATCCCGACCGGTTCGATCTCCCTGGACGTCGCGCTCGGAATCGGTGGGCTGCCGCGCGGCCGCGTCGTCGAGATCTACGGCCCGGAGTCCTCCGGTAAGACCACGGTGGCCCTGCACGCCGTCGCAAATGCCCAAGCCGCCGGCGGCATCGCCGCGTTCATCGACGCGGAGCACGCACTGGACCCGGACTACGCCAAGAAGCTCGGCGTGGACACCGACGCGCTGTTGGTCAGCCAGCCCGACACCGGTGAGCAGGCGCTGGAGATCGCCGACATGCTGGTGCGGTCCGGGGCCATCGACCTCATCGTCATCGACTCGGTGGCCGCCCTGGTGCCGCGCGCCGAGATCGAGGGCGAGATGGGCGACAGCCACGTCGGTCTGCAGGCCCGGCTGATGAGCCAGGCCCTGCGCAAGATGACCGGCGCGCTGAACAATTCGGGCACCACCGCGATCTTCATCAATCAGCTCCGTGAGAAGATCGGCGTGATGTTCGGCTCGCCCGAGACCACCACGGGCGGTAAGGCACTGAAGTTCTACGCCTCGGTGCGCCTGGACGTGCGCCGGATCGAGACCCTCAAGGACGGCACCGACGCGGTGGGTAACCGCACCCGGGTCAAGGTCGTGAAGAACAAGGTCTCGCCGCCGTTCAAGCAGGCCGAGTTCGACATCCTCTACGGCCGCGGCATCAGTCGCGAGGGCTCGCTCATCGATATGGGTGTCGAGCACGGCTTTATCCGCAAGTCCGGCTCCTGGTTCACCTACGAGGGGGAACAGCTGGGGCAGGGCAAGGAGAACGCCCGCAACTTCCTGCTCGAGAACGTCGACACCGCCAACGAGATCGAGAAGAAGATCAAGGAGAAGCTCGGTATCGGCGCCGTCGTGACGGATGACGATGTCCTCCCCGCTCCCGTCGACTTCTGATCGTGCCGAGCAGGCGCGGGCCCTGTGCCTGCGCCTGCTCACCACACGGGCGCGTACCCGTTCCGAGTTGGAGACGCAGCTGGCCAAGCGTGGCTATCCCGACGACGTCGGCGCCGCGGTGCTCGATCGGCTGACCCAGGTCGGCCTGATCGACGACGAGGACTTCGCCGAACAGTGGGTGCGGTCACGGCGGCTGCATGCGGGAAAAGGCAAGCGCGCGTTAGCTGCCGAGCTCCGCAACAAGGGCGTCGATGGCGAGGTGATCAGCGCGGCGCTGTCCGGCATCGACGCGGACGCAGAACGGACCCGCGCCGAGCAGCTGGTCCGCGATCGGTTGCGTCGGGAGAAGCTCGGCGATCCGGGGGACCGGGATGCCGAGAACAAGGTGGCACGCCGTCTGGTCGGAATGCTGGCACGGCGCGGCTACAGCCAGACGATGGCACTCGACGTGGTCACCACGGAACTGGCCAACGAACGCGAGCGTCGACGGGTCTAGGAGCTCGCGCTACAGCGGCTGCTGGATACCCGTGGTGCGAAATCGGCTGCGGTACATGCTCGGTGTGACCCCGAGGGCGCGACGAAAGGTCCGCCGCATGGTGTCAGCGGATCCGAATCCGGCGCGGCGCGCCACCGCCTCTTGGCCGTGATCGCCGGTGGCCAACAGGACCTTCGCCGCCTCCAAGCGGGCTTGCTCGACGAAGCGCGCCGGCGTCATGCCGACGTGAATGCGGAACATGCGCACCAGATGCCGTTCGCTGACGGCGGCGCGATCGGCCAGCGCGGCGATCGAATGGTCGGCGGCGGGGTCGGTGATGATCGCGTCGAGGATGGCGCGCAGCCCGCTGGACACAACAGGCGCGGACTCGGTCCACACGCTGAATTGGGCCTGACCGCCGGGACGCTGGAGGAACACCACCATCCATCGCGCTACCCGCCGCGCCACGTCTGGTCCGTAGTCGCTTTCCACCAGGGCCAGCGCGAGATCGATGCCGGCGCTGATGCCGGCCCCGGTGATGAATCGCCCGTCCTGGACGAACAAGGAATCGGCGACGACCTCGACCTCCGGATACACCCTCGCGAGATGGCGGCAGTGCGCCCAGTGGGTGGTCGCGCGGCGGCCGTCGAGCAATCCGAGCGCGGCCAGCACGAAGGCGCCGGTGCACACCGACGCGACGCGACGTGCCCGCGGCGCCAGGACGTCCACCATGTCCAGCGCAGCAGGTACGTCGTCGGGCGTCCGTTCCTCAGGGATGTCGTGCTCGCCCGGTGTGAAGGCGAAATCCGGCGGCACCCCGCCCGGCACGATCAGGGTGTCGAACCGCGCGGGGACTTCGCTCAGCGCGCGGTGCACCTTGAGTGCGACGAACGACGTGGTCTCCACCGCAGCACCCGTCGGGGAGGCGAGGATGACCTCGTAGTCAGCTCCGAAATCGTTGGCGCGCGCGAAGATCTCCAACGGCGCCGCCACGTCCTGCAACGTGACCTTGTCGTAGAGGGCGAACACGATGGTCTTGGCTGCCTTCGACCGTCGAGTGTGCGTGGTGCGTGCTTGGGTCAGCCGCGCTGACCGCGCTGCCCTGCTGTCGTCGGCCACCGGCTGTGCCCCTTCGTCGCCCCCTGTGCGCTGATTGTGGTCGCTGTCCCACCGCGTTCGCTCGCGACGTCACGGACGAATGACGCTAACGCGGAGCTGTTACGACGGCATTGCCGATCGTCGCGGCCTGCGCAGACGCGCACGCCAGCCGCGCGATCTGCGGTGTCGGCGGCGGTGTCGACGTCCGGAACTGCGGGGATCGTGTCCGCTCCGGACGGCGGGTGACACATGAGATTTACGCACGCGAAACCTGTTGCCGTGAGGCTCTTTTTGACAGTACGCATGCCGCCCGGCACGCGGTCATCTGTGGCGAAGGTGAGCTCATCGATTCTCGAACGGCCTTGACGCTGAGCATCGGTGTCCTCGGCGGCGTCGCGGTCGCGCTGACCGCCGAGGTCATCACCGTGCCCATCTGGGTGGTGTTCCTGGCGTGGGCATCGTTCTTCTTCGTCGGCGGCGGCCCCGCCGGGTGGGTGCGCTCGGTTGCCTCGAATCTCACCGGCGTCGTCATCGCCTCGGCCAGTTTGTTCGCCGCGTACCTGCTCGGCGGCAGCCTGCTCGCGGTCGCAGTCGCCGTCGGCGTGGGTAGCGCGGTGATGGTGCAGGCGTCGTGGGTCGGGTTGCTGTCCACCACGCCGGCGGTCGTGGTCGGATTCGCCTCCACGGTGTCGACCGTCGCGGGGACAGGGAACGACGTCACCGTCACCACGATCTCTCACCCCGGCCTCGTCGCGGCGGTCGCCTGCCTGCTCGGAGCGTCGTTCGGTCTTCTGTCGGAATACCTCGCGACCGCGATGACCGCGAAGTCGGCCACCGCACCTGATGGAACCCCTGCCACGGAAGGAAATCCGGCCTGATGAAGCTGCAGCACTATCTCGGCGGACTGGAAGGTCTGCCGTCGCCATTGGCGCTCGAGAAGCGCGTGTTCGTCGAAGAGTGGGAGAAGCGCATCTTCGGCATCCACGTCGCGATGATGGGACTGTCGAACCATCTGGGCTCCGCTGCGCCGGCCTATCCGATCGACGCGGTGCCCACCACCTTCGCCGACGAATGGACCTGGGCCGACCTGCGGACCGGGGCCGAGGGAATGAATCCTTTCGACTACTTCAAGTTCCGCTACTACGAGAAGTGGCTCGGAGGCATCACGGCGTTCTTCGTCGAGAAGGGGTACATGACCGAAGAGGAACTCGCGGCGCGCATCGCCGAGACCACGTCTTCCGCACCGGCCACCGAGAGCCCGGAGATCGACGAGCAGGTGATCGCCTACTTGCGATCCGGTGACACGCCGCGGCGTGACATCGCCCACCCGATATTCGCCGTGGGCGACACGGTGCGGATCGCCAACCCGCGCTCCGATGCGCACAGCCGCCTTCCGGGATACCTGCGCGGCCGGGTCGGAACCGTGGAAAGGATCTTCGAAGGCGACTACGCCTACTTCTGCCAGACCGGCGACGGCATCGGCGCTCCGATGCCGATCTACATCGTGGCCTTCGACCCCGCCGAGATCTGGGGTGCCCGAGCCGAATCGGGCCCGCTGTCGTTGTACGCCGAATTGTTCGAGGCCTATCTGGAACCGATGGAGGAGTCATGACCGATCAATTCGCCTACCCGGCCGACCGGGAAGAGGCCAGCGCCAAGAAGGCCGCCGCACTCGAAGCGCTGCTGATCGAAAAAGGCGTCATCACCCCGCAGACGGTCGACAAGGTGCTCGCTTATTTCGAGACCGAGATGACCCCGCTCAACGGCAAGAAGATCGTGGTGAAAGCGTGGACCGACCCGGTGTTCGCCGAGAAGGTCGTCACCGACACCCCCGCCGCGATCGCGGAGCTCGACTTGCCCGATGGCATGGCCGGGGCGGAGGGTGAACATCTGCAGGCGGTGGCCAACACGGCCGGCGTCCACAACCTGGTGATCTGCACCCTGTGCTCGTGCTTCCCGTGGCCGGTGCTGGGTTTGCCGCCGTACTGGTACAAGGATCCGACGTTTCGGGCCAGGGCCGCCCGCGAACCGCGTGCGGTGCTGGCCGAGGTGGGCGTCGACCTGCCGGCCGAGACCGAGATCAAGGTCTGGGATTCCAGCGGGCATTCGCGATGGTTCGTGATCCCCGAAAGGCCCTCCGGGACTGAGGATTTCACTGACGAGATGCTGATGGACCTGGTCACCACCGAGTCGATGATCGGCGTCGCACTGGCGGGGTCGGCCCGATGAAGCTGCACGACACCTGCACCACTGACCAGGCGGCTCCGCAGTTCGACCACGAATGGCAGCGTCGTGCATTCGGATTGGCGCTCGCCCTGTCGGAATTCCGGCACTACCCGTGGAGTGAATTCCAGGAGACCCTGATCGCGACGATCGGGGAGTGGGAGGGCACCCCCGAATCCGAACGCGGACAGTGGGAGTACTACGACCACTGGGTGGCCACCCTGGAGAAGCTCGTCGACCGCCACGAACTCCTGACCGCCCCCCTACACACCGACGACGGCAACCACGCTGTCGCCCACGACCACTGAGGAAACAACGGCGATGAACCATGCGAACCCTGCCCTGGCCCTACCCCGGCTCGACGTCGACGCGGGCCGACTCGGTACTGCCGCCCGGCTGAGCGCCATCACGCTGCTGGCGCTGATCGGTTACTACTTCCTGGGGTACGACCAGGGTGCGGTGTCGGTCTTCGGGTCCGACACCCACATTCACGAATTCCTCCACGACGCGCGCCATCTCCTGGGGTTCCCGTGCCACTGACGGCATCGTCGAATGGGGTTCTGCGCTATCTCCTGCCGGGTGTGGTGGCCGGTGCGGTGACGTTCCTCGTCAGCCGGGTGCTGGTCGCACCGCTGATCGACGCCGCGGTGGACGCCGAGGCGGCGCTCGAACACGCCGCCGGCGGCGAGCATGCCCACGCCGCGGAGCTGTTCACCCGGTCGGTCCAGGAGAACGTCGGTGCGGCCGTCGGCGTCATCGGCTTCGGTGTCGTCATGGGTGTGCTGTTCGCGGTCGCGCACACCGTGGTGGCGCGTTCCCTGGCCACCCGTGGTGTCGCGCCGAACCCCACTGCGCTGGCGCTCCTGCTGGCCGGCGGGATGTTCGTGACGATCGCTCTCGTCCCGGCGCTGAAGTATCCGGCGAACCCGCCCGGCGTCGGGCTGGATGACACTGTCGCAGAACGGACCTCAGCGTCGCTGATGATGACGATCCTGTCGGTGGTGGTCGCCTGCGCCGCGCTGGCCGCGGTGGTGGTTGCCGCGCACCGTGTGCCGGGGTGGCGGCTCACGGGCGTCGCGGTGCTGGGCTACGCCGCGGTGATGTGCGTGGCAGCCGCCCTGCTGCCGAGCTTCCACGAGGTGCCTGACGGCTTTCCCGCCGAGACGCTCGCCGACTTCCGGCTGTACTCCGTGCTGATCCAGGCGGTGCTCTGGGCGGTCATCGGCAGCGTGTGGTCGTGGTTGGCGGCCCGCCGCCCGGTCAGGGACGAATCTTCCAGCGTCAGTCCGGTGTTCAGCGCGAGGTGACGGCGGGTTCGGCTGCGCCGAGATCGGCGGTCAGACTGCGGGTGATGACACGTCGTACCGCAATGAGCGTGACGACGCCGGCAATCGCCGTCCACGACATGTCCACGCTGAGGCGCAGAAGGCCGGCCGCAGTGAACAGGTCGATCATCGCGCGCAGCGCGGGCAGTGGCCGGCGGAAGACCAGCAGCGTGGCCACCCCGATCGTGATGCCGGCGATGGCCAGACACCATGACGCCTCGGCGACGACGGTCGAGAAGGCAGGGCTCAAGGCGGTGGCGCCGGGCGGGGCGGCTTCTGCGCGTCGATCTCCCGCTGCTCCTGGGCGATCTCGCGATTGAGGAAGTAGTTGAGCAGCGTCCGGATCGCCGCGATCGCGGCGAGCTTGCCGATCTCGGCGAACGACGGGGAGATCGCGGTGCGCAGCACATCGGCGGCGAGCTGGAACTCCAGCCCCAGCACCAGAAAGCGAGCCAGTGACAGCCGCACCGACGAGAACTGGTTGATGTCGCGCCGACCCAGTGCGGCAACGAATTTCACGATAGCGACCAGCGCACCGATCATGATGACGATCGCGCCGCACGCTTCGATCAACCGCACCATGGTGTCGACCAGGGTGCGCAGGGCCGATTCGGGCAAGATCTCCCAGGCCGCGAGTGTGACGGTCACACCCCGCGACTCCGGTCGCCCTGCAACTCCAGCGGCTCGGCCTCCAGCGGCGCCGGACCCTTGCGGGACCGTCGCAGGCGCGCCTCCAGCCGGGTGGCCAGCCACGACAGCGTGAAGTTCAGACAGATCATCAGCAGCGCGATCACGATCAGCGCCGGAATGTAGTTGCCGTAGGACGACCCGACGTTGGTGCCTTGACGCACCAACTCGACGAACGTGATCTGGTATCCCAGCGCGGTGTCCTTGAGGACGACGACGACCTGCGACACCAGCACCGGCAGCATCGAGGTGACGGCCTGCGGCAGCAGGATCGACCGCATCGTCTGCCCCGACGTCAGCCCGAGCGCCGAGGCGGCCTCGGCCTGCCCTCGCGGCAGGGCGTGCACACCGGCGCGCACGATCTCGGCGATCACGGCGCCGTTGTACAGCGTCAGACCCGTGATCACGCCTGCCAGCGCCAGGTACTTCGACGCGAACACGTCGTAGTTGGCGTAGAGGAAGTACGCGAAGATCATCATGATCAGCACCGGCACCGCGCGGAAGAACTCGACGATGACCGACGACACCCAGCGGATCGGGCGGTTCGTGGACAACCGGCCCACGCCCAGCAGGAAACCGAGCACCAGCGCCAACGCGATCGACACCGCCGCCGCGGTCAGGGTGCCTTCGATGCCGGGCAGGATGTAGGTCCGCCACAGATCGGGAGTCAGGAACGGCTCCCACTTGGCGGCGGTCAGCTGCCCCTTGGCGTCCAGCCGCGCGTAGACCACCCATGCGATCGCGAGCACCACGACCACGGTGATCGCCGATATCAGCCGGTTGCGGATCCGCGCCCGCGGCCCCGGCGCGTCGAAAAGCACCGACGACCCGGTCACGACGGCTCACCACCCCTCGGCGAGCAGACGCGAACTCGAGTGTTCGCGCGGCGTGTCACGCGAGTATGTATCTGCTCGCGGGAAGAAATCGTCACCGGGCCACCGCCAGTCGCCGGCCCAGCCAGCCGAACAGCAAGCCCAGCGGCAAGGTCAGGATCACGAAGCCGAGCGCGAAGATCGATCCCACCACGAGCACCGCCGCGGTGTTCTCGATCATCTCCTTCATCAGAAGCGCCGCCTCGGCCACCCCGATCGCCGAGGCAATCGTGGTGTTCTTGGTCAGCGCGATCAGCACCGAGCCCAGGGGAGCGATCACCGCACGAAACGCCTGCGGCAACAGGATGATTCGCAAGTTCTGGGAGAACGTGAACCCCAGCGAGCGCGCCGCCTCGGCCTGACCGAGCGGAACCGTGTTGACCCCCGAACGCACCGTCTCGCACACGAACGACGCCGTGTAGACGATGAATCCGAGGACCGCCAGGCGGAACCCGCTGTCGGCGATGAACGTCGGCGACGTCCGGTCGGCCAGCGTGATGCCCAACGTCTGCGCCAGCCCGAACGAGCAGAACAGCACGATCAGCGTCAACGGCGTGTTGCGCACGACGTTGACATAGGCGGTGCCCAGCCAGTTCAGCATCGGCACCGGCGCCAGCCGCATCGCGGCCAGCACCGTGCCCAACACCAGCGCGCCGATCGCCGAGAACACCGTCAGCTGAATCGTCGTCCAGAACGCCTCGAAGATCTCGGCGCGGTACTCGGTGAAGATGTCCACTGCGGAGCCGGACCCCGCGACTACTTGTCCAGCGGCGGCGGCGCGGGTGCCGTGATACCGGCGGGCCCGAGGTTCTTGTCGAACGCCGCCTTCCACGCCCCGCTGTCTTCCATCTTCTTCAGCGCGTCGTTGATCTTGGTCTGCAGCTCGGTGTCGTCCTTCTTCAGGCCGATTCCGTAGCGCTCCTCGGAGAATGGCTCGCCGACGATCTTGAACGTGCCCGGGCTCTGCGCCGCGTAGCCGGCGAGGATGACCTCGTCGGTGGTGACCGCGTCCACGGCGCCGTTCTTGATCGACTCGATGCACGCCGAGTAGGTGTCGAACTGCTGCAGCTGCACCTTCGGGTACTCGTCCTTGATTTTCTGCGCCGGCGTCGAACCCGACACCGAGCACAGGATCTTGCCCTCCAGCGACGCCTTGTCGGTGATGTCGTTGTTGTCCGCCCGCACCAGCAGGCTCTGGCCGGTGATGAGATACGGACCGGCGAACGACACCTTCTCCTTGCGGGCGTCGGTGATCGAGTACGTCGCGGCGATGAAGCTCACCTGACCGTTCTGGATCAGGTTCTCCCGCTGCGACGACGGGGATTCCTTCCACTCGATCTTGTCCGGCGCGTACCCGAGTTCCCCGGCGACGTAGGTCGCGACGTCGACGTCGAACCCGCTCATCGTGCCGTCGGGGTTCTTCATGCCCAGGCCCGGCTGGTCGAACTTGGTGCCGATGACGATGGTGTCACCACCCCCGCCACCGCCTCCGCTGGTGCCCCCACCACCGCATGCGGTCGCGGCGAACGGGAGGGCGACGGCCAGCGCGAGTGCGGCCACCGCGCGTGTGGAGAAAGCCGGCCTAAAAACCATGGTCAGGGGATTCCTTTCGCAATCAGTGATGCAGGATTTTGCCGAGGAAGTCCTTGGCGCGATCAGAGGTCGGATTGTCGAAGAACTGGGCGGGTTCGGCGTCCTCGACGATCGACCCGTCGGCCATGAACACCACGCGGTGCGCGGCGCGGCGGGCGAAGCCCATCTCGTGGGTGACCACGAGCATCGTCATACCGTCGGACGCCAGGTCGGTCATCACCGACAGCACCTCGTTGATCATCTCCGGATCGAGTGCGCTGGTCGGTTCGTCGAACAGCATCACCTTCGGGCTCATCGCCAGCGACCGCGCGATCGCCACCCGCTGCTGCTGCCCACCCGAGAGCTGCGCCGGATACTTGTCGGCCTGGTTGGCCACGCCGACGCGTTCGAGGAGCGTCATCGCAGCGGCGCGTGCGTCGCCCTTGCCCTTCTTGCGCACCTTGACCGGGGCCAGCATGACGTTCTCGACGATCGTCTTGTGGGCGAACAGGTTGAAGGACTGGAACACCATGCCGACGTCGCTACGCAGCTGGGCGAGCTTGCGGCCCTCCGCGGGCAGTGTCTGCCCATCGATCGTGATGGTGCCCGAATCGATGGTCTCGAGTCGATTGATGGTGCGGCACAAGGTCGATTTGCCGGAGCCCGACGGGCCGATCACGACGATGACCTGTCCCTTGCCGACTTCGAGGTTGATGTCCTGGAGGACGTGCAGGGAGCCGAAGTGCTTGTTGACCCCCTTCATCGAGATCATCGGCACGTCAGGGGACTCCCTGGGGCTCTCCATGGGAGCTGACCTTACCCAGGGAACGCACAGATGGCCCCGCAACTTGCGCAAACTGCCGCTGGACGGGCCGCCCAGCCGGCCGCCGTAGGATGGGCGCCGTGACTTCGGTGGTGACCAGGCAGGGCGACGCGGCGGCAACCGACCGCCCGGCGCGCACTTTCCAGGTCCGCACCTACGGCTGCCAGATGAACGTGCACGACTCCGAGCGCCTCGCCGGCCTGCTCGAAGAGGCCGGCTACCAGCGCGCCGCAGACGGTGCGGACCCCGACATCGTGGTGTTCAACACCTGCGCGGTGCGGGAGAACGCGGACAACAAGCTCTACGGGAACCTCAGCCACCTCGCGCCCCGCAAGCACGCCGAACCCGACATGCAGATCGCCGTCGGTGGCTGCCTGGCGCAGAAGGATCGCGACACCGTGCTGCGCAAGGCACCGTTCGTCGACGTGGTGTTCGGCACCCACAACATCGGCTCGCTGCCGGCACTGCTGGACCGTGCCAGGCACAACCGCACCGCCCAGGTCGAGATCGCCGAAGCCCTGCGCGAATTTCCGTCGTCGTTGCCGGCGCGCCGCGAATCCGCTTACGCCGCTTGGGTTTCGATCTCGGTCGGCTGCAACAACACGTGCACGTTCTGCATCGTTCCCTCGCTGCGCGGCAAAGAGGTCGATCGCAGGCCCGGTGACGTACTGGCCGAGGTGCAGTCGCTGGTCGACCAGGGCGTGCTGGAGATCACGCTGCTCGGCCAGAACGTCAACGCCTACGGCGTGTCGTTCGCCGACCTGGAGCAGCCGCGTGACCGCGGCGCGTTCGCCAAGCTGCTGCGCGCGTGCGGGCGGATCGACGGGCTGGAGCGCGTGCGCTTCACCTCGCCGCACCCGGCCGAGTTCACCGACGACGTCATCGAGGCGATGGCCGAGACCCCGAACGTCTGCCCGACGCTGCACATGCCGCTGCAGTCCGGTTCCGACAGGGTGCTGCGGGCGATGCGTCGCTCGTACCGTGCCGACAAATACCTCGGCATCATCGAGCGCGTGCGCGCCGCGATCCCGGACGCAGCCATCACGACCGACATCATCGTCGGTTTCCCCGGGGAGACCGAGGAGGACTTCCAGGCCACCCTCGACGTGGTCGCCGCGGCCCGGTTCTCCAGCGCGTTCACGTTCCAGTACAGCAAGCGGCCCGGGACGCCGGCCGCCGAGCTGCCCGACCAGGTCGCCAAAGATGTTGTCTCGCAGCGCTATCAGCGGTTGATCGACCTGCAGGAGCGAATCTCGCTGGAGGAGAACGCAGCTCAGATCGGCAGGACCGTCGAATTGCTCGTCGCGACGGGGGAGGGGCGCAAGGACACCGCCACCGCCCGCATGTCCGGGCGGGCACGCGACGGGCGCCTCGTGCACTTCGCGCCCGGAACCGACGCGGGGGCCATCCGTCCCGGCGACATCGTCGTCACCACGGTCACCGGCGCCGCGCCCCACCACCTGATCGCCGACGCGAGCCTGAGCGCGCACCGGCGCACCCGCGCCGGCGACGCGCACGAGAGCGGACAACGGCCCCGCACCGGGACCGGTCTCGGCATGCCCGGCATCGGTGCGCCGGCCCAGACCGCGCCGCTAGTGGCGGGATGTACCCGATGAGCGACCGTCCCGACGACTTCGACCATCTCCGCGAGGACCTCGAGGAGGCCGAGCGCCGCATCGCCCGCGAGATCGACCCGGGACCTCGCGCGCTGGCCATCGCGATCTTCGTGTTCGCCCTGCTGGCCACGCTCGCGCTGCCGCACGCCGGCGACGCGCGCGGCCTGGACGTGCTGGCCGGCTCCGACGCCGCCCACGCCAGCGCGATCGCGTTGCCTCACAAGGTGTTCGCCTGGCTGGCGATCGTGTTCGGGGCGGGATTCTCGATCCTCGCCCTGCTCACCCGCCGCTGGGCGCTGGCGTGGATCGCGCTCGCCGGCTGCACCGTGGCGTCGTTCCTCGGACTGCTGGCCGTGTGGTCCCGCCAGACAGCGGCCGCGCCATACCCGGGGCCCGGCATCGGGCTGCTGATCGCGTGGTTCTCGGTGATCCTGCTGGCCTACCACTGGGCCCGCGTGGTCGCCGCGCGCAGTGCGCTGCAGCTGGCCACCGAAGAGCACCGTCGCCGGCTCCTCGCCGAACGCGAGAGCAAGAGCCTGCTCGACACGTTCGGTGACGAGGACACGCCGAAGTAGCCGGCTAGCGCCGCTTCTCGAGCGACTCGGCAGCCGCCTCGGCCCACTGCCGCCACTGCTGCGCACTGGCCCTGGCCTGCTCGGCGTCCTTAGAGCGACCCGCAGCCTCGGCCTTCTCTGCCTGGCGTTCGAACTGCTCGGCCCGCTCCCGGAACTGGTCCGCGCGCGCCTGCGCCTCCGGGTCCACGCCGCCGGTCGGGGCGTCGCGGATCTTCTTCTCCACCGCACGCATGCGCCGTTCGAGTTCGGGCGCCCGCTCCCGGGGGACCTTGCCGATGGCGTCCCATTTGTCACCGATCGTGCGGAGTGCCGCGCGCGCGGCGTCGCGGTCGGAGGCGTCGATCCGCTCCGCCTCGGCCAGCAAGGCCTCCTTGGCTTCGGCGTTGGCCGTGAACTCGGCGTCGCGCTCTTTGGTGGCGGCGTTACGGGCCGCGAAGAACGTGTCCTGGGCGCCCTTGAACCGCTGCCACAGCGTGTCGTCGACGTCCTTGGACGCCCGGCCCGCCGCCTTCCACTCGGTCAGCAGATCCCGGAACGTCGCCGACGTGGCTCCCCAGTCGGTGGAGCCGGAGAGTTCCTCGGCGCGCACACACAGCGCCTCCTTCGCCTGCCGGGCGCCGGCGCGTTCACGGTCCAACTCGGCGAAGTGCGAACCGCGGCGCCGGTTGAACGTCTCGCGTGCCGCGGAATAGCGCTTCCACAGCGCGTCGTCGGTCTTGCGGTCGACCCCGCTGATCGTCTTCCACTCGTCGAGGATGGCGCGCAACCGGTCACCGGCGGCCTTCCACTGCGTCGCCGTGGCGGCCAGCTCCTCGGCCTCGACGGCCAGGGCCTCCTTGCGCGCCGTCTGCTGGGTGCGGAACTCCTCGCGCTTGGCCTTCTCCTCCTGCGAGGCGCTGTCGGCCTGGGTGACGATCGCCGCCAGCCGCTCGGACAACGAATCCACATCGCCGAGCACGTGGGCCTCGGGCAGGCCCTCGGCGAGCGCCACCGCGGCGGTGCGGATCTTGCGGGCATCGCCCGAACCCGACGCCAGCCGATGCTCCAGGAGGACCACCTCGGCGTGCAGATCGTCGAACCGGCGTCCGAAGTGCGCATAGGCCGCTTCGGCATCACCCGCCTGCCACGATCCGATCTGCCGCTCCCCGGCAGCGGTGACCAGCCACACCGTGCCGTCCGCGTCGACGCGGCCGAAGCGGTGCGGGTCGACCGACGGCACCGTGGCGACGACCGGCGCGGCCGCCGGCGCCGCCGGACGCGGAACGGGACGCGCCGGGCCGGGCTTGGGCCTGGCGCTCGACGGGCCCGGGCGTGGCGGTGACGCCGTCGCAGCGCCTGTCTCGGGTGCGCCGTTGTCTGCGGATTCGCCCGGTTCGGTCGTCGTCATGTCAGCTACCTCGTGTCTCCGCGCGGGGTCCCGCGCACCTGCCGCGCAGCGCGGCGCCTGAAGATGGTGTGACCGCTATTCAAACAGGTCGCCCGGCGCTGCGCCCACGGCTTCGCGCCCACGGTCTCTACGCTCGGTGCGGAAATCGGATCGGGCGTGTGGGGAGGTGGCCGATGGCCAAGGCGGAGATCGCCGCTGTGCTGGCGTTGGCCGCCGCGCTGTTCATCGCCATCGGCGACGTCATCCACCAGCGCAGCGCCCACGACGTCACCGACGAACCCGTCGGCCACGTCGAGCTGTTCGGCCGGTTGCTGCGCGACGGACGATGGTGGCTGGGTAGCGGCGTCGCTGCTGTCGGTTTCGCGCTGCAGGCCGCGGCGCTGGGCCTGGGGTCGGTGCTGCTCGTGCAGGCGCTGCTGGTGACCTCGCTGCTGTTCGCCCTGCCGATCAGTGCCCGGTTGTCGCACCGCCGGGTGACGAACTGGGAGTGGCTGTGGGCGGCGCTGCTGGCCGCGGCGGTCGCATTGATCGTGACGGTCGGCAATCCGACCGAGGGCGCGTCGCGTGCATCGCTGCACACGTGGGTGTGGGTGGCCGCCGTGCTAGGGCCGGCCCTGGCGTTGTGTCTGCTGTTCGCGCAGATGGCCTCTCCCACGGTCAGCGCTGTCCTGCTGGCAGTGGTCTCCGGCGCGCTGTGGGGACTGTTCGCCGTGCTGACCAAAGCGGTGGTGACCCGGCTGGATCTCAGCAGCTGGGCCGGGGTCGGCACGCTGCTGAAGACGCCGGAGCTGTATGTCTGGGCGGCGGTCGCGATCGCGGGCACCGCCATGCAGCAGGCGTCGTTCCGGTCGGGGGCGTTGACGGCGTCGCTGCCCACGATGACTGTCGCCGAACCGGTGGTGGCGAGCGTGCTGGGCGTCGTCGTGCTCGGCGAGACGCTGCGTCCCGGGGAGACCGGGGTCTTCGTGCTGGTCGTCTCCGTGGTCGCGATGATCGTCGCGACGGCGGCCCTGGCCCGCGGCGAAGCGGCCACACGGGAACCCGGGTGAGGCACGCCCACTAGGTTGGTGTCCGTGCTGACGGCCATCGCGATCGTTCCGTCGCCGCCGGTCATCGTGCCCGAACTGGCCGGTGCGGCTGCCTTCGAGGTCGCCGACCTGCGCACCGCGGCGGTGACGGCGGCCGGCAGGCTGCCGTCCCGGTGGGTCGCCGTCGGGGTCGCGGACACCGACGCGGTGATCGGGCCCGACGCGGTCGGCACCTTCGCCGGATACGGGGTCGACGTGCCGGTCCGGCTGTCCGACACCGCGGACGGCCCGCCCGACGCGCTGCCGTTGTGCGCACTCATGGCCGGCTGGCTGCGTGGCCTCGTCGCCACTGCTGCCGCCGTCGAGGTGCGCACCTACGCCGAGCACACGCCGCAGGCGGCAGCCCTGGCCGCGGGCCGGGCACTGCGCAGCGAGCTCGACGCCGCACAGGAGGCTGTCGGGGTGCTCGTCGTCGCCGACGGGGCCAACACCTTGACCGCAGCCGCGCCCGGTGGACACGACCCGGATTCGGTTCCGGTGCAGGCCGCACTCGACGACGCGCTCGCCGGAGGTGACAGCGCAGCACTGGCCGGCCTGCCCGACGGGATCGTCGGCCGGGTCGCCTACCAGGTACTGGCGGGACTGACCGAGTCCGGAACCCAAACGGCAGAACAGCTCTACCGCGGGGCGCCCTACGGCGTCGGATACTTCGTCGGCGTCTGGGCGCCGTGATCCGACCGCTGGCGATCATCGGCCCGACCGGCACCGGCAAGTCCGCGCTCGCGCTGGCCGTTGCCGAGGTGATCGGACATCCCGTCGAGGTGGTCAACGCCGACGCGATGCAGCTCTACCGCGGGATGGACATCGGCACCGCGAAGCTGCACCCCGACGAGCGGCGCGGCATCCCGCACCACCAGCTCGACGTGCTCGACGTCACCGAGACCGCGACGGTCGCCCGGTACCAGCAGGCCGCCTCCGCCGACGTGGACGCGATCCTGGCGCGCGGTGCGGTGCCGGTGATCGTCGGTGGCTCCATGCTCTACATCCAGTCCCTACTCGACGAGTGGTCGTTTCCCGCCACCGATCCCACCGTGCGAGCCCGGTGGGAGGCGCGGCTGGCCGAGGTCGGTGTCGGCGGCCTGCACCGGCAGCTCGCGGAGGTCGACCCCGCCGCGGCGGCGTCGATCCTGCCCAGCGACGGGCGGCGCATTGTGCGCGCCCTCGAGGTCGTCGAACTGACGGGCCAGCCGTTCGCCGCGTCGGCACCCACCATCGGCGCACCGCGGTGGAACACCGCGATCATCGGATTGGACTGGCCCACAGAACATCTCGATGATCGCCTGGTGCAGCGCACCGACGAGATGTTCGCCGCCGGACTGATAGACGAAGTGCGTGCACTGCAGGCGCGCGGACTGCGCGACGGCGTGACCGCCGCCCGAGCCCTCGGCTACGCGCAGGTGCTGGCCGATCTCGACGCCGGCGGTGACGGCACGGCCGCGCGAGAACCCACGTTCGTCGGCACCCGCCGCTACGTCCGCAGGCAACGGTCGTGGTTCCGCCGCGACCACCGCATCACCTGGCTCGATGGTTCGGCCGCCGATCTCGCCGGCAGCGCTGTGCGCATCTGGCGGGACGTATCCTGAGCTGGTGAAGTTCGCCAAAGGGCATGGCACGCAGAACGACTTCGTCGTGCTGCCCGACGTGGCGGCCGAGGTGACGCTGACACCCGCCGCGGTCGCCGCGCTGTGCGATCGCAGGCAGGGCCTCGGGGCCGACGGTGTGCTGCGGGTGACCACTGCGGGTGCCGCGCGGGCCGCCGGAGTGTTCGATCGCCTGCCGGAGGGGCTCGCCGCCGACGACTGGTACATGGACTACCGCAACGCCGACGGGTCGATCGCCCAGATGTGCGGCAACGGGGGTGCGGGTCTTCGCGCACTACCTGCGGGCCAGCGGACTCGAAACGCGCGACGAGTTCGTCGTCGGCTCGCTCGCGGGGCCGCGCCCGGTGGTGCTGCACAGCGTCGGCCCGGTGCGCGCCGACGTCACCGTCGAGATGGGGAAGGCCAACGTGCTCGGGTCGTCCACGGCCACGGTGGGTGGGCGGTCGTTCGACGGGCTCGCCGTCGACGTCGGCAATCCGCATCTGGCCTGCGTCGACCCGGGGCTGACGGCACAGTCGCTGGCGGACCTCGACGTGGCGGCACCGGTGAGCTTCGACCGCGGACAATTCCCCGAGGGCGTGAACGTCGAGGTGCTCACCGCCCTGACCGCCGACCGCACCGTCACGATGCGAGTCCACGAGCGCGGCGTGGGGGAGACCCGCTCCTGCGGCACCGGTACGGTCGCCGCCGCCGTCGCCGCGCTGGCGCAGCAGGGCCGGCAGACCGGCGAGGTGAGCGTGCACATCCCGGGTGGGGCGGTCACCGTCACCGTCACCGACGCGACCAGCTACCTGCGTGGACCCTCGGTCCTTCTCGCCCACGGCGAACTCGCCGAGGAATGGTGGGCCGCCCATGGCTGTTAAAGCGGGTGCATGAACAGTGTTCTCCGTGCGAACCTTGATTCGCCTATGACGTATCCCGAATTCCACAACGACACCCCCAGCCTGGGTGAACTGGCCCTCGAAGAGCGCTCGGCACTGCGCCGTGTCGCCGGGCTCTCCACCGAACTGGCCGACGTCACCGAGGTCGAGTACCGCCAGCTGCGCCTCGAACGCGTGGTCCTGGTCGGGGTCTGGACCGAAGGCTCGGCCGCCGACGCCGACGCCAGCCTCGCCGAACTGGCCGCGCTCGCCGAGACCGCCGGCTCCGAGGTGCTCGAAGGCCTCATCCAGCGCCGCGACAAGCCCGACCCTGCCACCTACATCGGCTCCGGGAAGGCCGCCGAGCTGCGCGAGATCGTCGTCGCCACCGGCGCCGACACCGTGATCTGCGATGGTGAACTCAGTCCCGCCCAGCTCAACGCGTTGGAGAAGGTCGCCAAGGTCAAGGTCATCGACCGCACGGCTCTGATCCTCGACATCTTCGCCCAGCACGCCACCAGCCGGGAGGGCAAGGCTCAGGTCTCGCTGGCGCAGATGGAGTACATGCTGCCCAGACTGCGCGGCTGGGGTGAATCGATGTCCCGACAGGCCGGCGGTCGCGCCGGCGGTGCCGGTGGCGGCGTGGGTACCCGCGGTCCCGGTGAGACGAAGATCGAGACCGACCGGCGCCGCATCCGTGAGCGGATGGCCAAGCTGCGTCGCGAGATCAAGGACATGAAGAAGATCCGCGACACCCAGCGCAGCGGGCGCAGGCGCAGCGAGGTGCCGGCGCTCGCGATCGTCGGTTACACCAACGCCGGGAAGTCGAGTCTGCTCAACGCGCTCACCGGGGCGGGTGTGCTGGTCGAGAACGCGCTGTTCGCCACCCTCGAGCCCACCACGCGCCGCGGCCAGTTCGACGACGGTAGGCCGTTCGTGCTGACCGACACGGTCGGGTTCGTGCGGCACCTGCCGACCCAGCTGGTCGAAGCGTTCCGCTCGACGCTGGAAGAGGTCGTCGACGCGGAGCTGCTGGTTCACGTGGTCGACGGATCCGATGTGAACCCGCTGGCCCAGATCAACGCCGTACGCGGTGTGATCAACGACGTCGTCGCCGAGTACGGCATCGCGGCGCCGCGAGAACTGTTGGTGGTCAACAAGACCGACGCGGCGAGCGGATTGATGCTGGCCACACTGCGCCGCGCGCTACCGGATGCGGTGTTCGTCTCGGCGCACACCGGCGACGGACTGGACCGGTTGCGGGCCAGGATGGCCGAACTCGTGGAACCCACGGACATGGCGGTCGATGTGACGATCCCCTATGACCGCGGGGATCTGGTCGCACGCGTGCACGCCGAAGGTCGCATCGACGCCACCGATCACACCGAAGCGGGAACCCGGATCACGGCGCGGGTACCGGTCGCGCTGGCAGCCGGCCTCGCGGAGTTCGCTACGTCCTGACGATCCGGGGCGGCTGGTGCGCGCGCACCGGAGGCGGTGTCGCGGTGTACTTCTCGACGTCGACAAGGACGTGTGCACCCGTGCAGCCACGCGCCAGCGACGACGTGCCGATGTCGTCGGTGAGCACGTTGGGGTTGCCGTGGACGCACGTCGCGTCGGGGTCGGCGGGATCGATCGGGTCGTACCACGCCCCCGTCGAGAGCTGTACGACCCGCGGCCGCACGCGATCGTCGACGAGCACCCCGGCCAGGCATGCGCCGCGGTCGTTGAACACCCGCACCACGTCGCCGGTGCTCAGCCCCCGCGCCGTCGCGTCCGACGGATGCATCCGGATCGGCTCTCGTCCAGCCACTTTCGAGTCCTGGCTGGCCTTCCCTCCGTCGAGCTGGCTGTGCAGCCGTGCCGCAGGCTGGTTGGCGACCAGGTGTAGCGGGAAACGCTGTGCGCGTGAGCCGCCGAGCCATTCGGCGGGCTCGAACCACGCCGGATGTCCCACGCAGTCCGGATAGCCGAAGCCGTCGATGTCGTCGGAGAAGATCTCGATCAGCCCGCTGCGCGTGCCGAGCCGGTGCGCGAGCGGATCCGCGCGGAAGTCGGCCAGCAGGGTCAGGCCGTCCTCGACCGGAAGCCTGACTTGACCCGCCGACCAGAAATCGTCGAACGCAGGTACCCGGAAATCCAATGTCTGTGACCATGTTTCGTACAGGTGGCGCAGCCACTGCGCCGAGGTTCGGCCCTCGGTGAACTGGTCTCCGACGCCGAGGGTGTACGCCAGCGCGGCGAAGGTGTCGTAGTCGTCACGGGCATCGGCGTAGGGCGCTGTCATCCGGGGCATCGCCATCAGCACCGGATCGTTGCGGGACCCCGAGAAGTCGTCGCGCTCGGCGAACGTCGTCGACGGCACGACGATGTCGGCATGTCTTGCCATCGCCGTCCAGTACGGGTCGTGCACCACCACGGTGTCCACCCGCCCCAATGCCCGACGCAGTCGCGGGATGTTCTGGTGGTGGTGGAACGGGTTACCCCCGGCCCAGTACACCAGCCGCACGTTGGGGTAGGTGAGGCGTAACCCGTTGTAGTCGAACGGCTCTCCCGGGTGCAGCAGCATGTCACTGATCGCCGCGACGGGGATGAACGAGGTGACGGGGTTGAGGCCCTGCGGAAGGCGGGGCAGCGCGCAGCGCAGTGGCGGCAGTCCCGGCTCGTTCATCGACCCGTAACCGTGGCCGAATCCTCCACCGGGCAGGCCGATCTGGCCCAGCATCGCGGCCAGCGTCACCCCCATCCACGGGGCCTGCTCGCCGAACCTGGTGCGTTGCAACGACCAGCTGACCGTGACGATCGTGCGCGCTGCGGCCATCTGGCGAGCCAGCGTGGTCAGGTCCTCTGCGTCGAGCCCACACAGCGCAGCCGCCCACTGCGGCGACTTGGGCACGCCGTCGTCGGTGCCGAGCAGGTAGCGCTCGAACCGCTCGTAGCCGGTGCAGTAGGTGGCCAGGAACTCGCGGTCGGCCAACGACTCGGTGGCCAGCACGTGCGCCAGAGCCAGCATGATCGCCACGTCCGTACCGGGCACGGGCGCGAACCAGTCGCACGGTCCGTCGACGTCGTCGCGCAACGGGGAGAACGACACGACCCTGCCGCCACGTTCGCGGAAACGGTGCAGCGCATCGCGGGCCGGATGTGCCGTCGTCCCACCGTGATTGACTCCCGTGTTCTTCAGCGCCAGTCCGCCGAAGCACACCAGCAGCTCGGTGTGCTCGACGATGACGTCCCAGGAGGTGGACCGCTTGAACAGATCGTCGTGGGTGCCCACCACCCGCGGCATGATCACCCCGGTCGCGCCCAGGCTGTAGGAATGTCGGGAAAAGGTGTATCCGCCAACGCAATTGAGGAATCGGTGAACCTGGCTCTGGGCGTGGTGGAACCTGCCGGCGCTGGCCCAGCCGTAGGAGCCGCCGTAGATCGCAGAGTTGCCGTGACGGTCGATGACGCGCCGCAGTTCCGCGGCGAGGAGTTCGGTGAGCTCGGCCCAGCTGACGGCTACGTAGTCGTCAGCACCGCGGCGGGTGCTCGGCCCCGGCCCGTCCTCGAGCCAGCCACGGCGCACCGAGGGGCCGGTGATGCGCGACGAGTGACGCACGGAACCAGGCAGATTCCCCAATGCGGGAGAGGGATCGGTGTCGCCGGCGATCGGGGCCACGGACGCGATGTCGCCGGCCTCGACGGTGGCGCGGAACGCGCCCCAGTGGGTGAGGCTCATGCCCATGGGCATGAGTGTAGGGGCGGAGGTGTGTAGGGGCGGGGCCCGACCGACGCGCCACCGAGCGCCCCACCAGAACGACCAACCATCCGGTTGGGTGGGGTAGCGTGGCGGCACACCCGTCACCGACGCGAGGAACCTCCATGGGCTCTGCAGCCGAAAAATCCGTCATCGCCTACGAGCGCACGCTGTTCGAACCGGAGCACGAGATGTTCCGCGACTCCTTCCGGACCTTCCTCGAGCGCCACGTCGTGCCGTTCCACAATCAGTGGGAGGCCGACAAGCTGGTCGACCGCAGCGTCTGGGTCGAAGCGGGCAAGCAGGGCTTTCTCGGCATGGCGGTCCCCGAGGAGTACGGCGGCGGCGGGGTGACCGACTTCCGCTACAACACCGTCATCACCGAAGAGGTCACCGCGGGCCGCTACAGCGGCCTGGGCTTCAGCCTGCACAACGACGTCACGGCGCCGTACTTCATCCGGTTGGGCACCGAGGAGCAGAAGCAGCGCTGGCTGCCGAAGTTCTGCAGCGGCGAGTACATCAGCGCGATCGCAATGACCGAACCCGGCACCGGCAGCGACCTGCAGGGCATCAAGACCCGGGCGGTGCGCGACGGGGACCACTACGTGCTCAACGGCTCCAAGACCTTCATCACCAACGGAATCCTGTCCGATCTGGTGATCGTGGTGGCGCAGACGGACCCCGACAAGGGTGCGCTGGGCTTCTCGCTGCTGGTCGTCGAGCGCGGCATGGAGGGCTTCGAGCGGGGGCGCAAGCTCGACAAGGTGGGCCTGGACGCCCAGGACACCGCGGAGCTGTCGTTCACCGATGTGAAGGTGCCGGTCGAGAACCTGCTGGGCGAGGAGGGTCAGGGCTTCATCTACCTGATGCAGAACCTCCCGCAGGAGCGCATCAGCATCGCGATCATGGCCGCCGCGGCCATGGAAGCGGTGCTGGCCGGCACGCTGCAGTACGCCAAGGAGCGCAAGGCATTCGGAAGGCCGATCGGCAGCCAGCAGAACAGCCGATTCCTGTTGGCGGAGCTGTCCACCGAAGCCACCGTGGTGCGCATGATGGTCGACGAGTTCATCCGACTTCACCTCGAGGACAAGCTCACCGTCGAGCAGGCCGCGATGGCCAAGTGGTACTCCACGGAGAAGCAGGTCCACCTCATCGACCGCTGCCTGCAGCTGCACGGCGGATACGGCTACATGCGTGAATACGACGTCGCGCGTGCCTACCTCGACGCCCGCGTGCAGACCATCTACGGCGGAACCACCGAGATCATGAAGGAGATCATCGGCCGCAGCCTGGGCGTCTAGCCGGGCGGTGGCATTTTCGGAGCACAGTTCGGCGAGGTGGCTTGGTAAACAGGGTCCACTGACGCAGAGTGAACGCACGCGGTAATTTTCGCTGAACCGTGATGGAGTTACCTCAGTCGCCGACCACGGGGAGGTTGAATGACCCGGCAGCCGATGCTGCGTCGACGTAGGACCAGTCGTTGGGCACTCGGATTGCTGGGGGTCGCCGCGGCGCTCCTGGCGTCGCCGGTCGCCACCGCGCAACCCGACGTCGATGCCGGCAACGCGATCACCGCCACGTGGCAGGCCACCGGCGGTGACACCGGCCCGCTGGGGCCCGTCTCCGGCGACGTCTACCCGATCGGCGCCGGCTTCGCGCAGAACTTCGCATCGGGCAAGGTGTTCTTCACCCCGGCCACCGGTGCGCACTTCATGCAGGGCGCCATCCTGGAGAAGTACGAGTCGTTGGGCGGCCCCGCCGACGGCGATCTCGGGTTTCCGACCATCGACGAGGGGCCGGGTCGGGCCCCCAACAGCGTCAACAGCACGTTCAGCGCGTCCGACAATCCGGTCATCTTCTGGACTCCGGACACGGGCGCACACGTGGTTCGCGGCCCCATCAACGCGGCCTGGGACCGGCTCGGAGGCTCGTCAGGGACCTTGGGTGTGCCGTCCGAGGACGAGACCTACGACGGTGCGGTGGTGACGCAGAAATTCACCGGCGGCCAGATCTCCTACGACGGGCGCACCAAGAAGTTCACCACCGCCCCGGCCGATCTGGCTGGTCAGCTCGCCGATCTCTCCGTACCGGACGATCCGGTGGCCGCGATCAACGCCGCCCGCCGCGCCGCCGGAGGTCCGCTCGGGCCGTTGGGCGCCAGCGACGGTGAGCCGTACAAGATCGGCTCCGACGGTCTCGGCCAGAACTTCGTCAACGGCAAGATCTTCTACAGCCCCGCGACCGGCGCCAACGTCGTGACCGGCCAGGTGCTCGAAAAGTACGAAAGCGTGGGAGGCCCCGAGGGCGACCTCGGATTCCCGGTGACCGGCGAAGTGGACGGCGGCGTCGCCCCGGCCAGCAGAATGAGCAGCTTCGCGGCGGCCGACAAGCCGGTCATCTTCTGGACGCCCGACTACGGCGCGGTGATCGTGCGCGGTGCTCTGAACGCGGGCGTGGGAGAAACTGGGCGGTGCCACGGGCACACTCGGTGCACCGGTGTCCCGATCAGACACAGAGCGGCAACGCGATCACCCAGAAGTTCAGTGGCGGCGCGATCACCTACGACACCGGCACCAAGCGATTCAGCACCGAGCCGGCGAACCTCGCTCCGCAGCTCGTCGGCCTGGACGTTCCGGGCCAGGAGGCGACGCAACCCACGCCGTCGGCGCAGGGCGGCGACTCCGGATCGGGTGACGGGGGTGCGCTGGGAATGGTGGTGGCTGCTGGCGATCATCCCGGTGCTGCTGATCCTCGCGGTGGTCGGGCTGGCGATCGCGCGGCGTCGAGGGCCGCGATCGCGATGATGACTCGTTCGCACTGCCTCCCTACGACTCAGACGACCACGACGCCGGTGGCTACGACGACCCGGAGTCGTCGTCGGATGCGGGGGGAGGACGCGCAGTTCGCCGACCGCTATGCGCGCGAGGGTCTGGGGTCGGTGGCTCCCGGCGCGCGGCCCGTGACTCCCGCCGAAGGCCACGAACCGAGTGGGTTGGACCTGTGGGGGCTCAGTGAGTCCGCAGCGACGGATCGTCCCGCCGCGGTCGGCCACGAGGCCGATCCTTTCGTCGAGCAGGATGACCCCGACTCGGTCGACACCGCACCGACCCGGATACAGTCCGCGCCCGACTACGACTCTGCGACCGATCACGACGTCGAACAGCCCGATCTCGCCGGGGATTCTGTACGCGACGACGTGGTCGACGAGGAACCGGTATTCAAAAATCCGGAGTACGAGGAACCGGTATTCGAGGAGCCCGCGCTCGACGAGCCCTCGCGCGAGGATGACGCCGAGTCGGACCACGCGGCCGTCACCTCGGCGTTCGCGGCCGCACCACTGGTCGCCCCGGCTCCCGAGCGCGACGAGCTCAACGACACCGGTAGACACGCTCGGATCGATGACGACGATGACATCGCACCGATGGGCACGGCGCTGCACCTGCCGCTCGATGATCCCGATGCGATTCCCGACGGGTATCCGATCAAGGCCGACACCCGATCAGGACTGTTCTGGAGCCCCGGCAGCGCCGACTACGACGAGGCGCGGGCCGAAATCTGGTTCGCCACTGAGGAGATCGCCCGCACCAACGGGTTCGTCCGCGGGAGCTGACGAACCCCGTCGGTGCCGGGTCAGATCTTGCGGATGACCGTGACGACCTTGCCGAGGACGGCAGCATCATTGCCGGGGATGGGGTCGAAGGCCGGGTTGTGCGGCATGAGCCAGACCTGACCCTTGGTGCGCTTGAACGTCTTGACGGTGGCCTCGCCGTCGATCATCGCGGCGACGATGTCGCCGTTGTCGGCGACGTTCTGTTGGCGCACCACCACCCAGTCGCCGTCACAGATCGCGGCGTCGATCATCGACTCACCCACGACCTTCAACAGGAACAGCGACCCGTCCCCGACGAGCTCACGAGGGAGCGGGAACACGTCCTCGACGGCCTCCTCGGCGAGGATCGGTCCTCCGGCTGCGATACGTCCGAGCACCGGGACGAACGTCGGCTCCGGCAGGGCGTCGGAGCCGGAGACCTCGGTGGCGACGATCGGCGTGGCGGCTGCATCGTCGACGCCGCGCACGTCGACGGCTCTGGGCCGGTTCGGGTCACGGCGCAGGTAGCCCTTGCGTTCCAGGGTGCGCAGTTGATGCGCCACCGAGGAGGTGGACGTCAGGCCGACGGCGTCACCGATTTCCCGAATGCTGGGTGGGTAGCCGCGGGTGGTCACCGACGAACGGATGACGTCGAGGATGGTGCGTTGACGTTCGGTCAGGCCTGACCCGCGGTCACGTCGGTTGGCGGAGTCCGGACCGGCCGTGGTGTCGCTGCTGTCGTCGCTCATGACCACGAATGTAACGCGCAGCGCACGCGGAATCAAACATGTGTTCGAGGCGTGTCGCCCGTGTCGGGGTGGAATCCGTCGTCGCGACGACTTGTCGGTGCCCTCCGTTAGCGTTCGCAACAGTTCGATCACATGTTCTATCGATCGAACACCTGATCGAGTAGTGTTCGAACACAAGAGCGAATCCCCGGAGCGAAAGGCAGTCAGATGACCGTTCTCCACACCCCCGATGTTCGTCAGCCCGTGGGCCGCGTCGCGCGTCCCGTGCGGATCGAGCCGGCCACCTCTGCCTCGCCGAACACGCGTGCTGCCAGGGCGGCCCGGCAGCGGGCCCACCAGCGTCCGGGCGGTGCGCGTCTGAGCTACCGCGGCAGCGGCGTGCTGGTGTCGCGCGCGTCGCACCGGCGCCGTCCCATCACGCCCGCTGCCACCGTCGTACTGGCGCTCGTCGCCGGTGCCATCACGTTGTGGCTGGGTCTGGTGGCCCAGGCAGGCGGTGTGGTCGGACCGCAGGTCGAGGTGCCGGGCCGGCTGGCCGTCGTCCAGGTGCACACGGGGGAGTCGTTGCAGCAGGTCGCCGAGCGGGTCGCTCCGCATGCGCCGGTCACGGACGTGGTCGCCAGGATTCGCGAACTCAACCAGCTCGAGACGGTTGCGCTGACCGCCGGACAGACGCTGATCGCCCCGGTCGCCTGACGGCAGACAGGACACCGGACCGGGAGGCAGCGTGGTGGCGACCGTGGACATCTCGCCCTGGAACGCGCCGATGGGTCTGCTGCTGAGCTGCGCACTGCGCCCGCAGGTACGCTCGAAGACGTTCGAAGTGGTCCGTCGGTGCGGTGAAGGAGCAGTGGTGCACTGTCCGTTCTGCCGCCATCCCGACTCGCGGGTGGTCGATTCCCGAGAGACCGACGAAGGTCAGGCCATTCGCCGCCGCCGATCCTGTCCGGAATGTGGACGCCGATTCACCACCGTGGAGACCGCGGTACTGGCCGTGGTGAAGCGCAGCGGTGTCACCGAGCCGTTCAGCCGCGAGAAGGTGATCAAAGGCGTGCGGCGAGCGTGCCAGGGTCGGCAGGTCGACGACGATGCGCTCAATCTGCTCGCCCAGACGGTGGAGGACGCCGTGCGCGCCACCGGATCGCCGGAGGTGCCCAGTAACGAAGTGGGCCTTGCGATCCTGGGCCCCCTGCGCGACCTCGACGAAGTGGCCTATCTGCGATTCGCCTCGGTGTACCGGTCCTTCTCGTCGGCCGAGGACTTCGAGCGCGAGATCGAGGCGCTACGCGCGCACCGAGAGGTGTCCGCGGGCAGCTGAGATCGTTCAGTCGATCTCGCGGCGTCCGTCCTCGACCACCCGCCCGGCCACCTGGACCCACCCTTGCGGGCTCCACACCGTGTGAATGACGGATCCGCGGCCCTGAACGATGGTGAGGTCGCGACTCAGATACTCCGTGATACGCACGGCCGCAGCGCCCGTCGCTTCGTCCTCGCGAATGCCGAGGCCTGGAGCGAACATCCGTGACTGAATGGCTCCGGCCTCGCGGTCGCGCCAAGTCCACAGATAGTGTTCGTCGATGTCGCCGTCGCCGTAGTCATCGGGGTCGACAGCTGCCAAGGACTCGACGCTGTCGATGTCATAGATCGCGAATTCGGGCGCCCATTCGGCCCTGGCGCTCACCATGGTCAGGTCATCGGAGTAGTCGACCTGGACGATGCCGGCAGGCACCTGCAGCGTCCGGATCGGCGTGCCCTGATGCTTGAGCCACCACGCCGCGCCGACAGTCGGATGCCCTGCGAAGGGCAATTCGGTTGTCGGCGTGTGGATGTGAGCGTGCGCGGTATGGGTGCCGGGCTCGGGGGTAGTGACGAAAATTGTTTCGCTGTAACCCAATTCAGTAGCAATGCCCTGCCGGTCCGCGGGGGAGACGGTGGCGGAGTCGATGACACCGAGAGGATTGCCGAAGTCGCCGTTCTCGTCGGTGAACACCCGCAGCACGGTCACGTCGATGGCCATGACCCGATGCTACGTCGTGGACGCGCCGCAACGGTCCGTGCCGTAGACGGGCACCGCTCAGGTGGCGCTGCGCTCGTCTGCGCCCATCGCATCGAGCACAGCGACTCGGGTGTCCACCGAACCCGACAGTGCGCTCTCTTCGATGCCCGTGCGCAACAGCGTACGCAGATACTCCTGGTCGTAGACCGCTGGTTGGGTCCCGTCGATGAACTTCTCGACCACCTCAACGAAGCGGTCCGGATCGTCGTGGAAGGGGAAATGCCCTGAGCCGGGGAAGATCTCGAGCTGTGAGCCCGGCATCGCGGTGTGGGCCATCTCAGCATGGTCGACCGGAATCACCGAATCGCAGCTGCCCCAGATCAGTTGCACCGGCACCGACTGCGTCAGATAACACCGATCCAGCATTGTGACGACCTGACCCCGCCAATCCACGACGGCCCGCAGCGTCCGTGCGAACGCCGATGAGGCCGTCGGCTCCGGGAGGTCAGCGAGGATTCGCAGCATGTCCGGGATGTCGCGGCCCACGCCTGTCGACCCGAACATCGCACCTCCCAGCCGGCCCACGAGCTGCAGGGCCGGGAGCACCAACGGCAGTCGAAGTAGCGCAAGGGCTTCGGTGCCCATGGGCAGCGACGCGAGCCGCAGCGCGACGTTGACATCCTTGGTCACCCCACCGGCCCCGACGAGGATGAGCCGTTCGACCAACTGGGGGAACTGGTAGGCGAATTGCATGGCTACGCCGCCGCCGAGCGAGTGCCCCACCACGGTGACACTGTCGATCCCCAGCACGCTGAGAAGATCCCGCATGCCATTGGCGTAAGCGGCTACCGAATAGTCAGCGCGGGGCTTGTCGGACTTCCCGTGGCCGAGGAGATCGGGTGCGATGACGGTGAACCGCTGCGCGAGTGCGGTCTGCACGGTGCTCCACGTGGTGGAGTTGTCACCGATTCCGTGGATCAACAGGATCGCGGGCCCGGAGCCGGCGATGCGATAGGCCCGCCGATATCCGTGGATCGTGCGGAACTGCAGCGTCGGCGTCAGTTCGCGCACGGGGCGCAGGTTTGGCTTGCGCTCAGTCATCGCCCGAAATCACATGTCATGTCGCCCACCTCGTCGTCGGGACAGGTACGTGCGGGCCCGTGCAGGCCCGCCTGGACCCGGGACGATTACGAGCTGTCCCGGGGATCGTCCTTGTCTTTGTCCTTCTGGTACTCGCCGGCCTGCTGGGCGAGGAACCGCTCGAATTCGGCGCCGAGTTCGTCACCGCTGGGCAGATCCTCGTCGCGCGCGAGGAGAGACCGGTTCTCCTGTGCGGCGACGAACGCATCGTATTGCCTCTCCAGGGCGTCCACCACCTGAGCGACCTCCGCGCTCGCGGCCACCTGTTCGTTGACCTTCTCGGCGACCTCCGCCGCGGCCCGGCTCAGGTCGGCGGTCGGGATCTGCAACGATCCGCTGCGGGCTGCCTCGGAGAGCAGCGTTTCGGCGGCGGCCGGGTACTCGGTCTGGGCCAGATAGTGCGGCACGTGCACGCTGAAGCCCACAACTTCGTGGCCGTGTTGGGCCATCCGGAATTCCAGCAGATTCGACACGCTGCCCGGCACCACGACCTCACCCACCCACGGCTGGTGTTCGGTGATCAGCTCTTTGTCGTTGGCGTGCGCGGTCAAGGTGATCGGTCGGGTGTGCGGCACGGCCATCGGGATCGCGCCCAGACCGATCACACGCCGCACCGCCAGCCGCTCGGACAGCAACCGCACCGCGGTGATGAACCGCTCCCAGCGCAGATCCGGTTCGAGACCGGCCAGCAGCAGGAACGGCGTACCGACGCTGTCGCGCATCGCGTACAGGTTGAGTTCGGGCTCCTCGTAGCTGGTGAAGTGGTCGGTCTTGAACGTCATCAGGGGGCGCCGCGACCGATAGTCGAGCAGCTCGTCGATCGCGAACGAGGCCACCAATTCGGTGTCGAGAGTGTTCTTCAGGTGCTCGGCGGCCAGCTTGATCGCCCGGCCCGCGTCCGAGAAGCCCTCGAGTGCGTGGATCAGCACCGGTCCGCGGCCGTCGGGGGAGGAGAGCGAGGGCGCGGGGAACTCGAGCTCGTACATCCCTGTCTGCTCGGGTTGGTAGTGCTGACCGGACTCTGTTTCGTCAGCCATGGCCCTTGCCTCCTCTCGATGTCGGGTGTTCCACCAGTGTCCCTCACCGGCGATCCCGCGCCCCACCGGAGTCATCCGTGCGCGGCTCACCACCCGTGAGTTCGAACGCTGGTCGACCGATGTGACATTCCGCGGCGTCGGGCGGTTCTACCCTCGTCGACCGTCATGGAAACGCCAGATGGAGGATCATCGGTGGGTATGCGCCTGTTCGCCTGTGCCCGGCCCGCGCTGGCCGTGCTCATCACGGCCTCGCTGACCGCGTGCGGGGCCGCGTACTCGGAGCCGCCGTCGGCGAAGGCCCCGGCGACGACGAGCGCCGCGCAGACGCTCGCTGCCGCTCATCCGGTCTCCCCGGACAGCAGGATGGGGGCACTGTTCTACGGCACCGACGACCTGCACTTCTGTACGGCCTCGGTCATCGAGTCCGCGGTCGCCGACCTGATTCTGACCGCCGCGCACTGCGTCACAGACGGGGCGGACACCACGTTCGTGCCCGGATTCTCCGATCAGGCGGCACCGGATGCCCTGTGGCGACTTGACGCCATCTATCTCGATCCGCGCTGGATGGCCGACCAGGATCCCGCAGCTGATTTCGCGGTCGCGCGGGTCAGTCGCAACGACGGTGATTCACTGCGGTCGCTGGCAGGCGGCGGCCTGCACCTGGGTGCTGCGCCCGTGCCCGGAACGGATGTCACGGTCGTCGGTTACGGCGCCGGCATCGGGGGAGGCCCGACAGCGTGCTCTGCGGCGACCGCACCGCCACGGGAGGGATACCCGGTGGTGCACTGTGACGGCATCGTGGCCGGCTTCTCCGGTGCACCGTGGTTGGTGGGGTCGACGGTGGTGGGTGTCATCGGTGGACTCGACGGCGGGGGTTGCCGCGACGAGGTGTCCTACACACCGGCCTTCGGCGACGCCGTCCGCGCGCTCGTGACCCGGGCGGAGTCAGACGGGCCGTCCGACGACCCGCCGGCGAGTTTCGACGACGGCTGCGGCGAGACCTAGGCGCGGAACTGCTTGAGGGCGCGCAATTTGTTCATCACGTCCAGTGCGGCGACCTTGTAGGCCTCGGAGAACGTCGGATAGTTGAACACCGCGTCGACCAGGTACTCGATGGTTCCGCCGCAGCCCATCACGGCCTGCCCGATGTGCACCAGTTCCGTTGCGCTGGTGCCGAATATGTGAACCCCGAGCACTGTGAGGTCCTCTGTGGACACCAGCAGCTTGAGCATGCCGTAGGAATCGCCGGCGATCTGACCCCGCGCGAGCTCCCGGTACCGAGAGATACCCACCTCGTAGGGCACGGAGTCCTTGGTCAGCTGCACTTCCGTCGCGCCGACGTAGGACACCTCGGGGATCGAATAGATTCCGATGGGCTGCAACTCCGTCATGCCGTGGCACGGTTCGTCGAAGGCGTGGTAGGCCGCCAACCGGCCCTGATCCATCGAGGTGGCCGCCAGTGCGGGGAATCCGATGACGTCGCCGACGGCGTAGATGTGATCGACCTTGGTGCAGAAGTTGTCGTCGACGAAGATGCGGCCGCGGTCGTCGGCTTCCAGGCCGGCGTTGGCGAGATCGAGGTGTTCGGTCTGCCCCTGCCGGCCGGCGGAGTACATCACTGTTTCGGCAGGGATCTTCTTGCCGCTGGCCAGGGTGGTCACCGTGCCGGTCGAACCGACGTCGACCGCGGTGACCTCCTCGCCGAAGCGGAATGTCACCGCCAGATCCCGCAGGTGGAACTTCAACGACTCGATGATCTCGGGATCGCAGAATTCGAGCATCGCGTCGCGCTTCTCGACGACCGTCACCTTCGTGCCCAACGCGGCGAACATCGACGCGTACTCGATGCCGATCACGCCGGCCCCGACGACCACCATCGACGTCGGGAGGATCTTGAGGTCGAGGATGCCGTCGGAGTCGAGCACCCGCTCGTCGTCGAATTCCACACCCGCGGGACGGGCGGGTTTGGTCCCGGTGGCCAAGACGATGTACTGGCCCCTCACCGTGGTGTGCTCGCGCCGCTCGGGATCATCGACTTCGATGGTGTGCGCGTCGACGAACCGGCCGTGGCCGGAGATGAGGTCGATGCGGTTGCGCATCAGCTGGGATCGCACGACGTCCTGTTCCTTGCTGATGACGTGCGTGGTCCGGGCGAGCAGATCGGCCGGCGTGATCTTCTCCTTCACCCGGTAGCTCGCGCCGTAGAGCTCGCGCTGGTTCATGCCGGTCAGGTAGACGACGGCCTCGCGCAGGGTCTTGGAGGGGATGGTTCCGGTGTTGACGCAGACGCCGCCGAGCATCCGTCCGCGCTCGATGACCGCCACGGATTTGCCCAATTTGGCGGCGGCGATCGCGGCCTTCTGTCCTCCCGGACCCGAGCCGATGACCACCAGGTCGTATTCCACCATCGAAGCCATGCAGACAGACTCGCGCGGTTGCCGCCGGTACGCATGCCGACGGAGGTCAACTTCTCGTGAACACTGCCCCGTGTTATCCCCACAGCCGATTTGATCCCCAGTTCGGCGGTGCCGCGACGGCGACAGCGCCTCGGTGTCGGTGGCGGTTGCCAGGTTGGCGGTATGTCCTCAACACCACACCCCGACGCTCCCCTCGACCGGCCTGGCGCCCTGATCGCGGCGCTGCCTGCCGTGCTGGGCTTCGTGCCCGAGAAATCGATCGTGCTCGTCACCGTTGCCGACGACGAGATGGGCGCGGTGATGCGTGCCGACCTGTCCGAGTCGCGGGAGACGTGTCTGCCGCATCTGGCCGAGCTGGCGGCCGCATCGGATGCGGAGGCGGTGATCGCGGTGATCGTCGATGCGGAGGGAGCGAGCTGTCCCATGTGCAAGGACCTGTATCGAGAATGGGCGCGCGATCTCGAGCGGGAGGTGAGCCGGTGGGGGATCGAGCTGCTCGCCGTGCACGTCGTCGATGCGGTCGCCGCGGGTGGGCGGTGGAGCTGCGCCGACGGCTGCGGCGCCACCGGTGCGGTCGAGGACCCGAGCGCGTCGCCCGTCGCGGCGGCCGCGGTGCTCGACGGCCGGCGGCTCTACGCGCGCCGCGACGAGCTGCTCGACGTCGTGGCTGTCAGCGATCCGGTGCACTGCGCCGAGCTGGCGCAGATGATCGAGGCCGCCGGGCCGCTCGAGGGTGATCGCCCGGGTGTCCACGCCCGCAGCGACATCGAGCATGCCCTGCAGTGCGCGGAGCAACTCGCCGGCGGAGAACCGGTCTGCGACGAACAGGCCGCCCGGCTGGCGCTGGCGCTCACCGACCCTCGGGTGCGGGACACGCTGTATGCGCTCGCCGTCGGCGACCGGGCCGGCATGGCCGAGGCGTTGTGGGCCGAGCTGTCGCGCCGGCTTCCGGCGCCATGGCGGGTGGAAGCGCTTGTCCTGCTGGCCTTCTCGGCGTACGCGCGCGGTGACGGGCCGCTCGCCGGGATCTCGCTGGACGCCGCACTGCGGTGTCAGCCGCTGCACCGGATGGCGGGAATGCTCGACCAGGCGCTGCAGTCCGGCCTACGCCCGGAACAGATCCGGGAGTTGGCGCGCACCGGGTACCGGCTGGCTGCACAGCTCGGTGTGCGGCTACCGCCTCGCCTGACGTTCGGCAGGCGTGCGGGGTGAGGCGGTCAGACCTTCTCGACCTTGACGGCGTGCGCCATCTCGTGGGGCAGTTCGACCTGCTCGTGTCCGGGAATCACGATCATCACGCCACCGTGGTCGTTGACCTCGACGGTCACCCGCGCGTTGGGCACCACGCCGGCGTCCTTGAGCCGGGCGATCAGATCGACGTCGCCCTGGACGTGTTCGGTGAGCTGGCGCACCACCACTGCGACGGGCATGCCGGCAGGTAGTTCGGTCAGGCGGGCGAGGTTGTGTGTCTCGTCGAGCCGGCTGTCCACGCCGAGCTCGGCGAGCCCGGGGATCGGGTTGCCGAACGGGGACGTCGTGGGGTTGTCGAGGACCTGCACCAAGCGGCGCTCGACATCCACGCTCATCACGTGCTCCCACCGGCACGCCTCGGCGTGCACTTCCTCCCAGGGCAGGCCGATCACGTCGACCAGCAGGCGTTCGGCGAGCCGGTGCTTACGCATCACGGCCACGGCCAGCGCGCGGCCCTTGTCGGTCAGTTCGAGGTGCCTGTCGCCGGCGACGCGCAGGAGACCGTCGCGCTCCATCCGTGACACGGTCTGGCTGACGGTGGGGCCGCTCTGTTCAAGACGCTCTGCGATGCGTGCGCGCAGCGGTACGACGCCCTCTTCCTCGAGGTCGTAGATGGTTCGCAGATACATCTCGGTGGTATCGACTAGATCATTCATTCGCACACCCTCCGTCCGGGGCGAGTCTACCGGCCACCCGATCGGTTAGCGGGTCTTCCTGCGGCGACACGGACCACAGGGTCTCGACAGCGCAGTAGGCCCGCCGGGGAACACCCGACGGGCCTACTGGCAGAACAGGTCTAGCTGGCGTACGACCGGAGCCGGTCGGCGCGCTCGCCGTTACGGAGCTTGGCCATCACTTCCCGCTCGATTTGGCGGACCCGCTCCCGGGAGAGCCCGAAGAGCTTGCCGATCTGGTCCAGCGTGCGCGGCTGTCCGTCGTCGAGCCCGAAGCGCAGACGGATCACCTGCTGCTCGCGTTCATCGAGAGTGGCCAGCACGTAACGGATGTCGGTGTGCAGCAATTCGGAGATCACGGCGTTCTCGGCCGACATCGCCTCGGCGTCTTCGATGAAGTCGCCCAGCGGTGCCTCCTCGTCGCTGCCGACCGGCATGTCCAGGCTCACCGGATCCCGGCTGTGCTCGAGCAGATCGTTGATCTTCTCCACGGGGATGCCCGACTCAGCGGCCAGTTCCTCGTCGGTGGCCTCGCGGCCGAGGTTCTGATGCATCTCGCGCTTGATGCGGGCCAGCTTGTTCACCTGCTCGACCAAGTGCACGGGAAGGCGGATGGTGCGGCTCTGGTCGGCCATACCGCGGGTGATCGCCTGCCGAATCCACCACGTGGCGTAGGTGGAGAACTTGAATCCCTTGCTGTAGTCGAACTTCTCCATCGCACGGATCAACCCGAGGTTGCCCTCCTGGATGAGGTCCAACAGCGGCATCCCACGGCCGGTGTAGCGCTTGGCCAACGAGACGACCAGGCGGAGGTTCGCCTCCAGAAGGTGGCGGCGGGCGGCTTCACCGTCGCGAACCACCGCCGCCAGGTCGCGCTTGCGGTTCTCGCCCAACCGCTTACGGGTCGCGAGAACATGCTGAGCGAAGAGCCCCGCCTCGATCCGCTTGGCCAGTTCGACCTCGTCGGCGGCGTTGAGCAGAGCCGTCTTCCCGATCCCGTTCAGATACACCCGCACCAGGTCGGCGGCGGGGGACTGAGCGTCGAGGTCTTGGTCCATGCGGCTGGTGGTGGCATTTGCCATGACGGCCTCCTGATCGGGTGGAACTTTCAAGAGCTACAACGCCCCAGACCCGCTCAGAGTTCCCACGATGGATCCGCTTCACACCTTCTGATCAGCGGTTATTCGGGCTCGACCTGAGAATGTGCTGAGAAATGAGCAAGAACGCGCTCAGCTGCGGAAGTCGTCGCCCGAATTGTCCGAACCAGGTTGCGGTGCCCGGGGACGGCCAACATCGATGGCCGGCCGCTCCGCGGTGGGGAACAGCGGAATGCGCTGCTGGTTCTGGTAGCGCCGAGGTTCCTCGGCACGCCGCGGCGGTCTGTCGTTGGCGATCAGCACGGCCATCCATGGAAGTGGGATGGCCACCACGACGATGGCCAGCGAGACGAGGCCGTTGTGCCAGATGCCGTAGGCGACCGCGGCAAGAATGAGCGACGGAATGCGGAAGGACATCAATGTCAGGTACTTCCGGACCCGCTGACGGTGCTGTTCCTCGTAGGCGGGGGCGGCCCTGGTGATCAGTACGGGTCGACCCTCGTCGTCGAAACTCAGCTCTTGGCCTTGTTTCATATCTCCACTGTTCCACATCGGGAGCAGGCAATGCCTGCCGCATTTATTACCAATTGATTCCCAGGCAGAATGGCCTCATGCAAACCCAGACCATCGAGCGGCCCGACACCGACGAACGCGTCGACGACGGGACCGGCGACGACACCCCCAAGTTCTTCCACTACGTCAAGAAAGACAAGATCGCCGAGAGCGCCGTGATGGGCACGCACGTCGTGGCGCTGTGCGGTGAGGTGTTTCCCGTGACCAAGTCGGCCAAGCCGGGGTCGCCGGTCTGCCCGGACTGCAAGCGCATCTACGACCAGCTCAAGAAGTAGCGGCGTCGGAGTCCTTTGCCGCTGCCTTTTGCGCTGCCGCCGCGGCTGACGCGGTGGTGGCGGCCGCGGATCCGTTGCCGCTCACCGGTTCCGATCGCGTCTCCAGCCACTCGCGCATGCGATTGACGTGGGTGGCCGGCGCCGGCCACTCCTCCTCGATCGCCGCGTTCAGCTCCGCGCCGATCATGATCGCGAACCCGAGGAAGAATGCGAACAGCAGGAACGCGATCGGTGTGGCGAGCGCTCCGTACGTGTAGCCGGTGCTGGTGATCCAGGTCAGGTAGACCCGCAGACCCCACGTGGCGACGAGGAACACCGTGGTCGCCAGCACCGAGCCCATGAGCAGTCGGTGGGTGGGCAGCGGCTTGGGCAGTGACACCCGGTACAAGACGTTCATGGCCACGGTGATCGCCACGAACAGCACCGGGTAGTACCCGAACCGCAGCACGTTGTCCCAGCTGTCGGGAATGAACTCGGCGATCTTGCGCGGCCCCAGCGCCAGGAACGGCGCCGTGATGATCGCCCCGACCAGCATGACGACATAGAGCCCGAGCGCGTAGAAGCGCTGGCGCACCGGATGTCTCAGCTCTGTCTGGTCGTGCGCCTCCGTGACCGAGTCGACGAACGCCGAGATGGCCGACGATCCCGCCCACAGCGAGATGACGAAGCCGATCGACACCACCTCACCGCGCGCGCCCCGCACGATGTCACGCACGGTCGGCTCGATGATCTCGCTGACGACGTTGGGCGAGAAGAACCGTCCCGCTGTGCTGATCAGCTGACTTTCGATCACCGGGAGGGTGTCGGGCCCGAACAGCGGTGCGATGTAGGCCAGGCTGCCCAGCATGCCGAGCAGTAGAGGCGGTAGCGACAACGCACACCAGAAGGCAGCCTGAGCCGATTCGGAGAAGATCGAATCGTCCCAACTCTTCGACAGCGTTCTCAGCGAGATCTGCCTGATGTGGTGACGCGACGGCTTCGGCCGGGACGCTCGGTCGCCCGAGCGCGGAGACTGGTCAGTCATGACCAGCACAGCATGGCTGATTTCTGGCTACGACTCCACCGGGCTCGCCTCGAGCACCGCAGCCAGTTCGACGAGCTTGGCCTCGTGCTCATTGGCGTGATGCTGGCAGAACAGCAGCTCGGCGCCCGACGGGAGCTTGGCGCGTACCTTGGCCGCCGCTCCACACCGGTCGCAGCGATCAGCCCTGGTCAATTCCGGACTGGTGAGCGTTGCGGTCATGGCACCTCCATAGGGTGTAGCGACGTGGTTCTACTGTGTCAGACGCTCGGGGTTTCGGCCTTGTTCCCCGGGGGTTTACGGGTGTGTCGTGTCTCACGGCCGTCCGATCGGCGACTCTGAGAGGCGGCTGGTATGCCCGATCCGCGAGATGCTGCGGACTTCGTGCACCTGTGCACCGCTGACGAGTGGGCGACTGCGCAGAGGTGCGGCGCGCATCACCCGCCCTCACTGTCCGATGTCGGTTTCGTCCACCTGTCCGCGCCGCATCAGGTTCACCTGCCCGCCAACCGGCTCTACGCCGGCCGCACGGACCTGGTGCTGCTGCACATCGACGGGGCACGGGTGTTGTCTCCTGTTCGCTGGGAGCCGGGGGTTCCGGCCGACCCAGATGGCATGGAGTTCCCACATTTGTACGGAGAACTGCCGATAGCTGCTGTGATCCGCGTCACTCCCTACCGCCCGGGATCTGACGGGCTGTTCGCTCCGCTGCCGCCCTCGACATAGGCGTCGGCCTCGATTTCGACGAACAATCCGGGGTGGATGAGGGCCGACACCTCGACCATGGTCGCCACCGGCCGGATGTCGGAGAAGACGTCGGCGTGCACGGCCCCCACCTCATGCCACGACGCGATGTCAGTGACGAAGATGCGGGTCCGGACGACGTCGGACAGTGCGGCGCCCACCTGGTCGAGCGCGATCGCTATGCGCCGCAACACTTCTCGTGTCTGCGTGGCCGCATCGGGGCCTGGGGCGGTGGTGCCCGCGATGGCGATAAACGGCCCGACGCGCACCGCCCGCGAATAGCCGACCTGGTCTTCGAACGGTGAGCCGGAGGACACGTTGACGCGCTGGTGCACGCTGCCAACGTAGCTGCCGTCGTAACCCTCGCGACATGGGAAAACCTCAGGGCCGACGGCGTGCCTATTGACTGTGATCGCAATTTGCCGGTTAGATTCCAGCAATTCATGGACTCAATCGCGGGGGGATCGAACATGTCCAGAGTTGGGCGCAGCGCAGCGGCCGGCCGTCATCGCATCACGGCGCGGCAGTGGTTGGCGGCGGGCACCGGCGGGGCCGCGATGGTCGGGGTCGGCTTCGTGATGGCTCTGCAGCCCGGCGCGGGCAACCCCATTCGGCTGGAGGTCGCGCTGGCCTCGACGGAGTCCAGTCTCTCGGCAGAAGACGGTGCTGCACAGACCATCTGGTGGCTAGGTCGGTCCGGTGTCGTTCATGGCGACGGTGGCACGACGACTGCCGCTGTACCGGGATCGGGTCCGCGCGTCCGGATGATCGGCACCGGCGGCTGGCTCATCGGTGACGGCGCCGATGCCGCGGCGGACTGCACGGGCGCGGCCTGCAACGGCCGCAACGGCGGTCTGCTGTGGGGCGACGGCGGCGATGGCGCAAACGGCGGCAAGGGTGGCAACGGCGGACTCCTTGGCGGAAATGGCGGCCGCGGGGGAGACGGGCGGTATCCGGGCCAGGACGGCGGTGCCGGTGGCAACGCCGGACGCTTCGCCGAGACCGGCAACGGGGGTGACGGCGGCAACGGCGCGGACGGCGGGCCGGGCATGGCCGGCGGCAAGGGCGGTGCTGGCGGGGCAGCCGGATCGCTGCACGGAAACGGCGGTAACGGCGGGGCCGGCGGTAAGGGCGGGGTGGGCCTCGACGGCGACAACCCGGCTCCCGGCGGCCGCGGCGCGACGGGCAACCCCAGCTATCTGGGCACCTCCGGGTTGCCGTTCACCGGCACCATCGTCGACGGAGCGATCACCGGCGCCAACGGCGGCCGTGGCGCCGACGGAGCCGCGGGCAGCAACCAATCCGGCGGCCAGGGCGGCACCGGCCAGGGCGCCAGAGGGCTCCTCGGCGGTCGCCACCAGTTCACGATCAGTGGAAACGGCGGCGACGGCGGTAACGGAGCCGGCGGCGGGATGGGCGGTGACGGCGGGAACGCCGGGCTGGCTCAGCAGAACGCGCCCGGGGCCGCCGCGTTCGGCGGCCGGGGCGGCAACGGCGGTGCCGGTGGCACCGGCGCCCGGGGTGGTGACGGCGGCGACGGCGGCAGCGTCGACATCGGTTCCACGGTGGGCTTCGGCGGCACGGGCGGTAACGGAGGTGCCGGCGGGACCGGCGCGACGGGTGGCACCGGCGCGACCGGCGGCGCAGGCGGCGCCGGCGGCCGCGCGGGCCGGCTGACCGGTACCGGTGGCGTCGGCGGCGCGGGCGGCGCCGGCGGCCAGGGTGGCACCGGCGCGACGGGCGGCAGCGGTGGAGACGGAGGCGACGGCGGGATCGACATGTCCGACCCGGTGCGCGGCACGGTGACCGACGGTGACGGCGGCGACGGCGGTGTCGGCGGCCGCGGCGGAACCGGCGGCGCCGGTGGCACGGGTGGCGCCGGTGGACGCGGTGGCGCGGGCAGCGAAGAGCAGAACTCGGCAGGCAGCGACGGCGCCGGCGGAGCGACGGGCGGCGGCGGTGCCGGCGGACTCGGCGGCCGCGGCGGCAGCGGCGGGTCCCGCGGTGACAACGCCGGAGCGGCCGGATCATCGGGAAGTGCAGGAAGCGCGGGAAGCGGAACAGCCGGTGGTGCCGGCGGCGGCGGAGGTACCGGCGGAGCGGGTAACCGCGCAGACTAGGCGACCTAGACGGGCACCGCTTCGATCACCGACAGCGGACTGACCGTCGGAATCACCTTGGTGAGCCGAAAACCCGCTCGGCGCAACAACTCCGAGTACTCGGCTCGGGTGCGTTCCCGACCGTGGAGCATCAGCAGCATCTCGAGGTCCAGCATGTGGCCGATGAACGACGAGGCGCGGTCGGGGAGCACCATTTCCAGCAGGACCAGCCTGCCGTCGGCGGCGATTCCGGTACGGATGTTCCGCAGAATCGTGACCGAGTGTTCGTCGTCCCAGTCGTGGATGACGTTCTTCATCACGTACAGGTCGGCGCCGGCGGGCACGCTGTCGAGAAAAGATCCGCTCTCGACACTCGCGCGTGCCGCGACCCCCGGCAGCGTCGAAGACCGAGCCCGCTCCATCGACGACCGCCGGCAGATCGAACAGCACCCCACGCGCATCCGGTGCCTGCGCCAGGATGGTGGCGAGCACAGCCCCGTGCCCGCCGCCGACATCGACGGCGAGCCGGCAGCCGGTGAAGTCATAGGCTTGCAGCGCAACGTCATTCGACAGTCCGCTGGCAGCGGTCATCGCGCTGTTGAACACCTCGGCGAACTCCGGGTCGGTGTCGAGGTAGTCGAAGAACGGCATCCCGCGCAGCATGTCGGCGGCAGGCTCACCCGTGCGCACCGAGTAGTCCAGGCTGCCCCAGTCAGCCCATCGCGCAGGATGCCCGATGAACAACACCATGTCGCGCATCGAGCCGGGGGTGTCGGCGCGCAGCGCCTGACCCACCGACGTCAGCGCGAAGCGGCCGTCGCGCCGCTCACGCAGTGCGCCGCGACTGGTCATGGCGCGCATCAGTCGATGCACCGCGCCGGGATCGGCTCCCACCGCCGTCGCCACGTCCGCCGAATGGCGCGCACCGCCGGCCAACTGGTCGGCGATGCCGAGCTTGGCCGCGACGTAGAGCACCTGGGTGGTCCAGGCTCCGGTGGCGAGTTCGAGCAACGCCACGTTGCCGGGGGCGGTGCCACGATGCCACTGCGCGAGCGCTGCACGCATCCGATCGATGGCGCGGATCACCACTACCGGCGGAAGAGTTCGTCCCATGGCAGAGACGGTAAGTGGAGCGCCTTGAGTAATTCTTGGACGACGCTTGGTGACGACCTAGTCGAGGTAGTCGCGCAGGACCTGCGAGCGGCTGGGGTGGCGCAGCTTGCTCATCGTCTTGCTCTCGATCTGGCGGATGCGCTCACGGGTGACGCCGTACACCTGCCCGATCTCGTCGAGCGTGCGCGGCTGTCCGTCGGTGAGGCCGAAGCGCAACCGCACCACACCGGCTTCGCGCTCGGAGAGCGTCTCGAGCACCGACTGGAGCTGGTCCTGCAGCAGGGTGAAGCTGACGGCGTCCACGGCCACGACGGCCTCGGAGTCCTCGATGAAGTCGCCGAGCTGGCTGTCGCCCTCGTCGCCGATCGTCTGGTCCAGCGAGATGGGCTCACGCGCGTACTGCTGGATCTCCAGCACCTTCTCCGGCGTGATGTCCATTTCCTTGGCGAGCTCTTCAGGAGTGGGCTCGCGGCCCAGGTCCTGCAGGAGCTCGCGCTGGATGCGACCGAGCTTGTTGATGACCTCGACCATGTGCACCGGGATGCGGATGGTGCGCGCCTGGTCGGCCATCGCGCGCGTGATCGCCTGCCGGATCCACCAGGTGGCGTAGGTCGAGAACTTGTAACCCTTGGTGTAGTCGAATTTCTCGACCGCACGGATCAGGCCGAGGTTGCCCTCCTGGATGAGGTCCAGGAACGCCATGCCGCGGCCGGTGTAGCGCTTGGCCAACGACACCACGAGGCGCAGGTTCGCTTCGAGCAGATGGTTTTTCGCGCGGTCGCCGTCGCGGCAGATCCACATCATGTCGCGACGCTGGGCGGCAGGCAGTTTCTCGCCCTTCTCGGTGAGTTCTGCCATGAGCTGCGTGGCGTACAGGCCGGCCTCGATGCGCTTGGCCAGCTCGACCTCTTCCTCGGCATTGAGCAGCGCGACCTTGCCGATCTGCTTGAGGTAAGCGCGCACCGAGTCGGCGGAGGCGGTGAGTTCGGCGTCCTTGCGTGCCTGGCGCAGCGCCTCGGATTCCTCTTCGTCCCAGACGAAGTCGCCGGAGGCCTTGTCCTTCTCCGAGGGCTCGGCGATGTCGTCGTCGGCGCCGTCCTTGGCGGCCGTAGCAGCCTTGCCGGACGCTGCTGAGGCGGCGGTCGCATCCTCGGCGGCGGGCTCGTCGGCGTCGTCGTCACCGCCGTCCTCGCTGTCATCACCGGCGTCGTCGACGTCGATGTCGTCGAGTTCGATGTCGGTGTCCTCGACCTCGAGGTCTTCGCCGGGCTCGCCGTCGAGTTCGTCGGTGGTCTCGAGTTCGTCGGTGTTCAGGTCGGTGTCGACACCGTCGGCACCGGTCGCCTTCTTGGCCCGGCCGCGACCGGCGGGAGCGTCTGCGGCCTTGGCCGGACGCTTGGCGGCCTTGGCGGGCGCGCTCTTGACCGCCTTCTTCGCGGGCGCCTTCTTCGCGGGAGTCTTGGCGGCGGTGCGCTTCACCGGCTCATCGGTTGCCGGGCTTGCCTTTGTCGCTGCCACGTACACCCTTCCAATCGTGCGGGTTTCGGCGCGCATGCGTGCGCCACCGAAAAGTGTCGGCTATGTCGAATGTCGGCGACGATCTCTAGTGAGGAACCTCCGCCGCTCTCGGTGTAGGCGGCCGCCGTCGACCATTGTAACGACAGTGTGGGTGCGCACCGTGCCGAGCGGCAAATTTGACGGGCGCGCCGCGTCGGTTACTTGTGAGTAGCCGTGACGTCGACCGCCGCGGCCATCGCCGCGCCGACGATCCCGGCGCTGTTCTGCAGGGCTGCGGCGACCACGGGGGTGCGGTTCTCCAGCAGCGGAATCCACTTGTCGGCCTTGCGGCTGATGCCGCCGCCGGCGATGAACAGGTCGGGCCAGATCGCGTTCTCGATCGCCACCAGCACCTTGGTGACCTCTTTGGTCCAGCGCTCGTAGGTCCAGTCCTTGCGCTCTTTCACCGAGCTCGCGGCGCGGTGCTCGGCTTCCTTGCCCTCGACCTCGATGTGGCCGAACTCGGTGTTCGGCAGGAGTGCGCCGTTGTGGATCACCGCCGAGCCGATACCCGTGCCGAACGTCAGTAGCACGATCACTCCGGTGTGGCCGCGCCCCGCCCCGAACTTCTCTTCGGCGAGCCCGGCGGCGTCGGCGTCGTTGAGTACGGTGACGGGCTGCCCGCCCAGCGCTGCGCTGATGACCTCGCGCGCGTTGGCGCCGATCCATGACTTGTCGACATTGGCCGCGGTCTGCACGATCCCGTCGGACACCACGCCGGGATAGGTGACACCCAGCGGTCCCTCCCACCCGAAGTGCTTGACCACCTCGGCGATGGTGGCGGCCACGGCATCGGGGGTGGCCGGCTGCGGCGTCAGCAGCTTGTACCGGTCGCCGATCAGCGTCCCGGTGTCCAGGTCGACGATGCCGCCCTTGACGCCGCTGCCGCCGACGTCGATGCCGAATCCGCGGCGCTGCGAGCCGTTTTCGGATGCGGTGGCAGGTGAGTCGGTGGCAGTCATGCAAGCTCCTCTGCACAGGTGGGCGGCCCGGTCGGTGCCCACCCTATCGGCTGACCAATCGCGGGGGGCGTCACTCCGGTCATCCCGGGCTGCCAGCCCGGGCCGCCGCGGCGGGCGTCGGTGTGCTGCGATGGTCGGTGTGAGCGAGATCGACACCGAGCCACTGGCCGTCGCAGCGGTCGCCCAGCAGTTGGCCGCCGAAGCGGCGGCGTTCGTCAGGCGGCGCCGCGCCGAGGTGTTCGACCAGGCCAGTCAGGCCGACGCCGACGCCGCCATCCGATCCAAGAGCACGCCGACCGACCCGGTGACCGTCGTCGACACGGAGACCGAGCGTCTGCTGCGCGAGCGGCTGGCGCAGCTGCGCCCCGGGGAGTCGATCCTGGGGGAGGAAGAGGGCGGACCCGAGGGCGAGCAGGACGAGCGGCTCACCTGGGTGCTCGACCCGATCGACGGCACGGTCAACTTCGTCTACGGCATCGAGGCATTCGCAGTGTCGATCGGCGTGCACCGGGGTGGGGTGCCGGTCGCCGGCGCGGTCGCCGATGTCGCCCACGACGCCGTCTACGCCGCCGCCGCGGGCCACGGTGCCTGGGTGGTCCGCGACGGGCAGACCACCCGGTTGCACTGCAATGCGGTGTCGTCGTTGCCGATGGCCCTCGTCGGCACCGGGTTCTCCTACCAGCCCGACGATCGTCGGCGCCAGGGCGCCGTCGTGGCGCAGCTGCTGCCCGAGATCCGGGATCTTCGGCGCATCGGGTCCTGCGCGCTGGACCTGTGCATGGTGGCTGCCGGCCGGCTCGACGCCTACTTCGAAGACGGCGTGCACGTCTGGGATTGGGCGGCGGGCGCGCTGATCGCCGCCGAGGCGGGTGCGGTGGTGCGGGCGCCGGGGACCACGGGGGCCGGACTCATGGTGGCAGCGGCCCCCGGAGTGGCCGCCGCGTTCGACGACGTCCTGCGGCGCTGCGGCGTCGATCTCGACATCGATCGTGACGAGGTCGGGGACCGCTGAGGTCAGCAGGTCTGCGTGTGGATCTTGGTCAGCAGTGACGGGTCGGCCGGGGCCGTGGCGTCGGGCATCAGGCTGGCCAGGACTGCGTCGATGTCGTCGCTGTGGGCGAGCTCGGTGAAATCGGTGCCGATCGCCAGATCGACGGTGTCGTCCTGGCGCTGATCCTGGAACAGTTCCGTGCAGGGCGCGACCAGCCACAGTGACGCTGCTGCTGCGCGACCCGCGGGACCGAAGCGGATCTGCCCCTGACACTGCAGGCGCCCGTTCGCGTAGAGGGGATCGTTGGCGGCTTCGGGCTCGTTGAATCCCAGATCACGCAGCGCACCGGCCACTTCGCCGGCCTGACCGCCCTGCCCGCTGGCGTTGAGGACCTTGATCCGGGTGTCGGCGAGCTTGGCGGGCGTGACGTCCGTCATGTCCGATCGAGACACCTGCTCCCCGAGGGTGGGGGTGGGCGCGTTGGGGTCGGCGGGCGCGGGCGGGCGGTTGCACACGGCGACCTCGCGCACGTCCGGCGGTTGGGACAGCGCGATCACCCAGACCAACAGCGCGGCCACGGCCAGGGCTGCGAACATCAGGGCGCCGGGCAGGAAGTTCCGCCGGCGGAAGGGACGTCCGTTCTTGTCGAACGCAGTGCCCTCGGTGATTTGCGCGACCACGGCACAGACTCTAGAGGCCCCGGCGCCAAGCCTCCTACCGGCACCGACAGCGCAACGGTCGCCCATGTGATGCAAATCACATTAGATCAGGGCCGATTCCGGGCACGAATCATTTGGTGGAAGCGTTCGACGCTGGTACAAAACCAACGCTGCAACGAGCTTCACGGAGGGGACAGGCCATGGCTACCGATTACGACGCCCCACGGCGCACAGAGACCGACGACGTTTCCGAGGATTCCCTCGAGGAACTGAAGGCACGCCGCAACGAAGCTCAGTCTGCTGTCGTCGACGTCGACGAATCCGAGACCGCCGAATCGTTCGAACTGCCCGGCGCCGATTTGTCGGGCGAGGAACTGTCGGTGCGGGTGATTCCGAAGCAGGCAGACGAATTCACGTGCTCGAGCTGCTTTCTGGTGCATCACCGCAGCCGCTTGGCCAGTGAGAAGAACGGCGTGATGATCTGCTCGGACTGCGCGGCCTGACGACGATCAAGCGGTGAGGGACGAGCCGCGTTGAGGAGTCGGGCCAGAGGGTGCGGCCTAGAACGTCAGCTTGGTTTGGCGCGCCCTAGGAGTTCAGGGCCGCGAGTACCCGGTCGGGGTGGCGAGCGCTGATCAGCCAGTACGGCGTCGGATCGTCGGGATCGTCGAGCACGAGCAGCACCAGCGGACCCACCCACGCCCGGTGCACGACATAGGCGGCCGGGTCGAGTTGTCGACCCAGTGCCGCCGATTTCGCTGTTCTGGGCACCGTCGCCGAGCGGGTGATCACCGCGGCGGGAAGGTGCGCACGTCCCACCCAGAGTTCCGCGCCTCCGGTGCCGGGATCCACCACCGCGATCTCCATCCGGCCGAGCCACAGCAGAGCCACGGCCGCGACCGGCAGAAGCAGGGCGTACGGGAGCCACAGCGGCAGGGCGGGGACGCCCTGGTTGATCTCGAGGGCGATCAGCGCGGTAAGGCCCAGCCCCGGCAGCCACCACCACCACGGCACCCAGAGCCGTTCGCGGTAGCGAACGCTGCGGGCGGTGGTGTGCGTGTCGGACACGGGGCCAAGAGTAATCTCTGACGCCGTGCCCACCTCCCTGCCGGTCGTTCGCCTGGATCCGGAACTGCCGATGCCGCAACGGGCCCACGACGGGGACGCCGGGGTGGACCTTTTCAGTGCCGTCGACGTCGAACTGGCCCCTGGCCACCGAGCGCTGGTGGGTACCGGAATCGCCGTGGCCATCCCGCACGGCATGGTCGGCCTGATCCATCCGCGGTCGGGATTGGCTGCGCGCGTTGGCCTTTCGATTGTCAACAGCCCGGGCACGATCGATGCCGGGTATCGCGGCGAGATCAAGGTGTCATTGATCAACCTCGATCCGCAGACGCCCGTCGTCATACATCGGGGCGACCGGATCGCCCAGTTGCTCGTGCAGCGGGTGGAGTTGCCGGAACTGGTGGAGGTCACCTCGTTCGACGAGGCGGGGTTGGCCGACACGACCCGCGGCGCCGGTGGCCACGGATCTTCCGGCGGGCATGCCAGTCTGTGACGATGGCTCGACAGACGTACCGACAGACCTGAGGTGGTAGCAGTGGAAGCCGACGAGGAACTCGAAGGCCCGTTCGACATCGACGATTTCGACGACCCTGACCAGGCCGCCATCGCACGGCTGGATCTGGGGTCCGTATTGGTTCCGATGCCCGAGGCGGGCCAGGTGCAGGTCGAGATCAACGAGACCGGGGTGCCCAGCGCGGTCTGGGTGGTGACCCCGCACGGCCGCTTCACCATCGCCGCCTATGCGGCGCCGAAATCGACGGGTCTGTGGCGTGAGGTGGCCTCCGAACTGGCGGAGTCGCTGCGCAAGGACGTGCCCAAGGTCAGCATCGAGGACGGCCCGTGGGGTCGCGAGGTGGTCGGCTCGGGTGGTCCTGCCGTGGTCCGCTTCATCGGCGTCGACGGCTACCGCTGGATGATCCGCTGTGTGGTCAACGGCCCCGAGGAGAGCATCCGAGCGCTGGCCGACCAGGCCCGTGAGGCGCTCGCCGACACCGTGGTCCGCCGCGGCGACACCCCGCTGCCGGTGCGGACCCCGCTGCCTGTCGCCCTTCCCGAGCAGATGGCCGAGCAGTTGCGTGCCGCCACCGAGCAGGCCGCGGCCGCGCAGCAGGCGCAAGCAGCTCCGGAACAACAGCAGCAGGAACCCGAGCCGCCGCAGCCGCCCGACGGTGCCGCGCGCCGCGCCGCGCAAGGATCGGCGATGCAACAGCTGCGGACCATCACCGGCGGCTAGCCAGAGCTGCCACCGCGGTGCCACGTCAGCGCTGTGCCGCTGCCAGCGCGTCGAGGCAGGCCGCGCCCAGCACCGACGGGTCGGCGCCGATGTCGGCCAGCGTCACCGTGCGCAACGCTGCGCGTGGCGCGGCAGCCACCCACTCGACGCCGACCTCCAGCGGGTGGACTGCGTCGTCGGTGGCCGACACCACGCCCATCGGCGCGGACAGTGCCTCGAACTCGCCGACGGTCGGGGCGATGTAGCGGGCGGCCGTGTCCATCGCATCGGGAAGGGCGGGCCACTGCCCGACCCACGACCGGGTCAGCTCCTCGGCCAGCCACGCCGGGCTCGACGCCTGCATCGCCGCGGTGGTCGACACCAACCCGTCGCGGCGCAGCATCTCCGCCGACGCCCGCGCGGCCAGCGAGGCCGGTGCGGCGTCGGGCGGACCCGTCCACGCCGGTAGCGCGGCGAGCACCGCGACCACATCGCCAGGGTGTGACAGTGCCCACGCCGCCGCGACGGCAGCGCCGATCGACACGCCACCCACGGCGATCGGCCCTCCCGCCGCGCGGGAGGCGTCGGCCAGCGCGTCGAGGTAGCCGTCGATGAGCCGGTCCGGTTGCGGCGCCGGCGTCACCACCACCGCGCCGAGCTGGTGTAACACCGGCGAAAACGCCCGGTCGACGAAGTTCTCGTCCGACCCGGTGCCGGGCAGGAGGACGGTCGTGACACCGCGCAGATCGACGGTCATGTTTCGATCGTGCCTGGTCGTGGAATCAGCTCTCCCGCGACCCGCCGCGGCGTTCGCATCTGGGAACCAACAGGTCTACCGTGGCGTTCGGTTGGAGTAGGCACAGCAAGAAGTGGTAAGAGGTCAGGAGAGGCCATGGCTACGGCCGAGGGTTACCTACGGCGGCTCACCCGTCGGTTGACCGAAGACCCTGAGCAGCTCGACGTCGAGGAACTCAGCGACGACGTGGAGAGCACCGGGGCGCAGAAGGCGATCGACTGCCAGCGCGGTCAAGAGGTGACCATGATCGGGACGCTACGCAGCGTCGAGTGCAACGGCAAAGGATGCTCCGGCGGCGTGAAGGCCGAACTGTTCGACGGCACCGATTCGGTCGTGTTGGTCTGGCTGGGTCAGCGCCGCATCCCCGGTATCGAGCAGGGTCGCACGCTGAAGGTGCACGGCCGCGTCGGCAAGCTCGACAACGGCGCCAAAGCGATCTACAACCCCCACTACGAGATCCAGAAGTGAGCGCACCCGGCGACGAACCGGGCACCGAGGCCACACCAGAAACGACACCGGCACGCGGCGCTGCCGTCCTGGAGCAGATGGGCGGCATCAGCGGCCTGATCTACTCCTCGCTGCCCGTCCTGGTCTTCGTCCCGGTCTCCACCGCTTTCGGCCTGCTGCCTGCCATCGGTGCGGCGCTCGGCGTCGCGACACTGATCCTCATCTGGCGGTTGGTCCGCCGAGATTCCGTGCAGCCGGCGATCTCGGGATTCTTCGGCGTCGGCATCAGCGCGCTGATCGCCTATCTGGTCGGCGCGTCCAAGGGCTACTTCCTGCTCGGCATCTGGACATCGCTGCTCTGGGCGGTGGTGTTCGCCATCTCCGTGGTCATCCGCCGGCCTATCGTCGGCTACATCTGGGGCTGGGTGCAGAGCAACGACCGTGACTGGCGCGACGTGCGGCGCGCGGTGTACGCGTTCGACATCGCCACGCTCGTGTGGGTTGCCGTGTTCACCGCCCGCTTCCTGGTCCAGCAGCACCTCTACGACGAGGACCAGACCGGCTGGCTGGGAGTGGCACGCATCGCGATGGGATGGCCGCTGACCGCGGTGGCGGCGCTGGTGACCTACGGCGCCATCCGGGCGGCCCGACGGGCGGTGCGTGAGCAGACCCCCACAGAGGCAGAGACGGCTACAGCCGCCGGGACCGAGACCGACGATCCGGTGTCCGAGCAGCGCTGAGCGGGCTCAGCGCTGACGGGGCCGCAGCAGCAGCTCGCGCAATTCGTCCTCGACCTGGGCAACGGCCACGAACAGCAACTCGTCGCCCCCTTCGAGGGGTTCGTCCCGCTCGGGGACGATCACCCGCGGCCCGCGCAGGATCGTGACGAGCGTGGCGTCGCGCGGCAGCTCGAGGCGCTTGACGGGCTTGCCGCCCCAGGGCGTGTCGTCGGGCAGCGTGATCTCCACGAGGTTCGCCTGACCCTTGCGGAACTCCATGAGCCGCACCAGATCACCCACCGAGACCGCTTCCTCGACCAGGGAGGCCAGCATCCGCGGTGTCGACACCGCGACATCGACACCCCAGGACTCGTCGAACAGCCACTCGTTGCGCGGGTCGTTGACGCGGGCGACCACCCGGGGCACCGCGAACTCCGTCTTCGACAACAGGCTCAGCACCACGTTGGCTTTGTCGTCGCCCGTCGCGGCGATCACCACGTCGAACTCCTCGAGCTTGACTGCCTCCAGCAGGCTCAGCTCGCAGGCGTCACCGAGGCGCCAGTGCGCCGCCGGAATCGCCTCCACGTCGATGTGGTCGGAGTCGCGTTCGAGCAGCGTGACGTCATGGGACTCCACCAGCTCGCGGGCAATGGATCGGCCGACTGCGCCCGCTCCGGCGATCGCAACCTTCATCTGCGCCGCTCCTCATAATCGTCGCCGGCGGTCTTCACGTCCTCAGCCCTCCGCGTCTTCGCTCGGCGGCTGCGCCGCGATGGCCAGCGCCTCGGCGACATGACCGGAGATCGCCGCCAGGTACACCTGATCGCCCGCCTGGATCACCGTCTTCGGGTCGGGCAGCAGGCCCGCGCCGAAGCGGATGATGAACGCGACGCGGCCCGACGTGGCCGCCTCCAGATCGGTCATGCGGCGGCCGGCCCAGCTCTCGTGCAGCGCGAGTTCGGTGACACCGACGTTGCCACTGGGGTCACGCCACTTCGTGGTCTCGGTCTCGCGGATGAGGACGTTGAGCAGCCGGTCGGTGGTCCACGGCACCGTCGCCACGGTCGGGATGCCCAGACGCTCGTAGACCGCGGCCCGCTTGGCGTCGTAGATGCGCGCGACGACCCGTTGGACACCGAAGGTCTCCCGCGCGACACGCGCGGAGATGATGTTCGAGTTGTCGCCGGAGGAGACTGCCGCGAACGCGGCCGCGTTCTCGATGCCCGCGCGGATCAGCACGTCGCGGTCGAACCCCATGCCGAGCACGCGCTGGCCCGGGAACGAGGGGGACAGGCGGTGAAAAGCCGTGCCGTCACGGTCGATGACGGAGACGTCGTGGCCGATTCGGGCCAGACTGTCGGACAGTGACGCGCCCACGCGGCCGCATCCCATCACCACTACACGCACTGCGGGTCCTTTCCGGCGGGGCCGAATGTGGCGTCTGGCGAAAGCTGTCACCACCCGGGTACAGAGGAACGCTACAGCTTTGCGTCACCTCACGACTGTCGGGCTTTACTCTTGGCACTCGTGTCCAAGCTTTCGACGGCCGCCCGACGGCTCGTACTGGGCCGGCCGTTCCGCAGCGACAAGCTCGCCCACACGCTGCTGCCGAAACGGATCGCGCTCCCGGTCTTCGCCTCTGACGCGCTGTCCTCGGTCGCCTACGCCCCCGAAGAGATCTTCCTGGTGCTCTCGGTGGCCGGGCTGTCCGCCTACTCGATGGCGCCCTGGATCGGCCTCGTGGTCGCGGCGGTCATGCTGATCGTGATCGCCAGCTACCGCCAGAACGTGCACGCCTACCCGTCCGGCGGCGGCGACTACGAGGTGGTGACCACCAACCTCGGCCCCACCGCGGGCCTGACCGTGGCCAGCGCGCTGCTGGTCGACTACGTGCTGACCGTGGCCGTGTCGATGTCGTCGGCGATGTCGAACATCGGATCGGCGATTCCGTTCGTCGACCAGCACAAGGTGTGGTTCGCGATCATCGCGATCCTTGTCCTGGCATCGCTCAACCTGCGCGGTATCCGGGAATCGGGCACCGCGTTCGCGATCCCCACCTACGCCTTCATGGTCGGCATGTACGTGATGCTGGGCTGGGGCTTCTTCCAGATCTATGTGCTGGGCCACCACCTGCGCGCCGAGTCGGCGGGTTTCGAGATGCATTCCGAGCACGGCGACGTCCTCGGGTTCGCGTTGGTGTTCCTGATCGCGCGCGCGTTCTCCTCGGGCAGCGCGGCGCTGACCGGTGTCGAGGCGATCAGCAACGGGGTGCCGGCGTTCCAGAAACCCAAGTCCCGCAACGCCGCGACCACGCTGCTGTTGCTCGGCGGGATCGCGATCACGCTGTTCATGGGGATCATCATGTTGGCGCGTGCCACCGGTGCGCAGATCGCCGAGCGTCCGCTGGAACAGCTTGGTGGGGCGCCGCCGGATTATCAGCAGAAGACGCTGATCGCCCAGTTGGCCGACGCGGTGTTCCACGATTTCCCGATCGGGCTCTACCTGATCGCGGGGGTGACCGCACTGATCCTGGTGCTCGCCGCGAACACGGCGTTCAACGGATTCCCGGTGCTGGGCTCCATCCTCGCCCAGGACCGTTTCCTGCCCCGCCAGCTGCACACCCGCGGAGACCGGCTGGCCTTCTCCAACGGCATCCTGTTCCTGGCGTTCGGCGCGATCGCGTTCATCGTGGCGTTCCAGGCCCAGGTGACCGCGCTGATCCAGCTCTACATCGTCGGGGTGTTCGTGTCGTTCACTCTCAGCCAGATCGGCATGGTGCGGCACTGGACGCGGCTGCTGCGCACCGAGACGGACGCGTCCGCTCGGGCGAGGATGATGCGCTCGCGGGTCATCAACACCATCGGTTTCCTGTGCACCGGAACGGTGTTGATCATCGTCGTGCTCACCAAGTTCCTGGTGGGGGCGTGGATCGCGATCCTCGCGATGGCCGCGCTCTTCTTCATCATGAAGCTGATCCACAAGCACTACGCGTCGGTGAGCCGCGAGCTGGAAGCCCGCGCGGCCGAGATGGAGGACATCGTGCTGCCCAGCCGCAACCACGCGGTGGTGCTGGTGTCGAACGTGCACCTGCCGACCCTGCGCGCGCTGGCTTACGCGCGGGCCACCCGCCCCGACATGCTGGAAGCCATCACGGTCAGCGTCGACGACGCGGAAACCCGTGAGCTCGTGCACAAGTGGGAATCCAGTGACATCAGTGTGCCGCTGAAGGTCATCGCCTCCCCGTACCGCGAGATCACCCGTCCCGTCCTCGAGTACGTCAAGCGGGTCAGCCGCGAGTCGCCCCGCACCGTGGTGACGGTGTTCATCCCCGAGTACGTGGTCGGCCACTGGTGGGAACAGGTGCTGCACAACCAGAGTGCGTTGCGCCTCAAGGGCAGACTGCTGTTCGAACCCAACGTCATGGTGACCTCGGTGCCGTGGCAGCTGTCCTCGTCGGAGCGGCTCAAGAAGCTCGAACCGCAGTCCGCCCCGGGCGACGCGCGCAAGGGGTTCCTCGATTGACCGATGAGCCGCCGGCGGAGTTGATCCTCACCACGGGGCGCCCCGCCAACGGCGGTAGCGTCGTCGCCCGCCACGACGGCAGGGTGGTGTTCGTGCGCTACGCCCTGCCGGGGGAGACCGTGCGGGCGCGCCTGATCGGCGCCGGGCCGCGGGAGAAGTTCTGGAACGCCGAAGCGGTCGAGGTGATCGAGCCGTCGCCGGATCGCGTCGACTCCTGGTGCCCCATCGCCGGCGTGGGCGGGTCGGGATGCTGCGATCTGGCGTTCGTCGAGCCTGCGGCGGCGCGTCGGCTCAAAGGTGCGGTGGTGGCCAATCAGCTTGCGCGGCTGGGCAATTACGACTGGCGGGCAGAGGACGACGCGTCGGCGGAGGCAGTCGGGGAGGCCGGGCACACCGGCTGGCGTACCCGCGTGCGTCTTGACGTATCGGCTGATGGGCGAGCCGGATTTCACCGGTACCACAGCGCCGATCTGGTGCACCGGCTCGACTGCGCACAGGTGCCCGACTCCCTGCTGTCCGGGGTGGCCGAGCAGCGGTGGCCCTCGGACGCCGCGGTACACGTGGCCGTCGACGATGACGGCCACCGACATATCGTGGTGGCAGCCAAGGGCCGCAAAACCGAAGTGCTCGAAGGTGATTACGAGGGAATGCAGCGGGTCGCCGGTCGGACGTGGCGTGTCCCGGTGACGGCGTTCTGGCAGGCGCACCGAAACGCCCCGGCTCTCTACAGCGCACTGGTGTCGGAGTGGGCGCAGCTCACGCCGGGCATGACCGCGTGGGATCTGTACGGCGGTGCGGGCGTGTTCGCGGCGGCACTGGCGACCGCCATGGGGGACTCGGGGCGAGTGCTCACCGTCGACACCTCGCGCGGCGCCGCACGCGCCGCCCGTGCCGCGCTGGCCGATCTGAGCTCGGTCAGCGTGATCACCGACTCGGTGCGCCGTGCGCTGGCTGCGCAGACGACCCGCGCCGACGTCGCGGTGCTCGACCCGCCGCGCACCGGGGCCGGGCGCGACGTGATCGCCGCACTGGCCGCGGCCGAGGTGCCCCGGATCGTTCACATCGGTTGCGAGGCGGCATCTTTCGCGCGCGACATCGGCTTGTACCGCGACGGCGGCTATCAGGTCGAGGATCTGCGGGTCTTCGATTCGTTCCCCCTCACCCACCACGTCGAGTGCGTCGCGGTGCTCACCCGGTAGTAGGGTCATCGCCAGGTGTGCCGGGAAGTCTGGTCGGCGTCCATTCGGCGACCGAGGAGGCACCTGATGACCGACGATCCCCGTGTGCCGCTGCGGCGGCGGTTGTTCAGCCGCGGGTCCTGGGCCGAGACCAGCCGGGCCACCGAGATCCTGCGCAAGGAGACCGTCGGCGGCGTCATCCTCCTCGTGGCGGCCGCCGCTGCGCTCGTGTGGGCCAACTCGCCGTGGGCGGCAAGCTACTTCGCATTGCGTGACCTCGAGGTCGGCGGCCACTGGCTGGGGCTGCATCTCGACCTGACGCTTGGGACGTGGGCGGCCGACGGGCTGCTGGCGATCTTCTTCTTCGTCGTCGGACTGGAGCTCAAACGGGAGTTCGTCGCCGGCGATCTGCGGGATCCGAGCCGCGCCGCGCTGCCGATCGCCGCCGCCGTGGGCGGCATGGCGGTGCCCGCGCTGATCTTCGTCGCCATCAACTCCGGCACCGGGGACGGCGCGCTCCGCGGTTGGGCGATCCCGACCGCCACCGACATCGCGTTCGCGGTGGCCGTCCTCGCCGTCATCGCCACGCATCTGCCGTCGGCGCTGCGCACCTTTCTCCTGACGCTGGCTGTGGTGGACGACCTGCTGGCCATCACCGTGATCGCGGTCTTCTACTCCGAGAAGATCAACCTGGTCGCGTTGGCGGCCACGCTGATCCCGCTCGGGTTGTTCGCGCTGTGTGTGCAGCGCCGCATCCGGTCCTGGTGGCTGCTGATCCCGCTGGCCGTGCTCACCTGGGTGCTGATGCACGAGTCGGGCGTGCACGCCACGGTCGCCGGCGTGCTGCTCGGGTTCACCGTGCCGGTGCTGCGCAGTGAGGCCGCCGGAGGGCCCGACGCCGGGCCGGGGCTCGCGGAGCACTTCGAGCATCAGCTGCGTCCGGTCTCTGCGGGGTTCGCGATCCCGGTGTTCGCGTTCTTCGCCGCCGGGGTGGGGATCGGCGGGCTGAGCGGTCTGGGCCACGCGCTGACCGACCCGATCACGCTCGGCATCATCGCCGGGCTGGTGCTGGGCAAGCCGATCGGCATCCTGCTGACCACCGGAGTCCTGTCGCGGGTCACCCGGGCCACGCTCGATCCGTCGCTGCGCTGGGTCGACGTGTTCGGCATCTCGCTACTGGCCGGAATCGGCTTCACAGTGTCGCTGCTGATCGGCGACCTGGCCTACGGCATGGGCTCCGAACGTGACGAATTCGTGAAGATCGGCGTGTTGTGCGGATCACTGTCGGCGGCCTGTCTGGCCGCGGTGGTCCTGCTGACCAGGAACGCGGCCTACCGGCGGATTTGCCGGGAGGAATCGGTGGACGAGGACCTCGACGGCGTGCCCGATGTGTACCAGCGTCGAAACGACTGATCTCGTTACCGGTGCGTAGACTGACCCAATGCTTGAACAGATCCGCGGTCCCGCTGATCTTCAGCACCTGTCGCAGGCACAGGTGGATGCGCTGGCCAAGGAAATCCGCCACTTCCTGATCCACAAGGTCGCGGCAACCGGCGGTCACCTGGGACCCAATCTCGGCGTGGTGGAGCTGACGCTGGCGCTGCATCGCGTCTTCGATTCACCCCATGATCCGATCCTGTTCGACACCGGGCATCAGGCCTACGTGCACAAGATGCTCACGGGCCGCAGCCAGGACTTCGAGACGCTGCGCAAGAAGGACGGCCTATCCGGCTATCCCTCGCGCGAGGAGAGCGTGCACGACTGGGTCGAGTCCAGCCACGCGTCCTCGGCGCTCTCCTACGCCGACGGCCTGGCGAAGGCCTTCGAGCTCAGCGGGCACCGCAACCGCCACGTGGTGGCCGTCGTCGGCGACGGCGCCCTGACCGGCGGCATGTGCTGGGAAGCGATGAACAACATCGCGGCGTCGCGGCGTCCCGTCGTGATCGTCGTCAACGACAACGGCCGCAGCTACGCGCCCACGATCGGCGGGTTCGCCGAGCACCTGGCCCGGTTGCGTCTGCAGCCCGGCTACGAGCGGGTGCTCGAAGAAGGCCGTAAGGCGGTGCGGGGCGTGCCGATGATCGGCGAGTTCTGCTACCAGTGCATGCACAGCATCAAGGCCGGCATCAAAGACGCGCTCTCCCCGCAGGTGATGTTCACCGACCTGGGCCTCAAGTACGTCGGTCCGATCGACGGCCACGACGAGCACGCCGTGGAAAGCGCGCTGCGCCACGCCCGCGCCTTCAACGCGCCGGTGGTGGTGCACGTCGTCACCCGCAAGGGGATGGGCTACGCGCCCGCCGAGAACGACGAAGACGACCAGATGCACGCGTGCGGCGTGATCGATCCGGAGACGGGCCTGGCGACGACGATCCCGGGTCCGGGATGGACGTCGACGTTTTCCGAATCGTTGATCGCGCTGGCCGGCAAGCGGCGCGACGTCGTCGCGATCACCGCGGCGATGCCGGGTCCGACGGGTCTGAGCGCGTTCCGGCAGCGCTATCCCGACCGTTTCTTCGACGTCGGCATCGCCGAGCAGCACGCGATCACCTCTGCTGCAGGTCTGGCGATGGGCGGCATGCACCCTGTTGTCGCGGTGTACTCGACGTTCCTGAACCGAGCGTTCGACCAGGTGATGATGGACGTCGCGCTGCACAAGCTGCCGGTGACCATCGTGCTGGACCGCGCCGGAGTCACCGGTCCCGACGGGGCCAGCCACAACGGCATGTGGGACATGTCGATCCTCGGCGTGGTCCCCGGCATGAAGGTGGCGGCGCCGCGCGACGGCGCCCGGCTGCACGAAGAGCTGGCCGAGGCCCTCGACGTCAACGACGGCCCCACCGCCATTCGCTTCCCGAAAGGCGATGTCGGACAAGACATTCCGGCAGTGGAACGCCGCGACGGGGTGGACGTGCTGGCTAAGCCCGCCGAGGGTCTCTCCGACGACGTGCTGGTCATCGCCGTCGGTCCGTTCGCGACGATGGCGCTGGCGGTGGCCGAGCGGCTGCGCAATCAGGGCATCGGCGTCACGGTCGTCGATCCCCGGTGGGTGCTGCCGGTGCCCGCGGTGCTCATCACGCTGGCCGCGCAGCACAAGCTCGTCGTCACGCTCGAGGACAACGGGGTGCACGGCGGTGTCGGTTCGGCGGTCTCGACGGCATTGCGTCGCGCGGAGATCGATGTGCCCTGCCGGGATGCCGCGCTGCCACAGCAGTTCTTCGCCCACGCCTCCCGCGGTGAGGTGCTCGCCGAAGTCGGCCTGACCGAGCGCAATCTGGCCCGCCAGATCACCGGCTGGGTCGCAGCACTGGGCACCGGGGTCGCGGAGAAGGAAGTCAGCCAGCACCTGGACTGACGAGAGTCAGTCGCTGGGCGCCGATTCCAAGGCCGCAGTCAGCACAGGTGTGGTCAGTTCGCGCTGCCAGCGTCGCGCTGACGTCGTGTCCAGAAACGCCTCCACCGCGGCGGTGGTGTCGTTCACGGCGACCCAGTCCCAGCACAGCCGGCGCACCGTGTCGGGTGCGAGGAGATTCTCCGGCGGCACGGAAACCTGTTGCGCCAGTTCGTTGATCGCGGCCCGCGCCGCTTCGAGCCGGGCGGCGGCCTCGGGCTTGCGGCGGGCCCACCGTGACGCCGGCGGGGGACCGCTGGACGGTTCCTGCGACGACGGCGGGTCGGCGGTGCGGGCCCGCGCCAACGCGTCGAGCCACACGCTCGCGCTGCGGCGTTGCCGGGCTCCGCCGAAAATCGGTAGCGCGGTGAGCTTTTCGACCGTGTCCGGATCTGCGGTGGCCGCGTTGACGATCGCGCTGTCGGGCAGGATTCGGCCCGGGGCGATGTCACGCCGTCGGGCGATCTGATCGCGGGTCAGCCACAGTTCCCGCACGGCGGCCAGCGCCCGCGGGTCGCGCACCTTGTGGATTCCCGAGGTGCGCCGCCAGCGGTCCCGCCGCGTCGGTGTGCTCTCCGCGATCCGCAGGTACTCGAATTCCTCTCTGGCCCAACCGTCTTTGCCCTCGGCGGTGAGCACGGCATCGATCGCGTCGCGCAACTCGATCAGCACCTCGACGTCGAGTGCGGCGTAGTTCAGCCACTCGTCGGGAAGGGGCCGCTTCGACCAGTCCGCTGCGCCGTGCCCCTTGGTCAGCGCCAGGCCCAGCAGCTGCTGCACCATCGAGGCGAGGTTCACCCGGTCGAGGTCGGCCAGACGCCCGGCCAGCTCGGTGTCGTACAGCGACGGCGGGCGCATGCCGATCTCGGCCAGGCAGGGTAGATCCTGATCTGCGGCGTGCAGAATCCACTGATCTTCCGAAAGTACCTGCGCCACAGGGGCGAGCACCTCGACGGAGTCACCGCCGTGGCTCACGGGGTCGATCAGCACGGTGCCCGCGCCGGCACGCCGGATCTGCACCAGGTAGGCACGGTTGGAGTACCGGAACCCCGACGCCCGCTCGGCGTCGACGGCGAACGCGCCGGAGCCGGATGCGAGAAGGTCTGCGGCGCGGGCGATTTCGCTGCGGCTCACGGAGATGTTCGGCACTCCGTCGCGGGGGACCAGCAGCGGCGTCGCGGAGATCTCAGGGGTCTCGACGTCGTCGGAGTGTTCGGCGTCCGGCGGGGAACCGCTGGTGTCGGGTTCGGCCATCGGAGATCAGGCGCGGGTGCGCGAACCCAGGTCGGTCACCCCGGCGGGCGGCAGGCCTGCGGCGTGTTCGAGCACCTCGCAGAACGCCTCGACGTGGGGTCCCAGTTCCAGATCGGTGGCGGTCCACGACGCGCGCAACTCCAGCTGGTGGGCTCGCGGTGGTCCGGAGATGTCGCCGTAGCGGACGGACGTGGTGGCGGTGACGGTGCCGCCGAGCGCGGTCAGGTGCTGCGCGCGCTCGGTCAGGGCGTCGACGAGCCAACTCCACGCCACCTCGGGGAGCAGCGGATCGACGGCCTCGGTGGAGTCCAGGTCGGCCTGGATGTAGGCGACCAGCCGCATCGTGCCGTCCCACGCGTCGGCGCCCTCGGGGTCGTGGAGCAGGATCAGCCGGCCGAACGCGTCGCCGTCGGAGCGCTCGGGCACGATCGCGGCTTCGGCGTGCTTGACCTCGGCGCCCAGTGCGTAACTGAAGGGGGCGAGGCGTTGCGGCGGCCGGATCGGGCCCAGCTCGATCTCCGGCCGCACGGTGGTGGCGTTCATCGCCGCCACCGCTTCACGGAATTGAGCCGGTTCGGCGGAGGTCACGCCGATCGACGGTAGTGCATTTTCACAGGTCTGTGCTCATGGCGCGCCGATTCGGGGCCGAGCAGGCATGGCAGCATGGGCATCGATGAACACGCGCCGCGAGCTGCCCGAATCGCCCTACCTGGCTGCCGTCGCCGGCCGCAAACCCCACCGCACGCCGGTGTGGATGATGCGGCAGGCCGGTCGGTCACTGCCCGAGTACCGAGCACTTCGGGCCAAGAACACCATGATGCAGGCCTGCTTCGACGCCGACCTGATCACCGAGATCACGCTGCAGCCGGTGCGTCGCCACGACGTCGACGCCGCAATCCTGTTCTCCGACATCGTCGTCCCGCTGCGCGCGGCCGGCATCGCGTTGGACATCGTGCCCGATGTGGGCCCGGTCATCGATCACCCGATTCGCACTCGGGCCGATGTCGGCGCCATCTCGGCGCTCGATCCCGATCAGGTGGCGCCGGTGGCGACCGCGGTGAGCCGGCTGACCGGTGAACTGGGGGAGGTGCCGCTGATCGGGTTCGCCGGAGCCCCCTTCACGCTGGCGTCCTATCTGGTGGAGGGCGGTCCGAGCCGCAACCACGAGCACACCAAGGCGATGATGCTGGGCGAGTCCGACACCTGGCACGCGCTGATGGAATCCCTGACCGAGGTCACGATCGCGTTCCTGCGCACCCAGATCGAGGCGGGCGTCGACGCGATCCAGGTGTTCGATTCCTGGGCGGGAACCCTGTCGCTGGCCGACTACCGCAGCTACGTGCTGCCCCACAGTGCCCGGGTGTTCGCCGCGCTGGCCGGCTACGGAGTGCCGATGACGCACTTCGGCGTCGGGACCGCGGAGTTGCTCGGCGCCATGTCGGAAGCCGTCGTCGGGCACGACGTTCCCGCGGTCGTCGGGGTGGACTGGCGGACGTCGCTGGCCGATGCCGCGGGGCGCGTGCAGCGCGGTGTCGCACTGCAGGGCAACCTCGATCCGGTGGTGCTGTTGGCGGGCATGCCGGTGGTCGAGCGGGCGGTGCGGGCCGTCGTCGAGGACGGGCGGCGCGCGGTGGACGCCGGAGCCGTCGGACACGTGTTCAACCTCGGTCATGGGGTCCTGCCGGCCACCGACCCTGCCGTCATCACCGAAGCTGTGGCGCTGGTGCACCAGCTGTGACAACGTATTGCGTTGTCGGCGGCGGCATTTCGGGTTTGGTGGCAGCCTATCGGCTGCGGGTGGCGGCCGGCCCGGATGCATCGATCACCGTGCTGGACCCGGCGGACCGGCTCGGCGGAGTGTTGCGCACCGAACGCATCGGCGGGCAGCCGATCGACGTCGGTGCCGAAGCGTTCGTCACTCGCCGCCCGGAGGTGCCCGCGCTGCTGGGGGAGCTGGGCCTGTCGGGCAAGCAGCTGACCACCACCGGGGTGCGTCCACTGATCTACAGCGAGGGGCGACTGCATCCGCTGCCTCAGCAGACCGTCAACGGCATCCCGACCCGGCCCGCCTCGCTGACCGGGCTGGTCGACGACGCCACGATCCGCTGGATGCTCGACGAGCCCCGCCGTCCGCTGTCCTGGACCCCCGGCGCCGACCCGACGGTGGCCGATCTGGTCGGCGACCGCTTCGGCGAACAGGTGGTGGTGCGATCGATCGACCCGCTGCTGGCCGGGGTGTATGCCGGTTCGGCCGCGACGATCGGGTTGCGTGCGGCCGCCCCCACCGTGGCAGCCGCACTCGACCGCGGAGCGCGCAGCCTCACCGAGGCCGTCACCGCCGCGTTGCCGCCGCCTACGCCGGGGTCGGTGTTCGGTGCGATCGACGGCGGCTACGCCGTGTTGATCGACGAGTTGGTGCGGCGTTCGCGACTCACGTGGGCGCAGGTCGCCGTCCGCGGCATCGCTCCGGCGAGCCACGGCTGGGAGGTGCTCGACGACGAGGGTGCGCGTTGGCCCGCCGATGCGGTGGTGCTGGCAGTGCCCGCGCCGCGGCTGCCGGCGCTGCTCGGCGATCTCGCTCCCCGCACGGCCGCGGCCGCCCGGCGCATCGAGGTGGCCTCGGCCGCGGTGGTCGCGCTGGCACTGCCGGGTGGCACTCCGCTGCCAGAGCAGTCAGGCGTGTTGGTCGCCGGCCGCAGCCGTCTGCACACCAAGGCGGTGACGCTGTCGTCACGCAAGTGGGGTCGCCGAGGCAGCGTCGAGATGGTCCGGCTGTCCTACGGCCGGTTCGGCGACGACCTGGCCCGGCGCACGGGCGACGACGACCTGCTGGCATGGGCCGAGCAGGATCTCGCGGCGCTGTTCGGCATCACGGTGACACCGGAGGACAGCACCGTGGTGCGCTGGCTCGACGCGATGCCGCAGTACGGTCCACGACATGCCGACCTGGTCGCCGAACTGCGCGGCGGGCTGCCGCCGGGGCTCGCCGTGGCTGGTGCTTATCTCGACGGCATCGGGGTGCCGGCCTGCGTGGCGGCCGCGACCCGGGCGGTGGCGGCCATCCTGACGCGATAGAGCCCCGTGGCACGATAGAGCGATGGCCAAGCTCGACTTCGACGCGATCAACTCCACCATCCGCTACCTGATGTTCTCGGTGTACGCCGTCAAACCTGGGGTGCTTGCCGACGGTGACGATGCGCGAGCGGCCGTCGTGGACGAGACCGAAGCGTTCCTCAAGCAGCAGGAGGACAACGGCGTCGTCGTGCGGGGGATCTACGACGTCGCCGGTATGCGGGCCGACGCCGACTTCATGATGTGGACCCACGCCGAGACGGTGGAGGCTCTGCAGGCGACCTACGCCGACTTCCGCCGCACCACCAGCTTGGGCCGCGCGTCGACCCCGGTGTGGAGCAATGTCGCGCTGCACCGGCCCGCCGAGTTCAACAAGAGCCATGTTCCGGCGTTCCTCGCCGGAGAGGAGCCGGGGGCCTACATCTGCGTCTATCCGTTCGTCCGCTCTCTGGAGTGGTACCTGCTGCCCGACGAGGAGCGCAGGCGGATGTTGGCCGAGCACGGCATGGCGGCGCGGGGCTACAAGGACGTGCGCGCCAACACCGTGCCGGCCTTCGCGCTGGGTGATTACGAGTGGCTTCTCGCGTTCGAAGCGCCCGAACTCCACCGCATCGTCGACCTGATGCGCGATCTGCGCGCCACCGACGCGCGCCGTCACGTCCGTGAGGAGACCCCGTTCTACACCGGGCCGCGCATTTCGGTCGAGCGTCTGGTCAACGCTCTGCCCTAGATTTTTGCTGGCAATGAAAATTTTTGTCGAGCTCATTCGATGCTTGCAAATTGTTGACAGCAGCGTAGAACGACGTCGTAGGGTCTTTAGACCCTTAATTGCCGAGAAAGTGCCGTCCTAGCAAACGACCAATTACTGCTGGGAATTGGTTTTGCTCGCCGCGCTCCATTGCTAACATTCCCTCCATGCCGAAAACCTGGGGGGTGGCGGCCGGCGCACTCGTCGTCGGCGGCGCCTACGGCGCTTGGCTCTGGTCCGGGCGGGGCGGGCCGGACCTCATCCGCGCCGTCGACGATGTCGGTCTGGCCGTTTTCGCGTTGATCGCCGCGGTCAGCGCCGTATGGGCGGCCGTCTCGTTGCGCGGTCCCGATCGAGCAGCGTGGGCCTTCATGGCGGCCGGATTGACGGGGTGGGCCGCCGGCGAGGTGGTGTGGAGTTACTACGACCTGGTGCTCGGTGAAGCTCCCGCACCGTCGTGGGCGGACGCCGGCTACATGTCGTTTCTCGCAGGAGCGGGGCTGTGCCTGATCGTCCTGCTGACCGCGGCGCCGCCCGGCACACAGCTGCGGGTGGTCATCGACGGTGTCATCGTCGCAGCCGCGATCTTCGGTGCCGCATGGGTCATTTGGTTGCAGACGGTGTACACCGCACAGCAGAGCGACGTGTTGGCGGTGGCCGTGGCGCTGGTCTATCCGGTGACCGATATCGCGTTGGTCACCATCGCGGGTCTGATGCTGTTGCGTACGCCTCACGCGCGGCGTCCGCAGATGGCGTTGCTGACCGTGGGTCTGATCGGCGTCTCGTTCTCCGATGTCGCTTTCGCCTACCTGACGGCAACGGCCACCTACGCCAACCAGCATCACCTGTCGGTCGGCTGGGCGACGGGCTTCCTGCTGATCGCCGGCGCGGCGGTGCGAGCCGCGCAGACCGGCTCCGTCGATGCCGGCGCGCAGCCGCCCGCGGTCTCGGGTTGGCTGCCGTACGTGCCGGTGCTGCTGTCGGCCGTGTTGTGCACGCCGGTGCTGATCGCCGGGTTGGGTCCGGTGTTCGTGGCCGTCGCCGTCATCGTGATCGCCGTGTTAATTCGGCAGTTCGTGATCCTCGGGGAGAACCGGCAGCTGCGTGCCGACCTCGCGGCGCGCCGTCGGGACGCGGGCCCGCCGCCGATCCTGGTGGAGCTCGAGCACGCCATCGATCACGGCGAACTGCGCGTCGTCTACCAGCCGCAATACGACCTCTTCACCGGCGAGATCATCGGCGCCGAGGCGCTCATCCGCTGGCCGCATCCTCGCCGCGGGCTGCTCAACCCCGACCAGTTCCTGCCGTTGGTGAACAGGTGCGACCTGATGACGTCACTGACCACCGCGGTGCTGGACCTGGCCCTCACCGATGCCGCGGCCTGGCACGCCAAGGGCTTCGAGATCCCCGTCGCGGTCAACGTCTTCGCGCCCGTCGTGAGCGACCCCCGCGCTCAGTGCCGGCATCGCCGAGGCGCTGCGCCGGCACGGGCTGGAACCCGAGGCACTGACCGTCGAGATCACCGAGGACAGGTTGCTCGCCGACATGCCGGGCACCCGAACGGCGCTGGATCGTCTGCGCGCAGCAGGGGTGCAGGTCGCGCTCGACGACTTCGGTAGCGGTTACTCGGCGTTGTGGTACCTGCGCGATTTCCCGGTGGACCAGGTCAAGCTGGACCGGGAGTTCATCGCGCCGATCCTGACGCACGGGCCGTCGGCGACCATCGTGCGCGCCGTGATCGAGATGACCCACGCGCTGGGACACACACCGGTGGCCGAGGGCGTCGAGAGCGCCGAGATCGCCGACCGGCTACGCCAGTTCGGCTGCCGGGTGGCGCAGGGCTTCCACTTCAGCAGGCCGATACCGAGTGCCGAGATGCTGGCTCTGCTCGAGGCGCAGCGTCGTGAACCGACGCTGACACCGGAGCCTCACTGATCGGTCGGCGCCAGCCGCAGCGAGATCGAGTTGATGCAGTACCGCTGATCCGTCGGGGTCGGGTAGCCCTCTCCTTCGAAGACGTGCCCAAGGTGGCTGTGGCAGTTCGCGCACAGCACCTCGACCCGGTGCATGCCCAGCGAGTCATCGGATCGCAGGACCACCGCGTCGGAATCCGCGGGGTCGAAGAACGACGGCCACCCGCAATGGGATTCGAACTTCTCGGTGCTGCGGAACAATTCGGCGCCGCACGCGCGGCACTGGTAGACGCCTTCGGTCGTGGTGTCGGTGTATTCGCCGGTGAAGGGACGTTCCGTGCCTGCGCGGCGCAGCACGGCGAACTCCTGAGGATTCAGCCGCTCCCGCCACTGGTCGTCGGTCAGCTGCAGCTTCGGACCTGTCATCTCACCAGGCTACTCAGCGGCCCGAGCGGCGGAGAGCAACCAGGGCGGGTCGATCCCGTCGGCCACCCGCCCGTCCCGCCGGGCGTCGAGGTAGCGGAAGAGCAGCACGCAGAACACCACGATCACCATGAGCGACCAGCCGTAGGTGATCTTGAGGTACTCCAGCGCGCGCCCGGTCGACGGAAGCTGCCACAGCAGCCAGCGGTCCATCGTCAGGAAGCCGTAGGTGGCCAGCCAGGCGACCCAGTTGCGCAATACCGAATTCGGCAGCACGACCGTCATCAAGAACGGGAACAGCGCAATCGAGTAGTAGCCCTGGCCGAGGGAGAGCACCAGCCACGAGGTGACCAGCAGGACGCCCGAGGACGTCAGCATCCAGAAGAACTGGTCCCGGGTGCGGTAGTACCGGTACAGCAGCCACAGCGCCGCCGCGCCGAGTGCGGCGAACAGGACGCGCAACGCGAGGATCAGCCACGTCGGTAGACCGAAATAGAGACCATTGCCCAGAATCGAGCTGTTGAAGTAGTCGCGGGTGGAGAAGATGTAGGGCACCGTGCGGGTCACGAAGTTCATGGGGTCCGAGATCAGCGGCCAGGCAGCGAGATTGAATGCGACCGGGATGGCGATCGCGGTGACCAGGACCCGCCACTGCCGGTTCAGTACCGGCAGCAGCAGAAGCGGCGCGAGCAGTGGTTTGACCACCAGCGTCAGGCCGATGCTCACCCCGGCCCACCATTCGTGGCTGCGGTTGCCGTCCAGCAGCCAGCGGAAGAAGAGCACCTCGAGCAGCAGCATGACACCGTTGATGTTTCCGAACACCAGCGTGTTGGTGACGGATTCGGTGCAGAACATCGCGAGCAGCAGTGCGGGCGCGGCGACCGAGCTCAACGTGAAGCCGAACAGGCGCAGTAGGAAGTAGCCGGCCAGGATGATCGCCACGGTGTTGAAGAAGATGAACCAGTTCCGCGATGCCACCTCGGGGATGTATCCGAAGGGCGCCATGATGAGCGTGCCGCCCGGCGGATACAGGTAGTGCGGATCGACGTAGTCGAAGTGCTCGTTGTAGATGTCCCAGCCGAACTTGAAGTTGATGACGGCGCGGTACACCGGGGCGAAGTCGTCGGTGATGTAGCGGTTGAACACCAGCACGTAGCTGCGGTGGATCACCGACAGGATCGCCAGAGGCCACAGAACCGAACGCAGAACGGAAGCGGCGGTGGGCGGGGAGGTGCGGGGCCTGAACGCTTTCACCACAAGATCACGCACGTCAGGCACCGTACCGTAGCGGCAGGTAGGGGTGTCGTCAGGCCGGGCAGTACGTGTCGGTGGCGGGCAGCGTGCCGGTGTCGAGGTAGCCGAGCACAGGGGGCAGCGCGCATGCCGAGTACACGGTGGCGCCGTGGCCGATGCCCTGCCAGATCACCCGCCGGTTGGTCGAACCGGCGTTGATCGCGGTCGCGGCGACGGCCGCGACACCCTCGTTGCCGACAACCGGATCGTTCTGCACGCCCAACAGCAGCGTCGGCGTGGTCAGGCCCTGCGGTTCCTTGGGTGCGGTGCCACTCGGCCAGTTCAGGCACTTCACCATGTCGAGGGCGCCGACGGTCCCGAACTGCGGATAGCGCTTGCCCCACTCGACGACGAGTTCGCGAACCCGGTCGGGGGTGGGCCGGTTCAACGCGTCGCTGCACGAGTTGACGAACTGCCCGTCGGTCTGGCGCAGGGTCTCGGCGGTGTTGATCAGGTTGTTGAGCCGGTTGGTGTCCCCGCCGTTGGCGTCGGCGATCGCCTGGGCGAGGTCGCGGCCCGCGTCCACGCGATTGCCCTGAGGGAACGCCAGCGCCGTGGCGATCGCGTCGGCGACCGCGGCCACCGACGCGCCACCGGGTCCGTTGCCGGCGCGGGCCGACGCCAGCAGCGTGTCGACGGCGCTCTTGGGATCGGGCAGCGGGCAGTTGCCGGCCGCACACTGACTGGCCCACGCGTCCAGCGCGGCCTGCTCACCCTTGACGCGCTGCTCGGTCGCCGCCTCGGCCGAGATACCCAGCGGCAGCGGCGAATCCAGGACCAGGCGGGCGACCTTGTTGGGGTGCGAACCGGCGTAGGCCAGTGCCACCTGCGCACCGTTGCCGACGCCGAGCAGCGCGAGCGCGGGCACGTCCCACGTGGTGCGCAGGCGCTCGAGGTCCTCGGCGGCATGGGCGTTGTCGTAGGCGGAGTCGCCGGGGGCGATCGTGTCGGTGCAGCTCATGGTCGCGGTCATCGTGATCGCGCCGAGGTTGGCGACCGGGTCGTCGCCCGACTGGAACTGGGCCTGCTCGAACATCTCCTGGCGGTCGAACACGTCGCGGCAGTCCAGCGCACCCGACATGCCGATGCCGCGACGATCGACCGCGACGACGGGATGTTTGGACAGCACGTCGGTGCCCGCGCCCGCCAGCCAGGCGGGGAGCTGCACTGAGGACGGCAGGTCGGAGCCGGTCGTCATCACCAACGGTCCCGCGTCGGCGGGCGTCTCGGCGGAGCGAGCGCGCACCACGCCGATGCTGACCGATCCGGTGGCCCCGGCGATCGGGTCCAGGTCGGCGTCGTAGCTCGCACAGTCGAGCGTGACTCCCGGGGGAGGTTCGACCGCGGCCGCGCTGAACACTCGCGACGTGCAGTCACGCCAGGAGAGCTCGTTCTTCGGTACCTCGATGGCCGGCGGCCCCGCCGGCTTCTCGCTGCTCGTCACCGCACCCTGCGGGGTCGCCCCCGAATCGGTGGCGTAGCGCGGGTTGGCGGCCAGCCCGGGGGAGCACGCGGTGAGCAACGACACCGTCACCGCAAGCACTGCCGGCACCGATCGACGCATGCCGACCACAGTACTGATGGCGCTCACCGATCCCCGGCGGCGCGGGCGTAGCGCAGGAACAGGTAGCCGGCGTCGTCGCTGAGGATCTGCTGCAGGCGCAGCGGGGTCTGGTCGTCGCCGTCTCCGGTGACGATGCGCCCGGCTGCCCCGCCGACGAGCACCGGCGCGACGGTCAGGCACAACTCGTCGAGCAGGTCGTCGGCGATCAGCCTGCCGAGGATTCCGGGGCCGCCTTCGGCGAGTACCCGGCCCAGGCCGCGGTCGGCGAGCACGCCCACCGCGCGTGACAGCTCCAGCGACTCGGGGTCCGATCCGGACACATCGATCACCTCGGCCAGATCGCCCAGCGTGCGCCGGGTCTCGGGTGCGGCGGCCGCGCTGGTGAACACGATCGGCGGCACCTCGGTGCGCTGGAAGACCGCGGCGTCGGGATCGACGGAGCCGGACCGGGTGAGCAACGCGATCGGGGCCACGGCGGCCTGCCCGCGGGCTTCGCGGGCCGCGCGCTGCTCGGCAGTCACGGACACCCCTGAATAGTCCTCGGCGCGCACTGTCGCGGCGCCGACGAGGATGACGTCGGCCAGTTCGCGCAACACCGAGAAGACGGCCTTGTCGCCGTCGCCGCCGAGACCCCCCGACGTGCCGCCGCTGGTCGCTCCGCCGTCGGCCGAGGCAATCATGTTGGCCCGCACCCACCGCTCGGCGGGGTAGGCGTACCGGGTGATCAGCTCGGCGCGGTCGATCGCGTCGGCCGTGCCGAGCACTGTGAACTGCGTCCCGTCCGCGTTATCGCCCATACGCAGAATCTCAGCACGCCGATAGGGTGCCTGCATGCACGGGTCCAGCACCAGCTCTCACCTCGAGTCCGGCGAGGTCGCGCACCTCACCGATCGGCACCCCAGCGTCACGCCGGAAAGGTTGGTCGCCCAGCTGGTTCCGCCGCCCACATTCGCCGACGTCAGCTTCGATACCTACCGGCCCGATCCCGGCGAGCCCACGCAGGCGGCCGCGGTGCAGACGTGCCGCCAATTCTGCGAGCAGGCGGTGCAGCGCCGCGCCGGCAAGAAGAAGCTCTTCGGCAAGCGTGAGGTGCTGCCCGGTGTCGGTGTGTATCTCGACGGCGGCTTCGGTGTCGGCAAAACCCACCTGCTCGCTTCGTCCTACTACGCGGTCGAGGGTCAGAAGGCGTTTGCGACCTTCGGCGAGTTGACTCAGCTGGCAGGCGTGTTCGGGTTCGTCGAGTGCATCGAGCTGCTCGCCGACTACACCCTGCTGTGCATCGACGAGTTCGAGCTCGACGACCCCGGCAACACCACGCTGATCTCGCGGCTGCTCTCCGCGCTGGTCGAGAAGGGGGTGTCGGTCGCGGCGACGTCGAACACGCTGCCCGAGCAGCTCGGTGAGGGCCGGTTCGCCGCACAGGATTTCCTGCGCGAGATCAACACGCTCGCAAAGATGTTCACGACGGTACGTATCGAGGGCCCGGACTACCGGCACCGCGATCTGCCGCCCGCACCCGAGCCGCTCAGCGATGCCGAGGTCACCGAGCGCGCCGGGGAGGTGGCGGGCGCGACGCTCGACGACTTCGACGCACTGTGCGCGCATCTCGCGACGATGCATCCGTCGCGCTACCTGACGTTGATCGAGGGTGTCACGGAGGTGTTCCTGACGGGCGTGCATCCGCTCGACGACCAGAACGTCGCGCTGCGGTTGGTGTCACTGACCGACCGGCTCTACGACGCCGGTGTCCCGGTGGTCGCGTCCGGCGCCAAGCTCGACACGGTGTTCAGCGAGGAGATGCTGGCCGGCGGCTTCCGCAAGAAGTATCTGCGGGCGACGTCGCGGTTGCTCGCGCTGACCGCTGCGGGTCAGACGGGGCGCACCATCACGTAGTCCGCTTCGATGTGGTCGCCGAGCCGAAATGTCTTGGTGCCGGTGACCTCGAAGCCACTCTTGCGGTAGAAGCGTTGTGCGCGAACGTTTTTCTGATTCACGCCCAGCCACATCGAGGCTGCTGTGTCCGCATGGTGCAGTGCGGCCGACATCAACGCCGCCGAGGCGCCGGCGCCGTGCGCGTCGGGCAGTACGTACATCTTCGAGAGTTCGACCGTCGGACGGACGGTCACCGCGGCGGCCACGTCGGGATCGTCGGGAACGCCGCCGATCAGCATGGCGTAACCGATGATCCGGTCGTCCTCGATCGCGGTGAGCACCTCCCGGTTGGGGTCGCTCAGGTACGCGGCGAAGCGTTCGGGGGTGAGGTTCTCGGCGACGAAGGCGGCCACGTCGTCAGGGGTGCACGACGGTGGGCAGGCCAGCGGGAAGGTGCGTGCCGCGATGGCGGCGAGTTCGTCGAGTCGGGCCGGGTCGGCCGCGGTGATGTGCAGGCTCAGGCGACGTTCCACTGGGCCAGGCGGATGCCGGTGATGCGGTCGAGCAGCACGACGTTCGAGACCAGATCGCGGTAGCAGTCCCACCACACGCCGCCGGTGAACGTGCGACCGACCTGAGCGTTCTGCATGCCGTACTGCAGCGCGTCGGGGGCGTCGCTGTTGCGGGGTTCGTACGCGTCGCCGGTGGGGGTCACGCCGCGGAACGCGTAGGTGATGCCCATCGCATAGGGGGTGGGCAGCTTCACCGGGGTGATCGTGACGTCGGCCCGGTACACCTGGTAACGCGGGGCCCGGGGCGGATAGCCGAAGCCGGGCGGAACCGGCGAGGGGTTGACGCCGAGGACAGCGACGTCGGCGACCAGGCCCTCGAATTCGACGCGCAACGTGTCGCCCAGCCGTCCGATCGGGATCACCGCGGCACCGGCGGGAGGCGCGAGGACGCTTCCCAGCATGGCAATCGTGGCGGCGAGCACGATGACGAGCCAGCGTCGCATGTCCGGTCCCCTCGTAGACGTCCTGGCATGATCGCACACCGGTCGAGGCCGTCGGCGGGATACGCCGCTCACGGTTGCGGGAAGGCCTCCAGGGCTGTGCGCAGGTCGCGTTCGAACCGCTCGACGTCGACGCCGAGTTGGTGCAGCACGCCGTCCTCGTCCTCGTCGTCGTAGAGCGCGAGCAGCAGGTGTTCGGTGCCGACGTAGTTGTGGCCGAGTCGCAGCGCCTGTCGGAACGTCAGCTCGAGGGCCTTCCTCGCGCGGGCGTCGAAGGGGATCAGGGCCGGCACCTCGTCGACGGCGTCGGGCAGGGTGATCGCGGTCGTGATGGTCCCTGCGTCGATGCCCTGATCGGCGAGCAGGCGGGCTGCGAGCCCCGACGGGTCGGCGGCGAGACCGAGCACGAGGTGGGCGGGACCGATCTCGGCGTTGCGGGCTGCATGGGCGCGGTTCTGCGCCTCGACGATCACGGCGCGGGCGCGGGGGGTGAAGCGTTGGAACCCGCTGTTCGGGTCCATCGCCGCGGCGTCGGTCGGGGTCTTGGGGACGAAGCGCTTCTGGGCGGCCTGCTTGGTGACGCCCATGCATCTGCCGATGTCGGTCCACGAGGCGCCCGATCGGCGTGCCTGGTCGACGAAGTGGCCGATTAGATGGTCGGCGACCTCGCCGAGCGCTTCGGCGGCCAGCACCGCGTCGGTCAGCTGGTCGAGCGGTTGATCGTGGACGTGGGTGATCGCGTCGATGAGGTCGTCGAGACGGACGGGGTGGCTGATGCGAACGTCGGTCATTCGTCAACCTTAGGTTGACGATAGGTTGGCGTCAACCCTGGGTTGACTGAGGGTATCCGCGCCGAACGGCTCGATCGAGGATGCCCAGCGTGCCCCGCAGTGCCAGTTCGGACACCACCGGGAAGATCTCGGCCTCGCGCCACTGCTGGTCGATCGCCGACCAGTCGTAGAACGAGGTGACCAGCGTGTCCCTCGCCGCTCGGCTCCAGGCGGTAGCCGTAGACGTGCCCGATCTGAGGCCGGATCTGTCCGAGGATGGTCCAGGCGATCAACCTGTCCTGCTCGAACTGCGTGATCTCGACCGTGACGTCGTAGCGGCCCATGGGGAAGTCGTTGAGGGCCTCACGGTCCATGTGCACGACGAAGGTGTCACCGACGGCGCGCACGGTGTCGCCGTCGGCGTCCTGCAACATCCCGGTGGCATCGATGGCGACGTGGCCTTGTGGATCGCAGAGCACAGCGAAGACTGCGTCGGGAGCTGCGGCGATGGTGCGAGACACTTCGATGCGGTCAGTCATGTGTCGATGGTGGCATGCAGTGGTGTGAATCACTCGGAAGTTTCGTTTTGGCGGAAGTCTGGGAACCCTTCCGAAGATGCGCCCTGACGAAAAGATCAAGACACAGCACCCACGAATGCTGCGCCGAGCTCTGGACTTCATCCACGACAACGCGCAGTACGACATCACGATCCGCGACATCTCCGCGGCAGCCGACGTGACACCGCGAGCGATCCAGTACGCATTTCGCGAGCATGTCGGCACCACGCCGCTGGAGTACCTGCGCCGGATCCGGCTGGAGCGGGCTCACCGCGAGCTAAAATCGGCGGACCCGGCCCGCGACACAGTGACCTCGATCGCCGGCCGCTGCGGGTTCACCCATCCCGGCCGATTCAGCAGTGCTTACAAGGAGATCTTCGGCACGGAGCCCAGTCGCACGCTCCGCAGCTCCGCTAGTTGATGGGTGTGAAGCCCTCGCGGTTGTAGATGCCGGCCAGCCAGCCTTGGGGGCCCATGCACACCAGTGGGCGTCCGTCAGCGGCCTGAGCGGCCGACTGCGGGTTGGGGCAGGGTGCTCCGATGTCCTGCACGCCCTTGAGGTCGTAGGTGATCTGCCAGAACCCGGTGTACACGGGCGGCCATTGGTTGGGGATCCACCGGCACTGCAACGCCTCGCCGCCGGGTCCGCGCCCGAATGTGAAGCGTTCCATGTTCGTGCAGGGCGCCGTCAGATGCGCGTCGTAGAGCATGCCGGGGACGTCGTTGGCGTAATGCCCCGGCTCGTCGAAGTAGATGGGACCCGGGTCGGCGGCGGCCACGGGTGCCGCGCCCAACGCGGCCAGGCCGATCAGCGTCGAAGCCGCCATCTCGCGAATCATGTCCCACCCTTTGGTCGCCCGTTGGTTGCTGGAGCGCCCACACTATCCGGTTGCGCCTCAGCGACGGAGGGTTTCGACTGCCCGGACACGATCTCGGCCCGCCACCTGAGGGGGGTTGGTGGCGGGCCGAGCGTATCGGGGTTGTCTCGTCAGAACGTGATGCGTATGACGCTAGAAGCCGAACCTGAGAGCGACCTTATAGCCATGTAGATCTCTGCTAGAAAATCGATAACGATCAGGGTGTCGGTCAGGAGCCGAACCGGCTCAACTCTGCCTTGGCGTTGCGCTCGACGAACAGCGGCACGAAGTCGCGGATGGGGCGCCCGGTGAATCGCGCGTACTCCTCGTGCACCACCGCGGCCACCCGATCTGGTGCCACGGATGTGTGGGCATCGGCCAGGCGCTGGGCGACCTGATCGATGATCTGCTGTTCACTCAACTCGATCACCGGCTCAGCTTCGTCCCGCGGACAACCCGACGTCAATCGACCCCTGACACTCGAAAGTGACTGTGCTGGGACAACGGCGTGGCCGTGTGGTGAACATCAAAAAGCTACTTCATCTTCAGCACCCAGGCGGGCGCCCAGTGGGTGACGGACTGCTTGTCTCCGCCGAAGTTGACGGGGTAGGTGATCAAACCCCACCAGCCGCCCTGTTCGCCGAGGCCCCAGCAGGAGAGTCGACCCTCGACGATGGTGTCCATCTGGAGTCCGTGGGGGTGGTACCGGCCGGCACTGTGGGGTTCGCGCGGGAACATCGCGACGAGGTCGACCAAAACGGCAACCGGCGGGTGCACCCTGCGGAACACCGTCCGCAGGGGCTGCCCGCCGTGGCCGATCTGTTGCAGACCCACCTTTCGATCATATGTTCGATCGAAGGGTCTGCAGAAGAGGGGCGTCAGCCCTGGTTGTTCGCCTTCGTGATGCCCGGCGTGAAGTTCGGGCCGCACGGCATCTTGATGCCGTGCTGTGAGCACAGCGCCACGCCGCCTTGCACGCCGTCGTAGCTCGCGGCCTTGGGGTAGGTGCCGGTCTGATCGACGCCGCTGGACGCTTGAGAAATGGCGGCACCGCTCAGGGAGGCGGTGAGCATGGCTGCTCCGGTGAGCAGTCCGGCGGTCGCGGCGATGAGGCGGTTCGGCATGTCGATCTCCTGGTCGATGGTGTCGGCCGGGCGAGCGGATGTCCCGGCAGGTGCTGGCGTCGATGATGTGCAGCCAACATGCGAGAAACCACCCTGATTGCCTGTCGATCCACTGACGGCCGCGACAGGCTTTGGGAAGTTCACAGCGGGGTGTCAGAAATCGTTGACATAGTGCCGCGCTGCGACCGGTAGCAACTGATATCGGTTTCAGTGGGTGGTGCGGTGCCTACGCCGCGTATCTCGTGTCAACCGTGCGTCAGCGCGTTGTTCCGTTGGCAAGAAACAGGGGAGCTAGGCCACGGCCAGCATTATGGCGAATCACCAGCAAATCCCTGCGCTGCGGTGACGCTGGCGCCACGATGGCGACGATGCCGGGAGTCCGGCACGAAGGGCGCCAATCATGACGGGTAATGCACGGGGAGCGGCTGTGGGCCCGACTGTGTCACGTTCAATGCGGGCGACGGGACGGCTGACATGCGGCTGCAGAACGGGACGTGGAGTGGGGTCACGTCGGAGGGGCTGGCGCTCGCGTTCGACGGCGCGACGATGTTCGGCATGATGTTCAAGCCTGAGACCAATCAGACGGTCGACGCCCATGTGATCAAGATCGGCACGTGGCCGATAGCGAAACATGGTGCGCGATACTGGGATTGAACCAGTTCAACAGGGTTGCTAGGATTGATGTGTTGACCAGCGCAAACAACGTTCTATCTGCTCTGATGCTGGTCAGTGTAGCGGAACCAAGCGGAACCTTGAAGAAGATTGTTACTGTTTCGTTCGCTCACAAGGAGTTCACGCAGGCATACTGAGTTCACGCACGGCAGAGAGGTCACCCGAGTGGCACGAGGAGTAGGTCGCAAGCCGCAGAAGCGTGGCGCATTCGGCACAGCGCACAAACTGCCCTCGGGCCGCTACCGCGCCCTATACCACGGCCCTGACGGCCGTCGGTACAAGGCCGACCGGACTTTCCTGACGGAAAAGGACGCCCGCGGATGGTTGTCCTTGCGTCAGGCGGAGATCATCGACCAGTCGTGGAAGCCGCCAGCCGCCCTCAACGCTGAAAGTGGACTCACACTTGCGGACTACGCCAACGCCTGGCTGCCGAAGCGCAAGGTGCGCGGCCGGCCGTTGAAGGACCGCACTCGCGAGCACTACCGCAAGCTGCTGGACGAGCACGTCCTGCCCGCCCTCGGCGCTATCCCTGTGGCATCGCTGTCAAAAGAGGACGTCGAGACGTGGTACGACGAAAAGCTCAGCGCTGACACCCCGACGCTGCGCGCCCATGCCTACGGTCTGTTATCCACGATCATGAACAGCGCCGTGGCGGACAAGAAAGCGGGCACCAATCCGTGCGTCATCCGCGGGGCGGGAACTGCGCGGCGCGTCCACAAGCCAAAGCCCGCATCGCTCGACGAGATCGAAACCATCACCAAAGCGATGCCCGAACGCCTTCAGGCCATGGTTCTGTTGGCGGCATGGGCGGCCCTGAGGTTTGGGGAGACTGTCGAGCTTCGCCGCTCCGATATCTCCATAGTCGAGGCCAAGGAGCCTGAGGACTCCTACGGCATCGTCCACGTCCAACGGGCGGTGGTCAGAACTGACGACGGTTTTAAGGTGACCACGCCAAAGTCCGAGGCCGGCGCCCGAGACGTCGAGATTCCTCCTCACCTGCTGCCGGTTATCAAAAATCACCTCGAGAAGTTCACTGGTTCCTCCGACGACTCTCTACTGTTCCCGGCCGCATCGGGGGAGCACCTGGCGCCAGCCACCCTGTATCGGCACTATTACAAGGCGCGCGCCGCTGCGAATCGAAAAGACCTGCGCTGGCACGATTTACGTCATTCGGGAGCGGTGCTGGCAGCAGCCACGGGCGCATCGTTGGCCGAGCTGATGGCGCGACTTGGGCACAGCACACCCGCCGCGGCCCTGCGCTATCAACATGCGGCGCAAGGGCGTGACCGACAGATCGCAAAACTACTGTCCGGCATCGCGACGACGAAAGACACGCCGAACAATTAAGTTCCGCGTGAAGCGGAGCGACGCGGAAACTGTGGTAGAACTGAACTACCAAAGACCTCCACGGGTCGGCGGGGCATCACGGACGGTTACGTCTTACGCGAGACGGTTTAAATTGCGGAACTGCCTGACGTCCAGCAGTGAGTACGCACCTCATGTGCGGGTTTCAAAACCCTGTCTCTCACTCACTGTTCTTGGAGCGTTACATCATGGCGAAAACGCCACGCGCAGAAGCGCATACTCTTTCCCGCACCTTCAACCGCGATGAGCGGCGTCAGCCCCGGCGCTACGCCACACTTGCTCAAGCAGCCGAATACCTCGGTGTAACCGACCGCACTATCCGTCAGATGATTGCCGACGGCAGACTCACCGGATACCGCAGCGGTGGCCGACTCGTTCGTATCGACCTGAACGAGCTTGACGACGCTATGGTCCCGTTCGGGGGCGGTGCCGCCTGATGACGAACAAAAGAAAACCGGCCCCCTGCCAGAAGGGCCGGCCATCTTCAACCACCACCAATGACACCCAGCATACCGTTCTGCACCGACTCTTCGGGCATGCGCCGCACGAGCCGCTGACACTTGAAGACCGCGACGACATCGACGTCATCGTGGCTGCCGTCGAACGCGGCTTCAGAATCGCGGTCCGGTGCCGCGTGTGCGGACACTGGTTGTCCAATCCGCGATCAGTGAAGGCGTTTGTCGGACCCCGCTGCGCGGCGAAGGTGGTGGCCGCATGATCACCGCTCAGCTAGAAACATTGCTCGCTCAGGGGTTTTCAGTCGGCCCGCTCGAAGGCAAGATTCCTCTCACGAAGCATGGCGTCCAGGATTTCACCCAGGATCGCGATGTCATCACGCGGTGGTCGCAGCAGTATCCGAACTGCAACTGGGGGATCACTCAGCCCGGGGTCATTTGCCTCGACGTTGACCCTCGACACGGTGGAACGGTCGCCGCGCTCCGGCTGCGCCCCGACGATCAGACGTTGACGATCAGGACGGGTGGCGGAGGCTGGCACTTCTACTTCCGGCATGCCGGTCCGACGCGGGGCAAGGTCTCAGAAGCTTCTGGGATCGACGTAAAGGCCGGCGGTCGTGGATATCTCGTTGCGCCAGGGTCTATCCACCCGGTCACCGGCGCGCCGTACTACATCCACCGTGACGGACCGATCGCAGCCCTTCCCGAACATCTGACACAGCGGGTGGAGCCGCTACGCCCGTCCACGCAACTGGTCACCGCCGTGACCAGTTCCGCCCGGGCAGTTGATCGCTGGGACGGTCTGGTTCGCTCGGTCTCCGAGGCTCAGGAAGGCAACCGGAACGGCATGCTGTTTTGGGCCGCCGCGAGAGCAGCCGCCGACAACGCGCCGGCATCCGTCTACTCGGCAATGGCCGCCGCCGCACACCAAATCGGCCTAGGTGTCAGCGAGATTCAACAGACTATCCAATCCGCACAGCGGCAAAGCCGAGGTGCCGCATGACGACGGATTCAGCCTCTCCGCCAACTGGTGCGCGGCTTCTCGATGACGTGGAATCGTTCCTCTCCCGCTTCGTTGCCTATCCCACCCCGCACGCCATCGTTGCTCACGTGTTGTGGATCGGCCACTGCTACTTCATGGACGCCTGGGAATCCACACCGCGCATCGCCTTCCTGTCCCCAGAACCGGGAAGCGGCAAATCGCGGGCCCTGGAAGTGATGGAACCGCTTGTGCCGCTACCGGTCCACGCCGTGAACACCACACCCGCGTACCTGTTCCGCAAGGTGTCCGACGAAGCGGGCAGGCCCACCATTCTCTACGACGAGATCGACACGGTATTCGGGCCCAAAGCCAAGGACAACGAAGACATCCGCGGAATGCTCAACGCCGGCCACCGGAAAGGCGCTACAGCCGGTCGCTGTGTTATGCGCGGGAAGGTTGTGGAAACCGAAGAGCTGCCTGCCTATTGCGCGGTCGCGCTCGCAGGGCTCGATGACCTGCCCGACACCATCATGACTCGAGCGGTCGTCGTGCGGATGCGTCGCCGCGCACCCGATGAACACATCGAACCGTGGCGGCACCGCATCAACGGAGCCGAGGCGTACGCCCTACGTGAACGACTGTCCGCATGGGCATTGAGTTCGACGGATCGGCTGACTGGAGATTTCTGGCCCGACATTCCCGAGCAGGTCACAGATAGAGACGCGGACGTGTGGGAAGCGCTCTTGGCTGTCGCAGACTTGGCTGGAGGAGAGTGGCCCGCGCGCGCTCGTGGGGCGGCTGTAGCACTTGTAGCGGCTTCTAAGGAGAGGGCCCCCAGTGTCGGGGTACTCCTCCTCAAGGACATCCGAGCTGCCTTTGCGGCTGCTGATCTTGATTCGTTAAGCACTGAACAACTACTTAACGAACTCAACCAGATGCAGGAATCGCCCTGGTCAACCATCCGACGCGGTGAACCGCTAGACGGGCGGGGACTTTCCCAACGTCTGGGTAAGTACGGCATCGGGTCGAAACTGCACGTAGGCGACCGAGGCATTCGCGGCTACACCCGGGCCCAGTTCGAGGACGCTTGGTCGCGGTACCTACCTGCCGAACGTGCTACATCCGCTACAAGCGCTACAAACGGAGCAGGTGTAGCGGATGTAGCAGATGTGTCCGCTCCCACGGGGCGGTTATGCACCTGCGGCGGCCCCCTCGTCCTAGACGAATCCCTCAAAACGGGGCAGTGCATGGAGTGCTACATGAGCGGCAGCGCCGCATGAAAGCGTCTCACCGACTCATCCTCAACGGCTACCGCGCCGCGGCGTCAGCCATGGCAGACGCCCGCAGTCTCCACGAAACACACGGCGCGACGGACAACGTTCTCATCGCCTACCGACTGGCAGCCCTCAAGATGGCCGCCGCACATCAACTCGACCGACAGGAAAACACCCATGCCTGATATCACGCCCGACTTCGAACTCATCGACGCACCCCGCCCCATCGGCAACAGCGAATTCCAGCGCGTCGTCGCTGACCATTTCGGCTATGTCGAGCCATATCTCGAAGAACTGGACAAGTGGTGCGCACTGCCGGTGCGTTTGGTGCACAACAGCGGCGCCGGTTGGCACCTCGAATTGGGTTGCTACGACTTGGACGCCGCCGACATCCATACCCTGCGTGCCGCGATTCGCGCCTATGACGACGCGGTGAGCCGATGAACCCGAACCGCGACTGGTGGGAATCACTGCCAGCCGAGCGCCGCGACAGCCTCAACCGCATCGCTCAAGGATCAATACTTGCCCTGGACGCCTACCCCTGGTCGAACGTCGAACTGATGGCCGAGTTGAACGCCTGGCAAGAACTCGAGACCGACGTCCTGACAGCACACATCGACTGGCTGACACGAACGAAGCACCGCTTCGAATCCCGCGGCATTCCTTGGACGACCGACCAACTCCTGCGCCGCGCACACGTATGGGAGCACGAATGACCACTAGCCATGTCCCAGACGGCATAGAAAGCTGCCGGCATTGCAGGGCTGCAGCGCCATATTCCGTTGGACCAGACGGCGAACACTACATCGAAGGACTGGACCACCAAATGGGCTGTCCCGATGCATGGCCCGAGGAGTGTCCGTTCTGATGATGGCGAACGACCCCACGCCAAGCCATTCCTTGGAGGCGCGTATTGCCCAGCGCATCACCACCGACGGTGACGCCATCGTGTCTCCCCGGATGGCAAGGTGGCTTGAGAAGCAGGCAGGTATGACCGCCGATCGTCGAATCAGATTGCGCAACAGCGACCCCGATGCCTACGTGGTGCTCGCAGCGCTGCATCTGTCCGCTTTGTGTTCCGAAAACGGAACGGAAACTGCTGTGAGACAGCGAAAAACGGAACAATCAGAGATATGGATGAGCACCAGCGAAGCAGCCGAAAACCTCGGCGTCACCGACCGCTGCATCCGCAAATGGTGCACAACCGGCCGACTCCACGCAGTCATGTCCGGTGGACGCTGGCTCATCAACCGCAACACCCTCGCACTCGAAGACATCGCATGACCAAAGGACAACAGCCATGAGCGACCTACACGACCTACACACCGAAGTCCAGGAATGCCGCAGCGAGGCAGCACGAATCACCGAAGACTTCACCCAACTCCACTCCCAGATCGAAGCAGACCCAAGCCTCACCCTCGAAGGCAAAAAAGAACGACTCGAACCCGCACACGCCGATGTCGTCGACCAAATCAGCGCACTCCACACCAGAGAAAAGACTGCGGTAAAAACTGTGAAGGAGCGGATCGAAAAGCGCCTCTTCGGCCTGTCCGCATCCGCCAGCAGCAACCCCGCCCACCTGGTCAGCTTCCGCGACGCCCAATCCCGCGCCCGCGAAATCAACGACCAAGACGACGCCAAAGAGGTCTACCAAGCCGCCGTCCGCAGCGACGACAAAGTCCTCGCCGCCGCAATCCTCGAGAAAGCTTTGGTGCGGGGCTGGACATCCATCAAGGATGACTTCCTCGAACGCAACAGCGGTACACGGCAAGACCTCGACGACCTCGCCGCGCTCGCTAAGTACACCGACAACAGCCTCATGAACTCCGTTCACTACATGCGGCCAAGCTTGAGCCTCCCGCACTCCGCCGGCATGCCGAACATCCCGCCCTTGCACTCGAGTAGCGAGCCCCGCGGCGCCCGCCCGCTCCGCGCGGGATTCGGAACCTGGTAGTCGGTTCCCCTATCAACGAAACCAGTGAAGGACGAACATGCTTGACGCGACACAGATCAACCGAGACCCCGACAAGTCACCCACCGCCATCGGCGAACGCATGGCGAAGCGCCGAAACACCGGCGCAACAGAGCCCGACAGCACAACGCCCCCCACGATGGTGCGACTTCACAATCCCAGGTCCGGCGTACAGGTCCTCGTCAGCGAAGCTAAAGCAGCCTGCCTGATCCGAGACGGTGCTTACCGCGAAGGCGAGCTACCGGCATGACCAGCGGCGTCGGCGTCAAACCCGACTTACTTCCTTTCGAGGGCAAGGCCTTCCACGACGGCGCTGCTGCAGCGGCACCCAGAAGCACCTGCGCCGGCGCCGTACACGCTGTCGTGTACCCCCTGGGCGGGGTGACCCCCGACCCCCCTCCCGCCGGGCTCTCAGGGCATAGGGGAGTGTGGGTGTGGCATACCCCTACCCCCCTCGAGGCCGGCAAGCTGCGGGGGTATTACTGATGCCGTTTTCATCGACCACGATCCAGAGGCGCCGTCGGGCCGAGGTCCGCCGGCGGGACGGGGATGCCCCGTGTGCTCTGCAGATCACTGCGGATTGTTGGGGCGTGGGTGGGGAGATCGACTATGACGCCAGGCCGCCACATCCACGCTCGTTTGAGGTGGACCACATCGTGAGTTCTGAAGAGGCTGCTCGGCTGGGCTGGACCTCCGAGGAGATTGATGCCTTGGACAATCTGGCGACGACGTGCCGGCAGTGCAACCGGCAGAAGTCGTCGGGTGGACTGGCCGTGCCGGTGCGGCCGACGTATCTGAATCCGCGGTTCGCGTGAGAGGTGGTCGTGATGGCGAAGTATGAATCGCTGATTGAGGCGATGGAGGCAAAGGACGATCTGGCGGAGGCGGAGATTCGGTATCGGCTGCTGGCGGAGACGTTCGAGGCGACGCCGAATCTTCGGGCGAATCTGAACCCGGCGTTGGAGCGGGCGAAGGTGGAGATCGTGCGGTTGCGGGCGATGGCAGCTAGCGACACAAAAACGCGAGACAGTGATGCCGGCAAGGTCGTCGCGTTCGACGCGAACCGCTTCCGTAAGGCGTCGTCGTGACCTGACGATCCGCGTGCACAACAACTGAATATCACCCCTCTTTAAGCGGCCCATCCACACCCGTTGTCTGAAAGGGGCTACGTGGATGGCGAAGGTCAAGGGCGTCGAGTTGGCGTCGGCATATGTGTCGCTCAGCGTGAATACGTCGGGCATCCCGGACCAAATCAAGAAGGCGTTGAACGCCGGCGGCTCTGGGGCGAAGGGCGCTGGCAACAAGGTCGGTAACGATTTCGCGTCCGGGTTCGGGCAGAACCTCGAAGCCGGTATGACGAAGGCGGCGAAGCTTGGGGTGACCGCCGCCGCCGGGGTCGCCACCGCCGCTGTGGGCGGGTTGTCCTACACCCTGTTCAAGGGGTTTGACCGTTACAAGTCCCTTGATGCCACCAATAAGCGTTTGCGGGCGATGGGTAAGAGCGGTGACCAGGTCAAAAGCATTATCGGGGATATTAATTCGGTGGTGGAAGGCACACCGATTTCCCTGGATGCGGCTGCTGCTTCTGCGACCCAGTTCCTCGCCGGCGGGGTCAGAGAAGGCAAGCAACTGCGCGGTGTTCTGACCTCTATTGCTGATGCTGCGGGCTTCTCGGGTCAGTCGTATGAGGATTTGGCGCTGATTTTCGGGCAGGTGATGAATAAGGGGAAGTTGCAGGCCGAGGAGATGCTGCAACTCAATGAACGCAACATCCCGGTCCAGCAGTGGCTGCAGAAAGAGTTGGGCGTTACTGGGCAGGAACTGCAGCGGATGTCGCAGAGCGGCCAGGTGTCGTTCCAGGACCTTGTTGATGCGGTCGAGTCGAATGCCCCCGGTATGGCGAAGGCTATGGGGGACACGGTCGATGGGGCGATTGGCAATATGCAGGCGGCCGTCGCGCGTGTCGGATCGAACTTCATCTCGGCGCTGTTCGGGGACCCGCTGTCGACGAGCGAGGGTCCGGGGGCTATGGCAGAAGCCATCAACAATGTCACCGGAAAGGTCAACCAGTTGGGTGGCTGGGTTCAGGCACACCAGGGCGATATCAGGGAGTTCTTCGAAGACGGCGTCGGCACCGTGAAGACGTTGGCTGAAGCTGTCGGTGATGTCGCTGGCTTCCTGAAGGAACACCCGAACCTGGTCAAGATTGCGGCGGCGTCGTTTGTCGCGTTCAAGGCCGCCAACGCGCTCGGCTCTGTCGCAGCACTAGCCACGAGCCTCCGCAACGTCGGCAAGGACTTGGACACGATGCCAAGCAAGGCCGACAAAGCCGCCAAAGGAATCAATCTCGCGTTCTCGCTCATTGTCGTTCCCGAAATCGGGAAGATGCTCAACGACGAAATCCAGCAATTCCTGGACGACAACTTTCCATCACTTGGTGATGCGAACCAGTCGTACACGCCTGACCAGTTGGGCAAGAGTGCCCGAGACTGGTTGGACAACAACATCTTGAACAGACCGGACCCCACGCGTCCTGTGGGTGTCAACGCCGCACCCGGAACGACGGGTCCGAACGCGTTGGACAGCAACTATTTCACTGGGACTCCGATGTCGGGACAGTCCGCTCGAGACTTCGCGCACGGCCAGATGATGCCGTACTGGCAGAGCAAGGGCTTGACCGTTGGCGACCATCAGGCCGACAAGTATGGGGAGCATCAGAACGGTGCGCTGGACATCATGGTGCCCAACCTCGCCGAGGGTCAGAGGGTCCTCAGCGAGGTGTTGAAGGACCCGAACGTGTATGGGGCCATCTTCGATAACAAAACCTACGGCTACGGGCACGGCCTGACTGCGAAGGACTATTCAGCGGGCCACACCGGCGACCCGACGCAGGACCATCAGGACCACGTCCACGTTTGGTACAAGCCCGGTGCCGGCGGGAATATCGCCCCGCCCACGGCGACCCCGCCGCCGCCCGGGGGTGCCGCGCCAGCTCCTGTTCCGGCCAAAGCCGCCCCCCGGAATCCGATTGAGGAGTGGCTTGCCGGTGTCCCGAAGTACGACGACGGCGGGCACTGGCCATCTGGCACTCTGGGGATGAACACCACCGGGAAGCCCGAATTCGTGCTGAGCCCCGAAGACATTGAGGCGCTCAAGAATCGAGGCATAGACCCGAATTCGTTGCAGCACGGCACAACCGGCGGCGCGCTCCCCGGGCCGCAGCAGCCGAATCCGTCGAACAGGACGGGTGGCTATATTCCTGCGACGGCGGGGAACACCGCTCCGGTCGGTCAGGGTGGTTTGTCGTCCATCCTTGGGCTGGGTGAGTCGTTCGCGAACAACGCTATCGACATGGCCGCCCAAGCCGGGTCGATGGGAGCTAACGCGTTCGCGCCCGGCTCTGGGGTTGCCATTCAGATGGGGGCGCAGGCAGGTAAGCGCCTGGTGCAGTACGGGTTTGACTTGGCCGGCATCTGGGGGGAAGCCCTTCCCGAGATTTTCATGCCGTTCGGTGTGCCCCGCTGGTTGGGGTCGACGGACCCGATGGCGTTTATGCCGCAGACGCCGGGGCAGCAGCCCGGTCAGCAGACACCTGGGAGTGCGGCGGCGCAGTCGATTCAGTCGTGGGCGCAGCCCGGTAATCCGGCGATGGCGAACGGCACCGGGCAGGAAGGCGCGCAGACTGCACTGTCGTTGGCCAAGCAGCAACCGTCGTACGGGCAGCCCCCCACCCATCCGGTGTCGACACCGCCGCCGCCGGTTGACCCGCTGAACCCGGCGACGTGGCTACAAGGGGCGGTCTTCGATAGCGGCGGCATGCTCCAGCCCGGCCAAATGGGAATCAACCTGTCCAACCGTCCCGAGGCGGTGTTCACCGGTCAGCAGTTCCGCGACATCTCCAAAATGGCCACAGGGTGGGAATCCGCCCCCTCCAGGCAGGGCGGCGACACGAACCATTTCTACGCTCAGGACGTGGACGGGATGTTCCGCGAATACCAGAAGAACCGCCGCCGTGAAGCACGCCAATACTCAGGTCGGCCCTAATGCCTCAACCCCGACCCATCGACATGAACCGGGCTGGCCGACTCATCCTCGCCTATCTCGACCGGCGACGCGATGACGCAGAGTCAGTCGTGGCCGAGGCCCTCAGTGAGGGCACTTTCCCGGAACTTTTTGACACCGTCAGCGGCGGGCTGTTGGGTCTTCTGCGTCTCTCTATCGGCGATGACAACATACGCCAATGGGCCAGCGACTGGGTACTCCACGCGAGGTTAACCGCCGCCGCCGAACATTCCGAAGACTAACCGGCAGAAATTGGTTAGAACTGCGCCTTGGAGATGCTCACGCCACTAGGCTCGTCGAAGCCGAGAACCGCGCGGCCGGGGGGCTGAGGCGGCAGAGGGGGATGCAGTAATGGTAAATAAGGACAACGCCGTCTCGTGGGCACGAAGCGGGTGGGCGCGGGCAAACACCGTCAAGGACGACCCGGCTGCGTCGCCGCGGGACAAGGAACTAGCCCTGGCCTTAGCTGAAATTGCCTACGCAGTAGTAGAACTCGGCGGAGGTAACCGATAAGCATGACCACTGACGCTGAATTAAGAAGCGACCTCATCGGACACGCCGGCAGAGACATTTCACACCCGCTGCTACTGGCAGTGAAGTCATTGACAAACTGGCCGGTCGACGAATTCGCGCTCGACCTGCGGGAACCGGACGACCAATGGGTGGCGTGGCTTCAAGGTGGTGCAGTTGGCTTCGTGTCAGGCAAAGGACCGTTTAACGATCCATCGGTATCAGGTGTCGTAAGGCCGTTACGAACAGTCCAGTCCGTCGTTGTCACGACTCGCTATGTAGATGACGGCGCGAGGTCGCAGATACATCGAGCTATTACGGTGACGTTCGAGGCCGGCGCAGACTTACAGATTGACCCAGGATCGTTCGTAGCTGATCATTTCCGCGACCATGCAGATGGTTTTGTCGCAGGTCTGCTGCGAGCTATCGCTGGCGTATGACCTCACCGGCATGACGAACGTGATGAATGGCCCAAGGGGGCCGGTGCCGCCAGAGCAATTGCGCGAACTGCCAACGGAAGCTATCGGGCTGATTCTGCTTCAGCAAATGGCCATAAGTCCGGAACAGGTCAACACCTACAACATCATGGTTGGTGCGGACTCGGGTTATCGGGGCGAGAAAGACGCTCAACACTTGGTAGGTCGTCTTTCCGACGCACTCGCGTGGATTGAAAGCCGCGGCCTCATCGGCCCTACAGGGTCGAGTGGTAATTGGCGGCGGCTGACAGCCCTGGGACGCGAACTGGCCGCCGACAGCGATGGCCATATGAAGAGACTTTTGGCCGCTGATCGACTGGCGGGGAAGTTGGACCAAGGGCTAGAAGCGAAAGTTCGACTGACGTTCGCATCGGGTGACTACGAGACAGCTGCATTTGCAGCCATGAAAGAGGTCGAAGTCGCAGTCCGGGCGGCAGGCAGGTTCGACAACTCGAAAATCGGTGTATCGCTTATGAGACAAGCGTTTGCGCCTGAGGAGGGACCCCTCAGCGATTCAACCGCTGAACGTGGCGAACGTGTGGCGACGATGGACCTGTTTGCCGGAGCAATAGGCGCGTTCAAGAACCCGTCTAGCCACCGCACCGTCAACTTTGAAGACCCCATTGAAGCTGCCGAAATCATCCAACTGGCTGATTTGTTGCTGAAAATCGTCCGGAGAGCAGAAGCGCGCAAGAAGCCGAAGCGCAAACCCCGGGCGAAATAGATCAACCCCTCTAGCCCTCTGGAAATTTGCCTGTCAACCAGTTAAAGGTGACATTTGCCCGGCCACCGTGATCAGCAAGTGCGGATTCGCGGAGGGAGTGAAGTACTCCCGTGCTGTCTCGGACCCAGTGCTCACCACTGGCATCGGTGAAGGCTAACGACGCATTCTCGAAGATTCCAGTTGCGATGTCGTTGCCGTCGTCGTCCAGAGGAGACCGGCACCGGGTGTAGAACTGCCGTCCGGGCGGGAGGAAACGGACGAACCGGTATACGGGTAGTGGCTGTTCGCTACCGCTTACGATGAATCGGAGTGTGACGACGACGTCGTAGACGACGGCGCCGGATGTGTTCAGCAGTGCAACCCATTCCGAGGGGCCGGCCGCGGTTCCGCCGGTTGCGTTTGGACCTCGCGGGTTCTCTACCCACGCCGTGACGGCGTCGGCTTGTCTCCGGTGATCACGCTGCTTACGGCTCAGGTACTCGCTGTATGCAACGCCTAGCGCGACAAAGACGGCCGCTGTAGTGCCTATAGCGGCAACCCAGCTGGGGACATCTCCCCATCTTGGTTGGTAGCCCAATGAGTAAGTCACTGCGACAGCTGCCGCAGAAACGAGCGTGACGACCGCGAGAGCGATTGCTGCCGGCGCGGCCTTTATGACGGCGCGGCGACTAATCACCGGCATCCGATGCCATCGAGCGGATGGCTTCGGCCAGGTGGGTCAACCCGTTCGCCAACTCCCGAGTGGAAGGGTTCTGAGTACTACGCGCCACGGCGCGGAACTCGTTGGCTGCGGTGGTGGCCCACTGGGCGGCAGTGTCATTCATGGCGGGCACGCTAGCCGCAGTCACTGACAGTCAGCGGACCCCTGCCGCCCGGCCGTTAATCGAACTCTTGAGCGGGTGAGGGGGCGGATGGTGAAGCGAATGAAGTACTGATGGTATTTCGGGTTCAGGACGCGCTCGGCCTCGTAGGTGATCAGACCCCGCTTGGCCAGTGCTTCAACCGTGGGACGGCAGTTCCGGTCGCTGTACTCAACCTCGCCTTCTTCTCGGACGCGCTCGAGCAGAGCCTGCTGCGGTTTGGTTAGGGGACGCATTCCGGCAATGGCGTCCGGTGGCTCCGCTGTCACGATCTTGAAGCCGCTAGGGAGCGGCGTCTTGTCCGGGAATTCGACCCGATCCTCCGGACGTGAGTAGTGGCGCTCCCTCGGATTTCGATGGTGATGTAGCCAGGAACGTCGCGTGAGGCCGCCGTACGGGTGCTCACCTGGTTCAGGTGTCGGCCTCTCAGGCACCCGGGGTGCGTTCCGATGCCGCGTGATCAAATCGACAACGTCTTCGTGCGTCATGCGCCATGTGCGCCCAATCTTGTAACCCGAGGCGCCACCGCTGGTCAGGCGTCGCTTCAGCCACAGCACAGGATTCTTGAGGTCTTGGGGAAGGACCATGGCTGCGACCTCTTCGAGGCTGTACGTCTTGATTGGCTCCGGTGCGCTTTGCGACGTCATCGTTAATCGCAGAACTGTTCGTTCTCCCAAAGTTCCACGTCAGACAAGCGATACCTCACGTGGCGGCCCATCTTGGCGAACCTCGGACCCTTCTTCTCCACCGCCCAATACGCCAGCGTGGACTTCTCGACCCGAAGACGTGCGGCCACCTCGTCACGGGTCAACCAGGGAGAGCGAGGAACGTCATGGTGAAAGTCGTTTGTCATCCGACCATTGTTCAGCGTGCGCTAGGTGGTTCGTATGGATTGCTTCGCAACCAAGCGTCGACATCCTCGGCCGTCAGCCGGTAACCCCGACCTGTCCGCAATGCGTACGCGACCAGATCACCGTCCATTACGGCTTGCCTGATCGTCCAGGTCGACACCCTGGCGTACTTGGCTGCATCCGCGGCCGTCAACCACGTCGTCATGACCATCATCTTGACCATGCCCGTTACAGCAGTGTGCCCCGGCACCGTATCGACGGCCGGGGCACACGCTGGAGAGAAATCGAGCCTAACTCGGACGCTGACGGGGTCTGTGCACCGAATTTCGCGAGTAGGCGGACAGCGCCACTACGTTGCCCCCAACGTGCCGACTCTCAACAATCGCCTCAAGCGTCTCCGCGAGAAGGCGCAACTCGCTCACATCGAACGTCGACGGCGGCACCGCGGCCACAGCGTTGAGAACGCGTCGCCGGAGCCCCTGGACGGCGGCTCTGTCGTCAGTCACCCTCGTCGGCACTGTCCGCACCCCCATCCTCGGCTTCCTCTTCTCGTTTGATCCGGTCGGCCGTCGTTTGCAGTAACTCCTCCATCTGCTCCAACTCGTCGATGGTGAAATCCTCCATGTAGGTGTTCTTGACGAGCCGGCCGACGCTATCCGTCAGCGTCTTCCGATACGCCTTGTTACTGCTGCTCATCGGTCGGCCGTCATCTCGCCAAGAGCAACGGCAGCCAACAACACATCGGCCACCTCAGTGGCCTCATCGAGAAACAGGCGCATCGTCGTGGCCTTCCAGTCCCCGTTCAACTCGTAGTTGAGCGAGATCGACACCATCAGATTCCGGTCGCCCACAAGATGCGTAGACACCCCAATCCACGCCGGGGCCAGCGTCCCCTCTTCGTGGTCGACCATGCCCCGGTAGCCGGCCACAGGGACTTTTACGAGGCGCGAGCGGTACACGCACGCGAAGGGTGAAGCGCCGATCATGTCTCTGGTGGGGTCTGACCACTCCGGGCGGGGCATCCCGATCACGGTGGACGCGTCGTCGCGGTGTTTGACGACGGCGTAGTGCTCTCCGAGTTTCTGCCAGTGCACCAGCTCGGCAGGGGGCGGGTCCAGCTCGACGGGCTGCATATCGGCGACTTCGATGTTGTCGGCGGAATCGGACGGAACGGTTGCGCTGTTTTTGCGCATGGGGGTAATCTCCCTGGTGGTAGTTCGGAATCCCCGCTGGTAACGGGGCGATAGATTTGAATGAGGGCGGTTCCCTGGCAGGGGAGCCGCCTTCAATCTTTTGAACCGTCAGGTGTTCGATTTCGAACACCTGACCGAGCGTGGAAGAACTTTCCACGCGGGGGCCCAAACACGAGTGAAGCCACCGACACGGTGATGTCGGTGGCTTCTGTTGGTGGGCCTCGTGGGCCGTGTGGTGGCATCGGTGCTAGCTGTCTTCCGTGTAGCTAGCCGCCCGATCGAACCAAGTTCACATGCAGTTCATGCGATGTGGTCTTTCGCACTCAACGTGCTGGTAGACCGTGGTGCGCGATACTGGGATTGAACCAGTGACCTCTTCCGTGTCAGGGAAGCGCTCTCCCGCTGAGCTAATCGCGCCGGGAACATCTCGGAGGTGGAGACGGGAATCGAACCCGTGTGCACGGCTTTGCAGGCCGTTGCCTCACCACTCGGCCACTCCACCGCTGGGCTTTGATGCCAGTGCACCTTCGAGCGGATGACGGGATTCGAACCCGCGACCCTCACCTTGGCAAGGTGATGCGCTACCAACTGCGCTACATCCGCGTGCCACGGTCGATTTCGTCGCCCGTTGCGATGCACGACGATAGTCCACGCAGTTGGGCGTACACAAATCCCCTCCCGTTCCCGTCGCGTCAGGCGTCAGAACAGGGTGTATCCCTGGCGCGCGAGGGTGAATCCGTGGCCGTCAGAGTTCGAGCACCGCATACCCGCGGGCTCGCTACGGCAACTCATCCCGCCACCGGCCTGGACTTCGCCGAAGGGCAACACCGCGCCTCCGCCGAAGGAGGTGCCGCCCGCGCAGACGAAAGACGCCGCGCCCGTAGGCCGTATCGAGATGCCTTGGCCGTAGCCGGTGACGTCCGGGCAGCCGACTGGACGCGGCGGGGTGATCAGTCGCGCTGGGTGATGTCGCACCGCAGCAGATCGTCGACGTGCATGCAGGCGATGGGGCCGCTGGGGGAGGTGAACCACAGGTCCTGAGCGGTCGCTGTCGGCGCGGCGGCCACCGAGACCGCGGCGATCGCCACCGCGGTCGTCAGAATCAGTCTCACCAGGGCGAAGCTGCCTGGGCAGATGCTGTGAAGTACCTGCGACCGTGGGAGTCGTATCCGGCGGATTCTCGGGTCCGTCAGCGCCCGTGTTAGTCTTCTGCCCCGTCCGGATCGTCGGATTTCGGTCTCGTAGCTCAGTGGGAGAGCGTCCGCCTCACACGCGGAAGGTCGCTGGTTCGAAACCAGCCGGGACCACCACCAAAATCGTGGGGTCAGAGATCGATCGCTGCCTCCACAGGGCATTTTAGAAGTCGCCGTTCGCCCGCAATGGGGCCAAATCGCTCGAAGGGGCAAACCGGTCGGTGATTTCTCGGCGCTGGTCGCCTCCGCTGCGTCGGTTGCTGCGGGCATTAGGTGCAGCGTCGGAATTTTGAGGTGGTCGGCATTGCGGGCTTCAGCTGTAAAGGATGTCTAGCAGCATCTGTTCGCTTACCGCAGGCCGGACGTTCGCAACCCGCGGATCTCGCGTTTGCCGCAATGTCTCCGCCTATTTGGACCGCGTGCGATAGCGTCATCGCGCGACAAACGGTTGCTGTCGTCGTCTGGGGGGACGAGTGGGCTTTTATCTTCGTAAGACCGTCAAGGCCGGACCATTCCGGTTCAATTTGAGTAATTCGGGGCTGGGTGTCAGTGCCGGGGTGCCTGGATTCCGCGTCGGTACAGGACCGCGCGGCAATTATGTGACCGTTGGCAGCAACGGCATCTACTACCGCGCGACGCTCGGCGGCGGTGGCGCTGTTCTGTCGAATGGTGCAAGCCACTCGCCAGGGAATCGACTGCCGGACTATCGGCCCAGTGGAATCGTCATGGAAGACACCACAGGGGCCGAAGTGCTGGCAATGGAGCCGACGGGCGGCGGCGATGTCGTTGACCAGCTCAACTCGGTATCGGGCCGGTTTCGGTTCGGATGGCCTGCGGCTATCGCCGTGTTCGTCTTGGGCTTGCTGGTTGGAATGCCTTGGGGCATCGCTGTTTGGGCGGTGCTCGCTCCTGCTTGCGCGTGGTTAATCATGTGGGAGCAGGCGCGCCGCAAAGTCGTCTTGTTCTATGACGTCAATGATGCCCCGGCGACCTGGTTTAGCTCGGTTGTCGACCAATGGGAGTGGCTTGCCGGCTCACAAAAACTGTGGCGAGAAGTGCAGACCGGTGCAGTCACGACGACTCAACAGTTCAAGACGAATGCGGGAGCCAGCAACGTAGTCAATCGAATAGTGGCGACTGCCAACATATCCGGCCCCTCCGAGCTCGCCACCAATATCGCGGTACCAACACTCACGGCCGGTAAGGCTGCACTGTACTTCTTGCCCGATCGCATCCTGGTTCGTGAAGGCAAGAGCTTCAGCGATGCCGCCTACTCGCATTTGAGCATCCGGCCGGGGCAAACACGGTTCATCGAAAACTCCGCGGCTCCCGGCGACGCGATTCAGGTTGACCACACCTGGCGCTACGTAAACGTTAGAGGTGGCCCCGACAGGCGGTACAAAGACAACCCGGTGCTGCCGATAATGCTGTACGGCACAATCGATCTTGCGAGCACGCAAGGTTTGCGTTGGGACCTTCAAATATCGCGAAAGGACGCGGCCGCACCCATCGCGAAGGTCTTGTCCTTCTCGCCAACTGTCGCCGCGCCAGTGATAGCCGCGCCTGCTGTTACGCCATCGCAACCGCCGAAGGAACGTAATGCAAACCCACCAGTGCCGCCTCAGCCGAAACCGAAGCCTGCCGCCGCAGCAAGCATCCAAACCAACTTGGGCGGGGGTCACCCGTTAAAGGGGGATGGCGGCGGATTTCTGCGAGCGCAGCTCACACGAATCTCGAACGGTCAGCCCGCAACAGAAGCCGTCTTTGCCGCTCTCGACATAGAAACGACCGGCCTCGACCCCGATGTGGACCGCATTGTCGAGGTTGGAATCGTGAAATTCACTGCCGACGGGACCGTGATCGACGAGTTCGCCACGCTGGTCAACAATCCGGGCTCAAGCGCTGGAGCCCGCGAGAAGCACGGAATTGACGACGCAGACCTCGCAGGCGCGCCGAGCGCCGAGCAGGCGCTGCGGGAGGCCTTTGCGTTCATAAGCGGAACAGTGCTTGTCGCGCACAAGCTCGATTTCGAGGACGGCTTTCTCGCCGCCGAGGCGCGGCGGGCACGCCTGTCTTTGCCACCCGTAGTTGGCATCTGCACCTGGCAGACATCGCGGCGCCAACTCGACGGTCGTGCATTTAGCCTGTTCGCGATGTACAAAACGGCGACGGGTAATTGGCATGACCACCAACACACGGCATTAGGCGACGCGCGAGCCGCGCGCGACGTGCTGCTCTGGTTATTGCGGACGACGCCGACGCCGCTGCATCTGACAACAACTCTCCCGGCTACAAAGCCGCCGCCCCATGCGCCGTGCCCGATCAGTTGTCGGCCTGTCCCCTTGACGAGGGCATCGATGGCGTCTCTGCTCGACTCGTTCCCCCAATCGCCGAACAACCGCGAAGGCGACGTCGTCGAGACCGAAAAGTATCTCTCGCTACTGGCCGAAGCCGTGGAGGATGGCCGCCTTACCTACGAAGAAGCAGATGCCCTTACACGCCAAGCTCGCCGCACGCGACTCACAGGGTCTCAATTGCGCGGGTTGCACCGACAGGGCTGGGATGAAGCTTTCGTTGACGTCAAGGAGACGAATTGGGCACTGCTGGAACCAGTCCGACGCCGAGAGATGTACTTACTCGCGGAGGCACTCGGCCTGCCAGATCTCGCCTACGAAGTAAACGAGGTCATTCAATCGTGCGCCGAGTCTGAACCTCCAGAAGAAGCCCGCTATCTCAGAGGGATTCGCATTGCGATCGTCGGCGACGGCGCCGAGATGAGGACGCTGCGCGGGCGCGCGGAGACGTACGGCGCAAAATTGGCGGTGAAAGTCACCAAGACGGTTCTGTGGCTAGCGACGGACACTCCGGACGCGACAGACTCGCGCCACACCTCGGCGCGCACTCTGGGCATACCCATAGTTGGTGCGGCCGAAGGTACTTTACGACTCAACGAGGCCATACGGGAGGCCGAGCTCAAAGCATTTGAGCGGCAACGACAAATCGACGAACACAATGCCCGCCGGAGACAACGAGAGATCGAAGACGATGCATACTGGCGGCCAACATGGCGCGCCAGCGAGCTGGACAAAGATCCTGAGTATGAGCCCTGGTACGACTAGGAGCGGCAATCGGCGAGACGTTGATTGCGAGATCGGTTAGTCGTGGTTGCCGAGAGCGTCTGGCCGATCCCGTTCTCCCTCGGCTGCGAGACATTCGGACGTGCCATCGGGCCGAACCACATCATTCGGCCCTCATCGTCGAGTCCGATTGTGGTGATTCCCCGCTGTCCCTAGATTTCGCGGTGGTTGGTTCGAGCAAGACTCTGGGCGATAGCTTCGGATAGTTCGTCCTCCCGGTCGTCACCCACAGCTCTACAGTTGCTTAGCCCGGGCCGGTCGTCGAGAGCATCCAAAGCGGAAGCGACGAAGTCGAGTTCGTCTTCGGAAAGATCGGCGTAAGCGTGCGCCGTCACGGTGATCGACGCGTGGCCCATCGTCTTCTGCAGGATTCGGAGATCAGCACCGGCACGACGAGCAAGCAAGGCATACGCATGGCGCAGATCGTGCACGCGCACCGCTCGCTTGCCGATGTAGTGAATGACAGAACAACATTTGGTCGACCGCTTCCAATTCTCCAGATCCAGCAGCGACCCGTTACGCGACATGACGGTAGGCGCGCCAGGGCTGCGTCCGGCGACGCGCTCACCAAAGATCTGAAGAAGCTGCTGAGGTATCGGAATGGACCTGTGACCGTCAGCACCTTCGGGTTGCCCTCGACGAGTTTGCCGCCGACTTGCGTGGTCGACCGACGTACGCGGATTCCCGACATCATCGAAGCCCGCGAAGCGCTGGAAGTGAAACTGGCCGGACTCGCCGCGCTCCGCCGGACCACCGAGGAGATGGCCGCCATCGACGCGGCGATCGCGCGAATGGACGAGGAGGTTCGCTCGGGCGATCGCGGTGTCGTCGGTGACGAGATGTTCCATGAGGCGATCACCGCCGCCGCGCACTCGTCACTCCTGGCCAAACTGATGCACGAGATCTCGGGCCTGGTTCGCGAGACGCGTATCGAATCGCTGTCCCAGCAGAACCGTCCGCGCGCCTCGCTCGAGGGTCACAAGCGAATCGCCGAAGCGGTGCGGCGGCAGGATTCCATCGAGGCAGCGCGCGCCATGGCCGATCACATCAGGATGGTGTCCGACGTCGCGCTGTTGCGCGCCGCTGAGTGACCGAGAGTTCGGGACCACTCGAACAGCCAGGTCAGCGCCCGGTGCTGCCGTCGATCAGTTCGCGCAGGATGTCGGCGTGACCGGCATGGCGCCCGGTCTCCTCGATCATGTGGGTGAGTGCCCACCGCACGCTGGGCGACTCCCGGCCGGGCACCGGGTCGGAAAGGTCCGTGTACGTGTCGAGCGCGGCGTTGGCCTGTTGCACCGTGGTCCGGTAGCGGTCGACAACGTCGGCCACGGAGTCCTGGGGATCGGCGCGAAACGTTGCCGGCCAGTCGGTCACGTTGTCGCCCAGGAAAATCCACCGTTCAACACAGGTGACGTGGTTGAGGAGACCGAGCAGATTCGTGCCTGAGGGCACCAGCGCCGTGCGCACCTGCGGCTCCGGGGCTCCGTCGACCTTGGCCGCCATCGAGGACCGCAGGTAGTCGAGAAACCCGCGCAGCGTCTCGGCCTCTCCGCCACCGGTTCGCGGTGGCGGGGTATCGCGTCGTCGGGTTGGCACCGAACCAGTCTGGCGCAGGTGTTCCGGCACGTCTGGCCCCCTTGCTGTTCAGGCAAGAGCCAGAAGCCGTGCGCAGCAGGCGGCTACTGCTTAAGCGCGCTGCCCTTCACCCACTCGGCCCACGGCAACGTCCAGTCACCGTTCTGATCGAGGCGCAGCGGCGGCCCGCCGGTGTTTCGCACCTCGACCACATCGCCCGGCTGGGCAAACGAATAGAACCACTGCGCGTTGTCGCTGTTCAGATTCAGGCAGCCGTGGCTGGTGTCGGTGTTGCCCTGCGCCCACACCGTCGAGTTCAGCTGATGGAGGTAGATCCCGTCCGAGCTGATCTTCGTCGCCCAGGGGATCGTCTCGCGATAGCCCAGCCGGCTGTTGACCGGCAGCCCGAACGTCGAGGAGTCCATGATCACCGGGTTGGCCTTGTCGATTACCGTGTAGACCCCGGGCGGTGTCCAGAACGACAGCGTGTTCCCGCCGATGGTCTCCGTGCCGCCCATCCCCATCGACGTCGGCATCGTGCGTACCAGCTTGCCGTTGTCGAACACGCTCACCTGTTTGGTGGTGTCGTCGGCGATCGAGACGTGCGCATCGCCGATCGCGAAGCTCACCTTCTGATCTTCGGCGCCGTACAGGTCGTCGCCCAGTTCGTCGCCGTAGATGTCGGCCTCGACGCTGACCTTGGTGCCCGGCGCGTAGTAGTGCTGAGGGCGCCAGTGCGCGGTCTGGTCGTCCACCCAGTACCAGCTGCCCTGCACGGGCGGATCGGTGCGCACCCGCAGCTGTCGCTCGGCGGCCGCCTTGTCGACGCTCTCGTCGAAGTGAGCCACGATCACCATTCCGACCCCGTAGGTGCCGCCGTCCTGAATCGGCGCATAGCCCACCGTGTTCAGGTACACCGACGTCTGCTCGCTCGGATCGACTGTGGTGAAGCTCGACGTCTGCCGGGTCGGCATGCCACCGGGGCCGTGTCCGATGATCGTCATCGTGTAGGTGCGGCCGTAGCCGAGCTGCACCGTCGGCTTCCACGCCTTTGCATCGGGGGTGAGCACCCCGGGGATCTCTTTGTCCGCGTCGTTGACCATCGAGACGCTGTCCAGCGTTCCGCTGACCGCCCCCACGAGCACCCTCGCGTCGGGCGTGACGTCCTCGGCTCCGGCAGCGGGCGTCACGAGAAGCCGTGCCGGCTCGGTCGGCGACGGGGGAGCGGGCGGTGCGAACGCGGAGGAGCTGCCGGCGGCCAGGGCCTGGCACCCGTCACCGCAGCGCTGCGAGCTCGACGAGACGATGCCGAACGCGGCGACCACCGCGAGCAGAGTCGCCAGGCAGGCAATGCGGGCACGACGATCAGACCTCAAGCGTTCTCCAGTGTTTGTCGGCGAATGGCCAGCCAGGCGATCCCACGTCGGATCGATGGCCCGATCTTACTGCGCGACCGACGCTTTGCGCGCAGCGCGCCCCGATCGTTACCGCCCGTGCCGCGCTCTGTGATCTCCGGTGCCCACCGCCGTGTTTGGTTCGTGATCAGGGCGGGCACCTCTGCCTCGCGCGGTAAGCTGCGGCTCATCGCAGCGGCGCGGAAAGGTGACGACAATGGCACTCGATGACGACGACATCACCACAGAATCCGGTGGCGAGGGGCCCGCTGACGGCGGCTCGAATCCCGGTGGTCACGACGGCGGCGCTGACGGCACCGCGGGTGGCGAAGGTCCGGCCGACGGCGGCTCGAACCCGGGCGGTCACGACGGCGGCGCTGACGGCACCGCGGGTGGCGAAGGTCCGGCTGACGGCGGCTCGAACCCGGGCGGTCACGACGGCGGCGCGGACGGCACCGCGTAGGACGTTTGCGTGCTGACTCGCTGCGTAGCAGTCGACACCGACGTCTTCGCGGCGCAGTACTGGGGTCGACGACCTCTTCTGAGTCGGTCCGACGCGCTACCCCGTGACTTCACCGACCTGCTGTCTCCGGCAGCGGTCGACGAGCTGATCTCCAGTCGCGGGGTACGCGCGCCGTTCCTTCGCATGGCCAAGGAAGGCTCCCTGCTCGCGCGGGAGTGTTACGTCGACGCCGCCGGTTTCGGCGCCGAAATGCCCGATCAGGTCGATTCCGCGCGGGTGCTCGGGCAACTCGCGGCCGGCGCCACGTTGGTTCTGCAGGGATTACACCGGCTGTGGCCCCCGTTGATCGACTTCGTCCGCGATGCCGTCGACGATCTCGGGCATCCCGTGCAAGCCAACGCGTACATCACTCCGCCCGGCAACCGCGGCTTCGACGCTCACTACGACGTGCACGATGTGTTCGTCCTGCAGGTCAGTGGCGCCAAACGCTGGATCGTCCACGAGCCCGTTCACTCCGATCCGCTGCCCAGTCAGCCCTGGACCGACCACCGCGACGCGATCGCCGCGCGTGTCACCGACGCCCCGGTGATCGACACGACGCTGACCGCGGGGGACGCGCTGTACCTGCCACGGGGCTGGCTGCACTCGGCGATCTCCGAAGACGCCACGTCGATCCACCTGACGATCGGGGTGTCGGCCATCACGGGCGTCGACGTGCTGAGGGCTCTGGTAGACACCCTGGCCGACACGGCTGAATTCCGCGCGTCGCTTCCGATGGGTCTCGACCCAGCCGATGCCGCCGAGACCGCCGCGCTGGCCGCCAAGGTCTTGGCCGTGCTCACGGCCACCGTCGGTGACCGCAGTGAAGAACTCAGCGACGGTGTCGCCGCCCGGTTGGCGCGCCGTCACGCCGACCGGACCCGACCAGTGTCCGTCGCTCCGCTGGCGACGCTCGACGCGTTACGCGGTGCGGACAGCGCGCGGGTGCAGTGGCGCCGCGGGCTGTGGGCCACGCTCGCCGAAGCCGGCGGGCGGGTCCGGCTCCAGCTTCCCGATCGCACGATCTCGTTCCCCGCCTTCTGCCGACCGGCGCTGGAAGCCGTGCTCTCGGGAACCGTTCTCGATGCGACCACGCTGCCCGGACTCGATGCCCACGACGCAGCGGTGCTGTTGCGCAGACTCCTGCGCGAAGCCGTCGTCGTCGCAGTTCTGGGTGACGGCGTTCTGGGTGACGGCGCCGGCTGACTCGATGGCCCCAGCCAAACGCGTGCCATGCAGCGATCAGTCGGTGCTGCGCGGCGATCCCATGTACGGCACGGCGAGCGCCGGCCATGCCTGGGCCCTGCTGGAGCTCAGCGGGGGGTGGGGGCCGTCCGCGTTCCTCAACTCGCCGTCGATCATCGACCCCGAACTCGGCCGCGCCGTCGCCCGTCGTTTCGAGGCGGCCGGTATGCGCGTCGCGGCGATCCGTCGGCCGGGACGCCGGGTGTCTCCGCCGCGGTGGCGCTGGTATCTGGGTTTCTCGGACGAGGGCGCCGAAGCGCTCTTCCAGGGTGAGGTGGCCGACCCGAGCGGCTACCTGGATATTGCGCTCGACGGTGGCGACGGGACCCGCTGCGCCGAGCCCGTCGTCGCCGTGTGCGCGCACGGCCGACACGACCAGTGCTGTGCCGTGCGCGGCCGAGGTGCGGTCGCGGCGATCGCCGCCCGGTATCCGGAAATCACGTGGGAGTGTTCGCATCTCGGGGGAGACCGGTTCGCGGCGACGATGCTGGTGCTGCCCGAGGGCCTGTGCTACGGCCGCATCGACGCCACTGACGCCGCCGGTCTCATCGACCGGTACTTCGCCGGCACCCTGGACAACCGGTTCTTGCGTGGCCGCACGTCACTTCCGCACGCCGTACAGGCCGCACAGTACTTCGCCCGAGACGAGTTCGGCGAAGAGCGCATTCACGCGCTCTCGCCACTGTCGGTCGACCATCGTGACGCCTCCATCCGAGTGGTGCTCGACGGGGCAGCCGGGCAGATCGACGTGGTGTTGATGGAGCACCTGTCCGAGCCGTTGATCTCGATGTGCCGGGCAACGGTCGCCGGTCGGGTCCGCACATTCTCGCTGGGGTCGATCAGCATGATCAGCTCGCAGTGACGCGCGCCTGAATTCTGTAAACGCGTATACACTGATCATGACGCGCCCCATCGTTTTGGTTCAGACTCAGCAGCCCGTGAGACGCAGCGCTCGTTGACCAGCGATCGGGAGTTGATATGTCGTCCATTCCGTCCATACCGGACCCTGCCGAGACGCCGTCGTCCCCGCCGGCTCCGTGCATCGTCACCGATTCCTGGCACGACACGGTGGTCGTCATCCGTTGCGTCGGCGACCTCGACATGCTGACCATCGGCGCACTCGACCGCCAGATCGACACAGCTCTGAAGAAGAAGCCGTCGGCGATGATCATCGATCTCAGTGCGGTGGACTTCCTGGCCTCGGTCGGGATGGGGTTGCTGGTCGACGCGCACGATCGATGCGGCGACGCAACGCAATTCACGGTGGTTGCCGACGGGCCGGCGACCAGCAGGCCGATGCGGATGATCGGTTTGGCTGACCTGTTCGCGCTGCACGCCACTCTCGAGGACGCGTTCGACGCCGTCAAGCGCTGAGCGGCTCCGCGAAAGCGCTTGACGCGCAGATCAATTGGTCGTGATACCGCAGTGACCTGCTACCGCGTTCGCGGTAGCAGGTCACTGGTCTGTCAACTGGCCTTCTCGCGGATGGTCGACAGAGCGCGTGCGAGCAGTCGAGACACGTGCATCTGAGACACCCCGATCTCGTCGGCGATCTGCGATTGCGTCTTGTTGTCGAAGAACCGCATCTTCAACACGAGGCGGTCCCGTTCCGGCAGGGCCGCGATGAGCGGACGCACGGTGTGAATGTCAACGACCTTCTGCAGGTTGGGATCTGGCGCACCAAGGGTTTCGATCATCGTCAACCCGTCACCCTCGGAGGTGATCTCCTGCTCCGTCGAGCGGGTGGAGTACGCATCGGCAGCGATCAGACCCTCGATGACCTGTTCGCGTTCGAGTCCGAGATACTCGGCCAACTCGCTGGGTGAGGGCGCTCGATTGAGCTGCTGGGTCAGCTCTGCCCGCGCGTTCTTGAGACGAATGTTGAGTTCCTTGAGCCGACGCGGGACCTTCAACGCCCACCCGTGGTCGCGAAAGTAGCGGCGCACTTCGCCCATCATCGTGGGCACGGCGAATGCGAGGAAGTCGTCGGCGGTGTCGATGTCGAAACGGTTCACCGCATTGAGCAGCCCGACGCGGGCCACCTGGACCAGATCGTCGTGGTTTTCGCCGCGCCCGCGAAATCGGCGGGCGATGTGGTCGGCCAGCGGGAGGCAACGCTCGATGATGGCCTCACGGCGGCGTTCCCAGCCTGCAGAGCCCTCGTCGAGGAGGGCCAGTTCTCGGAACATGTCGGCGACGTCGGCGTAACCGCCGGAATTGGTTCTACGACTCTGGGTAATGGGCTTTTCAAGAGTAGGCATGAGAAACCACGCCTTTCGTTCATGACGGGACGCGTCCGGTGTCCGGGGACGTCGAGACAACTCGCTGGCTTCTTCAGGCGAGCTGGGAACGTTGGGAGACCGGCGTCAGGTCTTACGGACCGCCGGCAAGCGATTGGCATGGGACCAACAGATCACGCCGGTTTCTCGACATGCGCTTACTGCGGTTAGATATGTCGCCGCTGTGCCAGGTTGCTTCCGGCTTGTTGTTGCCGCGGTGACATCACACGTTTAGCACGTACGTACGACAATACGGCGCGAGAAGCGAAGTGCAAGCCCATTCCTCTGAGAATGTCTGCCAAAGAGGCTCCGGCGCAGATCAGGCGGTCTGTGAGGATTTAGTGTTCGCCGACACCGGCCTCGATGACACGGTGGGCGATGTCGACGAGCTTGGTGTTGCTCTCCTGCGACAGCCGGCGCAGCAGCTCGAACGCCCGGACAGCGTCGATGCCGAAGCGTTCCATCAGAACGCCCTTGGCCTGGCCGATCAGGTCGCGGCTGGCCAGGGCGTTGCGGAACTGTTGCTCACGGCGCAACAGGTTCCAGGTCACGGTGGTGTGCGCCGCGAAGATCATCGCCTGCTCGAGTGATTCTCCGTCGAACACGCCGGGGGAGGGGGCGTAGAGGTTGAGCGCGGCCAGCCGGTTGCCGTCGTTGTGCAGACGCACCGAGAGGACGGACCGCACCGGGGTCCGCTCGATCGCGCTGCGCTGATATCGGGGCCAGCGGGTATCGGCCGTCAGATCGTCGATCTGAAGGACGTCGTCGTCCCACGCTGCCGACAGACAGGGCCCCTCCCGGTGCTCGTTCTGGATCTCGTCGAGAAGCGTGGCGTAAACGTCAGTGGCACCCAACGTGGTGACCGCGCGATCGGCGTCGACCAGAGACAGGCCGGCTGCGTGGGCACCGGGCACCCCGGCGACGGTGACCGCATTGACCTCGGTCAGCACGGAATCGACGTCGCCGACGCTGCGGCGCTGCACGTCGTCGATGCGCTGCAGCAATTCGTGGATCTGCTGTCGATCCGGCGACAGCTCGATGTCACCACCGTCGGTGCCGGACAGGGTGCTCCTTTCGTCGCTCATCCCACGTGCATACCCGTCGGCAACGGCCATCGGACACCCCGGCAGGTAAGCACTTCGTTTGGCGGCGCACCGTCCGGAACACGAAGCGGCGCTCAGCCGACCGTGTCGTGGGGAGCGACAGTGAACCTCAGCCCGTCGTCGGTCTCCTCGGGCTCGACCGGCGTCTCGCGCCCGCACACCGGGCAGGTCACCGCTTGGGCTGCGGGTTGGTCGTCCGGCGCATACCGCCCGGTTCCTTCGCACACGCTCATGGCGTGCGGGCTACCCGTTCAGGCGTCAGGCATGTGTGCCCGACGTCGCCTTCGCCACGATGTCGGCTGCCCCGACCGGCCTGCCGAACAGATAACCCTGGCCGATGTCGCAGGCGTGATGGCGCAGCCACTGGGCGGTCTGTTCGTCCTCGATCCCTTCGGCGACCACGGTGATCCCCAGGTCATGCGTCAGGTCGATCACCGCGCGGACCACAGCAGCCGCCCGGGCGTCGGTGGTGACCGGCGCGACGAAGTGACGATCGAGCTTCACCTCGTCGATCGGCAGATCACGCAGGTACGACAGTGACGAGTAGCCGCTGCCGAAGTCGTCGATCGCCACGCGGATGCCGCGGGCGCGCAGCCGCCCCAACACCGCGGTGACCGTCGTCATGTCACTGAGCACCACGTCCTCGGTGATCTCCACGGTCAGCAGATCGGCGTCCAGCCCTCGTTTGTCCAACGCATCGCAGAACAGTTCTGGGAGATCGGCCTCGTGCAGGCAGGGGGCGAACAGGTTGACCGCGACCGGCATACTCAGCCCCTTCGCACACCAGCGCGCGGCGTCGTCGAGGGCGAGGTCCACCACGATCCGGGTCACCCGCTGGATCAGCCCGCGCTCGCGAACCAGGCCGATGAACGCGTCGGGCAACAGTGTGCCCAACCGGGGATGTGGCCACCGCAGCAAGGCCTCCACCCCGACCATCTCGCCGGTCGCCAGAGAGATCTTCGGCTGGTAGACGGCCCCGAGCCCGTTGTGGTCGATGGCGTTGCGTAATTCGCCCAACAGCTGCAGCTCTGCGGCGCCACCCGTGCCCTGACGCCGCTCGGCCAGCTGTTCTGCCAGGTCACCGTCGGCGGCCAGCATGTCGGCGGTGAAGGTGTGCACGTCACGCGACCGGGCGCGTTTTGCCGCCTGCATGGCGATGACTGCACGTCGGTGCATGGTGTCGGGCACCAGATCAGGTTCACTCATGGACGCGACCGTGACTCCGATGCTGGGCCGGAGCAGGATGTCCTGCCCGTCGACACCGAACGGCACGTCGAACGCGGCGCTGACCTTCTGGGCCACCTCGTCGGACGCGTCGTAGGGCCCCTCGAGGAGGATCGCGAACTCGTCGCCGGCGATACGGGCCACAGTGTCACCGGGGCGCACCGTGTCCGACAGCCGGCGGCCTACGTCTACGAGCAACTTGTCGGCGGCATCGTGGCCGAGGTTCTCGTTGATCAGGCGGAAATCGTCGAGGTCGAGCGCGAGAACGGCAACGGAGCGGTCGATGCGCGCCCGCAGCATCATGGCGTGGGCCAGCCGCTCACCGAACATCGTCGGATTCGCCAGTCCGGTCAGCGGATCCTGCAGCGCGTGGTCCGCGGCGGCTTGCACCAGCCTGCGGTTCTCCCATGCCGAGACGGCTTGGCGCACACAGACCGATGCCATCAGAGCCGGGACCAGGAATCTCTCGAGGCCGTTCAAGAGGACGGCCGGCCCGATCGTCCCAGCCAGCAGGAGCGGAAGGAACGGCAGCCACACAGATGCTTTCGATGGCGACGGCAGTCCGGGCGCGCGAGGGGTCGGCCCTGCGCTGCTGATCACCGCCGCCGCGGCGAACAGTGCCGCTGCCCACGCCCACGCCGCATCGATCAGGTCGCCGGACCGGTAGGTGTCTTGGGCCACCATGCCCGCGTAGGCGCTGTCGGCGATCGCCATCACCGTGATGGCCCCGGTGAGCAGGCTGATCGCGACACGTTGACCGCCGGTGGAGCGCAGCAGCGTCACCACGGCGATGGTCAGCATCACGATGTCGGCGGCCGGGTAGAGGAAAGCGGCGACGACGGCGACCCGGTCGTCGCGGTACGCGTCGTAGACGTCGTGCAGCACCAGGATCCACGCCAGGAGGAACAGGCACAGGGTGACGGTGATGCTGTCGAGCACGATGCGCAGGTGTGACTGCCGCATGGGTTCGGCGACGAACTGGGTCATCGCGACGGTGGCCAGAGCAGCGAACACGAGATAGAAGGCGTCGGCGACGGAGGGGACCGGCACGTCCTGGCGCAGGATAACCTCGTAGACGAACCAGGTCGCATCTCCCGCGGTCCAGGCGAACAGAGCCGCAGCCATCAAGCCCCACGCGCGTCGAAGCCGTCCGAACGAGAATCGTGCGGCGAATCCCGTGCACGCGGTGGCATAAGCCAGCAGCGCCAGGTTGATCACATCGTCGGCGACGCGTACACCCGGTGCAGCCCGCCCCACGACGAGGAGCGCCGTGAGGACGAGAACCCCCGCCACCGGCGCGATGACCAGCGCGATCACCCGCCGGGGGTACCGGCCCATGTCCACAACGCTCCCATACCGCCTACTATTGCCCGCTCGACGTGCTTTGTCAGCAAATAGCGAAGGGCCGAACTCGGGTTGTGACGCTAGCGCACGTCGTCGCGGAGGTCGGGGGCGGCGCGCGGGGCACGAAGCGGAGCCGGGTGGATGCCGATTTCTTGTGCCTTCACGACGAAGAAGACGTCCTGCCCGGGCTCCAGACCCAGATCCAGCACCGCCGCGGGTGTGACATCGGCGGCGAGCCCGGGGCTGCCGTCGGGCAGATCGGCGCCCCGGATGCGGACCGCATCGCCGCGCAGCACCACGTCGGCGATGGTGGTCGGGATGACGTTGCGCGGGCTGGCTCGCGGAGGTTCGGCATGGACGGCGACCGCCGCCGGGGAGAACAGCGCGACGGCGGCGACCCCGGGCTGCGCGTCGCCGGTGCCTGCGAGTTCGAGTCCCCATGGCGTGCGCAGCGTTCCTCGGCCGGCGGCCCTGCCGGACACCAGGTTCACTCCCGCGATGCTGGCCGCGAAATCGCTGCGCGGAGCGGTCAGCACCGATCGCACAGCTCCGCGTTCGACGACACGACCGCCCTCGATGACCACCGCGGTGTCCGCGATAGCGAGCGCGTCGAGGACGTCGTGCGTGACGATCAGCGCGCTGCGGGATTCCTGTCGGAGCAGATCGCGCACCGTTCGTCGCAACGCCGCCGCTGCGCCGACATCCAGGGCCGCGAAAGGCTCGTCGAGCAGCAGGACTCGTGGTTCGGCAGCCAGCGCCCGCGCCAGCGCGACGCGTTGAGCCTGCCCGCCCGACAGCTGAGAAGGCCGGCGCTCGGCCAGGTGACCGGCGTCCACGGCGTCGAGCCAGTGGCGCGCCCGATCGGCTGCGGCCCGGCGGGACAGGCCGCGACACCGCGGCGCGTAGCCGACGTTGGCGGCCACGCTCAGATGCGGGAACAGCAGGGGCCGCTGGTCCAGCAGTGCGACCCCGCGCCGGTGCGCCGGCACGAAGACGCCCGCCTGCACGTCGGTGACGACGTGGTCGCCGATACGCACGTGGCCGGTGTCGAGCCGGACGAGACCGGCGATGGCCTGCATGACTGTGGATTTGCCCACGCCGTTCGGTCCGAGCACCGCCATCGCCTCGCCATCGGCGACCGCGATCTCGAGGTCGATTCCGCGCTGCGCGAGTGCCAGGCGGGCGTCCACACCGCTCATGGGAGGGACCCCGCTGATCGTCGCCCTGCCGTGACCACCACGATCACCGCCGCGACCGCGATGAGCAGAAGAGAGAGCGCCACCGCGGCGTCAGCGTCGGTCTCGCGCTGCAGGTAGATCTCCAGTGGAAGCGTCCTCGTCACTCCCTGCAGCGAGCCCGCGAACGTCAACGTCGCGCCGAACTCGCCCAACGATCTGGCGAATGCGAGCACCGCGCCTGAAACCAGACCCGGCAACACCAGCGGAATCGTCACGGTGCGCAGCGCCGTGGTGGGGCCGGCGCCCAGTGTGGCGGCCACCTGCTCGTAGCCCTGCCCGGCGGTGCGCAATGCGCCTTCGAGGCTGAGGACCAGAAACGGCAGCGAGACGAAGGTCTGTGCCAGCACCACCGCCGTGGTGGAGAACGCCACCCGCAGCCCGAGCACCTCGAGCTGATGGCCCAGCAGGCCCTGCCGGCCGAAGGTGTAGAGCAGCGCCAGTCCACCAACCACGGGCGGCAGCACCAGCGGCAGCAGGATCAGCGCGCGCACCACCGATCGACCGGGCAGGTGGCTGCGGGCCAGTGCGAGGGCCATCGGCGCGCCCAGCAGCACACACAGCGCAGTACTCGCCGCGGCGGTCTTGATGCTCAACAGCAGTGCAGCACGGGCGGATTCGGAGGTGATCAGGGGAATGAAGTGTGCCCAGTCGACCCGCGCGACGATCGCGAGCAGCGGAACGATCAGGAACGCGGCGCCGAGCAGTGCCGGGAAATAGATCCAGCCGGGGAGTCCGACGGGAACCGCACCTCCGGCCCGCCGCCGTCCGGTCACGGTGCCGCGAAGCCGGCCGCCGCCAACGTCTCACGCCCACGCGGACCGGTCACCAGATCCACGAATTGTTGTGCCGCCGAGCTGTTCTGCGCGCTGTTCAGCACCGCGATGGGATAGGTGTTGACAGCGCGAGAGGATTCGGGGAACGCGATGGCGTCGACCTTCGCGCCGGCGGAGCGTGCGTCGGTGGTGTAGACGAGTCCCGCGTCGGCCTGCCCCGAGGTGACCTTGCCGAGCACGTCGGTGACCGAGGATTCTTCGCTCACCGGGGTCAGCGTCACCCCGGTGATCTTCTCCAGCCGTTCGGCGGCTGCGCCGCACGGAACCTGCGGCGCGCACACGACCACCTGTGTTCCGCTGCGGGCGAGATCGGCGAAAGAGCCTATGCGCGAGGGATTCCCGGGTGGCGTCACGATCGTCAGATGGTTGGCCGCGAAATTCACGGGCTTGCCGGACACCAATCCGGCGGACTCGGCCTTGGTCATGTTGGTGGTGTCGGCCGAGGCGAACACGTCCGCCGTCGCCCCCTGGGTCAGCTGGGTCACCAGATCGGACGAGCCGGCGAAGCTGAACGTCACGGTGGTGCCGGGATGATCCTTTTCGAATGCCGTCCCCAGTTCGGTGAACACCGCCTTGAGGGAGGCAGCGGCGAACACGGTGATGCCCGTGTTCGTGGGGGGTGACGAGCAGCCGGCGACGGCCATCGCCGTCACGACCAGCGCGGCCGCCAGGACTCTTCTCATCGTTCCCCTGCCGTCTCGACGATCACCGTGGTGGCCTTCACCGCCGCGACGGCGACGACGCCCGGCTCCAGTCCCAGCTGGGTGACCGATTCCGTGCTCATCAGCGACACCACCGTGAACGGTCCGCACTGCAGTTGAACCTCGCTCATCACCCGGTCGGAGGTCACCTTGGTCACCAACCCGACGAAGCGGTTGCGTGCCGAGCTGGCCACACCGAACGGATCGGGGGGCGGAGTGGAGTGCCGGACGGCGAAGTCGGCGAGGTCGGCACCCGAGATCACCTTGCGCCCGGCGTCGTCCGACGTCGCGGCCAACGCGCCGCTGTCGATCCACCGGCGCACCGTGTCATCGCTGACGCCGAGCAACGTCGCGGCCTCTTTGATCCGGATCGCCGGCACGTGACTGCCTTTCGCAGATACGGACAGAGTGGCAGCATTGAACCACATCTGCGGATCGATGGCTCCATAGCCTCCGCAGAAGCTACTCGTCGTCGAGCACCGAGAACGGCTCGGTGGGGGTCTCGACAACGGCCAACTGCGCCGCCGACTCCGACGGCACGACCCTGCGGGCCAGGGCATGGAGCGCCCGCTCCGTGCCGACGTCCTGGCCGGCGCGTTCGGACAGCAGCCAGCGCACCTCGAGCAGATCGCAATACGCCTGTATCGGAGTACCGGTCCGTCCGACGGCGGCGTGCGCCCGGTGCATCGTCGGTGTCGCCACTTCCATCACCCAGAGTTGTCCTGCGGTGCGCTCGTCGACGTCGTGGCCGACCTCTCGGCACAGCTGGCCCTGGTAGGCGTGCAGATCACCGAGCAGGATGCGAGCCTGCCCCTCGCCGACGTCCAGGCCGGTGAGCCGCTGCAGCTGCGTGGCGTGATAGCGACGGTCACCCACGGCGACGTGCAGGCGCAGCTCGTCGGCGCCAGAGCTGACCGGTTGCAGGGACACCTCGTCGACCGCGAAGCCGAGCTCGTTGAGCTTGCGGATCGTGCCTTCCACCCGGTACCGGTCGGCGAAACCGAATGTCGGTGCGGCATGCAGCAATTCCCACAACTGCTCGTACCGCTCGCGGATCGCGAGTGCTTCGGCGATGAAGCCCGCCTGCAGCTCCGGTCGATCCAGCCGGGCGGCGACATCGAGCAGACCCGCGGCCACGTTCTCGACCGTGATGTCGATGTCCTGCATGCGCTGACCGTTCGACAGGCTCGAATGGACCTCGCTGGTCTCGGCGTCGACCAGGAACGCCTGCAGCACCTGTCCGTCGCGGGAGAACAGCGTGTTGGCCAGCGAGCAGTCACCCCAGAACACGCCGTGGCGGTGCAGCTCCACCAGCAGGGTGGCCATCGCGTCGAACAGCCGGGCCCGGTGTTTGGGTGCATCGGGCGGCAGACGCATGAACATCCTGCGGTACTGCCACGAACCGGTGAGGTAGCGGGTCAGCAGGATTGCGGTGTCGAAATCGGGTTGGAACACCAGCCCTGCGGGTCGGACAGCGTTGAGCCCCATGTCTTCCAACGTGCGCAGCACGTCGTATTCACGGCGCGCGATCCGCGGGGGCAATTCCTTCAGTGCCCACAGCTCACCGTCACACTCGACGAACCGGACCAGGTGCCGGCTGGGCCCCACCGGTAGATCGCGCAGCGGGACCTCCGGCGCGGCCCAGTCCGCCAGCGGCCGCTCCCACGGCAGCACGAGCAGCTCCGGGCAGGGAGCGCGCAGCCGCAGCTCAGGAGCGGCCATGGCCGGATTCGCTCGTCGGCTCAGCCGGCGGACGCCGCGTGCCGGCCACTGGATTGGCTTGCCCGCGTGAGGTTCTCGCCGCTCTGCGGATCGAACAGGTGCAGTCGTTCGGCGTCCAGCCACAGCGTGGCCTTGTCGCCGATGCGGACCCGGCTCAGCGGATCGAGTTCCACACACAGCTGGGTGCGCAGCTGCTCGCTGTCGAGGTCCTTGGCCAACTCCGCCAGCTGGTCCTTGATCTCGGGCGTCGCGTCGAAGGGCACGAAGGCGTACTGCTCATTGCCCAGCCACTCGACCATGTCGACCGTGACGTCGAACGTGACGCCGCGCGAACGCTTGTCGTCGTCGACGAACTCGGCGTCTTCGAACGCGCCCGGTCGAATCCCGGCGATGTAGAGCGTGCCGTCAGAAACCGCACCGCGCCATTCGTCGCGCAGCGGGATCGTCACGAACGGCAGCTCGAGCTGATCGCCGCGCACCCGCGCGGGCACGAAGTTCATCGGCGGGGAGCCGATGAAGCCGGCGACGAAGAGGTTCACCGGCTGGTCGTAGAGCTCACGCGGGCTGGCGACCTGCTGCAGCACACCCTTTTTCAGCACTGCAACCCGGTCGCCGAGCGTCATGGCCTCGGTCTGGTCGTGAGTGACGTAGACCGTCGTGACACCGAGTTTGCGCTGCAGACGCAGGATCTCGGTACGCATCTGGCCGCGCAGCTTCGCGTCGAGGTTCGACAGCGGCTCGTCGAACAGGAACGCATCGGCTTCCCTGACGATCGCCCGGCCCATCGCGACGCGCTGGCGCTGACCACCGGAGAGGTTCGCCGGCTTGCGGTCCAGGTGCTCGCCCAGTTCCAACGTCTTGGCAGCCTCATCCACCCGCTTGCGGATCTCGTCGTCGGACAGCTTGCCCGACAGCCGCAGCGGGAACGCGATGTTCTCGAACACGGTCAGATGCGGGTAGAGCGCGTAGTTCTGGAACACCATCGACAGGTTGCGATCTCGCGGCGCCTTGTCGTTGACCCGCTTGTCACCGATCATCATGTCGCCCGAGGAGATGTCCTCGAGTCCGACGATCATCCGCAACAGCGTGGACTTCCCGCACCCCGAGGGGCCGACCAGGATCATGAACTCGCCGTCGGCGATGTCGAGACTGACGTCGTTGACGGCCGGATAACCGTCGCCGTACTTCTTGACGATGTTGCGCATCGTGATTGCTGCCATGGGGTTATCCCTTCACTGCTCCGGATGTCAGGCCGGCGACGATGCGCCGCTGGAAGATGAGAACGAGGATGACGACGGGGATCGTGACGATCACCGACGCGGCCATGATGTAGGGGACCGGCGACTCGAAGTACGAGGCACCCTGGAAGAACGCCAGCGCCGCCGGCACCGTGCGGGCGCTGTCGGTCGAGGTCAGCGAGATCGCGAACAGGAAGTCGTTCCAGCAGAAGAAGAACGTCAGGATCGCGGTGGTGAAGACGCCCGGCGCGGCCAGCGGCACGATCACCTTGCGGAACGCCTGCCACTGGGTGGCGCCGTCCACCTGCGCGGCGTGTTCCATCTCCCAGGGAATCTGGCGGAAGAACGCCGACATCGTCCAGATGGACAGCGGCAGAGCGAACGTCAGGTACGGGATGATCAGACCGAGCCACGTGTCGTAGATGCCCAGCCCGCGCCACATGTCGAACAGCGGACCGACCAGCGCAGCCTGCGGGAACATCGCGATGCCCAGGGCCAGCGACAGCAGCACCTTCTTGCCGGGGAACTCCAGGCGCGCAATGGCATACGCGGCGAACATCGCGATGATCACCGAGATCACCGTTGCGATGATCGCGATGCCGATCGAGTTGATCAGCGCCCGCGTGAACAGCTCGTTGCTGAAGATCTGCGCGAAATTGTCCAGCGTGAACGTGCTCGGCAGGAATGACGGCTTGCCCGAGACGATGTCGGACGGCGGTTTGAACGCCAGGCTGATCATCCAGAGCATCGGCACGAAGCTGTAGATGACGATGACGATGCCGGCGATCGTCCACCATTTGGTGCTCTTGGTCACTGGTCACCCCTGACTTGCGACAGGTCGGTTTTGAAGACCTTGATGAAGATCCACGCGATCGCCACCACGGACAGGAACAGCAGCACCGAAACCGCCGACCCCATACCGAGATTCACCAGCGTCACGTTCTGCCGGTAAGCCAGGAAGGAGATGGTCTCGGTGTTGTTGGCGCCGGCGGTCATCACGTACGGGTTGTCGAAGATCCGCCACGCATCGAGAGTGCGGAACAGCAGCGCCACCATGATCGCCGCTTTCATGTTGGGCAGCGTCACCTTCCACAGACGCTGCCATGCGGTGGCGCCGTCGACCTTCGCAGCCTCCTGCATGTCCTCGGGTACCTGCACCAGCCCCGCGAGCAGCAGCAGCGAGATGAACGGCGTCGTCTTCCAGATCTCCGACAGGCAGATGACGAAGATGGCCGACCAGCGGTCGCCGAACCAGTCGAAATCCGTGAGGTTCAACCACTGGTTGACAAAGCCCGAGTCGATCGCGAACGCATAGCGCCAGATGAACGCCGAGACCACGGTGACGATGCCGTAGGGGATCAGGATCGCGGTGCGCAGCGGCCCGCGCCCCCGCACGATGCGCAGCATGACGAACGCGAACCAGAAGCCCAGCACGAGTTCGACTGCGACCGTGACGACGGTGATCGCGAGCGTGGTGACGAAGTCGTTCCACCACACCGGGTCTGTGAGGATCACCCCGTAGTTGGACAGGCCGACGAAGCTGCGACCTTCCGGGTCGGTCAGTCGGAAGTTGTAGAGCGACAACACCAGTGCGTACCCGAGCGGGTAGGCGGTGACCAGGAGCATGACGATGTAGGACGGCAAGGTCAGGTAGAGGCCGAGCCGACGTTCACCTTTGGCGCGCTCGCTGACCGACGGTTGGCCCGGCTCTTTCTGCAGCGGCGGATCGTGGAGCGTCGTCACAGCAGGCGCCTGCCCGCGAGCACGTCAGCCATGAATTGGTCTGTCCTTTCCGGGGTGTCGGCATTCACCGAGGCCGGCGGATGCCATGTCTGCTGGATCGCGCCGGAGATGTCGGTGTAGAAGGGGGTCGGTGGCCGAGGGCCGCCGTCGCCGATCGATTCGCGGATCAGGTCGGCGTTGGCGTACTCCTCGCGGATCTTCGGATCGTCATACGACGCGGCGTACGGCGACGGCTCGCTCTCGTCGAGCATGTACTTGGTGGCCTTCGGTTCGGCGTTGATGCACTCGACCAGAGCCACCGCCTGATCGGGATGCTTGGTGTAGGCGCCGACGCCGAGGTTGGCACCCCCCAGCGGCGGGGCGCTGGGCTTGTCGGCCGCCACCCGCGGGTAGCGGGCCCAGCCGATGTCATCGACGACAGACTGGGCGAGCGTGCCCTCCTCGGCGGCGCTGCGCGCCGCGGCCAGCACGTAGGGCCAGTTCACCATGAACATGCCCTGATCGGACTGGAAGTTGGCGCGTGCCTGTTCCTCCGAGGCGTTCGACAGATCGGTGGGGGCGGCGGGGGAGCGTCCGAGTGTGCCGACGATCTCGGCAGCCTTCTCGCCGGCCGGGCTGGCCAGCGACGGCTTGGCGTTGCGGCCGGCCTCCACGTCCTCGAGTAGGGCGCCGCCGCCGGAGAGCACCAGCGCATTGATCAACACGGTGTAGCCCTCGTAGCGCTGCGCCTGAACGGCGACCTTTTTCTGTTGTCCGACAGCCGCTTTGATCATCTCGTCCCACGTGAACGAGGGGCTCGTCGGGTCGACGCCGGCTGCGGCAGCCGCCGATTTGCGGTACCAAAGCAGCTGGGCGTTGGACTTGTAGGGCGCGCCGAAGAGTTTGTCCTCCCACATCCCGGTCTTCACCGGGGCGGGCAGCATCCCCGCGGTCAGCCGCTGCGTCTCCTCGGGCGTGTAGGGCCGCAGGAAATTTGCGTTGGCGAACTCCGCGGTGAACACGACGTCCATGCTGACCAGATCGATCGAGGTGTCCCCGGCGGCGAGGCGGCGCACCATCTGCTCCCGCTGCGCGGTCGCCGTCGAGGGCAGGGATTCGATGCGCACGCGGTAGGCGCCGCCCGAGGCGGCTTCGCACTCCTGGGCGCGCGCGGCAGAGCCGCCGTTGTCGGGAAGGATGTACCACGTCAGGGTCGGAGGCCCACCGTCGCTGCCGCATCCGGACAACAGCGTGGCGGCGAGCAGAGGCGCGCTTGCCAGCGCGATTGCCCGACGTCGTCGCCCGCGGGCGAACTGAATTCGTTTCATCTCGTCCTCGTCTATGACGTCGCGGTTCCGATGAAGGCCCACGACCAGCACATTCGGTACAGCGACGAGTGTGTCACAGTTCACAGGAACTCCTGCGCTGTGGTCTCGTATCGGCGCGGCATGCGTCGGCGGTGAGGGCGCGGCCCCGCTTCAGGTGTCGTGACGTCTCTGCGTTCACTACCGTGGACGCACGTCCACACGTGTCGAAAAGGAGTGCCGTGGCCCGCGCCGAGTCCCCGTGGTGGCAGACCGCCGTCGTGTACCAGGTCTACATCCGCAGCTTCGCCGACGGCAACGGCGACGGCGTCGGCGACGTCGCAGGTCTGAGGAGTCGGCTGCCGTACCTCGCGCAGTTGGGCGTCGACGCGATCTGGATCAACCCCTGGTATCCGTCGCCGATGGCCGACGCCGGCTACGACGTCGCCGACTATCGCAACATCGAACCCGCCTACGGCACCCTGGCCGACGCGCAAGCCTTGATCGCCGAAGCGCACGATCAGGGCATCCGGGTGCTGCTCGACATCGTGCCCAACCACACCTCAGACCACCACGCCTGGTTCCGGGCTGCGGTGGCCGACGAACCGGGCGCGCGTCAGCGCTACCACTTCCGGTCCGGCCGCGGCCCCGACGGTGCTCAGCCACCGAACAACTGGCAGAGCGTGTTCGGTGGGCCGGCGTGGACCCGGCTTCCGGACGGGCAGTGGTACCTCCATTTGTTCGCGCCCGGTCAGCCGGACCTCAATTGGGACAACCCCGAGGTGCGAACCGAATTCGAAGACATCCTGGCGTTCTGGTTCGACCGGGGCGTGGACGGCTTCCGCATCGATGTGGCGCACGGCATGGTCAAAGGCGATGGTCTGCCCGACACCGCCGATCCCGACGATGCGGCGCAAAGTCTGGTGCAGTCGCGCGAGGGGCATCCTGCCTGGGACCAGGACGGCGTGCACGAGATCTACCGCGGGTGGCGGGCAGTGGCGCAGCGCTACACGCCCGAGCGCATCTTCATCGCCGAGGCGTGGGTGCCGAGCAACGAACGGTTGGCCCGCTATCTACGACCCGACGAGCTGCACACGGCATTTCAGTTCGACTTCCTGCGTGCCCCGTGGCGCGCCGAGGTACTGCGCACCGTCGTCGACGATGCGATCAGCGCGGCCGCCACGGTGGGTGCGCCGCCGACGTGGGTGCTGTCCAACCACGACGTCACCCGCACCGTCACCCGGTTCTCGCGCTCTCAACCCGAGCATCTGATCGAAACGGATTGGGAGCGGGGTCGATGGGCCGACGAGGATCCCGACCACGTGATCGGCCGGCGTCGCGCCCGTGCCGCGGCGCTGGTGCAACTCGCACTGCCCGGGACGGCGTACATCTACCAGGGCGAGGAACTCGCGCTCGAGGAGATCGAGGACCTCCCCGACGAGGTGCGTCAGGACCCGACATGGGTGCAGTCCGGATTCACCGACGTCGGCCGCGACGGGTGTCGAATCCCGTTGCCGTGGACGGCGACTGACGTGCCCTATGGCTTTGCCGCAGATTCCACCGCGGTCACGTGGCTGCCGCAACCCGGGCACTGGGCCGAGCACAGCGTGGAGGCGCAGGACCGCGACACCGAGTCGACGCTGAACCTCTACCGACGCGCCCTCGGTCTGCGCGCGCAGATGTGGCACGACGCAGGCGATCTCAAATGGCTGACCACGCCCGCCGGGGTCTTCGCCTTCGAACGCGGGGCTGCGCAATGCTGGGTCAACACGGGTGACGTCGAGGTGCCGCTGCCTGAGTCGGGGTCGGTGGTGCTGGCCTCGGCGGAGGGTGTGCAGACGGCTCTGCCACCGGATACCGCCGTCTGGCTGCGTTCGGGCTGACCTATCTCGGCGGATCGTTGGCACTTTGCTGGGCGAGTTTGGAGATGAACACCGCCGCTTGTGTGCGCCTCTCCATGCCGAGTTTGGCCAGCAGCCGTGACACATAGTTCTTGATCGTCTTCTCGGCCAGGAACATTCGGGCCGCGATCTGGCGGTTGGTCAGCCCTTCGCCGAGAAGATCGAGCAGCACCCGCTCCTGATCGGTGAGTCCCGAGAGGGGATCGTTGGCGCGCCCGCCGCCGCGGACCGTCGCCATCAACGCGGCTGCGGCGCGGTTGTCCAGCAGCGACCGTCCGGCTCCGACGTCTTTGATGGCCTGGGCGAGCTCCATGCCCTTGATGTCCTTGACCACGTACCCGCTGGCGCCGGCGAGGATCGCGTCGAGCATCGCCTCGTCGGACGTGTACGAGGTCAGCATCAGGCAGCGCAGATTCGGCATGGCGGACAGCAGATCGCGACACAATTCGATGCCGTTGCCGTCGGGTAGTCGAACGTCGAGCACGGCGACATCGGGTTGCGCGGCCGGGATCCGCGCCAACGCCTCCGACACCGAGCCGGCCTCACCGATCACGTCGAGTTCGCCGTCGGTGCCGAGGAGTTCGATCAGGCCGCGACGCACCACCTCGTGGTCGTCGACCAGGAAGACCTTCACCTTGGTCGCGGAGCCGTCGTTCAGCGGTCAGCCCTCCGGGTCACAGTGCGGTCTGCGGATCGCAGATCAGGATGGAACAGTCGGTGTCACGCAGGGCGGCGTTGCCGGCTGCGCCCAGGAGTTCTGTCAGGCCACCCCGGCGCGCGCGGCTGGTCACCATCAGCGCGACGTCGTCGGCGTTGGCCGCCACATAGCCGAGGGCGTCGGAGTCGCAGCTGACCGACCTGATGTCGAGTTGTGGATATCTGCGTCGTGATTCGGCGAGACGGCGCTCCCACTGTGTGTGGGTGTCCGCCGTGCGGGGCGAGGTTGCGACGATCCGCAGCGGGGCATTGCGACGCCGCGCCTCTTCCAGCCCCCGGTCGAGCAGCAGACCGGCCGTGCAACGCTCAGGCAGTTCGACGATGACGGAGCGTCGCTTTCGGCCGTGCACTCGGTGAGAGCGCACGACGGCGACCGGGCACTGCGCGCCGGCCGAAAGCGCTGCCGCGGTGGAGCCGATTCGGCCGTGGGTCGAATGCTGCAGTCCCCGCGCCCCGACGCAGAGCATCAGTGCCGAGCGCGACGCGCGCAGCAGGGTCTCCACGGGACGCCCCTGCAGGATGCTGGTCTCGATGCCGACGTGCCGCCCGGTCGATTCGACAGCGTTCGCAACGTCTTTCACGGCCGTGCGCGCGCACGCCAGTCGTTGTGCCTGAGCATCTGGGTCAGTCGGATCGACGGCGTAGATCAGGTGCAGGGGGACGCCGCGATGCTCGGCTTCGTCGATGGCCCACAGCGCGGCGTCCAGCGCGGCGGCAGACCCGTCGACGCCCACCACCACCGCCGGGGTCTTCACGGTGATCACGGCGACTCCCGGTAGAGGTGCAGCACGTCGTGGACATCTCGTCGTGGCGTCGGCGGCGGCGGTGATTCGAGCACAGGTGCCCGGCCGATGCGGACCAGTGCCTGCGGAATCGCGTCACCGCCGATCAACGACGCCACGACATCTCGTCCGCTCTCGAACTCGGTCACGTGCGTGACGATGCACGTCGCCAGTCCCGACATCGTCGCATCGAGAACAATCGCCGAAAGGGCCTCGCCGCAACGCAATACGCTGTCGGGGGAGTCGTCGACGGAGGACACGACGAGAATGTGTGCGCGGTCTTCCGCCACCTCGGTACGCCGTTCCGCCCGGTTGGTGACGGGAAAGTTGCGTCCGACCGCGACACGGTCGCTTTCCGGCGCGGAAATCAGCGCACTCGCGGGAATTCCGGCATCGGATGCGAAAGTGTCTGTCCACCAATTGAGTTCGGAGTGGTACCGCGTGTCGAACATTCGCACGGCATCGGTCAGATGGGAGAGCTCCGCCACGGTCGCTCGGTGCTGATCGGCGATGACGTCGAGACGGACGGCGTCGGCGTGTTCAGAGGCCTTGACGAGGTGGTCGGCGGCGTGGGGAGGTTCGAGAAATGCCAGGCGGTCGGTGCGGCGCGCCATGATGGCGTCGGCGCGGCGTCGTTGTTCGACGCTGGCCGAGTGTGCTGCGACCAGCTCGATGCTGGCGAGGTGCTGCAGGTTTTCCGGATCCGGGAAGCGAGTGACCTCTCCGTGCCATCCCGCTGCTGCGATGGCGACCCGGAAATGGTCCAGTGCGGCTCCGCAACTCAGCAGGGCTTGGCGTCCGGTGTGGTCGGCCGCCTCGGCGCGGCGGGACGGATCGAGATACAGGTCGACGGTGCTCCCGGTCAGCGTCCAGCGCCACGGCTGCGTGTTGTGGAACGACGGCGCCCGGCACGCCACCTGCAACGCATCGACGACCGGCTCGTATCCGATCTGCTGCGTGGTCATCGCACCTCCATGTCCTCTGATGTCAGACTGCGCGGTGCGGGGCGCCCGGGACAGGGCCAATGGTCCCTATCCGGTGTGACGTGTCCCTCGCGATCCTCAGCAACGCCGACGTGAACGCCAGACTCTGATCTGCTCATTAGCGCAGCCGCTCGGTCGGCCTCAGCGGGCGGCGCAGCGGCATATGACGACCAAAAGCGAGTCCGCGCGCGAAAAGTGCACTGGCGCAACGATGGCAGTCGGGTTTGCGAGACGGGTGTGGTCCGGACTCCGAATGGGCCCCTCCGACGGCGTTCACCGGTGCGTCAAAACTCACAGCGCCTTCGGAGGTTGGCATGTCGGGACGTGGCCAATTCGAATAACCCCAGCTCACCGCGACGCGATCGCAACGGGATTGCTTCTCCTTGGCAACGGTTGCGTAACGCCGGATTTGTCGCGTCGGCGATTTCCGAAATTGTCGGTTCAGTAAGCCCAGTAACTGATCGGAATTGCAGCACGACGCAGAAGGACTGGGAGCGCATGTCACGGACCAAGAAGGGCATCGTCGTCGTCATGATGGGCAGCGCGGGGATGTTCTTGAGCGCGCCGCTGTTGACGCCGCTTGCCGCCGCCGAGCCCGGCCGGGGTGGCGTGCCGTGCGTCGGCATCCTCCAGCAAATCGCGAGTCGGCCGGCCGACATTCCGCAGGCACTGCAGAACGCCGCATCGTCGCTCACCGCCGGTCCGGGTCAGCCCACTCCGCCCGTCGTCGTGCCGCCGGCCAGTTCGTCGTCGGCGGGACGGCCGCCGACACCGCCGCGGCCGCCGGCGTCGGTGTCCACCTCGTCGTCCGGTGTCACGCCGCCCGCACCGGGAACTCCCGGGGTTCCGGTGGCCGTGCCGAGTGGAGCCGGCACGCCTCCTGTTCCGCCGGTACCTCCGAGCGGTGCGGTGACGCCCGTCGCGGGTGTGACGCCGCCGTCGCCGCCTGTGCCGGGGGCGCCTGTCGCGACACCACTTGTCAATGCGGGCCCGCCGTTGCCGGGCGTTCCCGGTGCGCCGATCGTCGGTGACGCCGGGACGGCCCTGCCGCCGGTTCCGGGTGTTCCTGGTGCGCCGGTGGGTGTTCCGGTGGGTGCTGGTGTGCCGCCGGTTCCGGGTGTTCCTGGTGCGCCGGTGGGTGTTCCGGTGGGTGCTGGTGCTCCGCCGGTTCCGGGTGTTCCTGGTGCGCCGGTCATTGGTGAGGCAGGTGTCGTGCCGCCAGCCGGCATGCCTGGCGTCGGTGCGCCGGTTGAGGGTGCCGGCGGTGCCGTGACTCCTGGCTCCGGAGGTGCTCCGGGTGCACCAATTGGTTCTGCCGCAGGCAATCCCGCGCCGCCGGCACCCGGTGTGCCGGGTGCTCCGGTTGTTGGTGAGTCGGGTGTGGTGGCGCCTCCTGCGCCGGGTGTGCCTGCGGTGCCGGTGGGTTCGTCGGTGGAGGGTGTGACGCCGCCTGCGCCGGGTGTGCCGGGTGCTCCGGTTGTTGGTGAGTCGGGTGTGGTGGCGCCTCCGGCTCCGGGTGTGCCGGCGGTTCCGGTGGGTTCGTCGGTGGAGGGTGTGACGCCGCCTGCGCCGGGTGTGCCGGGTGCTCCGGTGGTTGGTGAGTCGGGTGTGGTGGCGCCTCCTGCGCCGGGTGTGCCTGCGGTGCCGGTGGGTTCGTCGGTGGAGGGTGTGACGCCGCCTGTTCCGGGTGTGCCGGGTGCTCCGGTTGTTGGTGAGTCGGGTGTGGTGACGCCTCCGGCTCCGGGTGTGCCTGCGACTCCGGTCGCCAGCTCGGTCGAAACGTTCTCCCCGCCTGCACCTCCGACTCCCGCGACGCCGTCATCTAGTTCGGTCGAGACCTTCTCGCCCCCGGCTCCTCCCGCGCCTGCCGTTCCGGCGGGTTCGTCGGTGGAGATTGCGACGCCTCCGGCTCCGGGTGTGCCTGCGGTTCCGGCGGGTTCGTCGGTGGAGATTGCGACGCCTCCGGCTCCGGGTGTGCCTGCGGTTCCGGCGGGTTCGTCGGTGGAGATTGCGACGCCTCCGGCTCCGGGTGTGCCTGCGGTTCCGGCGGGTTCGTCGGTGGAGATTGCGACGCCTCCGGCTCCGGGTGTGCCTGCGGTTCCGGCGGGTTCGTCGGTGGAGATTGCGACGCCGCCTGTTCCGGGTGTGCCGGGTGCTCCGATTGTTGGTGAGTCGGGTGTGGTGACGCCTCCGGCTCCGGGTGTGCCTGCGGTTCCGGCGGGTTCGTCGGTGGAGATCGCGACGCCGCCTGTTCCGGGTGTGCCGGGTGCTCCGATTGTTGGTGAGTCGGGTGTGGTGACGCCTCCGGCTCCGGGTGTGCCTGCGGTTCCGGCGGGTTCGTCGGTGGAGATTGCGACGCCGCCTGTTCCGGGTGTGCCGGGTGCTCCGATTGTTGGTGAGTCGGGTGTGGTGACGCCTCCGGCTCCGGGTGTGCCTGCGGTTCCGGCGGGTTCGTCGGTGGAGATCGCGACGCCGCCTGTTCCGGGTGTGCCGGGTGCTCCGATTGTTGGTGAGTCGGGTGTGGTGACGCCTCCGGCTCCGGGTGTGCCTGCGGTTCCGGCGGGTTCGTCGGTGGAGATCGCGACGCCGCCTGTTCCGGGTGTGCCGGGTGCTCCGGTGGTGGGTGAGGCTGGTTTGGTGACGCCGCATGTTCCGGGTGTGCCGGGTGCTCCGGTGGTGGGTGAGGCTGGTTTGGTGACGCCGCCTGCTCCGGGCGCACCGGGAGCTCCGGTTGTTGGTTCAGGTGGCGCGGTCGGTCCCGGTGTCCCAGGCGCTCCTGGCGCCCCCGTCAGCGCTGCTGCAGGTACGCCTGGTCCGGGTGCTCCCGGCGCCCCCGGTGCTCCGGTCTTCGGGGACGCGGGTGCGGTGTCGCCTCCGGTTCCGGGTGGTCCGGGTGGTGGGGTGACGGTTCCTGCGGGTGCGGTGTCGCCTCCGGGTCCGGGTGGTCCGGGTGGTGGGGTGACGGTGCCTGCGGGTGCGGTGTCGCCTCCGGTTCCGGGTGGTCCGGGTGGTGGGGTGACGGTGCCTGCGGGTGCGGTGTCGCCTCCGGTTCCGGGTGGTCCGGGTGGTGGGGTGACGGTGCCTGCGGGTGCGGTGTCGCCTCCGGTTCCGGGTGGTCCGGGTGGTGGGGTGACGGTGCCTGCGGGTGCGGTGTCGCCTCCGGTTCCGGGTGGTCCGGGTGGTGGGGTGACGGTGCCTGCGGGTGCGGTGTCGCCTCCGGTTCCGGGTGGTCCGGGTGGTGGGGTGACGGTGCCTGCGGGTGCGGTGTCGCCTCCGGTTCCGGGTGGTCCCGGTGGCGCGGTGACGGTTCCTGCAGCGGCTGCAACGCCGCCGGTGCCGCCGACCCCGCCGTCGTCGGTGAGCATCAACAACGGTGGTCCGTCGTCACCGGTTCCGGGCGCTCCGGGCAACTCGCTGACGGTTCGCGATCTGCTGACCCCGCCTGGGGTGCTGCGCACCGTGCAGGACGCCGCATCGTCGGTAGCCGGAGTTCTGCCTCCGCCGCCGGCGCCTGCGCCCGGAATGCCTGCCGCCGTGTCGATTTCGGGTCCCCCCGTCCCGGATGGGGTCACCCCGCTGCTCGCCACGGGCGTCTCCAACCTGATTTCGCCGTCCCCGCTGAATCTCCCGTCGATCCCGGGTCTGCCGGTGCCGCTGCCCAACGAGATCCCGGTGCCCTCCGATCTGCTCTGCGTCGGCACGGACTGGTCGGCATCGCAGGGAGGCGGGGCAGCACACGCTCCCGCCGCCGATTCCGACGTGACGCGGGCACCTGTCGCCGGCGCTGACCGTCGGGACCGCTGGGAAGGTCGGTAGATCGTCAGGGCCTGGCTGAGTCGAAGCTCAGCCAGGCCGGAAAGCGAGCAGCCGTGGAGGCTCGGCTGATGTCGAAACGAGGGACACGCCGTTCCCTTGCAGTGACCACGACGACGGAAACAGGTGACCGCTGGCAGTCGGTGCGCGAGTCGACAGCCCCTTAAGGCTGGCGGTCCTTCTGCTCGTTTTCGGCCAGCGCCCCGGTAACCAGATCGGTGGCGACCTGGATCAGTGGCACATTGGAATCCTGAGACAGCTTGCGCAGCACGTCGAAGGCCTGCACCGCGTTGACCCGATAGCGCTCCATGATCATGCCCTTGGCCTGCCCGATCATGTCGCGGCTGGACAGCGCCTTCTTGAACTGTTCTTCCCGGCGGGCCGAATTCCAGGCAACCGACGAATGCGCGGCGAAGATCATCCCGATGGTTCGCGAGTCAGCCGTGAACACGTTGGGCTCTTCGGAGTAGACGTTGAGCGCTCCGAGCGTCTCATCGGCGATGAACAGCTGGAACGCCATGATCGACCGGATGGGGGTTTCCGCCAGCGCATCGCGTCGGTAGTTCGGAAACCGCGTATCGGTCTCGAGGTCGGCTACGTGCACCGTCTGCTCGTCCCAGGCAGCCGTCAGGCACGGGCCTTCGTGATAGCGCTGCTGGATCTTGTCGAGCAGCAATGGCCAGTGCGAGGTCGCTGCCGGCGTCTCGATCTGGCGAGCGTTGCGGGTCAGCGTGATACCTGCGTACTGCGCACCCGGGATCTCGGCGGCCGCATGTTCAGCCAGTTCAGCGACCACCGTGTCCGCGTCAGCATCGGGCCTGTTGTGCAGACCTCGCACCAATTCCGCCACACGCAGATGCGCTGCGTCCACGTCAACCTGTGCTTCCACCGCCACCGTCCAAACTCTTACGTCAATTCGGCATCAATCTACCGCTGACCTTTGGAAATCACCTGGGCATGCCATTGCCACTTGTGTGACCGTTCCGCCTCGGGCTTGCTCAGAGCGCCTTGAGGTATCGGGCCGCGATCAGTTTCTGCATGAGCGAAGTCGCCGGAGCCCCGAGGCGGCTCCACCACGTAGCAGGCCGGGAGAAGGCGGCGACCTCGGCGATCACCTGGTCTGTGCTGCTGTCATAGCGCACCAGGAACAGCTCCTCGCCACGGACCGCGTGTCCGGGGAGGGTGCCGTAGGCGAATCCGCGTCGGTCCGGTTCGTCGACGACGTACACGACGCGGCAAGGGGCGACCACCGGGCCCAGGTGCCCGAGCACGTCCGTCCCCACGTGGGCCGTCGGCGTCGTCGCCTCGACGCGCAGCCCAGCACCCCGCAACATGCCGAAACGCATGCCTGCCGCGGATGCTGCTTCGAATCGTTCACGGCCGCTGCCAATGACCGACGTCCTACGGAGGAACCGATAACCCGGTGGCGGTGAGCCGGCGGTTGCGCCCACATCGGGATAGGTCAGCGGCAGACCGGCCAGATCGCTCAACTTCACCGGTTGAGCTTCGCATCGCGGGCGTAGCGTCGGTGCGGTGACTACGACGACACTGACCCTGGGCACCGATCTCACCGTGAATCGCCTGGCCTTCGGCGCGATGCGCCTGACCGGCAAGGGCGTGTGGGGTCCGCCCGCAGACCGCGACGAATGCCTGCGCGTGCTGCGTCGGGCCGTGGAACTCGGCGTGAACTTCATCGACACCGCGAACTCGTACGGCCCTTACATCTCGGAAGAGCTCATTCGGGAAGCGCTGCACCCCTACGACGGCGTCGTCATCGCCACCAAGGCGGGGCTGCTGCGCACCGGTCCCGATCAGTGGCCCGTGCTCGGATACCCGGCGTATCTGCGCCAGGAGTGCGAGATGAGTCTGCGCCGCCTCGGTGTGGACAGCATCGACCTGTTTCAGCTGCACCGCATCGACGACAAGTTCCCGGCCGAGGACCAGGTGGGGGAGCTGTTGGCACTGCAGCAGGAGGGCAAGATCCGCCACATCGGGCTGTCGGAGATCGGCGTCGAGCAACTCGAGGCCGCGCAGAAGGTGGCGCCGATCGTCTCGGTGCAGAACATGTACAACCTGACGACCCGGGGCGCTGAACCCCTCGTCGATGCCTGCGAAGCTCAGGGCATCGCGTTCATTCCGTGGTTCCCGCTGGCGGCAGGCCCGTTGGCAGCTGCCGACGGGCCGCTGCAACGCATCGCCGCCGAACACGGCGCGACACCCTCACAGTTGGCGTTGGCGTGGCTGCTCAAGCGGTCGCCGATCATGCTGCCCATCCCCGGGACGTCGAAGGTGGCCCACCTCGAGGAGAACGTGGCGGCCGGCGAGATCGAGCTCAGTGACGACGAGTTCGAAACGCTGAGCAAAGCCGGTGCCGCCCAGAGCTGACACCTCCAATACGGTGAGCGGGTGAGCGCCCCCGAATCCGCCGACGTCGCGTCCGGCGGCGGCTTCAATCCGCCGCGGCCCACGACCCGTGGCGGCCCCGACTACGGACGGTTCGTCGAGGCGGTACGCACGCTGCAAGACCACGCGCGCGCCGCCGACGCACCTGATGACGTCGTCACCGCCGCAGCGGACCTCATCGAGCAAGCCTCCGAGCTGCTCGCCCCGTTCGACGCCGACGAGTGGACGTCACCGTCGGGACGTCGGATGGACCTGCCCAACCGGGGCAACATCCTGAACGTGCCCGTCGACCTCCACGTCACCGACGACGAGCGCATCGGCGGGACCGCCCACTTCCGGCGCTATCACCTGGGTCGCAACCGGGCTGCCCACGGCGGCACGATCGCCCATCTCTTCGATTCGCTGCTCGGCTTCACGGCTGCGAAGTTGGGCAAGAGCCGGGCCCAACGCACCGCATTCCTGCACGTCGATTACCGCAAGATCGTGCCGGTGAACAAGGTGTTGCGGGTCGATGCCGGCATCGACGAGATCGTGGATCGCAAGATCTTCGTCTCGGGCCGGCTGCTCGACGGCGACCAGGTGCTCGCCGAAGCGCACTCGCTGTTCGTCAAGCTCAAGCCGGGGCAGCCATGACCGACGGCAAACGCAACGCCTTCACGCGGCGCTGGGCCCGGTGGCGTGACCGGCTGCGGGAACGGCCCGCTGCGGATCTGACCTACCGCATCGTGGTCGGCGCGGTCGGCCTGGCCGTGTTCGCGGTCGGCATCATCGCGATCCCGTATCCCGGACCCGGCTGGGCGATCGTGTTCATCGGGCTCGGCATCCTGGCCACCGAGTTCGACTGGGCTCGCCGCCTCCTGGCGTGGGTGCGCGAGCGCTACGACAAGGTCATGGAGTGGTTCAAGAACCAGGGGCTCTGGGTCAAGATCCTGGGCGTCGTGTTCACCGCCGCCGTCGTCGTCGGCACGCTGTGGCTGCTCGGGGCGCTCAACTTCGCGGCCCGGCTGGTCGGAATCGAGTGGCCCTGGCTGCAAAGCCCTATTGGTATCGGGTCCTGAGGTCCCGCACCGATAGCATGGTCGCGGTCGCCGAGCCTGTTCGGTCGACCGCGCTGCAGAACTGCACCAACGTTGGGAGAACCCCTCATGACCGCGCCCGCTCGCCCCGCACCAGCCGCCCCGATCCGGGTCGCTGCCGGGACGACCGCCGCTGCGGCGGTGCGTGAGGCCGGGCTGCCGTCCCGGGGTGCGCCCGACGCCATCGTCGTGGTCCGCGACGCCGACGGGCGCCTGCGTGACCTGTCCTGGATTCCTGACACGGACGTCGACGTCGTCCCGGTGGCGGCCGACACCGAGGACGGGCGCAGCGTCATCCGGCATTCGGCAGCGCACGTGCTGGCGCAAGCGGTCCAGGACATGTTCCCCGACGCCAAGCTGGGCATCGGTCCGCCGATCACCGATGGCTTCTACTACGACTTCGACGTGGCCGAACCGTTCACACCCCCGAAGACCTCGATGCGCTCGAGAAGAAGATGCGCAAGATCGTCAAAGACGGTCAGCTCTTCGAGCGCCGCGTCTACGAGTCCAAGGACCAGGCCCGCGCCGAGCTGGCCGGCGAGCCGTACAAACTCGAGCTGATCGACGACAAGTCCGGCGCCGACGACCCCGAGGTCATGGAGGTCGGAGGCGACGAGCTGACCGCCTACGACAACCTCAATCCCCGCACCCGCGAGCGGGTCTGGGGCGACCTGTGCCGCGGCCCGCACATTCCCACCACCCGCTACATCCCAGCGTTCAAGCTGACTCGTAGCTCGGCGGCGTACTGGCGCGGCGATCAGGCCAACGCCAGCCTGCAGCGCGTCTACGGCACCGCGTGGGAGTCGCAGGAGGCGCTCGACCGGCACCTGGAGCTGATCGAAGAGGCGCAGCGGCGCGACCACCGCAAGCTCGGCGTCGAGCTGGACCTGTTCAGCTTCCCCGACGAATTGGGTTCCGGCCTACCGGTTTTCCATCCCAAGGGTGGCATCGTGCGGCGCGAACTGGAGGAGTACTCGCGGCGCAAGCACATCGAGGCCGGCTACGAATTCGTCAACACCCCGCACATCACCAAGGAACAGCTCTACATCACCTCCGGTCACCTGGAGTGGTACGCCGACGGCATGTTCCCGCCGATGCACATCGACGCGGAGTTCAACGAGGACGGCTCGGTCCGCAAGCCGGGGCAGAACTACTACCTCAAACCGATGAACTGCCCGATGCACCACCTGATCTATCGGGCGCGGGGACGGTCCTACCGGGAACTTCCGTTGCGGCTCTTCGAATTCGGGAGTGTCTACCGCTACGAGAAGTCCGGCGTGATCCACGGGCTTACCCGGGTTCGGGGGATGACGCAGGACGACGCGCACATCTACTGCACCCGTGAAGAGATGCGCGACGAGCTGGCCCGGCTGCTGCAGTTCGTGCTGGATCTGCTCGCCGACTACGGCCTCGACGACTTCTACCTCGAGCTGTCCACCAAGGACCCGGAGAAGTTCGTCGGCTCCGACGAGATTTGGGAAGAGGCCACCGAGACGCTGCGCGAGGTGGCGGAATCCTCGGGCCTGCAACTGGTTCCGGACCCCGGTGGCGCCGCGTTCTACGGGCCCAAGATCTCGGTGCAGGTGCGCGATGCGCTCGGCCGGAGCTGGCAGATGTCGACCATTCAGCTCGACTTCAACATGCCGGATCGGTTCGAACTCGAGTACACCGCCGCCGACGGCACCCGCAAGCGGCCGGTGTTGATCCACCGGGCTTTGTTCGGCTCGATCGAGCGGTTCTTCGGCATCCTCACCGAGCATTTCGCCGGCGCCTTCCCGGCGTGGCTGGCGCCGGTGCAGGTGGTGGGGATTCCCGTCGCCGACGGTCATGTCGACTACCTGCTCGACGTGGCTGCCGACCTGAAGAAGCACGGGATCCGCGCCGAGGTCGACACCAGCGACGACCGGATGGCCAAGAAGATCGTCAACCACACCAATCAGCGAGTGCCTTTCATGCTGCTCGCGGGTGATCGTGACGTGGAGGCCGGCGCGGTGAGCTTCCGGTTCGGCGACCGCACGCAGATCAACGGTGTCGGACGCGAGGCGGCTGTCCAGACCATCGTCGACTGGGTGAGGCGACGCGAGAACAGCGCTCCGACAGCAGAACTCGTAACCGTCGACGCGCAGGCAGGCGAGGGGTGACGTGGACTCGGACGACACGATCGTAGACCGCGGGGTAGGTGAACCCGACCGTTTGCAGCGGTTGTGGACGCCCCACCGGATGAACTACATCGTCGACGCCGTGAAGCCGGGAGGGTCGGCGGCGTCGTCCGAGCCGTTCACCGACATCCCCAACATGTCCGACGAGGACGGCCTGGTGGTCGCGCGCGGCGAGCTGGTCTACGCGGTGCTTAACCTCTACCCGTACAACCCCGGACACCTGATGGTGGTGCCCTATCGGCGGGTCGCGGAACTGGAAAACCTGACCGTCGACGAAAGCGCCGAGCTGATGGCGTTCACGCAGAAGGCGATTCGCGTGATGAAGGCGGTGTCGCGGCCTCACGGGTTCAACGTCGGGCTCAACCTCGGCACGTCGGCGGGTGGCTCGCTGTCGGAGCACCTGCACATGCATGTGGTGCCCCGCTGGGGCGGTGACGCGAACTTCATCACGGTCATCGGGGATTCGAAGGTCATCCCGCAGCTGCTGCGCGACACCCGTCAGCTGCTGGCCGGCGAGTGGGACCGCCAGCCGTGAGCGATTTCTACCTGATGACCCGGGCGGCGTATGCCAAGCTGTCGCGGCCCGCGGCCAAAGGTGCGCTGCGCCTGGGGCTCACCCCCGACAGCGTCACCATCCTCGGCACGGCCGGATCGGTGCTCGGCGCGTTGACGCTCTTTCCGATGGGTCAGCTCTGGTGGGGCGCGTTCACGGTGTTCGTGTTCGTGCTCGCCGACATGCTCGACGGGGCGATGGCCCGGGAGAGCGGCGGTGGCAGGCGCTTCGGCGCGGTGCTCGACGCGACCTGTGACCGCATCAGCGACGGCGCGATCTTCTGCGGATTGCTCTGGTGGGCGGCGTTCGGGTTGCAGAGCACCGGACTCGCGGTCGCCACCATGATCTGTCTGGTGTCTTCCCAGGTGATCTCGTACATCAAGGCCAGGGCGGAGGCGAGCGGCCTCACCGGCGACGGCGGGCTCATCGAGCGTCCCGAGCGGCTCGTGATCGTCCTCGCCGGAGCCGGGCTGTCCGGGCTGCCGTTCCTGCCGCTGCACTGGCTGCTGCCAGTGGCCATGTGGGTGCTGGCGGTGACCAGTGTGCTCACTGTTGGACAGCGGCTACACAGCGTGCGCGTCTCGCCGGGCGCGATGGATCCCCTCACCCAGGCCGACACGGCCGAGAAGCCCGAGACCCCCGAACCATGATGATTCCGTACGGGGACCACCTCAGCGACTGGGGCTACGCCGCGGGCTGGCGGCTGGTGCGCGCAGCGCCAGAGATCGTGGCTCGCAACGCTTTCGGCGCAGGCGCCCGGTACGCCGCCCGTGGCGGCGGACCCGATCAGCTGCGAAAGAACCTCGCGCGGGTCATCGGCACCGCACCACGCGACGTGCCCGACGAGCTGATGCACGCCTCGCTGGCGTCCTACGCCCGGTATTGGCGAGAGGCGTTCCGGCTGCCGTCGATGGACCACGACGAGTTGGGGCGCCAGTTGGACGTCCTCGACATCGGCATGGCGTTCGATGCGCTGAAGGAGAGGGGTCGCGGAGCCATTCTCGCGTTGCCGCACAGCGGCAATTGGGACATGGCCGGGGTGTGGCTGGCGCAGAACTTCGGAACGTTCGCCACCGTCGCCGAACGTCTGAAACCGGAATCGCTGTACAACCGCTTCCTCGCCTACCGGGAAAGCCTGGGATTCACGGTGATTCCGTCCTCGGGTGGGGAACGGCCACCGTTCGACGTGCTGTCGGACTGGTTGACCGACAACGGGATCGTGTGCCTGATGTCCGATCGCGACCTCAGCCGGCGCGGCGTGGAGGTGGACTTCTTCGGTGAACCCACGCGCCTGCCCGCCGGACCGGCGAAACTCGCAATCACCACCGGAGCCGCGCTGTTCCCGGCGCACTGCTGGTTCGACGGCGACGGGTGGGGCACCAAGATCTACCCCGAGATCGACACCTCGTCGGGCGATGTCACCGTCATCACCCAGGCGCTGGCCGACCGGTTCGCCGACAACATCGCCACCTATCCCGCCGACTGGCACATGATGCAACCGCAATGGCTGGCCGACCTCTCCGAAGAGCGCAGGGCGAGGCTGGAGGCGCCCTGATGCGCATCGGGATGGTCTGCCCGTACAGCTTCGACGTCCCCGGCGGCGTGCAGTCCCACATCCTGCAGCTTGCGGAGGTCATGCACGCGGCGGGCCATGAGGTCAGCGTGCTCGCGCCCGCCTCGCCCGACGCCGAGACGTCGCTGCCCGACTACGTGGTCTCCGGCGGCAAGGCCATCCCGATTCCGTACAACGGGTCGGTGGCGCGGCTGCGTTTCGGACCGGCGACGCACCGCAAGGTGAAGAAATGGCTGCAGCAGGGCGATTTCGACGTGTTGCACCTGCATGAGCCCAACGCGCCCAGCCTGTCCATGCTGGCCCTCAACATCGCCGAGGGTCCGATCGTGGCGACCTTCCACACGTCGACGACGAAGTCGCTGACGTTGTCGGTGTTCGAGCCGATCCTGCGGCCGATGCACGAGAAGATCGTGGGGCGCATCGCGGTCTCGGACCTGGCCCGCCGGTGGCAGATGGAGGCGCTGGGCAGCGACGCGGTCGAGATTCCCAACGGCGTCGACGTCGCGTCGTTCGCCACCGCGCCGATGCTCGAGGGCTACCCGCGCCCGGGTCGCTCGATCCTGTTCCTCGGTCGCTTCGACGAGCCGCGCAAGGGCATGTCGGTGCTGATGGGCGCGCTGCCCGCCGTCGTGCGCCGCTTCCCTGACATCGAGGTGCTCGTGGTGGGGCGCGGTGACGAGGCGGAGCTGCGTGAGACAGCAGGCCCTCTGGCCGGGCACCTGCGGTTCCTCGGCCAGGTCGACGACAAGCAGAAGGCCGCGGCGATGCGCAGCGCCGACGTGTACTGCGCGCCCAACACCGGTGGCGAGAGTTTCGGCATCGTGCTGGTCGAGGCGATGGCCGCAGGCACCGCGGTGGTGGCCAGTGACCTCGATGCGTTCCGCCGGGTGCTCGACGACGGCCGCGGCGGCCGGCTGGTGGCCGTGGACGACTCCGCCGAGCTGGCTGCCGGTCTGATCGAGGTGCTGGCCGACGACGCACGTCGGGCCCGCTACATCGAATGCGCCACCGAGCTCGTGCAGCGCTACGACTGGTCGGTGGTGGCACTGCAGATCATGCGGGTCTACGAGACGGTGGCCGGCTCCGGCGTGAAGGTGCGGGTCGCAGGGTGAGTCGACCGTGATTCCGTGGATGACCGCGGTGGTGATCGCGCTGTTGGTCGCCGCGGTCGCGCTGATCGCGCTGTGGGCCTATCAGACCGCCCACCGCCTCGACCGCCTGCACGTGCGGTACGACCTGTCTTGGCAGGCGCTCGACGGCGCGCTGGCCCGCCGAGCCGTGGTGGCCCGCGCGGTCGCCGTCGACGCGTATGGCGTCGGTCCGGACGGCAAGAAACTGGCCGCCCTGGCCGACGCTGCCGAACGGGCTCCCCGGTCTGCCCGCGAGGCCGCCGAGAACGAGCTCTCGGCAGCGTTGGCCCGCGTCGATCCCGCCTCGTTGCCGCGCCCCCTGGTGGCCGAACTCGCCGACGCCGAAGCGCGGGTGCTGTTGGCCCGGCGGTTCCACAACGACGCGGTCCGCGACACGCTGGCGCTGCGGGAACGCCCCGCGGTCCGTGCGCTGCGGCTGGGTGGCACCGCGGCGATGCCCGGGTATTTCGAGATCTCCGAGGGCGGAGAAGTGTCGACGCGTGAGGCTGCCCCGCCGACGGCGCGCAGGTCGGCCAGGGTGCTGCTGCTCGACGACGACGGCGCCGTGCTGCTGCTGTGCGGATCGGACCCGCAGAGCGAGGCCCAGCCCGTGCCGCGTTGGTGGTTCACCATCGGCGGCGCGGTGCAGGCGGGGGAGTCGCTGGCGCAGACGGCCGCCCGGGAACTCGAGGAGGAAACAGGCCTGCGGGTGAACCCCGGGGACCTGATCGGACCGGCATGGCGGCGTGACGCGACGATCGAATTCAACGGAGCGGTGATGCGCAGCGAGGAGATGTACTTCGTCCATCGCACCGCACGCTTCGAGCCGGCCGATGGCGGCCGGTCGGGTCTGGAACAGACCTACATCCATGGCCACCGGTGGTGCGATGCGACAATCATCCGCGAACTGGTTGCCGGTGGTGAGGCGGTCTATCCGCGTCAGCTCGCCGACCTGCTCGACGAGGCGCAAGCGCTGGCCGACCGGCCTGAGTTCGACGACCGGCAGCCGGTGCGCCTCATCCGCTGAGCTGCGGATCGAATTGGTTTGCCGCCGCATTTACACTGAATCGGCAGCGATTGAAGGAGTTGACAGTGGAAATCGAAGGCGCCCAGAGCAACGGCAGTCCGGCCCGCGGAACCGCGCGGGTGAAGCGGGGCATGGCGGAGATGCTCAAGGGTGGCGTGATCATGGACGTCGTCACCCCTGAGCAGGCCCGCATCGCCGAGGGTGCCGGCGCCGTCGCGGTGATGGCGCTCGAGCGCGTCCCGGCCGACATCCGCGCCCAGGGCGGGGTGTCGCGGATGAGCGATCCCGACATGATCGAGGGCATCATCTCCGCGGTCACCATCCCGGTGATGGCCAAGGCCCGCATCGGACATTTCGTCGAGGCGCAGATCCTGCAGAGCCTCGGTGTCGACTATGTCGACGAGTCGGAGGTGCTGACTCCGGCCGACTACGCCAACCACATCGACAAGTGGAAGTTCACCGTGCCGTTCGTGTGCGGTGCCACCAATCTGGGCGAGGCGCTGCGGCGGATCACCGAGGGCGCGGCGATGATTCGTTCCAAGGGTGAGGCCGGCACCGGCGACGTATCCAACGCGACCACGCACATGCGCAAGATCGGCGGCGAGATCCGTCGGTTGACGTCGCTGTCGGAGGACGAATTGTATGTCGCGGCAAAGGAATTGCAGGCGCCCTACGATCTGGTGGTCGAGGTGGCGCGGGCGGGCAAGCTGCCGGTGACGCTTTTCACCGCCGGCGGCATCGCGACCCCGGCCGATGCGGCGATGATGATGCAGCTCGGTGCCGAGGGCGTGTTCGTCGGGTCGGGCATCTTCAAGTCCGGCAATCCCGAAGAGCGCGGCGCCGCGATCGTCAAGGCCACCACCTTCTACGACGACCCCGACGTACTGGCCAAGGTGTCGCGTGGGCTGGGTGAGGCGATGGTCGGCATCAACGTCGACGACATCCCGGTGCCCCACCGGCTCGCCGAGCGAGGCTGGTAGGAACACGCGATGAGCGCTTGCGCGAAGAGCGGACGGCACTAGCTGTGGCGATCGAAGAAATCCTCGACCTGGAGCAGATCGAGGTCAACATCTACCGCGGCGGTGTGTTCAGCCCCGAATCGGGCTTCCTGCAGCGCACCTTCGGCGGCCACGTCGCCGGCCAATCGCTGGTCTCGGCGGTCCGCACCGTCGACCCGAAGTTCCAGGTGCACTCGCTGCACGGCTACTTCCTGCGTGCGGGCGACGCCCGATCGCCCACGGTGTACACCGTGGAGCGGCTGCGTGACGGCGGCTCGTTCGTCACGCGACGGGTCGCCGCGATCCAGCACGGCGAGACGATCTTCTCGATGTCGGCCTCGTTCCAGACCGACCAGAGCGGCATCGAGCACCAGGATGCGATGCCGACCGCTCCGCCGCCCGACAACATCCCCGACTTCAAGTCGGCCAGCAGGGTGTTCGATGACGCCAGCTTCCGCCAGTTCGACGAATGGGACGTGCGGATCGTCCCGCGTGATCAGCTGAACTTGTTGCCCAACAAGGCATCTCAGCAGCAAGTGTGGTTCCAGCATCGGGATCCGCTGCCCGACGATCCGGTGCTGCACATCTGCGCGCTCGCCTACATGAGCGACCTCACGCTGCTGGGCTCGGCGCAGGTGAACTATCCCGACGAGCGCCAGCATCTGCAGGTCGCCTCGCTCGACCACGCGATGTGGTTCATGCGCCCGTTCCGCGCCGACGAATGGCTGCTCTACGACCAGTCCTCGCCGTCGGCGTGCGGCGGGCGTTCGCTCACCCAGGGCAAGATCTTCAACCAGTACGGCGAGATGGTGGCCGCGGTCATGCAGGAGGGCCTGACCCGCTACCCGCGTAACTTCACCCCGTCGAGCACGTGAGCGGGCCCCGGGTCGGGGTGCTGGCGCTGCAGGGGGACACCCGCGAACACCTCGCGGCGCTGCGCGAAGCCGGCGCCGATGCCTCCACGGTGCGCCGGGCTGACGAGTTGGCGCGGGTCGACGGTCTGGTGATTCCCGGCGGGGAGTCGACGGCGATGAGCCACCTGTTGCGCGAATTCGACCTGCTCGAGCCGCTGCGGGCCCGGCTGTGTGAAGGCATGCCGGCCTATGGATCGTGCGCCGGCATGATCCTGCTGGCTGCCGAGATCGCCGACGCGGGGGTGCCCGGACGTGAGGCGCTGCCGTTGCACGGCATCGATATCACCGTGCGGCGCAACGCCTTCGGTCGCCAGGTCGATTCGTTCGAAGAGGACATCGCGTTCCAGGGCCTGGACGGCACGGTGCACGCGGTGTTCATCCGGGCGCCGTGGGTGGAGCGGGTCGGTGACGGGGTGGAGGTACTCGCCACCGCGGCGGGCCACCCGGTCGCGGTGCGGCAGGGCCGGACACTCGCGACGGCGTTCCACCCGGAGGTCACCGGCGACCGACGCGTCCACAAACTCTTCGTCGACTCTTTCTCCTAGCGATTTCGGCGTGGTTGTCGTCGCTCAGCGACGACAACCACGCCGAAATCACGCCTGAGCCGGCAGCACGTGGTCGGCAACCTTGTCGGTCGACAGGCACAGCGAACAGACGAACGCGTCGTGCGTCTGGCACTTCGCCATGTCGGGCCGCTCGAAATCGTGATGGCACACATGGCATTTGAGGTGCTCGCCGGACGGGTTGCCGAGCTCGTCGTACATGGGGAGGTCGATACCGTCCTCGGTGCGGCGTAGGTAGTACTTGCCCTTGGTGGCCACCGCCAAGATCGGGGGCAGCACGAGCGCGAGACCGATCGCCACCAACGGTGAGTAGGGCCGGATCGCTTCGCCCAGAACGCCGAAGAACGCCAGGATCGAGACGCCCGCGGCGATCAGCATCGATCCGAAGCCGACCGGGTTGATCGCGTACAGCATGCCTCTGCGGAACTCCGGCGCCTGCGGGGAGATCTTCAGCAGGTACTTATTGATGACGATGTCCGACGCCACCACGACGACCCACGCCATACCGCAGTTGGCGTAGAACCCGAGGATGGTGTTGAGGAAGTCGAACATGTTGGCTTCCATCAGGATCAGCGCGATCAGCAGGTTGAAGCCGAGGAACACGAGCCGACCGGGATAGCGCTTGGTGACGCGGGTGAACGAGTTGGTCCACGCCAGCGAGCCGGAGTAGGCGTTCGTCACGTTGATCTTGATCTGGCTGATCACGACCAGCACGACGGCCAGGGTCATCGCCAGCCAGCCGGGCAGGAAGTTCTCGTAGATCTCCAGGAACTGGTGCACGGGCTGGTTGGCCACGCCGGCGCTGCCGGCGACGTTCGCGATCAGATAGACCGCGAGGAACAACCCCACGATCTGTTTGATCGCGCCGAAGAAGACCCAGCCCGGGCCGGCGAGGATCATCCACGTCCACCAACTGCGCTTGTTCTCCGGTGTTTTCGGCGGCATGAAGCGCAGGTAGTCGATCTGCTCGGCGATCTGCGCGATCAGGGACAGGCAGACGCCCGCGGCCAGCAGCGTGTAGCCGAGGTCGAAGCCGCCCTTGCCTTCTTCGCCCTGATAGGCGAAGAACTGGCCGACCGACTCGGGATGGCTGACCACGAGGTAGACGAACGGTGCGACCATCAGGACGAGCCAGAGCGGCGTCGTCCACACCTGAAGTGTGGACAGCACTTTCATGCCGTAGATGACGAGCGGGAAGATGATCAACGTCGATGCCGCGTACCCGAGCCACAGCGGTATGCCCAGGCCGAGTTCGAGGCCCTGGGCCATGATCGAGCCTTCGAGGGCGAAGAAGATGAACGTGAACGTCGCCATGATGACGTTGGTGACGACGGAGCCGTAGTAGCCGAATCCGCTTCCGCGGGTGATCAGGTCGAGATCCATGTTGTAGCGCGCGGCGTAGTACGCGAGCGGAAAGCCCGTCAGGAAGATCACGACGGCGAAGATGAGGATGCCCCACAGCGCGTTCGTCGTCCCGTAGGAGATGCCGATGTTGGCGCCGATCGCGAAGTCGGCCAGGTAGGCGATACCGCCGAGGGCGGAGATGCCGACGACACCCGTGGACCACTTGCGGTAGCTGCGGGGAGCGAAGCGCAGCGTGTAGTCCTCGAGTGTTTCCTTGGTGGCTGTCAGACGGTCGAGGTCGGCATCTGGTGCGCCGGCGCGCACCTCATCGCCGATTTCCTGAGTCATTCGGCAAAGCTAGGACTGCGCTGTTTCGGCGACGTTTCGCCCGTGTTAGCGCTTCCTGTGACTCAGCGTATGGGCAGCCCGGTGATCGCGCGTGCCATCACCAGACGCTGGATCTCGCTGGTGCCCTCGAAGATCGTGAAGATCTTGGCGTCGCGGTGCATCCGCTCCACCGGGTATTCGCGGGTGTAGCCGTTGCCACCCAGGATCTGGATCGCCTCGTCGGTGACATAGACGGCGGTTTCGCTGGCCACCAGCTTGGCCATCGAGCCTTCGGCGGACTCGAAGGCCTTGCCGTTGCGGGCCATCCAGCCGGCGCGGTAGACCAGCAGACGCGCGGCGTCGATGCGGGCCTTCATGTCGGCCAATTTGAAGGCCACAGCTTGGAATTCGCCGATCTTGCGGCCGAACTGCTCGCGCTCGGTGGCGTAGTCGCGGGCGTATTCGTAGGCCGCACGTGCCACGCCGACGGCCATGGCCCCGACGGTCGGGCGGGTGCGTTCGAAGGTCGCCATCGCTGCTTGGCCCGCGGCCTTCTTGCCGTCGCGGACCTTGGCGATGCGGGCGTCGAACTTCTCCTTGCCGCCCACGATCAGCCGGCCGGGGATGCGGACGTCGTCGAGCACCACTTCGGCGGTGTGCGAGGCGCGGATGCCGTGCTTGAGGAACTTCTGGCCCTGGCTCAGCCCCTTGGTGCCGGGCGGGATGATGAACGACGCCTGGCCCCTGGTGCCGAGTTCCGGGTGGACCGAGGCGACGACGACGTGCACATTGGCGATGCCGCCGTTGGTGGCCCATGTCTTGGTGCCGTTGAGCACCCACTCGTCGGTGGCCTCGTCGTAGCGGGCGCGGGTCAGGATCGAGCCGACGTCGGAGCCGGCGTTGGGCTCGGACGAGCAGAACGCCGCGACCTTCGGATCGTCGACGGAGCCGAACATCTGCGGCACCCATTCGCCGACCTGGTCGGGGGTTCCGTTCGCGGCGACGGACGCCGCGGCCAGTCCGGTGCCGAGGATGGACAGCGCGATACCGGCGTCACCCCAGAACAATTCCTCGAACGCGACGATCATGCCGAGTCCGCTCGGCTCGGCGGCCTGCTCGGCGAAGAATTCCACGGAATAGAGGCCCACCTTGGCGGCCTCCTGGATGATCGGCCACGGGGTTTGCTCGCGCTCGTCCCACTCCGATGCAGCGGGGCGGACGACGTCATTGGCAAACTCGTGGACCCACTTCTGCACGTCGAGCAGGTCCGAGGACAACTCCAGCGAGAACGTCATGCAACAGAACCTTACTCCGGAGTAAGATCATCGACCAGAGGCTGTGTCCCAGCTAACACGGGGATGAGCAGCCGAGATGCGGAGTGAACGGTGTTGAGGCTGCTGGTGCCGACGCTGGCGTGCCGGAAGTTCATGATCGCCGGGGCTTGGGGGTCCTGATCGTCGCTGGTGAGGACCAGCTCGAGGCGGTGGCCCGCCGCGAATCGTCGGGCGTTGGCCACCAACGGAATCCGGTAAGCGATGACGACCCCGACGGGCACTGCCACCGCGTGATCGCAGGGCAACACGGGCGCTCCGTCACCGCTCTGCGTCTCGTCGACGGTGCGCAGACTGGCGCGCAACCATCCGGCGGTCACCTCGGTGATCTCTCCGTCGGGTGCGACGTCTCTCAGTGTGGCCAGCCAGGCCGTGTCGGCCGCGGTCGCCGAGGCGTGCAGTCGCAGCTCGATGTGACCGACGACGTCGAGCGGCGCGGAGAGGGGGTCCGAGGTCCACGTCAGGATCGCCGGCGGGTCGATCGGACTCGCGGCAGCGCGGTTGAGGCCGGCGCCGAGCGTCAGGTACTCCCTGGAGCCGGGTTCGCCCTCGTCCTCGGACAGCACACCGTCGGCGCGCAGCGCCCATTCTTGCCGTCGGGCGGCCGGGGGCCAGGTGTCGCTGGCGTGCCACCCGTCGGCGCCCGGCACGACGTAGCGCACGGCGGGGCCGTCCATGATGCCGGTGTCAGCGCCTTTGAGCCAGTGGTCGTACCAGGCCAGCGCCTCGGTGTGCAGACTTTCCCACGGCCAGGTCAGGCCGTACCGGCCCAGCATGGCCATCCTGACATTCGGGTTGTGCTGCAACGCTTTCCACGACGTGAACGTCGAGGGTAGGTGCAGCGGCACGTTCTCCCAGTCGCAACCGAGATAGACGGGGATGTCGATGTCGCTCATCAGTGGCAGCAGGTTGCGCTCCTGCCACCAGTCGTCCCGCAGGGGGTGTTTGACCATCGTGTCGAGCCACAGGTCGTCCCAGGGGTGTGGTTGGTGGGGGAGCTTGAGCAGTTGGCGCATCATCGTGACGGCGGCCTCGCCGTTCATCGTCGCGAACTTCGCGTGCACCTGCGGGAGGTTCAGGGCGCGGCGGGCCACGGCCAGCACCGGGTTGCGCCGCCAGAACGCATCGCTGCGCGCCGATGTCAGCCCCATCATCGCCAGGAACGGCGTGATGAACGACGAACTGGTGAGGCCGTGGTGGGACGCCGCCTCGTAGAGGTCGGCCGTTGCCGCGACGGGGAAGATCGCCCGCAGATGCGGCGGCCGCTCGACGGCGGCCTCGAGTTGGGTCATCGCGAAGTAACTGATGCCGATCATGCCGACGTTGCCGTCGCACCAGGGTTGCGCGGCGGCCCACTCGACCAGGTCGTACATGTCGCGCCGCTCCTGGGCGTCCATGAAACCGAACACCCCGCCTGAACCGCCCGTGCCGCGCACGTTGGCGATGACGTGGACGTAGCCGCGGGGCACCCAGAAGTCCGTGGCGCCCGCCTCGATGAAGCCGGCCGGCGCGCCGAGATCCTGCATCTGTCGCGGGTACGGCGACGCGGCGACCAGGGCGGGGAAGCGTCCGTCCTCTTGGGGGAGGTGCACATCGGCGATCAGGTCGACGCCGTCCCGCATGGTGACCCGCTGGTTGATCAGGTGCTCGATGGCGAATCGCGGCCGGCTCAGGTTGCGATAGTCATGCCCGGTGTCCTGCGGTCCGTTGAGCCGCCGTTCGGTCATAGTTTCACGGTATGGTGAAACTAGTCTCAACGCAACGAGAAACTTCCGGATATGATTCCCGCGTGTCGACCGTCCCGGGCCCGCGCGACGAACGCGGCGTGCTGGCCGCCCGCATCCTGTCGGCCGCACGGGAAGCGTTCGCCGACAAGGGATATGCCGGCACGACGGTGCGTGCGGTTGCGCGGGCCGCGGGCGTGGATCCGGCGCTGGTGTACCACTACTTCGGATCCAAGGACGCGCTGTTGGACGCCGCGACCGATCCGCCGCAGCGCTGGCTGGAAAGTGTGGCCGCGACGTGGGCGACGCCGGTCGACCGGCTGGGGGAGGCGCTGGTCCGCCTGATGCTCGACGCGTGGGCCGACGACGAGATCGGCCCCGTACTGCGGGCGATCCTGCAGACGGCAGCCCATGAGGCGACCACGCGCGAGAAGTTGCGCCGCGTGGTGGAGAGCAGCCTGTTGGGGGTGTCGCGGCTCGGCGCCGACGACGCCGACCGGCTGAGGCGCAGTGGCCTCATCTCCTCGCAGCTCATGGGTCTGGCGATGGTCCGCTACGTGTGGCGCATCGAACCGGTGGCGTCGATGGCCGACGGCGCGCTGGTCGCCGCGGTTGCACCGACGCTGCAGCGCTACATCGAGCACGACCTGGTGTGACGGGCACGTAGACTGACCAATCGGACTTCGACGTAGTCGGTGAAAGAGGTAGCGAGCAGATGAGCGGCCATTCCAAGTGGGCCACCACAAAGCACAAGAAGGCCGTGATCGATGCGCGTCGCGGCAAGAACTTCGCCAAGCTGATCAAGAACATCGAGGTCGCGGCGCGGACCGGCGGCGGCGATCCGGCCGGCAACCCCACCCTCTACGACGCCATCCAGAAGGCCAAGAAGAACTCGGTACCCAACGACAACATCGAGCGCGCCCGCAAGCGCGGCGCGGGTGAAGAAGCCGGCGGTGCTGACTGGCAGACCATCACCTACGAGGGCTACGGCCCCAACGGTGTCGCCGTGCTGGTCGAGTGCCTGACCGACAACCGCAACCGGGCCGCCGGCGAGGTGCGCGTCGCGATGACCCGCAACGGCGGCAACATGGCCGACCCGGGATCGGTGTCCTACCTGTTCACCCGCAAGGGTGTGGTCTCGCTCGAGAAGAACGCGCTGACCGAGGACGACGTGTTGGCCGCAGTGCTCGACGCGGGCGCAGAAGACGTCAACGACCTCGGTGACAGCTTCGAGATCATCTCCGAGCCCACCGATCTCGTCGCCGTGCGGACGGCGCTGCAGGACGCGGGCATCGACTACGAGTCTGCCGAGGCCACGTTCCAGCCGTCGGTGAGCGTCCCGGTCGACCTCGAGGGTGCCCGCAAGGTGCTCAAGCTCGTCGACGCACTCGAGGACAGCGACGACGTGCAGGACGTCTACACCAACGTCGACATCCCCGACGACGTCGCGGCCGCGCTCGACGAGGAGTGACCGACCGCGCCGGCGATCGCCCGTGACCGTACCGTCTGGACGGTTGGGCATCGTCGGAGAGGTTCGCGGATGAAGTGCGTCGTCGTGGGTGCCGGCGCCTGGGGTCTCCCGGCCGCGGCCGAGCTGTCCAGGCGCGGCCATCGGGTCACGTTGGTCGACCGGCACGGGGTGGCGAACCGGCTCTCCTCGTCGGTGGGACCCACTCGTCTGTGGCGGCTCGCCGATCCCGAGCCGGCGCGCGTCCGGCTCGCGGTCCGCGGTGTCGAGGCCATGCGCAGGCTCGCGGCCCGTTCCGGTGTGGCGGTCTTCCTCGAGCGCGGACTCCTGTGGCGCGACGATGTCTCACTGCCCGCGCTGACCGCCACGATGCAGGCACTCGACGTCGAACACACCCTTGTGGCGGCGGCCGAGGTGGCGCGCTTCTTTCCGGCGCTGCGCAGCGACGGCCGATCGGCGGTGTGGCAACCCGAAGCGGGGGTGGTCCTGGCGGCCGAGTCGCTCAGGGCGCAGCGTCAACTCTTCGAAAAAGGTAATGAGTCAACATTTTTGACGCGATCGGTGGCGTCGGTGGAGCCGGATGCGCGGGTCGTGCTCGACGACGGGACGGTGCTGGAGGCCGACGCGGTCGTCGTCGCACCCGGTCCCGGTGCCGGTGCCCTCCTCGGTGGACTCGGCATCGATCTCGTTCTGCACCCCTACCTCGAGCAGGTGGTGCACTTCGGCGAGCGCGAGCGGCCGGATGCTGCCGACGACTTACCGTGCCTCTTCGACGGTCCCTCCCACGAGCGTCCGGGCATCTATGCGATGCCGACTCCGGGCGTCGGTTACAAGGTCGGTCTGGACCGCCCGTTGCGCGACTACGTCGACAGTGACGACGACCGGACCCCGGACCCGGGCCGGACCGAGACCATCCGGCAACGTGTCGCCGTGGACATCGGCGCGGTGACACCGACCGTGCTGGACGCCCAGGTCTGCTCGTGGACCGATTCGCCGGACGGGCGGTTCGTGGTCGACAGGCTGGACGGGGGAGTCGTCATCGCCTGCGGCGATTCCGGTGAGGGGTTCAAATACTCGGCGTTGATGGGTGAGGTGCTGGCCGACCTCGCCGAGGGGCGCACGCCCGACGACGATGTCGCCGCCTTCTCGTCGGCCCGCTTCGCCGGCGGAATGCCCCTACGTCAAGGACCCCACGCACTCGGCCGGCACTGACTTCCGGCCAGCCACGTGCTCCACGTCACACCTGACCTGCGAGTGTGATCTACGTCTTGCGATTTGCGCGTTGGCTTCCTAAGGTTGACCGTCAATACGAACAACTTGTTCGCTGACACGCATTGTTGCGTTCTATGACGGGAAACGGAACTTTTGTCTCGTGAACTCACCCGCTGATCCCGGCCTGACACAGGCTGATGCGCCGGATGCCGCAGTCGGCGGCCGTATCCGCCAGTTCCGGCTGGCGCGACAGCTGACGCTGCGCGACCTGGCTGACCGCGCCCGGATCTCGGCCGGCTTTCTCAGTCAGGTCGAACGGGGCCAGGTCAATGCCAGCGTGGGCACGTTGCGCCGGCTGTCCGAGGAACTCGGCGTCACGCTTCCGGACTTGTTCACCGACGAAGAGGTCGGCGAACTGCGCATCCTGCGCAAGGCCGATCGGCCCGTGATCGAGGTCTCCGACTTGAGCGCCAAGTACCTGCTCTCGCAGAAGCCGCTGCGCAACCTCGAGTTGTACGCCGGCGAGATGGCTGCCGGGGCCAGTGCGGGCGAGGCGTACGTCCACGGTGATGCACAAGAGATCCTCATCGTCATCGCCGGCAGCCCGACTCTGGAGCTCGACGGCAGAACCTACGTGCTGCACACCGGTGACAGCGCCGAATACCGCACCTCGACTCCGCACACCCTGCACAACCACAGTGACGCCCCGGCCGAAGTGCTGTGGATCGTCAGTCCGCCAACCAACTGAACGCCCTGCGACAACGACGTCGCCGACAGAAGGAGATCCGCATGGCCTCAACAACTTTCGTCAAGCGCCTGCCCGCAGTGCTGGCCACCGGTGTGCTGCTCACCGCGTGTTCGGGCGGACCGGGACCCGGCGCGGACGTCGACCTGGGTAGCGGTCCGCCTCAGGCCGGCGTGGTGAAGAAGGACGCGCTCAAAGGCGTGACACTCACCTTCGTGTCGTACGGCGGCATCTTCCAGGACGGCCAGACGCAGGCGGCGATCGACCCCTTCGCCAAGGAGTCGGGCGCACGGGTGCTGCAGGACGGGCCCACCGAGACCGCCAAGATCAAGACCCAGGTCGAGTCCGGAAACGTGACATGGGACGTCGTCGACTCGACCAACGTCACCACCGCCCAGCACTGTGGCGACCTGTTCATGCCGATCGACACCAGCATCGTCGACGTCAGCAAGATCCCGCCCGGCGCCAAGACCGACGAGTGCTCGGTGCCCGCGATGGGCTACGGCTTGATCGTCGTCTACAACAAGGACAAGTACGGCGCCAACCCACCCAAGTCGTGGGCCGATTTCTACGACACGACCAAGTTCCCCGGGAAGCGGGCCATCGAGGGCATCGCGGGTGAACTGGACATGGGCGTCCTCGAGGGCGCTCTGCTCGCCGACGGCGTCGCACCCGAGAAGATGTATCCGCTGGACGCGCCGCGGGCCCTTGCGAAGATGGCGTCGATCCGTCCCGACATCGTGTTCTGGAACAGCGGGGCCCACTCGCAGCAGCTCATCGAGGCCGGCCAGGTCGACATGGCGTTGGTGTGGAGTGGTCGTGCGTACTCGGCCGTGAAGAACGGTGCGCCGTTCGTGCCGATGTGGAATCAGTGGATGCCGGAGGCCGACACGATCACGGTGCCCAAGGGAGCGAAGAACCCCAAAGCGTCGATGGCGCTGATCAACTACTACCTGGGCGCAGAGCAGCAGGCCAAGCTGTCGGAGCTGACGTCCTACAGCCCGATCAACGTCGACGCGAAACCGCAGCTCGACGAGCTGGCCAAGAGTTACCTCACCACCACCCCGGAGCGGGCGAAGGATCGCTTCCCGCTCGATGTCGCCTGGTGGTCGAAGAACAATGATGCGATGAACAGCGCGTACTCGGATTGGCTTGCCAAATAAGGATTGTCGAGCGAGGACTGGGTAGACGATGACCGTAGTCGACGTTTTCGCCGGAGGCGCCGCACCACCGCGGTCGCGGGCCGAGTCGGAAGGGGTCAAACGGCGCCGCCGTGGCGCCTACGCCCTGCTGAGCCCGTCGGTGATCCTGGTGGTCGGCGTGTTCGTGGCGCCGCTCGCGGTCATGCTGTGGCGTGCGTTCACCGATCCGACGGCGGGCGTGGAGAACTTCGTCTGGTACGTCGGCGACCCCGTTCAGCGCGCGGTCCTGCTGCGGACGTTCACCACAGGTCTCGAGGTGACGGTCATCTGTCTGGTGCTGGGTTATCCGTATGCCTACGCGATGGTGTCGTTCGGACCCAAGGTGCGTGCCGCACTCACCATGCTGGTGCTGGTCCCGTTCTGGACCAGCCTGATGGTGCGCACCTTCGCGTGGGTGATCCTGTTGCAGGACAACGGCCCCGCCCACGCGGTGCTCCGCCTGATAGGGCTCGGAGATGTCCAACTCATCCGCACCAACCTCGGCGTGGTGATCGGAATGAGCCAGATTCTGTTGCCGTTCATGGTGTTGCCGCTCTATGCGGTGATGTCGGGAATCGACCGACGCCTGATCCTCGCATCGTCGAGTCTGGGCGCGCGGCCCCTGACGTCCTTCGTCCGCGTCTGGGCACCGTTGACGATGCCGGGCGTGGGTGCCGGAGCGCTGATGGTCTTCATCAGCAGCCTCGGTTTCTACGTCACGCCGGCGCTGCTCGGGTCGCCGGACAACGCATTGATCAGCCAGCAGATCTACGTGCAGGTGAACAGCCTTCTGCAGTGGGGCAGGGGTGCCGCGATGGGCGTCGTACTCCTCCTGCTGACCTTCCTCGTCCTCGCGGTGCTCATGGTCGTCATGCGCCGCGCCTCTCGCCAGGAGAAGTCCTCGTGAGCCGGCACAGCGGAAAGTTCTGGCGCGCTGTCCTGGTCGTGTTCTGCGCGGCGGTCGCCGTGTGGCTGGTGGCGCCGTCGCTGGTCGTCATTCCGTTGAGCTTCACCGACCGGCCGACGTTCACCTTCCCCCCGACCGGGTGGTCCACGCAGTGGTACACCAACTTCTTCACCGACCCATCGTGGCTGTGGGCGCTGGAGGCCAGCATCCGTGTCGGTCTGCTGGTGGCCGTGGTCGCGACGATCTGCGGTACCGCTGCGGCGGTGGCGTTCAGCCGCACGCGCTTCTTCGGCGACCAGGGACTGCGGGCAGTCCTGTTGTCTCCGATGATCGTTCCGGTGATCGTCGTGTCGATCGGCATCTACGCGATCTATCTGCGGCTCAACCTGCTGGGTACGACGTTGGGTTTCGTCGTCGCTCACAGCGTGCTGGCGCTGCCGTTCGTCATCATCCCGGTCTCTGCCAGCCTCGCCGGCTTCGACCGGCGCCTCGAAGACGCCGCGTCGGTGTGCGGTGCGGGCCGCTGGACGACGTTCCGCACCGTCACGCTGCCGCAGGTGGCGCCGGGTGTGCTGTCCGGTGCGCTGTTCGCGTTCGCGACCAGCTTCGACGAGGTCGTGCTGTCGCTGTTCATCCAGAGCCCGTACCTCCAGACGCTGCCGGTCCGGATGTACGCGTCGGTGACTCGCGACACCGACCCGACGATCGCCGCGGCGGCCACTGTCATCCTCGCCCTGACCACGGTCTTGACCGTCGTCGCCGGCGTCTATTCGAGCAGGAGGAATCGTGTCCGCTGACACCGCCACCCCGCACGGCGCATCGATCACGTTGCGGCGCTTGACCAAGCGCTACGGCTCGGTGACCGCCGTCGACGCCATCGACCTCGACGCTCGGCCGGGCGAGTTCCTCACCCTGCTCGGACCCAGCGGATCGGGCAAGACCACCACGCTCAACATGATCGCCGGTTTCGTCGACGTCACCGACGGCGACCTACAGATCGACGGCAGGCCTGTTGCAGACCTGCCGCCCTACCGCCGCAACATCGGCATGGTGTTCCAGCACTACGCCCTGTTCCCGCACATGACCGTGACGGGGAACGTCGAATACCCGTTGCGTCAGCGCAAGATCGGCAAGGCCGAACGCGGCGCCAAGGTGGCTGCGGCGCTGCGGACCGTCGGCCTGCAGGACTACGGCAAGCGCATGCCCAAGGAACTGTCGGGCGGTCAGCAGCAGCGCGTCGCGCTCGCCCGGGCCATGGTCTACGAACCGAGCGTGCTGCTGATGGACGAGCCGCTCGGGGCGCTCGACAAGAAGCTGCGCGACTCTTTGCAATTGGAGATCAAGCGCATCCACGGTGAACTCGGCACGACGTTCGTCTACGTCACCCACGACCAGGACGAGGCGCTGGTGCTGTCGGACCGCATCGCGGTCTTCAACAACGCGCGCATCGAACAGATCGGCACCCCGAGCGAACTGTACGAGCGTCCCAAGAGCGTGTTCGTCGCGCGCTTCCTCGGGGAGTCGTCGTTGTTCCACGGCACGGTGGGCGATCCGCGGACCGTCGACGTCGGCGGCCGTCGCGTGGTGGCCGGGCGTGGCGACGCCGACGCTGGTGCGGCCGTCGCGGTCGTCGTACGCCCCGAGCGCATCCGGATCGTCGTCGACGCCGGTGAGCCGCCGGCCGGAAACGCCGTGCCGGGCACGGTGATACAGCACATCTATCTCGGCAACTCGCGCAAGGTGGAGGTCCGGTTGCCGGACGACACCGTTGTGCTGGTGCGGGAGAGCGCGGGCAGCATCACCCGCGCGGAACCGGGACACGACGTCTGGTTGACGTTCGACCCCGACAACGCGGCGATCCTGCCCGCCGACACCACGAACTGAGCATCACCCGAACAACAGGAGCACACCATGTCATCCGCAGGTCACACGCCGGGCAGTCTCGCCAACGACTTCGTCAACGGCAGTGTGTCGTACTGGTATCGCGCCGCGGGGTTCCCGCAATCCCGTGCGCCGCTGCCCGGTTCGCTCGAAGTCGACGTCTGCATCGTGGGAGCGGGCCTGACCGGACTCTGGTCGGCGTACTACCTCAAACGTGAACAGCCTGATCTGCGCATCGCCATCGTGGAGAAGGAATTCGCCGGATTCGGAGCATCCGGGCGCAACGGCGGGTGGTTGTCGGCCGAGTTGGCCGGTTCCCGTGAGGCTTATGCGTCGACACACGGGCACGATGGTGTCGTCACCCTGATGCGTGCCATGCGCGCGGCGGTCGACGAGGTCATCACCGTGACGGAGGCCGAGGGAATCGATGCCGACATCGTCAAGGATGGATTGCTGCACGTCGCGCGTAATCCGGCGCAGATGGGCCGGCTGCGCGAGTCGCTCGACTACGAGGCCCGCTGGGGTGCTGGCCCCGAGGACTGCGTCGTGTTGACCGGCGAGGAGTCGGACAAGCGCATCCGGGTGGAGAAGGCGGTGGGCGCACTGTTCAGCCCGCACTGCGCGCGGGTGCAACCCGCCAAACTGGTGCAGGGGCTGGCCCGCGTCGTGGAGGCGATGGGTGTCGCGATCTACGAGCAGACCGAGGTGACCCGGATCGAGGACCGGCGCGCGGTGACCAAGCGCGGCGTCGTGCGCGCGCCGGTGATCCTGCGCTGTCTCGAGGGATTCACCGCGACGATGCCGGGTCAGCGCCGCGAGTGGCTGCCGATGAACTCGTCGATGATCGTCACCGAACCCCTGCCCGAGGATGTCCTGAAGGACGTGGGTTGGGACGGCGCGGAACTGCTCGGCGATTTCGCACACGGATACATGTACGCCCAGCGCACCGCCGACAACCGGATCGCCCTCGGCGGCCGAGGAATTCCGTACCGGTTCGCCTCCACACTCGACAACCGTGGAACCACGCAGCAATGGACCGTCGACGCGTTGACGGCGCTGCTGCGCGACATGTTCCCTGCGGCGAGTCAGGTTCCGATCACGCACGCGTGGTGCGGGGTGCTCGGGGTGCCCCGCGACTGGACGGCCACCGTCGACTTCGACCGGGCAACCGGTTTCGGCACCGCCGGCGGCTACGTCGGCAGCGGCCTCACGACCACCAACCTGGCCGGGCACACCCTCGCCGATCTGGTGCTCGAACGGGACACCGAGCTGACGCGGTTGCCCTGGGTCGGCCGGCGCGTGCGCAAGTGGGAGCCCGAACCGTTGCGGTGGCTCGGCGTGCAGACGATGTATGCGCTCTACCGCAACGCCGACCGCCGAGAGGCGGCCAACGGACTCTCGAAGACCAGTGGATTGGCGCGGTTGGCCAACAAGATCACCGGCCGCTGAGCGCCGACGACGACAGGACGACACGATGACCACACAGCACGTCGACGCCGATTCGCACCTGCGCCACGCCAATGCGATGACCGCGGAACTCCCTCTGCCCCAGGCCAAGCCAACCAGCTTGACCAACCAGTTCGAATCCACGCTCAACATCTGGTCGGGCGACACCACGCACGCCGGCGTGTGGGAATGCGGCCCTGGCGAATTCACCGCCGACCGGTCCGCCGACACCGAGGTGTGCCATATCCTCTCCGGCTCGGGAACAGTCGTCGGCGAGGACGGGACGAGCGCGGACATCGGTCCCGGTTCGCTGCTGGTGCTGCCCAGGGGATGGCGCGGGACGTGGCGCATCACCGAGACGGTTCGCAAGACCTACGTCATCGTCGGTTCGCGGTAGCTCCCAGGAACGCGCCGATCGCGGCCGCGGTGCGCTCGGGTTGGTCGAGCATCACCAGGACGTAGGCGTCGTCGACGAACTCCAGCCGGCCCTGGGGGAGCAGCTCGGTGAGCCGGTGCGCATGCTCGACGGGCATCACCGGGTTGTCCGACCACAGCACCAGCGCGGGCCGGTCGAAGGAAGCCAGCTGGTTCGTCGCCTCGATCAGCGCAGGCTTGTCGAAACGGGTTCGGCAATATTTGACGAGATCGCGGCGAATGGCCTTGTCCGCCAGTCCATGTGCTGTCCAGGCATCGACGATCCGCTGTGGCAGTGGGTGTTTGGCCATCATGCCGAACATCAGGTACTGCCGTCGGAGCCATCCGATACGCAGCTGCCGCATCGCGAGCGCGACGGTGCCGGGCGTACGGCTGGCCAGCCACGCCACCTTGCCCGGCCACCCTGGCGGAAAGTTGTCGAAGGCCTCCGACGGGCAGATGACGAGGCGGTCGATCCTCTGATCGCGTCCGGCAGCCGTGAGGAGCAGCGGCCCACCCCAGTCGCTGACGACAAGCGTGACGTCGGTCAGGTCGAGCGCCTCGAGGATGTCGGCGACGATCGCGACCATGCCCGGCATGGTCAGGTCGGCGTTCGGATGCATCGGGATCCGGTGGCCGCCCATCGGCAGGACCGGCAGAAGGTACCGGCAGTGCCTCGGCAGGTGGGGGAGCGCCAGGTCCCACTGCGCGTCGTTCATCAGGAGGCCGTGCAGGAGCACGACGGGCGCGCCGTGCGGGTCACCCTCCTCCCGGACCTCGACGGGACCTGCGTGGGTAGTGACGGTCAGCATCACGCCTCCATTAGAATGACCATTCTAGAACGTGTGCTCTAGCATGGCACCCGGGAGGTGACGATGGCAAGGTCCACCAGAGAATCGATCCTGACCGCGGCAGCCGAACTGATGCGCCACCGCGGCTATGCCGGGGTCGCGATGAAAGACATCGCAGAGGCGTCGGGGGCGCCGATCGGATCGCTCTACCACCACTTCCGCGACGGGAAGGTGCAGATCGCGCGGGAGGCGCTGCTCAACGCCGGGGCGGCCTACGGCTTGTTGATCCCGACAATCGTCGACGCCTACACCGATCTCGGGGACGCCGTCGACGGGGTGTTCCGGCAGGCCGCCGAGGACATGGCGGCCACCGGCTTCGCAAACATGTGCCCGGTGGCGAGTGTCGCCGCCGAGATCGCCGACACCGTCGAGCCCCTCCGACAGGTCACCGGGGACATCTTCGACAGTTGGATCACCGGCGGCGCCGCCTACTTCGTGCACCGCGGCCTCGACCAGGCCCAGGCTCGTGATGTCACGATCGCTCTGATCGGCGCCCTGGAGGGGGCGTTCGTGCTCGGCCGGACCCTGAGGTCGACGGAGCCGCTGCTCGCGGCCGGGCGGGCCCTGGCCCCGCAGTACCGGGGCGTCGCGCTCGCGATGGCGTCTCGCAGTCGGATCTGACGCGTGTCCCTGCCGCCCTCGGTCGGTACCCGACGCTAAGCTCTCGAACAAATGTTCTGTAGGAGGCTCGCGTGCGCGTGATGGGTGTCGACCCCGGGCTGACCCGGTGCGGGTTGTCGGTGATCCAGAGCGGGCGTGGCCGGCAGGTGATCGCGCTCGACGTGGACGTCGTGCGCACCCCCGCCGACCATCCGCTGGCGCACCGCCTGCTCGCGATCAGCGACGCCGTCGAGCATTGGCTGGACACCCACACCCCCGATGTCATCGCGATCGAGCGGGTGTTCTCCAACCAGAACGCCAACACCGCGATGGGCACCGCGCAGGCGGGCGGGGTGGTCGCCCTGGCCGCCGCCCGGCGGGACATCGACGTGCATTTCCACACCCCCAGCGAGGTGAAGGCCGCCGTCACCGGCAACGGCCGGGCCGACAAGGCCCAGGTCACCGAGATGGTCACGAGAATCCTTGCGCTGCAGCAGAAGCCGACCCCGGCGGACGCGGCTGATGCGCTGGCCCTTGCGATCTGTCACTGCTGGCGCGCGCCGATGATCGCCCGCATGGCCGAGGCGGAGGCGATGGCCGCCGAGCAACGCCGCAGATATCAGGCCACCCTCAAGGCCGCCAAGATGTCCAAGATGTCGAAGAGCGCGCGATGATCGCCTCGGTGCGCGGTGAGGTCATCGACATCGCTCTCGATCACGTCGTGATCGAGGCGGGCGGCGTCGGGTACAAGGTGATGGCGACACCGTCGACGCTGGCGACGTTGCGGCGCGGCACCGAGGCGCGGCTGATCACCGCGATGATCGTTCGCGAGGACTCCCAGACCCTCTATGGCTTCGCCGACTCCGATGCCCGGGACCTGTTCCTGACGCTGCTCGGGGTGTCGGGTATCGGGCCGAGCATCGCACTGGGTGCGCTGGCCATGTACGACGGCCCGACGCTGCGAGCCGCCATCGGCGACGGCGACCTCACCGCGTTGGTCCGAATTCCCAAGGTGGGCAAGAAGACTGCCGAGCTACTGGTGCTCACGTTGCGCGACAAGGTCGGCGCGTCCACCTCGTCGGGTCTGACCGCTGCGGGTGGGCGCGGTATCCGCGGTCCCGTCGTCGAGGCGCTCGTCGGTCTCGGCTTCGCCCAGAAGCAGGCCGAGGAGGCCACCGACAAGGTGCTCGCCAACGATCCCGAGGCCACCACCTCCGGTGCGCTGCGGGCGGCCCTGTCGATGCTGGGGAAGAAGTGATGGGCCGGTTCGCGGGAGACCAGGACGGTCCGGCCGACGACGTCGACGAGCGGGAGGTGTCCCCGGCGCTGACGGTCGGCGAGGGAGATATCGACGCGAGCCTGCGGCCGCGCTCGCTCGGCGAGTTCATCGGCCAGCCCCGCGTTCGCGAGCAGTTGCAGCTGGTCCTGGAGGGCGCCAAGAACCGCGGCGGCACGCCCGACCACATCCTGCTGTCCGGGCCGCCGGGGCTCGGCAAGACGTCGCTGGCGATGATCATCGCGGCCGAGTTGGGCTCGTCGCTGCGTCTCACGTCGGGTCCGGCGCTGGAGCGCGCCGGTGACCTGGCGGCGATGCTGTCCAATCTCGTGGAGCACGACGTGCTCTTCATCGACGAGATCCACCGCATCGCTCGCCCCGCGGAGGAAATGCTGTACCTCGCGATGGAGGACTTCCGCGTCGACGTCGTCGTCGGCAAAGGGCCAGGCGCGACGTCGATTCCGTTGGAAGTGGCGCCCTTCACGCTGGTCGGCGCCACCACCCGGTCCGGTGCGCTGACGGGACCGTTGCGCGACCGGTTCGGCTTCACCGCGCACATGGACTTCTACGAGCCCGCGGAACTGGAGCGGGTGCTGGCCCGCTCGGCGGGCATCCTCGGCATCGAATTGGGAGCCGACGCCGGCGCCGAGATCGCGCGCCGGTCCCGCGGCACGCCGCGCATCGCGAACCGGCTGCTGCGCCGCGTCCGCGACTACGCCGAAGTGCGCGCCGACGGTGTCATCACCCGCGACATCGCCAAATACGCCCTCGAGGTCTACGACGTCGACGAACTCGGGCTGGATCGGCTGGACCGTGCCGTGCTCTCTGCGCTGACCCGAAGCTTCGGCGGTGGGCCGGTCGGCGTGTCGACTCTCGCGGTGGCGGTGGGGGAGGAAGCTACGACCGTGGAAGAAGTGTGTGAACCGTTTCTCGTGCGGGCGGGCATGATCGCGCGGACCCCGCGTGGTCGCGTCGCCACCCGACTGGCATGGACCCACCTGGGCATGACGCCACCCAGCGGGGCGGGTGCGCTCGGCCAGGCGGGGTTGTTCGAATGACCGCCGCAGCGCTGGTCGTCGCGGCGCTCGCCGCGGTCCTGCACGTCTACATCTTCGTGATGGAGTCGGTGACGTGGACGTCGCCGCGCACCCGCGCGGTGTTCGGGATGAGCGAGGAGGAGGCACAGACCACACGCCTGCTCGCGCTGAATCAGGGCTTCTACAACCTGTTCCTAGCGATCGTGACGGTGGCGGGCATCGTGGCCACGGCGACGGGCGCCGATGCCGTCGGTGCGGCGCTGCTCTATGCCGGGCTGGGGTCCATGCTCGCCGCGGCGGTCGTGCTGGTCGCCTCCGCGCGGGACAAGGCCCGCGCCGCGGTGATGCAGGGGGACGTTGCCGCTGGTCGCGATCGTGCTCCTGCTGCTGGCCTCAACCCTGTAACGATCGATTCCCGCCTCGGTTACCGCCGGTGGGGCGGGGGTACTCCTGTGCGCACGTCGGGCACGTCACAAGGAGGCATCATGATCGGAACCCAGCGCCCAGATCGACCGCGCGGCGGTCGGATGACCATTCCGCGTAGCCGCGGCGCCGCCAGCGGTCTGCTGCTCGTCCTGCTCGGCCTGTGGGGCGCGCTCGTCCCGTTCATCGGGCCGAACTTCGACTTCGCCTTCACCCCGGATCAAGCGTGGACCTGGACCACGGGCCGGGGGTGGCTCGAGGTGCTTCCCGGGCTGGTGACGGTGCTCGGCGGTCTGGTGCTGCTGACCTCCCGCAATCGCGCTACCGCCGTCCTCGGCAGCTGGCTCAGTGTGGCCGGTGGCGCGTGGTTCGTGATCGGCCGGGCGCTGGCAGGCCCGCTAGGCCTCGGCGACGCCGGCGCACCGGTCGCCGACACCGAGACCAAGCGGGTGTGGCTGGACCTCAGCTACTTCTACGGCCTCGGCGCGGTGATCATCTTCCTCGGCGCGCTGGCGCTGGGGCGGGTGTCGGTCCGCAGCGTCCGCGACGTCGAGTACGCCAGCCGTCCTGTCGCCGTCGACGCTCCCGCCCACACCGGTCCGATGCCGGTGACCGACCGGACGGCAGCCACCCCGGTGGGCGCGCAGCCCACCGAGGTGGTCGATCCGCAGGAGCGGGCACCGCGGCGCGGTCTGCGCGGCCGCCTGTTCGGCGGACGGCGCGACCGCAACCTGGTGCACCACTAGCTCAGAGCAGTCCCAACAGCTCCAGGTCGGTGATGTACTTGACGATCACCTCTCGAGTGACGTGCGGGATGTCCTTGTCGGGCCCGATCTTGGCCTCCTGCACCGCCGTCCGGAACCGGTCGGTGGGTGCGATGGAGCCCGGGATCGGGATCTCCGGCCGCTGGTAGTTGTGCAGCAGCGGCAGCAGTGATGCCTGCCGCTTGCGCTCGGGCAGGGCGTTGATCGCCGCGGTGAAGCGGGCGAGCCAGGTGGCGTAGTCACCCACCCGGCGCACCGGGTAGTCCGCCTCGATCAACCAGTCGACGAACTGGTCGAGGCCGATGCCGTCGTCGTACGGGTTCATCACGTGGTAGGTCTCGAACCCGCTGTCCGACTCGCGTGCCACCGCGGCGCCCAGCGTCGAGATCGCCTCGGCGATGAACTCGACAGGCAGCCCGTCGTAGTGGGCGCGCGGCCGCTGACCATCGGCGTCGAGTTGGTAGAACGACTCCGGAGCGACCCCCGTCGCGACGAGGCTGAACATCAACCGGGTGAACATGTCCGGAAGGTTCAGCTGACCGGCGTAGGTGGTGTCGGCCAGGATCATGTCGCAGCGGAACACCGAGACCGGCAGCCCGCACAGGTCGTGCGCCTCGCGCAGCAGGACCTCGCCGGCCCACTTGCTGTTCGAGTAGCCGTTGGCGTAGCTGTCGTCGACCTTGCGCACTGCGCTGATCTCGCGGATGTCGCCGTCCTCGACGAACCTGCCCGGCTCGATCCCGGCGCCCACCCCGATCGTCGAGGTGTAGGCGAACGGCTTCTGGCGGGTGGTGAGGGCGAGGCGGATCAGCTCGGCGGTGCCGACGGCGTTGGGGCCGAACAGCTCGCTGTAGGGCAGGACGTGGTTGACCAGCGCGGCCGGGTCGACGATGAGGTCGACGGTGTCGGCGAGGCGCTGCCACACCTGCGGGTCGAGGCCCAGATCGGCTTCACCCTTGTCGCCGGCCAGCACCTCGAGGTGATCGGCGGCCAGTGAAAGGTAGTGCTCGAGGAGCGCGGAATCGCCGCTGTCGAACGTCGCGTCGAGGCGGGCCCGCGCGGCGTCGTCGTCCTTGGCGCGGACCAAGCAGATGACCTTCCCGTCGACGAGGTCCATCCGCTCCAGCCAGTCCAGGGCCAGGTAGCGGCCCAGGAATCCGGTGGCGCCGGTCAGCAGCACCGTACGAACCTCGGCGCTCGGCCCCGGCAAAGAGGTTGCCGCTGCGAGGGTTTCGGCGTCGATGAACTTGTCCAGGGTCAGATCACTGGCACGCGCTTCGGTGGCACCCGCGCCGTGAACGGCGGTGAAGGTGGGTCGCTTGGCGCCCGGCTGCCGCTGCGTCTCGATGTAGGCCGCCAGGGAAGCGAGATCGGTGGCCGGGCTGACGATCACACCGACCGGAACCTCGACGTCGAAAATGTCACGCAGCAGGTTGCCGAACGTCAACGCCGACAACGAATCTCCACCCAGATCGGTGAAGTGGGCATCGGGCTGCACATCGGTGGCCGCAGTGCCGAGCAGGGCGGCCGCAGCGCGGCCGACGGTCTCGAGCACCGGCCGGTTCGCGCCTTCGGCGCGCAGTGTGCGCATCTCGTCGGCCTGACCCTCCGCCAATTCGGCGTACAGGGCTTCCAGTTGCTCGCCGTAGTGCTCCTTGAGCCTCGGCCGGGCCAGCTTGCGGATACCGGTCAGCAGACCGTTCTCGAGGGTGAACGGGGTCTCCTCGATCAGGAAGTCGCGGGGGATCTCGTAGGACTGCAGATCGGCCGCGCGGGCGACGTCCTGTAGAGACTCGGCGATCAGCGCCTTCGCGTCGTCGCGGGCCAGGACGTCCTCGGTCGGCACGACCACGGCCAGCAGGTAGGAGCGGGCACTGTTGCCGTACACGTAGATCTGCCGGATCCGCGGGCTGTCGCCGAACACCGCTTCGAGCTTGGAGACGGCGACGAATTCACCCTGCGAGAGCTTCTGCACGTTGTTGCGGCGGTCGAGGTAGACGACCTGGTCGGGTCCGGTCTCGGCGACCACGTCGCCGGTGCGGTAGTAGCCGTCGGGGTCGAACATCTCGGCGGTGATCTCGGGCCGCTTGTAGTAGCCGGGGAACAGCGTCTCGGACTTGACCAGCAGCTCGCCGCGCGGGTGGGGGCGGTCGGTGGTGAAGTAGCCGAGGTCGGGGACGTCGACGAGCTTGTAGTCGATCACCGGCGGACGCTGGATCTGTCCGTCGACGAAGACGGCGCCGGCCTCGGTGGAGCCGTAGCCGTCGGTCAGGTGCAGGTCGAGGAAGTTTTCGACGAAGGCCCGCATCTCGGGCGACAGCGGCGCGGAGCCGGTCATCGCCATCACGTAGCGGCCACCGATGAGGCTGCGGCGCAGATCGGCGTAGACGTCGTCGAGGCCGTCGGGACGGCGATCGGTTTCCTTGGCGACCTCGGCGGCGATGGTGTCCCAGATACGCGGAACGAAGGTCAGCTGGGTCGGGCGAACCAGCGCGAGGTCTTCCAGGAATGTCGAGAGATCGCTGCGCGCAGCGAAATACGCGGTACCGCCGGCGCCGAGAGTGCCGTAGAGCAACCCGCGGCCCATCATGTGGCTCATCGGCATGAAGTTCAGCGTGATCGACGGCGTCGACTGCTCTCCGCCCCACGTCGAGCGGCCCGACCGGCGCCACGCATTGGCGACCAGCCGCTCCGGGTACATCGCGCCCTTCGGCGCACCGGTGCTGCCCGAGGTGTAGATCAGCAGGAGCAGCGGATCGGCTTCGGGTGAGGTGAACGGTTGTGCCGCAGGCAAAGTCGCGCCGTGGGCCAGGACCTCGGCGAGCGTGACGACCTCGACGGAGCGACCGGCATCGGCGAGACGGGTGCGCGCGTCGGCGACGGCGTCGCGGTGGTCGTCGACCTCGGCGCGGTGATCGAAGACGATGAGGCGGCCCACGGAGGCGGCGTCGCGGACGAGGTCGACGGCGTCGGCGAGATGGTCGACCGACGCGGCGAACACGACGGGTTCGGTCTCGGCGACGATCGGGCGCAGGGTGGCCTCGGGTGCGCTGGTCTGCAGCGGCACCGACACGGCGCCGGCCAGCGCGAGTGTCGTGTCGATCACGGCGTAGTCGACGCTGGTGAAGCCCAGGACGGCGACGCGGTCGCCGGGGCTCACGTCGGTCAGCGCGGCGAGCAGCTGGTGGATACGCGTCGACAGTTCGGCGTAGGTGATGGTGTCGAAGTGCGGGAGGAGCTCGGCCTCGGTGCGTCCGGTCTGCGGGTCGGTGACCAGGTCGACGGCGCGTTGGCCGAGGGCGGGGCGGTCGGCGTAGCCGTCGAGCGCGGTGGCGATGATGTCCGGTAGACGCAGTTCGGGGCGGTCCAGGGTTTCGGCGACTGTGTCGTCGGGCACGGCCGCGGCGAACTCAGGATCGGTGGCCAGCAGGTCGTCGATGCGGCGGGCGAGTCGTTCTTCACGGGTATCAGTCGGCATCAGTAATCCTTTGAGAACACGTTGTTGGTGAGGGGCGCATTCGCGCGTCCACCAGAAAACTACGTTAGTAAAACTAAGCGTATTCCGACAAAGACCACTTTTCGGCTGTCAGGTTGCTGTGAATCGCCGCAGCGGAGCGCAAAGCCGCTCCGCCGCAGCTGATTACGTGGCCAGCGTCACAGTGTGGAGCCGTGCGCTGTTAGCCAGTGAGGCCGATCACATGTCGCGCAGCAGCAATTCAAGAACGTCGAGGGCCTCGTTGAGCAACTCGTCGCTGATCGTCAGCGGCGGAAGGAAGCGCAGCACGTTGCCGAACGTGCCGCACGTCAGAACGATGACGCCGGCCTGGTGTGCTGCCGTGCTGAGCTTCTTGGTCAGCTCTGCATCCGGCTCGAGCGTGCCGGACTTGACCAGTTCCACGGCGATCATGGCGCCGCGCCCGCGGACGTCGCCGATGCGGTCGTCCTCGGCCTGGAGTCGGCCGAGCCGGTCCTTCATCAGCGATTCGATCTCTCGGGCGCGCGCCACGAGCCCGTCGTCCTCGATGGTGGCGATCGTGGCCAGCGCGGCCGCGCACGCCACCGGGTTGCCGCCGTAGGTGCCGCCCAGGCCACCGACGTGGGGAGCGTCCATGATCTCGGTGCGGCCGGTCACCGCCGACAGCGGCATCCCCCCGGCGATGCCCTTGGCCGTCACGATCAGGTCGGGCACGATGCCCTCGTGCTCGCAGGCGAACATCGCGCCGGTGCGCGCGAACCCGGTCTGCACCTCGTCGGCGATGAACACCACACCGTTGTCCCGGCACCACTGCAGCAGCGTGGGCAGGAAACCCTCGGCGGGCACGATGAATCCGCCCTCGCCCTGGATCGGTTCGATGATCACCGCGGCGAGGTTGGCGGCGCCCACCTGCTTGTCCATCATCGTGATGGCGCGGCGCGCGGCGAGCTCACCGTCGGTGGCGAGCTCCTTGCCGCCGAACTCCGCGTCGCGGAACGGATAGGACAGCGGAGCGCGGTAGATCTCCGGGGCGAACGGGCCGAAGCCGTGCTTATAGGGCATCGACTTGGCGGTCAGCGCCATCGTGAGGTTGGTCCGTCCGTGGTAGGCGTGGTCGAACGACACGACGGCCTGCCTGCCCGTGTAGGTGCGGGCGATCTTGACGGCGTTCTCGACGGCTTCCGAGCCGGAGTTGAACAGGGCCGAGCGCTTGTCGCCGTCCCCTGGGGTGAGGCGGTTCAGCGCCTCGGCCACCGCCACGTATCCCTCGTACGGGGTCACCATGAAACAGGTGTGCGTGAACTGGGCGGCCTGGTCGCGCACGGCCTCGACCACCCGTGGCGACGCGTTGCCCACGGTCGTGACGGCGATGCCCGAGCCCATGTCGATGAGGCGGTTCCCGTCGACGTCTTCGACGATCCCGCCGAAGGCACGGACTGCGTAGACGGGCATGGTGTTACCGATGCCGCTGGCCACTGCCGCCGTCTTGCGCGCGATCAACTCTTGCGAGCGCGGGCCGGGGATAGCGGTGGCGAGGTGCCGGCTCTGTTCGAGAACGCTCAACTCAAGGACCTCCTGATGCGATGGGCCGCTGACCTTGCGAGCCTAGTCGGTCCCCCTCCCGATCCGTCGAGAACCGGGGGTCGATACACCGGGTTCGGTGGCAGACGGCGATCTCGACGACTGATTCCGTCGGTCCGAGCGGCCGTTCGGCGGGGGAAGGCGGGCGTCGCGGCCGCAATGGCACACTGGTCAACGAATTTAATTCATGAATGCGGTCCCCCGACGGGTTCGACAGGGGCCGCCGAGAAAACAGACCGCAACGAAACAGAAGAGACACTGCTGCCATGGACCTGTTCGTCTTCCTGCCTCTGCTCATCATCATGGGCGCCTTCATGTACTTCGCGTCCCGGCGCCAGAAGAAGGCGATGCAGGCCACCATCGACCTGCACAACTCTCTGACCGTCGGCGACGAGGTGCACACCACCTCAGGCCTGCGCGGGCGGATCACCGGCATCTCCGACGACGAGGTGGACCTGGAGATCGCGCCGGGTGTGGTCACCACCTGGATGAAGCTCGCGGTGCGCGATCGCATCACCGACGACGCCGACGAGCTCGACGCCGCCGAGGACTTCCCGGTCGAGCCGGCCTCCGGTGCGACCGAGCTGAGCGACCGGCCGAACACCAAGACTGACAGCTGACGTAACAGCAGCGGCACGTACCCTTTGCGGGTCACCGCGCCGTCGCGGTACCTGACGACCTGACCCCGAGGAGACTGTAGAGACGTGGCATCGTCTTCGACGCCGGTGCATGCTGCCCGCTACCTGGCCCTGTTCCTGGCATTGCTGATCGGTGCCTACCTGTTGGTGTTCCTCACCGGCGACAAGAAGGCCGAGCCCAAGCTCGGTATCGACCTGCAGGGTGGCACGCGTGTGACGCTGACCGCCCGCACCCCGGACGGCTCACCGCCCTCGCGCGACGCGCTCAATCAGGCACAGCAGATCATCAGTGCCCGTGTCGACGGACTGGGTGTGTCCGGGTCCGAGGTGATCATCGACGGCCAGAACCTCGTGATCACCGTTCCGGGCAACGACACCAGCGAAGCGCGCAACCTGGGTCAGACGGCGCGCCTCTACATCCGCCCCGTGATCCACGCGATCCCCGCCGCCGGGCAGGGGGCGCCCGAGCAGGCGGGGCCGGGCGGTGCTCCTGCAGGCGCACCGGGTGCGCCCCCCGGCGCTGTTCCGGGTCTGCCGCCGGGTGCGGCCGTGCCCGGCCTGCCGCCAGGTGCAGGTGGGGCTCCCGGCGCCCCCGACGCCGACATCCCCGGGTTGCCGCCGCTGGAGCCGCAGGCGCCCGCGCCGGCTCCGCAGCCGCGTCCGTTCCCTCAGCAGCCGGCGCCGAGCCCGAGCCCGAGCCCGGCACCGAATCCAGCACAGCCGACGACCTCGCCCGCCCCGGGTGCGCCCCCCGCACCGGGCGGCAAGAACGTGCCGCTGGCGCAGCGCATCCAGGACGAGAAGCGGCTGCGGCAGAGCTCCGAGCAGGCCATCCAGATCCTCGCGCTGCAGTTCCAGGCGACGCGCTGCGGTGACGACGACGTGCTGGCCGGCAACGACGACCCGAACCTGCCGTTGGTGACCTGCTCGCAGGACGGCAAAGAGGTCTACCTGCTGGACAAGTCGATCATCAGCGGCGAGGGCATCGCGAATGCCACCTCCGGGCTGGATCAGCAGCGCGGCGAGTACGTCGTCGACGTCGAGTTCAAGAGCGATGCCGCCAAGACGTGGGCGGACTTCACCGCCGCCAACGTCGGCACGCAGACCGCGTTCGTGCTCGACTCCAAGGTGGTCAGCGCGCCCGTCATCAACGAGGCGATCCCCGGCGGACGCACCCAGATCACCGGCCAGTTCACCGCAGACTCCGCACGCGAACTCGCCAACGTGCTGAAGTACGGCTCGCTGCCGCTGTCGTTCGAGTCCTCCGAGGCCGAGACGGTGTCGGCCACGCTGGGCTTGTCGTCGCTACGGGCCGGTCTGATCGCCGGCGCGGTGGGGTTGGTGGCGGTGCTGCTGTACTCGCTGCTCTACTACCGGGTGCTCGGCGCGCTGGTGGCGCTGTCGCTGGTGGCCTCAGGCGCGATGGTGTTCGCGATCCTGGTGCTGTTGGGCAGGTACATCGGTTACACGCTCGACCTGGCCGGTATCGCGGGTCTGATCATCGGTATCGGTACGACGGCCGACTCGTTCGTGGTGTTCTTCGAACGTATCAAGGACGAGATCCGCGAGGGCAGATCGTTCCGGTCGGCGGTGCCACGAGGCTGGACGCGTGCCCGCAAGACGATCATGTCGGGCAACGCGGTGACGTTCCTGGCCGCGGCGGTGCTGTACTTCCTCGCCGTCGGCCAGGTGAAGGGCTTCGCGTTCACGCTGGGCCTGACGACGATCCTCGACGTCGTCGTCGTGTTCCTGGTGACGTGGCCGCTGCTGTACTTCGCGTCCAAGTCGCCGACAATGGCCAAGCCGTCGCTGAACGGGCTGGGAGCTGTTCAGCAGATCGCGCGCGAACGCCGAGCGGCCGCACACGCGGCGGGACGGGGATAACGCATGGCACGCAGTAGTTCACATCGGCGCGACGGTGCCGTCGAATCGACCGCGGTGGAGGCGCCCGACCTGGAGGCCAGTGGCGCCGACGCGCCCAAGCACGGCTTCTTCGTCCGCCTCTACACGGGCACCGGCGCTTTCGAGGTCATCGGGCGCCGCAAGCTGTGGTACGCGGTCAGCGGGATCATCGTCGCGATCGCGCTCGCGGCGATCGTGTTGCGCGGCTTCACCTTCGGCATCGACTTCGAGGGCGGCACCAAGGTGTCGTTCCCGCGCGGTGACGGGCAGGCCACCACAGCCCAGGTCGAGACGGTGTTCAACAACGCCATCGGCAAGCCGCCGGAGTCGGTGGTCGTCGTCGGCAGCGGCAACTCCGCGACGTTCCAGATCCGGTCGGAGACGCTGAACAACGACGAGACCGAGAAGCTGCGCGACGCGCTGTTCGACCAGTTCCAGCCGAAGGGGTCTGACGGGCAACCGAGCAAGCAGGTCATCAGCGACTCGGCGGTCTCCGAGACGTGGGGCGGGCAGATCACCCAGAAGGCATTGCTCGCCCTCGTGGTGTTCCTGGTGTTGGCCGCCATCTACATCACGGTGCGCTACGAGAGATACATGGCAGCCGCCGCGCTGCTGACCCTGGTGTTCGACCTGCTGGTCACCGCCGGGGTGTACGCGCTCGTCGGGTTCGAGGTCACGCCCGCCACCGTGATCGGTCTGCTGACGATCCTCGGCTTCTCGCTCTACGACACGGTCATCGTGTTCGACAAGGTCGAGGAGAACACCGAAGGCTTCGAGCACACCACCCGCCGGACATTCGCCGAGCAAGCGAACCTCGCGGTCAACCAGACGTTCATGCGGTCGATCAACACCAGCTTGATCTCGGTGCTGCCGATCATCGCGCTGATGGTGATCGCGGTGTGGCTGCTGGGCGTCGGCACGCTGATGGACCTGGCGCTGGTCCAGCTGGTCGGCGTGATCGTGGGTACCTACTCGTCGATCTTCTTCGCGACACCGTTGCTGGTCAGCCTGCGTGAGCGCACCGACCTGGTCAGCAAGCACACGCGCCGGGTGCTCAATCGCCGCAAGACCGTCGCTGCGAAGGCTGGTGCCGGGGACGCTGGTGCCGGGGAAGGGGTGTTCGACGACGAGGCCGATGTGCCCACGTCGGACCCCGAGCCCGCGCGGGTCGTCACCACCCCGGCGGGGCCGCCGCCGGACAAGCCCGCCCCGGGGGCCCGACCGATCCGGCCGACCTCGAGCCGGACGGGCCGGCCGTCGGGTAAGCGAAGCACCGGAAAGCGCTAGGGAGCGGTAGGTCCGATGGCCCACCGCACCCGTGCGCGTGCCCGTGTCAGTGTCACCTCGGCTGCAGTCGCCGCTGTGTTCGCCGTGGTCGGGGCGCTCGGTCTGTCGTCGTGCTCGTCGGGGACAGCGGACGCGATCGACTACGCGATCGACGGCACGCTCTCGACCTACAACACCGCGACCGTCACCGGCGCAGCCTCCGGCGGCCCGCAGGCGTTCGCCCGGGTGCTGACCGGCTTCAACTACCACGGACCCGACGGCCAGATCGTCGGCGACCACGACTTCGGCACCATCGCGGTCGTGGGACGCAGCCCGCTGGTTCTCGACTACGAGATCAAGCCGGCGGCCGTCTACTCCGACGGCAAGCCGATCACCTGCGACGACATGGTGCTGGCATGGGCAGCGCAGTCGGGCCGTTTCCCGACCTTCGACGCCGCCAGCCGCGCCGGCTACACCGACATCGCGACGGTCGACTGCACGCCCGGGCAGAAGAAGGCCCGCGTCAGCTTTGCCCAGGATCGGGCGTTCACCGACTACGGGCAGTTGTTCTCGGCGACCTCGCTGATGCCCTCGCACGTGATCTCCGACGAGCTCGGGCTCGGCGACGGTGGGGTGACCAAGGCCCTTCTCGGCAACGACGGCCCGGCGGTCGAGCGGATCGCGCAGGTGTGGAACACCATCTGGAATCTGACTCCGGATCTGGATCTCAAGCGATTCCCGTCGTCGGGGCCCTACCGCATCGACTCCGTCACCGGTGACGGAGCGGTGGTGCTGGTGGCCAACGACAAGTGGTGGGGCACAAAACCCGTCACCGCCAAGATCACCGTGTGGCCGCGCCGATCGGACCTGCAGGACCGGGTCAACGAGGGCGCCTACGACGTCGTCGACATCGCGGCCGGGTCCGCGGGCAGCCTGAACCTGCCCGACGACTACACCCGCTCGGACTCGGCGTCGGCGGGCGTCGAACAGCTGATCTTCTCTCCGCAGGGCCCGCTGGCCGCGGTACCCGCGCGGCGCGCGGTCGCCCTGTGCACACCGCGCGACGTCATCGCCCGCAACGCGTCGGTGCCGCCCGCCAACTCGCGGCTGAACGCCGCGGCCGAGGACGCGTACTCCGGTGCCGAAGCCACGCCGCAGGTCAACGACTTCGCGGTGGGCAATCCCGACGCCGCGCGCGCCTCGCTGGGCAACCAGCCGTTGACAGTGCGCATCGGATACCAGTCGCCGAATGCCCGGCTGGCCGCTGCCGTCGGCGCGATGGCGAAAGCGTGCGCGCCGGCGGGCATCACCGTGCAGGACGCCGCGGGGGAGGATGTGGGCCCACAGTCCTTGCGCGACAACAGCATCGACGTGTTGATCGCCAGCACCGGCGGAGCCACGGGCAGCGGATCGACAGGCTCCTCGGCAATGGACGCCTACACCCTGCACAGCGGGGACGGAAACAACCTCCCGCGGTACGCCAACGAACGCATCGACGGCATCATCTCGACGCTGGCGGTGACCTCCGACCCCAAGGAGATCGCCCGGTTGCTCGCCGAGGCCGGCCCGATCCTGTGGGGCGACATGCCCACGTTGCCGCTGTACCGTCAGCAGCGCACGCTGCTCACGTCGACGAAGATGTATGCGGTGAGCGCCAATCCGACGCGCTGGGGCGCGGGATGGAACATGGACCGATGGAAGCTGAGCCAGTGAGTCAGACGCGTGAAGTCGGCCAGGTGATCTCCTCGCTGCTGCGCGAGGTGCCTGACTTCCCGGAGCCCGGCGTGCTGTTCAAGGACCTGACGCCGGTGCTTGCCGACGCCGAGGGTCTGGCCGAGGTCACCGCCGCGATGGTCGACATCGCCCGCGGGGCCGACCTGGTGGCCGGTGTCGACGCCCGGGGGTTCTTGCTCGGCGGCGCCGTGGCGATCTCCCTCGGCATCGGCGTGCTCGCGGTCCGCAAGGGCGGCAAGCTGCCGCCGCCGGTGATCAGTGAGACCTACACCCTCGAATACGGCACCGCCACGCTCGAGGTGCCCGCCGACGGCGTCGAGCTGGCCGGCCGCACCATCGTGGTGATCGACGACGTGCTGGCGACCGGGGGAACACTGGCGGCCACGCATCAGTTACTCACCGCAGCGGGGGCAACGGTCAGCGGAGCGATCGTGATGCTCGAACTGTCGGCCTTGGGCGGCCGGTCAGTGCTGGAACCCTTGCCGGTCACGGCTCTGCACACCGTGTAACCGGATATCCTGCCAACAGCAGCGTCAGCGGAGGTGAGCATGGCCAACGAGATCCAGGCAGATCCGCGCGCGAACCAGGCTGTGCAGACCCCCCCGCAGACCCCACCGCAGACCCCGCCCCTGCCGGCCGGGCCCGAGACCCAGCCGATGGAGCTGCCCCGGACCGAGGCGGCCAAGGCGACCAGCGCGTCGCGGCGGGTGCGGGCCCGTCTCGCCCGCCGGATGACCTCCCAGCGCAGCGCCGTGAACCCGGTGCTCGAACCGCTGGTGTCGGTGCACCGGGAGATCTATCCCAAAGCCGACCTGACCCTGCTGCAGAAGGCCTACGAGGTCGCCGAGCAGCGGCACGCCGACCAGCTGCGCAAGTCGGGTGATCCGTACATCACCCATCCACTCGCGGTGGCCAACATCCTGGCCGAGCTCGGTATGGACACCACCACGCTGATCGCGGCGCTGCTGCACGACACCGTCGAGGACACCGGCTACACCCTGGAGGCGTTGACCGCCGAGTTCGGCGCGGAGGTCGGCCACCTCGTCGACGGCGTGACCAAGCTGGACAAGGTGGCGCTGGGCACCGCGGCCGAGGGCGAGACGATCCGCAAGATGATCATCGCGATGGCACGTGATCCCCGCGTGCTGGTGATCAAGGTCGCCGACCGGCTGCACAACATGCGCACCATGCGCTTCCTGCCGCCGGAGAAGCAGGCGCGCAAGGCTCGCGAGACACTGGAAGTCATTGCGCCCCTTGCGCATCGGCTCGGTATGGCGACGGTCAAGTGGGAGCTCGAGGACCTGTCGTTCGCGATCCTGCACCCCAAGAAGTACGAGGAGATCGTACGGCTGGTCGCCGACCGGGCGCCGTCGCGCGACACCTATCTGGCCAAGGTGCGAGCCGAGATCACGGCCACGCTGAACGCGTCGAAGATCAACGCCGTCGTCGAGGGCAGGCCCAAGCACTACTGGTCGATCTACCAGAAGATGATCGTCAAGGGCCGCGACTTCGACGACATCCACGACCTGGTCGGCGTCCGGATCCTGTGCGACGAGGTGCGTGACTGCTACGCCGCCGTCGGCGTGGTGCACTCGCTGTGGCAGCCGATCGCCGGACGGTTCAAGGACTACATCGCCCAGCCCCGCTTCGGGGTGTACCAGTCGTTGCACACCACGGTCGTCGGCCCAGAGGGCAAGCCGCTGGAGGTGCAGATCCGCACCACCGACATGCACAAGACCGCCGAGTACGGCATCGCGGCGCACTGGCGGTACAAGGAAGCCAAGGGGCGCAACGGAGTTCCAGCCAGCCACACCGCCACCGAGATCGACGACATGGCATGGATGCGGCAGCTTCTCGACTGGCAGCGGGAAGCCGCCGACCCCGGTGAGTTCCTGGAGTCGCTGCGCTACGACCTCGCGGTGCAGGAGATCTTCGTGTTCACCCCGAAGGGCGACGTCATCACGCTGCCCACCGGGTCCACGCCCGTCGACTTCGCGTACGCCGTGCACACCGAGGTGGGGCATCGCTGCATCGGCGCCCGGGTCAATGGCCGGCTCGTCGCGCTCGAGCGCAAGCTCGAGAACGGGGAAGTGGTCGAGGTCTTCACGTCCAAGGCCGCCAACGCCGGGCCCTCGCGGGACTGGCAGACCTTCGTCGTGTCCCCGCGCGCCAAGGCCAAGATCCGGCAGTGGTTCGCTAAGGAACGTCGCGAAGAGGCACTGGAATCAGGCAAGGACGCGATCGCACGCGAGGTGCGCCGCGGTGGACTTCCGTTGCAGCGCTTGATGAATGCCGAGACCATGGCGGCGCTGGCACGCGAACTGCGCTACCTCGACGTCTCCGCGCTCTACACCGCGGTCGGTGAGGGCCACGTCTCGGCCCGCCACGTCGTGCAGCGGTTGGTCGCCCAGATCGGCGGCGACGACGAGGCGGCAGACGAGCTGGCCGAACGCTCGACCCCGGCGACCATGCCGGTGCGGCAGCGCACGAGCGACGACGTCGGCGTGGCGGTTCCGGGCGCACCCGGCGTGCTGTGCAAACTCGCCAAGTGCTGCACGCCGGTGCCGGGCGACATCATCATGGGTTTCGTCACCCGCGGCGGCGGCGTCAGTGTGCACCGCACCGACTGCACGAACGCCTCGTCGCTGGAACAGCAGTCCGAGCGGATCATCGACGTCCAGTGGGCGCCGTCCCCGTCGTCGGTGTTCCTGGTCGCCATCCAGGTCGAGGCGCTCGACCGGCACCGGCTGCTGTCCGACGTGACGCGGGTGCTCGCCGACGAGAAGGTGAACATCCTGTCCGCGTCGGTGACGACGTCCAACGACCGGGTCGCGATCAGCCGGTTCACCTTCGAGATGGGCGACCCGAAGCACCTGGGGCACGTGCTCAACGTGGTCCGCAACGTGGAGGGCGTCTACGACGTCTACCGCGTCACCTCAGCTGCCTAGCTTCAGTCCAGCTGGAGCTTCTTGATCGTGACGTCGAGCTTGGGTGCGCCGTCCTCGCCGCCGTCCTTGGTGCCGGCCGCGGCGATCTTGTCCAGCGTCGCCAGACCGGTCTGGTCGATCGTGCCGAACACGGTGTAGTTGGGCGGCAGCGTCGAATCCTTGTAGACCAGGAAGAACTGGCTGCCGTTGGTGCCCGGCCCGGCGTTGGCCATCGCGAGCGTGCCGCGCGGGTAGAGCACCGGCTGCTGCAGCTTCGGATCGTCGGGCTGGTACTGGTCGGTCGGGTACTCGTTGGCGAACTGGTAGCCCGGTCCGCCGGTGCCCTGGCCGGTCGGATCGCCGCACTGCAGCACGGCCAGGCCTTCACTGGTGGTCAGCCGGTGGCAGGGGGTGTTGTCGAAGAAGCCCTTGTTGGCGAGGCTGGCGAAGCTGTTGACCGTGCACGGCGACTTCGCGTTGTCGAGCTGCAGGCCCAGGTTGCCCTGGTTGGTCTCCATGCTGGCGCTGACCTGGGCCGGGTCCGTAGGCACCTTGCCCGAGCGGGGTGCCTCGACGGGCTTGCTGGCGGGCTCCGGGGACTTGGGATACTCGCAGTTGCCGCCCAGGCCCTCGGGCGCGGCGAACGGGGGCAGCGCGCCTGGCTTGCCCGGCTCCGGCGCATCCAGCGGAGATGCCGCCTCAGAGGTCGACGTGCTGCTCGGCGACGCGGTCGGGGTGCCACTGTCGCGGTTGGTCAGGACGATGGTCGCCACGACGGCGGCGATCACGACGACCGCTGCGACGGCCGAGCCGATGATCGTGTACATGCGGCGCTTGCGGTCCCGCTCGGCGCGGCGTTCGAGTTGGCGCTCGAGCTTGCGCTTGGCGGCGGCTCGCCGTTGTTCGTTCGTCGGCACGGGCCGGGTCCTCCTCGGGGTCGATCAGGTCGGCACCGAGTGTGCCAGGGGGACCTGAGACGGCCTCTGTGACCCCTCGTGAACTGCGCGGCGACCTCGACATGGGAAGCTTTACGGCGTGTTGATCACCGGATTCCCCGCCGGGGTCCTGGCATGCAACTGCTACGTGCTGGCGCCCAAGCAGGGTGCCGACGCGATCGTCGTCGACCCCGGCCAGCGTGCCATGGGTCCGTTGCGGCGCATCTTGGACGAGAACCGGCTCACCCCCGCGGCGGTTCTGCTCACCCACGGGCACATCGACCACATGTGGTCGGCGCAGAAGGTTGCCGATACCTACGGCTGCCCCACCTACATCCACCCGGCCGATCGGTACATGCTGAACGACCCCGTGAAGGCACTCGGGCAGGGCTTCGCGATCGGACTGGCGTCCCTCGCGGTCGGGGCCTGGTTCCGGGAGCCGCGCCAGGTGGTCGAACTCGACCGTGACGGCGACAAACTGGATCTCGGCGGCATCACGGTGGCCATCGATCACACCCCCGGCCACACGAAGGGTTCGGTGACCTTCCGCGTGGAGGCGGGGCCTGGCGATGAGCGCTTGCGCGAAGAGCAATCGTTCCAGCAGCTGGCCTTCACCGGTGACACCCTGTTCAAGCAGTCGGTGGGCCGCACCGATCTGCCCGGGGGCAGCGGCCGTGACCTGCTGACCTCGATCGTGACAAAACTGTTGGTGCTCGACGACGACACGCTGGTATTACCAGGGCATGGCGAGCGCACCACCATCGGCGCCGAGCGCCGCACCAACCCGTTCCTCGAAGGTTTGACGACGTGACCGACTTCAAGGCGCCCAAGGGCGTCCCCGATTACTTCCCACCCGATTCCGCGGAGTTCGTCGCGGTGCGCGCCGGGCTGCTCGGCGCCGCACGTCGCGCCGGGTACGGCGACATCGAGCTGCCGATCTTCGAGGACACCGCGCTGTTCGCCCGCGGTGTGGGGGAGTCCACCGACGTCGTCTCCAAGGAGATGTACACCTTCGCCGACCGCGGGGAGCGCTCGGTGACGCTGCGTCCCGAGGGCACGGCGGGCGTCATGCGCGCGGTGATCGAGCACGGCCTCGACCGCGGCCAGCTGCCGGTGAAGCTGTGTTACGCGGGCCCGTTCTTCCGGTACGAGCGGCCGCAGGCGGGCCGCTATCGGCAGCTGCAGCAGGTCGGGGTGGAGGCGATCGGCGTCGACGATCCGGCGCTCGACGCCGAGGTGATCGCGGTGGCCGACGCGGGGTTCCGTTCGCTGGGGCTCGACGGGTTCCGGCTCGAACTCACCTCGCTCGGCGACGAGACCTGCCGTCCGCAGTACCGAGAGTTGTTGCAACAGTTCCTGTTCGGGCTCGATCTCGACGAGGAGACGCGCCGCCGGGCGGAGATCAACCCGCTGCGGGTGCTCGACGACAAGCGCCCGCACGTCAAGGAGATGACCGCTGACGCGCCGCTGATGCTCGATCATCTCTCGGAGGTGGCCAAGGCCCACTTCGAGACAGTGCTGGCGCATCTGGATGCTCTCGGCGTGCCGTACGTGATCAATCCGCGGATGGTGCGCGGGCTGGATTACTACACGAAGACGACGTTCGAGTTCGTCCACGACGGCCTGGGTGCTCAATCCGGGATCGGCGGCGGCGGCCGTTACGACGGGTTGATGAGCCAGCTGGGCGGCCGCGACCTGTCGGGCATCGGCTTCGGGTTGGGTGTGGACCGCGCGCTGCTGGCGTTGCGCGCCGAGGGCAAGACGGCCGGCGAGACCGCACGTGTCGACGTGTACGCGGTGCCGATGGGTGCCGAGGCCAAGGTGCGGCTCGCGGTGTTGGCGGCGCAGCTGCGTGCCGCGGGGGTGCGGGTCGATGTGGCTTACGGGGATCGCAGTCTCAAGGCCGCGATGAAGGGTGCTGACCGTTCGGGTGCCTCGATCGCGCTGGTCGCGGGGGAGCGTGACCTGGAGGCGGGCACGGTCGGGGTGAAGACCCTGACGACGGGCGAGCAGGTCGACATTCCGGTCGATCAGGTGGTCGAGCACGTGGTCGCCCACGTCCTGCGCCCCCTCTAGTCCCCCCGCGAGCGGGCGTGTTTGCAGGCAACACGCCACGCAAAACCGCAACTACGCGCACGCTCGTCACCATCGAGGGCGGTGCACTGCGTCATTCAGCATCCGGTCGATCACCCCGACGCCGCCGCCGAAGAGGTTGCCCCGCTTGCGAATTCGCACGCTGGCCGGGCGTCTCCGCGACCAGCTTCGGTGAGCTGGAGGTCCACTGCAACCGCCGCTCGAACCGCACCTGATCCAGCGGCGAGCGTGCGTGTTGTCGCCGAAATCGGCGGCGTGTCGGCTGCAGACACGCTCCCTCGCGGGAAAAGTCAGATGGCCATGGCGGCGCGCACGTCGGCTTCGGAGGCCGAGCCGCCCGTGCCGCTCGAGGTGATCCGGCCGGCCTCGAGGATGTAGTAGCGCTGTGAGGACTCCAACGCGAACCCGATGTGCTGCTCGACCAGCAGCACGCCCAGATCCCCGCGGGCGGTCAACGCGGTGATGGCCGCCTCGATCTCGGCGACCACCGACGGCTGGATGCCTTCGGTGGGCTCGTCGAGGATCAGGCACTTCGGCGACGTGATGAGCGCGCGGGCGATCGCGAGCTGTTGCCGCTGGCCGCCGGAGAGCAGGCCTGCGCGCCGGGTCAGCAGCTCCTTGAGCGCGGGGAACAGGTCGAGTTGCTCGTCGATCAACGCCTTGCCGTTCTTGCGCCCGTCGGCCACCACCTGCAGGTTCTCCGCGGTGGTCAGCTGACCGAACGACTGCTGCCCCTGCGGCACGTAGGCCAATCCGCGTGCCACGCGAGCGCTGGGCCGCAGCTTGGTGATGTCCTCCCCGTCGAAACGCACTGTGCCGCTGGAGCATTT
>NZ_JAQIIY010000014.1:0-156741 GCF_036946525.1 Mycobacterium kyogaense | reverse complement strand
CTGCGCACCGGTGCCTGCCACCGCAGGCAGCTGTTCGCGCATCCAGTCGACGGTCTCGCGGGCCCCCATGTCCTCGGGGTCGACCGACAGGACCGCCGACAGCAAGGCGCTGCGGTAGTCGGTGCCGAACACCGCGGGAGACACCGAGACCGTGTTGGGCGCCTGCGCCATCTTCTGCCGGATCGCGTCGAGCAGCGGCTGTTTGGCCGGCGCCGACGCCGCGTTGCCTTCAGGGAACGTCACCAGCACCCGGACCGGACCGAGCGCGCCGGGACCCAGCGCTTCGGCTGCCGCGTTGACGCCGCCGCGGATCTCGTGGGTCGGGTCGAACTGTCGCTGCATGCTGTTGCCGAGCGCCATCGAGAACGCCGGTGCGGCCAAGGCCAGCAGCAGCGCCGCCGCGCACAACGCCGACACCCAGGGCCGGCGCATCACCCCGCCGGTCCAGCGGGTCCAGAACTTCGACTGCGTCGCCTCGATGCCGCGGCCCCAGTGCAGGTAGGACGAGCGTCGCGCCGCCCGGCGGCCGAACGTGGCGAGCACCGCGGGCGTCAGCGTCGTCGACGTCAGCACGGCCACCGCGACCGCGAGGATGGCACCGGTGGCCATCGAGCGCAGCACGGGAGTGTTGATCAGGTAGATGCCGGTGACGGACGCGATCACCGTCAGACCCGACAGCACCACCGCCAGGCCCGAGGTCGCCATCGCCGCGTCGGCGGCGTCCTCGGGTTCTCGGCCCGCGCGCAGCTCCTCGCGGAAGCGCATCAGGATGAACAGTGAGTAGTCGATGGCCACGGCGATGCCGAACATCGACACCGTCGACGTCACGAACACCGACATCGTGGTGAACATCGACAGCCAATAGACCAGGCCCATCGTGACCGCCACCGTGCACACACCCAGCAGCAGCGGCATCGCTGCGGCGGCGAAGGAACCGAACACCGCCAGCAGCACGATCAGCACGATCGGCAGATTCCAGCGCTCGGCCTGGGCGATGTCGTGTTTGGTGGCCAGTGTCGCCGCGGCGCCGAGCGCGCCCTGCCCGATCACGTAGAACCGGACCTTGCCGTCCTCGGTCTGGCCCGGGTCGTCGCCGTCGATGCCGACCTTCTGCCGCAGCTGCTTGGCGATGTCGACCGCGCCGGTGTTCTCGAACCCGAGCTGCAGCGTGATGACGTAGGGCCGGTCGGGCTGCGGGGGAGGCTGGCCCGGGTTGGGCATGACCGTGACGCTGGGAACTTCGGCGGCGATCTTCTCCAGGTACGCCACCGCGGCGTTCATGTCGTCGAACGACGCGTCGGGTCGGGGAGCGGCGACCAACGCCAGCGGGGACGCGCCCTGATCAGGGAATTGCGCTTCGAGTTGGCGCTGTACGTTCAGCGACTGCGAACCCTCGACCTCGAAACCGCCGCCGGTCAGGTTGCCCGACTGGTTCATCGCCAGGTAGATCGAGGGGACGAGAAGCAGCAGCCACACCGCGAAGACCGCCCAGCGGAATCTGCGCAGGTTGCTGCTCACGCGCATCATGAACTGCTGGATGGGACGTCCCCACTTTCTCCCCGGCCTTTCGTAGCGAAAGGGTACAGCAGTCAGTTGTGAGGGGACCTGCGCGAACGCTCCTGCCAGAGATGCCTCATGCAGCTCTAATGCGGCCTCGTCACCGCGCTCGATTGGGCGTCGGGCGCCGGTGATGGCACGATGACCTCGACGTGGGCCAGATGTTGTCCGTCGGTCGGGGATCTTTGCTGTTGACCGTAGGAAGGTGTGCGGCGCCGTCAGGCGCGCGCAGGCCGTGAGGAGTTCGTCATGTTTGCACGCTCGACATTGACCGCACGCCGGGCCGGCGCTGCCACGGCGGCGTTGTCCGCCCTCGGCGGCGCAGCGGTGCTGTTCCTGGGCCCGGCCGCCCCGACCGGGCAGGCCGCGCCGGACCCGTGCGCGGCGAGCGAGGTCGCCAAGACCGCAGGTGCGGTGGCCACCAACACCGGGACGTACCTGGAGACCCACCCGCAGACCAACCAGGCGCTGACACTGATCTCCAAGCAGCAGGGCGGGGCGCAGTCGCTCGGCGCCTTCAAGTCGTACTTCGACGCCAACCCGCTCGTGCAGGCGGACCTTCAGCGTCTGCAGCAGCCGCTGGTGTCCCTGGCGGCCCGGTGCCAGCTGCCGGTGACGTTGCCGCAGCTGCTGGGATTGGTGCAGGCGGTGTCGCCGGGGGCCGCTGCAGCAGCTTCCCCCGCGGTGTCCCCGGCCGCGACGAGCATGGGCGCCGGAGCGGCCGAAACCGCCCCTGCGGACGCGCCGGCGGCACCTCTGCGCTGACAGGTGATGAGGACTTTTCTCACCATCCGTTAATTGCTCGGCAGGAAAGTCGACGACCGGTCTGCTTAGCTTCCTAGGATGGTCTGCAGACCGGCCCGACAGGTGCCGGCTCTCACCACTGCTGAAGGAGACTTCATGTTGATCTCGGGTCCCATCCTGCGCCGCGCCGTGGCCGGCGCTCTGGGCGCAGGCGCGGTCGCCGGTGCCTCGCTGTTCTGCGCGATGCCGATGGCGTCCGCGCAGCCGGCGCTGCCGCCGAACTGCACCGCGGCGGACTTCTCCGGAGTCGCCTCCGGCGTCTCGGCGTCGACCTCGGCCTACCTGTTCACCCACCCGCAGGTCAACGATTTCTTCTCGGGCCTGCAGGGCCTGCCGATGGAGGAACTGCGGCCCAAGGTGGTCGACTACTTCAACGCCAATCCGCAGGTCAAGGCCGAGATGACGGCGATCCGTCAACCGCTGATCGACATCAAGAACCGGTGTGGCTTCTCGGAGCGTGACACCAACGGACCGCTGTTCCCGTAGGCGCCATGCGAGACAGGGTGGACGCTTCGCCCACTCGTGGGGGGGAGCTGTCCGCCCAGGACGGCGCGGGTCGGACGGTGCTGATGGTGGACGACGATCCGGATGTCCGGACGTCGGTCGCGCGCGGTCTGCGGCATTCCGGGTTCGACGTCAGGGTCGCAGCGACGGGTAAGGAAGCGCTGCGGTTGTTGTCGAGCGAGTCACACGACGCGTTGGTGCTCGACGTGCAGATGCCCGAGCTCGACGGGGTCGCGGTGGTGACGGCGCTGCGCGCGCTCGGCAACGACATCCCGATCTGTGTGCTGTCGGCGCGCGACACCGTCAATGACCGCATCGCGGGTCTGGAGGCCGGCGCCGACGACTACCTGACCAAGCCGTTCGATCTCGGTGAACTGGTGGCACGACTGCACGCGCTGCTGCGGCGTGCGCACCATTCCGATCCCATGTCGGACACGATGACGGTGGGTTCGCTGACCATCGACACGTCGCGCCGGCTGGTGTTCGTGGCCGGGGAGCGTGTCGAGCTGACCAAGCGCGAGTTCGACCTGCTCGCCGCGCTGGCCGAGAACGCCGGCGTGGTCCTGAGCCGGCAGAGACTGCTGGAGCTGGTGTGGGGCTACGACTTCGACGTCGACACCAACGTCGCCGACGTGTTCGTGTCCTATCTGCGGCGCAAGCTCGAACGCGACGGCCTGCCGCGTGTCATCCACACCGTGCGCGGTATCGGCTACGTGCTGCGCGAGGAGCCGTGAGAAGCCTGCTCCCGGGCACGCGGTGAGGCTTCCCCGCGCCTTCCGGTCGGCCTCGCTGCGCACTCGGGTCGCCATCGCGTCGGCCGCAGCGGCGGCCGCGGTCGTGGCGGCCTTCACGATCCTGACCTCACTCGTGCTGGCCAACAACGACGCCGCACAGCTGGACCGCAGGCTCGATGCGATCGTCGACGCCAGCGTGTACCCGGAGCAGCTCACCGATCAGCGGCGGGGCGTGCTGCAGACGGGCCGGTCGCGGTCCTCGGGGCAGGTGGTCTACCAGCGCGGCTTCCAGTTGCCGGCGTTGCCGCCGGGCACCGAGACCGTCACGGTCAACGGCGTCGAGTACCGGGTGCGCACCCTGCCGGTCGACCAGAACGGCGGCGTGTTGATGTCGATCGGCATCCGCGCCGACAGCATCCTGCTCAACCGAGCCCGGGTGCCGCTCTACATCACCGTCGGGGTGGTGACCGTACTGATCGCCGCGGGCCTGGGCTGGCTGCTGGCGGGGCCAGCGATCAGGCCGCTGCGCCGGCTCACCGAACACACGAAGAAGCTCAGCACGGGCTCGGAGAGCATCCCCCCGGTGCGCGGCGTGCGCGAGGCCGAGGATCTGTCCGAGGCGATGAGCGGGATGCTGGACCGCCTCGCCGCGGCGCAGCGCGCCACCACCAATTCCCTGCAGGCCGCGCAGGATTTCGCCGCCAACGCCGCCCACGAACTGCGCACCCCGTTGACCGCGATGCGCGCAGACCTGGACACGCTGCGCATCCACGACCTCCCTGCAGACGAGCGTGCCGAGGTGGTCGCGGACCTGTCGCGCGCGCAGCGCCGTGTGGAGGGCATCATCACCGCGCTGGGTCAGCTCGCCTCCGGTCAACTGGCTCAGGCCGAGGACCGCGAAGTGATCGACGTGACGGACATGCTCGACCGGGTGGCCCGGGAGAACATGCGGGTCAACCGCGACGTCACGATCGAGGTGCACGCCGCCGACACCCTGGGCTTCGTCCTCGGCTGGCCGGGCGGGTTACGGCTGGCGGTCGACAATCTGGTGCGCAACGCGATCACCCACGGCCACGCCACCCGGATCGTGCTGGCCGCCTACCGGAGGGACAGCCTGCTGACGATCGTCGTCGACGACAACGGGCGCGGGCTGCCCGTTGACGAGCACGAGACCGTGCTGGGGCGGTTCTCCCGGGGCAGCAACGCCGCCCCGGGCGGCTCGGGTCTGGGGTTGGCGCTCGTCGCGCAGCAGGCCACCCTGCACGGCGGCGCCATCGAGCTCTCCGACGGTCCCCTCGGCGGTCTGCGCGCCACCCTCACTGTGTCGACAGAGCCTGTGCCGCAAGAAGATTCAGAGGACTGACCGGGCGATCGCACGCCAGCCGAGCAGCAGCGCCGCGGTGGTCAGCGTGGCGACCACGATGAAGCTGGCCGCGGTGCCCTGCCCACTGACCTTGCGCAGCAGCATCCCGACCACGACGGTCGCGACCCACACCGCGACGCCCGTCGGCAGCAGCGCCACCGGGCGCCGCCACGCGCGGGCGAGGAGCCAGCCGAGCGACGTGCCGGCCAGGAACGGCCACGCCGTCTGCGCCACCCCTGCGACGGTCAGCCCCTCGGCATGACTGCGGCGCCCGATCGCGCAGAACACCAGCACGCACACCACGTCGGCGGCCAGCGCCGCCGGCACGCGGTTACGGGGCTGCATAGGTCATCAGGTCGTCCTGCAGCGGCATGACGTCGCGCTGGGGCTTGGAGTCCGCGGCCGGCGGCAGCGGCACAGGACGGCCCGCGGTCAGCGCGTCCTGCGAGTCGGGCACCCTGCCCTGCAGGTCGAACGACGAGAACACGAACGGCAATCCGTCCGAGCGCAGCGGATCCGGTGTGCTCATCACGTGGAAGTGCAGGTGCGGGGCATCGGTGTTGCCAGTGTTGCCCAAATGGGCCAGCGACTGCCCGGCGGTGAGTCGGTCGCCGGGCTTGACCGTGATGCTGCCCGTCTGCAGGTGGGCGTAGAGCGCATAGTTGCCGCCGCCGAGGTCCTGCACGACGTGGTTGCCCGGGTACTGGTTCAGCGTCAGGCCCGTGGGTGCGGCGAACGGTGTCTCCTCGGCCATCCCGTCGACGACCGCGACCACAGGTCCGTCGGCGACGGCGTGCACGTCGGTGCCGTAGTACGGGTAGCTGCCGAGGTCCGACGGAGCGCCGGTGAACAATTTGCCGTCAGGCATCAGCTGCAGGTAGTCGATCGCGAAACGCTCTGCAGCCCAGGTCTTTCCGTTGATCGGGTTGAGCGCACCGCGATGTCCGGAGATGCCGCAGCAGCCGTCGCCGTCGAGCCAGTTGGGACCCGAGAGCGGCGGTGCGATGGTGATCGGTGTCCGCTTCTGGACGGCCACCGGAGCCACCTCCTCGACCATCGCGGCCGGGATCAGCGGCGGCTGCGGCTGGCGCACCGAGACGCCGAGCGCGTGGACGAGGCGATCCGGTGCCTGGCTACCGGCGGGCAACGCGACGTCCAGCCACACGTGGGCGGTCTGTGCGGGTCCGAGAACGCCTGTGGGAGCCGGGATTCCGGCCAGTCGAGTCGCCGCGGTGAGTCGGTCGGCGGGCAGCGTCAGCAGAGTCTGGTCGCCGGCGCGCACGTCGAGCGAGGTCAGCGACACCTCCTGCGAGAGCGTGTTCGTCAACATGAGCTCGTACACCAGGTGCGTCTTGCCGTCGGTTGCGGGCACCGGGATCGGTTCGGCCACCGCGCTGGCCAGCACCGGGGTGAGCATCGAGGGCTCTGCGGGGCCGGGTGCTGGGGCGGCACCGGCCGACGTGGGCGTCGAGCTCGGCGGTGGGGCCGATGTCGAGCTGGCGGTGTCGGGTGCGGGCGATGTCGAGCAGGCCGAGGACACCATAGTCACAGCGGCGACCGTCAGAACGGCGAGGGTGCGGGGGAACGTCATGAGGCCTGCTGGGTCTCCTGGGGTGGCGGCGGATGCGGCGCATCCGGGTCGGGGCTGAACTGCGGGCAGATCGGGTCGTCGGTGGCGGGGGCAGCGGTGTCGGTGCTGTCGTCGGTGGGGACGTCGAGGTCCTTCTCGGTGCGGAACATGAAGAAGAACACCACCCACCCGATCGCGGCGATGAAGATCCAGCTGATCAGGCGGTAAATCAGCATCGCCGAGATCGCCGAGGCCAGCGACATGCCGCTCGACACCAGGCCGGGCACCAGCACCGCTTCGACCACCAGCAGCCCGCCGGGCATCAGCGGGATGGAGCCGACGGCGCGCGCGGCGGCGTAGGCCACGGTCACGCCTGCCAGCGACGGGTGGCCACCGGTGGCGTAGCAGGCGGCGAGCAGGCAGCCGACGTCGGCGATCCAGTTGAACAGTGACCAGCTGAATGCCACCGACAGATCCCGTCGGCCCAGCTGCACCGACTCGAGCTGCTCGAGAATCTCCCGCCACTTGGTCAGTCCGGTGTCGGTCGGCCGCCCGCGCAGAGAGTTGAACCAGCTCAGTACCCGGGCCCCGATGCCGTCGATCAGCTCCGGGCGGGTCGCCACGGCCTGCGCCAGCAGCACTAGCGCCAAGAAGCCGCCGAGCGAGAAGATCAGCGACAGCGGGTTCTTGCTGGCGCCGAGCAGGAACGCGCCGCCGAGACCGAGCAGCGCCAGACCCACCACCTGCAGCACACCCGACATGACCAGCTGCCACGACGCCACCAGCGGGGACGCGCCCCACAACCGCTGCTGCCGGTAGATGAACGTCGCCGAGAGCACCGGGCCGCCTGGCATCGTCGTCGACAGCGCGTTGCCGGCGTAGAACGCGGCCTCGCTGCGCCACTGCTGGACGCGCACGCCGGCCGAGGCGAGCAGCGTGCGCTGGATCTGGGCGAAGCTGTGCATCGACGCCATCGCGGCCAGGGCGGCGACGCCGACCCACCACCAGTTCGCTGAGTAGAGGCTCTTCCACGCCTTGGCCAGCTGATCGCGAACCAACAGCAGCTCGACGGCCAGCACGATGATCGCGACGGCGATGAGCACCCATCGCAGCCACCAGTACTTGCCCCGGGCGGGGCGCTCCGCACCGTCGCCGGCCGCCTGCGGCCGCACCGGGGGAGCGTCGTGTGACACGCCCTACAGGGTAAGGCGTTGACCCGCCCGAACCCGAGCAGCGAAGCCGCGGCGGAAAAGGCCGTTACGCTACCGGAATGTCTGCGCGTCCGTTTGTGGACCCGTCCGCCGACGAGTCGGTCAGCCCGCTGGTCCGCAGGGGTGCCGCATGGGCGTGGCGCCTCCTCGTCATCTTCGGTGCCGTGTTCGCGGCGCTGTGGGTGGTGGTGCAGGTCGAGGTCATCGTCGTCCCCGTCGCCCTGGCCACTCTGGCAGCGGCGCTGCTGATGCCCGCCGTGGACTTCCTGGACCGCCGGGGCGCGCCGCGCGGTGGCGCGGTGGCGCTGATCCTGCTCGGTGGTCTGGCCCTGGTCGGGGGCATGCTCAGCTTCGTCGTCAGTCAGTTCATCGAGGGCACACCCGCGCTGGTGGAGCAGGTCACCCGCAGCATCGACGGCCTGCGCCGCTGGCTGATCGACGGACCTCTGGGCCTGAGCCGCGAACAGATCGACAACGCAGGCAACTCGGCGATCGAGGCGCTGCGCAACAACCAGGAGAAGGTCACCAGCGGCGCGCTGTCGACCGCGGGCACCATCACCGAGATCGTCACCGGCGCCCTGCTGATGCTGTTCACGCTGATCTTCCTGCTGCACGGCGGGCGCAACATCTTCGAGTTCGTCACCAGGATCTTCCCGAACGACACCCGCAGGCGGGTCCGCGAGGCCGGCCGCGCGGGCTTCCACTCACTGATCGGCTACGTGCGGGCCACGTTCCTCGTCGCGCTGGTCGACGCGCTCGGCATCGGTGTCGGTCTGGCGATCATGGGTGTTCCGTTGGCGCTGCCGCTGGCCTCCCTGGTGTTCCTCGGCGCGTTCATCCCGCTCGTCGGCGCCGTGGTCACCGGGTTCCTCGCGGTCATCGTCGCGCTGCTGACCAAGGGTCTGATCTACGCGCTGATCACCCTGGGGCTGATCCTCGCGGTGCAGCAGCTGGAAGGCCATGTGCTGCAGCCGCTGGTGATGGGTCGCGCGGTGTCGATCCATCCGCTGGCGGTCGTGCTCGCGATCGCCGGGGGCGGTGTGCTCGCCGGCATCGTCGGCGCGCTGCTCGCGGTGCCGATCCTGGCGTTCCTCAACAGCGCGATCCGCGTGCTCGTCGCCGACGACCCCGCCGAAGTGCATGCCGCCGCCGAGGCCGACGACGGGCCGGTGCTCAGCGCCGAACCCGATGACGTCGAATCCGGCAAGGTCGAGGACTGAGCTACAGGCGCCCTTCGCGGCGCAGCAACTCCTGAGCGCTCAACCCGCCGCCACCGCGCCGCGGTGCATCGCCCTCGGGCCGGGTGTTGAGCTTCTCGGTGGCCGTGTCCGCGTCCGACGCCCGTGCGGTCGGGATCGCACGCGTGGCGTCGTCTTCGTCGTCGTCGGGACGCTGCGCGGGGATCGCGGTCGTCGCGTCGGCGGCACCGGGATCAGGCATTCCTCGGGTCGGCTCGCCGGACGGGCGCGGTGCGGCCGCGGGGGCCGCGGGCGCGCCGCCCGAACCCCGCAGGTCACCGAGCCACGACTCGATCTCGCGGTCATCGCGCGCAGGCGCGGACGGCCCCGAGGGTCGCTGTTGTCCCCGCTGGGTGACCGCGTCGGCGGCATTGCTGACCGCGCTGCGGACGGCGTTCTTGGCCACCGACAGGCGGGTGGTCTGCGGCTCGTGATCCGGCACCGGCGGACGCGGCGGCGGCCCCGGCAGCCGCGTGGTGCCGGCACCTGACGGCCCACCGGACCGCGGTGCGGTGGCGATGCGGGTCGTCACGCCCGCCCGGTCGGCGGCGGGGTGGCCGGGATCGTGCGGCGGCATCGGACGCGACGGGCCGGGCACCGGTGCGCCGGCGCCGACGAGTGCTTCGGCGGGTGCGGGCTCGCGCACCGACGGGCGTTTGCGCTCGTCGGGCAGTTCGGTCTCGCCCAGGCCCATCTTCTCCTGGACTCGCTTCATCCAGCGCGGCGCCCACCAGCAGTCGTCGCCGAGCAACTTCATGATCGCGGGGACCAGGAACATCCGGATGATCGTCGCGTCGAGTAGCAGCGCGATGAGCAGACCGAAGGCCAGGTACTTCATCATCACCAGGTCGGAGAATGCGAAGGCGCCCACGACGACGGCCAGCACCAGCGCCGCGCCGGTGATCAATCGGCCTGTGGTCGCGGTACCGATGCGGATCGACTCCGCGGTCGACATGCCCCGCGCTCGCGCCTCGACCATGCGGGAGACAAGGAACACCTCGTAGTCGGTGGACAAGCCCCAGATCACCGCGATGATCAGACCGATCATCGGTGCCATCAGTGGCTGTGGGGTGTAGTTCAGTATTCCGGAGCCATGGCCGTCCTCGACGAACATCCACGTCAGGATGCCCATGGTGGAGCCGAGGGTGAGCGCGCTCATCAACGCGGCCTTGATCGGCAGCACGATCGAGCCGAAGGCCAGGAACATCAGCACTGTCGTGGTCAGGATCAGCACCACGACCATCAGCGGGAGCTTGTCGAACAGGCTCTGGATGCTGTCCTGTGCCAGCGCTTGAGTGCCGCCGACCAGGACCGTCGTGCCACGCGGGGGTGACAACGCGCGCAGTGCGTCGATCTTCGCAGGGGCGTCAGCGCTGTTGACCAGACCGTTCTGCAGAACCCGGACCGACGGATCCTTGCTGCCGCCTTCCTGGACGGACCGTTCCTGCCACATCTTCGACGGCTCGTCGCTGTCGGTGAAACCGGAGACCGTCTCTGCCTTGGCGCGCAGTTCGGCGACCTGCTGATCGCTGACGGGCTGCCCGTTGTCGCTCTGGATCACCAGAGTCAGCGGTTCGGTGCGGTATGTGGGGAAATCCTTGTCGAACTGCGCCTGCGCCATCCGCACCGGGTTGTCCGGTGGCAGGTATTTCTCGCTGTACCCGCCGAGAGCGAGCTGTCCGAGCGGGATCACCAGCAGGATCATCACGACGAGGATCGGCGCCGCGAACGCGATGGGCCGCTTCATCACGACGTTGACCAGCCTGCCCCAGAAGCCCTTCTCGACCTCTTCGCGGGTCTTGGTCTTCTGGGTCTTCTCGGCCAGCCACTCGAGGTAGACGCGCATCGGCTTCCAGTTGCGGAAGAACGGCACCCGCAGCAGCGTCCGCACACCGAGGGCGTCCACGTTGGCGCCGAGGATTCCCAGTACCGCGGGCAGCACGGTGATCGACAGGAAGGCCGCCAGCAGCACCGACGCGATGATCGCGTAGGTGATCGACTTGAGGAAGCCCAGCGGGATGAGCAGGAGGGGCAGCGACGAGGCCACGATGATCACCGCAGAGAACGCCACAGTGCGGCCTGAGGTCATCACGGCCCGTCGCACCGAGGCCTCCACGTCGTAGCCCTCCGCGAGTTCCTCTCGGAAGCGACTGACAATGAACAGGCCGTAGTCGATGGCGATGCCGAACCCCATCATCGTGACGACGGGCTGGGCGAAGAAGTGCACGTCCATGAAGTTGGCGGTGAACCGCAGGATGCCGAGCGCGCCGGCGATCGTGAGGCCGCCGATGATCGCGGGCAGGGCGGCGGCGACGGCACCGCCGAAGACGAAGAACAGCACCACTGCAACCAGCGGCACGATGGCGAGCTCGGCGCGTTTCTGGTCGGTGGCGATGGTTCCGGTCAGCTCGCTGGCGATGGGGTTGAGGCCCGCGAGCTGGATGTTGCCGTCGTTGATCTGGCGCAGCGCCGGTTCGACTGCCTGGTAGTTCTTCAGGATCGCGTCATCGTTGTCACCTTGAAGCGGGATGGCGACGAACGTTTTCGAGCCGTCCTCCGTCTTCATCTGCTGCACGGTTTCGGACGTGCTGTCGGGTGCTCGCAGCCAACCGACCCAGCTGACTATCTGGTCCTTGTGCTCGTCGACGACCTTGTTGAGCTCGCCAGTGACTTCCTTCTGCCACGCCGGATCGGTGACCTTCTCACCGTCGGGCGGCGTCAGGATGGCTACTACATGGCTGAGGCGGTCACGCCCGTACACCTCGTCGCCGAGCACCGAAGCCTTGACCGACTGGCTGCCTTCATCAAAGAAACCGCTCTGGGTGACGTGCTGTCCCAGGCTCATGCCGTAGACACCGCCGCCCAGGCACAGTGCGACCATGACACCGATAACGATGTATCGGTACTGGTACACCGTTCGACCCCACCAGGCGAACACTTCAGCTCCTCATCATCGGCGAATGTGTGGCCGTCGGCGCGCGGCCGCCCCGACCAGATTTACCCACTGTTCTAGACACGAGACGCCAACAGCGAGGACAACGGCCGGAACGGCTGCAGCCACGCGCCCTGCTCGGGTAGTGAATCAAGCCCGATTCTCGGCAGCGGCTCCCGGAAGACACCAGGGATGTCCTCCAGGTCGACGAACTCCAAGGTATCCGACGCTAACGCCCAACTGGCATGTTCACGAAATCCGAGAACCTGGACGGCGACCCCGTCACGGGCGATGTCTTCGAGCGGCAGGCGGAACGCCTGACCGTCCGCGGACGCCACGATCAGGCCGGCCAACCCCTCACCGCGGCGCAGCGCGATGTGCGCGAGCATGTCGGAGTCGACGTCGCTGTCCTCGTCGATCTTGGGTTTGGCGAAGACGGCGAAGCCCACGTTGCGCAGCGCCTCGACCCACGGCCGCACGACGTCGGCGCTGCCCGGTGCGATGTTGGTGAACACCGTGGCCTCGGGTTCGAGCGGCACGCCGGTCGAGTGGTGGGCGGACAGATCGGCGGTGCGGGACAGCAGCCACCGGCCCAGCGCGTCGAAGCGTGGCCGGTGCGCGGCGGTCGGCCGGCCACCCAGGATTGCGCCCAGTCCCATGTCGAGGTTCGGGGCGTCCCAGACGAGCAGCACGCGCGAGGGCGGCGCGGCGGCGCTGCTGTCCTCGCCCGGGATGTGATCGGTGGCGTCGCTGGTCAGGCTCATGACTTCGCCCACAGCAGCTCGGTGACGATCGGTCCGGCCAGGGCCTTGCGCTCGTATTTGGTTTCGGGTCGGGCGGTCGAGATCGGGAGGCCGGGGGCGTCGAGCTCGATCCGCGTCAGCCGCGGTTCGGCATCGCCGACCTCGGCGATCTGCTCGGCGTAGCCCTGGTGATCGGTGGCGGCGTGGAGGACCCCGCCGGGGCGCAGCCGGTCGGCGATGAGCGCGACGGTGTCGGGCTGCAGCAGCCGGCGTTTGTGGTGGCGGGCCTTGGGCCACGGATCGGGGAAGAAGACGCGCACCCCGGTCAGTGAGCCGGGCGCGAGCATGTGGGTGAGCACGTCGACGCCGTCGCCGCGGATCAGCCGGATGTTGCCCACCCCCTCACGGTCGATGGCGGACAACAGCTGGGCGAGTCCGCGCTTGTAGACCTCGACGGCGACGACGTCGAGATGGGGCTCGGCCTGGGCCATCGCCAGCGTCGACGTCCCGGTCCCGCAGCCGATCTCCAGCACCAGCGGGGCGTGCCTGCCGAACCAGGCATCGGTGTCCAGCGGCACCGGCGGGTCGTCACCGGTGCGGGCGAGGAGACCCAGCTCGGGCCAGCGGGCCTCCCAGACGGCTTGTTGGCGATCGGAGATCGTGGACCGGCGGGCGCGGAAGCTGGTGACCCTGCGGGGGTGATGGACGGCCGGCGCCTGCGCCGTGTCCCTGTCGACGCCCTGCTCGACGTCGCTGGGACCTGGCATTCGCATCGATCCATCGTCGCTCATCGCGGACCCACTCCCTGCATCGTGTTACAGATTGATACCCAACAGTTGCCTTCGGCTGGTATGTGTCGGCCCGCGCGAAATTGGTGCGTCGAGCAGGCCGATTCGGATGTCACGATCACCTGGCAGGCGGGCGCGGGTCCGCCGGACGGGGGCGGGGATGCCGGGGCAGCTGGTCGACGTGGTGGCCGCGATGGCCACCGACCTTCCCGATCCCGCTGTCGCCGCCGTGGAGCGACTGTTGCGTGCGCCTGTGAGCGTAGCCGTGCGGGGCCGCGCCGGGGTGGGCCGCAGCACCGTGGCCAGCGCGTTGGGTGTCCCGGTCGGGGCGCCGGGGGAGACAGGCATCGACAACGACGCGGACGTCGACGTCCTCGTCGTCGCCGAGGCGGTGACCGATGAGGATCGCGCCGGCGTGACGGACGCGACGGTGGTGGTGCTGAACAAGGCCGACCTGGGCGGCGCCGCGGCGGGTGGGCCGTTGCGGGCCGCGCAGGCTGTGGCCGCCGAGATCGAAGCCGTGTTGCGGCGCCCGGTGGTTCCGATGGTCGCGCTGCTGGCCGGTGTGCGGATCGACGACGACGACGTCGCCGCGCTGCGGTCCTTGGTCCAGACACCGGCCGACGTGTCCTCGGTGGACGCGTTCGCAGCCTGCCCGCATCCACTGCCCGCCGGCGTGCGCGCGGATCTGATGGACCGGCTGGACCGTTTCGGGCTCGCGCACGCGATCCTCGCCGTGTGCGACGGGGCAGGCGCCGACGAGGTGACCGCGCGGCTGCGTGCGCTCAGCGGCACCGACGCCGTGCGCGCCGCGATCGGCCGGGCCGCCGCGACGGTCCGCTATCGGCGTTGCGTGGCGGCGGTCCGCGCGCTGCATGTGCTCGCCGCCGAGCGGGGCGACGGACAACTCGCGACGCATCTGGACGGTGACGACGTGGTGCTCGCGGTGATGACGGCAGCCGTCGACGTCGTCGAGGCCTCCGGCGCGACGGTCGATCGTGGCGATGACGTCGGCGCGCACACCCGCCGGGCCCTGCGCTTTCATCACCTGTCCCGCGGTCCGCTCGACGCGCTGCATCGGCGCTGTTCAGCCGACATCACCCGCGGCAGCCTCCGGCTGGTCGAGGTGTGCGGTGGCTGAGCCGGTGCTGGTCGCCGGGGCCGCGCGGGCAGGGGTGACGAGCGTCGCCGACGGCCTTCGGACGCGGATGCCCGACCAACGGTTCGTCGAGGCAGCTGAGCTGCTGCCGCATCAGGTGCCCGCCGCCGTGGTGTGGGTGGTGTCGGCCACCGCGCCGATGACGTCCACCGAGAGCCTTCGGGCCGCAGCAGAGGCCGCGCACACCGATGCGATCGTCGCCGTCGTGAACAAGATCGACGACCACCGCGGCTGGCGGCGGGTGCTGGCCGTCAACGAGATTCGGGTGCCCGGCGCCAGCTGGGTGGCGGTCTCCGCAGCGCCGCGGCTCGGGACACCCCGCCTGGATGCGCTGGTAGCCGCGCTCACGGCGCAGCTGGCCGATCCGACGCTGGCCCGGCGCAACGCCGCCCGCTCTCGGGACGTGCGGCGGGCCGCGCACGCGCGGCGGCGCCATCAGCTGCACCAGCTGCGCATCGAGCTGACGTCGACCGTGCGGCAGCACTGCATCACGGCCCGCGCAGACCTACTCGCGGGGACCTCGACGATGCGGAGCAGCACGGAGGTCGAGGACCGGGTCCGCGGTCGGTGCGCAGACGTGCGTGCTGAGGTCGAGGCGACGCTGCGGGCTAGGGTCGCGGCGATCACGCCCGCACCGGTCGTGCCGTCCGCGCCGCCGTGGCGTCCGCCGACGCTGCCGCCGCCTGCCGGACGTCGGCTGGAGACCCAGCTGATGGTCGTGCTGGGTGCCGGCTTCGGCGTCGGGGCGGCGCTGGCGGTGGCCCGGCTGACCGCGTCGCTGATCACGGGCGGCTGGGCGGCCACGGCGGGTGGGGTGGCCGGTGTGGCGCTCACGGCATGGGTGGTGCGGGCGCGGGGCCTGCTGCACGACCGTGCTCGGTGGGAACGCTGGGCGGGCGATGTCGTCGCCGCGTTGCGCGTCGAGTTGGAGGATGCAGTGGCAGGCCGATTGGCTGCTGTCGAGAGCTCTCCCGACACCCTCTCAGAGGCCGAGCGCGACGGATTTCGTGGTTACCGAGCGGTAGCTGGCAGCGTCTCGCCGAACAGGACCTCTTCTGAATCGTTCCTGTGAGTGATCGGACATGATCCTGGATTTCCTCGGGTATGTCACCCGCGTTAACCTCGAAGGTCAGGAGGGTCGGCAGCGGTTTGTCAAGACCTCGGACAGGTCGGTGACGACGGCGTACGTTCCTCCACAAGTTTTCATTCGGGGTTCACCAGGCCAACGCGCAGGAACAGTGCAGGAGACGACTAGCCAATGACCGCAGCGACCATTCCGGGACTGGATTCCGCACCCACCAAGCACGAGGGGCTGCTCGCCTGGGTTCAGGAGATCGCCGAGCTGACCCAGCCCGATCGTGTCGCATGGGCGGACGGCTCCGAGGAGGAGTACCAGCGGCTGTGCGACCAGCTCGTCGCGGCCGGCACCTTCCAGAAGCTGAACGACGAGAAGAAGCCGAACTCCTACCTGGCGCTGTCGGACCCGTCGGATGTGGCCCGTGTGGAATCGCGGACCTTCATCTGCAGCGAGCGGGAGATCGACGCGGGGCCCACCAACAACTGGATGGATCCCGCCGAGATGCGGGAATTGATGACTCCTCTGTACCGCGGCAGCATGCGCGGCCGCACCATGTGGGTGGTGCCGTTCTGCATGGGCCCGATCGATGCCGAGGATCCCAAGCTCGGTGTGGAGATCACCGACAGCGAGTACGTGGTGGTCTCGATGCGCACGATGACCCGGATGGGTGCGGCGGCGCTGGAGAAGATGGGCGACGACGGCTTCTTCGTCAAGGCTCTGCACTCGATCGGTGCGCCGCTGGAGCCGGGCCAGGAGGACGTGCCGTGGCCGTGCAACGACACGAAGTACATCACCCACTTCCCCGAGACCCGCGAGATCTGGAGCTACGGCTCGGGTTACGGCGGCAACGCGCTGCTGGGCAAGAAGTGCTACTCGCTGCGCATCGCCTCGGCGATGGCGCACGACGAGGGCTGGCTCGCCGAGCACATGCTGATCCTCAAGCTGATCTCGCCGGAGAACAAGGCCTACTACATCGCCGCGGCGTTCCCGTCGGCCTGCGGCAAGACCAACCTCGCGATGCTGCAGCCGACGATCCCGGGCTGGCGCGCCGAGACCGTCGGTGACGACATCGCGTGGATGCGCTTCGGCAAGGACGGCCGGCTCTACGCCACCAACCCCGAGTTCGGGTTCTTCGGCGTCGCGCCGGGCACCAACTGGGACTCCAACCCGAACGCGATGAAGACCATCGCCGCGGGCAACACCGTGTTCACCAACGTGGCCAAGACCGACGACGGTGACGTGTGGTGGGAGGGCCTGGAGGGCGAGCCCGATCACCTGATCGACTGGAAGGGCAACGACTACATCCTCCGGGAGACCGAAACCAAAGCGGCGCACCCGAACTCGCGGTACTGCACGCCGATCTCGCAGTGCCCGACGCTGGCCCCGGAGTGGGACGACCCGCAGGGTGTGCCGATCTCGGCGATCCTGTTCGGCGGCCGCCGCAAGACCACGGTCCCGCTGATCACCGAGGCTCGCGACTGGCAGCACGGCGTGTTCATCGGTGCCACGCTCGGCTCCGAGCAGACCGCCGCGGCCGAGGGCAAGGTCGGCACCGTGCGCCGTGACCCGATGGCGATGCTGCCGTTCCTGGGCTACAACGTCGGCGACTACTTCCAGCACTGGATCAACATCGGCAAGGAAGCCGACGAGTCCAAGCTGCCGAAGGTGTTCTTCGTCAACTGGTTCCGCCGCGGCGACGACGGCCGTTTCCTGTGGCCGGGCTTCGGTGAGAACAGCCGCGTGCTGAAGTGGGCGATCGAGCGCATCGAGCACCAGGCCGACGGCAAGAGCACCCCGATCGGCATCGTGCCCACCGCTGCGGATCTCGATCTCGAGGGTCTGGACGTGTCGGCCGCCGATGTCGACGAGGCGTTGAAGGTCAAGCCCGAGGAGTGGCGCAAGGAACTGCCGCTGATCGAGGAGTGGTTCGAGTTCGTCGGGGAGAAGCTGCCCACCGGCATCAAGGACGAGTTCGACGCGCTGAAGACCCGCCTCTCCGAAGCCGAGTAGGTCTTCGCCGTTGTCCGGCGAGCGCGCGTGTTTGTACAGGACACGCCGCTCGCCGGCGGCATTTCGCGCTCTCTCGCGCGCATCGGGCGCACGCTCGCGGCCTGCTTGACACGTGTCAACTAAGTCGACGTATCCTCTGTCCATGCAGATCCGCGACACCGCTGTTGCCACTCCCGACAAGCCCGCGATCATCATGTATCCGTCCGGGACGGTGGTGACGTTCGGCGAGCTCGAGGCCCGGGCCAACCGGCTGGCGCACCTGTTCCGCGACGCCGGCCTGGTCGAGGGCGACGCGGTCGCCATCCTGATGGAGAACAACCAGCACATGCACGCGGTCATGTGGGCCGCGCGTCGCGCCGGGTTGTACTACGTACCCATCAACACCCACCTGACCGCCGCAGAGGCGGCCTACATCATCGACAACAGCGCGGCCAAGGCGATCGTCGGTACCGGCAAGCTCGTCGACACTCTCGCCGGGCTCGAGGCGGAGTTGCCGAATGGCCTGCCGTCGGTGCGCATCATCGCCGACGGCTCTCTCGACGGCTGGCAGAGCTATCCCGAATGCGTTGCTGGACAGCCCGATACGCCGATCGACGACGAGATCGAGGGTGACCTCCTGCAGTACTCGTCGGGCACCACCGGCCGCCCGAAGGGGATCAAACGCGCACTGCCGCATGTCCCGCCGTCGGAGGCGCCGGGTTTGATGGCCGCCCTGGTCCAGTTTTGGATGCACCCCGACGCCGTCTATCTCAGCCCCGCGCCGCTGTACCACACGGCTCCGTCGGTCTGGTCGATGCAGACCCAGGCCGGCGGGATCACCACGGTGGTGATGGAGAAGTTCGACGCCGAGGGTGCGCTGGACGCGATCGCCACACACAAGGTCACCCACGGTCAGTTCGTGCCGGTCATGTTCACGCGGATGCTCAAGCTGCCGGAAGAGGTGCGCGCCTCCTACGACGTGTCCAGCCTGCAGCGCGTGATGCATGCTGCCGCACCGTGTCCGGTGGACATCAAGAAGCAGATGATCGACTGGTGGGGGCCCATCGTCGACGAGTACTACGCGTCTTCGGAGGCGCACGGGTCGACGCTGATTTTCGCCGAGGATTGGTTGACGCACCCGGGGTCGGTCGGCAAGCCGATGGCCGGTGTCGTGCACATCCTCGACGAGGACGGCAAGGAACTCCCGCCCGGACAGCCGGGTGAGATCTACTTCGAGGGCGGCAACGACTTCGAGTACCTCAACGATCCCGACAAGACCGAGAAGTCCCGGGATCCGCGCGGCTGGAAGACGGTGGGCGACATCGGATATCTCGACGACGATGGCTTCCTCTATCTCACCGACCGCCGGCATCACATGATCATCTCCGGCGGCGTGAACATCTACCCGCAGGAAGCCGAGAACCTTCTCGTCACCCACCCGAAGGTGATGGACGCGGCCGTCTTCGGGATTCCCGACGACGAGATGGGCCAGCAGGTGAAGGCCGTCGTGCAGACCGTCGACCCCGCGGACGCCAGCGACGAATTCGCCGGAGAACTGATCGCGTGGCTGCGGGATCGGTTGGCGCACTACAAGTGCCCGCGATCGCTCTCCTTCGAGGCGCAGCTGCCGCGCACCGATACCGGCAAGCTGTACAAGCAGGAACTGATCGCGAAGTACAGCTGACTCAGCGCTGCCGTGCCGGCCGGATGATCATCTCGTTGACGTCCACCTCGGCCGGCTCGCCGACGGCGTAGGCGATGGCGCGGGCGATCGAATCCGGCGGGATCGCTGCGGCCCGGTAATCCTTCATGGCCGCAGCTGCAGTGGAATCGGTGATGGTGTCGGCCAATTCGGATTCCACGACGCCGGGGGACACCGTCGTCACCCGGATCGAGGGATCCAGTTCCAGCCGCAACCCCTCGGTGATCGCCCACGCCGCGTACTTGGTGGCGCAGTAGACGGCCCCGGTCGGCACCACCTCGTGGGCGCCGATCGACGCGACGGTGACGAAGTGGCCGGCACCCTGGCGCTGGAAATGCGGCAGAGCCGCGGCGATCCCGTGGAGCAGGCCACGCACATTGACATCGATCATCTGGTCCCACTGGTCCACCAGCAGCGCGTCGAGACGCGACAGCGGCATCACCCCGGCGTTGTTGACGATCACGTCCACCCGTCCATGCGCGGCGACGGTCGCGTCGACGAACGCCGTCATCGCGGCACGATCAGTGACGTCGAGTGGGCGGACCTCGATGCTGCCGCCGCGCGAGGTGATGCGCTCGGCCAGGGCGTCGAGCCGATCGGTCCGGCGCGCCCCGGCCACCACGTGATGACCCTCGGCGGCAAGCCTTTCGGCGACTGCCTCGCCGATCCCGCTGCTGGCTCCGGTGACGATGATGATCTTCGAATCACTCATGATTCGAGCTTCACCGCCGGATCGGCCCACAACCAGGGTGCGGTACACCCTGCCTGACGGCCGGCGATTTCCTACGCTGGATCCGATGACCGAGCTCGGCGAGTACCTGAGGAGCCGGCGTGCCGTGCTACGCCCCGGCGACGTCGGGCTGACCAGCACGGGCACCCGCCGCGTGCCCGGTTTGCGCCGCGAAGAGGTGGCGCTGCTGGCCGGAGTCAGCGTCGACTACTACGGACGGCTCGAGCAGGGCCGGGAGCGGTCTCCGTCGGTGCAGGTGATCGATGCCCTGGCGGCGGCTTTGCGTCTGGACGACGACGGCCGGGCGCACCTGTTCACGCTGGCCGGACTGACTCCGCGAACGCAACGGGATCCGGTTGTCGAACGGGTGGACCCGGGGCTGTTGCGATTGATGGAGGCGTGGCCCGACAACCCCGCGCTGGTGTACAGCCGGGCCTACGACATCCTGGCCGCCAACCGGCTGGCCGGCGCGTTGTTCGGCGAGCTGGGTGCGGTCGGCAACCTGATGCTGTTGGTGTTCAACGACCCGCGGGCCCGCTCTTTCTACGCGGACTGGGACGAGGTCGCCGCCGACTCGGTCGCGGGCTTCCGCATGGCCTACGGCTCGGCACCTGAGGATCCGCGGGCACGGGCCGTCCTCACCGAGCTGCTGACCGGCCAGGAGTTCCGCATGCTCTGGGAGCGCCGGGATGCGCGACGGAAGTGTATGAATCGCAAGACTTTCCGTCACCCGGACGTGGGACTGGTGACGCTCAACATGCAGACCTTCGACGTGCGTTCGTCGCCCGGTCAGGAGCTGATCGTCTACGACGCCGATCCCGGCACGCCCAATGCGGATGCGCTGACGCTGCTGGGAGCAATGGCCGCGACTACCCCGAGCGGTGCAGGGTGATCCGGTAGGTGTACTGCTCGGGGAGGAAGTGGCTGACCGACAGTTCGACTGCGCGCCCATCGGTGTCGCGGTAGAGCCGGTCCACCCGCAGCATCGGATGGCCCGTCTCGCATCCGACCGCCGCGGCGGAGCGATCGTCCGCGGCGGCGACGGTGATCGACTGTGCCGCTTCGGCGATGGGGCTACTGAGGTGTGGTTCCAGCAGTCCGATCACGGTGTGCCTGCTCTGCGCCCCGGTGCGCAAATCGGCAGACGCGGTGACCATGGTCGCCACCTCAGGCGGGAGGTGAACGACGGTGTGGCCGAACGGGACACCGTCGTGGATGCGGCGGAAGACGACGGTGTGCACGATGTCGCCGTCGAGCCGCAGACGGCTGGCCGCGTCGATGTCGACCCGCCGGCGCAGCCCGTCGAGCACCTCCATCGTGGTGTCGTCGGACAGGCTCATCAGGTCGTCGATCGATCCGAGCCGACGCAGGTAGCGGCGGCTGTCCCCGCCCGCGTAGGTGCCCCGTCCGGGCACCCGGTACACCATGCCCTCGGCGACCAGATCCTGGAACGCGCGCCGCACGGTCTGGCGCGAGAGGCCATGATGCTCAGCGAGTTCCGACTCCGTGGGCAGGCGCGCGCCGTCGGCGTACCGGCCGACGCGGATCTCCTCGCGAATCTGCTCGCGCAGCACCTGGTACGCCGGTGGCGGTTTCATCTAGATGCCGCCGCGGGCGACCAGTTGTGCGGCGATGACGTTGCGTTGGATTTCGTTGGTGCCTTCGCCGACGATCATGAGGGGTGCGTCGCGGAAGTAGCGTTCGACGTCGTATTCGGTGGAGTAGCCGTAGCCGCCGTGGATGCGGACGGCGTTGAGGGTGATGGTCATGGCGGCTTCGGAGGCGAAGAGTTTGGCCATGCCGGCTTCCATGTCGGCGCGTGCGCCTGTGTTGTCGGAAGCAGCGTCGTAGCAGTCGGCGGCGTGAAGGGTGAGCTGGCGGGCGGCGGTGAGTTGGGTGGCCATGTCGGCGAGGTAGTGGCCGATGGCTTGGTGTTTCCAGATGGGTTGGCCGAAGCTTTCCCGATCTTGGGCGTAGGCCAGGGCATCGTCGAGGGCGGCGGTGGCGACACCGAGGGCGCGGGCGGCGACTTGGATGCGGCCGGTTTCGAGGCCTTTCATCATCTGGGTGAACCCGTGACCGGGGGCACCGCCGAGGATGGCGGTGGCCGGGACGCGGCAGGTGTCGAAGGACAGTTCGCAGGATTCGACGCCTTTGTAGCCGAGTTTGGGCAGATCCCGCGACACCGTCAGACCGGGGGTCGGATTCTCCACCAGCAGGATCGAGATCCCGGCATGGCGTGGTGTCGCGGTGGGATCGGTTTTGCATAGCAGCGCGATCAGCCCAGAGCGCCGCGCGTTGGAGATCCACGTTTTCGCCCCGGTGATGACGAGGTCGTCGCCGTCGGGTCGGGCGGTGGTGGTCATGTTCTGCAAATCGGAGCCGCCGCCGGGTTCAGTCAACGCCATCGTCGCGCGCAGCTCGCCGGTGGCCATCGCCGGCAGATACTTCTGCTTCTGCTCTTCGGTGCCGAACAGGGCGATCAGCTTGGCCACCACGGTGTGCCCGCCCATCGCCCCGGCCAGACTCATCCACCCGCGCGCCAGTTCCTGGGTCACCAGCACGTAGCAGCGTGTCGAGACCGGGGTACCGCCGTAGGCCTCGGGCACTGCCAACCCGTAGATCCCGATCTGCTTCATCGCCTCGATCCACGCCTCGGGATATGTGTTGGCGTGCTCGACATCGCGCACCGAGGGCTTCACCTCACGATCGATGAACACCCGCACCGTATCGACCAGCATCGCCTCGTCGTCATCGAGCATATGTACGGCCATAACGACGATGTTGACACAGCTGGCGAAGAACTGCCAGCATGCAAACTGTGAATTTGTACGGCCAAATGTCCGGCGGACCTTTCTTCGACGACCTGCACGTCGGCCAGGTCTTCGACACCGCCCCGGCGATGACGCTGACCTCCGGCGCGGCGGCAACCCACCAGGCGATCCTCGGCGACCGGATGCGCCTGCCCCTGGACGCGGAGCTTTCCGCTGCCGTGACGGGTGCGGCGGCGCCGCTCGCCCATCCCGCGCTGGTCTGCGATGTCGCGATCGGGCAGTCGACGCTGGTCACGCAGCGGGTGATGGCCAACCTGTTCTACCGCGGTCTGACTTTTCACCGCTTTCCTGTCATCGGCGATACCCTGTCCACCCGCACGGAAGTCGTTGGGCTGAAGCAGAATTCAGCCAGGCCCGGTCGTGCTGCCACCGGCCTTGCCGCGCTGCGCATGACGACGACGGATGGCGCCGGACGGCTCGTCCTCGATTTCCACCGCTGCGCGATGCTGCCGCTGAGTTCCGACGGCGTCGACACCGGCCACCGCGACGACATGGACGTCATCGGCGTGGTGCAGTCCCACCCGGCCGATCCGGTCGCCGAGTGGGATACCGACGCGTTCCGTGCCCGGGTGCCCGGCTCCGGTGTCGAACCGGTGGCCGGAACGGTGCTACGCAGCACGGCCGACGTCGTGACCAGTGCCCCCGAACTGGCGCGACTGACGCTCAACATCGCTGCGACGCACCATGATTCGCGGGTGTCAGGGAAGCGGCTGGTGTACGGCGGTCACACGATCGGGCTGGCGTTGGCGCAGGCCACTCGCCTGCTTCCGAATCTGGTGGCCGTCGAGGGCTGGGAGTCCTGCCAGCACACCGCGCCGGTGAGCGAAGGCGACACCCTCTACAGCGATCTCACGATCGAGACGGTGCAGCCGCGCACCGACGGCAGGGGGACGGCGGTGCGATTGCGATCCATCGTCTACGCCGCCACCGATAGCGAGGAGGACCGGGCCGTCCTCGACTGGGTGTTCACGGGCTTGGTGTTGTAGACCCGGCGACCGCGTAGGCACCCTGCAGCAGCTCGCACTGACTGGCGAAGAACGACTGCGAGACATCGGCTTTCGGCGCGATCCCGTCGAAGCCATGGAACGCGCCCGACACCACCTTCACCTCGCACGGCACCCCGGCGTCACGCAGTCGCTGCGCGTAGGCCAGGTCCTCGTCGTGGAACAGGTCCAGCGTGCCCACCCCGAGCCACGCCGGCGGCAGCCCGGCCAGATCGGTGCGCCGGGCAGGAACGGCCACCTCGGGATCGGCGTCGCGCAGATAGGCCTGCCATCCGAAGCGATTGCTCGTCTGGTTCCAGAGCCGATGCCCGGGGTTGTCCAGTTCGGCGCGCCCGACGGTGCGGTCGTCGAGCATCGGGTACACGAGAAGCTGTGCCACCACGGGGATCTCGGCGCGATCGCGCGCGAGGAGGGCCAGCGCGGCCGCCAATCCACCGCCGGCGCTGGCGCCGCCGATCGCGACCCGCGTCGGATCGACGTTCGGCAGCTCGGCCAACCAGGACAACGCGGCGTAGCAGTCCTCGAGCGGCGTGGGATACGGATGTTCGGGTGCCAGGCGGTAATTCACCGCGGCGACGGTCGCTCCGAGTGTGCGCGCGAAGCGGCGGCACAGGTCGTCGTCCTGCGCGGCGTCGCCGATGACGTACCCGCCGCCGTGGATCCACAGCAGTGCGGGACCGGGAGAGGAGACACCGGCCGGACGGTGCAGGCGCACCGACACGCCGGAGCCCAGGGTGAGCACCTCGACGTCGGTCGGGGTGTTGCGCCACATCAGTCGTGATGCCGCCCGCACGAAGGGCAGCGTCACCGGTGTGATCATCTGTTTGGGCAGCAGACGGGCGCTGCGGCGCAGCTCAGGGTGGAAATCGACGACGGGCTTGGAGCGGGCCATCCGTTCAGTATGCGCAGTGATTTCACTGGCTCCGTCGGACCGTCCCTGACCTGCTGTTTTCATGCCGGAAACGTCACAGGTCGACCACAGCGGAAAAACAGTAGACAACCCTGTGCGGAATGTCAGTTTGTGGGGCTGGCGCGGGGGTACGGTATCCGCCATGACCGAACGGCCGGATATCCGGTATCCCGGACCCACTCTGACCACGCGTTTGCAGTGGTTGATGAAGGCGGGCCCTGGTGACTACCTGCTGGCCGCCAGCGTCGCGAGCGCGTCCCTTCCAGTGATCGGAAAGCACCTCGAACCCCTGGGCGCCCTGACCGCCGCCGGAATCTGGGGCGCCCGCCATGCTCCTGACATCCTGAATGCCACGGTCAAGGGCCTGCTGACGCCCAACTCCGCCTCGAACTCGGCAGAGCTCAAGCAGCGGGATCGGGACTGCACCAACGAGGTGACCCAGGCGGCGCTGCGCGGTGTGGTGTCGGCAAAGGATCTCGATATCGAGTGGCCGGCGGCTGAGCGCACCCCGCCGGTGTGGAAGATGCGGGAGCACCGGCGCAACGTGCACCGGACCTCGGTGCGCTACGGCCCTCGGCCCACCCAACTGCTCGACGTGTGGCGCCGCGACGACCTGCCGGCGCAGCCGGCCCCGGTGCTGCTGTTCGTGCCCGGCGGGGCGTGGGTGCACGGCAGCCGGATGCTGCAGGGATACGCGTTGATGTCCCACCTGGCCGAGAAGGGCTGGGTTTGTCTGTCTATCGACTACCGCGTCGCGCCGCACAATCCGTGGCCTGCGCATCTGACCGATGTGAAGACGGCGATCGCGTGGGCCCGGGCCAATGTCGACAAATTCGGTGGGGACCGCGACTTCGTGACCATCGCGGGTACGTCGGCCGGCGGGCACCTCGCCGCCCTGGCCGGGCTGACGGCCAACGACCCCGAACTGCAGTGCGAGCTGCCCGAAGGGTCGGACACCTCGGTCGACGCGGTGATCGGCATCTACGGCCGGTACGACTGGGAAGACAAGTCGACCGTCGAGCGGGTCCGCTTCGTCGACTTCCTCGAGCGGGTGGTGGTGCGACGGTCCATGGACAAGCACCCCGACATCTTCCGCAAGGCGTCCCCGATCGCCCGCGTGCACGCGGATGCGCCGCCGTTCCTGGTCATGCACGGCACCGGTGACAGCGTCATCCCGGTGGCGCAGGCCCGCAGCTTCGTCGACCGGTTGAAGGAGGTGTCGCGGTCGGTGGTCGGCTACGTCGAGCTGCCCGGTGCCGGACACGGCTTCGACATGACCGACGGTGCCCGCACCGGTGCGGCCGCAACGGCAATCGGCTTGTTCCTCAACCACATTCATCGAAATCGCAGCCTCATCGGGGCCAAAGAGGTTATATAGACACCTCCGAAGGAGAGGTGTCGGGACTGTGAAGAGACTTCGCGGGTGGGACGCTGTCCTTCTGTACAGCGAAACACCCAACGTCCACATGCACACGCTGAAGCTGGCGATCATCGACCTCGCCGGCCTGGGCGGGGTCCCTTTCGGTGTGGAGGAACTGCGGAAGGTCATTCACGGCCGGCTCTACAAGCTCGACCCGTTCCGCTATGAACTGATCGACATCCCGTTCAAGTTCCACCATCCGATGTGGCGGGAGAACGCCGAGGTCGATCTCGAGTACCACGTGCGTTCCTGCCGGGTGGACGCCCCCGGTGGCCGTCGTCAGCTCGACGAGCTGGTGGGCAGGCTGGCCAGTACCCCGCTGGATCGCAGCCGGCCGCTGTGGGAGATGTATCTGATCGAAGGCTTGGCCGAAGGCCGAATTGCCGTGCTGGGCAAGATCCATCACGCGCTGGCCGATGGTGTGGCGTCGGCGAACCTGTTGGCGCGGGGCATGGATCTACAGGAGGGGCCGCAGGCGGACCGCGATTCATATGCCACCGACCCGGCGCCGACGCGCGGTGAGCTGGTGCGCTCGGCGTTCGCCGACCATCTGCGCCAGATCCGGCGCTTCCCGTCGGTGGTGGGCTACACCGCGCAGGGGGTGCGCCGGGTCCGCGAGAGCCAGCACAAGTTGTCACCCGAACTGACCCGGCCGTTCACGCCGCCGCCGACGTTCATGAATCACATGCTGGATGCGACGCGTCGGTTCGCGACGGCCACCGTGGCGCTGGCCGATGTCAAGGAGACCGCCAAGCACCTCGGGGTCACGATCAACGACATGGTGCTGTCCATGTCAGCGGGCGCCCTGCGAGAGTTGTTGCTGCGCTACGACGGTCATGCCGATCACCCGCTACTGGCGTCGGTGCCGGTGAGCTTCGACTTCTCCCCGGACCGGATCTCGGGCAACTACTTCACCGGCGTTCTGGTCGGTCTGCCCGTGGAGATCGAGGATCCGTTGGACAGGGTGCGTGCCGCGCACGAGTCCGCTGCCGCCGGCAAGGAGAGCAACACGTTGCTCGGGCCCGAGCTGGTCAGCCGGTGGTCGGCCTACTTCCCGCCGGCGCCGTCGGAGGCGATGTTCCGGTGGCTCTCGGCGAAAGACGGCCAGAACAAGGTGATGAACCTGCCGATCTCGAACGTACCCGGACCGCGGGAGCGTGCGAAAGTGGGCGGTGCGCTCGTGACGGGGCTGTACTCGGTCGGGCCGCTCACCGCGGGCAGCGGACTGAACATCACGGTGTGGAGCTATGTCGATCAGCTCAACATCTCGGTGCTCGCCGACGGCAAGACCACCGAAGATCCTCACGAGCTCACCGATGCGATGGTCGAGGCTCTCGTCGAGATCCGCCGCGCGGCAGGGCTTTCCGAGCAGCTCACGGAAATCGACACCGCGCTGGCTCCGTAGCTGCGCGGCTGGCGTTCAGCTCTTCGCCCGGGTGGCCTGCACCCAGGACAGGAACTCCTCGACCGCCTGGGCGGTGTAGTGGGCGCGCGGCGACCCCCAGTAGAAGTCGAAAGCGTGCTGCGCGTGGGGGATCTCGGCGTACACCACCGGTGAGGTGGACACGGTTCGCAGGGCCTCGGCGAACTCGCGGCCCTCACCGACGGGGATGATGGAGTCGTCTCGGCCGTGCAGCACGAAGAACGGTGGTGCGTCGGCGCGCAGCCGCAGGATCGGTGACGCGTCACGGTAGACGCCACGGTTAGTTCGGAACGGCAGCTTGACCACGAATTTCTGCAGAAAAGCGATGAATTCCTTACGGCCACTTCCCTCTCCGGACACCCAGTCGTAGCGGCCGTAGATCGGCACCGCCGCCACCACAGAGGTATCGGCGTGCTCGAAGCCGGGTTGCCACTGCGGATCGTCGGCGGTCAGCGCGGCGAGCGCGGACAGGTGGCCACCGGCGGAGCCTCCGGAGATCGCGACGAAGTCGGGATCTCCCCCGTAGTCGGCGATGTTGTCCTTGATCCAGGCCAACGCCCGCTTGACGTCGACGATGTGGTCGGGCCAGGTGTTGCGGGGGCTCACCCGGTAGCCCATCGACACGCAGACCCAGCCGTGGTCGGCGAGATGGCTCAGCATCGGGTAGGCCTGCGGCCGCCGCATCCCGATCGACCATGCGCCGCCCGGAACCTGAAGCAGTACGGGGGCTTTGCCGTCACGCGGGAGGTCCGACCGGCGCCAGATGTCGGCCCGGTTCGCTCCGCCGTGCGGTCCGTAGGCCACGGTGGCGGCCTTCTCGACGTAGCGTCGCCGCACGAAGTCGTTGGGTGGCATGCCGATCCGCCGGCGCCGACGCGCTTTCGCTTTGTCGGCGATGGCCTGGTAGTCGTCACCGAGCGCGGCTCGCAGCGGGTCTTCGAAGTGCGGTTGGGATGCCATGTTCCGGCGTTGGATGAGCCACAGCAGGGCCCACGCGACGGCGGTGAGTACCAGTGCGATTCGGCCGCGGGTGCCGCGGAAGTCGCCGCGCAGGCCGCGGCGCACCGCATCGGCCATCGAGCCGACCATGTAGAGCGCAGACATCTCGGACGTGGGCCAGCCGAACGCGAAGACCCCGATGGTCGGGTAGCCCTCGCGGGCCAGGGGCCGAACACCGTTGGCCGCGTTGAGGAGTTCGGCGACGGCCCGCAGCAGCGGGCGGGGTTTACGCATGGTCGATGTGGTCCTGCAGGTCCTTGCGGGAGATCTTGCCGGTGATGCTGCGGGGCAGCTCGTCGAGGATCGTGATCTGGCGTGGCACTTTGTAGTTCGCGAGGTTGTCCCGCACGTGCTGCTTGAGACCGTCGGTGTCGATCGACGATCCCGGCGCCAGGACCACGAAGGCCACGAGACGCTGACCGAACTTCTCGTCGTCGGCGCCGAGCACGGCAGCCTCGGCGACGTCGGGGTGTGCGGTGAGCGTCTTCTCCACCTCGATGGGGTAGACGTTCTCGCCACCGGAGACGATCATCTCGTCGTCACGGCCGACCACGAAGAGCCGACCGTCGTCGTCGAGGTAGCCGACGTCACCGGAGCACATGAAGCCCTCGTGAAAGTCCTTGGTGGCGCCGGAGGTGTACCCGTCGAACTGGGTGGAGTTGCGCACGTAGATCGCGCCGGTCTCGCCGGCGGGCAGCTCGCGGAACTCGGGGTCGAGGATGCGGATCTCGGTCCCCTCGGCCGGCCGACCCGCGGTATCCGGTGCGGCCCGCAGATCACGCGGCGTCGCGGTCGCGATCATGCCTGCCTCGGTGGCGTTGTAGTTGTTGTAGATGACGTCGCCGAAGCGGTCCATGAACGCGATGACCACATCGGGGCGCATCCGGGAACCCGACGCCGCGGCGAACCGCAGGGATCGTCCGCTGTAGCGGTCGAGCACCTCCTCGGGCAGCTCCATGATGCGGTCGAACATGACGGGCACCACGCACAATCCGGTCGCGCGGTGCCTGTCGACCAGGTCCAGCGTCGCCTCCGGGTCGAACTTGCGGCGGGTGATGATCGTGCACGCCATCGACGCGGCGAAGGCCAGTTGCGAGAAGCCCCAGGCGTGGAACATCGGCGCGACGACGACGACGGGCTGTTCGGCCCGCCACGGGGTGCGGTCCAGGATCGCCTTGAGCACGCTGGGATCGCCCCCGGAATGGCTGGCGCCCTTGGGAGTTCCGGTGGTGCCCGAGGTGAGCAGGATGGTGCGGCCCTTGGCCGACGCCCTCTTCGGCTCCTGCCCCGCATGCTCCTCGATCATCGATTCCACGGTCTGCTCGTGGCCGTCGGTGTCTGTCCACGCGACGATCCGTGGTGTCTCGGCGTTGTCGGCCAGCGCCCGGTCGACGGTCTCGGTGAATTCCTCGTCGTAGACGAGCACCAGCGAGCGGCCCTCGCTCTCGCGGGCGACGACCTCGGCCAGAGCGGGACCGGCGAACGACGTGTTGAGCAGCAGGACGTCGGCGCCGATGCGGTTGGCCGCGATCATCGTCTCGACGAAGCCGCGGTGGTTGCGGGCCATCAGGCCGACGACGTCGGGTGCGCCGCCGGGCAGGGCCTGCAGTGCCGCGGCGAGTGCGTCTGCGCGCTGGTCGATCTGGCGCCACGTCAGCACGCCGAGTTCGTCGATCAGTCCTGCCCGGTCACCGCAGCGCTGGGCCGCGGCGGCGAAGCCGGACGTGACGGCCATGTTCTCGCGTTGCATCGCGGCGACGATCCGCAGGTACTTGTCCGGTCGCATCGGCGCGATCATTCCCGCACGCGCCAACGTCGTCATCAGCCCCAGCGGGCCGGTGATCGGATCGAGAAGACCCATCAGCCGATCACCGGCAACCGCCGCTGGGCGGCCAGCTCGTCGAGCGCGCGCTGCATCACGTGCCGCACGTGGGCGTCGACCTCGTCGATGTCGGGGTCCTCCCCGAATTCGGCGACGATGTCGATCGGCGGTAGCGCCTGCATGGTGATCTTCGCCGGCAGTGGCACGTTGACCGGCAGCACCACCGACAGCCCGAACGGGAAGCCGAACGAGATCGGCAGGATCTTGGTGCGCACGGCGCGGGCGATCGGGCCGAGCGCCTTGGCGATGTCGGTGCCCCGGGTCAGGAACAGCTGGGCCTCCTGGCCGCCGATGCCCACGGTCGGCACGATCGGTACGCCGGCGTTGAGCGCGGCCTTCACGTAGCCGGTGCGCCCCCCGAAGTCGATCTTGTTGGCAGCCAGGGTGGGGCGGTAGACGTCGTAGTCGCCGCCGGGGAAGACGACGACCACCCCGCCGGAGCGCAACGCCTCGTCGGCGTTGCGGTGGTTGGCCGGGATGAAGCCGGTCTTCTTGAGGAACGCGCCCTGCGGCCCGACCATCAGGATGTCGTGGCTGAGCGTGTACACCGGGCGGTCGAAGCCGAACTTCTCGTAGAAGCCGCTCGCGAACACCGGCACGTCCATCGGCATCAGCCCACCGGAGTGGTTGGACACGACGAGCGCCCCGCCGGCGGGGAAGGTGTCGAGGCCGCGGACCTCGGCGCGGTGGTATCCCTTGAGGAAGGGCTTCAGGAGACCCATCACCCGCTCGGTGAGCACGGGGTCCCACTTCGTTATCTCGGACGGCGTGATGTCGGTCGAGTTCACGGAACCCCCTGGAGCGCGTTGACTGGAACGTGTTCTAGTTTTGGCCAGTCTACCCAAGGTGTGGCCGGCGCTGTGCCGACCATCCTGTCACTGCGGGGGAGCCGAGAGGTGGCTCTTCACCGTCCGCGTCAATTCGTCGCCCAGGATCTCGTTGTCGCCGGCGAACAACCCGTCGAGAGCGAGCTGGGCGATGACCGCCGGATCTGTCTTCTGGTCTGCGGGGATGTAGCTCACCATGTCGGTGTCCATGTAGCCGACGTGCAGCGCCGCGACGTGGATGCCACGGGGTGCCAGCTCGGCACGGACCGCGTCGGTGAGCGCCCAGCCTGCGGCCTTGGCTGCCGAGTACGCGCCGCTGGTCGCGGGGTGGTACCAGGACAGCACGGAGAGCACGTTGAGGATCCTGCCGCCGCCTTGTCCGGCGATGTTGCGTTCGATCACGGGGGCGAACGCCCGGGTCACGGCGAGCGTGCCGAAGTAGTGGGTCTCCATCTCCAGCCGGATGTCCTCGATCGGGCCGTCGAGCAGCCCCGCCTGGGTGGAGACGCCGGCGTTGTTGATGACGACGGTGACATCGCTCGCGGTCTCGGCGGCGCGGCGTACGGACTCGGGGTCGGTGATGTCGAGCTGCAGCGGGATGGCGCCGGGAAGGTCGATGCTGTCGGGGTTGCGGGCCGCGGCGTACACGGTGGCCCCGCGTGCCAGGAGCTGTTCGGCGAAGCGGCGGCCCAGGCCGCGGTTGGCGCCGGTGACGAGTGCGGTGATGTGTTCGGTGGTCATGTGGTGCTCCTCGGGTTGTTCCGTGCTGGGTATAGCACACTGAACGCAGGGGGTGTGCTGAAAAGTCCCTGTGCGAAACGAACGCGGAGGGGCACCTCGGGCGGTAGGTTCATGACCTGTGGCGGGACCCGGTCGGGGGCTCCCGCCACACTCTTTGTTCGGCTTGAGTCCGGGCACAGCAGGAATCGTCATGGTGGTCGCTGCGGCCCGCGACCATACTCGGATTCCGTGACGGAACCTTCGGGGCGCGATCGGCTGCGCGAACTCCTCGATGCGGTCACCGATGCGGACAACGGTGATGTCGGGTCGATGGCACGCAGCAGTCACGCATCGGAGTTCCATTTCTCGCGGGAGGTGCGGCGGCTCACCGGGGAATCACCCGCGGCGCTGCGCCGTCGCGTCATGCTCGAGCGGGCGGCCTGGCGGCTGCAGCGCGGCGAAGCGGTCTCGAGCGTCGCGGCCGCGGAGGGCTGGTCGTCGGCTGAGGTGTTCTCCCGGGCGTTCAGCCGCACCTACGGACGTCCGCCCTCGCAGGCCGCCGCCGTGCACTTCCGCCTACCGGCGCCCAACGGGCTGCACTTCCACCCGCCGCAGGCACTGTGGATCGACAGCACGCCTTCACCGGCCCCGCAGCCCGACGTGACCGCGCTGATGATCGATCACGACCTCGACGACACCGCCCACCTGCTCGGCCGCGCCGCGCAGCTGAGCCCGCAACAGTGGGCGGAGCCGATCCGCCCGGGCCAGACCGTGCTCGACTGGGACGGTGCCGAACCGAGCGTCGGGGCTGTGCTCGGCGCGATCGTGTGGAGCAAACAGGTGTGGCTGGCGACCATCGCCGGTGAGGACTTCCCGTCACGGGCGTCGACGCAGTCCGCCGACGCCGTCGCACTCGCGGAATTCCATGCGAACATCGGAAAGCGTTGGCGCACAACGATCGCCAACTATGCCGCGGCGGGCCGGCTCGGCGACACCGTCATCGACGCACTGTGCGAGCCGCCCGAGTCGTTCCCGCTGTACGGGATCGTCGCGCATGTGCTGACCTACTCCGCGCATCGTCGTGAACTCGCCCGCACGATGCTCGCCGACCACGGTGTCGACACCGACCGCGGCGACCCGCTGGACTGGATGAGGAGCTGACATGGCGTGCATCTACTACACCGCCTCGAGCCTCGACGGGTTCGTCGCCGACGAGCACGCGAGCCTGCAGTGGCTGATCACCCGCGACATCGACGCCGACGGGCCCTTCGCCATCGACCCGTTCCTGGCGTCGGTGGGTGCGCTCGTGATGGGCGCCGACACCTACGAGTGGATCGTCGCCAACCAGCCGGGCGAGTGGATGTATCCCCAGCCGTCGTGGGTGATGACGCACCGGCCCCAGATCGTCGACCCGGCCCACCCCGTGCACACGTTCGCCGGCGAGGTCACCGAGTTGTTCCCGACGCTGGCCGGGGCCGCCGGGGATCGACACATCTGGGTGGTGGGCGGCGGCGAGGTGGCCGCGCAGTTCGTGGGCGCCGGACTGGTCGACGAGATGATCGTGTCGTACGCGCCGTGCACGCTGGGTGCGGGCTCACGGGTGCTGCCGACACGTTCGGAGTGGACTCTGGTGACCACGGCCCGCAACGCCGACTTCGTCTGCGCGCACTGGCGTAAAGCCTGACGGGAGCGCCGTTCCGGCATAGTCTGGCCCACCATGGGGCATTACCGCAGCAACGTCCGCGACATCGAGTTCAACCTGTTCGAGGCGCTGGCGCTGGAGAAGGTGCTCGCCACGGGCGACTTCGACGACCTCGACGGTGACTCGGTGCGGCAGATGCTGCACGAGGCCGCCAAGCTGGCCGAGGGCCCGCTGGCCGAAGCCTTCGCCGAGACCGACCGCACACCTCCCAGCTTCGACCCGGCCAGCCACGTCGTCAGCATCCCCGAGCCGTTCAAGAAGACCTTCCGGGCCTGGCGCGACGGCGAGTGGTCACGGGTGGGCATGGTGTCCGACATCGGCGGCGTGCCGGTGCCGTCGATGGTCGAGTGGGCGATCAACGAGTTCGCTCTCGGTGCTCAGCCCGCGGTGTTCCTGTATTCGGCCGGCCCGAAGATGGCCGACATCCTCTACGCGATCGGCAATGAGCGGCAACGGCATTGGGCCTCGCTGATGATCGAGCGGGACTGGGGGGCCACGATGGTGCTCACCGAACCCGACGCCGGCTCGGACGTCGGCGCCGGCCGCACCAAGGCCATCCAACAGCCCGACGGCACCTGGCACATCGACGGCGTCAAGCGATTCATCACCAACGGCGACGGCGACGACCTGTTCGACAACATCGTGCACATGACGCTGGCCCGGCCGGAGGGCGCCGGCCCCGGCACCAAGGGGTTGAGCCTGTTCATCGTGCCGAAGTTCCATTTCGACCCGGAGACCGGTGAGCTCGGTGAGCGCAACGGTGTCTACGTCACCGGGCTCGAGCACAAGATGGGGCTCAAAGCGTCGGCGACGTGTGAGCTGACGTTCGGCCAGCACGGCACTCCGGCGGTGGGCTGGCTGGTCAACGACACCCACAACGGCATCGCCCAGATGTTCAAGGTCATCGAGTACGCACGAATGATGGTGGGCACCAAGGCGATCGCGACGCTGTCGACCGGCTATCTGAACGCGCTCGAGTACGCGAAGTCCCGCGTGCAGGGCGCTGACCTTACCCAGATGACCGACAAGGCCGCGCCGCGTGTGACGATCATCCACCACCCCGACGTGCGGCGGGCGCTGCTCACGCAGAAGGCGTACGCGGAGGGGTTGCGGGCGCTGTACCTCTACACCGCGGCCCACCAGGATCCTTCGGTGGCCGCGGTGGTGTCGGGGGCCGACGCGTCGATGGCCGCCCGGGTGAACGATCTGTTGCTGCCGATCGTCAAGGGGGTGGGTTCCGAGCGCGCCTATCAGTGCCTGACGGAGTCGCTGCAGACCCTCGGCGGATCGGGCTTCCTGCAGGACTATCCGCTGGAGCAGTACATCCGCGACGCCAAGATCGACTCGCTGTACGAGGGCACCACCGCGATCCAGGCGCAGGACTTCTTCTTTCGCAAGATCGCCCGCGACCAGGGGGGCGCGCTGCTGCACGTCGTGACGCAGATCCGGGCGTTCCTCGACAGCGGGTCGGCCCGTCCCGAGCTGGCCGACGGCCGCGCCCTGCTCACGACCGCGGTGGCCGACGTCCAAGCGATGGTCGCGGCGATGACGAAGTACCTGATCGACTCGCAGCAGGATCCGCGGGAGCTGTATCGGGTGGGGCTGGAATCTGTGCCGTTCCTGCTCGCGGTCGGCGATCTGCTGCTGGGCTGGCAGCTGCTGCACCAGGCGGAGATCGCGCTGACGGCGTTGGACGGCTCGCCGAGCGCACGCGATCGCGACTTCTACACCGGCAAGGTCGCGACCGCGTTGTTCTTCGCCAAGAACATGCTGCCGGCGCTGACGGCGCGGCGGGCGATCCTCGAAGCGGTCGACCTCACGGCCATGGACGTCCCCGAATCCGCGTTCTAGGGTTCCGTTTTCTCGGCGAACAGACGCGAACTCGAGCCTTTTTGCGCGTGTCGCACTCGAGTTCGCGTCTGTTCGCGAGAAGTAGGTGACCCCTCGGGCGGCGATGACTTTGGCCGGTCTCCCCGGTCTGCACCCGCGTGACCAACGAACAGGACATCCGCACAGTCATCGACCGCTGGATCGAGGCGATCCTCGCGCGTGACATCGACGGCGTCGTCGCGGCGCACACCGACGACGTCGTGCTCTACGACGTGCCACCACCCGACGTGGGTGTGTACGGCATCGACGCGTACCGCGAGACCTGGCCGGAGTTCTTCGACTGGGTGGCGGGCGGCGCGGTGCTGGAACTGGACCGTCTCGACGTCGTTGCCGACGGCACTGACACGGACGGCACTGTCGCCTACGCCTACGGGTTGTTCCGCGCGGGCATGCCCGACGACATCGCGGCTCATCCGGAGCGGCGGCTGCGGAGCACATTCGGCATGCGGAAGATCGACGGCGCGTGGGTCATCGCCCACGAGCACCACTCGATGCCGCACACCTCCTAAGGCAGAGACGCCGAATGCACGGTTCTTGACGGAAAACCCTCGAATTCCATCAGAAACCGTGCACTCGGCGCCGAAAAACCTAGGACGGGGTGTAGCCGAACGGCAGCAGGATCGACTTCGGCTCGCAGTACGCCTCGATGCCCTCGACGCCGTTCTCACGGCCGATGCCCGAGTTCTTGAAGCCACCGAACGGTGAGCCCGGATCGAAGGCGTACATGTTCACCGCGTACGTCCCGGTCCGGATGCGGCGGGCGATCTTGAGCGCCCGGTCGAAGTCGGTGGTGTACACCGACCCGGCAAGCCCGTACACGGAGTCGTTGGCGATGCGCACCGCGTCGTCCTCGTCCTCGTAGGGAATCACCGCCAGCACCGGTCCGAAGATCTCCTCCTGGGCGATCGTCATCGAGTTGTCGACGTCGGCGAACACGGTCGGCTGCACGTACCAGCCGCTGTCCAGACCCTCGGGTCGCTCACCGCCGACGACCACGCGGGCGCCTTCCTCGACACCCTTCTTGATGTAGCCCTCCACGCGCTCGCGCTGCTTCTCGCTGATCAGCGGGCCGATCATCGCGCCGGGATCGGTGGGCAGCCCGGGCAGCATCCCCGCCACTCCGGCGGAGAGCTTCTCGACGACCTCGTCGTAGCGCGAGCGCGGCGCCAGGATGCGGGTCTGCCCGACGCAGGCCTGGCCCGAGTTCATCAGGCCCGAGAACACCAGCATCGGCAGTGTGGAATCCAGGTCGGCGTCCTCGAGGATGATCGCCGCGGACTTGCCGCCCAGCTCCAACGTGCACGGCTTGAGCTTCTCGGCCGCGATCTTGGCGATCTCCTTGCCCACGGCCGACGACCCGGTGAACGTGAACTTGTCCAGCTCCGGGTTGTTGGTCAGCGCGCGACCGGTCTCCGGGCCGCCCGGCACGATCGACAGCACGCCTTCGGGCAGCCCGGCCTCGGCGAACGCCTCGGCCATCGCGAACACCGACAGCGGGGTCTCGGCGGCGGGCTTCAGCACGATCGTGCAGCCGGCCAGCAGCGCCGGGCCCAGCTTGTTGGCGGCGAGGAAGAACGGGACGTTCCACGCGGTGACGGCGCCGACGACACCGATCGGCTCGCGCACGACCAGCGTCTGGCCGTAGATGCCGTCGCGGATGTCCTGCCAGGTGAACTTGTCGGCTGCGCCCGCGAAGTACTGGAACGCCGACATCGCGGCGCCGTACTGCATCATGTCGACGATCATCGGGGGCTGTCCGGTCTCGGCGGCGAGCAGGAACTTCAGTTCGTCGGCTCGCTCCTCGAGGATCTTGACCGCGCGGGCCAGGACCTCTCCGCGTTCGGCGGGCGACATCTGCGGCCATGGGCCCTCGTCGAAGGCCTTCCGGGCGGCGGCGCATGCGGCGTCGACGTCGGCGGCAGACGCGAGCGGCACCTTGCCGACCAGCTCGCCGGTCGCGGGGGAGTGCACGTCGATGACGTCCGAGGTGGCCGGTTCGACCCATTTACCGCCGATGAACAGCTTGTCCCACTCGGTCTTGAACGCGGTGCTCTGTGTCATAGACGTCACATTACCTACGATCACGGTGAAGTAGAACCTGTTGCAGTTCGCGGATTCAGCGCGGTGACAACACCAGCACCAGGTTGCTCACCGCGAACTCCCGCAGCCCCGGTACCTGGGTCACGCCCCAGGCCCATCGCGGGTGGTAGCGCGGAAATGCGGCCACCAACGCGCCGGTGCCGCGCGCCCAGCGCAGCCCGTCTCGCGCGTGCACGGCGAACAACGACGAGCCGTAGTCGTTCTTGGCTCGGTGGCCGTGCCGTCGGGCGTATCGGTCGGCGGCCCGCCGCCCGCCGAGATAGTGCGTGAGCCCCATCTCGTGCCCGCCGAACGGCCCGAACCACACGGTGTACGACAGCACCGCGAGCCCGCCGGGCCGGGTGACCCGCAGCATCTCCTCGCCCAGGCGCCACGGCTGGGCGACGTGCTCGGCGACGTTGGAGGACAGGCACACGTCGACGCTGTCGTCTCGGAACGGCAGCGCGGTGCCCGAGGCCCGGACGAAGGACCCCGCCCGGCGGTGGCTGCGGGGCGCCGCGGCGTGCATCTCCCGCGGGTCGGGTTCCACGCCGACGTAGCGCATCCCGGCATCGGTGAACGCTGACGCGAAGTAGCCGGGGCCGCCGCCGACGTCGAGGACGGTCAGACCGGTGGGGTCGTTTCCGGCGACACCGGTCCAGAGGTCGGAGACCAGTGCGACGGTGTCGTCGGCCAGGGCGCCGTAGAAGCGGTCGGGATCGGTCTGTTCGAAGCGGAACGCCGACAGCAGCCGCAGCGAACGCGCGAGCGTCGCGCGCCGGGCGAACAGTTCCGTAGCGGGCACCCGGCCACCCTAGGCACACCGCTAGTCTGAACACCGATGTCCGCCCCCGTGAACTCCGTGTTGCTGCTGTGCTGGCGCGACACCGGACACCCGCAGGGCGGCGGCAGCGAGACCTATCTCCAGCGCATCGGCGCACACCTGGCTCAGTCGGGGGTGCGGGTCACGCTGCGCACCGCCCGCTACGACGGGTCGGCGGCCCGCGAGGTGGTCGACGGCGTGGAGATCCAGCGCCGGGGCGGACCGTATTCGGTGTATGTGCGGGCGGGGCTGGCGATGGTCGCCGCCCGCGTCGGGCTCGGTCCACTGCGTGGTGCGCGGCCCGACGTCGTCGTCGACACCCAGAACGGCCTGCCGTTCCTGGCGCGCCTGGCGTACGGGCGCCGCGCCGTGGTGCTTGTGCACCACTGCCACCGCGAGCAGTGGCCGGTGGCGGGGCCGATGAAGAGCCGCATCGGCTGGTTCGTCGAATCACGCCTGTCGCCGCGTCTGCACCGCCGCAACCAGTACGTGACGGTGTCGCTGCCGTCGGCGCGGGATCTGACCGATCTCGGTGTGCGCGCCGATCACGTGGCGGTGGTCCGCAATGGTGTCGACGCGGCACCCCACGCCAGCCTGACTGCGCCGCGGTCGGCCACGCCCCGCGTCGTCGTGCTGTCTCGTCTGGTGCCGCACAAGCAGATCGAGGATGCGCTCGACGCCATCGCACGGCTGCGTCCCCTGATCCCGAACCTGCACCTCGACGTCGTCGGCGGCGGATGGTGGGCGCAACCCCTGCTCGACCATGCCAGGGAACTCGGGATCTCCGATGCCGTGACATTCCACGGCCACGTGGACGACGCTACGAAACATGATCTGCTGCAACAGAGTTGGGTCAACCTACTGCCTTCCCGCAAAGAGGGCTGGGGGTTGGCCGTGATCGAGGCCGCCCAGCACAGCGTGCCGACGATCGGATACCGGTCCTCGGGTGGACTGTCCGATTCCATCGTCGACGGGGTGACCGGGATGCTGGTCGACGACGTGGACGACCTGGTCGACGGGTTGCAGCGGTTGCTGACCGACCACGTGCTGCGGGAGCAACTCGGCGCCAAGGCTCAGGTGCGCAGCGCCGAATTCTCGTGGGAGCAGAGCGCCGAGGCGATGCAGGCCGTGCTCACGTCCGTGCAGGCGGGACGACGGGTCAGCGGACTGGTGTAGTAGTCCGAGTTCGCTTGCGGCGCAGCATCATCAACGCCACACCCAGACACAGCTGCACAAGCCACACCCCGTGCGCGGCCAGCGCAACGCCGCGGTGCGGCGACGGCGGGGCGGAGCCGCCGACCCGGTAGACCGTCAGGTCCTCGGACCGAAAAGCCACGGGCAGGCCGAGATTCGCGCCTGCGCCCTCTACGACCACCCAGCCCACCCCGGCATCGGCAAGCCGGGTCGCGTCCGCCCCGGCGACCAGCAGGGCCTGAACCTCCCGCGCTTGGGCGCCTTCGCCGGGCACGAGACGACCACCGATCGAGAGATCGCCGGTGGTCAGCACCTCGGCACGTAGCCAGCGGGGCAGCGGGTCCAGCACCGGTGCCGTTCCCGCCCAGGCGAATTGCCGCATGCTGTCCACCGGGAGCACGGCCACCGGTGCCGGCTCGGCGTTGATGATCGCGGCAGCCTCCCGCCACGCCGACGGATACTGCACAGCGTGCACCCGCCCGCCGACACCCCACGCCAGGTCCGGCAGCGTCGCGATCACCGCCGCACAGCACACCGCCGCGGTGGCGATCGCCGGCACCCGCGGGCGCAGCGTGATCGTGGCCGCAGCGCCGGCCAATGCGTAGGCAGGCATCGCGAGCGCCACCCACTTCTGACCGTCCCGGATCACCCCCAGCCCGGGCGCCGCCTCGAGAAGCGAACCGACCGCGGCCAGACCCGGTCCGGTCGCCATCAGGGCGGGCACCAGAATCGCGACCAGGGCGACCAGCAGCAGCGGCACCGCGGCGCGGCGCCGCACGAGCGTTGGCAGCCCTGCCGCCACCACCGCCAGCAGCACCAGCGTCGCGACCACCGCGAACAGGGTGGTGCGAGAGGGGGGTACGGCGTCGGCGTTCCAGATACCGGCCAGACCCGCGAGGCTGCCGAGCGTGCCCAGTCCGGGTTCGGCACGCGCGGCGAACGCCGCGACGGCAGCGCCCTGGTCGACGTCGGGAGCCCACCCGACCGCTGAGGCGACGAGCCAGGGCAGCGCCGCCGTCGTCGACCCGGCCAGGCTCAGCAGCGCGCAGAACCGCCGCGAACGCCCGCCGCCAGGGGCCGCAACGCATGCCAGCGCCACCGTCGCGGCCATCATCAGCCCGGTCGGCGTCAGCCCGGCCACCGCGAGCCAGAAGACCAGAGCGCCCACACCCGAACCCGAAGACCGCAACGACAGCACGGCCGCCGCCACCCAGGGCAGCGCGCCGTAGCCGACCAGCAGACTCCAGTGGCCCTGCAGAAGTCGTTCGGCGACATAGGGATTCCACACCGCGACCGTGACCGCCACGACCTGGCCGGCCGACCCGGCGGCCGGCAGCACTGTCGACACCAGATGCGCGGCGCCCCAGCCTGCGGACCACAGGCCGAGGATCAACAGCCCTTTGACCACCACGCCGCCATCGAGCACAGCGGATGCCAGGGCCACCGCGACGTCCTGCGGCAGCGCGCGCGGCGCGGCCTGGGTGAGACCGAGCGCGGCGTCGGTGAGGTAGGACCGCGGCGTCGAGACCGCGTCGCGCAGCAGCAGATAACCCGGTCCGAGCAGAGGTGCGGTCACCGCCAGCGCGAGCACCAGCGCATAGGCCGGGGCCGCCAGCGGACGGGCGCGGGAGATCAGACCGGTCGGTCCGGGGGTAGGTCGGTGGGCCGCTGCGCGGGCAGTTTCTCGGTCTTGGCCTCCGCGCCGGGCACCGGCTCACCCTCGTCACCGCGGCCGCCGTAGAACCGACTGCTCGTGTCGTCGAGGCCCGGATCGATCAGTGTCGATTCCGCCCGCAGGCTGAACGAGCCGAGCAGCGCGCCGCCGAGCAGGGCGACGATGCCGAGCGCGGTGAACGTGATCGGCAGGATGCGACCCCACAGCGAGACACGGTCACGCTCGTCGAACGCGGCGTTGACCTGGCTCTCCACGGATTCGTCGTTGGTGGTCACCGTGTAGTCGGCAAAGGTCACCTCGGGCTTGAGCGCCTCGCGTGCGTAGTAGTGGTAACCCCGGTCGGTTTCCTTGACGATCGTGCCGGACACCGGGTCGACCCAGAAGGTGCGCTGGGCGGCGTAGTACCGGGTCATCGTGATCGGTTCTTCGGGGTCCCCCTCGAGCCCCCACAGGGCGGCGCGGGCGGTGACCTGGCTGTCGGCGTCGTCGTCGTACAGCGAGGCGTACTTGACGGGCTCGACGAGCTTGCCCTCGTTGTCGAAGCCGACGTTCTGCGTGAACTTGTAGGCGGTCAGCCCGTTGACGTCCTCTTCACCGGCGTAGTTGGCGTCGTAGGTCTTCTGCGCGATCGGGTCGAAGTAGGGGTAGGTCTTCTTCTCGGTGTCGAACGGGAAGCGGTAGGACAGCCCCTCGTGCGGCAGCGCGATGTTGGTGGGCGGGTTCTCGTCCTCGATGGCGCGAGGCTTCTGCACGGCGCCGCCGGGGTTGGACTCGCTGGAGATCGCCTCGGCGGTGGCGCGGTCGAGCGTCACGGTGTCCACCATGGCCAGCAGCAGGCCGCGATCGCCCTGCTGGTCGGAGCGTCGCAGCGAGTCGCCGACCTGCAGCGTGACCACATCGGCGTTGGCGGGGGATTCGACGCTGATCTGCTGCTGCAGAACCACCGGGGTGTCTCTGTTGATGACGAACTTCTGGGTGCTCAGCGAGGCGGGGTCGAAGACGTCACCCGTGCCCTCGCTGACCAGTGTGGTGTCGATGTCCAGGGGAATCTTGGAGATCTTGCCCTTGGTGTAGGTCGTCAGGAGCAGCGCTGCGATGAGCAGCGCGGCGCCGAGGCCCATGAGTCCGCACGCGGCAAACCTCAGCGCAACTGCGCGGTTCAATACCGTGTCTCCCTTCGCGCGCGGCAAAACCCGTTCGACCCTAACAGCACAAAGTAAGGCCGCATCGGTCGCGAGGAGTTCCGGGACCAGCGCACCACGGCGCGGACGGGTCGACGACTCCTCCAACCGGTGACGTCATTGCTGAGGATTTCGTCAGAAATCCTTGACTGACAGATCCATCGTGTGTGACGATTTCCTCAACTGGAGGAGGGTCAGATGGCGACGCCGAGAGTCGACGGACACCGAGACGTCCACGCAGACCTGCACAGCGAGCAGGGCTCGTTGCGTGGTGAGCACCCCGGGCGGGCGAAGGACCCGATCATCCGAGTGGCCGACATCGCGTGGCTGGAGTTCGACAAACCGGACCTCGTCCGGGCGGAAGCGTTCGCGCGAGCCTTCGGTTTCGGGATCTCTCTGCGCGATCCGCAGGAGCTTCACCTGCGGGGCACAGCCGCGGGCGCGCCGTGTGTGCTGCTGCGCCGCGGTCCGCGCACCCGGTTCGCCGGGCTGGCTCTTCGGGCCGCCGACGAGGTCGACGTGCTGCGCCTGGCCGAGAAGACGGGAACCCGGGTGCATGCCCTTCCGGAGGCGATCGGCGGGGTCGCGGTGGCGCTGACCGATCCGAGCGGGATGGCGGTCACGGTGGTCGCCGGCATGCACGAGCTGCCGGCCCAGCCCGACCAGGCGCCGCAGATCCTCAACACCGGACCTGACACCGCCCGGATCAACGCCACCGTGCGCCCGCCGCAGGTACCCGCCCGCGTGCAGCGGCTCGGGCACGTGGTGCTGCAGTCCACGACCTACCTGAAAACGCTCGACTGGTATCTCGACACCTTCGGGATGATCGTCAGCGACTTCCTCTTCTTCCCCGGGCAGCGCGATCGCGGACCGGCGATGAGCTTCATCCGCTGCGATCTGGGCTCGATCCCGGCTGATCACCACACGTTGGCGTTGGCATTGGGTCCTGCCAACCGCTACATCCACTCGGCGTATCAGGTCAGCGATCTCGACGCGCTGGCCGCCGGCGGTGAGTACCTGCGCGAGCGCGGCTACTACCGGTCCTGGGGTATCGGCCGACACATCCAGGGCAGCCAGCTCTTCGACTACTGGCGCGACCCCGACGGATTCCTCGTCGAGCACTTCGCCGACGGCGACATGTTCGACAACACTCTCGACCCCGGCTGGGCGCCGTTCACCGCGTCCGGCCTGGCGCAGTGGGGTCCGCCGGCGACCAAGGACTTCCTCGACGCTGATCCGCGTGCTGCGCGACATCAGCTGACGTCCATGGTCACCGCACTGCGCGGCGACAACGAGTTCGACCTCAACCGCCTCATCGGCCTTCTGAAAGTAGCGATCTCATGACCATCTCCGTGCTGCGCACCTCCGAGGGCTGGTGGGTGCAGACGCCCACCGGCGCCTCGCCGATCACCACGTCGGCGTCGATGACGGCCGAGCTGCTCGCCGATCGAGGCGCCGTGGATGCGGCCATCGAGACGGGTGGTGCCGGCGGCGACACCGTGGCCCTCGAGAACCTGACACTGCTGTCGCCGGTCACCGCTCCGTGCCGCGTGATCGCCCAGATGACGAATTTCGAATCCCACGTCGTCGACGCGGGGATGGACCCCAAGACCGTGCCGCTCACCTTCTTCCGCAAGTCGTCGGCGTCGATCACCGGGCCGTTCGGGGAGATCGTGCGACCGGCGCACGTCACGCTGCTCGACTACGAGGTCGAGATCGGCCTGGTGATCGGGCGCGACGTACCGGCGGGGTCGACGATCACCGAGAACGACCTGCCCCATGTCATCGCGGGTCTGACGGTCACCAATGACGTCTCCGCCCGCGACATCCAGCTGCCGCAGACACAGTTCTACGAGGCGAAGTCGTATCCGACGTTCACCCCCGTCGGGCCCGCTCTCGTGCTGCTCGACGCCGCCGAGCTCGCGCGCTTCGGTGACCTGAGGTTGCGCCTGAGTGTCAGCGGCGAGGAACGCCAGAACCGGATCGTCGAGGGCGACATGCTCTATCGGCCGTTGCAGGCATTGCAGTCGCTGACCCGATTCCAGGATCTGGCGGCCGGTGACCTCGTCCTCACCGGAACCCCGGTAGGGACGGCGCTCAGCGCGCCGCCGAAACCCGTCGAGATCATCGGCAACTTCCTACCGCCCGCCGTGAAGTGGAAGGCCTTCTTCTCCCGGCAGGCCAAGAACCGCAAGTACCTGCAGCACGGCGACGTCGTCGAAGCATCCGTCGGCACCGACGACGGCGCGATCGACCTGGGGACGCAGCGGCTGTCGGTGCGATACGCACGATGACCGGACCGGTTCCCACCGAGCACGTCAGGGTGGCGGTCGTCGGCGGCGGGCCGACCGGGGTCACTGCCGCCACGCTGCTCGCCCAGTACGGCGTCGACACCCTGGTCCTGGACCGGTGGCCGCAGGTCTACCCGCAGCCGCGTGCCGTGCACCTCGACGACGAGGTCTTCCGGATTCTGGCGCGCCTCGGTATCGCCGAGGAGTTCGCCGAGATCTCGCGCCCTGCCCAGGGGCTGCGCCTGGTCGACCGCGATCTGTCGGTGCTGGCGGAGTTCCGTCGGGATACGGCGTTGACGAGCAACGGCTTTCCCGCGGCCAGCATGTTCGATCAACCCCGGCTGGAAGAGCTGCTGCGCACGAATCTGACCCGCCATCCTCAGGCCCGGTTCCGGGGCGACACCGAGGTGCTCGACGTGTCGGGGACAGGGCCGATACGTCTGCGGGTGCGCGACCGCGCCACCGGTCAGGAGTCCGTGATCACCGCCGACGTCGTGCTGGGTTGCGACGGGGCGAACAGCCTGGTGCGCAGCACGATCGGCGCCGCGATGCACAGCATGACGTTCGAACAGCGCTGGTTGGTCATAGACATCGAGACCGAGGCCGACCTGCACCAGTGGGACGGTGTGCATCAGGTCTGCGACAGTCACCGGGCCGGCACGTACATGAGGATCGGGCCCACCCGCTACCGCTGGGAGTTCCGGCTTCTCGACCACGAATCGGTCGACGACTACGCCACCCTGGACGCGCTGCGTCCACTGGTCGCGCCGTGGACTCACGACATCGCCGATGTCGAGCTGCGGTTGATCCGCGCGGCGGAGTACACCTTTCGCGCCCAGCTCGCCGACACGTGGCGCCACGGCAACGTCTTCCTCCTCGGCGATGCCGCCCACCTGACCCCGCCCTTCATCGGGCAGGGCATGGGCGCCGGGCTGCGTGACGCGATGAACCTCGCGTGGAAGATCGCCGGTGTCCTGCGCGGTGACCTGGAGCAGGCGGCTCCGGACAGCTACGAAGCCGAGCGCCGCCCGCATGCCCGCCACATGATCTCGCTCGCGCTCAACGTCGGGCGCGCGATGACCGCCGGCGGTCGCATCGGCGCCGCCGTGCGGGCTCTCGTGGTGCCGCGACTACGCCTGGTACCGGGGCTGCGGTCGAAGATCACCGAATCGCAGACGCCGCCACTGCACTCCTCAACGCTGGTGAAGCGCACCCTGCGCACCCGCGGTATCGCCGGTCATCTGTGCCCGAATGTTCTGCTGGGCAACGGTCTTCGTCTCGATGACCAACTCGGACTCGGCTTCGGCCTCATCACCACGGAGGCGCTGACGGCAGCCCAAGCCGATAACGTCGCGACGCGCGGAGCGCGGATCGTGCGCGCGGCGCCGGGCTCCGAACTCGCCCGCTGGCTCGCGAGCCACCGTGTCACGACGGCGGTGGTGCGTCCCGACCGCACCGTCATGGCCGCGGGACGTGACGTGGCCACGATGTGCCGTGCCCTCCCGCTGTTCCGCCTCGATCCCGCACCGGCCCATCGGCACGACTAGGACCTCGCACATGTTCCGTCCTCGCGCTGACGTCCCGGTGTACCGATCCGACATCTACACGCGCACAGCCATTCTCGATCCACACCCGCACTACCGTGCGCTGCGCGAGCTGGGATCGGTGGTGTGGCTGAGCCGCCAGCGTCTCTATGCGTTGCCGCGCTACGCCGAGTGCAAGGCCACCCTGCGCGACGACGGCCGCTACCTGTCCGGGCACGGCGTCGCGGCGAACCCGCTCACCAACAGGTTGTCGAGGGGCACCACGCTGAACAGCGACGGCGACGACCACAGCCGCCGCCGCAAGCTCGTCGCGCACCGCCTCCTACCGCGAGCCCTGCGCGCCATTTCCGAGGACGTCGAGCGGCAAGCGGGGAGCCTCGTCGATGACGCCGTGCGCGACGGGCGAATCGACGGGGTGGCGCTGGCGGGCGCGCTCCCGCTTGCCGTCGTCCCCGACATGGTCGGATGGCCGCGGGACCAACGCAGGCATCTCCTCGATTGGGGTGCGGCGACATTCGACATCCTCGGGCCGGCCAACTGGCAAGCCGCCAAGGCCTTTCCGCATGCCCTGCACATGCTGCGCTTCGCTCATCGTGTGGTCCGCGAGCGCACCGTGTTGCCGGGGAGCATGGCGCACGAACTCCTCACGGCCGTCGACGAGGGCAGCCTCGACGCTGCCGAGGTGCCCCCTCTGCTCATCGACTACATCGCTCCGTCGCTCGACACGACGATCAGCGCGATCTCGAGTGCCCTGTACCTGTTCTCCACTCACCCCGAGCAGTGGCAGCTGCTGCGTGCCGACCCCTCCCTGCTGGGCAACGCCGTCAACGAGGTGGTGCGCTTCGAGTCGCCGCTACGGGCATTCACCCGAAAGGTGCTGCAGGACAGCGAGATCAGTGACGTGACGCTGCCCGCGGGTTCCCGCGTGCTGGTGATGTACGCCTCGGCCAACCGCGACGAGCGGGAATGGGACGCCCCCGCCGTCTTCGACATCCGCAACGACGCAGGCCGTCACGTCGGGTTCGGCAACGGCGCGCACGCGTGCGCCGGCCAAGGACTGGCCCGGCTGGAGACCACCGCGATGCTCGGCGCGCTCCTCGAGCGCGTCGACCGCATCGAACTCGTCGGCGAGCCGACCTGGGCGGTGAACAACATCATCCACCGACACGAGCACCTGCCGCTGCGCCTCGTCCCGAGCGCTTGACCCCATTTCCGGATGCTGTAGCCGACATTGCCTTGAGGGTCGCGCGGACAACCCTGACGGCAATCTCGCCTGCAACACCGAGCAGAGGTGCGTTCCGCCCTGTTCCCGGCGCCGGCCTCGACTCCGGCAGACTGGTCGCCGTGACGTCCACCCAGTCGGCAGAGATCGGCGGCACGCGCAGCTTCCTGCCCGCTGTCGAGGGCCTGCGCGCCTGCGCAGCCATCGGCGTGGTCGTCACCCACGTCGCGTTCCAGACCGGCCACACCACGGGCGTCACCGGCCGGCTGCTCGGCCGATTCGACCTGGCGGTCGCCGTGTTCTTCGCGCTGTCGGGCTTCCTGCTGTGGCGCGGCCACGCCGCGGCCGCCCGCGGCCTGAGGAAGCGCCCGGCCACCGGGCACTACCTGCGGTCGCGCTTCGTTCGGATCATGCCGGGCTATCTGGTGGCGGTCGTGGTGATCCTCACCTTGCTGCCCGACGCCAAGGCCGACGCCACGGTCTGGCTGTCCAATCTGACGCTGACCCAGATCTACGTGCCCCTGACGTTGACCGCCGGGCTCACCCAGATGTGGAGCCTGTCGGTCGAGGTGGCCTTCTACATCGCGCTGCCGTTCCTGGCGCTGCTGGTGCGCCGGGTGCCGGTCCGCGCCCGCATACCGGTCATCATCGCCGCCGCCGTCGCCAGCCTGTTCTGGGTGCGCATTCCGTTCGATCCCGACTCCGGGCACAACCTGTGGAACTGGCCGCCGGCGTTCTTCTCCTGGTTCGCCGCGGGCATGGTGCTCGCCGAGCTCACCGTGTCGCCGGTCGGCCTGGCGCACCGGATCGCCCGTCGCCGGGTGTTGACGGCCGGCATCGCGGTGGCCGCGTTCCTGGTCGCGGCCTCGCCGCTGGCCGGCAGGGAAGGCTTGCAGTTCGGCACGATCGGGCAGGTCACGATGAAGACCGCGATGGGTGCGATCGTCGCGGGTGCGCTGCTTGCGCCGCTGGTGCTCGACCGCCCCGACACCCCGCACCGGCTGCTCGGGCATCCGGTCATGGTGACGCTCGGCCGCTGGTCCTACGGGTTGTTCGTGTGGCACCTCGCCGCGCTGGCGATGGTGTTCCCGATGCTGGGCGAGTTCGCGTTCAACGGCCACTTCGTGCCGGTGCTGCTGCTGACCGTCGGCTTCGGGTTCGCGATCGCCGCGGTCAGCTATGCCCTGGTCGAATCACCGTGCCGAAACGCCTTGCGCCGGTGGGAGCGGCGCAACGACCCCACCCCGCTGGACAGTGCGGTCGACGACGTCACCGAGCCTGCCGTCGCGAGATGATCTCGTCGCGCACAGCCGACCTGCGCGCCTTGCCCGCATCGTCGCGCAGCGGCCGATCGACGAACTCGACGGTGCGCGGCATCTTGTAGGGCGCGAGGCGCTCGGCGAGAAACGCCGTGAGGTCGTCGGCGGTCAGCCCGGACGCCTGCACCAGGACGTAGGGCACCTGCCCCAGGTCCTCGTCGGGGACGCCGACGGCGAGGCTGGACAGCACCCGGGGATGTTCGGCCAGCGCCGACTCGATCTCCGCCGGGTAGACGTTGCGGCCGCCGACGGTGAACATGTCGACGCGGCGGTCGGTGAGGTAGAGGAAGCCGTCGGAGTCGAAATAGCCCAGGTCGCCGAGGGATTCCCAGCCGTCACGGCTCTTGGCGGTGCTGCCCACATAGCGGTAGGTGGGCCGCGCACCCGCATCGCGGCGCATGTAGATCTCGCCGGGCACCCCGGGTGGGCACTCGTTGCCGTCGTCGTCGAGCACCGTCATCTCTCCGGCGACGACGACGCCGACAGAGCCCGGGTGGGTCAGCCACTGCTCGCCGGAGATGAACGTCAGCGCCTGCAGCTCGGTGCCGCCGTAGAGCTCCCACACCACCTCCGGCCCGAGCAGGTCGATCCAGGCGCGCTTCACCACCGGTGGGCACGGTGCCGCGAGATGCCAGAACCGGCGGATCGACGACAGGTCGTAGGCGTCGGGACTCTCGCGGTACACCGGCAGTAGGCGCTGCATGATCGTGGGCACCGTGGTCAGGAACGTCACCCGGTGTGCGGTGACCAGGCGCAGGAAGTCGCGCGGCTCGAACCGCGGCATCACGACCAGGTGGTGGCCCTGCAGCAGACCCACCGCGAACGTCGTGAACCCGGTGTTGTGGCTCAGCGGCACCGAGATCAGCGACACGTCGTTCTCCTGAGCGCCGAGCGGGGTACCGATCGCCGCGGGGATGCGGCTGTCGTTACCTGCCTCGATCAGTTTCGGCCGCCCCGTGCTGCCGCCCGAGGCCATCGACTTCCACACCGGTGACACCGCCTCGGGCACCGGCTCATCCGAAAAGCCCTGCGCGACAGACACCGTCGTATCGGGGGTGATTCCGGTCGGGTCGGCGCGCCCCATCAGCACGGCCGGGCGGCGCAGTTCCAGCAGAGCGGCCAACTCGGCGTCGGGCAGCCGCGCCGACAGCGGTTGCGGTATCGCGCCCAGCTTCCAGCAGGCCAGCACCGCATACACCCAGTCCAGGGAGTTGGGCAGCACGATCGTCACGTAGTCGCCGACACCCACCCCCAGTGACGCCAGACCCCGCGCCAGCCGGTTCGTGACCGCGTCCAGCTCGGCCCGGGTGACGGTGACACCGGCGCAGGTGACGGCCGGGGCGTCGGGCTCCCGGGCGGCCAGCGCAGAGACCTGGGTGCTGATCGGAGGGACGGGTGCGCTCATGTCAGTCATCCTGCGGGGTGGGGGTCTTTGTGCGGCGGGGAATCGCAGAGACGGCGACGGCCACGACGGAGACCAGCGCCGGCAGCTGCACCCACGGGGAATGGCCGATGTAGCCGTCGACGGAGCGCCACGGGTACATGCTGAGCACGGCGCCGGCCAGCGTCAGCCCGCCAGCGGCCGCGACGACGGTGATGTTGTCGCACAGCGCTTCTCGACGGCGGAGCAGGAAACGCGCGGTGAACGCACCTGCTGCCAGGACCGTGCCGGCGGGCCCCGCGATCACCGTCGCGGCCGCGGTGGCGGCGACGCCGACGGCGACCAGGCCGGGAGACCAGGGCTGCGCGGGCGAGCCGGGATCCCGTCGTCGCCGCATCGGGACGGCGGCCAGCGCGAACAGCAGCGGCAGTAGAGCCAGGCCACCGATCAGACCCGTCCGGTACGGGGCGTTGGCGGTGAAGTCCATCGTCACGGCACCCCCGGCGCCCGGCGGCACCAGCCAGCCCTGCTGCCAGCCGTTGACGGTGATGGCGCGCAGCGCCGCCCCGTCCGGGCCGCGGGCTGACCATCCGGGATTGATGCTCTCGGGCACGACCAGCACCCGCTCCCGGTCCGACGGTGCGACATCCACCTGCCTGCGATCGTTGGCCCACTGCTCGGTGTCGACGGATTGCTCTGCCGCTGAGCGGATCTCACCGGATCGGGGTGTATCGAGCGCGACACCGTCGACCACGAGCGCCGCGCCGGGGCTGATCACCAACTCCTGCTGTCCGGCGGGCAACGCGATCGGCCCGGGGCGGCACGGCTGGGCGGGGATCGGTGCGCCGTCGAGCAGGGTGCCGACCGTGGTGCGGACCGAGGTCTGGATGAACTGCCCCGCGACAGCGATGATCGGGCCCTGGCCGCACGGCAGCGTGACCGTGCGGGTGCGGTTCTCGGCTGCATTGGCCGCGCCGATCGGGCGTCCCCGCGGATCCAGGGCGACCACCTCGGCAAGTCCTGGCGGCTTGAGCTGGTCGAATCCCAGTGCGGTGCGGTCGATCACGTCGTGCCAGTCGAGCAGGGAGATCGTGATCGTGTCGGTCACCCGGGTCGTCAGGCGCAGCGTCTCGGTGCCGTCGGTGAGGCGGCGCACCTCGGGGCCGCCACCCAGATCGACAGCGATCAGCGTCGGATGCGCGGGCAGCGTCGACTCACTCGGCGTCACTCGAAGCGACGAAACAGCCTGCGCTGACGGTAACTTCAGCACCAGTGTGGCGGGGGAGCGGGGTTGGGTCACCCGCTGGGGCGCGGTCCACGCCGTACCGGGATCGCCGTCAGTGGCCGCGTAGGCAGAACCGAGCACGTCGATCAGATCGGAGTCGCCGCCGGCGCGGGTGGTATCGGGCTGGGCGATCAGGTCGGCGAGCTTGGGCCCCTGGCGGGCGCGCACCCACACGGTCGGGGTCACCTCCGTGGGGGTCGGCACCGTGAGGGTGCGGCTCAGGTTGACCGGCTCCTCGGACGCCAGCGCCATCGCGGCCGCGCACCGCAGACCGGTGGCGCTCGACGCGCAACCCAGCCGGCCCAGCAGCTCGGCACCCAGATCCCATTGCGCCACAGCCGAACCGGGCGGAGGGCCGGGCACCTCCACGGTGTGGCGCAAGTTCACCGGATGGGCGAACCCGTTCGCGTCGTACTGCGTGACCGACAGGTCGGTGACGCCGAACTGCACACCGGGGGAGCCGTCGTCGGTGGCGACAGCGGTGATGCGCACCCAGGGCGACTCGCCGTAGGGCAGTGCGACGGTGAGGGGCTTGCCCGGCTCGTCGAACCGCACCGTGCTGGTCCCGGTGGCCGTGGACACCTCGATCCGGCGGACCTGCGCCCCGAGAGCAGTGGCGCTGGGTGTCAGCGTCAACGTCGCATTGGTGACCGGGTGATCGAAATCGATCTGCAGCCACTGTCCGATCGCGCTCTGCAGGGAGTTCGACACCCAGCTTGTCGACGAGTCGCCGTCGATCGCGGCCGGCGGGCCCGATGCCGGTGAGACATTGGGCAGCGCAGTGGAATCCGACGCTGCGCTCGACACCGTGATCCGGCCGCCGCCCCACGCGCCCTGCGCGGGGGTCGCGCCCCGCGACGGGTAGTCGGGCACGCGGTTGAAAGTGTTGCGGGCGTCGCCGGGGGCGCGGACAGCCGAGCTGTGATCGTCCACCCGGCCGTAGTCGGTCTCCCGCGCCATCGGGGTGTCGGTGACCGTCACCAGCGGCGCCGGCAGCCCGGCGCGCAGCGCATCCTGGGTGAGCAGGGCAGGGCCGAGTGGCGGCCGGCCGGTCAGGCGTCGTCGTTCGTCGAGGCGCAGCAATGATTCCGGGGCGCCGTCGACGCGGGGCATGGCGTCGGCGTCGACGAGGTAGGGCGCCATCGCGTCGGGGGGTCCGGCGACGCGGTAGATCTCGACGGCAGGGTAGCGGGGCCGCAGCCCGCTGTCGGTGATGAAGCCCTCCAGCGTGCCCGGGCCCACGGTGTCGCCGAACTCGGCCACCTTGGTCAGACCGGGGGAGCCGTCGATGGCCCGGTGCACGAGGATCGGCCGCGCCGACCTGCTGTCCTGATCCAGGTCGTTGCGGACGACCACATACGAAATACCCTGTCGGACAAGGGTGTCGGTGAGTCCGGCAGACGGCCGGCCGGCGGCGAAGAGCCGCTGCACCGAATCGAGAGCCCGGATCGTCTCCGGCGGCGTCAGCGGGATGGAGTCGCGCACTCCCCACGAGCTGTCACCGAGGACCTGCAGCGGCTCGTCGTGGCTGTTGCCCCACACCTGCGTGGCGAACGGCGCGCCCGGGGCCACCAGGACGCGGCCCCCGGCGTCGTGGTCGTCCAGCCATGCCGCCGTGTCATGCCAGTACTGCGGGATCGCGTCGAAGGTCCCCGGCGGCGTCAGCCGACCCGTCCACGCCAAGGACGTCGCCGCGACGAGTGCGGCCAGCACCACGACACCGACGGCGACCCGCTTGTCGTCCTCGGGATGGGCGAATGCGCGTCGCCAGACCGGCCGCGGCACGCTGCCCGGCAGCGGAATCCGCCCCAGGAGATGCGCGATCCCCAGCGCCAGCGGCAACCGCAGCAGCGGCTCGAGTTTGTGGAGGTTGCGCAGCGGCGTGCCGTCGCCGTCGAGGAACGCCTGCACCTGCGCCGCGATCGGCGAACCCAGCCCGCCGGAGTAGCCGGCAGCCAGCAAAACGACGCCCATCAGCAGCATCGTCACCAGCCGCCCCCGGGCCGGCATGCTCCGCAACGCCAGGCCTGCCAGCCCACCCGCCGCCACGAGCGTCGTCGCCAGCACGGCAGCCGAGCCCGTCACGAGCGTCGATCCCGCGGTCGCGGTCGGTGCCACATAGGGCGTCCAGGCGCCCGTGCCGCGCAGCATCTCGGTCAGCGACATCCACTGCGTCGTCACCCCCGACGACTCGATGAAGTCCAGAAACGGCGGACTGATGCGGCCCAGCTGCAACAGCGCGACCACCCACCACACCACCGCCAGCGCCACACACGGCAGCCACCACGCCACGAACCGCCGCCACGTCGGCCCCGGCCGGTGGCACGCCAACCACACCACCGTGCACAGGCAGGCCGTCAGCGTCGCGACCGCGTTCACTGCACCCATCAGCGCGATCGCCACCGCCGAGCGCGCGGCCAGCAGGCGCACCCGCGGATCGCCCCGGAGAGCCAGGATGACCGGCAGCAACACCCACGGCGCCAGCATCATCGGCAGCGTCTCCGACGAGATCGCCCCGATCGTCGTCAGCACCCGCGGCGACAGGGTGAAGGCCAGCGCTCCGATCACCCGTGAGGTCGTCGTGCCGATCTGCAGGGCTTCGGCGACGCGCAGCACGCCCCAGAACCCGGCCACCAGCAGCAGCGCCCACCACAGCCGCTGGGTGATCCACCCGGGCACTCCGAGCAGATCGCCGGCGAGGAAGAAGGTGCCGTGCGGGAACAGATAGCCGTACGCCTGGTTCTGCGCCTGGCCGAACGGAAGCTCGCTGTTCCAGAGCGTGAACGCGCGCGTCAGGAAGCGCAGCGGATTGGCGGTGAGATCGAGCTTGGTGTCCGGGGAGATCTGGCCGGGGGACTGGGCGAACGTCAGGACCAGCGCCGCCGCGGCGGCCACCCACAACCAGCGCCGCGACAGCGGCTGGGTTGTCGGCTCAGCTACGGTCGCCGTACTCGACCCTGTTGAGCACCGAGGACGCAGGATCGCCCGCCTGCAGAGGGGGCCTGGTGTCCTGCTGGACCATCAGCGTGACCCCGAACACGGCCGCCGCGCCCAACAGCAGGCCGACGACGACGCTGGCCGCCGCAGGTACGAGGAACCGATCCATGGGCCACAAACTAGCACGGGCGACTCAGAGCTCAGGGGGCACGATGAGCACCGGCCGGTGCCCCCGGCGCCGCACGTGGTCGGCGACGCTGGACTGCACCAGCGAGCGGAAACCCGTGATCGCACGCGTTCCGGTGACGATCAGATCGGCATCGACCTCGTCGGCCGCCGCGATGATCGTCGCCCACACCGTCGAGGTCTGCGCGGCGCACATCGGTTCGGCGGGCAGGCCGGCCGTCGTCGCCAGCGCGACGCCCTCGGCGTTGGTGCGCTGCGCTTCGGCCAGAGCGATGTCGATCTCGTCGGCGGCCGGCGGATCGGGTGGTCCGTCGAGGTCATAGGCGACCGCCGGGGATCCGCGATCGATCGGCGTCCACACCGTGAGCACGACCGCACGGTTCACGGTCAGGAACCGGCTGGCGTGCTCCACCGCGCGACGCGCCGTCGGCGAACCGTCGAAGGCGATGAGCACGACGGTCTGTCCGCCTGGCATTCGTCCTCCTCCCCGCCCCGGTTCCCTTCAGACTATGGCTGAGGCGTGCCTTGCGGTTAGGGTCGAGCCCGATGGCTGTTTCGAAGAGCGCACTCAGGACCGTGACCGGAATGCTCGCGACATCGGTGCTGCTCGCCGGTTGCGCGTCGTCGGACGCCAACCCGCCCGCCGAGTCTCCCACCGCGTCGACCGTCGCCCAGGCCGCCGGTCCGCTACCGGGCATCACGCCCCCGCAGGCCCCGGCCGCACCCGCGTGCGGCGATCCCGGCGCCGCAGTGGCCACTATGTCGGTGCGCGACAAGCTGGCCCAGCTGCTGATGGTCGGGGTGACCGGCGCAGCCGACGCCCGCGCCGTCGTCGACAGCCAGCACGTCGGCGGCATCATGATCGGCAGTTGGACGGACCTGTCGATGCTCACCGACGGCTCCCTCGCCGACATCGCCAAGAACGCCGGACCGCTGCCGCTGGCGGTCAGCGTCGACGAGGAGGGCGGCCGCGTGTCGCGGCTGGCGAAGCTGATCGGCAGCCAACCCGCTCCCCGCACACTGGCCGCGACCGACACGCCCGAGCAGGTGTACCAGATCGCGCTCGACCGGGGCCGTCAGATGCGCGGCATGGGCATCACCATCGACTTCGCGCCCGTCGTCGACGTCACGGACGCCCCCGACGACACGGTGATCGGCGACCGCTCCTTCGGCGCGGACCCCGCCACCGTCACCGACTACGCCGGTGCCTATGCCCGGGGGCTGCGCGACGCGGGTCTGCTGCCGGTGCTCAAGCACTTCCCCGGACACGGCCACGGTTCCGGCGACTCGCACGCCGGCAGCGTGGTCACGCCGCCCCTGGCGGATCTGCAGGCCAATGACCTGGTGCCTTACCGGACGTTGACGACGCAGGGCCCTGTGGCCGTGATGGTCGGCCACATGGAGGTGCCGGGCCTGACGGGCAGCGAACCGGCCAGCCTCAGCCCCGCCGCGTACGCGCTGCTGCGCTCCGGTGACTACGGCGGCCCGCCGTTCGGCGGCGTGGTCTTCACCGACGACCTGTCGAGCATGAAGGCCATCTCCGACCGGTTCGGCGTTGCCGACGCGGTGCTGCGGTCCCTGCAGGCCGGCGCCGACGTCGCGCTGTGGATCACGACGACCGAGGTGCCCGCGGTGCTCGATCGTCTGGAGAAGGCCGTCGCGGCAGGCGAACTGTCCCAATCGGCCGTCGATGCGTCGGTGACCCGGTTGGCCGCTCTGAAGGGCCCGTCACCGCGCTGCGGCGGCTGATTCGTCAGCCAGTGCTTACCCTGTGTTGGTAAGCAGGTTGGCTGGAAGTCGAGAAAGGCGCGTCATGGCAGGTGGGACCAAGCGCTTGCCTCGCGCCGTCCGCGAGCAGCAGATGCTCGACGCCGCCGTGCAGATCTTCTCGGTGAACGGCTATCACGAGACGTCGATGGATGCGATCGCCGCCGAGGCGCAGATCAGCAAGCCGATGCTGTACCTGTACTACGGCTCCAAGGAAGAGTTGTTCGCGGCCTGCCTTGACCGTGAGCTCGCCCGCTTCGTCGACGAGGTGCGCGACAAGATCGATTTCACCGATCCGCCCAAGGAGCTGCTGCGCAGCGCGGTGCTGGCATTCCTCAAGTACATCGACGAGAACCGCTCGTCGTGGATGGTGCTCTACACACAGGCAACCAGCTCGCAACGGTTCGCCCACACCGTGCGCGAAGGCCGCGAGCGCATCATCGAACTCGTCGGCCGGTTGCTGCGCTCGGGCACCCGATTCCCCGGGCCCAACACCGATTTCGACATGATGGCCGTCGCGCTGGTGGGCGCCGGTGAGGCCGTGGCCTCGCGCGTCAGCACGGGCGATGCCGACGTCGACGAGGCCGCGGCGTTGATGATCGACCTGTTCTGGCTGGGCCTCAAGGGCGCCCCAGCGCCTTCCGACGCCGAGGCTGTCTCGAAGACCTGAATCGCTCAGGCCGGCGAGACCGTGCCCGTCAGGTGCGGATGCCCCTTGCTCAGGTGTCGCAACGTCAACTCCCACCCGTCGCCACGCCGGTCCACGTACAACCCGGCCTTGGCGGGCAGCACGACGGGCTTGGCGAACTTGACCGAGTACGTGACCGCATCCGGAAGCTGACCCTCGATGTTGGCCAAAACCGCTGCCGCGCTCCACATTCCATGCGCGATGACGGTCGGGAAGCCGAACAGCTTCGCCGCGACCGCGTTGGTGTGGATCGGGTTGTGGTCACCGCCGACGGACGCGTAGTGCCGGATCTGGCCGGGCGTCACCGACAGCACCGCGTTCGGCGGGCCCAGCTTGGGCTGCTTCGCCGGCGGCGCCTTCGGCTCGTCGGAGAGGCTGGTGCGCTGCTGGTGCAGGAACGTGGTGACCTGATGCCAGGCCGTCTCGTTGCCCACCGTGACGTCGGTGATCACGTCGACCAGCAGCCCGCGCCGGTGCTCACGCATGTTCTCGGCATGGACTGCGGCCGACACGGTGTCGGTGACCGCGATCGGACGGTACTGGGTGATGTGGTTCTCCACGTGCACCGAACCCATGGCGGCGAACGGGAAGTCGAACCCCGTGATCAACGCCATCACCGTCGGGAACGTCAACGCGAACGGATAGGTCAGCGGCACCGTGTTGGCGAACCGCAGCCCGGTGGCGTTCGCGTACGCCGCCACGTGCGCCGGGTCGATGCTGAGCTCGTCGACGGTCAGCCGGCGTTGCGGCAAGGTGTCCCCGCGCGGGACGAACGGGAGCGCGCCGGCCGCGGCCAGCACCAGGTTGCGCAGCCCCGACGGCTGCCCACCCTCGCTCATGTCAGGCCCCCAGCAATGCTTGGCCGCACACGCGAATCGTGTTGCCCGTCACGGCATTCGACGCCGGGCTCGCGAAGTAGGCGATGGCCTCGGCGACGTCGACGGGCTGACCACCCTGGAAGAGCGAGTTGAGTCGGCGCCCCACCTCGCGGGTGGCCAGCGGGATCGCGTCGGTCATCTTGGTCTCGATGAATCCGGGGGCGATCGCGTTGATGGTGATGTTCTTCTCGCCGAATTCCGGGGCGAGCGCGTCGGTCAGCCCGATCATGCCGGCCTTGGTCGCGGCGTAGTTGGTCTGCCCGCGGTTGCCCGCGATGCCCGCCATCGAGGAAAGCCCGACGATTCGGCCGCCCTCACCGATCGTGCCGTTGCCCACCAGGCCTTCGGCCAGGCGAAGCGGGGCAAGCAGATTCACGGCGATCACGGAGTCCCAGCGGGCCTCGTCCATGTTGGCCAGCAGCTTGTCGCGGGTGATGCCGGCGTTGTTGACCAGGATGTCGAGCGTGCCGCCGTAGTGCTGCGTGACGTGCTCGGTGATGCGGTCCACGGCGTCGGCGGCGGTGACGTCGAGCGTCAGCGCGGTGCCGCCGATCTTGGTGGCCAGCTCGGCGAGCGGCTCGGCGGCCTGCTCGACGTCCACAGCGATCACCTTGGCCCCGTCGCGGGCGAACACCTCGGCGATCGTCGCACCGATGCCGCGGGCAGCGCCGGTGACCACGGCGACCTTCCCGTCGAGCGGCTTGTCCCAGTCCGCGGGCGGGGTGGCGTCGGCGGCGCCGACGCGGAACACCTGCGCGTCCACGTACGCGGACTTCCCGGACAGCAGGAACCGCAGCGTCGACTCGAGCCCTGTCGCCGCCGGCTTGGCGTCGGGGTGCAGGTAGACCAGGCCGATGGTGGCGCCGTTGCGCAGTTCCTTGCCCAGCGAGCGGGTGAAGCCCTCGAGCGCGCGCTGACAGGCGCGCTCGTGGACGTCGCTGATCTCTTCGGGGGTGGTACCGACGACGACGATCCGGCCCGAGTGGCCGAGGTTGCGCAGCAGCGGAGTGAAGAACTCGTAGAGGGCCTTGAGCCCTTCCGGCTGGGTGATGTCGGTGGCGTCGAACACCAGACCGCCGAACTTGTCCGCCCAGCGGCCGCCGAGGTTGTTGACCACCAGGTCGTAGTCCTCGGCCAACGCGGCACGCAGCGGTTCGACCACGCGGCCGTCACCGCCGATCAGCAGCGAGCCCGCCAGCGGCGGTTCGCCGGCCTTGTAGCGGCGCAGCGGTTCGGGCTGCGGGACGCCCAACTGCTTCGCCAGGAAGGATCCCGGTCCGGAGTTGACGACTTGGGAGAGGAGATCGGTAGCCACGGCGCTGCCTTTCGAGAATCCGGGTACATGTCTGTCGACGGTGCTGGGGTTACCCACCACTGTCGTATCCATCACGAACTTACTCCAGAGTAAGAACGGTGGGTAGTATGACCCTCGACACCAACCACCCTCGCGACGCCGGGAGGCAGACGTGGCCGACAAGACAACCCGACGGGTAGCCATCCTCGGAGGCAACCGGATACCGTTCGCGCGCTCAGATGGCGCCTACGCGAACGCGTCCAACCAGGACATGTTCACCGCCGTCCTCGACGGACTGGCCGAGCGCTTCGACCTCAAGGGCGAGGCCCTGGACGCGGTGATCGGCGGCGCGGTGCTCAAGCACAGCCGCGACTTCAACCTCATGCGCGAATGCGTGCTGGGCAGCTCGCTGTCCTCCTACACGCCGGCGTTCGACCTGCAGCAGGCTTGCGGCACCGGCCTGCAGGCCGCCATCGCCGCAGCTGACGGCGTTGCGGCGGGCCGCTACGAGGTGGCCGCTGCGGGTGGTGTGGACACCGCCTCGGATGCGCCGATCGCCCTCGGTGACGACCTGCGCTCGGTGCTGCTGAGTCTGCGCCGCGCCAAGTCCAACGTCGACCGGCTCAAGCTGGTGGGCAAGCTTCCCGCCGCGGTCGGCGTCGAGATCCCCGTCAACAGCGAGCCGCGCACCGGCATGTCGATGGGTGAGCACGCCGCGGTGACGGCCAAGGAGATGGGCGTCAAGCGTGTCGACCAGGACGAACTGGCCGCCGCGAGCCACCGCAACATGGCCGCCGCCTACGACCGCGGCTTCTTCGACGATCTGGTCAGCCCGTTCCTCGGGCTCTACCGCGACAACAACCTGCGGCCCGACTCGTCGCCGGAGAAGCTCGCCAAGCTCAAGCCGGTGTTCGGAGTGCGGGCCGGCGACGCGACGATGACGGCCGGAAACTCGACGCCGCTGACCGACGGTGCGTCGGTCGCGCTGTTGGCCTCCGAGGAGTGGGCGGCCGCGCGGTCCATCCCGGTGCTGGCCTACTTCGTCGACGGTCAGACCGCGGCGGTGGACTACGTCAACGGCCGCGACGGGCTGCTGATGGCGCCGACGTATGCGGTGCCGCGGCTGCTGGCCCGCAACGGCCTCGCGCTGCAGGATTTCGACTTCTACGAGATCCACGAGGCGTTCGCGTCGGTGGTGCTGGCCACGCTGGCGGCCTGGGAGTCCGAGGAGTACTGCAAGGAACGCCTCGGCCTGGACGCTGCGCTGGGCTCGATCGACCGGTCCAAGCTCAACGTCAACGGCTCGTCGCTGGCGGCCGGGCACCCGTTCGCGGCCACCGGTGGGCGCATCGTGGCGCAGCTGGCCAAGCAGCTCGCGGAGAAGAAGGCCGAAACGGGCCAGCCGGTCCGCGGCCTGATCTCGGTGTGTGCCGCGGGCGGCCAGGGCGTGACCGCGATCCTCGAGGCCTAGCTTCCACTACGCCCAAACCGACGTTTGGGCGGAAAAATGCGAGTCGAGGGCGCCTTTTCGTCGATCTCGGCACTAGGTCGTTGAGGGGCTGTCGAGCCATTCGGCGATCGCAGCGACGGCGTCGCGGAAGAAGATCCGGTAGGGCCGGTCGGCCACGTATCCGATGTGGGGCGTGGCCGTCACGGTGGCCAGGGTGCGCAACGGGTGTGCCGCGGGCAACGGCTCGGTGTCGAAGACGTCGAGACCGGCACCCGCGATGGCACCCGAGGTCAGGGCATCGATCAGCGCGTCCTCGTCGACGATCGGTCCGCGCGACGTGTTGATCAGCAGCGCCGTCGACTTCATCGCGGCCAGTTCAGCTGCGCCGATCAGCCCGCGAGACCGATCGCTGAGCCGCAGGTGCACGGTCAGAACGTCGGCGGTGGCGAAGAACTCCGACCGCGGCAGGTAGCGCGCTCCTGCCGCGGTCGCCGCGTCGGCGGTGAGGTTTTCACTCCACGCCACCACGTCCATGCCGAAAGCCGCGCCGATGCGGGCGACCCGCGACCCGATGCGCCCGAGGCCGAGCACGCCCAGCACCCGGCGATCAAGTTCGCGTCCGACCGTCGTCTGCCACCCGCCCTCGGCGATCGATCGGCTCTCGGCGACCAGGTGCCGCGACGCCGCGAGGATCAGCGCCCAGGTCAGTTCCACCGTCGATGCCACGCTGCCGCCGGTGCCGCTGACGTGGATGCCCAGTTCCTGGGCTGCCGCCATGTCGATCGACGCGTTGGAGGGCCCGGTCGATGCGATCATCTTCAGCCGCGGCAGGCGCTCGAGAACCGTGCGCGGCAGCGGCGTGCGTTCGCGCATCACGAACACCACGTCGAACGGCGCGAGCCGAGCCACCAGATCGTCCTCGTCGGACACGTGATCGGAGAACGTGGCGACGTCGGCGCGCGCGGTGACCGGTGACCAGTCGGCCTGGGTCAGTGCGACGCCCTGGTAATCGTCCAGGACGGCGATCCGAATCCGTGGGCTGCTCATGCTGCGACGATATGCCCGCCGCGACCAGCAGACTCCGACCGAGTGGAGCGATCGAAAACACGCGAAAAGTTTTTCCTCGACGCTGTAACGCCTCGGCCCGGGCCGTCGATACACGTGATAGCTCCGTGTTGCCGTCTGACCCCCCGACCCGACGGCAACACGGGGCTCTTACATTTTCTGCATGCAGATCAGCATGTTCGGGCAGCTCTCCGGCCTCACCGGCGGATCGCCCATCGACGCCACCATCGACTACCTGGCGCAACTGCGCGACGAGGGCTTCGGCCGCGTCTGGATGAGTCAGCTGCCCCACGAGCCCGACCTCCTGACGATTCTGGCCATCGCCCTGCGCGAGGTCGACACGATCGAGGCGGCCAGCGGCGTCATCCCGATCCAGAATCAGCACCCGATGCACATGGCGCAGGCCGCGCTGACCACCAGCCTCGCGTCACAGGGCCGATTCACTCTCGGCCTCGGCATGACCCACGCCGCGGTGTCGGAGGGGATGTGGGGCATTCCGTGGGACAAGCCGGTGCGACGGCTCAACGAGTACCTGGACGGGCTGCTTCCGCTTCTGGCCGGCGAGCAGGCCTCCGCACCGGGTGAGACGGTGACGACGCGCGGGGCGCTGGTGGTTCCCGGGGCGCCGCGCCCCGACGTGTACATCGCCGCGCTGGGGCCGCAGATGCTCCGGCTGGCGGGTCGGCGGACGTCGGGCACGTGCACGTGGATGACCGGGCCGACGACGCTGAGCGGGCATGTCAGCCCGACGCTGAGGCAGGCCGCCGCCGACGCGGGCCGGTCCGAGGACGCGGTGCGCGTCGTCGCGGCGCTCCCGATCGCGCTGACCGACGACGCCGACGCGTTGCGCGCCGAGGCCGCCGAGCAGTTCGCCGTCTACGGCACCCTGCCGTCGTATCGGGCGATGCTGGATCGCGAGGGGTATGCCGGGCCGCAGGACGCGGCGATCATCGGTGACGAGGCGACAGTGCGCGACCGGCTCGCGGAACTGGAGGCGGCGGGTGTCGACGAGTTCGTCGCCGCCGTCTTCGCGGCCGATCCGGAGGTGCGGGCCCGCACCCGCGCCTTCCTCCGCTCACTGGGCTGACTTCTTACGGCGACCAGACGCGAACTCGAGTAGACACGCCGGGAGAACACTCGAGTTCGCGTCTTCTCGCGCCAAAAACAAGACGCCCCCGGGAAGAGTCCGGGGGCGTCTCGTGGGATGAGGCGGTCTAGAAGGCCGCTTCGTCCAGCTCCATGACCTCGTTGTCGAGGTTGTCCAGGATCGCGCGGGTGCTGGTCAGCATCGGCAGCATGTTTTTCGCGAAGAACGACGCCACCGCGAGCTTGCCCTCGTAGAAGGCACGCTCGTCACCGGAAGCACCGGCGTCGAGCTTCTCGATCGCGACCGCGGCCTGACGCTGCAGCAGCCAGCCGAGCATCAGATCGCCGACGCTCATCAGGAAGCGCACCGAACCCAGGCCCACCTTGTAGATGCTCGCGGCATCGTCCTGGGCGGCCATCAGGTAGCCGGTCAGCGTGGCGGCCATGCCCTGCACGTCCTCCAACGCGGTCGCCAGCAGCGCACGCTCAGTCTTCAGCCGGCCGTTGCCGGTCTCAGCCTTCACGAACTGCTCGATCTGGCCGGCCACGTGCGCCAGCGCCACACCCTTGTCGCGGACGATCTTGCGGAAGAAGAAGTCCTGCGCCTGGATGGCGGTGGTGCCCTCGTACAGCGAGTCGATCTTGGCGTCGCGGATGTACTGCTCGATCGGGTAGTCCTGCAGGAAGCCCGATCCGCCGAAGGTCTGCAGCGACTCGGTCAGCTTCGCGTAGGCCTGCTCCGAGCCGACACCCTTGACGATCGGCAGCATCAAATCGTTGACCTTGACGGCCAGCTCCGGCTCGATGCCGTGAATGGCCTTGGCCACCTCGGCGTCCTGGTGCGTGGCGGTGAACAGGTACAGCGCGCGCAGGCCCTCGGCGTAGGCCTTCTGGGTCATCAGCGAGCGACGAACGTCCGGGTGGTGCGTGATGGTCACGCGCGGCGCGGTCTTGTCGGTCATCTGGGTCAGATCGGCACCCTGCACGCGCGACTTGGCGTACTCCAGCGCGTTCAGGTAGCCGGTCGACAGCGTGGCAATAGCCTTGGTGCCCACCATCATTCGGGCCTGCTCGATCACGTCGAACATCTGCGCGATGCCGTCGTGCACCTCGCCGACGAGCCAACCCACGGCGGGGGTGCCGTGCTGGCCGAGCGAGAGCTCACAGGTGGCCGAGACCTTCAGGCCCATTTTGTGCTCGACGTTGGTGACGAAGGCGCCGTTGCGCTCTCCTGGCTCACCGGTCTCGGGATCGAAGTGGAACTTCGGCACGAAGAACAGCGACAGGCCCTTGGTGCCCGGGCCTGCGCCCTCGGGGCGAGCCAGCACCAGATGCATGATGTTCTCGAACAGGTCGTCCGAGTCGGCCGAGGTGATGAAGCGCTTCACACCGTCGATGTGCCACGTGCCGTCGGGCTGCTGGACGGCACGGGTGCGGCCGGCGCCCACGTCGGAGCCGGCGTCGGGCTCGGTCAGCACCATGGTGGAGCCCCAGCCGCGCTCGGCGGCGAGCATGGCCCACTTCTTCTGCTCTTCGGTGCCCAGGTGGTAGAAGATGTCGGCGAATCCGGCGCCCATCGCGTACATGTAGACGGCCGGGTTGGCGCCCAGGATGTGCTCCTGCAGGGCCCACGACAGCGCGCTCGGCATCGGCGTTCCGCCGAGCTCCTCGCTGACGGACAGCTTGTCCCAGCCACCCTCGACGACGGCGCGTACGGACTTCTTGAACGCCTCGGGCAGCGTCACCGTGTGGGTCTTCGGGTCGAAGACAGGCGGGTTGCGATCGCCCTCCTCGAAGGAGGCCGCCACGGGGCCCTCCGCGAGCCGGGCGATCTCGCCCAGCATCTCGACGGCGGTGTCGACGTCGAGGTCGGCATACGAGCCCTGACCCAACGCCTTGTCGACCCCGAGAACCTCGAACAGGTTGAACACCTGGTCGCGAACATTGCTCTTGTAGTGGCTCACTTTTCCTCCTCGTCGAGAACGCCACGTGCGGTTGGGTACTCACGGCTAAGTTACCCACCAGTAACTGCGCGCTACTATACCGTCCGGTAACTACAACGCAAGATCACTGTGAGCAATTTCTGCACGCTAACCAACTCACCAGTTGGCCGGGCGCTGATTTCCCCCGCGATAAGGGTTCTGAGCTGGCCTTACACCCCCCTGTGATGATCGTCACGTTTAGCTGTCTAGGGTGGGAGAGATGGCGTCCAGCATCGGTGTCGGGGCATGGGGAACGGGCAACATGGGCGCGACGGCGATCCGGTCCGTCACGGCGTTTCCGGGGCTGCGTCTGACGGCGGTCCTCACGTCGTCGCCGGACAAGGCGGGCCGAGACGCGGCGACGTTCGCCGGACTGGAAGCGGCGACGGGAATCTTGGCCGGTACCGACGTCGACGCGGCACTGGCTCACGTCGACGCGGTGGCGTACATGGCCTCGGGGGACATCCGGCCCGATGAGGCTGTCGCGGACATCGAGCGTTGCCTGCGCGCCGGCGCGCACGTCGTGACCCCGTCGCTGTACTCGCTCTACGACCCGGCGTCCGCCCCACCCGAGTGGGTGCAGCGCCTCACCGCGGCCGCCGAGGAGGGCCGAGCCTCGTTGCTGGTCAGCGGTGTCGATCCTGGGTGGGCCAACGACGCGCTGGTCGTGACGGCCGCCGGCCTGTGCACGCGCATCCGCACCATCACCTGCCAGGAGATCTTCGACTACTCCACCTACGACCAGCCGTATGCGGTCAAGGTGTCCTGCGGATTCGGCGGCCCGATGGAGGAGACGCCGATGATGTTGCTGCCGTCGATCCCGACGATGGTGTGGGGCGGCAACATCCGCCTCATCGGCCGCGGCTTGGGCATCGAGATCGACGAGATCACCGAAGAGGTGGAGCGGTTACCGCTCGAGGACACCGTCGACACGGTGATGGGTCGGTTCGAGAAGGGCACCCAGGGCGCGTTCTTCCTGCGCGTCATCGGCTGGGCCGGCGGCACCCAACGCGTGATCGTCGAACACATCACCCGCATCCACCCCACGTGCGCCCCGCAGTGGCCGCAGCCCGACCAGGGGGTGGGCGATCATCGCGTGATCGTCGACGGTGACCCGCAACTGACGATCGTGACGAGGGCCGACGTGCCCGGCGGCACCCGCGCCGACGGCGGCAACACCACCGCGGCCAACCGCCTGCTGGGCGCCATCGGGTGGCTGGTCACCCAGAAGCCGGGCATCTACGACGGACTCGACGTCCCGCTGCATCCCCCGCTCGCGCCGGAGGTCGAGGCGACCCGCTGGGCCTGAGCCCCCCGATCAGTGCCCGGCGAGGCGCTTGTTGACCAACCGGGTGAGCCATGCCGGCGAGAACCGGGCCCCGGCCGCCAACGCCTTGGCCTGCGTGCCCACCGGGAAGTGCACCTGCCGCAGCACCTTTCGGGACAGTGTCGGCTCGATCGCGGCGGCGATGCCCTCGGCGATGTCCTGCGCGGTGAGGCGGATACCCAGCGAGGTGGTGGTGCCGGTGCTGACGTCTTTGGTCATCGCGGTGTTCACGTACAGCGGCCACATGTCGATGACGCGGATGTCGTGGCGGCCCCACTCCAGATTCAGCGCCTCGGTCATCGCGCGGACGAAGAACTTGGTGGCGCTGTAGTTGGCGAGCTCAGCTTGGCCGTAGATCGCCGACGCCGAAGCCAGGTTCACCACCACCGCGCCGGGGGTGCTCTTCAGATACGGGAAACCCGCGTGCAGCCCGTTCACCACGCCCTTGACGTTGACCTCGACCTCGCGGTGGTGCACGTCGAGGGGGATCTCCTCGAAGCGGCCGGCATTGAGCAATCCCGCGTTGTTGATCAGGACGTCGAGCCTGCCGCCGGCGGTTTCGTAGAACTCGGCCAGCCTGCTGGCCATCTCGTCGGCGTCGGTGACGTCGAGGTGGCCGACGACACCGCGGCCGCCCACGGCCTTGAGGTCGTTGTCGAGGACGGCCAGCCGCTCGTCGTCGATGTCGTAGGCGCCGACGAAGTAGCCGCGCTGGGCGAGGAGCAAGGCGGTGGCCCGGCCGATGCCGGTCGCTCCGCCGGTGATGAACACCGATCTGGTCATGGTGTGCTCCTCCTCAGGAATTCAGTTGCCAGACAGCGAAATTGAGGCACAGGGCGAAAGTCGTCCACGCCAGATAGGGGACCAGCAGCCAGCCGGCCGTCGTACTTCGGCGGAAGAACAGGACGACTGTGCCGATCAGGATCAGCCACAGCACGCTCAGTTCGGCGAATGCGATGCCGCGCCACCCCAGGCCGAAGAACAGTGGTGTCCATGCGGCATTGAGCACCAGCTGTGCGGCGTAGGCGACGAGCGCGGGCCGGGTGTCCCGCAGCGGACCGCTGCGCCAGACCAGCCAGGCCGCCACGGCCATCATCGTGTAGAGCAGCGTCCAGACGGGACCGAACACCCAGGACGGAGGGGCCCACCCCGGCTGCTGCAGCTTCGCGTAGTCCTCCGCTGACGTGGCCGAGGCCAGCCCACCCAGCGTCGACGCCACGACGACCGCGGCTACCGAGATCGCGAGCGCGATAACGTTTTTCGAGCGCGGGGGGTGGTGGGTGTCGACCATGCCGGACTACCCTACCCGGCGGTCGTCCGCCGCCGGCCGGCACGGTCACGACGTCCCCATTACGTTCGATTCAGCCGGCCTGGTCCGGTTCTGCGGCCGGTGCGGCTGGTTCCGCGTCGGGCAGCTGGCCCACCAGGTACTCGCCGAGCCCGCCGATCGTCGGGTAGTCGAAGACCGCGGTCGCATTGATCGTGAAGGCCCCGCCGAACTGGCTGTGCAACCGGTTCCGCAGCTCGATCGCCATCAGCGAGTCCGTGCCCAGGTCCAGGAACCGGGCCGACGCCGCGGGCGGCTGCGCCAGGCGCAGGAAGTTCTGCACCTCGCGCTGCAGGAATTCGGTGACGAACGCGGCCCGCGCAGGCACGGGGATCTCCTGCAGTTGGCGTAGCAGCTCGCTGTCCCCGGTCACCTCGTCGCCGTCGCGCGGCAGCACCAGGTCAAGGATGGGCGGGCGCGCCGCGCCCAGCACCTTGGCCGCGCGGGCCCAGTTCGCCTTGATCACCGTCGCCTGACCGGTGCCGTTGGCCACCACCTCGGCCAGCGCTCCGAGCGCGGCCGAGGGTTCCAGCGGGATCAATCCCTGCGCGCTGATGTTCGCGCTCGCCGCCTCCGACGACGCCATGCCGCCCCGGCCCCAGGGGCCGAAGTTGACGCCGGTCGCCGGCAGGCCGGCTGCGCGGCGCTGTGCGACCAGGCCGTCGAGGAATGCGTTTGCGGTCGCGTAGTTGGCCTGACCGGGGGAGCCGAACACGCTCGACACCGACGACGACACGATGAAGAACTCGAGATCGTCGTCGCGGGTCAGCCGATCCAGGTGAGACGCACCGAATGCCTTCGGCGCCAACGTCGTGCGGAACCGGTCGAGATCCAGACCGGACAGCAGCGCGTCGTCGAGCACCCCGGCCAGATGCAGGACGCCGCCGAGGGGTGGCAGCTCGGCGCGGATGTGGTCGAGTACCCGGCGCACGTCCTCGTCGTCAGCGACGTCGGCGGTGACGACGTGCACGCGGCAGCGGTACCGCTCGGTGACGTCGTCGATGAGCGCCTGGGCGTCCGCCGACGGGGCGCGGCGGCTGGTGAGGACCACGTCGCCCGCACCCAGCTGAGCCAGGTATGCCGCGGTGTGCAGCCCGATCGCGCCGAGCCCGCCGGTGATCAGGTAGGTCCGATCGGATCGCGGCTGCAGCGGGGTGGGCATCTGCAGCACGATCTTGCCGATGTGACGGGCCTGCTGCATGCGCCGGAAGGCCGACCTCGCCTCGGTCAGCGGATAGATCTCGGCGGGCAGCGGTGTCCACTCGCCCCGGGCCAGCCCGTCGGAGACCTCGGTGAGCAGGTCGCGGATGCGGTCGGGCTCGGTGAACATGACCGTGTCCAGCGCGACGATCTCGTAGCCGACGTCGGGGCGGGCGGCGGCCATCTGCTCGGTGGTCCAGATGTCGCGCTTGGCGATCTCGGCGAACCGGCCACCCTGGGCCGTGGCGCGCAGCGTCGCGTCGATGAACCCGTCGCTGGTCAGGCTGTTGAGCACCACGTCCACGCCGGCGCCGTCGGTGTCGGCCAGGATCTGGTCGGCGAACTCCGTTGTGCGCGAGTCATAGACGTACTTCACGCCGAGCCGGCGCAGAGTGTCCCGCTTGAAGGTGCTCGCGGTGGCGTAGACCTCGGCGCCGCAGTGCTGCGCCATCTGGACCGCGGCCAAGCCCACGCCACCGCTGGCGGCGTGAATCAGCACCTTGTCGCCGGGCTTCAGCTGCGCCCAGTCGAAGGACAGCCGGACAGTCAGCGCGGCGGCAGGGATCGTCGCGGCCTCCACCGCGCTGATGCCGTCGGGGATCGGCGCCAGGAACTGGCCGGGCACGTTGAACCTGCTCGCGAACGCGCCCTGCATCGAGCCGTAAACCCGTTGTCCCACAGTGAGTCCGGTGACGCCGTCGCCGAGCTGGGTGACCGTGCCCGCGAAGTCGCCACCGATCGGTCCCGGGTCGCCTGGGTAGAGGCCGAGCACGTTGAGCACGTCGCGGAAGTTCAACCCCGCGGCCTCGACCCGCACCTGCACGTATCCCTCGGCGGGCGGGTCCACCTCGGTCTCGGTCAGCCGCAGGTTGTCGATCGCACCACGCTCGGTAGGAGCCAGCACGTGGTCGCTGGACCGCGGCACGCTCAGGTGCCCGCTGCGGGCCCACGGCAGTAGCCGCGATGCCAGCAGCTTCCCCTGGCGGACAGCCATTTCCGGCTCGTCGACCGGCTGGGCCACCAGACCGGCCAGCACGGTGACCGCCTCCGCCGATCCGTCGCAGTCCACGAGGCGGGGCCGTAGCGCCGGTTCCTCGTTGATCGCGGTGCGTCCGAAGCCCCACAGGGCTGCCTGCACCGGGTCGACCGGTTCGCCCGACTCGCACGCGACGGCGCGCTCGGTGACGATCCAGAGGCCGCCGGGCAACTTCGCCCCGCCGCTCTGCACCGCGTGCACGGCGCCGAGCAGTTCGGTGATCTCCTGCTCGAGACGGGCGTCCACCGCGCCTGCCTGTGGGCCTGCTGCTCGCCAGACCACGCCGGAGAAGCCGACACCACGCTGCTGCGCGTCCGTCAGCACCTGGCCCAGCGGTGTCGTATCGGTGGCCCGATCGATGGCGAGCGCCCCGGGGACCAGAGCCGCGAGGTCGGCGAAGTTGGCGACGAGCCAGGTGCCGCTCGGCGGCACCGCCTCGGCGTCGGGTACCGGCACCTCGTGCCAGCCCACGGTGTAGAGCAGTCGGCTGGTGTCGCCGCCGAGCCCGCGCAGCAGGGCCTCGCGAGGAGCGCGCTTGACTGTGAACTCTCGGATACCGCCAAGGCGGTTGCCGTCACGATCGACGAAATCGAGGTCGAACACCTGGGTTTCGTTGTCGAGGGCGTTCTGGTGCCACGTCGCCCGGCAGTAGAACCGCCGGGGCATCGGCTGCGCCACAGAGACCTCGCCGTATCGCAGCGGCAGGAAGAGGTCGGAGACGCCCTGTTCGGCGGCCAGCAACGCCGGGAACGCGGGGAACGCGACGCCGGTACAGAGATCCATCAACACCGGGTGCATCGGCTCGCTGCCCAGATGCTCGGCCAGTTCCTCGCCGACCAGGATGTCGCCGATCGCCTCACCGTCCCCGAGCCACAACGACTTCAGCGACCCCGACCAGTTCGGCCCCCATGCCAACTCGAGGTCGGCGAAGGTTTCGAACAGCTCCTGCGGGCGCATCCGTGTGAGTCGCTCGAGGGCATCTTCGACGGGATTCGCGTCGGTGGCGGTGTCGTCCCGGCCGGCGATGACCGTGCCCTCGGCGTTGAGCGCCCATTCGGCGCCCTGTTCGCCGTAGGCGCGGCTGTGCACCTGGAACGACCACTGACCGGAGTCGGCCGCCGGACGCAAGGTCAGCTGCACTTCCCGAGACGCCTTCTCCGGCAGGATGATCGGCTCGTAGAAGAACACATCGGTGGCGCGCGCCGGCGCAGTGACGGCGGCCAGCGCCATCGCCGCGTAGGTCGCACCGGGTACGACTACGGTGCCGTAGATGACGTGGTCGGCCAGCCACGGCTGCGTCTTGACCGAGAGTCGGCTGGTGTAGATCGTCTCGCCGTTCGCCAATTCCTTTTCGGCGCCAAGGATGCCCGATCCCACGGCTCCGCCGCCGTCGATCGCGATCGCGGCCGTCTTCGGCCAGAAGCGTCGACGCTGGAACGGGTAGGTGGGCAGTTCCAGCACCCGTCGACCCCGATGCGCCACCGCGGCGAAGTCGGGTCGGTGGCCGCAGATGTACACCCCGGACAGCGCATCGGCGATCTGGCGCCGATCGCCGACACCCTTGCGCAGGGATGCGATCGCCCGTGGGGCGGGCATGTGTTCTGGCCAGACCTGCACGGCCGCGCCGGTCAGCACCGGCTGCGGGCCGATCTCCATCAGGACCGTGCACCCCAACGCGGCCACGGTGCGCACGCTCTCGGCGAACTGCACCGGCTGGCGGGAGTGCCGACGCCAGTACTCGGCGTCCAATGTGGCGTGACCGGTGAGGACGGCTCCGGTGCGGTTGCACACCAGCGGCAGCGTGGGGCTGGCGAAATCCAGTTGTGCCGCGTAGGAATGGAATTCGTCGAGGACCGGGTCGAGCAGCTCGGAGTGAAACGCGTGACTGGTCTCCAGCCAGGTGCAGCGGATGCCGTCCTCGTTGAACGTCGCGACGATCCGCTCGAGGTCCTCGCCGGGCCCGGACAGCACGGTGTTGGGGCCGTTGTAGGCCGCCACCGACACCCGCGGATGCCCGCCCGCGGCCTGTTCGACCTTGCCGGCGTCGGCGAACACCGCCACCATGCGGCCACCCTCGGGCAGCTCGCCGAACAACCGACCACGCTGCGCCATCAGCCGGGCACCGTCGGCCAGGCTGAACACCCCGGCCACGCACGCCGCCGCGTACTGGCCGACGCTGTGGCCGAGCACGACGTCGGGCTCGATGCCCCACGACTGCCACAGCCGGGCCAATCCCATCTCGACCGCGAAAAGTGCCGGCTGCGCGAATGACGTGTGCCGCAACCGCTTTCCGGCCTGACCACCGGTCTCGCGGTCGGTGGCGAACAGCACCTCCACCAGCGGCGTGGGCAGCAGATCCTCGATCGCGGCCGCGCATTCGTCGACGGTGGCGGCAAGGACCGGCTGCGTCTGGTAGAGCTCGCGAGCCATGCCCGGGTACTGGCTACCCTGGCCGGTGAACAGCCACGCCGTCGTGGGGCGATGCGTGTGCTCCGCGCGAACGACGCCGGGCCGCAACCGGTTCGCGGCCAGGTCGGCCAGGCCGATGCGGGCGTCGGCCACCGATTCGACCACGAGCGCGGCACGGTGCTCGAAGTGGGAGCGTCCCGTCCCTGCGGTCAGGCACACGTCGGCGATGTCGGCCTCGGGATGGGCGCTGATCCACGTCTCGTACCGCTGTGCCAGCGCGACCAACGCTTCCGGCGACCGCGCGGACAGCGGCAGCACGCTCACCGTCTCGACGGGAGCGCTCTCCGGCTCCGGAACAGCCACCGGTGGCGCCTCTTCGACCAGCACGTGGGCGTTGGTCCCGGTGAATCCGAACGAACTCACCCCGGCGCGGCGCGGCCGGCCGTTGGCCTGCCACGGTGTCGCGTCGCCCAGCACCTGCACCGGGAGTGTGTCCCAGGGGATGTGCGGCGACGGGGTGTCGAAATGCAGGCTCTTGGGCAGCATCTCGTGCTGCAGGGACAGCACGACTTTGATCAGACCGGCTGCGCCCGAGGCAGATTCGGTGTGCCCGATGTTGGTTTTCACCGAACCCATCATCAGCGGTGCGCTGCGCGCGTCACCGTAGGCCGCGGCGGCGGCCTGCACCTCGATCGGGTCGCCGAGCGGGGTGCCGGTGCCGTGGGCCTCGAGGTAGTCGACATCGGCACCGGTGAGACCGGCGCGGGCGAGCACCGACCCGATCAACCGTTGCTGGGCGCCACCGTTGGGCACGGTCAACCCGCTCGAGGCGCCGTCCTGGTTGACGCCGCTGCCGGCGATGACGGCGCAGATCGGATCCCCGTCGCGCTGGGCGTCGCTGAGGCGTTTGAGCACCAGGACACCGCAGCCCTCGCTGCGCACGTACCCGTCGGCCGACGCGTCGAAGGTCTTGCACCGGCCCACGGGCGAGAGCATGCGGGCGCGCGAGGCCGCCACCGTCGTGACCGGGCTCAGCAGCACGTTGACGCCACCGGCGACGGCCAGGTCGCAGTCGCCGGAGTGCAGGGCCTGGCAGGCCTGGTGTACGGCCACCAGAGCCGAGCTGCAGGCGGTGTCGACCGCGACGGCGGGGCCTTCCAGTCCGAGTGCGAACGCCACCCGGCCCGAGATCGCGTTCAGCGCATTGCCGGTGATGAAGTGCGGCTGGATCTTGTCGATGGACTCCGCCGACAGCAGGTGGGCGTACTCGTTGGCGGCGACGCCGGTGAACACCCCGGTGCGGCTGCCGCGCAACGATGCCGGTGAGTAGCCTGCGCGTTCCAGGCCCGCCCACACGGTTTCGAGCATCAGCCGTTGCTGCGGCTCGATCCAGACCGCCTCTCGCGGGGAGATGCCGAAGAATTCGGGATCGAATCCGTCGATGCCGTCGAGGAATCCGCCGAACCGCGAGTAGATCTTGCCGGGAGCGTCCGGATCGGGGTCGTAGAACTCGTCGATGTCGAAGCGGTCGTCGGGGACCTCGCGGATCGCGTCGACGCCACCGGCCAGGATGTCCCAGAACGCCTCCGGGTCGGGGGCACCGGGGAACCGGCAGGACACGGCGACGATGGCGATCGGCTCGTCGCTGCGGGCGGCGGGGGCGACCGCGACCGGCCGGGTGGCCGGTGCGTCGGTGAGGCCGAGGACGTCGTCGAGCAGGTAGTCGGCGACGGCATCGATCCGCGGATGATCCATGGCCAGGGTCGCCGGAATGGGCTGGCCCACACCGGTTTCGATGCGGCCGCGCAGTTCGACCGCCATCAGGGAGTCCATGCCGATGTCGAAGAAGCCGGCGTCCTCGCGGATCTCCGCCACGTCCACCCGCGTCACCTCGGCCACGGCGTCACGCAGGTGGTCGATCAGCAGTCTGCGGCGCTGCTGGACCGGCGCGTTGGTGAGGCGCATGACCAGCTTGGTGGGGCCGCCGGCTGTCACGACCGAGATCTGCTGCGGCAGTTCCTGATTGAGCTCGGTGAGGAAGCCCCGTCGACCGGTCTGCTCGTAGAGTGGCAAGAAGCGTGCCCAGTCGACGCGGGCCACGACGGCCTGGGCGTCACCCCCGGCGACAGCATCGGCGAGCCCGGCCAGGGCGTCGGTGGGCGACAGCGTGACGACGCCGCGCTCCTCGAGACGGGCCCGGGCCTGTGCATCGGCCATCCCTGCAGACCCGTCCGATGCCCATGGCCCGAAGTTCACCGACGTCGCTGCGACACCGCGGTCACGTAGCCGCCAGGACAACCCGTCGAGGAACGCGTTGGCGGCGCCGTAGGCCGTCTGCCCGAAGCTGCCCCAGACCGAGGCGATCGACGATGTGCTGATGAAGAAGTCCAGTGCCAGGTCACGGGCGGCCTCGCTGAGATGCCAGGCACCCCAGACCTTTCCGGCGAAGACGCGATCGAGCTCGGTGTCGTCCTGCGCGCTCATCGGGCTGGCGCCGATCTCCCCGGCCGCGTGCACGATGCCGGCGAGCGGCGGACGGTCGGCGCGGGACGCGAGCAGTTTGGCCACGCCGTGGGCGTCTGCGACGTCGGCGGTGGCGACCTCGACCTGGCAGCCGTACCGCTCGGTCAGTGCGGCGATGCGGGCCTCGACGGCCTCGCTGGGCGCGCGACGGCTGGTGAGGAGTAGGTGGCCCGCACCGAGGGCGGCGAGGTAGCCGGCGATCTCCAGGCCGATCGAGCCCAGGCCGCCGGTGACGAGATATGTCGCGCCGGAACGGATGGGCAGCGCGTCGGTGACCGGCTGACCGGTGCGCCGGGTCAGCCGGGGCACGTGCACGCCGTCGGCGCGGAGTGCGAGCTGGTCTTCGCGGACGCTGTTGTCGGCGAGGCTGATCCGTCCGATCAGCGCCGACCATTCGTCGGCGGTGCCGGTGCCCAGGTCGGCGAGCCCACCCCACAGCTGAGGCGTCTCGAGTGCCGCGGCGCGCCCGAAGCCCCACAGGCAGCTCTGATCCGGGGCGACGACGTCGCCGTCGGTCACGCGCTGGGCGCCGCGGGTCAGGAGCCAGACGGGTGTGCGGACGCCGGCGGCCGCGGCGGCGCGGAACAGACGGCGCGTTCCCGGCAGCACGTTGTGCTGCATCCGCAGCAGCGACTGCATGGAGGACCCCGCCTCGTCGAGGGCGCCGACATGGAGGATGCGCAGTCCGGGTTCGGCGGTGGCGCGCAGCGTCTCGGTGAACGCGGCTTCGTCGGCGTCGGTCAGGGGCAGCCCGACGATGCGGTACCGGTGTCCGCGGGCAGTCAGCAGCTCCGTCAGTGGTCTGATCGCCTCGGAGTCGTCGCCGACGATTAGCCACGAGGGCGCGTCCGCGGGGTCTGCGCCCGCGGACGGGGCCACCTCCCAGCGGATCTCGTAGCGCGCGTCGGTGATCGACTGTGCGTCGCGCTGCTGATTGTGGTGCGCGGCAAGCTTTGTCAGGATGTCGCGGGCCTGGGGATCGTCTGCGGTGGAGCCGAGCAGCGCCGCGAGTTCGTCGATGCGGCCGTCTTCGAGGAGCCCGACTGTCGCGGTGCGGGGGCCGCCCACCTTCTGCGCTTTCGGCTGCTCGTCCTCGTCGCGGAACCAGTACCGGCGATGCTCGAACGGGTATGTCGGCAGGTCGAGTGTGTGCGCACCCGTGGGACGGATGGCTCCGAAATCGGGCTGGTGGCCGAGGACATAGGCGTCGGCCAGCGCTTCGGTGATCTGCCGCCGGTCGGCGACCGTCGGCCGCAGTGAGGCGATCACCCGCGGCGTGGTGGCGGGGTCGGGCCAGGCGGACAGGGCGGCGGCAGTCAGGACGGGCCGGGGCCCGATCTCGACCAGCAGCTTGCAGTTCATCTCCGCCAGCGTTCGGATGCTCGCGGCGAACTGGACGGGCTGGCGGGCGTGGCGGCGCCAGTAGGCACCGTCGAGGCTCGTGCTGCGGCCCAGCGCCGCACCGGTGCGGTTGTCGATGAGGATCCGCTGCGGTGCGCCGAACGTGAATTGTGATGCTGTCGCTTCGAATTCGTCGAGGATCGGGTCGAGCAGCGCCGAATGGAAGGCGTGGCTGGTCTCGAGCCAGTCGCAGCGCACACCGGAACTGCTGAGAGTGGCCACGGCCTTCTCGAGATCGGCTGCGGGTCCGGACAGCACGGTGTTGGCTCCGTTGTAGGCGGCCACCGACAGTGTCGGGATGTCGTCGACCACGGCCTCGACCCGGTCGGCGGGCGCGAAGATCGCCGCCATCCGGCCACCGGCAGGCAGACTTCCGAACAGCTTGCCGCGCAACGCCATCAACCGGGCGCCGTCGGCCAGGCTGAACACACCGGCCACACACGCAGCGGTGTACTGGCCGACGCTGTGGCCGAGCACGACATCGGGCTGCAGACCCCACGACTGCCACAGGCGAGCCAGTCCCATCTCCACGGCGAACAGCGCGGGCTGGGCATAGGACGTCTGCCGCAGGGTCTCCTGCGCATCGGCGTTGTCGAGGTCGAACACCACGTCGAGGAGCTGAGTGTCGAGCAGATCGGCGACGGCGTCGGCGCACTCGTCCACCGTCGCGGCGAACACCGGCTCGGAGTCGTAGAGGTCACGCGCCATGCCCGGGTACTGGCTGCCCTGCCCGGTGAACAGCCAGGCCGTCTTGGGAACGTCGTGCGCCTCGCCGCGCACCAGCCCCGGAGCGGGCCGGTCGTCGGCCACGGCGGCCAGCAGCTCCAGCGCGGTATCGCGGGAGTCGGCCACCAGTGCGGCCCGGTGCTCGGTGTGCGCGCGGGCCACGCCCGCGGTGAAACACACGTCGGAGAGCGTGGCCTCGGGGTGCGCGGTCCACCAGTCGCGGTACGCGCCGGCGAGTGCCCGCAGCGCGGAGGGGGTGCGAGCCGACAGCGGCAGCAGCTGCGGACCCTCGACCTCAGCGCCTCCGGTGTCGGCGTCGGGCAGCGGCGCCTCCTCGAGGATCACGTGTGCGTTGGTGCCGGCGAAGCCGAACGAGCTGACCCCGGCGATGCGCGGCCGGTCCTGGCGGGGCCACGGGGTCGCCGACGTGACCACCTCCACGGGCAGCCGGCTCCACGGGATGTGCGGCGACGGGTTCTCGAAATTCAGGTGCCGGGGCAGGGTTTCGTGTTCGAGGGCGAGGATCACCTTGATGACGCCCGCAATGCCCGCGGCGGCCTCGAGGTGACCGATGTTGGTCTTGGCCGAGCCGATCAGCAGCGGCCGGTCGGCGTCGCGGCCCTCCCCGAGCGCGGCTCCGGCGGCCTGCGCCTCGATCGGATCACCCAGTGAGGTGCCGGTGCCGTGAGCTTCCAAGTAGTCGACGTCGCTCGGGGCGACGCCGGCGCGACGCAGCGCGGCACCGATGACGCGCTGCTGCGCGACTCCGTTGGGCACAGTCAGTCCGCCTGAGGCGCCGTCCTGGTTGATCGCACTGCCACGGATCACCGCGCGGATGTGGTCACCGTCGCGCACCGCGTCCTCGAGCCGCTTGATGACGACGATTCCGCAGCCCTCGCCGCGCACGTATCCGTCGGCGGCGGCGTCGAACGTCTTGCACCGGCCGTCGGGGGCCAGCATGTGCGCGTTGGAGAACGTGATCATCGTGGCGGGGGTCAGCAGGACGTTCGCCCCGCCGGCCATCGCTAGATCGCACTCGCCCAGCTGCAGCGCCTGGCAGGCCTGGTGGATCGCCACGAGCGAGGAGCTGCACGCGGTGTCGACGGCCACCGCGGGCCCCTGCAGGCCGAGTCGGTAGCTGATCCGCCCTGCCGCGGCCGCATTGGAGGTTCCGATGGCCATGTAGGCCTCGATCTCGGGATAGTCCAGTTGGTCGGACAACATGCCCAGGTAGTCGTGGGTCGCCAACCCGACGAACACGCCGGTGTCGCTGCCGGCGAGCGACGACGGCGCGATGCCCGCGTGTTCGAGCGCGTGCCACGAGGTCTCCAGGAGCAGGCGGTGCTGCGGATCCATCTGCCGCACTTCGCGGGTCGACATCCCGAAGAAGGGCGCGTCGAAGCCGGTGACGTCGTCGACGAACCCGGCCCGCCGGGTCGCCACCTTGCCGGGAGCGCCGGGCTCGGCGTCGTAGAAGGCCTCGGCGTTCCAGCGGTCCGCGGGCACCTCGGAGATGGCGTCGCGGCCCTCGCTCAGCAGGTCCCAGAACGCACCGGCGTCCGGCGATCCGGGCAACCGTGCCGCGTAGCCCACGACGGCGAATCGCGGTGCCGGCTCGTTCGGACCTGCAGCGGAGACCATGCCGCTTTCCCCCTCATCAGCGGTGAACTTACTCGGCGGTCAGATTAGCGCGATCATCGTGCACAATGTCACCCGAACGTCATTGTTCGATCTTGGTCAATGGGGAGGACGGCGCAAGTGCGCATCGGCAAGATCACGGTTGGCGCACTCGACGAATGGTCGGTCGCCCCAGGCTCGGTCACCTCCTGGCACCCGACTAAGGCCTCGATCGAGAAGGCGCGTCAAGCCCCCGTCAGCGCGGTTCCCGTCAGCTACATGCAGGGCCAGCATCTGCGGAACTACCGCGAACGTGACGCCGCCGGGCTCAACTTCTCTCGCCAGATCATCGCGAGCTGCGATGTGGCCGGCCAGTGCGACATCGCCGCGATGGACCACGCGGTGAACAACTATCTGCGGCGCCACGACACCTTCCGCAGCTGGTTCGCCCCGGCCGAGGACGGCCAGTTCATCCGGCACGCTCTCACCGATTCGGCCGACATCGAATTCGTTCCCGTCGAGCACGGCCACATGACGATCGAGCAGATCCACGCGCACGTCATCGACATCCCCAGCCCGCTGGAGTGGGGTTGCTTCACGTTCGGCGTCATCCAGGGCGATGACCACTTCAGCTTTTTCGCCTCGATGGACCACGTGCACGGCGACGCGACGCTGATCGGCACCACGATGATGGAAGCCAACGGCATGTATTCGGCGCTCAGCGTGGGTGGGCAGGCGCTGCAGCTGCCCGACGCCGGCAGTTTCGACGACTTCTGCGTGCGCGAACGGCAGTTCACCGATGAGCTCACCACCGACTCGCCGGGCGTCGCGGCGTGGCTCGACTTCGCCGAGAACAATGCCGACGGCTTCCCGGAGTTCCCGCTGCCGCTCGGCGATCCGGAGCAGTCCACGCGCAGCACGATGACCTCGCTGCTGCTGATGGACAGCGCGCAGACCGACCGCTTCGAAGCGGCCTGCGCCGGCGCGGGCGCGCGGTTCGTCGGCGGGCTGTTCGCCTGCCTGGCGCAGGTCGAGCACGAGCTGACGGGTGCGCTGACGTACTACGGGTTGACCCCACGCGATTCGCGCAGCGCGTCGGACAACTTCATGACCCAGGGCTGGTTCACCGGCTTGATCCCGATCGTCGTGCCGATCGGTGCGGCGTCGTTCACCGACGCGGCCTGGTCGGCGCAGTCGGCCTTCGACGCCGGGCTGGCGATGGCGAAGGTGCCCTACTACCGGGTGCTCGAATTGGCGCCCTGGCTGCGGTGGCCGCAGGCGAACTTCCCGGTGACGAACTTCCTGCACGGCGGCGCGGCACCGATGAACGCGATCCTCGCGGCCGGTGAGATGGGGCTCGCCGACAACATCGGCATCTACCCCGACGGCCGGTACTCCTACCAGTTGACGATCTACATCTTCCGGTACGGCGAGGGCACGGCCATGGCGATCATGCATCCGGACAACGCGGTCGCCGCCAAATCGGTCGACCGCTACATGGCGGCGATGAAATCGGTGGCGACGCGGGTCGCCGACAGCGGCCAGTGGGGACGCGTCGCTTAGCGTGGGGCACGGCGAGGGTTCGGGGGTGACGACATGGGGCGGCTAGCCGGTCTGGTGGTGCGCTTTCCCTGGGCGGTGATCGCCGTCTGGGTGGCCCTGGCCGTGGCCCTGCCGCTGAGTTTCCCGTCGCTGAACGAGATGGCACAGAAGCATCCGCTGCAGATCCTGCCCGCGGATGCGCCGTCGAGCGTCACCGCGACGAAGATGGCCGACGCGTTCAAGGAGCCGGGCTCGGACAACCTGCTCGTCCTCGCGTTCATCAACGAGTCCGGACTGGTCCCGGCCGACGAGGCCGTCTACCGCAAGGTCGTCGACGCGCTGCGCGACGACGTCACCGACGTCGTGTCGGTGCAGGACTTCGTCAGCACGCCTCAGCTGCGCAAGTTTCTGACCAGCGACGACAAGACCACCTGGGTGTTGCCGGTGACGCTGGTCGGCGAGCTGGGCACCCCGCGTGCCTACGAGTCGTTCAACCGCGTCACCGACGTCATCTCACATGCCGCGCCGCCGCGCGGCAGCCCCCTGACGGTGCACGTCACCGGACCCGCGGCGACGGTCGCCGACCTGACCGTGGCGGGCCAGCAGGACCGGCTGCCCATCGAACTGGCGATCGCGATCCTGGTGCTGACGGTGCTGCTGGTGGTCTATCGCAATCCACTGACCATGCTGTTGCCGCTGATCACGATCGGCGCCTCGGTGCTGATCGCCCAGGGCGTGGTCGCCGGCTACTCGCACCTGACAGGTGCGGGGGTGTCCAACCAGTCGATCGTGTTCCTCAGCGCCATCCTCGCCGGCGCCGGTACCGACTACGCGGTGTTCCTGATCAGCCGTTATCACGACTACATCCGCGAAGGCGCCTCCGTCGACGACGCCGTCACGCGCGCGATGATCTCCATCGGCAAGGTGATCACCGCGTCGGCGACCACGGTCGGCATCACGTTCCTGGCGATGAGCTTCGCGACCATGGGCGTGTTCAAGACGATCGGCGTCTCCGCGGCGATCGGGGTGGCGATCGCCTTCCTGGCCGGGCTGACGCTGCTGCCCGCGATCATGGTGCTCGCCGGGCCGCGCGGCTGGATCGGGCCGCGCCGCGAGCTGACGGCACCGATGTGGCGGCGCTCAGGCATCCGGATCGTGCGCAGACCGGTGCCGCACCTGATCGCCAGCGTGCTGGTGCTGGTGCTGCTGGCCGGCGCGGCCGGGTTCGCGAAATTCAACTACGACGACCGCAAGGCGGTCTCCCCGTCGGCGCCGAGCTCGGTCGGGTACGCCGCGCTGGAGCGCCACTTCCCGATCAGCCAGTCGATTCCGCAGTACGTGCTGGTGCAATCGCCGCGCGATCTGCGCTCGCCCGCCGCGCTGGCGGATCTCGAGCAGATGGCCTCACGCATCGCCCAGCTCCCGAACGTGGGGCTGGTCAGTGGCGTCACCCGCCCGCTCGGTGAGGTGCCACCGGAGTTCCGGGCCACGTTCCAGGCCGGCATCGTCGGTGACCGGCTCGCCGACGGTGCGGCGCAGATCGGGGAGCGCCGCGGTGATCTCAACCGGCTCTCCGGCGGCGCCGACACGCTGGCCGACAGCCTCGGCGAGGTGCGCACCCAGGTCAACGACATCGCCCCGAGCCTGAAGGGCCTGCTCGACACGATGTCCTCGATCCGCGTCCAGTACGGCGGTGACAAGCTGGTCCGCGACGTGGCGACCGCCGCGAAGCTCGTCGACAGCGTGAACAAGCTCGGGCTGTCGATGGGCGTGAATTTCCGTGCGGTCAAGGACATGTTCGCCTGGATCGGGCCGGTGCTGACCGCGTTGCAGGGCAACGCCGTCTGCGATGCCAACCCGTCCTGCGTCGACACGCGCGCGCAGTTCCAGAAGCTCGCCGACGCGCGCAACGACGGCCGCGTCGACGAAATCAACCAGCTGGCCGGCCAGCTGCAGGGAGTCGACGACAAGGGAAATCTCACCTCGACGGTGAACCAGCTCAACTCCATGTTCACCAAGCTCACCAAGACCATCTCCGATCTCGGTCTGGACAGCCCTTCGGGGGCGCGCTCGGGCGTGAACGAGTTGCAGCGCAACGCCAATCGGCTCGCCGATGGCAGCCGGCAGGTGGCCGGCGGCGTGGACCAGCTGGTGGAGCAGATCCAGGTCCTGGCCGCGGGCCTCGATCAGGCGTCGACGTTCCTGCTGACCATGCGCAAGGACGCGGCCGCCTCGTCGATGGCCGGTTTCAACATCCCGGCCGAGGTGCTGGCGGCCCCGGAGTTCCAGAAGGCGGCCGCGGCGTACATCTCGCCCGACGGCCACTCGGCGCGCTACCTGGTGCAGACGAAGCTCAATCCGTTCAGCCCCGGGGCGATGGACCAGGTCGACGCGATCAACGACGTCGCGCGCGGCGCGCAACCCAACACGACGCTGGCGGATGCCACCATCTCGATGGGCGGCTATCCCGCCGCCCTGCGGGACACCCGTGACTACTACGAGCGCGACATCCGGTTCATCATCGCGGTCACATTGGTGATCGTGCTGCTGACGTTGATGGTGCTGCTGCGCTCCCTCATCGCGCCGCTGTATCTCGTTGCGTCCGTGGTGCTCTCGTACTTCGCGGCGATCGGCATCGGGGTGCTGACGTTCCAGTACCTCCTCGACCAACCGCTGCACTGGACGGTCCCGCCGTTGGCGTTCGTCGTGCTGGTCGCGGTCGGCGCGGACTACAACATGCTGTTCGTGTCCCGGCTGCGGGACGAATCGCCGCACAGCGTGCGCTTCGGCGTGATCCGGACGCTGGGGTCGACGGGCGGGGTGATCACGGCGGCCGGCCTGATCTTCGCGGCGTCGATGGGCGGGCTGCTGTTCTCGTCGATCGGCATCGTCGTGCAGGGCGGTTTCGTGATCGGCGTCGGCATCCTGCTCGACACCTTCGTGGTACGCACCATCACGGTGCCCGCGATCGCCGCGCTGGTCGGGAGGGCCAACTGGTGGCCGTCGCGGGTTCAGAGGGAGGCGCCCTCCGGCGAGAAGGTGGAGGCGAGCTGACGTGGCCGAGGTTTCGCGCCGACGGGCGCGTTGTGTGACACTACGACGACGGTCGGTCGGGGGTTGAGATCATGACGCACACGGGACTGTCGTCTGTGCTGTCGATGCTGCACGGCAGGGCCGCGCTGCGGCCCGACGGCGCCGCGTTCACGTTCACCGACTACACCGACGACCCCGCGGGCCGCGCGCAGACCCTGACCTGGTCGCAGTTGTCGCGGCGGACGATGAGCGTGGCCGCCGAGATCGCCGCGCACGGCGCCACCGGTGATCGGGCGGTCATTCTCGCGCCGCAGGGTCTCGAGTACATCCTGGCGTTCCTCGGCGCGATGCAGGCCGGGCTCATCGCCGTGCCGCTGCCGCTGCCGCATCGCGGTTCGAGCCACGACCGCGTCAGCGCGGTGTTCGACGACACCACGCCCGCGGTCGTGCTGACCACCTCGGCCGTCTCCGCCGACGTCCGTGACTACGTCGAGCAGTCACAGCTGGACCCCGTCCCGACGCTGCTGCACGTCGACGCGATCGACCCGCGCGCCGAGGGCGCCGTGTTCAGTCCACCGGCCGAGACACCCGAAACCGCCTATCTGCAGTACAGCTCGGGGTCCACGCGGCTGCCCACCGGGGTGATGATCTCGCACCGCAACTTGTCGTCGAACTTCGAGCAGTTGATGCGCAGTCTGCTCGGGGCACGCCAGATGCCCGACCTGACGGTCGTGTCGTGGCTGCCCTTCTACCACGACATGGGCCTGGTGCTGGGGGTGTGCGCGCCGATCCTCGGCGGCTTCCCCGCGGACCTCACCAGCCCCGTCGCGTTCCTCGAACAACCGGCCCGCTGGATTCGGGCACTGGCCACCGCGAAGAACGCGTTCTCCGCGGCGCCGAACTTCGCGTTCGAGCTGGCCGCCCGCAAGACCACCGACGCTCAGCTCGCTGGTCTCGACCTCGGCGGCGTCGCCGGGATCATCAACGGCGCCGAGCGCGTCGATCCGAGTACCCTCGCCCGCTTCTCGGATCGCTTCGCGCACTTCAACTTCCGTGACGACATGCTGCGGCCTTCCTACGGTCTGGCCGAAGCCACCGTGTTCGTCGCGTCGGGAGTGTGGGACGACTCGGCGGTGGTGGACCGGTTCGACACCGACGAATTGTCGGCAGGCCGGGTTCAGCGCTGCAGGACAGGGGGTTCCGCGCTGATTCGCTATGCGGTGCCGCAGTCGCCGATCCTCCGCATCGTCGACACCGACACGGGTGCGGAGTGCCCGTCCGACGTGGTGGGCGAGATCTGGGTGTGCGGTGAGAACGTGGCCGCCGGGTACTGGAGTCGCACCGCCGAGGAACAGCAGTGCTTCGGTGCCACCGTCAGTGAGCCCTCACCCGGCACCCCCACCGGACCGTGGCTGCGCACCGGCGATCTCGGATTCGTCCACGACGGTTCGCTGTTCATCGTCGGCCGGATCAAGGATCTGCTGATCATCCGTGGCCGCAACCACTATCCCGAGGACATCGAGGCCACCGTCCAGGAGATCACCCGCGGCAGGGTCGCCGCGATCGCGGTGCCGGTGAACAGTACCGAGAAGCTGGTCACCGTCATCGAGCTCAAGAAGCCAGAAGATCTGCATGAGGTCAAAAGCACTGTGACATCAGCGATCTCGACAGTGCACGGGCTCAGCGTCGAAGATCTGGTGCTGGTACCCGCCCGGCTCGATCCCGACGACGACGAGCGGGAAGGTGCGCCGCGCGGCCTGCGTGGAGCACTACCGGGCCGATCAGTTCGAACGATTGGATGCCTGAGTGTCACAACGAGAGAACGCCGAGGCTGGTCCGGCCGTGATCATGCGCAGAGCGTGGGCGTCGATCACGGCACTCATCACGGTCGGGGTGGCGGGTGGTCTGGGCGCGGGCATCGCGAGCGCAGACGAGCCGCCACCGCCGCCCCCGCCCGGCGCGCCGGTGCTCGGGACGCCGGGGCGGGCCTACGCGCTGGGCGGCGCGCACGTGCTCGGCATCCCGTACGACGAATACATCATGCGCACCGGCGCCGACTGGTTCCCGGGGCTCGAGCGCCAGATCGTCGACTATCCCGCCGGACAGGTGCAGGGCCACACGTTGGAGCGGCTGTTCCCCGGTATCGGCGCGTTCGGGGAACGCTTCGTCCCGGGCCTCGGGCTCGACGGCCCGAGCATCGGCGAGTCGGTCGACATCGGCACCCCGAACGTGGTCAACGCAGTACGCCAGGGCGGGCAGGGCACGGCGATCGGGTTGTCCGAGGGCGCGATGGTGCTCAACGACGTCCAGGCCAAACTGGCCTACGACCCGGCCGCGCCGCCGCCGGATCAGCTGAGCTTCGCGATGTACGGCGATCCGGTGGGCAGGCACGCTTTCGGAGAGAGCTTCCTGACCCAGAACTTCCCCGTCGGCAGCGTGGTGCCCTCCCTGGACTACCGCATCCCGGCGCCGGTGGAAAGCCAGTACGACACCTATCAATTCGTCTCGGCCTACGACAGCATCGCGGACTGGCCCGACCGGCCGGACAACTGGATGTCGGTGGCCAACGCGATCGTCGGGCTGGCGACCGGGCACACCGCCGTCGCGTTCACCACGCCCAGCAACGTGCCGCCGCAGAACATCCGGACGACGGTGAACTCCCGGGGTGCGAAGACGACGACGTTCATGATCCCCGAGGAACACCTTCCGCTGGTGCTGCCGTTCAAGTACCTCGGGGTGGACAAGAAGACGCTGATCGAACTCGACAAGGTGCTACAGCCCTACGTCGACGCCGGGTACTCCCGCAACGACGATCCGGCGACCGCGCCGATCACGGTCGACCCGGTGAACGGGTACGACCCGGCCGCGGTGACCGCGCCGGCGACCCAGGCGGCGTTCGGCGGCGGCTCGGATCCGGTGTCCCAGCTGCTCGCCGGGCTGCAGTACGTGGTCAACCACCAGGGCTAGAGCCCGGCCAGACCCACCACGACGAGGACGCCTCCGACGGCGGCCACCAGCGCGGCGACAGCCCGCCGGCCGCCCGCTCGGATGCGTTCGTGCACGGACATCAGCGCGGCCCGCGTGCGGTCAGGGGCGATCAGGTAGGCCAGCAGCGGCAGCTCGACGAGCGCGAACGCGACCCACGTTGAACATGATCAGCGCGCCGAGCTGGACGGACGCTTCGGCGCCGGATGCCACGATCAGGGCCAGTGCCGCAAGGTAATCGACTGATGGCAACGCGATGCCCAGGCCCGCGCCGCCCGCGATCCACAGCGAACGCCCGCCCAGTAGGCGCCGGACGCGGACCATGACGGGCCCGTCGGTGGCGGGCATCCGCCCGAGCACCCCGGCGGCGATCAGCGCGGCATTGGCCAGCACGACGGCGCCCACGACGATCTGCACGACGGGCAGGGTGAATCGCGCGGAATCCAGCGCGGGGCGCAGCACGAACAGCACCACCAACCCCACCGTGGTGCCCATCAGGAACCCGCCGGCCAGGAACGTCAGCAGCTGCAGCGCAGGTCGCGGGCGGTTGACCATCACGACCGTCATGCCGATCCGAAACGGCTCGAGGCTGACCGCAAGAGCCATCAGCAGGAGCGGAATCCACATGATGGCGTCAACTTACCGCGGAGTTGTACTCAGCCGGATTCTCATCGTGGCGTCGCGTCGTGGACACGTGTGAAGATGGGAGCGATGAGCAGACGACACGCGGACATGGACCTCAGTCCATCGTCGCTACGGGAAGCGTTCGGCCATTTCCCGACCGGTGTCATCGCGATCGCGGCGGAGGTGGACGGCACCCGGGTCGGGTTGGCGGCCAGCACGTTCGTGCCCGTGTCCCTCGACCCGCCGCTGGTGTCGTTCTGCGTCCAGAACACCTCGACCACATGGCCGCGCCTGGTCGACGCCCCCTATCTCGGTATCAGCGTGCTCGGCGAGGCGCACGACGCGGCGGCGCGCACCCTGGCCGCCAAGACCGGTGACCGGTTCGCCGGGCTGGAGACCGCGTCGACAGAACGTGGTGCGGTGTTCATCGAGGGCACCAGCGTGTGGCTGGAGAGCTCCATCGAGCAGCAGGTGCCCGCCGGCGATCACACGATCGTGGTCTTGCGGGTCAGCCGGCTCACCGTGCACCCGGAGGTGGCGCCCATCGTGTTCCACCGGAGTACGTTCCGGCGGCTGGGCGCCTGACCCAATGCGGCCCGAAGGGGCTCAGGGCCGGGCGCTCAGTTCCTCGCGGTAGTGACGCACACGCTGGTCGAGTTCGGCGGCATCAGCCGTCCGGCCCTCCCGCCGCGCAAGGTCCGCCCGGCTGCTGATCTCACGGATTGCTGTTCGAATGTCGTTGACACTCAACGGTTGATGTAAAGACACGACGCTGCCTTTCGACGCTGACTGGCTGCTGGCTGCGAGCGTACTCCCGGAGTCTGATACCGGCTACGGTTCATTCAGGGATTCATCTGGTAGGCGCCGTCGTAGGCGGCCACCTCATCCCAGATCCGATCGAATCGCGCCGGGTCGGTGACGGGTTTACGGATCGCCGCCAGCGCCCACGCCTGCTGCGCCTCGGTCGAGCTGGGCTTTCCGTGCAGCGCGACGGCGTAGGCGGAGAAGTCGCGGACCATCACGTCGAAGATCTGGTCGATCAGGTCCGCGTCGAGGCCGGTCAGTTCGGCCTGCTCCAGGATCAGCTGGCCGTAGACCACCAACGAGAACAGGTGGCCGACGACGAGGACGAAGTCCAGATCGCTCTGCTGGGCCGCGTCAGGTGCTGCCGTGGTCAGGAACTCCTTGAACGTCGTCACCTGTTCGTAGAAGCGACCCACGTTGCCGATGCCGACATGTCGCTCGTAGACCGGCGTCCAGTCGGCGAATTGCACCTTCGAGGCGCCACGGGCGGGGCCCTGCGACCAGAAGAACACGTCGTCGGCCGGGTCGTCGCGCGTGCCGATCTCGGGGTAGGAGGTCGGGTTGAACATGTAGTTCGGCATGAACTTGAGGATCTGTGCGACGTTGACGTGCACGGTGCCCTCCAGCCGCGGCAGCGCACCGATCAGGCGGACGACCTGGCTGAAGTAGGTGTTCTTCTCGAAACCCTTGGCGGCCAGGATGTCCCACAACAGCGTGACGACCTTTTCGCCTTCGGAGGTCACCTTCGACTTCGTCACCGGGTTGAACAACAGGTAGCGGCGGTCGTCTGGGCCTGCGCTGCGAAAGTAGTCGGTGGCGCGGTCGCTGAACAGCTTCATCGCGAGGATGCGGGCGTAGGCGTCGACGAAGCTGGCCCGCACGTGCGGGAAGATCGTGACCGGATTGCCGTAGAGGATGCGGTTGTTGGCGTGGGTGATCGCCTCGTAGAACGCATGCTCGCACATGCCGATCGAGCCGCTGCACAGGTTGAACTTGCCGACGTTGACGGTGTTGAGCGCGGCGGAGAACGCGTCGGGCCCGGTGACCAGGATGTCCTCGTCGTAGACCGGGTAGTCGTGCAGAGCGAACGTGCTGACGAACATCTGGCCGTGCACGACGTTGCCGATCAGCTCGTAGTTCTCGTGTGAGCTGTCCGCGACGAACCAGACGTAGCCGTCGGCGCCGTCGACATCGGTGCGCCGCCCGAACACCGACACCATGCCGGCCACGTTGCCGTTGCCGATGTAGTACTTCTCCCCGGACGCCCGGAACAGCACGCCCTCGTCGTCGTCTGCCGCAGGAGTGAGCACCAAGTCCGTGTTGTAGATGTCGGCGCCGTGTTCGCGCTCGGACAGCGCGAACGCCATCACCTCGCCAGCCTCGAGCAGTGCTGCCGCCTTCTCCTTGGCTTTGACGTTGTCGCTCTGCCAGATCGGGCCGAGGCCGAGGATCGTGACCTGCTCGGCGTACCAGTAGGACAGCCCGTAGAAGCCGAGGATCTCGCTGAGCACGGCGTTGCGTGAGGTGTCCCACCGCTTGTCGGGATCGCCGCCTGCGAACTCCGAGGGTGTCAGGAACGTCGCGAACAGGCGCTCACGCTTGACGAAGTCGAGGAAGTCCGACACCCAGGCCGCGTCGAGGTCGTCGCGCAGCAGCCGCGTCTTGCCGCGCTCCTCGAACCAGTCGATGAGCGCCTGCAGTTGGCGCCGCGACTCCGCGTCGAGCCGGTCGGAGTCGAAGGTGTGGGGGTTGAGCAGGCGCGCAATCGGCATGCGTGCCAACGTAGCGCGCCCGACTGTCCGTCAGGCGTGAACGTCGCGAAGTCCGACGGCGTTGCGCAGCCCGGTGCAGTTCACGCAGCCCACGCACCCGATGCAGTCGTCACAGCTGACGCACCCGACGCAGGCTCGGCAGCGCGCGCAGTCCACGCACGCGAGGCAGGCCAGACAGCCCCGGCAGGCGATGCAGAGCACTGCGAGCACGCACCCGGCGATCGCTGCGCTGCCGGCCGTGGCGATGGAGCCGGCGACACCTGCGCTGCCCGCGGTCCCGATCGCCCGCACGACGGCGGCGCTGCCTGCAGTGCCCACGGACCCGGCGACGCCGACGCTGCCCGCGGTGCCGATCGATCCGGCGACGGCCGCACTGTTGACGGTGCCGATCGACCCGGCGACGGCCACGCTGTCCGTCGTCGAGATCGACCCCGCGACAGCCCGGCCGTCCGTCACGTCGTTACTTCCGCCTGAACAGCTTGTTGCCCAGCCACACCACGGGGTCGTACTTGCGGTCTGCCGCACGCTCTTTCATCGGGATCAGCGCATTGTCGGTGATCTTGATGTGCTCCGGGCACACCTCGGTGCAGCACTTGGTGATGTTGCAGTAGCCCAGGCCGTTCTCCTCCTGGGCCTGCTCGGCGCGATGACCGTGCGTGTCGAGCGGATGCATGTCCAGCTCGGCCTGGCGCATCAGATACCGGGGACCGGAGAACGCGAGCTTGTTCTCCTCGTGGTCACGGTTGACGTGGCAGACGTTCTGGCACAGGAAGCATTCGATGCACTTGCGGAACTCCTGCGACCGGTTCACGTCCTCCTGCGCCATCCGGTACTCACCGGGCTGCAGATCCTTCGGCGGCGTGAACGACGGTATCTCCCTTGCCTTCTCGTAGTTGAAGGACACGTCGGTCACCAGGTCACGCATCACGGGGAACGTCCGCAGCGGCGTCACCGTGACGGTCTCGTCCTCGCCGAAGGTCGACATGCGCGTCATGCACGCGAGGCGCGGACGGCCGTTGATCTCCACCGAGCACGATCCGCACTTGCCGGCCTTGCAATTCCACCGCACCGCGAGGTCACCGGTCTGGGTCTGCTGGAGGCGATGGATGATGTCGAGCACGACCTCACCCTCGTTCACCTCGACGGTGTAGTCCTTCAGTTCGCCGCCGGAGGCGTCGCCGCGCCAGACACGCATCTTCGCGTTATAGGCACCCATGTGGCTCAACCCTTCCGTTGCGGATGTTCGAGGAGTTCGTCGTCGGTGTAGTACTTCTCGAGCTCGGAGAGTTCGAAGGTCTCCAGCAGGTCGGTCCGCATCGTGGGCTGACGCTCCTTGGACACGCCGACGTCCGGTACCACCGGATCGTCGCCCTCGGAGCGGCAGACCAGCAGGTGATTGCGCCAGCTGGCGTCCATCGTCGGGAAGTCGTCACGGGTGTGGCCGCCACGGCTCTCGGTGCGGGTGATCGCGGACTTAGCCACCGATTCGCTGACCAGCAGCATGTTGCGCAGGTCCATCGCCAGATGCCAGCCGGGGTTGAACTTGCGCTCGCCCTCGACCTTGACTCGCTTGTAGCGGTCCCGCAGCTCTTGCAGCTTGTCGAGGGCCTCCTGCATCTCGTCGGCCTTCCGGATGATGCCGACCAGGTTGTTCATCGTGTCCTGCATGTCCAGCTGCAGCGTGTACGGATTCTCCTGCGAGGAGCCGTCGGCCGGACCGTCGAACACCGCCAGCGCCATGTCCTTGGCCTTGTCCACAGCGTCCTGCGCCACCGCCGGTCGCTCGGACATCGCGCGCACGTAGTCGGAGGCGCCGAGTCCCGCGCGGCGGCCGAACACCAGCAGGTCGGACAGCGAGTTGCCGCCCAGCCGGTTGGAGCCGTGCATACCGCCGGCGCACTCACCGGCGGCGAACAGCCCGGGTGTCGCAGCCGCACCGGTGTCGGGGTCGACCTCGATCCCGCCCATCACGTAGTGACAGGTCGGTCCGACCTCCATCTCGTCGGTGGTGATGTCGACCTCGGCCAGCTCGATGAACTGGTGGTACATCGAGGGCAGGCGGCGCTTGATCTCCTCGGGCGTCATGCGTGAGGCGATGTCGAGGTACACGCCGCCGTGCGGGGTGCCGCGGCCTTCCTTGACCTCGGTGTTGATCGCGCGGGCCACCTCGTCGCGGGGCAGCAGATCAGGGGTGCGGCGCGCTGAGTCGTTGTCCTTGAGCCACTGGTCGGCTTCTTCTTCGGACTCGGCGTACTGGCCCTTGAAGACGTCGGGGATGTAGTTGAACATGAACCGCTTGCCCTCGGAGTTCTTCAGCACTCCGCCGTCACCGCGCACGCCCTCGGTGACCAGGATTCCCTTCACCGACAGCGGCCAGACCATCCCGGTGGGGTGGAACTGGATGAACTCCATGTTGATCAGCGACGAGCCGGCCCGCAGCGCCAGCGCGTGCCCGTCACCGGTGTACTCCCACGAGTTGGAGGACACCTTGTAGGACTTGCCGATTCCGCCTGTGGCGAGCACCACCGCGGGCGCCTCGAACAGGACGAAGTCGCCAGTCTCGCGGTAGTAGCCGAATGCGCCGGCGATCTTGTCGCCGTCCTTGATGAGCTCGGTGATGGCGACCTCGTGGAAGACCCGGATGCGCGCCTCGTAGTCGCCGAGTTCGCGCTTGTCCTCCTGCTGCAGGGAGACGATCTTCTGCTGCAGTGTGCGGATGATCTCCAGGCCGGTGCGGTCACCGACGTGGGCCAGCCGCGGGTAGGTGTGGCCACCGAAGTTGCGCTGGCTGATCTTGCCGTCCTTGGTGCGGTCGAACAGCGCGCCGTAGGTCTCGAGTTCCCACACCCGGTCGGGGGCTTCCTGGGCGTGCAGCTCGGCCATCCGCCAGTTGTTCAGGAACTTGCCGCCGCGCATGGTGTCACCGAAGTGCACCTGCCAGGAGTCCTTGGTGTTGACGTTGCGCATCGCCGCGGCGCAGCCGCCCTCGGCCATCACCGTATGGGCCTTGCCGAACAGCGATTTGGTCACCACCGCGACGCGCAGACCCCGTTCCCGGGCCTCGATGACCGCGCGCAGTCCCGCCCCGCCGGCGCCGATGACGACGACGTCGTACTCGTGCCGTTCGATCTCTGCTTCTGTCTGTGCTTCGTGCGAAGCCATCAACCCTCACTCGTCCTTGATCGTCGAAAATCCGTAAAACTCTGTGCGCGTGCGCTTCTCAGCCGACGAACCGCAGATCGGAGATCGTCCCGCTGGCCACCAGCATCACGTAGAAGTCAGTGAGCATCAGCGTGCCCAGCGTGACCCAGGCGTAGAGCTTGTGCCGGGTGTTGAGCTTGCTGATCTGCGTCCACATCCAGTACCGGACCGGATGTTTGGAGAAGTGCTTGAGCCTGCCGCCGGCGACGTGACGGCAGGAGTGACACGAGATCGTGTACACCCAGAGCATCACCACGTTGATCACGAGGATGACGTTTCCGAGGCCGAAGCCGAATCCGCCTGGGCCGTCCTCGGAGTGGAAGGCCTTGATCGCATCCCAGGTGTTGATCAGCGAGATGAGCGCCGCGATGTAGAAGAAGTAGCGGTGCAGGTTCTGCAGGATCAGCGGGAAGCGCGTCTCACCGGTGTACTTGGCGTGCGGTTCGGCCACGGCGCAGGCAGTCGGCGACTGCCACACCGAGCGGTAGTAGGCGCCTCGGTAGTAGTAGCAGGTGATCCGGAACAGCAGCAGGAACGGCAGGGACAGCAGCGCGTACGGCAGCAGCGACAGCGGCCCCGACGTGGGCAGGATCTGCGGCCAGAACTCGCTGGCCTCGCCGCAGGCCTTGCTCAGGCAGGGTGAGTAGAACGGCGTGAGGTAGTGGTACTGCTCGACGAAGAAGTGGTCGCGCATGAACGCACGCACCGTCGCGTAGATGATGAACGCGGCGAACCCCAGGTCCGTGACGATCGGCGACTTGAGCCAGTTGTCGGTGCGCAGGGTGCGCGCCGCGATCTGGGCTCGGCCTGGGGAGAAGACGCCGGTCGCCTTGCGGTCGGCGGTGGGTGCGCTCACATTTCCCTCTCGATGAAGTTTTCTGGGCAGACTTGTCCGGCCGGCCCCGAGCTCAGCGGGTTCCGCCGAGACCCTCGTCGTCGACCCCGCGCCAGAAATCGGTGTCGTACTGGGTATCCGGAATCGCGATGCGCTCGCCGGCGTGATGATGCCGGGACAGACCGCGCGCGAGTTCCAGTTCCTCGGCGTCGATATCGAGGCGATCGATATCGTTGAGGATGCGTTCGGCGTCGTTGACGATGCGACGGGTGGCAGGGCTGTCCCCGTATCGCGACGCCAGCGATGTCACGCAACGCCGCAGATTCCCGATCAGATCGTGAAGCTCGGCGAGCTCGGTGGTGCTGGTGGACAAGTGACCTCCTTGGGCTGAAGGGTGTCGTGCATCACAGTACGCATTCGATGCTAGCCACATCACCCAGTAATGGCGTGAGACAGATCACTTTGATGCATGGAGGTAGCAATGACGCAAGACCTGCTTAAGGCCCGCGCGGAGGCGTTGCTGGCGCTGCACCGGCCCGGCGATCCGGTGGTGCTGCCGACGGTGTGGGACGCGTGGTCGGCGGGCCTGGCGGCCGATGCCGGGTTCGAGGCGCTGACCGTGGGCAGCCACCCGGTGGCCGATTCGGTCGGAAAGTCAGACAACGAGGGCATGACGTTCGACGATCTGCTCACCCGGGTCGCCCAGATCACTGCGGCGACGGAGTTGCCGGTGTCGGTGGACATCGAATCCGGCTACGCCGAGGCGCCCACACGGCTGATCGAGGGGCTGCTCAGCGTCGGGGCTGTTGGCCTGAACATCGAGGACACCGTGCACAGCGAGGGCGGCCGGCTCCGCACTCCCGAGGAACACGCCGAACTGGTCGGTGGGCTGCGCGCGGCGGCGGATGCGTCGGACGTGCACGTGGTGGTCAATGCCCGCACCGATCTGTTCCTGCGCCAGGACGGCGACGAATCGGATCGGGTGGACCGGGCGATCGCCCGGCTGCGGCTGGCCGCCGACGCCGGCGCCGACGTCCTCTACCCGGTGGGGTTGCACAGCCCGGAGACGATGCAGCGGCTGACGTCCGAGCTGCCCTTGCCCGTGAACGCGATCGGTGCACCGGACGAGGCCGATCCCGCGTCCTACGGTCCACTCGGCGTGGCGCGCATCAGTTTTGGGCCGTTCTGGCAGGCGGCGCTGGCGGAGCGGTCGAAGGAGATCCTCGCGCGCTGGCGTTGAATGTGACAGCGCGTTGGCGCTGAATGTGACAGCGCGTTGGCGCTGACGTCAGTCGGTCTCGACGACCAGCACCTCGGTGTTGGCCTTGCGTTTGACGATGCGCGGCACCGAGCCGACGAGTCGGCCGACCATCGAATTCATGCCCACACTGCCCACCACCAGGAGGTCGGCATCGACCTTCTCGGCCAGGTCGACGAGCGCATCGGCGGGCACCCCGTGCACAGCGCGTTCCTCGACGGTTTTCGCACCGGCCTTCCGAGCCCGTGCCGCGGCGTCGCGGAGCAGTCCGTAGACCGGCGCGTCGCCCTCGGTCCGGTACCCGTCTCCGCGCGGCTGGTCGGGGTCCGGTCCTGCGGCGTCGTGGTGTTTCGATGAGTGGGCCGACGCGATGATCAGGCGCGCGCCCGATTCTGCGGCCAGCGCCGCAGCCTTGTCCACGGCGCGCAGTGAGGTGTCCGAGCCGTCGGTCCCGACGACGATGGTCCGATACGAGGTCACGTGATGCTCCTTTCCCTGGCGTCCATCGAGCGTACAAGTGTTCACTCGACTTCTACCCCGGAATGAGCGACGCGAACCTCAGCGGTGGACGTCGGTGATCGCGATGTCGATCTCCACGCCTGCGGCGTCACCGACGACGTCGGTGATCACCCCGACGGCCTGCGCGCGGACCCGTTCCGCGGTGGCAGTCAGGTCGGCGCCGTAGCGGCCGCTGACCGCGATACGGACCGCCCGCAGCACCGTGTCGTCGACCGTGACGCCGATCTCGACCAGCTTCACGTCGGGAAGCGAGCGCACGCCGCGCGCCAGGGCGGCGCGCACCACGAGATCGCTGACCTCGATGCGGCCGAGCACCTGGCCGGGACGGGGATCGACCACAGCCACCGGCCAACCGGAACGAGGAATGGCGCGCACGGCCTCGATGACCCGGCGTTCGACGGCCGGCCAGCCACGCTCGGGCACCGCGCGCAGTTCCCGGGACGCCCGGGCCAGCACGTCGTAATCGCCTATCGCCATCGTTGCAGCCTCTGTTGCAGGGTGGTTCGTGCGCGGTGATGATGCCCCCGTGCCCCGTCGGGGCTCAGACCCAGGATCGTCCCGATCTGCGGGAAGGTCAATTCTTCGACCTCGCGAAGCATCCAGACGGCCCGTTGCCGCGGCGGCAGTTCGGCGAGCGCCTCCTCGAGTGCCCCGAGGAACTCCGTGTTCGACAGCGTGGCGAACGGGTCTGAGGAGGCGGACGGGTCGACGGGGTCGAGGAGCCGGTCATCGAGGGGGATCGCCCGCTTCACTCGGTGTGAGTCGGCCACCTTGCGCGAACAGATAGCGAACAGCCATGTGCGCGGACTCGAATCGCCGCGAAACCGCTCGATCTGACGCCACGCCGCGACGAACGTCTCCTGCACGATGTCCTGGACAGCGGCTTCATCGCGCGTCATCCGGCGGGCGTAGCGATGCAGCGCGGGTCCGTGGCGGCGGATCAAGGTCTCGAAGGCACTGCGATCCCCGGCGGCAGCAGCGGCTGCCAGGTCGCGGTCGTCGACATCGACACCGTCCTCGACCAGGGGGTCGCCGGCAGACATCGCTTGAACAGATCCTCTCGGCTATCCACAACGCGAAACGGAATGACGCCGCGAGCCTAGCCATCCGCGTGACCGTGATGTGGGCGGTGACACATAAGTCAGGGATTCGGATCGGCCGTCGCCACGCGACCTACTGGTGAGAGCATCACGAGAAGCCGAGGAAGGCAGGACAGCCATGAGCACGGAACGCGGGAAGACGACGATCGCCGACACGGTGGTCGCGAAGATCGCCGGCTTGGCGGCGCGGGAGGTCAACGGGGTGCACGCACTGGGCGGCAGCACGACCCGCGCGGTCGGTGCGCTGCGGGACCGTATCCCCGGCGCCTCTGTCAATCACGCCCAGGGCGTGTCGGTCGAGGTCGGCGAGAAGCAGGCGGCGGTCGACGTCGACATCGTGGTCGAGTACGGCGTGTCCATCAACGACCTCGCGACCGGCATCCGGCGCAATGTCGTCGCCGCCCTCGAGCGGATGACCGGCCTGGAGGTGGTCGAGGTGAACATCACCGTGCACGACGTCTTCGTCGAGGCCGACGTCACCCCCGAGGACCGCGAGCGCACGTCCGACGATCTGCGCGTCGTATGAGCAGCCGCGAAGCCGCCGACGTCGTCGCCGACGTCGTGCTGGCCACCCCGGGTGTCGCCGGTCTGCATCGCGGCATGTTCGGCGAGGTCGGTACGTACCTGCCGGGACGGCGGGTGGACGGAGTCCGCCTCGGCGACACCGCCATCGACGTGCACCTGAGTGTGCGGGAAGGGGCGCCGGTCCGCGAGACCGCGGCGGCGGTCCGCGAGGCGGTGGCCCGTCAGTTCCCCGGACAGGCGGTCAACGTCACCGTCGAGGACGTCATCACAATCGACTCCCCGGCAGTCGACGTCCCTGCGACGGACTGACGCTCACAACGGCAGTGGCGCCGCGGTGAGCACACCGTGATGGGCCCTTCACACGGCAGAACACAGCGGCAATATGTTCTTCCTAGCGTGACCGCATGGCAACTTCACGAGTCGTGGTCGTCGGCCACGGCATGGTCGGCCACCGATTCGTCGAGGCGCTGCGGGCTCGAGACACCGCGGACCGGTGGCAGATCACTGTGCTGGCAGAGGAACTCGACGCCGCGTACGACCGGGTGGGCCTGACGAGCTACACCGATCACTGGGAACGCCCACGACTTGCGTTGGCGGGCAACACCTATGACGGCGACGAGCAGGTGGACCTGCGGCTCGGGCAGCGCGTCGTCGCACTCGACACGGCCGCGGGGACCGTGACCACCGCCGATGGCGGCCGATTCGGTTACGACGCGCTGGTGTTGGCCACCGGTTCCTACGCCTTCGTGCCGCCGGTGCCGGGCCACGATCTACCGCTCTGTCACGTGTACCGCACTCTCGACGATCTGGATGCGATCAAGACCGACGCGGTGCGCGCAGTAGGCTCCACCTCCGGTGACGCCACCGGTGTCGTCATCGGAGGCGGCCTGCTCGGACTCGAGGCTGCCAACGCGCTGCGTGGCTTCGGGATGACACCGCACGTGGTCGAGATGGCGCCTCGACTGATGGCCCAGCAGCTCGACGAGGCCGGTGGAGCGTTGCTGGCCCGCATGATCGGTGAGCTGGGCATCGCCGTCCACGTCGGAGTGGGCACCGAGCGCATCGAACCATCGGATGCGGGGGCTCGGGTCACCCTCAGCGACGGCACCGTCGTCGACGCGGGCGTGGTGATCTTCGCCGCCGGTGTGCGGCCCCGTGACGAGCTGGCCCGCGAGGCCGGGTTGGCGGTCGCGGAGCGGGGCGGTGTCATGACCGATACCTCGTGCGCCACCCGGGATCCACGTGTCTTCGCGATCGGTGAGGTCGCGGCCATCGACGGTCGCTGCTACGGCCTGGTGGGTCCGGGTTACACCAGTGCCGAGGTGGTCGCCGACCGATTGCTCGGTGGCGCAGCAGAATTCGGCACGGCTGACATGTCGACCAAACTCAAGCTCCTCGGCGTCGACGTGGCGAGCTTCGGTGACGCGATGGGCGCCACCCCGGGTTGCCTGGAAGTCGTCGTCAACGATGCGGTGGCGCAGACCTACGGCAAGCTGGTGCTCTCCGACGATGCCCGCACACTGTTGGGCGGCATCCTGGTCGGCGATGCATCCGCCTACGGGGTGTTGCGCCCGATGGTCGGCGAGCGGCTGCCGGGCGACCCGATGTCGTTCATCGCGCCGTCCGGAAGCGACTCGGGTGCAGCGTCTCTCGGTGTCGCCGCGCTCCCCGACGCAGCGCAGATCTGCTCCTGCAACAACGTCACCAAGGGTGATGTCACCGCCGCCATCGGCTCGGGTTGTTGTGACGTGCCCGCGCTGAAGTCGTGCACCAAGGCGAGCACGTCGTGTGGGTCGTGTGTGCCGCTGCTCAAGCAACTGCTCGAAGCCCAGGGTGTTGAGCAGTCCAAGGCTCTGTGCGAGCACTTCTCGCAGTCCCGTGCGGAGCTGTTCGAGATCGTCAGCGCCACGGAGATCCGCACCTTCTCGGGGTTGATCGAGAAGTTCGGTAGCGGAAAAGGCTGCGACATCTGCAAACCCGTCGTGGCGTCCATTCTAGCGTCGACGAGTAGCGATCACATCCTCGACGGGGAACAGGCGTCTCTGCAGGATTCGAACGACCACTTCCTCGCCAACATCCAGCGCAACGGCAGTTACTCGGTGGTGCCACGGGTGCCCGGCGGTGACATCACGCCCGAGCACCTGATCCTGATCGGCGAGATCGCCCGCGATTTCGGGCTGTACACCAAGATCACGGGTGGTCAACGCATCGACATGTTCGGCGCGCGGGTCGATCAGCTCCCCGAGATCTGGCGACGGCTGGTCGAGGGCGGCATGGAATCCGGTCAGGCATACGGAAAGTCGCTGCGCACGGTGAAGAGCTGCGTCGGAAGTGACTGGTGCCGTTACGGGCAGCAGGATTCGGTGCAGATGGCCATCAATCTCGAAATGCGCTACCGCGGTCTGCGCTCACCCCACAAGATCAAGATGGGCGTGTCAGGGTGCGCCCGGGAATGCGCGGAGGCGCGGGGTAAGGACGTCGGCGTCATCGCCACCGAGACCGGGTGGAATCTCTACGTCGGTGGCAACGGTGGAATGACCCCACGCCACGCGGAGCTGCTTGCCGGCGATCTGGACGACGACACGCTGGTGCGCTACATCGACCGCTTCCTGATGTTCTACATCCGCACCGCCGACCGGTTGCAACGCACCGCACCCTGGGTGGAGGAGAAGGGGCTGGACCACATACGGGCGGTGGTCTGCGACGACTCCTTGGGATTGGCAAGGGAATTCGAGGCCGCGGTAGCCCGCCACGTCGAGGGGTACGCGTGTGAATGGAAGGGCGTGCTCGACGATCCCGACAAGCTGGCGCGTTTCGTCTCGTTCGTCAACGCCCCCGGTGTCGAGGATCCGACGGTCACGTTCACGACGAATGCGGGGCGCATGGTGCCGACTCCGCTCGGTGTGCCGAAGGTGGTTCAGCGATGACGATTCTCAGCGATCGCAGCGCGGTCGATGTCTGGACGACAGCCTGCGCCTACGACTTCCTGCTGCCCAATCGTGGTGTCGGGGTGCTGCTGCCCGATGGAGCGCAGGCGGCGCTGTTCCGCCTCGACGACGGCACCCTGCATGCGATCGGCAACATCGACCCGTTCACCGGTGCGGCGGTGATGTCGCGGGGCATCGTCGGTGACCGCGGTGGGCGCATCACGGTGCAGTCCCCGCTCAAGAAGCAGGCGTTCGCCCTCGACGACGGCATCTGCCTGGACGATCCGACCTACGAGCTGCCGGTCTATGCCACGCGCGTCACCCCGGACGGTGACGTCCAGATCGGCACTTCTGCCTCGGACTAGGGACTTTCGGCCCGCGACACGGCTGCGACAACTACCTAACGTAGTCGGTATGACGTATGTGATCGGTAGCGCGTGCAGGGACATCGTCGACAAGTCCTGCGTGCAGGAGTGCCCGGCCGACTGCATCTACGAGGGTGCGCGGGCGATGTACATCAACCCCAACGAGTGCGTGGACTGCGGTGCCTGCCGCCTGGCGTGCCGTGTCGATGCCATCTACTACGAAACCGACCTGCCCGACGAGGAACTCGCGCACCTCGAGGACAATGCGGCGTTCTTCAGCGTGACCCTTTCCGGCCGCGACGCTCCGATCGGGGACCCCGGTGGCTCTGCTGCACTGGGTCGGGTCGGTGTCGACACGCCGCTGGTGGCTGCGCAGGCGCCGTCGACTGTCGATCACCCCTGACGGGTGAGGCTCGGCGTCCTGGCCCGCAGGAACCGGTGGGCGATCAGCCGCGTGATGCCGGGGTGGCGTCCCAGCGGCTCGGTCACCACGTCGGCGCCGCTGTCCCGCAGGCGATCCTGAAACAGGCCCTCGGACAACAGGTACGATGCAACGACCACACGCCGGCCGCGGCGGCGGAGCGCGGTGACGGCATCGGCAACTCGAGGCTCCCCGGTCGCGGCGAACGCCAGTTCCACGCGTGAACCGATCGTCGCCGACACCCACGCGGCCGTGGTGTGCAGATCACGCAGTGCGGCCGGGTCCGAGGTGCCGGCGGCCGCCAAAATCACCGAATCGTCGCGCTGCCAGCCAGATTCGACGAGCCGGTCGACGACCACCCGGACGAGTTGCGGATCAGGACCCAGCGCGGCGGTCACGGTGACAGCGGGGTGGCCGCTGTCGTGCACGTGTTGGGGAATGTCGGTACTCACGTGGTAGCCGCGCGCCAGGAAGGCCGGCACCAGGACGGCGGGCTCGTCGGTGTGGGCGTCGAGGACTTCGGCAGGTGTGGGCCCGACGACGTCGACGAAGGCCACGTGCACCGGGTGCCTGAGTACCTCGGACACCCGGCCCGCCAGATCGCCGATCAATTCAACGCCCTGCGGCTTGCGGGTGCCGTGCGCCACCAGTACGTAACTCATGAGGCGTACGTCTCGTCGACGGGCAGCCGGTAACCGCGCTTCACCACGGTAGCCACCATCTTCTTGTCGCCCAGGGCCGTTCGCAGTCGCAGGACCGCGGTTTCGACGGCATGGGTGTCGGTCCCGCTGCCGGGGAGGGCGCGCAGCAGGTCGGCTCGCGACACTACCGCGCCGGGGCGGTGGGCCAACGCACGGATGGTGGCCATCGCCGCCGGAGACATCGCCCTGACCTCTCCGTCGACCAGCACGCAGTTGCCGCGAATCTCCAGCAGGTGCCCGGCCACCTGAACGGTGCGGGCCTGCAGCAGCGGCAGTTCGTCGGTGATGTGGCGGGCCAACGCGCCCAACCGCATTCGCTCCGGAGCTGACGTCGGCACCCCGAGCCGGACCAGCGGCCGTGCGGTCACCGGGCCCACGCACATCGCGTGCACGCTGCCGCGCAGTGCGGCGAGCAGCTCGTCCTCGACACCGAGTTCCTGTGCCCGCATCAGCACCGAGGCCACCGCGGGCGCGGAGGTGAAGCTGACGGCGTCGAACTTCTCCTCGGCGATCCCGACGACGAGCGCGTCGAAGTCGCCGTGTCGCGGCGCGGGGTGCCAGCGATACACCCGGATGGGCACCACATCGGCGCCGGCGGCACGCAGTTCGTCGAGGAATTCTGGGAACGGGTCCCAGTCGGCGGTCGCGCCGTGCAGCTGCACCGCGATGCGGGCGCCGTCGATGCCGCCTTCGAGCAGATAGTGCAGGACCTCGCGCGAGGACTCCGAATCCGGGGACCACTCCTCGGGCAGGCCGGCGGCCCGCAGCGCACCGGTGGCTTTCGGGCCGCGGGACACCACGCGCGCCTTGCCCAGCGCAGCGGTGAGTTCGGTCGCCAGGCCCCAGCCGTCGGCCGCGGCCATCCAGCCGCGCAGCCCGATACCGGTGGTCGCGACCACGATGTCCGGTGGTTCGTCGATGAGGGCCTGGGTTCGGTGGCGCAGCTCGTCGTCGTCGGGCAGCGGCACCATCTCGATGGCGGCGGCGCTGGTGACGGTCGCACCGCGCCGGGTCAGCAGGGCGGCGAGCTCGTCAGCGCGCCGCGCTGAGGTCACCGCGACTCGGAATCCGGTGAGCGGCGACCAGTCCGGCTCACTCATGACCACTGTCTATTCAGGTCGTGTTTCGCGCCGGTTACCTGACCGTTGCGGCCCGGTGTCACCGCCGGACAGGCCGTGAATTTCCGCTCACCAGCGGAACGGGCTCGATGTGAGGCGTCACCAGACGTCGCCGTCGCGCCAGTCACAGGCCAAGTCGGCGTCGGCCGCATCGAGGTCGACTGTCGAGGTCACCGGCAGGACGAACACGCTGCCGTCGTCATCGGGGGTGCGCATCAATCCGCTGGGTGCCAGCACCGAGGTGGTGCCGCGCCACGGTGTCCAGCCGCGGCTGGTGTAGAGCGGGCGACCCAACTCGCTGGTACTCAGCGCGCCCAGGACGTAGCCGCCGCGGATCACCTGTTCGGCGGCCTCCATCAAGGCGTGGGCCAGTCCCTGGCCGCGGTGGTCCTCCCGCACGGCGACCGCCTCGACGTAGCCGCACCGCAGCGCGGTGTCGCGGTAGAGCAGCCGTCGCGCGACGACGGCGGCGTGGCCGATGATCGCTCCGCGCTGGCAGACCACCGCATGCATACCGCCCAGCGCGTGCTCCCAGTCGCTGTCGGAGAATTCGCCGCCGTAGGCCTCGGTGAGCATGCGGCGCGCGTCGGCGCGGGAGTCGTCGTCGAGATCGGAGGTGTGGACGAGGCGGGCACGCACACTGCAGGTCTACCAGGCGGAGTGCTCGTCCGGCGGGGAGAACGGCGCTCTCGGGCGCGCCCAGTGCAGTCGTACCGTCTGGCCGGGCCGAGCCTGCGCTATCGAGTCGACGTCGTCGTCGACGACGACGCCGATCACCGGGTAGCCGCCCGTGACAGGGTGGTCGGGGCCCAGGATCACGGGAAAGCCGTTGGGCGGCACCTGAATCGACCCGCGCATCGCGCCCTCACTGGGCAGCTGGCGGTCCGGCCATCGATACTCCAGCGGCATTCCGACCAGGCGCATACCGACGCGGTCGCTGCGGTCGGTGACCTGCCAGTTGGTGCGGACGAGGACGTCGGGGTCGATGAACCAGTCGTCACGGGGCCCGGGAACCACCCGCAGATCGACCGCGGCGTCGTCGAGTGCGGCCACCGGCGCCTGGTCGAGTTCGGGGAACTCGTCGGTGTGCTCACCGACCCGCACCACGTCCCCGGATGTCAGCGGCCGCGGTCCGATCGAGGACAGCACGTCGAAGCTGCGCGATCCGAGCACCGGCTCGACGTCGACACCGCCGCGTACCGCGAGATAGGAGCGCAGACCTGACCGGGCGAGGCCCAGCGAAATCACCTCGCCGGCGCGGACGTGATGAACGCTGTTGGTGCCGAACGGGATTCCGTCTACTGCTGGATCGGTGTCAGCGCCGGTCACCGCGACGATCGCGTCGCCGCCGCACACACGCGCGGTGAATCCGCCGAGCGTCACCTCGACGGTGGCGCGATCGTCAGGGTTGGCCACCAGCCGGTTGGCCAGGGTGTGGGAGCGACGATCGGCGGCCCCGGAGCGCGTCACGCCGAGGTGTGACAGACCCGGTCTGCCCAGATCCTCGATCAGCGCCAGCGGGCCGGGCTGCAGGATCTCCAGCGTCACCCCGGTCATGCGGTCACCGCCCGGAACTGCACCCAGCGTCCCGGAGTCAGCAGCGCGGGTTCCTCACGGTCGACGTCCCACAACACGGCGTCGGTCCGGCCGATCAACTGCCAGCCGCCCGGCGATTCCGACGGATAGACCCCGCTGAACGGGCCTGCCAGCGCGACCGAACCGACAGGCACCTTGGTGCGGGGCTCGGCGCGCCGGGGGACTTCGAGCCGCCCGTCGCCGCCCAGTAGATAGCCGAAACCCGGTGCGAAGCCACTGAATCCGACCCGCCAGAGGCGCCCCGTGTGGGCGGCGACGACCTCGTCGACCGACAGGCCGGTCAGCCGGGCCACCTCATCGAGGTCGGCACCGTCGTAGACCACGTCAATGACGACGTCGGCGTCCCCGTCAGGGGGAGAGCTCGATTCGGCGATGCTGTCGGCGGCGGGCGCCACCCGGTCGAGGCGTTGGCGCGTCGACGCCTGACGCCGACTGTCGGCCAGAATGATCAGGACGGTCTGCGCGGCGGGCACCAGGTCCACGATTCCGGGCAACTCAGCTGCCCGCAGTGCCTCTGTCCAGGCGAGTACTTCGGCCGTGTCACCGAATTCGAGGAGCAGGCCACGATCGCCGTAGTCGTGGATCGCGTCAGCTGTCGCACCCATCTGCCAACGCTACCGTCGCGCGCAGGGTTGAATGCACGAATGGGTGGGGGCTCGGCGCGCGCGGGCGCGCTGATGGCGGTGACCGCGATGGTCTCGGTGCAGCTGGGCATGGTGGTCGCGGTCAATCTGATCGAACACATCGGTTCGGACGGCACCGCCTGGCTGCGGTTGGCGTGGGCCGGGCTGATCCTGCTGATCGTGGTGCGGCCACGCCCGTCGGCATTCACGCGAAAGACATTCGGTATGTGCGTGGTGCTCGGTGTCGTCAGCGCCGCGGTGTCGCTGTTCTTCATGGCGTCGCTGGACCGATTGCCGCTCGGAACCGCGACGGCATTGGAGTTCCTGGGTCCGCTCACGGTCGCCGCCGCGCACGGCAGAGGACGGGCGCGCGTGCTGTGGCCCGGGCTCGCCGCGCTCGGCGTGGTCCTGCTCAGCCAACCCTTCAGCGGCGGCGTCGATCTCAAGGGGGTGGCGCTGGCGCTCGCCGCCGGCGCCGCGTGGGCGCTCTACATCCTGCTGACCCAGAACGTGGGCGACTCGGTCGCGGGCGTGACCGGGTTGGCGGTGTCGATGCCCATCGCGGGGCTGGTATCGACGTTCACGGTCAGCCCGACGGTGTTCGAGCGGCTGACGCTGCACGTGGTTCTCATCGGACTGGGGATGGCGATCCTGCTGCCGGTGGTGCCGTTCGTGCTCGAGCTGCTGGCGCTGCGCCGGCTGACGACGGCGGCGTTCGGCACGCTGATGTGCCTGGAGCCGGCGTTGGCGTTCGTGGTCGGCTTCACGCTGCTGCACCAGAGTCTGGGCGTCTCTGCGATCATCGGCATTTTCGTGGTGGTGATCGCCGGTGTCGGGGCGGCGCGCAGTGGCGGCCGGCAGGCCGACATGCACATAGAAGTGGGTTAGTTAGCCCACCAGCTGGTATGTGGGCTCGCGGCGTTTGATGGTCGCAATCACCCGATAGGTGATGGGCAGCATCACCACCTCGACGGCGGTCTTGTAGACCCAGCCCAGGGCGGTGTAGACGGCGAAATCCTTGAACGTCGTGATGCCGATCGCGCTCGCGGCGATCGTGCAGAACACCAGGGTGTCGCCGAGCTGCCCGACGAACGTCGACCCCACCAGCCGGGCCCACAGGTGCTTCTCCTTGGTGCGCTCCTTGATCGCCACCACCACCCACGCATTGAGGGTCTGACCCACGATGAAGCCGGCGAGGCCCGCCACGATCAGCTGGGTGTACGCGTGGACGACGTTCTCGAAGTGCTCCTGGTTGGTGTAGAAATCCGCGGCGGGCAAATAGATGGTGACCCAGAAGGCAAGGGCGGCAAGGATGTTCATCGCGAAGCCGGTGAAGATGGCTCGGCGTGCGGCCTTGAACCCGTACACCTCGCTCAGCACGTCGCCGATCACGTAGGTCAGCGGGAACACGATGAAGCCGCCGTCGGTGATGATCGGCCCGAACGCGACGCCCTTGGTGGCGGTCACGTTGGAGATGATCACCAGGGCGGTGAACACCGCGACGAGGATCGGATAGTAGGCCGAGCCGACACGCGCGAAGGTGGCGTGCTGGTCAGTGTGGGGCTCGGTCACCGACCCATTAGATCAGCTCAGGGCGGTCGTGATCATCGGCGGCAGCTTGTCGACGACCACCGGGTAGGACAGCACCGAGGCGTAGGCGATCGCGCCGGCGAGCTCTTTTCCGGTGAAGACGGTGTGCTTGCGGGTGGTCGCCCGCGACGCGGCGACGATGGGGTCGGCCAGCAGCGCAGCCTGTTCATCGTCGCTTTCGGTGGTCCAGATGACGACGTCGGCGGAGTCGAGCACCTGCGGAAGGCGGTCCCGGGTGATGGTGCCGTCCGCGTCGGCGAGGGTCAGGCCCATCTCGGTGAGGAACGCCCGCCGCCAGGCCGGTCCGGTGACGCGGGCGCCCGCACCGTCGACCCGGCCGTCGAGCAGCAGCACCGACTTGTTCGCGAACTCCGGATGGTCGTCCTTCACCTTCTTCAGCGATGCGTCGATGTCCGAGACGAGCTTTGCCATGTCGTCGCGGTGGAAGGTGGCCTGCCCGATGAGCGTGGCCTGGTCGCGCCAGGGTTCGAAGAAGGCGTTGCGGCCCGACTGCGCGATGGTGGGGGCGATGGCCTTCAGTGCCTGGTAGGTGTCCCGATCCAGGCCCGCATTGGTCGCGACGATGAGGTCGGGCCGGGCGGCGGCGATCTGCTCGATCTGCACGCCGTCAGCCAGGGACAGCACCGCCGGCGTCGCGCCGCCGAGCCGGGCCTGCGCCCACGGCCAGACGCCGAACGGCTCGCCGCCGAACCAGTCGGTGACCGCCACCGGAACCACACCGAGGGCCAGCAGGTCGTCGGCGTCGTTGAGTCCCGCGCTGACGACGCGCGTCGGCGGCTTGGGGATCGTGGTCTCGCCGAAGGCGTGTGTCACGGTGACCGATCCGTCGGAGGCCACCGCACCCGGCTTCTCGGATCGGCAGGCGGTCAGCAGCGCCGCCGTCGCCGTCGCTGTCAACGCCAGAACGCTCCGCCGGGTCCACACTTCGGGCACCCGGCGAGAATATAGAGCCGATGTCGAGGTCGCCGGACATTGCCGCGCTACGAGGTGAGCGGCAGTCCTTTCTCGAGGAAGTCGAGTCCCGCGACGATCGCGGTGGGATCGATGGGGGTGTTGTGCAGCGCGGCCATCATGACGCCGGTCATCGCGCCGGCGGTGGTGCGCAGGCGCGGATCGTCGACTGGGAGGCCGAGTCGGGACGCAAGCGCCTCGGTGATCATCTCGATCGCCTCGATGTAGGTCTCGTAGAGAGCGCCGCTGGCTTCGGGCAGCGTGTATAGCAGCCGTTGGCGGGCCATCTCGTCGCTCCATTCGGGAGAGTCGATCCCGCGGAACATCTGTGTGACCGCGTGCCGGTAGGCGGCGATCGGCGCCAGTTCGGCGGGCGCTGCGAGGAAGAGCGCGATGATCGGCTCCATCAGCTGATCGGGGATCAGCAGGGCCGCCTTGGTGGGGAAGTAGCGGAAGAAGGTGCGCGGCGAGATGTCGGCTTCGGCCGCGATCTGCTCGATGGTGGTGCTGGGGTAGCCGATTTGCTCGAACAGTCGGAAGGCGGCGCACCGCACCGCTTCGCGGGTCTGACGCTTCTTGCGCTCTCGAAGCCCCTCAGCGTGGTTGGGGGACATCCCCCAATTGTGTCCTAGTCGCCCGCCGACATCTGCGATTCGGGTTAGCGGAGGACAAGCGTCACACTCAGGGCGATCATGACAACGGCGATGGTGCCGTCGAGCACCCGCCACGTGCGCGGAGAGGCGAAGTGGCTGCGCAGCCGCGTGGCTCCGAAGCCCAGCGCGGTGAACCAGACGGCGCTGGCGGTGACGGCGCCGACGCCGAACAGCCAGCGGCCCTCGCGATGCTCGTTCGCCAAGGTGCCGAGCAGCACCACGGTGTCGAGGTAGACGTGTGGGTTGAGGAAGGTCAGCGCAAGGCAGGTGGCGAGCACGCTGGCCAGGCGTGCGGGCCGAGCGTCGGCGGGGGTCAGCGCGCTCGGCCGGAATGCGCGGCGCGCGGCGAGGAGTCCGTAGACGAGCAGGAACGCGGCGCCGCCGTAGGTCGCGACTGACACGAGCTGAGGGTAAGCGCTCACCAGTGCGCCGAACCCGGCGATCCCGGCGGTGATGAGCAGGAGGTCGGAGACGGTGCAGACGGCGACGACGGGAAGGACGTGCTCACCGCGGATGCCCTGCCGGAGAACGAAGGCGTTCTGCGCGCCGATGGCGGCGATGAGCGCCATCGTGGTGGCGAAGCCGGTCAGCACGATGAGAGCGGTCGCGGTCATGTCGATGACGGTAGGAATCTTCCGCGGAGTAGTACAACTAAAGATTCTGTACGTGGTTCAGTAAAGCTAATGTCGCTGGTTCACGGCAAGATTGGACCGTGTAAGTGCCGGCTTGTCGGTTGCCATTCTGCGTGGTGGGTTGTCGTTCGAGATCGCGCACGTTGGTGCATGCGCTATCTCAATGGCAAAACTCCGACGGCAGGCGGTTCGTCGGCGAGGGGCGGTGTCCGTTCTAATCCTGTCGGTGGATTCCAATTTGAGATGGCGGTTGAGTGACCGTCTCGAATCTAAAAATCCGAGAACGATCACATCCTGTCTCACGTGCTCGGTGTGTTGGCGTGGCCGACCGGAGAAGAACTGCGGTCAGATGTGTTGTGCGAGCCGCTCTTTACCCGGCCCGACAAGTTGTTGAAGTGCGTCGGGTCGAGCCGCCATCGCCATCAGGAGCGCTTCGCCGGGGCCCCGGACTGTGAGTCCTTTGCCATGCGACCACTCCAGGTCGGTGGCGACGAGCCGAACCCCACGTGCGCGCCAGGCACCCCGGATGAGTGGTACGTAGAGCGCGTAGTCGAGCACGGCCCTGAGGCGCTCAGACGGGATGGTGCGCGGTACGCCCAACGGTCGACGAATGTCTTGCTGGTGGACCATCCCGTCGACCAGAGCGATCATGCCGCCGAATCCTGCCGTCAAACCGCGCGGACAAATGTGGTCGCGCACCAGCTGAACGAGGTCCTCGGGTGTGCGACCAGCTAGATCGCCTGTGCCGATCGCATTGATTCGGTTGACCAGGAACCCACCGCGGACGAAGCGGCCGACTAGATCGGCGGTGCTCAATTCGTCGTAGCCGATGGCATGGGCGACGACATCGCGCACACGCCATTGACTACACAGGGTCGGCTCGTCCCACTGCTCCGGCGCCAAGCCTGCAAGGAGGTCCGCGAACTCGCGGCGTTCATCGCACGCCATCTCCATCGTGGTTGCCAAGACGCCCTCCCGCTTCAACAGGACCGAAGCTACCCCCAAGTCCAGGCACGGCGTCGAAGACGCCGATGCACGTCCGCAAGATGTCCCCGGCGTCACCGCGTTCTATCGACCAGGCGACCGGCGGCGAACGACGCCCCCTGACTGGCTAGTTCGCCGATGTAGCTAGCGGGGTTGTGGACCGCGAAGTTGAGCCCGTCTGAACAGACGGGATCATCCATGGCGCACAGTTCACTGGTCTTGTCCTCGTATAACGGGCCGATCGTGACCGGCGGCTGACCCAGGAAGTTCATTGCACGAGAATTCGGCAAACCGAAAAGCACGACTGCTACGACGTGCTCGGCGACGTCAGGGGCCAGCGGTCGGGGTACCGTCGTGGGATCGACACCGTCCGGCACGGCGGACGACGTCACGAATCCGGCCACCGCGGCTCCCTGCGAGTACCCCCCGAGCACCGTCTTGGTTCGGGGGCAGGACGTTGCGATCGAGACCACGCGAGCGGCGGCATCCCTGACGCCGTCGGCGCCGGTAGCCCACTGGTCGGATGCCGGGTAGTCAACCGGATAGACCTCGAGTGAGCGCTCGCCTAGCTGCTGGCGCAGCGCGTCGACGAACGCCTGGCCTGTTGGCCCGGCACCGGGGGCTTCGTGTGTTCCGCGAGCGAAGATCACCTCGACGTCGGGACACGACGCGGCCGACGCGGAGGGCGCGCCGACGGCTGACTGTGCGGCCGAAACAAGCACAGCCATAACAAAACTCGACAACAGCCTGCTGCATCTCATGAGCTTCGTCCTTCGTACTCTGATTGAACGGGAACTGGCCGTCGGCCTGTGGTTGGTCGCCCGTCGGCGGCCACTCGATCTGACAGCCACGCGGCGATGCCGTATTCAAGAGACACGGCGTGTTCTCGGGCTGTTGACGGGCCAGCCGAGCGGGTGCTCGAGCCGGATGGTCTTCGTAGTGTGCGCAGAGTTTTCGCTCAGCGGGACAACGGCACTCGGGAGCCTTCCTGCCGTCGACGCGCGCTATTCGCCGGCCCGGCATGGCGATGCCAGAGGCACCGGCGCTGACGGACGGGGGCTCGGCGCCCATGGGGTTGGTCACCACCTAAAGAGCCCATTGACAGTGGTCTGGTAGCTGGGCTTCCCCGTGGAGTGAGCTATGCCTCCTGGCGATGCACGTCGACCAACATCCGCACGAAGGTCTCGGCGTAGAGCGCGACGTCGAGTGGGTATCTGCCGGTGAGGAACCGACCGTCCTTCACGATGAACGGCGATTCGACGGTCTCCCCGCGCAGCATGGCGCCCTTCGTCCCGACAGCGGCACGCACCTCGGTTTCGGTGTATTTCCAGTAGGTCCGGTATCGGCGACCAACGCGTAACACCGTGGTGAGGAATGCCCGCTTCTCGAGTGGCTTGGTCAGAGTGGTGACCCGATGACCGTCGAGCACGCTCTTTCCCGTGGCAGGGTCGATGGCCTTGGCGGGCACCAGCACTCCATGGCACACCGCACCTACCAATTTTTCGGCTCGCACGAAGTCGACCACCTTCTTCTGCAGCACCGTGCTGTCGAGGTATTGGCGCATGCCCTTGGCGTGCCCACCCGAGAGGTGTATCGCGTCGAAGTGGTCGGCCTCGATCGCGCGATAAGTGATTGGCGACTGAAAAGCTGCCGTCTGGATCATCTCGTTGTAGGCCGCTACGGCTTCCTCTTGCGCCGGCAATGGATGCAACCAGCCACTCGACAGCAGCCGCTGATCGCAGGCAGCCACGCGCCCATGCTCGGTGGCGAAAGTCACCTCGAAGCCGCTTCCTACGAATGTCTTCCACGACACGGCGGCCTCGGTGGTGTCGAAGTCGTTGTCCGGCAACGGTATCAGGACGCGGCACCGTCCATCAATCATGAATGCTCCTATGTTCTCGCGAGTTCCAAACCGCGGCGCTTCCTAGGCCCGCGATCGCTGTATCGCCGGGATCATCGACATCGTCTGATGCCGCGCCGATACTCGTTCCTGATCGGTTGCGGCGCCGACTGTCAGCGGCTCTTCAATCCGGGCAGCGATTTCTAGGCGATATGGGCCGCCAGACCGGAGACCCCAGGAGCGACATGCGCGGCCAGGGTGTGCTTATCGGGGTAGTCGCCACCGTTTTGGCGACGGAAGGGGGTCGGTGTGTCGGTGAACAGTCGGTCGAGCCGCTGCTCGAGCGCCTCCCGGGCGCGCTGGACCCCGTCATCGTCAATCGACATCGCGCCATGAACAGCAAAGACCGGCAACACTTCCATCCCTGGGTAGAACAGTGCCCCACGGGTGAAGGGGAACAGCAGTTCTTCCAACGGGCCATTGATTCCACGGGGCCCGTAATCGGCGACGGGCCCGCCTGCGGTCACCGAGACCAATGCTCGCTTCCCGGCGAGGATGCCTTCGCCGAAGCGGTAGGCGTTGGTTCCGTCCTTGTAGCCATATGCGAAGCGGTAGGCGTACACCCTGTCGACCCAGCCCTTGAGGATCGCCGGCACGCCGTACCACCAGATGGGGAATTGGAAGATGATGGCGTCCGCCCACAGCAGCTTTTCCTGTTCGGCTGCGACGTCACGCGTCTGGGAGCCGGCGAGATAGGCTTCTCCGGAAGCCGAAACGAGGTCGAACGGCGCTGAGCGGTCTCGCGCAGGGAAGTCCTCGGCGTCGGCAACGGCTTTCCAATTCATCGCGTAGAGGTCTGATACCTGGACGTCGTGCCCTTCGCGCTGCAGCACACTGACAGCGTGGTCCCGCAGCGTTGCGTTCAGCGACGTCGGATTCGGGTGGGCGTAGACGATGAAAACTCGCACGGATACTCCTTTTGAAGCGCTCGGCATTTTCCTGCCGATCTGCGGCCCAGTCGACGCTATAGCGCAGAGCAGATCTCCGCGATATCTGAAGTACTCATTTATTTGTCTGATCAGATCAATACATCTGTTGTGGTGAAGCTTTCGGTAATACGCTCGAGCGATGGACACGTTGACCGACGTCCTGAATCGGGCATCCGTTCGCGGTTCGGTGGCTGCCAGCGTCGTCGCCGGTGGGCGTTGGGGGATGCTCATGGATGCAAATGCCATGCCCGGCGCAGCATTTCACGCGGTCACGGCAGGTACCGCGTGTTTGTTGATGAGCGGTGGTAGTCCACTGAGTCTCGTAGCCGGCGACCTGGTGCTGCTGCCGAGCGGCCCCACCCACGTGCTGGCCAGCGACCCCAGCGCTCCGGTGCAACCTTTCGACCACGACGGCGCTGCGGCAGCCGTCAGGGCCGGCGAGAACGTGCCATTGGGCACTCAGCCAGCGGCGACCCGCATCTTGTGCGCGGCTTTCCGACACGATCCGGCGACGGCGTTCAATGCATTCGGCCTGTTGCCGGATGTCGTACACGTTCCAGCGCTGACAGCGCCGCCGCCCCTGCGAAGTGCGCTGCAGCTGCTCAGTGACGAGTTGGCTCACCCGGGGCCAGGTGCCAGCGCGGTCCTCGACCACATCGTGCACATCATGCTCATCCAGCTGTTGCGGGTTTGGCTCGAATCAAGTCGCGCGGCCGAACACCCGCCGTCTTGGCTCCGGGGATTAACTGATCCTGTCACCGCCGCAGCACTCACGGCGATTCATCGAGATCCGGCGTATCCGTGGACGCTCGAAACTCTCGCCAGAAGCGCCGGAGTTTCTCGTGCGACGCTCGTGCGCCGGTTCAGCACAGAGGTGGGGTGCCCGCCGGCCGAGTACCTGACCAAGTGGCGAATGGAACTGGCCGCGAACAACCTCCGGCTCACCGCGCTCCCGGTCGCACATATCGCCCGTGATGTCGGATACACCTCGGAATATGCGTTCAACCGGACCTTCGCTCGGTGGCACGGCGCCCCACCGGGCAGATACCGAACCGCGTTCCTTGCAGCGGAATCCGAGGTGTCGGCATCGGCCGAAATGTGATGCCGCGTCACGGGACACGAACTCAATCATCTCTGAGGTGGTCAGACGGGCGGATGGGGGTCGTATTGGATTCCCCGCCTGACGTCGCGGGCACGGTCGATTCCCGCGAGTCGGGCAACGAGATGCAGCGCCATGTCTATGCCGGCTGAAACTCCGGCGGACGTGATGATGTCACCGTCGTCGACGAATCGCTGATCGCGGCGGACGTCGATGGTGGGGTCCAGTTGAGCCAGTGTGTCGAGGTGCGCCCAGTGTGTGGTGGCGGGGCGGTGGCTCAACAAACCAGCTGCGGCGTAGACGAGAGAACCGGTGCACACACTGGTCATCAGCGGCACGGTGTCGCGCTGACGGCGGATCCAGTCGAGTCGGCCGTGGTCGTTGAGTTGGGTTCGTGTGCCTTCCCCGCCGGGGTACACGAGCGCCTGCAGAGGTGGCGCATCGGCGAATGAGTGATGGGCTTGCAGGACGAGTCCTTTGGCGCATTGCACGAGGCCACCTGCAGCGGAGATGCACGAGACGTCGTAACCGTCCTTGGGGAACTTCAGAGTCCAAAACGCGAGGACCTCCCACGGCCCTACGACGTCGAGTTCCTCGGCATCGGCGAACACAACGATGCCGATGTGCTTGATGGCGGTCATGTGATCAGTGAAACAGAGGTCGGAGAGTCATTGCGGGGTTCGCGAACAGCCGGGACTGATGGGGTGTGCGGCGAGCATGACGTTATTGGGATCAATCCGCGCGCGCAGGTGCTGTAGTCGCTGGAAACTGTTGTCGCAAAACAGTGTTTCGCTGTCAGTGGGGCGTTCGGCAAAGTTGGCGAAGCACTTGCCGTTAGCGTAGGGCGCCATCGCTGTCCTCGCCACGGCCAGTGCCGGCTCGATGGCTGTGGCGTCGAACCCCACTCCCACTGCATAGAGCAGGAATTCACCAGGCAGGCCGCAGGTGGCGCCGCCGTCTAACGATCCTTCCGCGGCCAGGGCGCCCCCGAGGTGACGCAGTTCGACGAACATCAGCGGATCGTCGCAGGACATGAGATCGGCGAAGGCAGACAGGCCGATGTCGTCGATGTCGTCGAGAAGCGCGGTGGTGCTGCAGAACGGAACCGGCTGTCCTGGATCGAGATGCAGGTGCTCCATGTCGCCGGCGCTTCGGGGCGTCCACGTGTCGACGTGGGGGTGCAGAGCTCGCAGGTCGGCCAGGATCGGCTCGGCGTCGCCGCCGACGACGGTGCCGTCGATGATGACGACGGACTGCCCGGACAGATACGGCGGCAGTTCGTCCGACGGCGGAAAGGTGATGAGCCGTAGCGAGGTCGTGGCGTCCTGGGGTGCGGTGCGAGTCCATCGGTACCAGGCGGTGACGACATCGGCGCGCTGGGCGTAGGGCCAGACAAACATCCCCGCCGTGACGTTGGTGAGGGGGAACAGTTGAAGTTCCATGGCGGTGACGATCCCGAAATTGGCGCCGCCACCTCGGAGCGCCCAGAACAAATCGGCGTCAGCTTTCGCGGTCGCGGTGTGCACGGCGCCGTCGGGGGTGACGACGTCGAGTGACGTGACATGGTTGGCGGCCAGGCCGAGTGTGCGGCCCATGAGGCTCAAGCCACCGCCGAGGACGTAACCGACCACACCGACGTCCGGTGAGGAACCGGACGCGGCGAACAATCCGTGCTGATCGATGGCAGATGTTGCTGTCCCCCAGCAGGTTCCGGCTTCTACGCGCAGTGTGCGGCTCACAGGATCCACCGAGGCCCCGGCCATGTTCGTCGTGGAGACCAGCACCGTCCCGGTGAGGGGCGGCAGTGCGCTCGCGTTGTGGCCGGAGCATTGTGGGGCGATCCGCAATCCGGCCGCTCGGGCGAAGGCCACGATCGCAACGACGTCTGCGGTGGATCGTGGCAGAGCGATGAGGTCCGGCTGGCGGTCTGCGGCGGTGTTCCACGCGGCCCGCGCGGCGTCCCATCCTTCGTCGGAGGGGGTCACCACGGAGCCGGCGATGGCCGAGCGAAGTGCGGTGAGGTCATCGTGTGGTGGGGTCACATCCAGCCGCCGGAGGCGTCGAGGGTGGCTCCGGTGAAATAGGACGCATCTGGGGATAGCAGAAAGGCTACTGCTGCAGCGATTTCGTCGGGTTCCGCGAGTCGGCCCAGGGCGTTCATCGACGAGATCGCGGCCTGCACGGGAACTTCGGCGAGAGCTGGGTGCAGGTAGGACGCGGCGTGTTCGGTGGCCATGTCGGTGGCTGTGCCACCGGGAGCGACGGCGTTGATCGCGATGCCGCGCTCGGCCAGTTCGGGGGCGAGGTTGAGCACCATTGCCGATACCGCAGCCTTGCTCGCGGCGTAGAGGGTGTGGTGGTACACGCCGATGCGGGCGCTCACCGACGACGTGAGAGTGATGCGCCCCCCGGACGTCATCACCGCGGCAGCGGCTTGAGCGGCGAACAGTTGTCCGGCGACGTTGATGTGAAACACCCGGTCAAAATCGGCGGGGGTGATCGTCTCCAGCGCGCCGAAGTGCTCGATCCCGGCGTTGCTGGCCAACACATCCAACCCGCCCAACGCTGCGACGACGTCGTCGATCAGTCCGCGGGTTTGGGCGGGGTCGGAGACGTCGGCCTGGATCGCGACGGCACGGTGCCCAGCCTCGACGAGTTCCTCGACGAGGCTGGTGGCGGATTCGCGATCGCGGACGTAGTTGACTGCTACAGCGGCCCCGTCGGCGGCGAGTTTGCGTGCGACTGCGGCGCCGATGCCGCGGCTGCCGCCGGTGACGAGCGCACGCTTTCCGGTCAGGCGGGGGTGGGTCATGTCAGGGCTCCTGGGTCGTGGGTGGGACAGCGGTGTCAGGGAATTGGGTGCGCAGCCAGCCGATGATCATGGGCACGACTTCGGCGATCTTGGTCATGGCGCAGTGCCCGCTGTCGGGGAGGAGATGGACCTCGGTGTGGGGGCGACCGCCGAAGACCAGCGTGTCGGATGTCGGGACGAAGTAGTCGTCGGCGCCGTTGATGACCATCATGGGTGAGTTACGTTCCGCGACAAGGAGGCCGGCTCTCGACATGCCAGCCATAGCGGCGGTCAGTTCGGCCAGGGTGGGTGGTTCGTCGAGACGCAGTGCGTTGCCGACGATGTCGCGCATACCGTAGGGGAGCTGGCCGAGATTGTCGGCGGCGAACGCATCGACCAGCGGGCCACCGATGTTGACGGCAGCGTCGACGAGTCCGGAAAGACCGGACGCGGCCGAGAAGTTGGCGCCGAACGACAGGCCGAAGTGGGCGACCCGACCGTCTCCGAGGGTGCGGGCAGCATCGATGATTCCCGAAATGACCTCATCGGCGTGAACGTTCAACGGCACCGAGGTCTCCCCGGTGCCTGGGAGATCGATGGCCAGGGCGGTCATCCCGGTGCCTTGGGTCAGCGCCACACAGAACGGGTGGAAGTCCATCTTGAAGGTGTCCACCCCGCCGCCGGCAAGCAGCACAGGATGGCCCTTCAGGTTGCCGTCGGTGGAGAACAGGTGAACCGGCATGTCGATGGTGTTGCCGCGGTAGGGAAGCGTGAGGACGCGCCGCTCGAAATGCACGGGGAAATTCTTCGCCGCCAGTTCGTAGTGCTCGAGCTGCAGGGCCAGTGCGCGGATGCGGGCATCGGTGTTCAGGCAGGGGAAGTGCGCACACCCGTAGGCGTAGGCGGCGAGCTGGTGATCGGCGGCTTCGGCATAGGACTCTGCCAGCGCCGACCATTCGAAGGACCAGCCGCCGGGCGCGTCAGCCCACATGTCGGTGGTTCGGGCGCGCACACCGTCGATGTCCGCCAGCGGGATGCCGAAGCCGGCAAATTGATGAGTGCGATCCTCGAACATGGCGTGCGGATCGATGTCGAAGGTGTACACAGGTCGTCCTCAGCGCTGCAAGGTCGCGAAGTAGTCGTCGACGACGTTCGGTGCGTGCTCTGTGGCGATGGCTCCGATGTATCCGTCGGGGCGGATCACGACCGTTCCGCCGCCCCGCTCGAGACCGAGCCTCCTGGCCACATGCTGCTGCGGATCGGCGATCGACACGTCGTAACCCGAGCGGATGGGACCACCGGCGTCGGAGGTGAGCAAGATGCGCCGACCATGCCGGAGGGTGCTCACCGGCGGTGCGTCGTCGCCGGTCGCGATGGTGAGGATCGCGTGGCCCACGCCCCACGCGGCGCCCAGCCTGTGGGCGACATCGCTGTCGCCCAGAGGGGGGAAGTAGTCGCCGGCGGCGACAGGGCCGCTGCGACGACTGTGCTCGATCACCACGGGACTCCGGCGGTAGTTGATGTTGACTTCGGCGGCCCAGTCGGCCATGGCCCGCGGAATGGGCCCGACATGTGATGCCACCTTGAGCAAGGCGTTGCGCAGATGCTGTCCGGCGCCGCTGACGGTCCCGCCGCGGCTCAGCCGGTCGCTGGACTCGATCACCTGCTGTGCCACGGGGTGCCGTTCTGCGTGGTAGCTGTCCAGCAGGCCGTCGCCTGCGGTCGCGTGGATGACGGCGGCGAGCTTCCATGCCAGGTTGTGCGCGTCCTGCATCCCGGTGTTCATGCCCTGCCCACCCGCCGGGCTGTGGATGTGGGCAGCATCCCCGGCCAAGAACACACGCCCCCAACGGTATTGATCGATCTGGGCATGGTGGATTTCAAATGTCGTGAGCCAATGCGCCCGCACCAGGTCGATGCCACCGACCCGGTCGTCGACCACGGTCTGCAGGTCCTCGAGGCGTGGATGGAGATTCAGTGGTGCGCCGTCGGCGTCGTGCACCTGGGCCATCACCCGTATCCGGCCGTCCCGCATCGGCATGGCCAACACCGGGCCCTGGGGAGCGAAGAACGTGAACATCGTCTCCGGATCCAGATCGTGTTCGGCGTCGACGTCGCCGAGCAGGAACCTCTCACCGACGAACGAACCGCGGAGCCTGCCGCCGAGCAGGTGACGGACGGCGCTATGGGCGCCGTCGGCGCCGATCACCCATGCCACCGTGACGTTTTCGTCGGTGCCGTCGCCGTGGCGCAGACCGACTGTGACGCCGTCACCGTCTTGACTCAGGGCAACCAGCTCGACGCCACGCTCCACTTCAACGCCCAGTGACGCCAGGTGCTCAGTCAGCACCCGTTCGGTCTCGGTCTGAGGTGTGTTGAGGCTGAACGGATATGCGGCGTGAACGCCGTCGAGGGGAACGCGCATCAAGAGATCGCCGCCCGAGTAGAGCGCCATCCCACGGGCTTTCACTCCCGTCGCGATGAGTGCGTCGACCACTCCCATGCGTGCGAACATGTCCAAACTGCGCGCGTGCACCGCGATTGCCCGCGATTCGTCGGTGGGGACGGCCAGTTTGTCGACGATTCGCACCGACACCCCGCGACGGGCGAGTTCGGCTGCGGCGACCAGCCCGACGGGTCCCGCTCCCACGACCACCACGGCGGCGGTGTCAGCCATCTTTCCTCCATCGGTTCGCTCCACGACAACGAAATTCACGCTACGTTGAAACTAGTTTCAACGCAATAGGAAACTGTGGCGCTACACTGCTCGCCGTGGTGAAAAATCCGCCGACCCCGGGCCCTCGCGACGAACGCGGGGTTCTCCAGGCACGCATCCTGACTGCGGCGCGCCTCGCGTTCGCCGAAACCGGCTGGGCAGGAACGACAATCCGTGCTATAGCCCGTGCTGCCGACGTCGATCCCGCGCTGATCTATCACTACTTCGGGTCCAAGGAAAACCTCCTCGACGCGGCCACCCAGCCGCCGCAGAAGTGGCTGGAGGCGGTCATGGCGTCGTGGCAGGCGCCCACCGACGAACTGGGTCGGCGTCTGCTGGCCACCATGATGGACAGCTGGGCCGACGAGGAGATCGGGCCCACCCTGCGAGCCACCGTCCTCACCGCCGCGCACGAAGCCAGCACCAGAGAAAAGCTGCGACTGATCGTCGAACGCAGCCTCATGGGGGTGTCGAGCCTCGGTACCGACGATCACGAACGCCTCGTGCGCAGCGGCCTGATCGCTTCACAGATCATCGGACTCGCGCTGATGCGCTACGTATGGAAGGTCGAACCGATCGCCTCCATGGCCCGCGACGAGGTCATCGACGCTGTCGCCCCCAACCTGCAGCGCTACATCCACGGTGACCTGACCACCTGAGCGCCGCAGGATCAATCTCGCGCGGGCTCTACAACTTCGACGACGTCGAGCACCGTCACGTCGATGCTGATCGCGAAATCGGGCGGATGGACCTCCTCGACGCTGCCGGCCGCAGCCTGAAGGTCAGCGATGCTCGCCCACTGGATGTACTCGACGATCTTGGTGCGGTCACTGCTGCGATGAACGCAGCACGACACGAAGCCCGGCCGGGAGGCGAAACGTCGTGCCTGGTCGACAATTTGCCGAACCCGATCATCAACAACCTCGGGCTCCACGTGCATGGTGACCACCAGCGTCAGTAGTGGGCGATCTGCGTCGATGTACACCTGCGCTCCTTCCGGCGAACGGTGATCAGGGGAGGGCCGCGGACACAGCAGAGGCGCAACGATCGGAACCCGCCCATCTCTCGCGCCGCGGGAGCACGCACGTGCGTCAACGCCCCGACCACTTCCGAAGTCTCAACGTACCGGGAATCTAAATTCAACGCAAGAAGAGACTTTTGATTGCGCGTCGAGGTTGGTGAGCGACTTCGACGACGCTGCCCATAGCTGCGTGGCGGCGCTGCCGCGGTGTAGTTCGGGGCAGCGGCGTGTGCCCTGCCGACTCGAGCAGATCGACGACTGTTGGCCATGGCTCTGCAGTGGCCCTCAGCGCTGTACGAACACCCACTGTCCGGAGCGTGCGCTCTCCGCGATGGCGTCGCCGACCACGACCTGTTCGAAGCCGTCCTCGAATGTCGGATAACCCTCTGCTGGGCCGCCGTCGACGGCGGCGTACACGGCGCGGAACAGTGCCTTGAACGCATCCGGGTAGCCCTGGGCGTGGCCGGCCGGGTAGTCGCCGATGGAACGCAGCTGTATCTGGTTGGGCTCGTCCCGATGCCCGATCCACAGGCGCTCGGGATCCTCGGTGTTCCACGCCAGAGATTCCGAGGCGCCGCTGATCTCGAAGCTCAGATAGTTCTTGCGGCCCGGCGACACCTGCGACAGCGTCAGTACCCCGCGAGCACCGCCCTCGAACCGCAGCAGCATTCCTGCCACGTCCTCTGTCGACATCTGCACCGGCTCAATAGGACCGGACGAGGCGGCGAACGTCTCCACCGCGCCGGTCGGTCGTTGACGAGTGGGCACTACCGTCGTCAGGTCTGCCATCACGGCCTCGATCCGCTGCCCCGTCACGTAGCTGACGAGATCGAGCCAATGCGAACCGATGTCGCCGACCGCGCGCAGCGGTCCCCCCACAGCGGGGTCGAGTCGCCAATTCCAGTCGGTGTCTTTCGACAGCCAATCTTGGAGATAGCTTCCGGTGATGAGGCGCACCTCGCCCAGGAACCGAGACGCAGCCTCCTGGCACAGCGGGTAGAACCGCGAAATGAAGCAGACAGCGTTGATTAGACCGAATTCGTCCGCGGCAGAGCAGAGTTGATGCGCCTGCGACGACGACAGGGCCAACGGCTTCTCGCAGACGACATGCTTGCCGGCTCGCAGTGCGGCGAGCGCCTGCTCGAAGTGAAGGTAGTTGGGCGAACAGACATGTACGACGTCCACATCGCCCAGCATGTCGTCGAAGCTTCCGTAGGTGGGCGCGAAGTCGACGGTCCGCGATCCGACGACACCGCCGACGCATATGCCGAGCCGTGCAAGGGCTTCTGCGTGGGTGCGGGCCATGAAGCCCGTTCCGACGATGCCAGCTTTCATGACCGGAACAGAAACCTTTCCACCTTGCCCAGGCGCAGCACGATGGCGAACGCCAAGGCCACGACCGCGATGAAGAACGCGGATACCGCACCGAGGGCGGGCGTGATCGCGCCGCGCAGACCGGAGTACACGAACACCGGCAGCGTCTGGTTGTCGATGTTGGTCAGCACCTGGCTGACGACGAAGTCGGTCATGCTCAGCACGAACACCACCAATGCGCCCGTGACGATGCCGGGTGCTAGCAGCGGGAGCCGCACGAACAGGAACTGCTCGACGGGATCTGCTCCCAGCGTGGCCGCGGCGGGCACCAGGTTCGGGTCGGTGTCCTCGATCGCTGCCAGCACCGTCCACAGCATGAACGGGAAGCACGTCACCGCAACGGCTACGGCGACCGCGGTCAGGCTGCCGCGCACTCCGAGCCAGCCGTACAGGTCGAAGTAGGCGAATGCCGTGACGATCGTCGGCGACGACAACCCCAGCGAGAGCAGCACTGTGAAAAGCGTTCTGCTGTAGCGGCCCACATTCGGTAGCGCCAGCGCGGCCGGGACGCCGCAGACGACGTTGATGACCACGCTGATGCCGGCGACGAAAAGGCTGTTGCCCAGTGCCGTCCACACTGCGGTGTCGCTGAACATGTCGGTGTACCAGTGCGTCGTGAAGCCTTGCGGCGGGAAAGTCAGCACCTCGCCGGACGACAGCGACGCCATGAGTACCAGCAGCGTCGGCGCCAGCAGCGGGATCAGCGCCAGGCCGGTGATGACGGCGGCAACGCGGATGCGCTTCACCGTCCTCTCCTGGCCCGTCCGAGGAACAGGATCAGCGCGGTGCCGACGCTGACGATGAGCAGCAGCAAGATGCCGATCGCTGCGCCCTGCGGTGGGTTGCCGAGCCCGAGGTAGCGGTCCTGCAGGAAGTTCGACACGAAATTTCTCAGGCCGCGGCCGAGGATGGCGGGGTCGGCGAACGCGGCCATCGTCAGCGCGAAGCACGCGGCATATGCGGCGACGATCCCGACGCGTAGCTGCGGCAGCGTGATTCGTAGAAAGACGGTGAATGGTGTGGCCCCGAGAGTGGCTGCAGCGGCGCCGAGTTCAGGGTTGACGCGCAGCACGGCGGGGAGCAGCACGACGACGGCAGCGGGAAGCAGGATCTGCACGATACCGATGCCGATGCCCCACAGGCCGCCGACCAGGGATGCGCCGGTCAACCATTCGACGGGACCGCCAGGCCCGATGGTCACGAGTAGTCCGAAGGTGCGGGTGATGTCTCCGGTGAGCATCGGCACGAACACTCCGATGAGGAGGGCGAGGCGCAGCCAACGCAACCGAATTCGGGTCAGTGTCAACGCATACGGGATGGCGATGGCGATCGCCACCATAGGAACGAGCACAGCCATCACCACCGATCGCGTCAGCACGGTGTGGAACTGGGGGTCGGCGACGAGGTCACGGTACTGCGTGAAGGACAGGTCGCCCTCAGTGGCGAGAAAGCTGTCGTATTCGTGGATGCTGCTCCATAGCAGCACGCCGAGTCCGGCGACCAGGGAGCCGGCCAGGATCAGTCCGGGTATCAGTGCGGCGACGCGTCCGGCACGCGGAGGCACAGCCTTACTGACGGCCGTGCGCATGACGATGAGGCTGTCGATGATGCGGAACAGCGCAGGGGTGTCCTGGGAGTGCCATTTCTCGGAGACGTTGCGGGAGTGCATCGGTCAGGCCTGCGTGACGATGGGGACGTCGTCGGCGTTCCAGGCGACGACGACATTGTCGCCCACGTCGTGGGTCGCGCCGTTGCGACTGGCCGGTACGTGCACGGCGGCGGTGGGTCCACAGTCCAGTCGGATCTGATAGAAGGTGCCTTGGCCGTCGAACGCGGAGAACTGCACCTCGCCCGGGAGCCCGTTGTCATAGCAGTGTCGCTCGTCCGCGGGAACGAGGCGGAGGCGTTCGGGCCGCATGACCGCGGTAGCACGGCCGAGTGGCACGGAGGACCCGACGACGACGGTGACCGGGATATCGGCGGAGCACCGCAACGTCCCCGCGCTGTCAACGGAGCCCTCGAGGAGAAGCGGGTCGCCGAGGAATCCGGCCACGAATGTGGTTGCAGGATTGGCATACAGCTCGGAACCCTGTCCGCACTGCACGACGCGGCCGGCGTCCATCACGGCAATTCGGTCGCTGACCATCAGGGCTTCGCGTTGATCGTGGGTGACGTTGACGATGGTGACGCCGAGCTCGCGGTGGATACGGGTGAGTTCGAGCTGCATGGATTCGCGCAGCCGCCGGTCGAGCGCGGAGAGCGGTTCGTCGAGCAGCAGGATGCGTGGTTCGTAGACGAGCGCGCGCGCCAATGCCACGCGTTGGCTCTGCCCGCCGGACAGTTCGCTGACGGCGCGCTGCTGCAGGTTGGGCAGCTGAACGAGATCGAGTGCCTCGTTGACGCGCCGGGCGATCTCCTTGCGGCCGACTCGACGCATCCGCAGCGGGAATGCGACGTTGTCCCCGACGGACAGGTGGGGGAACAGGGCGAGAGACTGGAACACGACGCCGAGGTCGCGGGTGTGCGGCGGGCGGCCGGTCATGCTGCGGCCATCGATGATGACGTCACCACTGTCGGCGTCGAGCAGGCCGGCGATGACCCTGAGCAGCGTGGACTTGCCGGAGCCCGAAGGGCCGAGGAGCGTGAAGAACTCGCCGACGCCGATCTCAACGGACACATCGTCGAGCACGGTCATGTGCCCGTAGGTCTTGACGACATGCTCCACCCGGATGGCGGCGGTCGAGTTCATCACGTACGTCCTAGCGGCCGATCGCGGCGTCGTAGGCCTTCTGCCATGCCTCGTCATTCTTCGCCATCAGCGGGATGGGCGCCACGACCGCTTTGACGGCTTTCAGGTCCTCAGCGCTGCGTGGAAAAACGGCCTTGTTGTCTGCCATGTACGCGGGCACGGTGGCGTCCGGGTTGACCGGGATCAGGCCCAGCTTGTCGGCGACGACCGATTGTACCTCGGGATCCAGTAGGTAGTTGGCGAAAACCTGTGCGTAGTAGGCATTCTCGTCGGGAATCCCCTTGTGGATGTAGTAGGCGTCGCCGACGACATAGATGCCTTCGGACGGTGCGACGAGCGCGACGGGGGCACCGGCGTTCTGCGCCTGGATGCCGGTGCCGGAATTGCTGATCGCCATCTTGACCGAGCCGGTGGTCAGTGCGGTCACGAGGTCGGAATTGGAACCGAGCTGAGCGAGGTTGGGTTTGAGTTCGGAGATCTTGGCCCAGACGGAATCCATGCCGGCGGGCGGGTTGTTGGCGGGGTCGATCCCCATGGACTGGGCGAAGCCGAATGCGGTCGACGAGTAGATGGTGTCGACGGCGAGACTTCCGCGCAGTTCGGGCTTGAACAGGTCATCCCAGGTCTTCACGGTCGCCGGATCGATCTTGTCGGTGCGGACCAGGAACGGCACGGTCAAGGTGTAGGGGTTGAGGTACGCCCACGGTCCGTCGGTGTGGTCGGGCGGGGCGGCGGTCTCAGCGGTGACCTTCTTCAGGTTGGGGACGACTTCGGGGTCGAGCGGAATCGTCCATCCGCGTGCAGCATTGGTGTAGGCACGCTGCTGGGCGTTGAAGGAGGCGTCGGCGCTGGGACGCTGGTTGGACTGCATCTCCTGGTTGAGCTTGGTGTAGCTGACCGCTTCGTCTGTGGTGTCCCAGACGATGGGGATGCCGGTGTCCTTGGTGAACTTCGCAGCGGCAGTGTCGGCGTAGACCTTCTCCTGGTCGCCGCTCCAGATGCGGATGACGAGGCGGTCGGGTTTGGTGGCCGGCTTCTCCGTGACGCCGGCGCTGGATGTCCCGGACGACGAGGTGCTCTCACTGGAGCTGCCGCAGGCCGAAACTCCCCCCATGGCAAGGACACCGACGGCAGTGACGGCGAGGATGTGTTTGATGCGACTCATGACCGGCTCCTGAGGGTTAGTGCGGAAGCAGTTCTGAAGAGTCCAGCGGCATCATCGGCGCCAGATAGCGGTACCCCAAAACCAGGGCGTTGGGCTCTTTTCCGAGCATTTCGACAATGTCGGCCTCGCTGTCGATCTTCGACATCGCAGCCTTGGCGAACACCTCGTCCTCGTGCTCGATGTCGAGGTTGCCGGTGTAGCCGACGTCGGTCAGGGCGGTGATGACGCGGCGCCAGTCAATGACGCCCCACCCGGGGGCGCGGAATCGCCACCAGCCGTTCCCGAATCCCTGCATCGGCCCAAAGGCGTTGCCGTAGAAGCCGAGGCGTCCGCGCTTGCGCTCGTCGATGTCGATGTCCTTGGCGTGGAAATGCACGATGCGGTCGCCGAAGTCGTATATCGCCTGGAGGTAGTCGATGCCGAGGAACACCAGGTGTGACGGGTCGATCTCCAGCCCCAGGGCGGGGGAAGGGACGGCCTCGAACATCGCCTGCCAGATCTCGGGGGAGAAGGCGAGGTTCTCGCCGGTGCGGTTCTTGTGATGCAGCATCGGGCAGTTCTCGATGCCGATCTTGATGCCGAGATCCTCTGCCTCTTTGGTGAATTCGGTGTACAGGGTGGTGAAGGGTTCCATGCAGTCTTCGACGCTGAGGCCAGGGGTCATACCGGCGAACGTGCAGACGGCGGGGACCTCCATGCGAGCGGCGAGCTGCATCACCTTACGGAAGTAGCGCTTGTACTCAGTGGCTTCGGCTTCGTCGGCGGCGAGGTAGTTGGGGTAATAGCCCAGCGCAGAGATCTCGATGCCTCGGTTATCGAGGTCGGCTCGAATCTCTTTGAGCCGTTCATCGGTGACCTCGTCGGCATTGAGTGACGACTGGGGCCACGCGGACAGCTCCATCGACGTGAAACCGGTGTCCTGGGCGAACTTTGCGATGTCGCCGCTGTAGTCGGTGTAGAAGCCGAGCCTCATTGCCATCCCTTAGAACGTTGGGTCTTGCTGACGTTCTCGACGCTATGAGACCCTTCTGTCCGTGTCTAGAACAACTTGCGTCTTTTCATGACGGAACCGGTGCGGCTGACGTCACTGCAACGTCGGGTCGTGGGGGAGCTGTTGACCCGAGGGTCTTTGTCGCGGGCGGATCTGACGGAACGGCTGGACGTGTCGCGGTCGCGGTTGTCGCCGGAAGTGGGATCGCTGATCACGAAAAAAGTTGTGCGTGAGGAAGAGTCGATGGCCTCGACGGGTGGCCGGCGGGCGACGCGGTTGGTTCTGGGGGACGGCTCGTTCGGTGTGGCGGCCGGGGTGGACATCGACGCGGGTGGGGTGTCTCTGGTACTGATGCAGCTCGACGGGACGGTTGTGACGCGACGCGTGGTGGAGTGTTCGGCACCCTCGGATCCTGGGCCGTCCTTGACAGCGATCGCTGTGGCGCTGAAGGAAGAGTTGACCAGCGCGCGGACCACGGTGCGGTTGATCGGGGTGTCGATTGCGGCCGACATCGACAACGCGGGTCAGGTCTCAGAGCCTCCTCCGACCATGCCGGCGTGGGCGGGGGTGTCGATCGGGGGTTATTTCTCGGGCCGATTCGGTGTTCCGGTCTACGTGGAGAACGACGTCAATGTACTGGCGGTGTCCGAGAGGGCTAGGGGTGGGCCGGCGTCGGGGTTGCGCAACTATGCGGTGGTCAAGATCTCCAGCGGCGTGGGCTGCGGGCTGGTGGTGAACGGCGCGCTGGTGCGGGGTAGCGACGGGTACGCGGGGGACATCGGGCACGTGTGCGTCGACCCGGCGAGCGACGCGGTGTGCGCGTGCGGTAACACGGGATGCCTGGAGGCGTCGGTGTCAGCGCCGGCGTTGGTGAGGGAGGCAGAAGCGCTGGCGTCGTCGGGGGCTTCGCCGGCCCTGGCGGAGTTGCGTGCTGCGGGCCCGCTGTCGATGCAGACGATCGGGCAGGCAGCGCTGTTGGAAGATCCCTCTGCGACGGCGTTATTGCGCTCTGCGGGAAAAGACGTGGGTTATGCGATCGCCGGGTTGGTGACGATCCTCAACCCCGCGGCGGTCTTCGTCTCGACAGGTATCCGGGGCGCGGAGAACGTGGTCCTGTCGGCGGTGCGGCAGCAGGTGTACGAGCATGCGCGGCCGGCAGCCACCAAGGGGCTCGTGATCGGGATATGCCAGACGGGGCGGGAGGACGGGGCCGTGGGCGCCGCGGAGTATGCGTGTCATGCGATGGTGGCGGGCTGATGCCCTGATTGAGTGACGAGCTTTGGATGGCGGGCGATCGCGACAGTCCGCAGACCGCCGTCTAATCGCTTGGTGGGCAACCTAATTCGGACGCCACCGCAATCATGGCGGCCGCGGCGTTGTCCACCGTCAGCAGCGCGTTGCCCGCGACGACGTGCAGGCCGTAGGCGTCTTCGAGCGCGACGAACGTCATCGCGAGCTGATCGTCGTCGAGGTTCGGCGTGAACACGCCGCTGTGCCTGCCCGCGGCCACGATGCCGCGGTAGGTGGCGGTCTGGCGGAGGTACATTTTCTGCACGAGTTCGTCGTGCAGAGCGGAGTTGCCTGCGAGAAAGTCGAATTCGTACAGCAGGCGCATCAGCGCGTCGTCGGGTCCGCTGGGTAGGCCCGCCCGGATCGCGATTCCGAGCTGCCTGCGAGCATCCGCCGTCTCGCCGACCAGGCGATCGCGCTCGTTGCAGAACCGTTCCACGCCGGCGGAATGCGCCTCCACGAGCAGTGCGTCGAGGTCGTCGTAGTAGTAGAGGACGGTGCCGCGGCTCAGTCCGGCCTGCTCGGCGACATCGGTGAGGGACAGCGAACGCAGGCCGCGCTTGTGTCCGGCGCTGTAGGTGGCCTCGATGAGGGCCTGTCGGCGGGCGCCCTGATTACGCGGTCGAGCCATGGGTTGACAGTAATCGAGGTCACATGCCACATTCTTCGACGTTACTGTCAAAGAATTCCTCCCCGACGTCTGGACCCGACATGACCCGATCGACGACGCCCCCCGGCGTCACCGGCCAGCCGCCCGCGACCTACGACGGCGTGCTCTCGCGTTCGCTCGGCGTGGGCGGCAACGTCCTGATCACGCTGTCGGGCATCTCGCCCGCCTCCAGCGTCTTCGTCCTCGGTGGGGCCGCGCTGGCCGCCTACGGCACGGGAGTGTTCTGGGGCTTCGCGATCGCCGGTGTGATCAGCGTGCTGATCGCGCTCTGCTACGCCGAGCTCGCATCCCGCCATCCCGTTGCGGGCGGCGACTACTCGCTGGTCAGCCGAACCCTCGGCCCCGCAACGGGTGTCGCGGTGTTCTTCGTCGGACTGGTCACGCTGCCGCTGATCGTGGCGATCTTCGCGCTGGGTGTCGCCGACTACCTGGGTGTCGCGATCGGAGGCCTGGACCCGCTGTGGACGGCGGTCGTCGTGACGGTGCTGGCCACGGCGACGGCGTGCCTGAACATCCGCGCCAACGCGTGGGTGACCGGCGCGTTCCTGTTCGTGGAGATGGCGGCACTCGCGCTGCTGGCCGTCCTCGGGTTCGTGCACGTCGAGCGGCCGGTCAGTGCCCTGCTCGATCCGCAGGCGTTCGACGCCGCGACGGGCGGCCTGGCGCCGCTGGGAATCGCCGGCCTCGTCATCGCCGTCACGCAGGGGATCTTCTCCTACAACGGCTACGGCGGAGCGGTGTACTTCGCCGAGGAGACGAAGAACGCCAGGCGCGCCGTCGCCCGCGCGGTGCTGTGGAGCGCCGCGATCACGATCGCAGCGGAGATCGTTCCGCTCGCCGCAATCCTTCTCGGCACGGGTTCACTGACCGACCTGTTCGGATCGGACCTGCCGGTCGAGGCGTTCCTCGAGGAGCGCGCCGGACACGCCGTGACGGTGTTCGTGCTGGTGTCGATCGCGCTCGCGATCGTCAACGCGATCATCGCGATCGCACTGCAATCCGGCCGTCTGCTGTTCGCCGCGGCACGCGACCAGGCCCTGCCCGCCTCGCTCGCCGCTCCGCTGACCCGCGTGTCTGCGTCGACGCAGATGCCGTGGGTCGCGACGATCGTGATGGGCGTTCTTGCGACGGTCGGCTGCCTGATGCCGCTGGACGTACTGCTCAATGCCACCGGATCGACGCTGGCCTTCAGCTATGGGTTCATAGCACTCGCGGCAATCATGATGCGGCGCAACGCGTCTCCCGATGACGGCTACCGTATGCCACTGTGGCCGCTACCACCGGTGGCCGCGCTGCTCGCGATCGCGGCGATCTTCGTGGTCGGCGTGCTGGACCCGAACCAGTGGCTGAGCCTGGGCATCGCGGTCGGCATCGTCGCGGCCGGCTTCGCCTATTACTTCTGCTATCTGCGCTCGCGGGCGGGCACTCACCTGCTGTTGCTCGACGTGCGCGACGAGGAGGGCTGACGCAGATGGACACTCTCATCACCAACGCGCGGGTCCGCACGTTCGACGACGCGCTGCCGTGGGCCGAGGCCGTCGGCGTCCGTGACGGCCGCATCGCCTTCGTCGGTCCGGTCGCCTCCGCTCCCGACGCCGAGCAGGTGATCGACGCGGGTGGCCGGCTGGTGACGCCGGGCATCGTCGACAGTCACAACCACCTGCTGCTCGGATTCGACGAGGACGCCGTATCGCTCGAGGGTGCACACGACCTCAACGAGGTCCGTCGACGCATCTCCGAATTCAGCAGCAGGCGAAGTGATCTGACATGGATTTGCGCCGAGAACGCCGTCTACTCGGTGGTCGAGGGACGTCGACCCAACGCTCGCGACCTCGACGGGCTCACCGACAAGCCGCTGTTCATCACGACCTACGACCAGCACTCGGTATGGCTCAACCGCGCAGCGCTGGCGGTACTGGGCATCGCAGACGGCGCCGACGTGCCGTGGGGGCGGCCCGAACGCGACGAAGTCACCGGAGATCCCACCGGGTGGGTGACCGACTTCTACACGAGCGCCATGACCGAGGCCGGCCTTGCGGCGCTGCAAGCCGACGTCCCGATGTACTCGCCCGACCGTCGTTACCGAAAGCTGCAGTCGAGTATGCGGATGGCGACGGCGCTGGGCATCACGACGGTCGTGGAACCACAGGTGCCGTTGGCTGAATTGCCGTTGTTCGAGCGTGCTTTGGCCGAGGGGGTGTTGACGTCGCGGGTGATCGCGGCGCTGTTCCATCCCGTCGGCGCCGACGGTGGCTTCCGGCGGCGGTTGCGTGACGCAGTCGATTCGGCGGCGGACCATCCGATGCTGCGACTGGGTCCGGTCAAGCTGTACGCCGACGACGTCATCGAACCGCACACCGCGCTGATGCTGGAGGATTACGCCAACCGGCCGGGTCAGCGTGGCAGGCCGAGTTATCCGGGACGCGAACTCGTCGCCGTGATCGGCGAACTCGACAGGATGGGATTCCAGACCCACACCCACGCGACGGGAGACGCGGGAATCCGCCTGACCCTCGACGCAATCGAGGACGCCGCTCGGGTGAACGGGACGCGCGACCGCAGGCACGGGATCGTGCACGTCGAGTGCTTGCACCCCGACGACCTGCCGAGGTTCGCGGAACTGGGTGTGACCGCGGCGATGCAACCACGACACTGCTCGCCAGATCTGGTCGCGGGCACCTGGATGGAGAACGTCGGCGAGGAGCGGTGGGATCGCGCGTGGCGTTTCCGCAGCCTGTTGGAATCCGGTGCGACGGTGGCATTCTCGAGCGACTGGCAGGTGGGGGAGATGGATCCCCTCGTCGGCCTGTACTCGGCGGCGACACGAGCCGGGCTGGACGGCTCCGACCCGTGGACCGTCGACGAACGGGTCGGCCTGGATCGCGGCTTGGAGGCCTACACCGTCCACGGTGCGCGCGCCTGGCACGCGGAACACGACCGGGGCCGCATCCGAACCGGGCTGTTCGCCGATCTCGTGGTGTGGTCCGGCGACCTGTACGACCACCAGAACTCGCCGGAGGGGCTACTGCACCAGCGCGCCGAGCTGACGATGGTCGACGGAACGGTCGCGCACTCGACCGGAACGCTGACCGATCGCGTGGGCTCGGATCTCGCGGTCGATCCGGTGACTGCTGGCACGGCCGTCGAGCACGTGCACTGCCACTAGAACTCGGTGACCTTTCTGGTCAAGCTGGGCAGCAGCACCGTGTCCACGAGGGTACGGACGGTGTCCTCGGTTGGCGGTCGGTCGGCGACCAACGCTCGGAACACGAGGTATCCGGGCAGCAGATCGAAGATCTCCTCGTTGATCGCCGATGCGTCGATGTCGCCGCGTTCCACCGCGGCGGCGAGCACGCCGTCGATGATCAATTTGCGCTGTATGACGAACTTTTCCTGAAACGCCTGGCTGAGCCGCGGGTTGTGCGACATCTCGTTTAGCACCGCCCGCATGGTGGCGGTGTGCTCGCGGGAATGCTCGCACACCGCGCGCCCGATCTCGAGCAGATCGGTGCGCAGCGAGCCCGTGTGCGGCGGCACCGACGAACTGCGGGTGCCCTCGATGAATGCGGCCAGCACCAACTCGGCCTTCGAGGGCCAGCGCCGGTACATGGTCGCCTTGCTGGCCCGTGCTTCTGCCGCGACGGCCTCGACGGTCAACCGGTCGTACCCGTGCTGTTGTAACTGCTGCAGCGTGACGGCGAGCAGTTCAGCTTCACGCGTCGTCCATGGACACTGCGCGGTGTCAGCCGTGGACTCGGTGTTCACATTTTTCACCTTAGGTCGCGCGATCGGAATGCATCCGCGACCGGCGACGTTCGCAGCGGGGAGAGCAGTCATTCGTGCGCGCGTCAAGCGGTTGCGACGCGTTGAACGGTACCGTACCGTTCTCGTACGGTCCACGGGATGATCGACGGACACGGCCGGTGCCGGCTATGTCGGCCGGATGCGAAAGGCGCACCAGTGAGTGGGATTTCGGTTGGCCGGTTCGCGCGGCGGTGGTGGACGGTCATCGTCGCCGTCGTAGTCGTCGCGTTGGTCGCGTTCACCGTGGTCCGGTTGCACGGCATCTTCGGATCCGACAACGAGGTGTCCCGGCCGGGATCGGACGCGTTGGAGAACACGGGGTTCAACCCCAAGCAGGTGATCTTCGAGGTCTTCGGGTCCCCGGGATCGGTGGCCACGATCAATTACCTCGACATCCACGCCCAACCGCAGCGCGTCGACGATGTTCCGCTGCCGTGGACGCAGACGCTGACCACCGACGACCCGACGCTGTATGCCGACCTGCGCGCTCAAGGCGACGGGGCGACCATCGGATGCCGCATCACGGTCAACGGGATAGTCAAGGACGAAAGGTCCACGAACAACGTGAACGGGTACATCTCCTGCCTGGACAAGACCGCATGAGCAACCACAGCGCGGAGACCGCCGAGGGGTCACGGATGGCCCGGCTGATCCGCCGGCTCGCACTCCCCATCGTGTTGGTCTGGGTCGCAATCGCGGTGCTGTCCAACGTGATGGCCCCCCAACTTGAGGTCGTCGGTGCAGAACGCTCCGTGGGTCTCAACGCGCCGGACGCACCGTCGATCATGGCGATGCGCCATATCGGCCAGGTCTTCGGTGAATTCGACTCCGACAGCGCAGCGATGATCGTGCTCGAGGGCGACAAGCCGTTGGGAGCCGACGCACACGAGTTCTACGACCGGTTGGTCAAGCGGCTGTCGGCGGACACCGAACACGTGGAGCACATCCAGGACTTCTGGGGTGACCCGCTCACGGCCGGTGGATCGCAGAGCAAGGACGGCAAGGCCGCGACCGTACAGCTCTACCTGCACGGAAACCAGGGCGAGGCGGCGTCCAACGAGTCGGTGGACGCAGTCCGCAAGATCGTCGCCGACACTCCGGCGCCGCCGGGTGTGAAAGCCTATGTCACCGGCGCATCGCCCTTGGTCACCGACAACTTCGAAGTCGGTAGCGAGGGCACCCATGAGGTCACGGCCATCACGTTCCTCGTGATCGCGATCATGCTGCTGGTCGTCTACCGCTCGGTGGTGACGATGCTGATCGTTCTCCTCACGGTGGCCGTCGAACTGATGGCAGCGCGCGGCGTGGTCGCAGTTCTGGCCCATTCCGGTTTCATCGGTCTGTCCACGTACTCGACCAATCTTCTGACACTGATAGCCATCGCGGCCGGAACGGATTACGCGATCTTCGTCGTCGGCCGGTACCAGGAGGCGCGCAGCAAAGGGCTCGAACGACTGCCGGCCTACTACGACATGTACCGCGGCACCGTGCACGTCATCCTCGGCTCGGGCCTGACCATCGCCGGCGCTGTCGCGTGTATGCAATTCACCCGGCTGCCGTACTTCCAGACCTTGGGCATACCGGCGGCTCTCGGGGTTCTCATCACCTTGGCGGCGGCGTTGACGATGGGGCCCGCAGTTCTGTTGATCGCCAGCCGTTTCGGATTGCTGGAACCGAAGCGCAAGCTACAGGCCCGCGGATGGCACCGGATCGGCACTGCCATCGTGCGCTGGCCCGGCCCCATCCTGGTGGTGACGATGGGTATCGCGCTGATCGGCGTGCTCGCGCTGCCCGGCTACCAGACCAGCTACGACAACCGGCCCTACATCCCGGACAGTGCGCCCGGTGTGGTCGGTATGCAGGCCGCTGAACGGCATTTCACCGAAGCGCGCATCAATCCAGAGCTGTTGATGATCGAGACCGATCACGACATGCGTAACCCGGCCGACATGCTCATCCTGGAGCGCGTTGCCAAAGCGGTCCTGCACACGCCGGGTATCGCCCTGGTCCAGTCGATCACTCGGCCGCTCGGCACGCCGATCACGCACAGCTCCATACCGTTTCAGATCAGTGCGTCGAGTGCCAGCCAGATCATGAACTTGAGCTACCAGCAAGACCGTGCGCAGGATCTACTCAAACAAGCCAACGAAATCGACAACACCATCAACGTGCTCAGGCAGCAGCTGGCCCTGCAGCAGCAGAGCGCCGCGGTCACACACGAGCAGACCGAGGCGTTCCACGACACCGTCAACACGGTCACCGATCTGCGTGACAAGCTCGCCAACTTCGACGATCAGTTCCGGCCCTTGCGCAACTACTTCTACTGGGAGCCGCACTGTTTCGACATCCCGATGTGCGCCGCGCTGCGCTCGGTGTTCGATTCCCTCGATGGCATCTCGCAGCTGGCTGACAAATTCAACGCCATCACCGCCAGCCTGGACAAACTGGATGCGCTCCAGCCCCAACTGGTTGCGCTGCTACCACCGCAGATCGCCATCCAGGAACGCAACCGCGAGCTGACGTTGTCGAACTACGCGACCACGGGTGGAACCAACAACCAGAGCCAGGAGGCGCTGGTCAATGCCACCGCCATGGGGAAGGCCTTCGACGACGCCAAGAACGACGACTCGTTCTACCTACCGCCAGAGGCGTTCGACAACCCGGACTTCAAGCGCGGCCTGAAGCTGTTCCTGTCGCCCGACGGTAAAGCGGCCAGAATGATCGTCACCCATCAGGGCAATCCAGCTGACCCCGAAGGTATTCCGCACATCGATGCAATCAAGGATGCGGCGTTCGATGCCCTGAAGGCCACCCCGATGTCGGACGCCAAGATCTACGTCGCGGGTCTCGCTTCGACAAACAAGGACATCCAGGAAGGGATGACCTACGACCTGCTGATCTCCGCGCTGGCAGCGTTGGCGCTGATCTTGCTGGTCATGATGTTCATCACCCGCAGCATCGTGGCCGCGATCGTGATCGTCGGTACCGTGGCACTATCCCTCGGCGCATCGGTTGGTCTGTCAGTCTTGTTGTGGCAGTACATCTTCGGCATTCACCTGTTCTGGATCGTCGTTCCGTTGGCGATCATCTTGCTGCTCGCGGTCGGTGCGGACTACAACTTGCTGCTGATCTCGCGGTTCGAGGAGGAGATGCACGCTGGTCTGCGCACCGGCATCATCCGAGCGATGGCCGGTACCGGCCGCGTCGTCACCGCAGCCGGACTGGTCTTCGCGGCAACGATGTCGTCGTTCATCTTCAGCGACTTGGTGGTGCTCGGTCAGATCGGCACCACGATTGGGCTCGGTCTGCTCTTCGACACCCTGGTCGTGCGCTCGTTCATGACACCGGCCATCGCGGCGCTACTGGGCCGCTGGTTCTGGTGGCCGTTGAACGTGCGGCCCAGCCCCGCCAGCCGAATGTTCCGCCCGTACGGAACCCGCACCGCGGTAAGGGAGTTGTTGCACCTCGACGAGCGCAAGCGAGACACCCCGACGGCGACCGCCGAGAGCTGACGGGCTCCGGGGCCACACCGCCACCTACGACGAGGCGCCTTAACTCCTCTGGGTCAGCGCACGTCCAAGGCGGCACCGACGATGCTGTCGGTGTCGATGCCGTGCAGGCGATACACCGACTCCAGGTCACCGACCTGACCGAAGACGCTCACTCCCAACGACTTACAACGCACACGATTGATCGTCGCAAGGAACGCCAGGGTGTGGGGATGCCCGTCGAGCACGGTGACCATGGGCGCGGCTCGATCGGACGGGAAGATCTGGTCGAGAATCCACGACGGTCCTTCGATGAGGCCGTCGCGGGCACGGATCGCGCGGTACAGCAGGTCGGGGCTCGTCACGCAGATGACCTCGGCCTCGACATCCGCGCCGGCGAGCCGGTCCGCCGCTGCGAGTGCCTCGGTGGCCAGCGCGCCCATTGCCACGATGGACACCGCGGGCGCGATGGCCGGCCGCAGGGTGTATGCGCCGGCGAGGACGTGCCGGCGTCGTCGTTCCCGTGCCGCCGGATCCGTCGGAATGCCGGCCAGATCCTGGCGCACCGGACGGGTCGACAGTCGCAGGTAGGACGACGACCCGTCAGGCTTGCCCAGCCGGCTGAGGCACTCGAGCAGAATCCACTCGACCTCGGCAGCGAACGCCGGTTCGTAGCTGGTGCAGCCGGGTTGCTCGAGACCGATGGACGGCGTGGTGATCGACTGATGCGCACCGCCTTCGGCGGCCAACGTGACCCCGGACGGCGTGCCGACGAGGACGGATTGTCCGCCCGCATAGATACCGAAGGACCACGGTTCCAGCGCACGTTCGACGAAGGGGTCGTACAGCACCCCGATGGGCAGCAGCGGCTGCCCCCAGCGACTCCAGGTGGCGCCGAGTTCGCCGAGCAGGCCGACGAGGTTGACCTCGGCGATCCCGAGTTCCATGTGCTGCCCGGTCGGGCGTTCCCGCCAATGCATGATCGTGTCCGAGTCGTCGGCGAACCAGTCGGGCCGTTCCGACGGCGACCACACGCCCACCTTGTTGAGCCACCCGGCCAGGTTGGTGCTGGAGCTGACGTCTGGGCTCACGGTGACGATGCGCCGGGCCACCTCGGGCGCTTCCCGTGTCAGGTCGAGCAAGGTGCGTCCGAGTGCGCTCTGGGTGGTGGACACCGCGGGTGGGTTGCGCCCGATGTCGGTCGGGACCCGCGGGGGTGCGACGGGCTGAATGGCGTCTCGGTGCAGCCGTTCGGCGACCTGACGGCAGAGTCTGCCGGGGGACGACACGGGGTCGAACCGGTGGAAGGGTTGACCGGCGTCCTCACCGAGAGTGGCTGCCAGGTCGGCGAATTGGTCGTCGGTCAACAGCGACGAATGGTTCTGTGGGTGCCCTTGGGTGGGCAACCCGTACCCCTTGATGGTGTAGGCCAAGATGACAGTGGGTCGGGTGTCGTCGATTCGGTCGTAGGCGTCAAGCAGGGTCGTGAGATCGTGCCCACCGAGATTGGCGATTGCCCGGACCAGGGTGGCGTCGTCGAGGTCGGCGATCAACGCGGCCACTCCGGCCGATCCCGGCCCGTTGCCGGGCAGCCTGGCGCGCAGCTCCTCTGCCGAACAGCGAAGCAGCCGTTGATATTCGGCGTTGGGCATGGTCACGATGCGGTGACGCAGGTCGTCACCGCCGGGCCGGCGGAACAGCCCGTCGAGCACGGTGCCGAACTTCACGGTGAGCACCTGCCATCCCGCGGCGGCGAACATTGCCTCCAGCCGCCCGGAGGCGATGTGGGGGACGACGCGGTCCAGCGACTGCCGGTTCATGTCGACGATCCAGACGATCTCCCCGAGCTCGGGGACCACCGGATCCAGCACGGCTTCCCAGATGGCGCCCTCGTCGAGTTCCGCGTCGCCGACGAGCGAGTACTGACGCCCGGTCCCACTGCCACCGAACACGGTGTCGACGTAGCGGCGCGCGAAGGTGGCCCAAATCGGTGCCGTCGCCCCGATGCCCACTGATCCCGTCGAGTAGTCGACCGGATCGGGGTCCTTGGTCCGACTGGGGTAGCTCTGCAGGCCGCCGAATTCCCGCAGGCTGGTCATGTACTGCTCGTCCAGAGATCCGAGCAGGTAGTTGATGCTGTGCAGTACCGGAGATGCGTGGGGTTTGACCGAGACCCTGTCGCCGGCGCGTAGCCGTCCGAAGTACAGCGCAGTCATGATGCCGGCGATCGATGCCGACGACGCCTGATGACCGCCGACTTTCAGGCCGCTGGCATTGAGACGTCTCCGGTTGGCGTGGTGCACCATCGCTGTTGACAGCCAGAGCACACGGGATGCGATCGTGTCGAGATCCGACACTGTCGCCGCATCGCGTGGACCAGACACGGGTTCGGGAGAGTGGGCGATCGTCATGACGTCAGCCGTCCTTCGGTCTAGGCGGAGTGCTCACCGCGGTGCGCGCTGTCGTAACCGTAGACATCACGCCAACGGTTCTCGATGAATTTCACGAGGCGGTCGATCGACGCCGGACCGGTGCGGGTCCGCCACACCACGTGGCCGTCCGGTCTCACCACGACCGCACCCTGTTCACCCACTTGAAGCAAGTCCACCACAGCGCCGTCTGCTCGGCTCACTGCGACGATTGCCAGCGGCACCGAGACGGGATGCTCCGATAGGGCTTCGGTCCATGGCCGCGGATCGGCGGTGAACAAGGTGAGTCCCCGGCGGCGGACAGCATCGTGGGTCGACGTCTCGACACCGTCGGGTGACGTGAAGGTCGCATGCGGGAGGCGGGCGCCTGGGTGGGTGGTCGGGCGATAGAGCGCGACGTCGCCCGCGGGGCAGGGACCTTCGGATTCGTCGATCAGCGCACTGTGGTGCGCGTAGCCGAACTCCAGGCCGCTGGCGACGAAATGTTCCTCCTGCCCCGGAATGGCCTCGGCCATCTGCAGCCTCAGCCGCCGACTGTGCGCGCTCTGCCGCAGCAGGCGCCGGGTGCGCGATGTCTGGGCGGTGGTCAGCGCATCCGCGACGCGCGCGATCATCCCGTCGGGAAGCCAGTTCAGCGGCAGCGAGCCGAAGAGCTCGGTGGCCCGGTGCAGCGATCGGTTCGTGATGCCCAGTGGCGCGGTGACGTGGTCGAGGGCGAAGTGGTTGCGGGCGCTCTGCTCGGCGAACCGCTCGATGACCGGCCGCCGCTCGGCTTCGTAGGTGTCCAACAGGGATTCCGTTGCGCCGTCGCGCAGCACCGCTGCGAGCTTCCACGCAAGGTTGTGGGCGTCCTGCACCCCGCTGTTGAGGCCGAACCCCCCGGTGTGGGGAAACCGATGCGCGGCATCGCCGATGAGCAGCAGCGGACCCTGGCGGAACCGGCCTGCGATCTGCTGGGTCATGGTCCAGGTGCCGGTCGAGCGGATTCGGTAACCGGCGGACCCGATCACGTCGGGCAGGATTGAGTCCCAGTACCGTCGACTGTTACGCGCGATCGACTGTGCCGCATGCAGATACGGCGTCATCAGCACATAGTCGTCGTCGGCGTGAGCGATCATCACGCCGCTGAAGCGCGGGTGGTAGATCCAACTGAGGAGCGGTCGACTTGCACCGTCCGGGTACAGCCTGGGCGCATGGAAGAAGACGCTGCCCATGTTGGCCAGGACAGGGCCGCTCATGCTGATTCCGGCCTTGTCCCGCAGAGCACTGTTCGCCCCATCGGCGGCGACGACGAAGCAAGGCGCGACGACCTCGCGATCACGTTCTCCGGACCGTAGAACGACTCTGCTGCCGAGGATCTCGGCGTGACAGCCACGGCGGAAATCGACCAGGGGTTCGCTCTCCACTGCGTTCCACAGCGTCGGCATGAGCAGATGCTGACCGATGTGGGAGATGAGATGACGACTGTGTGTGCGGACCTCCGCGAGCCGGGCCGGCTGGGACAGCAGGTCGATCTCGCCGATCGGATCGGAGCGGACGTCGGTGCACCAGCGGATGATGTTGACGGTGTCGATCGGCGGTGTGATGTCGTCCAGCGCGCCGCCCAGGTCGGGGGAAGCCTGATGCCAGATCTCCAGCGTTCGGGCGTTGATGACGTGCGCTGCCGGATGCAGGCGCGGGTCTCGCCGCTCTTCGACGAGAGTGCTGGGAATGCCGTAGCGCGCGAGCAGCAGCGCCATGGTCGATCCGGCAGCACCGGCACCGACAATGACGATCGAGTCATTGACCATGTGTCACAATGTCTTCCAGGTGATGGCGCGCTTGTTGGACCGCGGCTTGGTGCCGGGCCGGGTGCCGGCGCCCTGGGTCAGTAGTTGCTCGGAGTCGACGCCGGCACGCAGCTGCTCGAGCAGGTAATCAGGATCGATGTCGACACCGATCGGGTTCTCATCGAATTCGCGGCTGTTGAAGTAGTCTGCGGTCTGCTGTGCGGTGGGAAAGTTCTCGGTCTGGAACTCCAGTCGGATCCCCTCGGGGTCCTCGAAGTAGAGGCTTGTCGTCGGTCCGTGGTTGATGGCCCACACCGGTGTGATACCAACACCTTTGAGGCGTTCGTAGGTCAACAGCAACTTCTCCACCGAGACGAACGTGAAGGCCAGATGGTCGATGCCGTAGGTCTTTCGGCGCCACCGCGACAGGGGAAACGCATAGCGCAGCGGCGGTGGGAGTTTGACCAGAGCCAGCCGATGGCTCTCGTGATCCCAGGTGAGGAACGCGATCTGAGCGTCTTCGTGAACCACGCGGGCCCCGAAGACATGGCCGTACCATTCGATCATCTCGGCGCTGCGCGCCGTCTTGACGACCCAGTGCGCGATAAAGTCCGGTACCAGACGATCCGGCAGATCACTGAGGTCCGGTGCCGTGTCGACGTTGTCCGCGTCGTCCTGGTGGTCCGGTTGCAAGGGATTGGGTGTGGCACTCATGTATTCGACCTCCCGACGGTGGTGATGGTGGTGCGCTGTGTGCCCAGGTCAAGGGTCCCCGTGGTGTTGCGGATGGACGCCGTGACGACGTCACCGGGCTGCAGATAGGGCTTGCGCTGATTCATCCGGACGAATGCAGCCCACAGTTTGTCCTCCGGGAGCAGCGCCGTGGCGAGGCGGCGGACCACCGCGGGCGGTGACCCCGCCACGATGCCGTGCGGCGTTCCGGTCAGCAGGACATCCCCGGGATCGGAGTTGCAGAACTCGCTCATCTCCGTGAGTGTTTCGGCAGGCTTATAGAGCAAGTTCTTGGTGCTGTCGGTCTGTCTCAGCGACCCGTTGACCTCCAGCCGCAGCTCGAGATCGTCGAGCAGGCCGAAGTCGTCGGGCTCGAGTACCGCGAGCACCGGCCCGAGGGGACAGAATCCGCGATAGCTCTTGCCTTTGAGGAACTGTCCCTGCGGCAGCTGGACGTCACGCGCCGAGAGGTCGTTGGCGATGGTGACACCGAAGACGTACTCGGGCAGGTTCTCGGTGGTGACCGTTATCGGTGCATCGACCCCGCCGCGCAGCACCAGCGCGAGTTCGATCTCGTAGTCGAGCAGGGTCACGTGCACCGGGCGGACGACCGGGGCGTTGGGTCCGGTGACGGCCGCGTCGGTCTTGTCGAAGAACAGGTTGAAGTCGCGCGCGTCGGGGTCCATCCCCGACTCGATGGCGTGCTGGCGGTAGTTCGCCCCCTGGCACATCACCCGGCAGGGAACAGTGACCGGCGAGAGCAGTTCGACGTCGTCGAGCCCGACCTCCGCGGGATGCGTTGCGGCCGCGGTCCAGTCGGCCCGCCCGCGTTCGATCAGGTCCGCCGTGCGCGGATAGTCCCCGCTCAGGGGCGAGATGTGCTCGCCGGCGAGCACACCCCACGACGCGCGTTCGTCGCGCGAGAAGCGGACGAGGTGGACGACCATCGACGACTCCCGTCTGCCGGTCGCTCGACCGGCTCGACGATCAGTCAACTGCCGGCCAGTCCCGCAGCACCTGGTCCCGAGTCCAGGATCAACGCGGGGGAGTAAGCGCTCAGTCCAACGAGTGGGAGGTCGGTGTCAGCACCATGTCGCCGAGCTCCTCGACGAGGGTCAGCGCTGCGTGCAAGTGAAGGCGGCGGATTGTCGTGGGCCGGCCACGCAGCTGCTCGGCGCGTTGTACCCGGTACGCCACGGTGTTCCGGGCGACCTGCAGATCCGACGCAGCTCCGGCCAGGCTTCTATCCCGGTCGAGGTAACACTTCAGGGTGTGACGCACGGTCCGCACCGCCTCGGTGCTGCCGGCAAGGTCCCCGAGTTCGCGTGCGACGAACTCCCGGGCCGCGGAGAGGTCGGTGCTGAGCATCGCCACGATGTCGAGGTCTTGATAGCGGAACACGCAGCCCGGACTCGTCGACATCGAGCCGATCCGCGCTACTTCTGCTGCCCGCCGGTGAGTTTCACCAAAGCCCTCGACGCCGGCGCCGGCCGTCCCGATCGCAACGCGTATGCCGTGCGGCGGTGGTGCCGTAGGTATGACAGCGTCGGGCGGCGTCGTCGTGCGTGACCCCCAGGCCCACACCCGCTGCGCACCGATGGGATGGACGAGCGTCGACGCGCACCCAGCCGCGGCAAGCGTTTCTGCTGCAACCGTTTTCAGCTGCGCCGGTTCAACAGACGCTGTCGGGCCGGTCCAGACGATGATCCCGAGGTGCCAGCGGTTCAGGTCGTAACCGAGCACACGGACGGCCCGATCCATCGGCACGGGGGTTCCCGCCAGCAGGTCCTCCACGATCTGGGCGCGCAGCGCCACCGACCCCGCCACCCACTCCTCGTGTGCGCGGGCGTATTCCGCAGCCATGTGCGTGGTGAGGACGTCGACGATGCCGAACAGCACCTCGTTGATGCGCCGCATCTCGGTGAAGCGCTGCGCTTCCGGAACGAGACGTTCGGCGGCGTCGAGCAAAAAACCGACCGCGGTTGAGTGGGCCAGGTGGATGCTTCGCAGCATGTGTTCGATGCCGATGCCGCGTGCGACCACCTCCATCGGCCCTGCGAGGACCTCCGGCATCTGCGCGAAGGAGACGTCTTCGTCCAGGGCGACCAGGGACAGCGCACCGAGGGCGACGGCTTCGCAACCCTTGGCGACCTCTCCGGCGACCACGTCCACCGCCAGCTCGGGAATCGCGGCGGTGACGCGCGACGCCATGAACGCGCCCAGTTCGATGGCCCAGCCTGTGGGACCGGGGCCCAACGCCTCGGCGAGTAGCTGGGAACGTTCGGGGAGGACGGAGCCGTCCGGAAAGGCCCCCGGTGACCGTGGTTCCAGTTCGGCGAACCACGTTTCGATCCGCGACGTCGGAGGCCGGCTAGGCAAGGTCGACCGGCAGGGTCGCCCATCCGCGCAGCACGCGGGTGTCCCGCCGTCGGCCTTCGCCGGCCAGGGCCGGGTGCGGATGGCGGTCGAAGAACGTACGGAGACCCACCGCACCCTCCGACCGCGCAAGAGCTGCACCCAGACAGAAATGCCGGCCCCCCGAGAACGACAGGTGCCGCCCGGCGTTGTCGCGGGTCACGTCGAACACGTGGGGGTTCGGGAAGACCTCGGGGTCGCGGTTGGCCCCGGCGAGGTACAGCACGACAGCGTCACCGGCCCGCACCACGTGCCCCGCAAACTCGGAGTCCGCCGTGGCGACGCGTGCGGTGAGCTGCACGGGCGATTCGAGCCGCAGGATCTCTTCGACGGCGTTGGGCCACAGGTCGGGCTGTTCCCGCAGCAAATCCAATTGATCAGGATGACGGAGCAGCAGTTCGATCCCGTTACCGAGCAGGTTCACTGTGGTCTCGAAGCCCGCGGCCAGCACCAGACCTGCCGTGGCGAGCAGCTCGGAGTCATCGAGCCGGGTGCCGGCATCGTTGGCTTCGATGAGTTGGCTCATCAGGTCATCGCCCGGCGACGCCCGCAACTGCCGAATGTGGTCGGTCAACCACTGCGTGAAGCTGTCCAGGCCCTCCTCGACGCGCAGAAATTGCGGCCAGGACAACCCGATGTCCAGGCTCGGGGCCGCGAGCTCGCCGAACTGCAGGATCTTGGGACGATCCTCTTCAGGCACCCCGAGGATGTCGCCGATCACCGTCACCGGCAACTGTGAGCAGTACCGCCCGACAATGTCGACGACGCCTGCCTCGCCGTCGAGCTCGTCGACCAGCGCCACCGCTGCCGACTCGATGCGCTGCTCCAGCGCTGCCACCGCCCGGGCGGTGAAGACGGAGGAGACGGTCCGGCGGTAGCGGGTGTGGTCGGGCGGTTCCACCGACAACATCGAGGGTGGCAGGAGTGGATGGATACGGCCTCGCGCGCGCAGGCGTTCCTCGATCCGGCCGAGAAATGCCGGCAGCGAGTTGCCGCTCGACGTGACGGCGAAATCATCGGAGCGCAGGATCTGGTGGACGACGCCATGATCCGCCGTGAGCCAGGCCGCGCGGGCACGGGCGAGCTTGCCCTGGGCGCGGATCTCGTCGGAGAACTCGCCGGGGTTCGCGCGGGCGGCGGGATCGGCGATCAGACGGCCCTGCAGATCGCCGCGACGAGCACCGAGTGTGGTGAGACCTCGGATCACGCCGTGCAGGGTCAACCAATGCAGGCGCTGCCGAACCGTCATGCCGCCAGAGTAGAGACTGTGGACACCGACGACTTGGATCACAGTCCAAGACCACGCCGCCAAGGCACAGCTTCTAGTCCAGCGCCGCGCCCTCAGTCGGCCGACACCGTGAGGTGGAGACGATCGACGATGCGCAATGCCTGCGCCGGGTCGCCGCCGTCGAAGACCGCGGCATGGATGCCGCGCATGGCTCCGGTGATCGCGTGAGCTGCTGCTGGGACATCGGTGTCGGGGTCGATCGACTCGACTGCCGCGCACCGCTCCAGGATCTGTGCGACGGCCTGCTCGAAGGTGTCGTGCCACCGCAGGGCGAAGCTGTCGGAGCGGGGAACTCCGAGGTCACGGAAGAGGACGTGCGCCGAGGGCGTGGCGTAGATGGCTTCGGCGGAGCGGCGCAGAAAGATTCGCAGCTGCAGGAGCGGCTCGTCCGGCCATGGCGCCGCTTCGTACTCGCGAGCCATGGCCCCGACCAGAACCGTGGCGGTGTTGTCGATCGCCGCTCGAAAGAGTTCGCGCTTGCTGTCGAAGTGGTGGAAGGCCGTTCGCAGCGCGACACCGCAGTGTCGCGCAACAGCTTCGACGGTGATCTGGCTGTAGTCCTGCTCGCGGAGTAGCTCCTGTGTGGCGATCATCAGACGCAGATCGGTGGGGGCGGAATCGGTGCCGCGCACGGACGCCGAGTTGACCCACCGATGCACGGTGGACGAATGCACGCCGAGCTCTTTAGCGACCGCCGACGCCCGCTGTCCACCCAACACCCGCTCAACAGCTGCCTGCCGCACCGAGATCTCGAGGCTCGACCGTCCGGCCATCCGACGATCCTACGAGGATCGCACCTTGCATTTATTGCATTACGCGTGCAATAGTCGCATCAAGGCGGTTCGCCCCGCCTCGTCTAACTCGCCATATCGGAACGCTGACACACGCAGGAGGCTTCCCGTGACTCACGACCACCGGACCACCCGCGCGCTGGTGACCGGTGCCAGCTCGGAATAGGGGAGGCGTTCGCGAAGGCACTCGCCGCACGCGGCTGTGACCTCGTGTTGGTCGCTCGCCGTCAGGATCGACTCGACCTGTTGTCCGAGGATCTCAAGGTGCGGCATGGAATCGATTGCACGACAGTGTCATTCGGTCTATCCATGTCGCATCCGGGAGCACGATTGCGGGCAATCGTCGACGGGGAGGTGGACCTGCTGGTCAACGCCGCCGGATTCGCCGTCCAAGGCCGGTTCGTCGACGGCGACGCTGACGACTTCGCGCGCGTCCTGGCCCTCGACATCGGGTCGGTCGTCGACCTCTGCCATGCATTCCTGCCGGAGATGATCCGGCGACGTCGTGGCGCGATACTGAACGTCTCCAGCACGACGGCATATCAACCGGTACCGACCCTGGCCGTCTACGCTGCCGCCAAGGCGTTCGTGGTCAGCTTCAGCGAATCCCTCTGGTACGAAACACGACCACACGGCGTCACGGTCTTCTCCTTCGCGCCAGGACCCACCCAGACCGAGTTCTTCGACGTCATCGGCGACACCGCCACCGCAGTGGGCCGCATGCAGACCGCCGACCAGGTCGCGGCGGCGGGCTTGCGTGTGCTTGATCGCCGCTCGACACCGCCCTCAGCGGTCTCCGGAGTCGGCAACTCGATCACCGCTGCACTGGCCCGGCTGGTCCCACGGCGGGTGCTCATGCCGGCACTCGCGCGGTCGCTGCGACCAGTAAAGGCGCAGAGATGATCACCCGATCGGCGATACACGACGAAACGTGTTTCACGACAGTCATATTCACCTCCGACGACAGGAGCACGCGATGATACTGGTCACCAGCGCAGCAGGTGGCGTCGGACGCCCCCTGGTCCGACAGCTCGCCGCCGACGGACACGCTGTGCGGGCGTTCGTCAAGAACGACGATCAGGCGCGGCGTTCGCGATCAGACGGGGTGAGTGACATCGTGATCGGCGACCTGCGACGACCGGGCGATCTGGAGAACGCGCTCCGTGGAGCCCGTCAGATCTACCATGCTGCCCCGACCCAGCTGGTCGACGAGGTGCCCGTGGCCGAACGACTGATAGTCGCAGCCAAGGCCGAACATCTCGATCAGATCGTGTTCCACTCCGTCATCCACCCCGACATCGCCGAACTCCCTCACCATCGGCAGAAGCTCGAAGTCGAGGCGCTCCTGCGTGATTCGGATGCGCCCGTGACCGTGCTTCGCCCCTCGCACTACATGCAGAACGTGTTGGACTTCCGGGATTTTTTCGGCGCCGGACTGCTCCCTTACCCCACGTCGCCAGACAGTCGAATGGGCGTCGTCGACGTGGAGGACATTTCTGCCGCGGCGGCGAACGTCTTGATCAACCCAGACGAACACATCGGCAAGACCTACGACCTCTCGACGGTGGAGCTCACCCGCCACGACATGGCGCGAATCTGGAGCCGGGTCCTGGGCCATTCCATGGTCGCGGTCCGAATCCCCCCGCAAGCGCTGGAAAATCCGCTCGCGGCGGTGAGACCGTTCGGTTCCGCAATCGCCCGGTCGTTGCTGTCGACCAGATTGCGTTCCCTGCCCGACATCGTTCGAGGGTTGCGCGCGGCGCCCAACACCCGAGGATTTCGCAGCTGGTCGTCCGACGCGCAGGACACCTACGTGCAGATGATGAAGTACTACGACGTCAACGGATTACCCGCCGGAAACTTCGACGACATGTCAAAGGTGTTACCCAGGAAGCCAATCGATTACGAACAATTCGCTCGTCAGTCCGCCGCGGCGCGCGATTGACGTCGCATCGTGAGTTCAACGGGTGCCGGAGGCCTGTGCGCTCGGGTAGGAGACGGAAATCGGATGTGGTGAAAGGTCTCCAGCGGTAACGTCCACCGGGTGGGGCGGACGCGCCGGATTCCTGCGGAACTGCGACATCCTCGAGAAGAGGCCGAGGCGCAGACGGAGCAGGCTGCTCACACGCTCGCGCAGATCGACTCCATCGTGGCGTCCGCCCTCGACGCAGATCATTCTGTCGACGTCGATTCGCTGACGGTGGAGTATGTTCCACCGCCATTTGATCGAATCGACTTGATTTCGCCGATCGCCCCGCCTGCACTCGAACACCCTCCTGCGGAGCCCGTCTTCACTCCACCGCCCGAACCCACGGGCATCACGAAGATGTTCGGCAAGAAGGCGCGTGGGCAAGCGGTCGCGGATGCTCGAGCGGAATGGCAAGCGCTGCATGCGCAGTGGACGGATTACGTCCACCGCGTCCTACCGCAGAAGAACGCTGCCCTGCAGTCCCGGCACGCCGCGGCCGAGAAGGCGCGGCAAGAGGAGCTCGTCGCGGAGAAGGACTACTACGAGCGCCTCTGTGCAGACGAGAAGGAGCACGTCGAACACAGTAATGCCCTACTCGATCAATTCCGTGGCGCGCTCGAGGCCGGCGATCACGACGCCATCGACGACTACATCGGTCTGATCCTCGACAACTCCGTATATCCCGAAGCATTCGATGTCGACCACGACTATCGTTTCGAACCCGACGACGGGCATTTGACCATCGAACTCGCCGTTCCGACGCCCGACATGGTTCCCGCGATCAAGGCCTACGAGTACGTCGAAGCAAGCGACCAGATCCGGGAGATCCCGGCAACTCCAGAAGAACAGCGGGAGCGCTACAACCGAGCGGTGGCGGCCGTCGCTGTGCGCACCTTTCACGTGGTTTTCCAGGCAGATCGCCGCGAGTACGTAGAAACCATCTCGCTGTCGGTCAAGACCACAGCCGTCGATCCCGCCACCGGCCATCCCGAAGACGTCGTGTTCATAGACGCAACAGCCGATCGAACCGAGTTCAGGCGGTTGGACCTGGCACGCGCTGAGCCCGCGGAGGTCTTGAACCAGATCCGATCTTCGGTGTCGGAGAATGCATTCGGACTCGAAACCCGTGAGTCCCTGCTGAAGCGTGAGTAACCGGAGATCCCGGGCGCTTCGATGTGCGAACCGTCTTCTCCCCGCTCCAGACCTTCGTCTTGGCGGGCTCCGCGGCCCAGGTCTTGGTCTTGATCTCGCTACTGCTCGCTCAGGCGTGCGGGTCGCGGTGGTCGGAGAGCTGGCCGCACGTGGTCGGGTCAGCCGCGACACGCGCGTCGGGTGACGGGTGCGCACGGCGGAGCACCGGGGTTGCGCGGGCCTCGACGGTTTTCTGAAATGCGGTTTGAGTTAGCTGAAAAGCGCTATACAGGACTATGGGCTCATGGGAGCCGACTGAAGCTCTCGCAGCGGCGGCTCGCGCAGGACTGGATGTCGACCCCGCACGCGACGGACTGGTCGTTCAGTCATCCGAGGGCGTGATCCTGGCCGCCACGGAGAACGCCGGATCGATACTCGGCCTGTCTGAGCAGGATCTTCTCGGTCGACGATCGTCGGATCCGCGCTGGGCGGGCAGTAACGAACACGGCGCAGCGCTGCCGGGAGAAGACCATCCGTCGATGAGAGCGCTGGCCGCAGGCAAGCCTGTCCGGGGCGCGATCCTCGGGATCTACCGCAGCGGACAGCATGGAGTGGGGGAGCGCGCGTGGTTGCTCGTTGACAGTGTGCCCCTCGTGTCCCCCGACGGTGGAGCCTGCGAAGTCGTCTCGCGGTTCCGCTTGCTCACCGGCTCGCTCGCCGCGGACCTGCAGACGACCGATCTGCGACAGCTCCACGAATTCCTTGTCGAGACCAGCCCGGACATCGCCGCGTGGCAACTGGCCGACACGACCTTTCTGTGGGTGTCGCCTGCGGTGAACGACGTTCTCGGGTACCACCCCGATGAGCTCGTGGGACGGCAGGCTTTCGAATTCATGCATCCCGAGGACGAGGCACTGGCGCGCGCGGCATGCGACAGACAGTGGCGCGGCCTCGCGGCGACTACCCAGGTACTGCGGTTGCGACACCGAGACGGCCACTACGTCGCCCTCGAAGTCCGCCGACACGTGCTGCGCCACCCCGACGGCTCCGCGGCGCAGATGCGCACCGCATGGCGTGACGTGACGGCGCGCATCGACGCCGACCATGAACGCGGCAGGCTGCTGCGCCAGATGCAGGCGATCATCGATACCTCGCCCATCGGAATCGCGGTCTGCGACATCCGCGGTGCGATCCAGCAAGCCAACCCGGCTTTGGAAGCATTGCTGGGTGTGAGTCCCGCCGAGCTGGCGGGCCACAACGTATCTGAATACGTATGCGGTCGCGACAAGCCCTTCGATCCAGACACCCTCGGCCCGACGGCACAACACAGTGAGCTCCAGTACCGGCGCAAGGACGGGGGCACGTTGTGGGGCTGGTGTACGGCGTTGCTCATGCCGGGTCGCCACGGCGGCCCCGCGGAGGTCCTGCTACATCTTCTGGACGTCACTCAGCGGCACCACCACGACGAGGAGCTGCAACGGGCGGCACTGACCGATCCGCTCACCGCTCTGCCGAATCGGGCGGGATTCGAGCACATGCTGCACCTCACCGATCCGAGCATCGTCGGCAGGCACGACGGCGTGCTGTTCATCGACATCGATGATTTCAAGGCGGTCAATGACACTCATGGCCACGACGCGGGTGACGCGGTACTGCAGCAGGTGGCCCAACGGATCATCCGGGTGATCCGGGCACACGATCATGCCGCGCGCTTCGGCGGTGACGAGTTCGTCGTGTTCTGCCCCGACGTCGCCGAATCGGATGTGGTGCTCATCGCCGACCGCCTTCGCGCCGAGATGTCGGTGGCTTTCGACGTGCCGCATTGCGACGACCAGATCCAGCTGTCCGCCAGCGTCGGCACGGCCACGGCACCTGCCGGCTCGCCGCTCGCCGACTTGTTGGCCACCGCAGACCGCGCCATGTACCGCACCAAACGCTCGCGTGGAACGCCCAAAGCGCCTCCGACGGGGTGAAAGCTGCGCGGGGAGGGGTGATGACCGCGTCCTGCTCGGACGCGTCGGCACTTACGCTGGTCGGGTGCTGACCGAGTTGGTGGACCTACCCGGAGGAGACTTCCTCATGGGGACGGTGGGTTTCTATCCCGAGGAGACTCCCGTCCACGCCGTCACCGTCGCACCGTTCGCGATCGAGCGTCACCCGGTGATCAACGCGCAGTTCGCCGAGTTCGTCGCCGACACGGGATATGTGACGGTCGCCGAGCGCCAGCTGGACCCGGCTGACTTCCCGGGCGTCCCGACCGCCGATCTGGTGCCCGGGGCGCTGGTGTTCCGCGCGACCGCGGGTCCGGTCGATCTTCGCGATTGGCGGCAGTGGTGGTCGTGGGAACCGGGCGCATGCTGGCGGCACCCCTTCGGTCCCGACTCGTCGATAGCCGACCGGCCCGACCATCCCGTCGTGCAGGTCGCCTACCCGGATGCCGGCGCCTACGCGGCCTGGGCCGGGCGCAGGCTGCCCAGCGAAGCTCAATGGGAGTACGCGGCGCGCGCCGGCTCGCAGACCGTGTACGCATGGGGCGACGACGCCCGCCCGGGCGGACGACTGATGGCCAACACATGGCAGGGCCGCTTCCCGTACCGAAACGACGGCGCCCTTGGCTGGACGGGCACCTCCCCGGTGGGCCTGTTCCCGCCCAACGACTTCGGGCTGTTCGACATGATCGGCAACGTCTGGGAGTGGACGACCACGACGTATCGCAGGCAGCACCACACTGACGCACCAGCGCAGGGCTGCTGCCCGCCACCACCCGAGACGCCTGATCCGCGTGTCCATCAGGCGCTCAAGGGCGGTTCCCATCTGTGCGCACCCGAGTACTGCCACCGCTACCGTCCGGCGGCCCGTTCGTCGCAGTCGCAAGACAGCGCCACCACCCACATCGGATTTCGTTGCATCGCTTGACGGTTGATGGTCAGTCGCGTGGACCGACCGTGACCGCGTCCTGCTCGGGCGCATCGGCCAGCGGTTCGACCTCCTCACCGTCGAGCACCTTCTGCATCCGCTCCTTGTCGAGCTGGCCCTCCCAGTTCGCTACCACGAAGGTCGCCACGCAGTTGCCGAGCAGGTTCACCGAGACGCGCATCGAATCCATGATCCGATCGGCGCCCAGGAGTAGTGCCACTGCGGCAACGGGAATCGCCCCATGTCCGATGGCGGCAACCGTCGCCGACAGGGCCAGGAAGGACGAACCGGGCACGCCGGCCATCCCTTTCGAGGTCAGCATCAGCACCAGCACTGCCGTGATCTGCTCGCCCAGGCTCAGATCCACCCCGAGCGCCTGGGCCAGGAACAACACGCAGATGGACAGGTAGAGGGTGGCGCCGTCGAGGTTGAACGAATATCCGGTCGGAACCACCAGACCCGTTGTCGTGCGCGAGCATCCGGCATTGGTCAGCTTGGCCATGATGCGGGGCAACACCACTTCGGTGGATGCCGTGCCGAGAGCCAGGAACAACTCGTCCTTGATGTACTTCACGAACTTCCACAGGTTCACCCCGGCGAAGACCTTCACGATCACCGCCAGGATGAGGATGAACAGCACCGCCGCCACATAGCAGGCGGCGATCAGCTTTCCGTAACTGGCCAGCGATCCGATGCCGTACTGCCCGATGATGTAGGCCATCGCGCCGAACGCGCCGAGCGGAGCCAGTCGCATCACCCAGCCGATCACGGTGAAGAAGATGTGGCTGAGATGGTCGACGACATTCAGGATCAGCGGCGGCCCGGATTCCCCGAACTTGGCCAGGGCCAAGCCGAAGAGCACCGCGAAGAACAGCACCTGCAGCAGTGCGTTCTCTGCGAATGCCGACACCACCGAGGTGGGAATGATGTTGAGCAGGAACTCCACGGTATGGGGCAGCTCGCCGTTGCTGGTCTTCTTGGCCACGGCGTCGGCGCCGCTGGCCAGTGTCTGCGGATCGATGCTGAACCCGCCGCCGGGTTTGACGATGTTGCCGACCACCAGACCGAAGAGCAGCGCGAAGGTGGTCACCGCCTCGAAGTAGATGAGCGCCTTCACCCCGATGCGGCCCACCGACTTCAGATCCCCGACGTGAGCGATGCCGAGAACGACGGTGCAGAAGATGATCGGGGCGATGAGCATCTTGATGAGCTTGATGAACCCGTCGGCCAGCGGTTTGAGTGCGCCGCCGATGTCGGGCCACAGCCAGCCGACGAGGATGCCGGCGACGATCGCCACCAGCAACTGGATGAACAGCGACGTGTACCAGGGTGGCTTGGTGGCCAGTCGGACCATCTCGCTGTGTGGTGGCTCGGTCACAGTGCTCATGCCGAGACGTTAGGGAGTTCCCGTGACCATGCTGTGTGGCCGATGTTTCCCGCATGAAACAGCCGTGGCGCTGCGGCGGCGCGACGGTGCCGGCTTTTCGGCGCCCCGATGGAACTTCGGGAGACATGTGCCCGCCCGCTCGTAGCGCCGCGGGCTGCTAAAAATGTTCCTGAACTGGGCATAAAGCTGACAAAGCATCAGGGTGAACGACTTTTCATTGACGTCCATTATCTACTCACGTAAGGTTTTCGACACAGTGGCGAGCGCCACAGCCACGACCGACGCGACGTGCGGTTGACGTAGTGGGTTCGTGGTGTGGTCACGCATACCAGCCGCCCCGTAACCCAAAGGAGGGTTCATGAGACTGCAGGGCAAGATTGCACTGATCACCGGCGCGGGCTCCGGTCTCGGACGCGAGAGCTCGGTCCTGTTCAGTGAAGAAGGTGCCAAGGTCGCCATCGTCGACATCGACGGCGACCGCGCCGAGCAGACTCGCAAGCTCGTGGAACAGGCTGGGGGCGAGGCGATATCGATCACCGCCGACGTCGCCGAGAAGTCGCAGATCGTCGATGCCGTCGCGCAGACCATCGACCATTTCGGCAGGATCGACATCGCATGGGCGAATGCCGGCATCGTGTCACGCGGCGGCGCAGCAGCTTTGGGAATCGAGGAGGCTGTCGAGTTCGAGGATCTGACCGAGGCTGACTGGCACCATGTCCTGGGGGTCAATCTCACCGGCGTGGTCTACACCGCACAGGCTGTGGTGCCGCACATGAAGGCCAAAAGGGCAGGGACCATCCTCGCCACCTCATCAGCGGCGTCGCTTGTCGCCTACCCGAAGATCCCGTTCTACATCGCGACGAAGGCGGGCGTGAACGGCCTGGTTCGCGGGTTGAGCCTGGATCTCGGTCGCTACGGGATCCGGGTGAACGCGATCGCGCCGACGCACGGCATGTCACCCAACTTCTTGATGCCGCCGGGCTCGCCTGTGGTCGGTCAGTCCTACGAGGAGACCGCGGGCCCGTGGAACCCGACGGTGTCCCCGATGCCGCTGAAGCTCACGCGGCCACCGTCCCTGCGTGACAACGCCAAAGTGGCACTCTTCCTCGTGTCCGACGATTCGAGCTACATCTCCGGCGCCACTCTCGGAGCAACCGACGGCGGCACGTTGAGCCGCGTCGGGATGTGGTTCCCCGAGGATCTCAATCCCGAACCAGTTCCCTGACACACCAATCGAACTCGCAGTCAGAGACGGAGCACGGAAATGACAACAGTGGAGAAGGTTCCCGCCGACCTCGTCGTGGACTTCGACGTCTACGACCCCGACCTCGCCACCCCGGTGGACGTCATGCAGGAGCGCGTGGCTGAGCTCGCCGCGAAGGGGCCGGTGGTGTACTCCCGGGCGTACGGCGGCCACTGGGTGGTGACCCGCTACAAGGAGATCCAGGCTGTCCTCACCGATCCCGCCACGTTCTCCAGCTATCCGAACAACCTGGTGACCAACGACATCGGCAAGTTCATCCCTCTCGAACTCGATCCACCGGAGCACACCTCCTATCGTCAGGCCCTCCAACCCTTGTTCAGTCCGCAACGGATGAAGAGACTGTCCGAGAGCATCCGTGTCGTCGTGAACGAGTTGATCGACCGGTTCGCCACCACAGGGCACGCCGAGTGGATCTCGGAGTTCGCGCACGAGCTGCCGGCGCGGATCTTCCTGGCACTGATGGATTGGCCGCTCACGGATGCGCCACTGTTCACCGAGGCGACCGACACGATCCTCTTCGGGAAGCCGGGCGGGACCGAGGAGGAGTCGAACCAGGCGCGGATGATGGCCGGTTTCACCATGTTCGGCTATTTCCAGTCGATCGTCGAACAACGCCGTGCCACTCCCGGGGACGACATCACCTCGACTCTCATCCACACCGAGGTGAAACTCCCCGACGGTCAGCGGCTCCTCACTGACGAAGAGCTCAACCGCATGTTCTTCCTGCTGCTGATCGGTGGCCTCCACACCGTTCAGGGCTCGCTCGCCTGGGCCATCGTGCACCTGGTGAACAATCCGGATCAGCGGGCGGCGATCATCGAAGACCCGTCACTGATCCCCAAGGCCGTCGAGGAGATCCTGCGCATCGAGGCCGCGATCATCCCCGGTCGCCGTGCCACCCGCGACGTCGAGCTGGGCGGCGTGAGAATCGCTGAGGGCGATCAGCTGATCCTCATGCTCTGCGGCGCCAACCGAGATCCCGACGAGTTCCCCGGCCCGGCCGACTTCACCGTCGAGCGCCATCCCAACCGCCACCTGTCATTCGGGGCTGGACCCCACCGCTGCCTGGGATCGCATCTGGGTCGGATCGAGTTGACCATCGCGCTCGAAGAGTTGCACCGCCGGATACCGGACTACCAGCTGGTCGAGTCCGATCCGCCTGTCTTCCACTCCAGCCAGGTGCGGGGATGTATGCGCCTGCCCATCACGTTCACCCCCGAGAACTAGAGAAGAGATGACTGTCTCGCCACCCCGCCAGGACCGCATTCGTCGAGCTCTGGAGTTGCTCCGTCACGAGACCACCGACCAGTTCGACGATGTGGTCGGGTTCTCCGCTGAAGAGTTCACCGATCCGGTCATCGCACAGTCGGAACGCGACCTGATCTTCGGCACCGTCCCGTCGATCGTGGCCCACGGCTCGGAGATCGCGAAACCGTACGACTTTCTGACGGTCACCATGCCGCGCAACAACATCATCGTCGTTCGCCAGAAAGACGGCAGCGTCAAGACCTTCGTCAACCTCTGCCGCCACCGGGGGGCGTTGCTCGAAGAGAAGGAGAAGGGGCGGTGCCGCTTCTTCTCCTGCCCCTACCACCGGTGGTCCTACGATCCCGATGGCGCGCTGCGAATGGTGACCAGAGACAACACGTTCGGTGAGATCGACCGCGCACAGCACGGTCTGATCGAGGTGCCGTGCGAGGAGCGTCACGGGTTCATCTGGGTCATCGACAACGCTCATGCCGATATCGACGTCGCGGCGTGGCTGGGACCCGAGATGGACGAGATCCTTGCCGGCTACCACCTGGACAAGCTGGTCTGCGTCCGCGCTGGAGGGTTCGACGAACCCACCAACTGGAAGATCATGCAGGACGCCTTCCTCGACGGGTACCACATCCAGTACGCCCACCCGAATACCGCAGCCAAGGTTATCCACACCAATGTCATGGCATTCGAGGACTTCGGCCGACATTGCCGCTTCATCGCGCCGCGCAAGTCGATCGATCGGTGGCTGGAAGAAGATCCAGGCGACCGCGACCTGAACTCCTATGTCACCGAAACTCATTTCCTCCTGCCGAACAGCACGCTGCTGCGCCAGCCGGATCACTTCCAGCTGCTGACTTTCCGCCCCGATCAACGCGATCCCACCCGTTCGCGCATGGAGCAGCGGCTGATGGTCCCCTCGGTGGAGAATTCGGGACTGGACGAGGCCCATTGGACCAAACGGTGGGACAAGAACTGGGAGATCCTGCTCGCTGTTCTGCACAGCGAGGACTTTCCCCTCCTCCGGAACTCGCAGCGCGGCATGGCGAGCGCCGACGCCGGCGACATGCTGTTGGGCCGCAACGAGACAGCCAATCAGGTGTTCCGTCGCGAGACCCGCAAGCTCCTCGCCCGGGGAACGGCGCCACAGCCTCGATGATCAAGTACGAGTGGCGCACCGGTCTGGACGCCGCTGAGGCCGGACAACTGGCCGACCTGCTGGCCAGGGCAGCCGAGTACGACGCGGAACCCGAATACAACACCCTCGCGTTCGCAGACATCGAGCAGTCGATGGCGACGTCGGATGAGCGGGCACGGCATCTGGTGATCTGGATGCTGCCGTACAGCACTGCCTTGGGCGAGATGGACCGTCCCGAGCGAATCGCGGGGATCATCCGTCTCGTCGCTGATGCTGACGGGCAGACGGCGGAGGCGACGATCGTCATCGACCCGCCGTTGCGATCGATCGGCATCACCACGTTGCTGCTCGAACGCATGGGTGTCGATCGCCACGGCCCATCCGGTCCGTGGGGTGGGGAGTACGAGGTCATCACCGCGTGGGCGCGCGGGAACCATCCCGCCGCGACGCGGCTGAGCAACAGGTTTCTCATTCCCAGCACCCGACGGGTCTGGAAACTGATCTGCCCCGTCGACCCCGGGGACGACGTGGTGACCGAGGTGCTCGAACTGGTCGACAATCCCTGCGGCGCAGCGCTACCCGAGTGGGTGACCGCGTCGATCGCCGGCCCTGTGATGACGTTGCGTGATGACGGCCGGCTGGTCGCCACCGCGCAGATCGACCCCCGGCCCGTCACGTCCGAAGAGTTCGGCCGGTGCGCCACGCTGACGTCTGTCAGCCTGGATGCGGGTACGACGGATCCTGTGGCGAGTCGGCGTCGGCTGCTCCGAGGTGCTGCTGCCGCCGCTCGTGGAGCTGGTTTCGCGGGACTCGTCTTTCACGTCGACGCCGACGACGCCAAGTGGGTCAATGCATGCAGATCGGTGGGATTCCAACACG
>NZ_JAQIIY010000004.1:0-160746 GCF_036946525.1 Mycobacterium kyogaense | reverse complement strand
ACCTCGTCGACGATCACCGTCTGCACCCCGGCGAGCGTCTCCCGCGCCGCGGAGGTCAGCATCAGGAACAGGGACTCCGGCGTGGTGATCAGGATGTCGGGCGGCTTGGTGATGAGCTCGCGACGCTTCGCCGGTGTGGTGTCACCGGAGCGGACCCCGACACTGATCTTCGGCGGCTGCTGACCGCCACGCTCGGCGATCCGCGAGATCCCTGTCAGTGGGGTGCGCAGGTTGCGCTCGACGTCGACGGCCAGCGCTTTCAGCGGCGATACGTACAGCACCCGGGTGGTGGGCTCACTCGCCGGTGACCGGGCCAGACCGTCGATGGCCCACAGGAACGCCGCCAGCGTCTTACCGGAACCCGTCGGGGCGATGACCAGGGTGTTGTCCCCGTCGGCGATCGCGTTCCAGGCCTGCGCCTGCGCCGGTGTGGGTTCGACGAAGGTGCCGGCGAACCACTCGCGTGTCAGCGCGCTGAAGCGCGCGAGCGGATCGCGGATAGCCGGCATGAGTCCATGGTGCCAATGACCACCGACAACCTCCGGAGATTGACGCCAAAAACGCCCATCGGCGCAGGTGGGAAGCTTACGATGCGGGGGTGGGTGCAGGGGCCTGGCGGGCTTTTGTGCCGGTGGCCACGATCGGCCGGCCGCGGATCGCCGCGACCGCGGTGCCTCGCGCCGCCGTCCTGAGGGCACTCACCGGCGCATCCGGTGTGGTGACCCTGACGGCTCCGGCCGGTTACGGCAAGACGACAGCTGTGGTGCTGTGGGACGAGGCCGATCCGCGGCCGTTCGCCTGGGTTCGGCTCGACCACCTCGACACCGATCCGGCTCACCTGCTGCTGCACATCGCAACCGCGGTCGCCGCGGTCTCGCCGCTCCGGGACGCGGTGCTCGACTATCTGCGTGGGCCGGGCCGCGAATCTCTCGCGCAGCTGTTACCCGCTCTCGTCGCAGCGTTGGAAGACGCGGGCCCGCTCGTCGTCGTGCTCGACGACGCGCATCATCTCGGCGACGCTGAAGCTGCGACGGTGCTGCGCGTGCTCGTCGATGCGGCCCCTCCCTCGACCGTGGTCGTCGCCGCGTCTCGCCGCCCCGTGCCGCTCGAGCTGGCGCGCAGGCGTCTCAGCGGCGACCTGGTGGAGCTCGACGTAGGTACCTTGCGGATGTCCGACCAGGAAGCGGCGACGGTGATCGAGTCGGTCAGCGGGGTGCGCCATGACGCGACGAGTAGCAGTATCACGCGCCTCTGCGAGGGCTGGCCGGCGGGAATAGTGCTGACCAGCATGGCTTTTCGAGACGGTGCCTCGATGGACTCGATCGCCGACAGGTCGGGCCCTGTCGGTCAGTACCTGGTCGAGGAGGTACTCGATCGTCTCGACTCGGCACTGCAGACCTTCGTCGTGGAATCGTCGGTGTTGGACCGCTTCAGCGCTGCCCAGCTCGACGACGTTCTCGAGCGGGCCGATTCCGCCCTCCTGCTCGACGAATTGACCACGCTGGCCAACGGATTCCTGATTCCCCTCGACCACCGACGGACGTGGTATCGCTATCACCGGTTGTTCGCCGACGTTCTTCGTGACCGCCTCCGATCGCAGAACCCGCGTCGCCTGCGCGCACTGGCCAACCGGGCCTCCGACCTGCTGGCGCATGACGGTGACATCGACGGTGCGCTGCTGCACGCGCTCATCGCCGAGAACCGATCGCGGGCAGCAGCATTGGTGGGTTGCGAAGCCGTCCGACTGGGTTTCGACGGACGGGCCGGCGTCCTCGCCCGTCGGCTGACCCTGCTGGACGACGCCGCGTTCACCGAATTTCCCGACGCGGCCCTGGCGCAGGCGTGGCTGGGGGTGACCACTGCGGACGCGCCTCTGATCCAGCGGTCTCTGTATCGCGCACAGGCGGCGGATCGGGGTATGCCGCTGTCGGACGGCACCCCATCGGTGAAAGTCGCTGTGGCGCTTGTCGGCTCGATGGTCGGCGCCGGTGGCGTCCGCGACGTGATTCGGCATGCCGAGGTGGTGCGCCGGGCGGGTGATCAGCTGTCGAACCCGTGGTGGGGCGCGGCGACGATCATGATGGGGGCGGCCGAAGCCATGCTCGGGAACGCGACGCACGCCCGGTTTCTCCTGGAGGCGGCCCTGCCCGCGTCGGAGAGTCTGCCTGGCTTCCAGGCCGCTGCGCTGGCCCACCTGGCGCTGCTGCATCTGGCCGAGGGCGACGACGACACCGCCATCGAACGCAGCGAAGCCGCGCGGATGCTGGCCGACAAGTACGACCTCTGCGACGTGGTGCCGATGGTGGTCGTCTATGCCACCAGTGCGGTGATGTCGGCGCGTGTCGGGAACGAGGCGGCGGCACGGATCGCGGTGGCGCTGACCGAGAAGCTGCTCGACCGTCTCGGCGGACTGGCAGCCCGCACAGCCCTGCTCGGCCACGGGCTGCTCGCATGGACGGCGGCGGTACTGCAGGACCCGACCATGCTCAGCAGACACTTGAGCGCTGCCGACCACGCTGCACACCATGAACCCGAAGCCACGGCACTTCTGCAGAGGATCGCGAGGGTGCGTGCGATGGCGGCTGGTGGGCATCGTCCGCTGACCGCCGCAGAACTGCGGCTGTTGCCCCACCTGTCCACCCATCTCACGCTGCAACAGATCGCGGACGTGCTGGTGATAGGGCGGGAGACGGCCAAGTCGCAAGCGACGTCCATCTACCGCAAACTGGGTGTGTCATCCCGCGGCGAAGCGGTCGACACCGCCAGAAGCCTTGGTCTGCTTGCCGATTAGCCGCCTTTGGCCCAGCTCCACGCCGTCATGCGCCAGACGCCGTCGAGGGCATGCAGTGCGGTGACGAACGTCGCTCCTTCCTGAACGTGCCGCCGGCCCCCGTGAATGAACGCCATCGTGGCCGGAGCCACCACATAGGCGTCGAGTCCATTGACGTCGACGTGACGCGGCTCGCCCAACGTGATCACGTAGCTGCCCGTGCCGAGATGCTCGGCCTCGTGCAGCACAGCGCACCACCAGCTTTCGCTGGCCCCGGTGCCCTGCCAGACGTGGGGGGCCATGCCGTCGAGGATCTGCATCGTCTCGGTGCACTCCGCTGTCATGCCCGCAGGATCGGCGCGGTTAACTGCGTCGATGTAGCGGTGCACGGTCGCCATCGGGTCGGAGCCGTTCTGCGTGGCGTCCTTCATGACATCGTCACCAGGTTCCGCCACAGCGCGCGCAAACTCTCGGTACCACCGAAGAGGGTCGTGAAGTGTGTGGAGTCGATCAACACGATGTCGCCCGCACGCCCCCTCGCCGGCGGCATCCACAGGGCGCAGTTGAACTCGGTGTTGCCTGCCGCGGTGAACGGGTGCGGTCGGTGGGGATCGACACGTTGGCGAGCGAGCACCCGTATGGCTGGGCTCTCAGGTGCGGTCAGCGCGTAATGCGGCAGATGTTGGTGAAAACTCAGCGTCGGCACCCCGTTCAGAAGACCGCGTTCATCCAGATCGCGAAATGTGGTCAACGGGGCGATATCTGACGTTCCGTCGATGACCGCGGGCCGTAATCCCCAGGTGTTGTGCACCGGCACGTCGAGTGCCCGCATCAACGATCGCGTGTAGTGACTGAATCGCTGCTGCCGCGGGACGAGCCGGTCACCGTGGTGCTCGAACTCCATCTGGCGCTGGGTCAGGTCGTCGGTGAACCCGACGTCGTGGTGGGGTGCGAGCAGCAGGCAGGTCCCTTCGCGGCGCAGCCACGTCTGAAGGCATTGCACCTCGGCGTCGGCGGCCTCGAGCCCCGAGGTCAGATGGTCGAGACCGAAGACCATCAGCGTGTCGGCATCGGCGAGGATGCGTTCGTCGATCGGCTGCGCGTACCCCGCCTGGTCGACGCGCTGGTACACCGCCACCGGGTGCCCGGTGATCTCTGCGGCGAGATCTTGGAAGGACAGTGTCGAGCGGTGGAAGAGCTCCAGTGTGCCCGCGATGCCCTGGAGGAAGTTCGCTGACTCGAACTCCGGGGTCTCGTAGGCGGGGTAGACGACGTTGCGGACCTCGGTCATGGTCGAGAAGCGGTTCGACATCGCCGCCGGATCACGCTGAGCTTCCCAGGGATAACTCCACGTCCAGTAGATGCTGACGCGCCGACGACCGTCGTGCGCTCTGCGCATGTGGGTCTGATTGTAGGTGCGCGCGGGTCGTACGGTCATGATCTATGCGACCCTGTCGAGGCCGGCGAGGTAGTTCAGGGCGCCCAACCCGGGCAGGAAGAAGTACGCGCCGCCGCGCAGGGTCGTGAAGGCCGGTAGTCCTCTGTGCACAGTCCGGATCGGGCGTTTCGGCACGGTGAAGTCGAGCGTCCCGTCTTGGCTGCCGCAGATCGGGTCGTGTTCGTTGCCGAGCTCGTGGAACGTCTTGTCGTTGATCCATACGTTCTGGGCGAACTCGAACTGCCGGACAAGGCTGGCGCAGATGATGAAGGCGGCGATTCCGCGGTCCGCGCCGTCCTCCGGGGCGCCGTCGGGCAGCGCCGGACCGTAGGTAGCTCCGCGACGAATCATTCTCCTGCGGTTCATGTTCGGCGCTGTGTCGCGCGGATTGAGACGTCGCGCGTGCGAACCCAACGGGCATGCGTACCCGAACGGGTCCATGTCCCCGTAGGTGAAATCGTTGTTGCGCATCGGGTCGGCTCCCAGCTCGGGATCATCGGCGGTCGGCGCGAGGACCAGCGGCGCACCACTGCGCCAGCGGCCCATCAGTTTCGCCGCCAACAGCTCTTGCTCGTCAGGTGTGGCGGTTTTGCCGGCGAGAAAAGCGCGAAACGCCCCGACGTGCTCCTGAAGTCGGCGGTAGGCCATGAAACTGCCGTTACGCGAGAGGATCTCCGGTGCCGGCAGGTTCACTGCCGGGCCGTGCTCGTCCGGATAACCCAGGATGAACTCGCCGGCTTGGAGTGCGGCTCCCGACCCAGGTGTGGGTTGTTCACCGGACCCTTTGATGGCGGGTTGCGAAAGCCGGTCGCGGAAACCGAAATGATCGTGTGCGTAGTTGAAGGGAGGGTGCGCGTTGAGGTCGAGATGGGACAGGCTTCGGACTCCGGGGCATCGTGCGAGGAACGCGTCGTGCTCACCGACGCAGCGTCTGTGCTCGTCGTCGTCGCGGGCGAACAGGATCGCGATCGCGTGCAGGTCCTCACCGGCCAACCCGCCGATCCAGTGCTCGGGAGCGTTCGCGCCCGTGTCGCCGAGGATGTCGGCCCGGGCAGCCATTCCTTCCCGGAATTCGTCGGGGAAGGTTCCCAATGCCTCTGGCGGAACACCCAATGCGCGCAACCCGTTCCAGGTGAACGCCAGCGTGATCCAGCGGCGGGAGCGGTCCATCGTCTCGGTGACCTCGGCTGCAGACTGTGTACGCTGCGCCATCTCCGCGACCCAGGTCCGGCCGCCGTGGGCGGTGTCGAACGTCAGGAACTCGTATCGCCCTGTCATCGCGGGCGTGCGAGTCAACAGGATGTGCTGGATGTCTTCGAGTTCGAGTGTCACTGCATCTGATCGAGCATGTCGGAGAATGCCGCCTTGAGGCGCAGCGCCTTCTTGATCTCGTCGGCGGTCGCGTAGGGGTACTCGCCGTATTCGAGGAAGCTGGGGCATTGGTGGGCGCGCACGAACTCGATGAACGCCTGTGGGTTGGTCTTCCAATCCTCGGGGAAGCCTTCGAGATTGGTGAATACAGTGGTGATGCCCGTTTCGCTGAACAATCGGACGGCGTCTTCGGTGTACTTGTCGAAGTCGGTGTCGAAGATGCCCTGGTACTGGAAATGCAACCCGGAGCCGACGTCGAACAGGACCCACCGAAGGTAGTGCAGCTTCAATGGAGCCAGCACGTCCGGACTGTCCTTGACCGCTTCTTCGATCTGCTTGCCGTAGGCGCGCACCACCTCCTCCCGGCCCTCCTTGACCTTCGCGATGATCGAGAATCCATAACATGCCGGTGTCCGGGGGTAGGTGGGGCCGTAACGCCCCCGCTGCAACTCGAAGTAACCCTCCGGTGGAATCGCGATGGCCGCCGGCTGCAGCCAGACCTCGTCACCGGAACTCATGAGCGGCCCTCCTGGGGGACTCGGGGCATGAAGGCCCGGGGTCAACGCCGTTCCGGCGCAAGGGTTGCCGGTGGACGCTGACCTCGGGCGATTCGCAGCGTAGCTCCGATCGGAGTATGAGCTGAGCAGGATGAGGACACATCCGTCGATTTCACCCATTGTGGGGGATGCTCCGGCGTGACGGTCGCTCCTAACGTGATAGCACCATTACGTTGTCGCACGTGGCCATGCGCTCGCCGAGAAAGTAGGGCAGCGATGAGAATCGTCAAAGTGATTGCCATGTCAGCTATCTGGACAACCGCGTTGGCAACGATCCCGATGGTCGCCTCGCCGGTGGCTGCCGCCGGGTGTGTGAAGAGCAGTGGAATAACCGTCTGCGATCAGAACGGCGACGGTAAGACCGGTCCTGTGGTGCCGTATCCCTGCGAGCTCGACTGGTATTGCTATGACGGGTCCGAGTGGGATCTCGGCCTGGACGTTTCCGTACCGCCGCCGCCCAGGCCCGACAACGATCTGCCACGTCCCGATCGCGGCCGGCCGGGCACGCCGGGGAACAGGCCCGGTGGCGGTGGCGGTGGCGGTGGCCGACGGTGAAGCGGTCAGCAGGTGCGTTCGCCGCAGGCGTTTTCGTCATCGCACTGATGGAAGCGGCACCGCACGCAGCGGCTGATTGTGTCAGTTCCGGCGGAACCACCATCTGTTCGCAGGGCGATGTTCGTGGCGCTGACAACGGTGCCGGCCCCGGAACGGGCGGAGGTCCCTACGTCCCGTATCCCTGCGACTACGACTGGTACTGCAACGACGGTGTCACGTGGGACATCAACATGGACTGGGACCACGGTGTCGGCATCGGAGCTCCGGGACGGCCGGGAAATCGCCCGGGAGGCGGCGGCGGGCGGCCTGGCGGTGGGCGCGGCGGACGACGATGACGGAACCCGAGTAATGGAGGAGAAGACAGTGGCCAATTCACTCAGCATCGCGCGGCGGATGTTCGCGGGGGCGCTCGGTGCCGGCGCCGCTCTGGTGTGCTCGGCAACGCCGGTGCAAGCGCAACCCAATTGCACCGCAGCCGATCTCGCAGGCATCATGTCGGGTGTCACCGCCGCGACGTCGGCCTATCTGTTCACCCACCCTCAGGTCAACGACTTCTTCACCTCGCTCAAGGACGTACCCAAGGAGCAGCGGCAGGGGGCACTGGCCGATTACGCAGCGGCCAATCCACAGGTGCAGGCAGAACTGCAGGGGATCCGGCAACCTGCCGTCGACTTCCGAAATCGCTGCGGCTGAGAGCCGTTCAGGCCCGTGACACCTCGTCGAGAGGTTGCACTCCGCTGGGGCCGAACCTGGCCCCGGTGCGTTCCAGTCGCCGCGCGAACAGCCGTTGCAGGGGCGTCGCGACGAACGTCGTGATGATCGTCATCACGGCCAGGATCGTGTAGAGCTTGTTCGAGATGAGCCCGGCTTCCAAGCCGATGTTGAGCAGGATGAGCTCCATCAGTCCGCGGGCATTGGCCAGTGCCCCCATCGAGCCGGCCTCGTACCAGCTCATGCCCTGCCAGCGCGCGGCCAACCCGATGGCGCCGAACTTCGCCGCGAACGAGACGACCAGCACGACGCCTGCCATCAGCAGCGTGGAGCCGTCCAGGATGAGACTCAGCTGGGTGTTCAGACCCGAGTAGATGAAGAACGCGGGCAGCAGCAGGTAGGCGGTGAGCGGTTCGAAGCGCTCCCGGATCGTGTCGAGCAGTTCACCGCGGGGCATCATCAGCCCGGCGACGAAAGCACCGAACACCGAATAGATTCCGACCAGATCGGTGAACCAGCTGGCCGTCAGCAGGACCAGCAGAACGATGGAGAGCTTCGCGATCGGCAGGCCGCCGGTGCGCTCGGAATCGCGGCGGGGCGTCCACGTCTCGAGGCGCGCCAGCAGTGGTCGCCCGAGGTAGATCATGAACAGCAGGTAGAACAGACCGCCGCCTACCGCGATGACAGCACCGAGCACGCTGCCTTTCGCGGTAGCCACCACTGTCGCCAGCAGCACCCACGAGCAGGCGTCGTCGACCGCGGCGCAGGACAGCGACATGGTGCCCAGCCGGGTGTTGAGCAGCCCGGAGTCGTAGACGATCCACGCCAGCATCGGGAACGCGGTGATGGCCACCGCCGCGGCGACGAACAGCCCGCCCTGCCAGTGTTCGACCTTGTCGGTGAAGTAGCCGCCGGAATCGACCATCCACCACCCGACGAGGCCGCCGAGGACAAGGGGGACACCGATACCCGCAGCCGACGTGGCTCCCGCCTGCCGGCTGTGGGTGCCGAGGATGCCGAGGTTGAACGACGACCCGACCAGGAACATGTACAGCACGAGGCCGAGCTGGCCGACGACGTAGATGGCGATCAGGTTGGGGTGCGTGATGGTTTCGGTTCCGATGGTCAGTTTGGTCGGGAACAGCCAGTGCTGGGCCTGCGGCCAGATGGCACCCAGGACCGACGGGCCGAGCACGAACCCGGCGACCATGATCGCGACCACTTGCACCTGGCCCAGGCGGCGGAACAGCGGCCACAGCAGCCGGTAGGTCGCCAGGATCACCACGATCTGCAGGAAGAACTGATAGGTGATGGTCAGCAGCGGCGGCATGTCAGCGCTTCTCCGTCCAGCGGAACACCTTGAGGCAGGCTAGGAGTCCGATGACGGACCACGCCGCCAGCACCAAGAAGATGCGCTCGTGCTCCCAACTGCCGGCCGGTTCGAATGCCTCCATCTCGGGTGGCAGCAGCACAGAGCGGAAACCTTGCGCCATCCATTTGACCGGGAACAGTGAGCCGATCGTGAGCATCCACACGGGCAGCACCATCACTGGCACGTAGGTGCCCGAGATGAATTGCAGACTCACGGCGGGGCCGTTGGTCAGCACAGCAGCGGAGACGGCATTGTTGGCGAGATTGCTGATCAGGATGCCCAGCAGCGAGCAGCTGGTGATCCCCAGCGCGAACACCCAAGCGAGAGTGAACCATTCGCCGATCCCCGAGGGCAGACGCAACCCGAACGCGAACAGCCCGACCATCAGCAGGAGGACGGCCTCGGCGATGCTGGCGATCGCGACGAGCGCGATCTTGCCGACGAAGTAGGACGTCGCGGTCGCCGGGGTGCCGCGCAGGCGGCGCAGCGCCCCGGTTTCCCGGTCGGCGGCCACGCTGATGCCGAGGTTGATGAACGAGGTGGACAGGATCCCGTAGGCCAGCATGCTGGCGGCGATCACGGCGCTCGTCGATGTGCCGGTACCCACGACATTTCCGGAGAAGATCGAGCCGAGCAGCAGACAGATGATCGCGGGCATCGAGAAGGTCAGCACCAGCTGTTCGGGGCGCCGATAGAACATCTTCAATTCCGGGATCACTCGAGAGAGCCCGATGCGCAGCGGCGAGGGCAGTGCGGCGGTGGACCGCGAGCTGTGCCGTGCTCTCGAGGACTGCGACGATGCCGTCATCACGTCGACTCGATCAGCTGCAGGTAGGCGTCTTCCAGGCCGGGCCGCGTGACGGTCAGCGCGGTGAGTTCGCCGCCGGCGGCGGCCTGCTGCCGGATGAATTCGGTGGGCCGGTCGGTGCGCACGATGCGTTCCTCACCGCGGTCGATCCACCGCACCGTCGCCGTCGCATGCGCCGCGGCGGTCAGCCGATGTGGGGTGTCGACCGCCACCAGGCGTCCGGCGGCGATGACGGCTACCCGGTCGGCGAGCGCGGCGGCCTCCTCGAGGTAGTGCGTGGTGAGCACGATCGTGGTGCCGTCGGCGGCGAGAAGTCTGATCAGATCCCAGAACTGACGTCGCGCCTCCGGGTCGAAGCCGGTGGTCGGTTCGTCCATGAACAGCAACTCCGGGCTCGCGATGATGCCGAGCGCCACGTCGAGCCGGCGCCGCTGACCGCCCGACAGTGTCCGCACGCGCGCGTCCTGCTTACCGGACAGGCCGACCAGCTCCAGCACGTCCCCGGGGGAGCGGGCACTGCCGTAACACTGCCCGAACATCCGCAGGGTTTCCGCTACGGTCAGGGTCCCGAAGTCGCTGGCGTCCTGCAGAACGATGCCGATGCGCGAGCGCCAGTCCCGATCGGCGGTCCCGGGGTCCTCGCCCAGTACCCGAACCTCGCCGGCGTCCCGTCGGCGGTGGCCTTCGAGGATCTCGATGGTCGTCGACTTGCCCGCACCGTTGGGTCCGAGAATCGCAACCACCTCGCCGTAGGCGACGTCGAGGTCGAGGTCGAGGACGGCCTGCAATCGACCGTAGGACTTTCGCAGTCCTCGGATGTGCACGGCCGGCGCGACTTCCGCTGCGGTCATTGCGTGTCCGCACTTCCCTCGACGCCGTCGTGGAGGTCGGCCAGCAGTGCGCGAAGCTCGTCGTCGGACAGGGTGGCGATGAGGTGGTCGAGATCGTCGGCGGCCGGTTCGGCCTCGACGCTGGCATCGACGCTGTCGGCATGGATCTGACGGAGTTCGGCGAGGATTCGCGCGGCGAGCGAGTTCACCGATACTCCACGCAGGATCTCCAGGACCGGCAGGTCGATCGAGAACATCGTGTTGATGCGCACCCGGAACTCCATCGCCATCATCGAGTCCAGTCCCAGATCGTCGAGCATGGCGTCGGCCTCGACATCGTCTGCCGCGCAGTCGAACACCGCGGCGACGATGCTGCGCACGTGCTCGGTGACGACGGGAAGCCGGTCGGCGTCGGGCAGTGCGGAGAGCGTGTCGATCAGCGACGCCGCCCCCGCGTCGCCGGGGCCTTCGAGACCGGACTCCAGGTCACGGTAGATGGCGGGCAGGTGGGCGCCGAATCCCTGGCGGGCGCGGTTCCAGTCTGCGGTGATCGCGACGACGTGGGACACCTTCTGTGACACGAGCCGGTCGAGGATCCGAACTCCCGCGCGCGGGGTGATCAGCTCGATACCCCTGTTGGCGTAGATCTTCTCGAGCTTGAGCTCCTCGACCATCCCAACCGACCACGGCCCCCAGCCGATGGTCAGGGCGGGCAATCCCCGGGCCCGTCGATAGTGGGCGAAGGCGTCCAGGAAGGCGTTCGCGGCCGCGTAGTTCGCCTGCCCAGGGGAGGCGATCACCGAGCCTGCCGAGCCGAACATCACGAAGAAGTCGAGGTTCTCCTTCTCGAAGGCGTTGTGCAGCAACCGGGTTCCGACGACCTTGGGTGCCATGACGGTGGCGAAGTCCTCCTCGGTCATGCTGACCAGGAGGCGGTCGTCGACCGATCCGGCGGCGTGCACGATGCCGCGGATCGGTGGGCCGCCGGAATCCTCGTGCTCGTCGCGCCACCGTTCCACGCTCTCGGCGTCGGTGATGTCGACGGCGACGGAGCGCACCTGCGCGCCGAGCCGTTCGATCCGCCGGATCGCCTCCACGGTCGCGTGCTGTGCGTCCTGCGGGTCGAGATGGGGCCAGGTGGCGCGCGGCGGGAGTTCGCGGCGGCTGATCAACGTGATGTGTCGCGCCCCCCGCTCGGCGAGGTAGAGAGCGACGCTGCGACCGAGTGCGCCGGTGCCGCCGGTGACCACATAGGTCGCGGCGCGATTGAGCTTCGTGGGGAAGGGTCTGGTCAGCTCCCGGCACGGAAGCAGGCGCGGTGCGAGAGTGCGCTCACCACGCAGCGCGATCTGGTCCTCGGCGTCCGCGTCGAGCAGATGTGCGTAGAGGCGGGCGCCGACCAGGTCGGGATCGTCGGCGTCGTCGATGTCGACGAGGCCGCCCCACATCTCGGGGAATTCCTGGTGCCCGACCACCCGGCCCAGCCCCCACACGGTCGCCTGGTCGACGGCCAGGTCTTCGATACCCAACGCCGGCTGCGCATTCGCGGTGACGATGTGCACCCGGGGTGCTTCGCCGTCGCATCCGGCGAGAGCGTTGATCGCATGCAGGAGCGCGTGCACACCGAGTCGGTGATCTGATCCGCTGTAGATGTCGATCGGCCAGAAATCGACGAGCGCGCCCACCCCGCCCTCGGTCTGGTGAATCCGTCCGATCAGCTCCCGAAGCTGTTCTCCGCGTTGCGGATCGACGGCGTACCCGGTACCTGTCTCGGTGATCGCGGCGACCGACTGGTGGGCCACTTCGACGACACGGTGTCCGTGTTCGGACAGCTGGCGGGCCAGTGCGGATCCGAACCCGACGGTGTCGCAGAGGATCACCCATGTTCCGGAATGCGCGACGACGGTCTCGCGCGCCGGTTCGTGGTCAGCCCACTGGACGCTGTAGAGGCCCCGGTCGATCCGTTCGGTCGACATCGCCGATGACGCGCTCAACGACTGCACCGTGAATCCCTGCAGAACCGCCAAGATCTGCCCGAGGCGATCGACGACTGTGAGGTCGCTCTCGATCTCCTCGCGTGTGGCGGCGACCACCCGCACGTGCACCGTCATATCGGGTTCCGGACGCCCGTAGACGGCGCAATGTCGGATGCGTGTGGGCAGATATGTTGCCTGCGTGGCGTTGTCGGCGACCGTCGAGGTACCGAACAGGCTCTGCAGCGCACCGTCGAGCAGTGCAGGGTGGAACGAGAACGCGTCGATGTCGTCGGCGACGGCGGCGGGGATGCGCAACCGCACCCGCGCCCAGCCGTCACCGCCGGTGACGTCGCGTACCGGGCGGAATGCGTCGCCGTAGGCGAAGCCGAGTGCGGTGGTGCGGGCGTAGAACTCGTCGGAATCGAGTGCTGCGACGGAGAGGTCTTCGGCTCCGTGGTCATGGGCGGGGACGGGGGGAAGGGTGTTCAGTTCGGCGGTCGCCGTGACGATCCAGCCGAAGTCGCCGTCCCCGATCCCGGTGAACGCGGTGAACTCGATCTTGCCGTTCTCCTCGTTCAACGTGGTGCGTACCAGCGGGTCGCAGCTGTCGTCGAGCAGAAGCGCGCGGTGCAGCACCAGATCGTCGACGCTGCAGGCAGTCCCGTAGGTCTCGGTGGCTGCTGCCAGTGCCATCTCGAGGTAGACGGCGCCAGGCACCACGGCGGCACCCTGGACCTGATGGTCGGCCAGGAACGGCAGCGAGACGACGCTGAGCTCGACCTCCCACGTGGGGTGTGCGCCGGTCACCGGTTGACCGAGCAGGGGGTGTACCGGGGTGTAGTGCAGGTCTTCGGCTGCCTCCTGCGTTTCGTGCCAGAACCGCTTGGACTGCCACGGGTAGGTCGGCAGGCCCACCAGGCGGCCGCCGGGATGGAATGCCTGCCAGTCGATGTCGTGACCGTGGCTGTACAGCGCCGCCACACCGCCCAACAGCGTGCGAGCGTCGTCCTCGCCGCGGCGCTGGGTCGCGACCACCGCGACGCTCTGCGATCCGGCGATCTCGAGGATCGACGACGCCAGCACGGGATGCGGCCCGAGTTCGACGAAGTGGGTGTATCCGTCGTCGAGCATCCGCCGGGCAGCGGCTTCGAAAAGCACAGTCGCGCGGGTGTTCTGCCACCAGTAGGCGGCACCCGCCGCGTACTCGGTCAGCCGTTCACCGGTGACGGTCGAGTACAGCGGGATGCGGCCCGGCGCCGACGACAATCCCTCGAACGCGGTGAACATGTCGTCGCGCACGAGATCCATGTAGTGCGTGTGGTACGGAACCTTGACGGCGAGGTAGCGGTTGAAGACCTCCGCCTCGTCGAGTTGGCGCACGATGTCGGCGAGCACGTCCTCGTCGCCGGCAATGGTCACGGCGAACGGGCTGTTGATCGCGGCGATCGACACCCGGCGACCGAATTCGGCTGCCGCATCGGCATCGAGCGTCGTCATGAGCGTGTCGGCGCTCAGGCCCACCGCGAGCATGCGTCCCATGCCGGTGGTGCGCTGCTGAAGGCGGCTGCGGTGATGGATCACCCGGACGGCCTGTTCGAAGGTGAGCAGGCCGGCGAGGTGATGCGCCGCCACTTCGCCGGCACTGTGTCCGATCACCGCATCGGGCACGACGCCGTAGTGGGCGAGCTGCTCGGCCAGGGCGATCTGGACGGCGAAGTTGGCCGGCTGCGCGACCTCGGTGTCGCCCATCCGTGACTCGGCCTCGTCGCGGCGCAATTCCTCGAGGAGTGACCAGTCGGTGTAGCGGGCGAGTTCGCGATCGGTGCGCTCGATGCTGGCGGCGAACACCGGATGGGTGTCAAGCAGGCCGCGGCACATCTTCCACCACTGTGGGCCCATCCCGGTGCAGACGAAGGCCAGCCGTGGCGCCTCGGCGCCGGTGCGGCCGAGCATCGATTCGCCTGCGGTGTCAGCGAGTTCGAGCAGCTGCGCGCGAGCTTCGATGGTGTCGGCGACGGTCAACGCGCGGCGATGGCTGAGATGGCTGCGGCGTCGACTCAGGGTGTAGCCGAGGTCGGGCAGGCTGATCTCGGGATGATCCCGCAGATGGTCGGCCAGCTGGCAGGCGGCCGCGGCGAGCGCTTCCGGGGAGCGCGCCGACAGCGGGAGCAGCGTGAGCTGCGTGTCCGCCGCAGATGTGTCGGACTGCGCTGTGGGGGCGGGGGGTTCGGCGATGACGACGTGGGCGTTGGTGCCGCCGAATCCGAACGAGTTGACACCGGCGATGCGCCGCTGCCCGGCAGGGAAGTCCGTGGCGGTGCGAGGGATGTCGAGGTTCAGGTCCGCGAGCGGGCTGCTCGGGGTGCGCAGGTGCAGGCTGGCGGGAATCCTCCCGTGCTGCACGGTCATCGCGGCCTTGATCAGTCCCGCGACGCCGGCGCCGGCTTCGAGGTGGCCGATGTTCGTCTTGACCGATCCGATGAGCAGCGGATTCTCGGGTGTCCGGTCGGCGGCGAGCGCGCCTGCCAGAGCCCGGGTTTCGACCGGATCGCCGACCGGGGTTCCGGTGCCGTGGGCTTCCACGTAGCCGATGTCGGTGGGTGCGACGCCGGCGCGCTCGAGTGCCGTGGTGATCGCGGCACGTTGGGCGTCTTCGCTGGGAACCGTGATGCCGTCGGTGTGACCGTCCTGGGTGACGGCGGTGCCGAGAATCTGCGCGTAGACCCGGTCGCCGTCGCGCACCGCCTGCTGCAGCGGTTTGAGGACGACGACGGCGCCGCCTTCGCCGCGGGCGTACCCGTCGGCCGATGCGTCGAATGCCTTGCAGCGGCCGTCGCCTGAGAGGAAGCCGCTCTTGGATTCGGCGATCGCGGTGTTGGGACCCACGATGATGTTCACCCCGCCGGCGAGTGCCAGCTGGCAGTCACCATTCCAGATGCTCTGGGCTGCAAGGTGAACCGCGACCAGTGAGCTCGAGCACGCGGTGTCGACGGCCATGCTCGGGCCGCGGAAGTCGAACGCGTAGGAGATGCGATTGGCGAGCATCGTCATCATCATCCCGGTCGCCGAATGCGGCTTGAATCGGAATCGGCTGGTGCGGCCCTGGTTCTGCAGCAGCTGGTAGTCCAGTGTGAAGCCGCCGATGAACACCCCGACGTCGGTGCCGGCCAATGCGTCGGCGGGAATGCCGCCGTCCTCCAACGCTTCCCACGTGGCGTGCAGCAGCAGTCGTTGCTGGGGATCGAGCAGATTGGCCTCGCGGGGGGAGATGCCGAAGAACGCCGCGTCGAACTGGTCGATCTCGTCGAGATAACCACCGCGGCGGGTCACCATCTTGCCGGCCTTGCCCGGTGCAGAATCATGGAATCGCGGTGCATGCCATCGAGATTCGGGCACCTCGCGAGTGGCGTCGGTCTCGTCGAGCAGCAGTCGCCAGAAGTCGTCGGGGGAGTCGACGCCGCCGGGCAGTCGGCAGCCGATGCCGACGATCGCCAGTGCTTCGCGGTCGTCGTGGGCGGCTGGGGTCATCGAGCTGCCGCGGTGCACAGCACCCAACCCGTGGAGATGGGATCGATCTCCTGCTGCTCGCGGAAGACGGTGCGCAGTTCACGCAGCAACCCGTCGCGCTGCCACGCCTGGGCCTGGGACATGACATCGTCATCGGAGAACCGAGATGCCTTGTCGGTCATGACGGTGTCGATCACCTGGCCCGCGATCTGACGGAGCAGCAGCGCGTTGGCGTCGAACTGTTCGCGGACCGCGTCCGATGTTCCCATCATCGAATGGTGCAGTGTGGCCATGAAGTTCAGCGGCACGTACAGGTCGACGAAGCGGGCGGGGGAGGGATCGTGTTCGACGGCGGCCCATTCGCGGAAGAACAGTTGCATCCGGTTGCTCAGGTCGATGAGACCCTGCAGATAGGGCACGAGTTCGGGGTCGTCGGCGACCTGGGTGAAACGGTCGTTGCTGTAGAGGAATCCGATGAAGCCCCAGTAGAACGCGATGTCCCAGATGACCTTCACCGACATCACCGTCGGCGATCCCATCAGGATGTACTGATCGCGGTAGATGTTGCACCACATGTCGGTGAGGGACCGGAACATCGAGTCGCCGATCGCGGCGCGGGCGACGACGTCGGATCCGTCGAGTTCCCGGGTGATCATGTCGGTGACCAGGCCGTTGCCGATGGCGACGAGGTCCAGCCCGGAGGAGTAGAGCGGGTCGAGGAAGACGCCGGCGTCACCGGTGAGGCACCAGCGCGACTGCCCGTCGTAGACCCGCTCGACGGTGTGGCTGTACTGCTTCATCACCCGGAAGTCCTTGATCAGTCCGGCGTTTTCGTCGAGAACTGCGGCGCACTGCGGTTCGTGCTCACGCAGCCACGCCAGGGCTTTGTCGAGGGTGTTGAACCCGTCGAACGGGTGGAAGGCTGGGTCGGCCACGATGCCGACGCTGGTCGCGCCTGAGGCCAGCCGGATCAGCCACACCCAATAACCTTCGCCCATCAGATGATTCGTCGAGTACTCGCGCCGCCCTTCGGACAGGCGGGCGTGCCAGGTGGGGTCGTCGCTCCACTGTCCGACGTCGATCTCGGTGGCGATCCGCAGCCAGGCGGCGTTGCAGTGGTGGCCGTTGGCGCGTTTGAGGTCCAGTTCGCGCGGTAGCAGTCGGTTGCGTCCTGACGCGTCGACGACCCACCGGGCCGTCGTCTCGGTGACGTCGTCGTCGTGCTGGATGGTGACTCGGTGCGCTGCCGTCCCGCTCCCGAGTGCCACTGCACGCACCCGCCCGGTGGCGAATTCGATGCCCGCGGCGACGCACCGCCGGTGCAGTTCGTTCTCCAACCTGCCGCGGTCGATCTGGTAGGTGGTCTGCGGGACGAACGCGCTGCTGCCGACCTCGACGCGGCGGCTGATGTCGGTGTTGCCGTCCTGGGTGAAGAACATCCGCAGACCCATCTTGCGGATCTGGTGGTTCTGCAGATGGTCGGCCAGGCCGAGCCGGTCGCGTAGGTAGTGCGCGGAGATCTCGACGGTCGACTCGCCCACGGTGTGGGTGATTTCGGCGACGGGATGCGGGATGGGTTCGACGACGAGGATACGGGTCCCGGGGCGCGCGGACCGCAGTTCGAGAGCGAGGGTGAGGGCTGCGACACCTCCGCCGACGATCGCGACGTGATGGTCGCTGGTGTCCTCGTCGCGGGCCGCGAGTCGGGTCTTGATGCGACGCGCGAGGGCGTCTCGCGCTGTGTCGTCGAGTTGTGACAATTGCGCTCGAACGTCCACACTCGTCCTTTCCTCGCGGAGCCCAAACGGGTGTCCAGAGTTCGGAGATTACACGCGGCGGAGGCGCCATCGGGGGCGATGAAACGACCCAGGGGAGCGGCGTCGGGAGGCTGCGGTGCGGGCAGTGCCGCCGCTGTATCGAGCGCGGAATGACCGACCATCACCTGCCGGAAAGCACGCCCCGGCGACCGGTTAGCGGATACGGAAAGCGGGGGGCTCTAGCTCCACTGACAGCTGTCCGGGGATTTGCTGTGGGCGGCTCGCGGGTGGACATCCGAGCAGGTGACCGGGATCGAAGCGGCGGGCGCTACCGGCAGTACCGGTCGGTGATGACGGGATTCTTACGTCTGGCTCTGTGCGCGCAGTGCGCGCTGGTAGCGCCGCATGCCCGAGATCCATCGGTCGTAGTCACCGCCCTTGTGCCGGTACATCTCCAGCAGTTCGGCATGCGGGAGCACCAGGAAGCGATCGGCGAGAACGGCTTCGATGGTCGCCTCGGCCACGTCGTCGGCGCTGAGCACCGCTGCGGACTGTTCGATCGACGATGCGCCGAGTCGCGCGTCGGGATCAGCGGTACTCCGAACTGCCTGTAGCAGAGGCGTTTCCACCCCGAGTGGGCACACGCAACTGACTCCGACACCGTCGTCGCCGTAGCTGATCGCGAGCCACTCGGCGAACCCGACGACGGCATGCTTGCTCACCGCGTACCCGGCCGCCCCGAGTTGGGTCAATAGCCCGGCCGCCGAGGCCACCGATACGAAATAACCCGAGCCTCTCGACTGCCAGTGCGGCACAAGCAGTCTCGCGGCGCGGATGTGGGCGCGCAGGTTGACGTCGAGGATCGTGTCCCAGTCGCCCTCAGTGCCGAGACCCGGCCTGCCGATGATGCCGGCGTTCGCGACGTAGATGTCGACGGGGTCGAATTCGCGGCTCGCGAGCGTGATCATGCCTTCGATGTCGACCACGTCTGCGGCATCGGCTCTCAGTCCGATCGCCTGCCCGCCGTGCGACCGGATCGCCTCGGCGCATGCGTGCGCACCGGCCTCGTCGAGGTCGCCGATGACCACCCGCACGCCGCGTGCGGCGAGTCCGGTCGCGAGCGCCGCGCCGATGCCCGACGCCGCGCCGGTGACGATCGCGACCTTGCCGTCAAGTTCCATGCCCCCGATTCTCGACTGCGAGCGTGCGTGAACTCCCGGTCTGGTGCGGCGTGTCGGCTGCAGACCCGCACGCTCGCGGGAAAAGGAAAGGTCAGCCGAAGTGGACGCCCTGGGCGAGCGGGAGCTCTGAGGAGTAGTTCACCGTGTTGGTGGCCCGGCGCATGTACGCCTTCCACGCATCGGACCCGGACTCGCGGCCGCCGCCGGTCTCCTTCTCGCCGCCGAATGCGCCACCGATCTCCGCGCCCGAGGTGCCGATGTTGACGTTGGCGATGCCGCAGTCCGATCCGTCGGCGGCCAGGAACCGCTCCGCCTCGCGCACGTCGAGAGTGAAGATTGCCGACGAAAGACCCTGGGGGACAGCATTGTTGAGCGCGACAGCCTCGTCGAGCGTTTCGTAGGTCAGCACATACAGGATCGGCGCGAAGGTCTCGTGGTGCACGACCTCGCTTTGGCCGGGCATCCGGACCACAGCGGGCCGCACGTAGAACGCGCCCTCGTCCCCGACGTCCACCCGATCGCCGCCGATCACGTCGCCACCCTCGGCGGCGGCCTGCTGCAGCGCGCCGACCATGTCGCGGTAGGACCGCTCGTGGATGAGCGGGCCCACCAGCGTGCCCTCGGCGGCGGGGTCGCCCACCGGCAGTTGCTCGTAGGCCGCCACGATCCGGGCCACCAATTCGTCGGCGATCGACGAGTGCACGATCAGCCGACGCAGCGTCGTGCAGCGCTGACCCGCCGTCCCGGCCGCCGAGAACACGATGCCGCGCACCGCCAGGTCGAGATCGGCCGACGGGGTCACGACGGCGGCGTTGTTGCCGCCCAGTTCGAGCAGGACCTTGCCGAAGCGCTGCGCCACCCGCGGCCCGATCTCCCGGCCCATGCGCACCGAGCCGGTCGCAGACAGCAGCGCGACGCGCGAATCGTCGACCAGCTGCTCGCCGACCTCGCGGCTGCCCTGCACCAGCTGGGAGACACCGGCGGGCGCGCCGACGTCGCTGCACGCGCGGTCCAGCAGCGCATGGCAGGCGATCGCGGTCAGCGGGGTCAGCTCGGACGGCTTCCACACGACGGTGTCACCGCAGACGAGCGCCACCGCGGTATTCCATGCCCACACCGCGACGGGAAAGTTGAACGCCGTGATGACGCCGACGACGCCGAGGGGGTGCCAGGTCTCCATCAGCCGGTGACCGGGCCGCTCGGACGCGATGGTCTTGCCGTAGAGCTGGCGGGAGAGGCCGACGGCGAACTCGCAGATGTCGATCATCTCCTGCACCTCGCCCAGCGCCTCGGAGGTGATCTTGCCGGCCTCGATCGTCACCAGCGTGGCCAGCGCGTCCTTGTGCTCGACCAGGAGTTGGCCGAGCCGGGCCACGAGCGCGCCGCGCACCGGGGCCGGCGTGGTGCGCCAGGTACGGAACGCATCGGCCGCCGCGGCGATCGCCGCGTCGACCTCGGTCGCCGACGACTCGGCAACGGTGAACAGCACGTCCCCGTTGACCGGAGAGCTGGCGGTGATGCCGCCGGCGTTCGGCGCGCCAAGGGACACCCGGGCGCCCACTGCGGCTAGCGCCTCCTGTACCTGGGCACGCAGGTCATCAGAGGTCGGCAGGGGCGTGGACGTCACGGTGGAGGTCATGAGGAGGCGACTTTCTCGTAGAGGTGGTAGGGGTCGTGGATGTGATGGCCGATCGTGGCGGCCATCCAGTCGCGGCTGTAGTCGGTGTGGTCCGCGCCCTCGGCGGCGGTCGAATCGCCGTCGAGGTTGGAGCGGAAGATGCCGGCCGCCGAGGCGGGCAGGAAGTCCTCGTAGACGACGGGACGGGTCGGATCGCCCCCGTGGTAGTACGCCAGCCCGGACGCCGCGAGGTCGGTGTCGGTGACGGGGAAGTGCTGGTCCCACTCCGCGGCGGGATCCGGGGAGGCCATGGCCGCGTCGTAGCGCTCGCGGCCCAGCGGGGTGAGCGCCACGCCGCGCTGTTCGACCTCGCCGAAGCGCACCCGCAGGGTGCCGTCGACGACGGTGCCGTCCGGCTCACGGAACCGGCGCGGCTCGGCCAGAGCCCGGAACGACGTCTGCCGCAGCAGCACCCGCGGGCCGTCGGTGCGGGGCGGGCCCTGGATGTGGTCGATCATCGTGATGCCGCGGGCGGTCATCTGCTGCTGCAGCGCGTCGATGTCGAGCACCCGGGGCGTCAGGTGGTTGATGTGCGTGGACCGCACACCGGCGATGTCGGCAGCCACCGCGGAGACCGTCGACAGTTCGTCGTACCAGCCCCGGTCGATCGGGTCGCGCGACAGAGCGAAGGCCGAGACGGCCGCGGCGACGAAGTCCTGTGCGTCGGCGGACGGGCATGCGCCGTGCGCGGCAATGCGGCGGGCGGTCGCGATCAGGGCCGGGTCGAAGAGCTGCCGAGTATCAAGAAAGCGGGTCACCCGGTGCGCCAGGTCGTCGGAGAAGAACCGCCGGTCTGCGACCGCGAGCATCGAGGTGAACACCCGAAAAGGGTTGCGGTCCAGCTCATCCGGCTCGATCGGGCGAAACGCTGTCGACACCACGGGCACGGGGGAGGCGGCCTCGCGCAGGTCGTAGTAGCCGACTCCGAACATGCCGAAGGCGGCGAAGAGGTCGGCGACCTGTGCCAGTTCGGCCGCGTTGCCCACGCGAATGGCGCCGTGGCGTTCGGCGGTCACGCGGTCGAGGGAGCCCAGCCGCACGGCGTCGTCGTCGGCGGCGACGACGCTCCGGTTCACCTCGGAACTGACCTCCACCAGGGTGTGATACGCGGGCACCTCGGCGCCGTACATGGCGGAGAGCCCTGCGGCGAATTGCGCCCGCAATTGCCAGGTTTCGACGTCAGGCACGGGTCCTCCGATACAGTGCGGCCATGACCGGGCCCGACGAATGCCAGCCGCTCGACGAGATCGACCGTGTGCTGGTCCGCGAACTCGTCGCCGACGGCCGCGCCACCCTGGCCCATCTGGCGGCGACCGCGGGCCTGTCGGTGTCGGCAGTGCAGTCGCGGGTGCGTCGGCTCGAATCACGTGGTGTGGTCACCGGATACACCGCCCGGATCAATCCCGAGGCAGTCGGCAACATGTTGTCGGCGTTCGTCGCCATCACACCTCTCGACCCGTCGCAACCCGATGACGCCCCCGCCCGACTGGAACACATCTCCGAGATCGAAGCGTGCTATTCGGTGGCCGGTGACGACAACTACGTGCTGCTGGTTCACGTGAAGTCGGCTCGGGCGCTGGAGAGCTTGCTACAGCGCATCCGCACCGCGGCCGACGTCAAGACCCGCAGCACGATCATCCTACATAAATTCTACAGCGACAGGCGCTCCGTACCGGAGTAGTTCCTGTTTCTGATCTGATCTGACGAAAATTTCAAGATCGGCAGACCGAGTTCGACGGAATTGTCGCCGGGCGCGGCCACCTCCCGGTCCAGCTCGGTTCGGTAACGATCCGGTCGGCAGTGTTTGCCTCGTGCCACAGTAGCCACCTGACGGAGGGAGGGGCGACCGGATGAGCCTGCTCAGAAGGCGTACCGGACGAGTGGCGCTCGGCGTTCAATCCAAAGTGTTGATCGCGCTGTTGCTCGTCAGCGTGCTGTCGGTGTTGGTCACCGGATCCATCGGCTACGTCTCCGGCACCGACTCCCTGCGCAACGCCGAGTTCACGAACATGACGCAGCTGCGGGAGTCGCGGGCGCGCGAGATCACTCAGTACTTCCGCACCGTCAGCGACGCTGCGTCGATCGTCACGCACGGGGCCACCACGGTCAACGCCACCCGCGATTTCGCCGCCGCCTACCGCGAGCTCGACGCGACGCCTCCGCCACCCGAGCAGCGCGACGCCGTGCGTCGTTACTACGACACCGTGTTCGCGCCGGAACTGACCAAACAGTCCGGACAACCGACGGATCCCACGCTGTTCGTACCCACCGGCAACGCCGCCGTGGCCCTGCAGAACGCGTACACCGTCCCGGCCGGAGGCGACTTCGACAAGGCGCTGACCATCCGGCCCGCGGGTCCGCCGACCGCCTGGTCGGCGACCAACGATCGCTATCAGAGCTTCTTCGCCGACCTCACCACACGGTTCGCGTTCGAGGATTCGTTGCTGATCGACACGTCGGGCAACGTCGTCTTCACTGCCTACAAGGGCGCCGACCTCGGCACGAACCTGATCACCGGGCCGTACAAGGCGTCCCTGCTCGCCGACAACTACCGCAAGGCGCTTCAGGCGACCTCGGTGGACCAGACGTTCATCACCGATTTCGAGCGCTACCCGCCCGCCTACGACAAGCCCACGATGTGGGTGCTGTCTCCGATCGGCGACGGCGGCGCCATCCAGGGCGTGCTCGCGCTGCAGATGTCGATCGACGGCATCAACAACGTGATGACCGGCAACCGCGAATGGGAGGCCGACGGCCTGGGCGCCACCGGCGAGACCTACCTCGCCGGGCCCGACCGGTTGATGCGGTCGGTGTCGCGGCGCCTGCTCACCGATCCGCAGGCCTTCGTCGGCGAGGTCGTCGACCACGGCACGCCCACCGATGTGGCCGAACGTGAGGTCGCTGTCCAGGGCAGCACGCTGCTGCAGCCCGTCAACACCGTCGCGGTCAACCGGGCGCTCGAGGGCGAATCGGGCACGGTGACCGACAACGACTACATCGGTCCGCCCTCCCTGGTGTCCTACATGCCGCTGGACATCCCGGGGCTGGACTGGGTACTGGTCGCCAAGATCGACGAGAGCGAGGCGCTGGCCCCGGTCAACAAATTCGCCCGCAACATCGCCCTGTCGACGGCGACGATCGTCCTCGTCGTCTGCATTCTCGCCCTGCTGCTGAGCCGGATGCTGACCCGTCCCGTCGCGCGCATCGCCGACGCGGTGCGCAGGGTCCGCGGCGGCGAGGTCGGTGTCAGTGTCCCGGTCACCACCAAGGACGAATTCGGCGATTTGGCAGCCGAATTCAACGACATGTCGGAGAGTCTGCGCACCAAGCAGGAACTCATCGACGCCCAGCGGCGCGAAATCGACGATCTGCTGGCCACTCTGATGCCCGAAACGGTCGCCCAGCGGGTTCGACAGGGTGAGCAGACCATCGGCGGCGACCATCGCGACGTCTCGGTGGTCTACGCCGAGCTGCTGCACTTCCAGGATTACGCCCGTGCCCTGTCGGCCGAGGATTCGGTCCGCACCCTCAACGACCTCATCGAGTCGTTCGACGCCGCGGCCGAGCGTCACGGCATCGAACGGGTGCGCAACCTGCACAACGGATTCCTGGCCACCTGCGGGCTGGTCGTCCCGCGCGTCGACCACGCCAGCCGGACAGCGGCTTTCGCCGTCGACCTCGTCGAGGTGGTCAATGTGTTCAACGACCAGCACGACGCGGAGCTCGCCCTGCGCATCGGCATCGACAGCGGGCAGGTGTCGAGCGGTCTGATCGGGCAGCGCACCAGGATCTACGACCTGTGGGGCGAGGCAGTCGATCTGGCGCACCGCGTACACGCGGCGACCGATCGACCGGGCATCTTCGTCAGCGATCGCGTGCACGCAAATCTGACTGCGCTGTACACCTTCACCGAAGAAGGCTCGGTGGCCGGGCCTGACGGGGACGAACCGGTCTGGTCGCTGCGCATCCCGGCGAGGTCGTCGTGAACGTGGTGACCGCGCAGCCGTGGTTCTGGCCGACCGTGTCGGTCGTCGTGGCACTGCCCGTCGCGCTGCTGGTCCTCACCGAGCTGTACCAGTGGCTGTCGCGGCGCAGCAGCAGCTACGCCCGGCCGGTGCTGCTGCTCCGCAACGCGGTCTTGCCTGCGCTGGCGCTGTACGTCCTCATCGACCAGCTCAACGACTCCGACGTCGAGGCCACCTGGCCGCGCATCGCCGCGACCGTCTTCGGCTTCCTCCTCATCTTGTTCGCGCTCTCCGGCGCCAACGCGGCGCTGTTCGGGGAAGCGCGGCCGGGCAGTTGGCGTGAGCGGTTGCCGACGATCTTCATCGACCTCGGCCGGCTCGTGGTGATCGTGATCGGTCTGGGGCTGCTGTTCTCCTGGGTCTGGGGCACCGACGTCGGGGGCCTGTTCGCCGCGGTCGGTGTCACCTCGATCGTCATCGGCTTGGCCGTGCAGTCGGCTGTGGGTCCCGTGATCGCCGGGTTGTTCCTGCTGTTCGAACAGCCTTTCCGCATCGGTGACTGGCTCGACACCTCGGCGGCCCGCGGCCGTGTCCTCGAGGTGAACTGGCGTTCGGTACACATCGACACCGGCAACGGCATCACGATCGTGCCGAACGCGTCGCTGGCCACCGGGTCCTTCACCAACCTCAGTCGTGTGACCGGCGCCGCCTTCCAGGCAACGGCGACCCTGACCTTCAGTCCGGGCGACCGCCCTGCCACCGTCGTGGAGATGCTGCGCGCCGTCGCCGACGCGCTGCCGTCGAAGATCGCGGACCTGCCGTCCCGGGTGAGTTCACTCGGTGCGGGGGAGTACCGGGTGTCCGTCCCGGTCATCGGCCCCGCTGATGAGTCGCCGACCAGAAACGTTCTGCTGCATCGAGTTTGGTACGCAGCTCGGCGAGCCGGGGTGCGCCTCGACGGCGTGGAGCCGCAGGACGACGTGGCTCCCGACCTGAGCGCGCAGGCGATGCGGATCGGGTCGAGGCTGGGCCTGGACGACGAGACCACGGCCTCACTCGTCGAGGCGGGCCGGCTTCTCTCGTACGCCGAGGGTGAGGTCGTGCAGGCCGCGGGGTCGATTCCCGACGCCATCGCGTTCGTGCTCGACGGTGAGCTGCAGCTGACGGCGACCGCGCGAGACGGCGGGCGCGTGCCGATCGGGCAGGTGCAATCGGGCGACTTCGTCGGGGCCACAGCGCTGACCCGTCAGCGCGTCCTGACCGGCGCGGTCGCGGTGGCCGACACGACCGTGCTCTCGATTCCCCGCCACGTCATCGCGCCCGTGGTGCAGCAGCATCCGGCGTTGGCTCGCCAGCTCGGCGGGACGATCGATCTACGCCGGCGAGCCGCCGAAGAGGCGCTGGACCCGGAAAAGAGTCGTGTGTAAATACCCTTGACGGGAAACTTTATATCTTCAGACCGTTCTTAACGGAATTTTTGCGTTATAGTCGCCTAATGACCGATGTTCTGGCGCCGCCTGCTGTCGCATCCCGGATCACCTCCGACATCACCCCCGAGGACGTGCGCCCGGTGTTGGCCCGCAGCATCCTCGCCGACGGGCTGGACCTCGTGCTCGACGTCGAGCGTTCGCACGGGTCCTATCTGATCGACGCGCGCTCGGGCCGCGGCTATCTCGACATGTTCACGTTCTTCGCATCGTCGGCGCTGGGCATGAACCATCCGGCGCTGGCCGACGACGAGCAGTTCCGCGCGGAACTGACCGCGGCCGCGCTGAACAAGCCCAGCAATTCCGATGTGTACAGCGTGCCGATGGCACGTTTCGTGGAGACGTTCGCCCGTGTCCTCGGCGATCCGGCGCTGCCGCACCTGTTCTTCGTCGACGGTGGGGCGCTGGCCGTCGAGAACGCGCTCAAGGTGGCCTTCGACTGGAAGAGTCGGCACAACGAGGCGCACGGTCGCGACCCCGAGTTGGGCACCAAGGTCCTGCATCTGCGTGGCGCCTTCCACGGCCGCAGCGGCTACACGATGTCGCTGACGAACACCGATCCCAACAAGGTCGCGCGTTTCCCGAAGTTCGACTGGCCGCGCCTCGATGCGCCCTATCTGCGTTCGGGCGCGAACATCGAGGCACTGGAGGCAGAGTCGCTGCGGCAGGCGCGTGCCGCGTTCGAGGCGGCGCCGCATGACATCGCCTGCTTCATCGCCGAGCCCATCCAGGGTGAGGGTGGAGACCGTCACATCCGGCCGCAGTTCTTCGCCGCGATGCGTGCGCTGTGCGACGAGTTCGACGCGCTGCTGATCTTCGACGAGGTGCAGACCGGCTGCGGGATCACCGGAACAGCTTGGGCTTACCAGCAATTGGGCGTGCGGCCCGATGTCGTGGCGTTCGGCAAGAAGACGCAGGTGTGCGGAGTGATGGCCGGCGGCCGCGTCGACGAGGTCGCCGACAACGTGTTCGCCGTGAGCTCGCGGATCAACTCGACCTGGGGCGGCAATCTCGTGGACATGGTGCGGTCACGCCGCGTCCTGGAGGTCATCGAGGCCGACGGGCTCTTCGACTGCGCCGCGGACAACGGCCGCTATCTGCTCGATCGCCTCGACGAGGTGGCCGCCGCTTTCCCCGCGATGGTTCGCGACGTTCGCGGCCGCGGTCTGATGTGCGCGTTCAGTCTGCCGAGTGCCGAGCAGCGCGACACGCTGGTGGCACGGCTCTGGGACGCCGGGGTGATCATGCTCGGTTGCGGTCCCGACAGCGTCCGGTTCCGGCCCGCGCTGACGGTGTCGCGCGAGGAGATCGACGCCGCGGTCGATGCGGTGCGCGCGGTGCTCAGGTCGATGTCGGTTCGATCGGCCGGGTGAGCCGGCGGATCGTCGAGCGCAGCCGCGGCAACTCGTCGCGGCCGACCAGCTCGCAGCCGTGACGTTCGGCGAGTGTGCGTGCCGCAGGCGTGAACTGGTGGTTGGTGACGACCATGGTGCGGGTGCAGTCCTGCATGGGTGCGCCGGCCACGACCTCTTGCACGGCGCTGGTACCGACCGGGCGTGACTGCCGTTTGCACTGCACTGCCAACCGGTCGGGCCGGTGCCCGAGGATCAGGTCGACGCCCCAGTCGCCCGACAGCGGCGTCATGATCACCGGCACACCGGCCGAGCGCGCGATACGAGCCACGTAGTCCTCGAACTCGGTGCCTGACATCTCGTCTCGGGCATCGGTCTCGCGGGCTCCTGGCGTGGCGGCGCCCACGACGATGGCTGTGAGGAACCGTGGCACGAGCGGCGTGGCCACCGCGATTGCCACACACCACCACGGCGCCACACCGCAGAGCGCCGCGCCCACCCCGGCGGCGATGCCGAGCGCACCCGCCAAGCGCCACCGAGTCCGCGTCACCACCGGATCGTAAGCGGGGGCGGTGACAAGGCGGGCCACCGACGTTTACCAGCGCAGATCACGGGGAAGTCACGGTTGCATGACGGACCTGTCGGGCCACGAACGCCGGTCGGGCATCGGTTATGGCGACCGGGCAGAAGACCGCAGCGTGCGTGATGCCGTGCGCACGGCACTCGGGTTTGCCGCTGTGGGGCTGCTGTTCCTCGTGACGTCGTCGCTGTGGATGGGCACCTGCACCGGGTCCACGATCGACGGGCTGGCGTGCGGTGTTCCTCAGCGCGCGGGAGCAGCCGTCGGTGCGCCGCTGATCCTGCTGGTCGGCGGCGCCGTGTCGCTACTGCGCGGCGCGAAGATGCAGCGCGAGACACCGGCCTGGTGGGCGTGGCAGAGCGCCGGGTGGCTTCTGATCGCTCTGACGGTGATCACCGCCCTGCCGGCCCTGCCCTGATTGACGTTCTCTGTCAAACCATCTCGACCAGAACGCTATTCGTATCCTCGGCGAGGAGCGTCGAGTGCATCCGTATTGGATCTCACGTTTTGCACTTCGCAAAATTCGCCGTGTCATAAATGCCGAAACGGACTGTGCGGATCACTTAAGCTCTTGCCGATGTCCGCCTCACGCAAAAGCCCTGGCAAGGTGGCACCGCGCGCGGCGGCAGCCCCTCCGGTAGCCGAAGTCTCGTCCACGTCGCGAACGTGGACATTCCTGACCAATCACGGACACGTGCTGCTCTGCCTCGCGCATGGGAGATCGTTGACAGCGCGCGAGTTGAGCGTGCTGATCGGGATCACCGAACGATCCGTCCAGACAATCCTGGCCGACCTCATCGCCGACGGATACGTCGACAAGGCCAAGGTCGGCCGCCGCAACAGCTACACGGTCAACCGCGACGGGCGGATGCGACATCCGGTGGAGTCCGCGCACACCGTCGGCGAGCTGATCGACGCGCTGACATGACCCGCTGCCGGATGCTGTAGCCGAGATTGCCGTCAGGGTCGTCCGCGCGACCCTCAACGCAATCTCGTCCACAGCACCGGGCAGAGGTGCTTCCCGACCTGCGTCTCATGGGCGACTGTGTCGGTGCTCAGGGCCACGATCCTCTCGTGACAGACATCCTTCGCGGCAGCGAGGCACTTTCCGCCGGTGTGCTGACTCGCGGTGTTCTTCGGAGCCGATACCGCAGGCTTTTTCCCGATGTCTACATGACAGCCAATGCCGCGCCCACGCTGTTGGACCGGATCCACGCGGCCTCGATCTGGTCTCGCGGTCAGGGGGTGATCGCCGGCCGCGCAGCCGCCGCGCTGCACGGGGCCCGGTGGATCGACGACGACGTGCCGATCGAGATGATCCGCCGCTTCCCTCGGCCGCCGCGCGGGATCATCGTTCGCAACGAGAGCATCGAACCCGACGAGATCTGCTCGGTCGACGGAATACCGGTCACCACGCCGCAACGCACCGCCTTCGACCTTGCACGCCATAACCCGCGCGTCGAGGCGGTGAAATGCCTGGATGATCTGGCTCGAGCCACGGGTATCGGGATCGGTGAGGTGCAGGCGCTGGCAGATCGCTATCCGCGGGCGCGCCGGTTGGAGTTCGCGCGGGGCACTGTCGATCTGATGGACGGCGGTGCGCAGACGCGCAACGCGACCCGGGTGCGGCTCATTCTGCGCAAGCGCTGGCCCATGGTGCCCCGAACGGGTGTGCGTGTCGGATCGGCGGCCTGGGGTGGCGTCGATCTCGCCTACGACGATCTCAAGATCGGTATCGACGTCCTCGACATGGATGGCGACGACCTCTTCACCAAGTGGCCGTACGGCACCGGTTATTGCCCCGAGATCGAGCACAAGATTCGCTACATGAAGGAATTCACATGGAACTTCGTGGTCTTTCATCGCCAGAGCACATTCGGTGAGGTTCTGGGCCGTGTAGGCCTTGCCCTCGAGCAGCAAGGCTATCGACGTCGACGCAACAGACGTTGACGCAACAGACGTTGACACAACAGACAACGGGCCCGACCGGTCATACCGGTCGGGCCCGTCGAGAGTCTGCTTACTGGTTGGCTTCCTGGCGCTTTTCGGCGGCCTTGGCGCCGGCACGAGCCGACTCGGCCTCGGCTTCCTTTTCCGCGACCTCACGCTGCGCTTCGGCCTTGTCCTGCTGCGCTTTGCCTTCTTCAACCATGTCGTCACGTCCGGCGACGGTGCCGACGGTCTCCTTCGCCTTGCCCTTCACGTCCTCGACGACGCCTTTGATGCCCTCTGCGGGACCGCTGTTCTTGTCAGTCATGATCACCTTTCGGCTTGGGTTGTCGACCTCGGCTCCGACCCGTGGTCGGTCGGCCTGGGCTTCCCCGCGACCCGTGGGCTAAACGGGTGACGCAGGTCTCACCGCGGTTACGCAGAATTGCCTGCTGACGCAAGGCTTTTCGGCCTCGAGTTTGCAGATTTGGGGGCTGGGGTATGGGTTGCGCACCATGTCAGCAACAGTCAACCGGCGGCGCGCGGACACAGATTCGGCGCTCGCCGCGACAGGCCGGAGCACCTGTGGGTAGCGGCGACGCGCCCTGGGGTAGTCTCTCGGGGAAGTTTTCGGGAGGTCAGATGGCGCAGGGCGCGAGCCACGTCAATGGGAAGCGGCAGAGCGCTCAGTCCGTGGAGCTGCGTGTCGCAGCGACGCTGGAGAACCTGGCCGTGCTCCGCACCCTGGTCGCAGCAATCGGTACGTTCGAGGACCTCGATTTTGACGCCGTCGCCGATCTGCGGCTGGCCGTCGATGAGGCCTGCACACGGCTGATCAGGTCCGCCGTGCCCGATTCCACGCTGCTGTTGATCGTGGATCCGCAGCCTGAGGCGCTGGTCGTCCACGCGTCGACCACCTGCGACAGCCCTGACATTCTTGCTCCCGGCAGTTTCAGTTGGCACGTTCTGAGCTCCCTGACCGACGAGGTGACCACGTTCTCCGACGGTCAGTCGCCGGAGGGCCAGGTATTCGGTATCTCGATGACGACAAGGCGAGCGAGTTCGTTGCAGTGACCCGGTCGTCCTCCCAGGGTTCGTCGTCACGATCGAGCTCTGAATATGCGGACGTGGTCGCCATGTTCCGGAAGTTGGAAGGGCTCGAGGAGGGCTCGGCGCCGTTTCAGCGTCAGCGCGACGCCATCGTCGAACGCTGCCTGCCGCTGGCCGACCACATCGCCCGCCGGTTCGACGGCCGTGGGGAGCCCCGCGACGATCTGGTGCAGGTCGCGCGGGTCGGTCTCGTCAACGCGGTGATCCGCTTCGACGTCAACGCCGGGTCTGACTTCGTGTCCTTCGCGGTGCCCACCATCATGGGTGAGGTTCGCCGGCATTTCCGGGACAACAGCTGGTCGGTCAAGGTGCCCCGCCGGCTCAAAGAACTGCATCTGCGCCTCGGCGCCGCCACCGCTGATCTGTCGCAGCGGCTGGGCCGCGCGCCGACGGCGACCGAGCTGGCCGCCGAACTCGAGATGGATCGCGACGAGGTCATCGAGGGCCTGGTCGCGGGCAGCTCGTACAACACACTGTCCATCGACAGTGGCGGCAGCGGCAGCAACGAGGATGCCCCGGCGATCGCCGACACCCTCGGTGACTTCGACATGACTCTCGACCAGATCGAGAACCGCGAGGCACTGCGTCCGCTGCTCGAGGCCCTGCCGGAGCGGGAACGCACTGTGCTGGTGCTGCGGTTTTTCGAGTCGATGACCCAGACGCAGATCGCCGAGCGCGTGGGAATCTCGCAGATGCACGTGTCCCGGCTGCTGGCGAAGTCGCTAACGCGGCTGCGAGATCAGCTTCAGTAACCGCGGGGGATCGCTGTGCACTGTGGTCAGTGCATTGGCAATGTCGACGGAGATCGGCAGCGTCGAGTCCGGGTCGCACAGCCTGAGCAGCCGATCGACGGCGAGGCTTGGGATCAGTGCCCATCGGATGTTCTGGCCGGCGCATTGCACGTTGAGCGTGTGCAGCGCAGAGAAGCCGGCCGTGGCGAAGAAACTCAGTCCGCTGAGGTCGATCACCAGCCATTGGGTCTGCTTCGCGTCCCGCAGGGCGTAGTTGACGAAGGCGTTGCCGTTCGCCGCGTCGAGTTCGCCGTGGGCGGAGACGACTGCGGTGGCCGGTTGCGGCCGGCGAGTCTGGAAATGCGCGGAGTGACACGTGTGCGTGTCCTCGGTGCTGTCCGGGGGTTTGACAGGCGAATCAGCCACTGTCGGCTCCATCAGTCGAAAGGATTTTCGCTCTGTGGTCGCGCCAAGGGGGCTGGACTAAAAACCTGCGCGGGCATTGCAGACCCGCGTGACGATGACGTTTCCTCAAATAGGGCTGGTTCATCAACCCGTTGACCAGACCATACGCGCACCCGGCGATCTTGGACAATGACTTTCAGCTGTTGGTCACAATTGCCGACCGCGTAGATGTCAAAATTGCCATACTAATGAAGGTTCTCGGCGAAAGTGACTGCTGCTCAACGGTATTCGAACACGGGAGTTGTCCTGGCTGCGGGCGCCGGCACCCGATACGGCATGCCCAAGGTGCTTGCTGACACCGGCCAGTGGTTGGTTTCAGCGGTAGCGGCCCTGCACGACGGCGGTTGTGATGACGTGGTCGTCGTTCTCGGCGCCGCTGTCGACGGTGTGACGATCCCTCATCCAGCGCGTGCCGTCGTCGCAGAAAACTGGGCCGACGGACTCAGTGCATCGGTGCGCGCGGGTGTGCTCGCGGTGGGCGGTGAGGCTGACCGCGCGGTCTTCTTGCCGGTCGACACCCCCGAGGTGAATGCCGCCGCGGTCAGGCGGGTGCTCGACGCCGCAGCCGGCACCGGGCTGGCGCGCGCTACTTATGCGAGCAGGCCGGGGCACCCGGTGGTGATCGCTCGCAGGCATTGGGCGACGCTGCTCGAGATGCTGGCCGGAGACGATGGCGCGGGACCGTTTCTGCGCACCCGCGACGACGTTGTCGCGGTCGACTGTGCCGATCTGTGTTCGGGTGCCGACGTCGACACGCGGTGATGTCCACCGATCGGGGGACATGACGATCCTCCGGCATAAGGCCTGATCACCGGACAGACTCCGGGCTCGCGGCGGGCGAGAGTTGAGTCATCACTCAATGAAGGAGCTCGCCATGAACCGCTTCACCCGCACCCTCGCCCTGCCTCTGCTGTCGGCCGGCATCATCGGCTCCGCCGCACTCGGCCTGGCCGGCACGGCCAGCGCTGCGATGACCGTCAACGACGACGGCAGCATGGTCGCGACACCGGACACGGTCGCGCAGCCGTGGGTCGGTTGGCCGCGAGTCGGCTATGGCTACTACTACTGGCCGCAGCAGAGCTACTCCGCGCCCAGCTGGTCGATCCAGCAGAGCCACTGACGTCCCTGCTCGCGGGGAAGGGTCGATGGTAAACGGATTTGCTGTACGCTTCCGGTAAGTATTGACGGGCAAGTCAGTCGCTGATCGCCGGGTTGCCTGATGTTATTTGCTGTATGCCAGGTGTGATCGACACATGCTCCGGCAATAGTGCTGACTGCTAACAACTTCCGAATTCACTTCAAATCTGTATACGAGCTAACAGTTAGCTGTACAGTTCCTCCTACATCGGGATGAGGGGGGATTTGTCGGTGAGTGCTGTCAGTGCCAGTGTTCGGCTGGGTTTGGCGTCAGCGGGGGTGGGTGCGGGGCTCTTGGGTTTCGCGTTGCTCGGCCCCGAAATCGGATCGGCAGCGGCGGACTCCGGCGAGACATCGGTGTCGGCGTCGGCGGGTGAGAAAGCGGGCCCGTCGTCGCCGCGCGAAGCGAGACGGGCCGCGAGGGCGGAGAGAACCGAGAAGGCCGAGGCGCGGAAGCAGCGGGTCGCCGACAAGCGTCGCGCCGACACCGATGCCGACACCGATGCCGAGGTCGCGTCGGATGAGCCTGCCGAGAGTCCCAGGAAGGCTCGGCAGGAGCGGGCCGCGGCGGCGATCAACCAGATGACCGCCGCAGCACTCGAACGCATCGACGACAGGCCGATCAGCGATGAGCGCAAGGAGCAGCTGGAAAAGAGGCTCGCCACCACCCGTCGCACGTTCTTCAACCAGGCACCCACCGTCAACCCTGTCCAGGTCACCGGCGTCATGGACGGGCCGATCAGCGGCACGATCGGCGCCGAGGATCCTGATGGCGACCGCTTGCGGTACCGGCTGGTCAAGGGGCCGTCGACGGGCTCGGTGACGGTCGACAAAGACGGCTCCTACACCTACACGCCGGGCGAGGGCTTCACCGGCGTGGACACCTTCGTCGTCGCCGCCAGAGATCTCGGGCTGCACGTCAACCTGCTCAACTGGTTCCGCCCGGGCGCCACCCGCGCCGAATCGGTGATCAACCACCGGGCCATCACGTATGACTTCACCTGGGTCGGTGACGAATGGACACCCGACCGCAAGGCGGCCTTCCAGCGGTCAGCCGACTACATCGCCGGGTTCTTGGTCGTGAGAACGCCGATCGTCCTCTCCTACGAGCTCACCGCCATCAACGATCCCGACTACCTCGTGAACGCCGATACTCTGGCGGCCTTCACCGAACCTCCCGGTCTCCTGCAGACCTCCATCCAGCACGAGGTTCTCACCGGCGTCGACGTGGAGGACGGCGCCATCCAGGCGTTCATGAACTGGAACTTCGCTTGGAAATGGGCGACCGGTGATGTCGTCGCCGACGACGAGTACGACTTCCAGAACACCGCGCGCCACGAGCTCCTCCACTCGTTCGGCATGTACTCGCTGGCCAGTTCGGACCTGAGCTACTGGTCCGTCTACGACAGCTTCCTGACCACCGCGGACGGGACTTCCCTGTTCGGCGCGGACGGCAAGCTCCGACCCGACGCGCAGGACTACCTCGACGGACTCAACGGCGGCGCCTACTTCGGCGGTGCGCATGCTATCGCCGCCTACGGCGGCAAGCCGATCCCGCTCTCGAAGTCGGGATCACCGTCTCACCTGGACCGGTTCGTGTTCTCCGGTGACGACTTCAAGCTGATGAACGACAAGAGTCCCGGGCCGGGGTGGCACGATGTGCGGTACATCAGCCCGATCGAGTACGGCATTCTGCAGGACATCGGCTTCACGCTGCGGCCTGCGCCGATCAGCTAGAGCATCGCGTCGGCGAACCGCGCCACCGCGTCAGCCCCGGTCTGAGCTGCCTGCTCGTGGCCGGGGCGGGCGCGGGTCGCGACGGCGTGACTAGCGGGGTCGAGGGTCACTTCGGCGAGCAGCTCGCCCGTCGTGGGCTCGCAGACGGCCCAGGTGAACAGCGTCTCTGACTCCCAATGGGCCAGGGCGTGCTCGACGTAGTCGGCCCGGTGCTCACCGAGGTCGGCGAGCGCGGGCCGGTCGTCGACGCGGTCGTCGGCTCGCAGCGCGCGTAAGTACCACGCGCCGGCGTTGATCTCGACGGGCTCCATGCGCTCAGTGACTGAGCGACGAGCGCGCGCTCACGCACGCGACGCGCCGCGTGAGGGCGTGCAGACACGCGCGCTCGCCGAGGGACGTCACTCGCCCTTGAGCTCGCAGAGGACGGTGCCCTGGGTGATGGCGGCGCCCGCCTCGACGGACAGGCCGGTCACCACGCCGTCCTTGTGGGCGGTCACGGGGTTCTCCATCTTCATGGCCTCCAGCACGACGATCAGCTCGCCGGCAGCCACGCTCTGGCCTTCCTCGACCGCGACCTTGACCACGGTGCCCTGCATCGGCGCGGTCACCGAGTCGCCCGACGCGGCCGCTCCGCCGCCACCGCCACGCTTGCGCGGCTTCGGCTTCTTGCGGATGGCACCCGACGGCGATCCGCCGCCGTTGCCGAGCGCCAGATCGCCGGGCAGCGACACCTCGAGGCGACGGCCGCCGACCTCGACGACGACGGTCTGGCGGGGCAGTGTGTCCTCTTCGGAGATCGGGTCGCCACCGGTGAAGGGCTCGACGGTGTTGTTCCACTCGGTCTCGATCCACCGGGTGTGCACGTCGAACTTGGAGCTGTCACCGATGAACGCCGGATCGGAGACCACGGCGCGGTGGAACGGGATGACGGTCGCGAGGCCTTCGACATGGAATTCGGCCAGGGCGCGGCGGGAGCGCTCGAGCGCTTCCTCGCGGGTGGCGCCGGTGACGATCAGCTTGGACAGCATCGAGTCGAACTGGCCGCCGATGACCGAGCCCGCCTCGACGCCCGAATCCAGGCGCACACCGGGTCCGGTCGGGATGTCGTAGCGGGTGACGGGGCCGGGGGCGGGCAGGAAGCCGCGGCCGGCGTCCTCGCCGTTGATGCGGAACTCGAAGGAGTGGCCGCGCGGCGTCGGGTCCTCGGTGATGTCGAGAGCTTCGCCGTTGGCGATCTTGAACTGCTGACGCACCAGGTCCAGGCCGGAGGTCTCCTCGGTGACGGGGTGTTCCACCTGCAGACGGGTGTTGACCTCGAGGAAGGAGATCAGGCCGTCCTGGCCGACGAGGTACTCGACCGTGCCGGCGCCGTAGTAGCCGGCTTCCTTGCAGATGCGCTTGGCCGACTCGTGGATCTCCTTGCGCTGCGCGTCGGTCAGGAACGGCGCGGGGGCCTCCTCGACGAGCTTCTGGAAGCGGCGCTGCAGCGAGCAGTCGCGGGTGCCTGCGACGACGACGTTGCCGTGCTGGTCGGCGATGACCTGGGCCTCGACGTGGCGCGGCTTGTCGAGGTAGCGCTCGACGAAGCACTCGCCGCGACCGAACGCGGCGACGGCTTCACGGGTGGCCGAGTCGAACAGCTCGGGGATCTCTTCGAGGGTGCGCGCCACCTTCATGCCGCGGCCGCCGCCACCGAAGGCCGCCTTGATGGCGATCGGCAGGCCGTGCTCGTTGGCGAAGGCCAGGATCTCGTCGGCGTCCTTGACCGGGTCCGGGGTGCCGGGCACCAGCGGCGCGTCGGCGCGGGCGGCGATGTGGCGGGCGGTGACCTTGTCACCGAGGTCGCGGATCGACTGCGGGCTGGGCCCGATCCAGATCAGCCCGGCGTCGAGGACGGCCTGGGCGAAGTCGGCGTTCTCGGAGAGGAAGCCGTAGCCGGGGTGCACGGCGTTGGCGCCGGACTTGGCGGCGGCGTCGAGCAGCTTCTCGAACACCAGGTAGGACTCCGCGGAGGTTTGCCCGCCGAGGGCGAATGCTTCGTCAGCCAGCCGCACGTGCGGGGCGTCGGCGTCGGGCTCGGCGTACACCGCCACGCTCTCGAGTCCGGCGTCCTTGCATGCTCGGATCACCCGGACGGCGATCTCTCCGCGGTTGGCGACGAGCACCTTGGAGATCTTTGAGCTGGCGTGAGTGGCCACTGCGCCTCCTGATGGCATGTCATTTCTAAGAGCGTCTTAAAGAATGTATCTCGGGGGAGTTTAGGCGGCGCAATCTGAGTCTCGGCGAGCCGGTCCCTTACCCGCCAGTAACCAGCAGCGAATTCAGGGGGCGAGCGTGGACTCGAGGATGTCCAGCGCCTTGACGAGTGCCTCTTCTGGAAGCGGATCGTCGTGGGAGACCGCCATCAACACCCCGACGATCGCTCCTGCGATCACGCGACGGTGGGCCTCGTCTGTGGATGCTCCCAGGCGTGTCCGAAGGGCGCGGGTCATCAGGTCGATCAGCTGCGTGTACTCCGCATAGAGCACTCCGCGCGCTTCCGGCAGGGAGTACAGCATGTGCTGGGCCACGATGGTGTCGTGACGTTCGTCGTCGCTCAGGCTGTCGAAGTACGCGGTCGCGGCATACCGATACGCAGCGACCGGGGAGAGCTCGGCGGGCGCCTGCTCGAACATTGCGATCACCGGTTCGGCCTGGTCGCAGATCAGCACCGCTTCCTTTGTGGGGAAGTAGCGATAGAAAGTGCGGGGGGAGACGACGGCCGCCGCAGCGATCTGCTCGACGGTGGTGTCGGCGAAGCCGCGTTGTTCGAACAGGTGGATCGCCGCCCGACGGATGGCCCTCTGGGTGGCGATCTTCTTGCGATGACGGAGACCCCGTGCCGGCTCGTAGCTCGACATTTCACCAGTGTGGCCCTCCGCGGTCATCGGCGTCTGCCGCTCGCCATTACTGATCCCCTCCGAGTAGTAGGTGCTTCAGCGCCCGTGTTGGCCGTCGGTGCGGTGGTGGTGCACGCGGTTACCGCCGGCACGCTTTGCCTGGTACATCGCGACGTCGGCCTGCGCTGTGAGCCGTTGCAGGGTGTCGGCGATGTTGGTGCTGTCGATGCCGGCGATGTCTGTGCTGGCCGTACCGACGCTGGCCGTCAGCGAGTGCTTGCCCATGGTGACGGCATGGCGGGCCTGCTCGGCGAGGGCGGGGATCTGCGTGGCGGTGACGATGTCGGCGACGAGGAACTCTTCACCACCGACCCGGCCGATGGCCGACGACACGGGCATCTCGGCGGTGAGCGCGTGGCCGATCGAGACGAGCGCGTCATCACCGGCGCTGTGACCCTTCGCGTCGTTGAGCGCTTTGAAGCGATCGAGGTCGATCATCACCAGGACGAGGTGGGTGCCGCTGCGCGGATCGTCGAGGACGGCTCTGACGACTTCGCGTTCGAACGAGCGGCGGTTGAACAGGCCGGTCAGTGGGTCGCGGTCGGTTTGGATGAGGTCGATTCCGAGTGCGTGGACGGCGATCTGGAAGACCAGCGGAACAACGGCGTTCAGTTGCAGAACGAGAACGATCATCGACGCGGCCAGGATCGCCTGCCCATCGCGGATCAATTCGGCGGAGTGGATGCCCGCGACGACCAGCGCGATGACCAGGTTGACGGCGACCAGCCGGCTGGAATGGAAGAACGCGAAGTAGATGCCCGGCAGTGCCAGCGCGGTGCATCCGACGAGGCCAATGCTGGGGACGCCGGCGATCCAGGTGGACGCGGCGACGCTGGCCGAGAAGCACAGGCCGTAGGCGACCGACTGGTTGCGGGTGGGCCAGCGCGTCAGCCACAGCACCAGCCAGCCGAGATGCAGGGCCGCAACGACGAGGCTGACGGCGAGGAAGATGCGGCCGTGCACCTGGCCCGGGTCGTAGAGGGCATTAAGGGGAAACAGGACGGCCGCGGCGGAGATCATCGCCATCCCGATGCGGACGGGACGGGCGAAACGGCGAGCGTGCAGATAGCCCGACAACCAGTCGTACTGATCGGGTAGTGCCCACCAGCTCTTGACTGCGTTCACGAGAACCCGCCGCCGTCACTCTGCGTCGACGACGTGCACCTGCACCCCGGCGGCGGCGATGCGGTCGAGTTGCTCGCGGTCGGCGGTGGCGTCGGTGACAAGGTGGTGGATCTGCGCCGGCGCGACCATCCTGGCCAGCGTCACGTTGCCGATCTTCGATCCGTCCACGGCGACGACGACGCGCTGGGCGTTCGACGCCATCGCGATCGCCGTGCGGGCCTCGGCTTCGTCGTAGGTGGTGGCGCCGATCTCCGCGGACATCCCGTCGGCGCCCAGCACCGCCGTTCCGACGGTGATCACCTGGAACGCGTGCTCGGACATCGGGCCGACCGCCTCCAGCGAGTTGGCCCGCACGAGGCCACCGGTCGCGATCACCTTCATGTGTGCGTCGACGGCGCAGTCGGCCGCGATGGTGAGCGAGTTGGTGACGACGGTGATGTGCGGCCGGCCCTTCAGCGCGCGGGCCACCTCGCCGCAGGTGACGCCGCCGGTGAGGGCGACGGCCTGCGGGCCGGGCGGGACGAGGGCGGCGGCGTGCTGGGCGATGCGGCGCTTGATCGCGACCATGCGATGGTCGCGCAGGCGAACCGGGATCTCGCTGCCGCTGGGGTCGAGTGCTCGGGCGCCGCCGTGCGTGCGCACCAGCAGGCCCTGCTCCTCGAGCTCGGCCAGGTCACGGCGCAGCGTGGCGGGGGAGACGCGCAGATCGGCACACAGCACCGTCGACGCGACCTCGCCGCGGTCCCGCAGAACCGACAGCACCTCACGCATCCGGTCGGTGCGCTTGATCGACATTCGGCACTCCTGGGCGTCCGACGGGCGAGCGATCAGTTTTCCTGATCGTTTGACCGATTGGTATTGCGCGTTCTGAGCGAGCTTCTCATAGTCAAGTGATGCACCGCACACATCTGGTGAACGAGGACACCGCGTGAGTTTGGCGTCCACCTCCGATCTCGTCGCCGCGGCCGTCCAAAACCGCTGCGCGGTGCTGGCTTTCAACGTCATCACCCTCGAGCATGCGGAAGGGATCGCCCTGGGCGTCGAGCGGGCGGGTGCCGCCGCGCTGATCCAGATCAGCGAGAACACCGTGCGATTCCACGGCGGGGCGCTCGCACCGATCACCGCGGCATGCGCGCAGATTGCCTCCGCGTCGGCGGCGCCCCTGGCCCTCCATCTCGACCACATCCAGGATTCGGCTCTGCTCGACGAGGCCGTCGCCACCGCGCCCCGCACTCGGTGTCACCTCGGTGATGATCGATGCGGCACATCTCGGTGCCGACGAGAACGTGGATCAGACAGCCGCTTTCGTTCAGCGCGCCCACGACGCGGGGTTGTACGTCGAGGCCGAGCTCGGTCAGGTGGGCGGTAAGGACGGCCGCGTGCTGGGCGCCCACGAGCCCGGCGCGCGCACCGATCCCGGCGAGGCGGCAGAGTTCGCGGCGAAGACGGGTGTGGACGCCTTGGCGGTGGCGGTGGGCAGCTCGCATGCGATGACGACGCGCGATGCCGAGCTCGACATGGCGCTGATCCGCGACATCGCCGCTGCGGTGTCGATTCCCCTTGTGCTGCATGGATCGTCAGGCGTGTCGGACGAGAACCTCGGTGGTGCGGTGGCCGCCGGTATCCGGAAGGTCAACGTGGGCACGGCTCTCAACATCGCCTATACCGGCGCGGTTCGTGCGGTCCTGGAAGACGATGCCGCACTGACGGATCCGCGCAAATATCTGGTCCCGGCCCGCGAGGCCGTGGCCGAGACCGTGGCGCATCTGTGCCGTGTGGTCGCGGGGGTGCAGGCCTGATGGGCGCGCAGATGCTGAAGGTCGATTGGCTGGCCGACACGGTCGAGCGGCACAAGGGCGGCGAGCCGGTCGGGGTGTACTCGGTGTGCTCGGCGCACCCCACCGTGCTGGAGGCGGCGATCGTTCAGGCCGCCGCTGACGGCGGGTTCGTGCTCATCGAGGCGACGTCGAATCAGGTCGACCAATTCGGCGGATACACGGGCATGCGGCCCAATGACTTTCGCGATCTGGTGTTCGGGATCGCCGACGCGCAGGGATTCGCGCGCGATCGCGTGGTGCTCGGCGGTGATCATCTCGGTCCGAACAGGTGGCAGCGGGAGAACGCCTCGGTCGCGATGGAGAACGCGGAGACGCTGATCGCCGCGTACGTTGCGGCGGGCTACCGCAAGATTCACCTCGACTGCAGCATGCGCTGCGCCGACGACCCAGACGTGCTGTCCGACGAGATCGTCGCAGAGCGCAGTGCACGGCTGCTGGCCATCGCCGAGGACACCGCGCGGCGCGCCGGCCTCGACGCGCCGGTGTACGTGATCGGTACCGAGGTGCCCGTCCCGGGTGGTGCACACGAGACGCTCGACCGGCTCACCCCGACACCCGCGGACGCAGCGCGAGCCACGCTGGCCGCGCATCGCCGCGCATTCGCCGCCGTGGGCCACGACGACGTGTGGCCGCGGGTGATGGCGCTGGTGGTGCAGCCCGGCGTCGAGTTCGACCACCTCCAGGTCATCGACTACGAGCACGCCGCCACCGCGGATCTCCGCAAGGTGCTCGACGACGAGGGGCATCTCGTCTTCGAAGCGCACTCGACCGACTTCCAGCGTCCGGCGCAGCTGCGTGAACTCGTCGAAGACCATTGGGCTGTGCTGAAAGTCGGTCCGGGCCTGACATTCGCGATGCGCGAGGCGTTGTTCGCGCTGGCGATGATCGAGACCGAACTGCTGCCGCGACCGTCGCGTTCGAACCTGATCGAGGTGATCGAGCGGCGCATGCTCGCCGAGCCGGGGTACTGGCAGGACTACTACGAGGGCGATCCCGTTGCGCAGCGCACTGCCCGGCGCTACAGCTACAGCGACCGGCTGCGCTACTACTGGGCCGACGAGGAGGTCGACGCCGCGCGGCGGATGCTGCTGGCCAACCTCGACCGCGTCGGTATCCCGCTCCCACTGATCAGCCAGTTCCTGCCCCTGCAATACGAGCGCATCCGCGCCGGCCTGCTCGACCACGACGCGAAGGCCCTGGTGGTCGACCGCGTCCGCGACGCGTTGCGGCCCTACGCCGCCGCGTGCCGCGCCGACAACCCCGGAGGTAGCCCACGATGACCCAGACGTCTGTGCCCGATCAGAAAGACGGCGGCGCAACCATTCTCGAGATCGGCCAGCAACCCGACGCGTGGCGGGAGGTGGCAGGCAGATCCGACGAGCACGCCGAGGCCTTCGTGCGGAACCTGCTGGCCCGCCCCGATCTGCGGATCATCCTCACCGGCGCAGGCAGTTCGGCGTTCGCCGGGGACATCGCCGCGCCGCTGCTGCGCCGCCATCTGCATCACCGGGTCGAGCCGATCGCCACCACCAGCATCGTCGCCAGCCCGCTCGATCACCTCGAGCCCGAAACCCCCACGCTGCTGGTGTCGTTCGCCCGTAGCGGCAACAGCCCGGAGAGCCTGGCGACCACCGCGCTCGCCGATCAACTGGTCGACCAGGTGTGGCACCTGGTGCTCACCTGCGATCGCGAGGGCAAGCTGGGCCGCGCGCACGCCGACCGGCCGGACTCGCTGGTGGTCTACATGCCCGACCGCACCAATGACTCCGGTTTCGCGATGACCTCGAGCCTGACCTCGATGCTGCTCACCTGCCTGCTGATGCTCGGTCCGGCTCAGCCGAACCAGGTCGAGGCGCTGTCGCGTGCCGCCGAACACGTGGCGGGCCTGCAGGACGACATCCGCGCGCTGGCGCGGGCCAAGAAGCAGCGCTTCGTCTATCTGGGCAGCGGGCCGCTGGAGGGGTTGGCACGCGAATCAGCCCTCAAACTCCTGGAATTGACCGCCGGTGAGGTGGTCACGTACTTCGACTCACCCCTGGGCTTCCGTCACGGCCCGAAGTCGGTGCTCGACCAGGACACCCTCGCCGTGGTCTACGTGTCCACCGACCCCTACACGCGCCGCTACGACCTCGACATCATCGCCGAGTTACGCGGCCAGCTCGGCGCCGATGCGGTCCGCGTGATCAGCGCCGTCCCGATCGCCGAGGAGTACGGCGACGCGCTGGTGCTGCCCGGCCTCGACGAGCTGCCCGACGCGCTGGTTGCGCTGCCGTATCTGGTGTTCGGCCAGTATCTCGCGCTGTTCACGTCGCTGGACTACGGCAAGACGCCGGACAATCCGTTCCCGTCCGGGGAAGTGAGCCGGGTCGTCCGCGGTGTCACCATCTACCCGATGGCCGGAGCCCGGTGATGGCGCGCTATCTCGGAGTCGACGGTGGCGGGTCGAAGACCGCGTTCGCGTTGATCGACGACGCCGGCCACGTGCTGGCCCGCGCCACCGCACCCACCTCCTACTATTTCAACGACGGCTTCGACGTCGTCGAACGCGTTCTCTCCCAGGGCATCACCGACATCTGTGCTCAGGCCGGCATCGACCCCGCCGGGATCGACGCCGCGTTCTTCGGCCTGCCCGGCTACGGCGAGGCCAGCGGCGACATCGCGGCGTTGGACGCCGTACCCGCCGGGGTCCTGGGCCACGACCGCTACAGCTGCGACAACGACATGGTGTGCGGCTGGGCCGGATCGCTCGGCGGCGAGGACGGCATCAACGTGATCAGCGGCACGGGATCGATGACCTACGGCGAGCGCCGGGGCGTCGGGCACCGCGTCGGCGGCTGGGGTGAGCTCTTCGGCGACGAGGGCTCGGCTTACTGGGTGGCCACTCGCGGCCTCAACGCGTTCAGCCGGATGAGCGACGGTCGCATGCCCCGAGGCCCGCTCTACGATCTGCTCACGGCGCGCTTGGAGATCGGCGGCGACCTCGACGTCGTTAGCCTGGTCATCGACACCTGGAAGGGCAGCCGTAGCCAGATCGCTGCGCTGGCGACCACGGTCTGCCAGGCCGCGCGCGACGGCGACACCGCCGCCAGGCAGATCCTCGACGACGCCGTCGCCGAACTCGTCGCACTGATCGAAACCACCCGCACGCTGGTCGGTTTCACCGACGACGAGACGGTCCCGGTGTCGTACTCCGGCGGCATGTTCTCCGACCCCCTGCTCCTTGCGGGCTTCACCTCAGCGCTGAGCGCGCTGCCCGCGCACTACGACCTGCGGCAGCCGCTGCTCGACCCTGCGGTCGGTGCGGCGCTGTACGCGGCCAAACACAGCGGCCACTCGTTGAGCACTGCAGCGATCGCCGAATTGTCGATGACGGCAACCACATCCGAGAGGGTGACAACATGACCGACACTACCGCCAAGCCGGCCCGGAGCTGGATCTTCTACGCCACCCTGCTGATCCTGTTCTGGGGGGTATGGGGCGCGTTCTCCGCGTTGCCCGCGAACTGGTACGGCTACCCGGACGAGATGATCTACTGCATCTGGGCGCTGACCATGATCATCCCCGCCGCGTTCGCGCTCAAGGGTCAGCGGTTCGACACCCGCAAGGAAGCCACGATCTACGGACTGCTGATCGGTCTCGCCGGCGCCGGCGGCCAACTGCTGCTGTTCCAGGCGTTGACGATCGGCCCGGCCTACCTGATCTTCCCGATCGTGTCGATCTCCCCGGCGATCACCGTGCTGATGGCAATGGTGTTGCTGCGGGAACGTATTCGCGGCCTGGCGATCGTCGGGTTGATCTGCGCCCTCGCGGCGATCGTGCTGTTCAGCATCACCAGTAGCGATTCCGACGCGTCGACGGGACCATGGCTGCTGCTGGCCGTCGTGATCTGCGTGGCGTGGGGCGTGCAGGCCTACTTCATGCGCAAGACCGCGACGCTCGGCGTCAACGAGGCCACCACGTTCGGCTGGATGGCGATCAGCGGACTCGCGCTGATCCCGGTCGCGATCTTCTCGATGGGTGGCCTGCCGCTCGACTTCGGTTGGAAAGCCCCGTTGTTGACGGCCGGCACGCAGTTGCTCAACGCCGTCGGCGCGCTGTTCCTGGTGATGGCACTGGCTCGCGGCAAGGCCTCGATCGTCGCACCCACCACCAACGCCCTGGCGCCCGCGCTGACCATCGTGGTGTCGCTGATCGCCTACCAGACGCTGCCCAGCCCGTACGGCGCCATCGGCATCGTGCTGGCGCTGGTCGGATCGACGTTGATGGTCTACGCCGACGAGAAGCGCGGTGAGGAGCCGACCGCGGCCGTGCTGGAACCCACCACGAAAGGCACCCGTCCGTGAAACCGACGATCGCGATCATCGGCGCTGGCAGCGTCGAGTTCACGCGTGAGCTGCTCGGCGACATCCTGTCGTTCCCCGAACTCGGTTCCGTGCGAGTGATGTTGCACGACATCGACGACGAACGGTTGGAGACGGCCGAGGCGATCGCCCGCGCGACCGCCCGCGCGGCCGGTGCCCAGCCCGAGGTGGTGTCGACCACGGATCGCCGTCGCGCCCTCGACGGCGCCGACTACGTCATCAACACGATCGCGGTCGGCGGGCACGAGGCGACGGTCCGTGACTTCGAGATCCCCGCGAAGTATGGCCTGAACCAGACCATTGCCGACACCATCGGCGTCGGCGGTATCTTCCGCGGTCTGCGGACGTTCCCGGTGCTCGCCGGCATCGCCGCCGACATGGCCGAGATGTGCCCGGACGCATGGCTGCTCAACTACACCAATCCGATGGCGATGAACGTGACCTACCTGCACCGGGTGGCGCCGGACCTGAAGGTGCTGGGGCTCTGCCATTCGGTGTACTGGACGATGGTCGGCCTGTGTGACGTCATCGACGTGCCCTACGACGAGGTGTCCTACTGGTCGGCCGGAGTGAACCACCAGGCGTGGGTGCTGCGTTGGGAGCGTGGCGGCCAGAACCTCTATCCGCTGCTCGACGAGCGCATCGCCGCCGACCCGGAGCTCCAGCGCCGGGTGCGGGTCGACATGTACCGGCGGCTGGGGTACTACCCGACCGAGACCAGCGAGCACAGCAGCGAATACGTGCCGTGGTATCTGCACGATCCCGACGAGGTGGCCCGGCTGCGCATCAACATCGGCGAGTACGTGTCGATCAGCGAGGCGAACGTGGCCGAATACCGCCGCATGCGTGCCGCTTTGGCCGACACCGACACGCTGCCGATCGACACCGGTTCCACCGAATACGCGCCGCAGGTGATCCATTCGCTGGAAACCGGGACACCGCGGGTGATCTCGGCCAACATCGCCAACGCCGGTTACATCGCCAACCTGCCCGACGGGCTGGCAGTGGAGGTCCCCACGTTGCTCGACTCGCTCGGCGCGCACCCGATGGCGGTGGGCGACCTGCCCGCGCAGTGCGCCGCGCTGAATCGGAACTTCCTCGGCCCCGTCGACCTGACCGTGCGCGCCGCCATCGAGGGCGACCCTCGGCTGGTACGTGCGGCGGCGATGGTCGACCCGAACACCGCCGCGTCGCTGAGCGTCGATCAGATCGTCGATCTGTGTGACGAACTGACCGCGGCGCATTCAGATCTGCTGCCCGAATCGTTGCGAACCCACCACTAAGGAGTGTCCACCGTGATCAGACGCCGCCTCTGCATCGCACTGCTCGCCGTCATCGCGCTCGTCCTCGCCGGGTGCGGGGGCGGGGGTTCGTCGTCGTCGGGGCCCACCGAGATCGCGGTGTGGCACGGCTACCAGGACACCGAGGGTGAGGTGTTCAAAGGGCTGATCGCGCAGTACAACAAGGACCATCCCGACGTGAAGGTCAACGAGCTGTACTCCAGCAACGACCTGGTGCTGCAGAAGGTGCTGACCGCCGTGCGCGGCGGCAGTGCGCCCGACGTGGCGTACATGTTCGGGTCGTGGTCGCCGAACATCGCGCAGATCCCTCAGGTGGTCGACATGGCGGACGAGGTGAAGAAGCCGGACTGGCAGTGGGACGACTTCTATCCCGCCGAGCGTGAGGCCGCCACGGTCGGCGAGAAGGTCGTCGGGGTGCCGGCGCTGGTGGACAACCTCGCGATCGTCTACAACAAGAAGCTCTTCGCCGACGCGGGCGTCGCACCGCCCAGCCCGGACTGGACATGGGACGACTTCCGCGCCGCGGCAGCCAAACTCACCGATCCCAGCAAGGGGCAGTACGGCTGGTTGCTCCCGGCCGACGGCAGCGAGGACACCGTCTGGCACTACATCCCGATGCTGTGGGAGGCCGGTGGTGACATCCTCTCGCCGGACAACGAGAAGGCGGCGTTCAATTCCGAGGCGGGCGTCAAGGCGCTGACCGTACTGCAGCAGATGGCCGTGAATGACAAGTCGCTGTATCTGGACACCACCAACGAGAACGGCCCGAAGTTGATGAACAGCGGCAAGGTCGCGATGCTCGTCACCGGTCCGTGGGATCTCAGCCAGCTCAGCGACATCGACTACGACGTGCAGGTGATGCCGACGTTCGCCGGGTCGTCGGGTGGTCACCAGACCATCGCGGGGCCGGACAACTGGGTGGTGTTCAACAACGGTGACAAGAAGAAGCAGGCAGCTGTCGACTTCGTGAAGTGGCTGTCGGCGCCCGAGCAGGTGAAGGCGTTCTCGCTGGGCACCGGCGATCTGCCGATCCGGCAGTCGGTCGGCAAGGACCAGGAGGTGCTCGACAAGCTCAACCAAAACGTGCCGGGCACAGGCGTGTTCGTGGAGAATCTCAACAACGTGAAGAAGGTCCGGCCCACCGTCGAGCAGTACCCCGACGTGTCCGACGCACTGGGGCAGGCGATCGTCGCGGTGATGCTCGGCAAGCAGCAGCCAGCCGAGGCACTGAATGCGGCCGCGCAGGCTGCGGACGCGAAGCTCGCCGAGAAGTAGCGGGAGGTGGTGACCACTGACCCCAGGTCCGGTGTGGCGGCACCGCCCGCACCGCCACCCGCCCGGCCTCGGCGCCGGTGGCGAGTACGGGGCACCGACGGGCTGACCGGGTGGGCGCTGGTCACGCCGGCGATGGTGCTGATCGGGATCTTCGGTCTGCTGCCGGTGGTGATGTCGCTGCAGTTGTCGTTCCAGAAGTCCGACCTGCTGACGCCGGAGACACCGTGGGTGGGTTTCGACAACTACCGCAAGATGGCCGACGACCCGGTGTTCCTCGACGCGATCAAGCACACGATCATCTACACGGCGCTGTTCGTGCCGGGCACCATGATCGTCGGGTTGCTGGTCGCGGCCGCGTTGAACCGCTCGGTTCGATTCATCTCGGTGTACAGGACCGCCGCGTACATCACGATGGCGGTGTCGACGATCAGCCAGGGCATCATCTTCCTGTGGCTCACCGACCGTGACTACGGGTTGGTCAACGCCGCGCTCAACGCGGTCGGGATGCCGTCGCAGCCGTTCCTGGCATCGCCGTCGCAGGCGATCTACGTGATCGTCGCGATGACGATCTGGGGCTGGACCGGGTTTTCGGTGATCGTGTATCTGGCTGCGCTGCAGGGTGTCCCGCCAGAGCTGCACGAGGCGGCCGCGATCGACGGGGCCAACGCGTTCACCCGGTTCCGCACCATCACGGTGCCGCTGCTGGGTCCGGCGAATCTGTTCCTGCTCGTGTGGCTGACCATCAACGCGCTGCAGTTGTTCGACGAGGTGTACGCCACCACCCGAGGCGGCCCACTGCGGGCGACGACGGTGATCGTCTACTACCTCTGGGATCAGGCGTTCGTGCACTTCGACGCCGGCTATGCCGCGGCGATGGCCTACGCGCTGTTCGTCGTCATCCTGATCGTCACGGCCGTGCAGTTCCGGCTGGCTCGCAGATTCGCGCACCACCCGTGACGGCCACACTGGGCAGTCCGAAACGCTGGCGGCTGCCCTTCAGCCCCTGGCATCTGGTGCTGATCCCGCTGAGCTTCCTGCTGATCGTGCCGCTGCTGTGGATGCTGATCACCTCGCTGGAGACCGAGGGGGAGGCCAACCGCTTTCCGCCGGTGCTGTTCCCGGCGAGCCCGCGGTTCGCGAATTACACCGAGGCATGGGCGCAGGCGCCGTTCGGGCACTTCTTCCTCAACAGCCTGACGGTGACCGCGGTGGTGCTGATCAGCAATCTCGTGGTGTGCAGCCTCGCCGGGTACGCGTTCGCCCGCATCCGATTCCTCGGCCGCGGAGCGCTGTTCGTGACGTTGATGGCCACGCTGATGGTGCCGTTCCAGGTGACGATGATCCCGGTGTTCCTGATCGTGAAGTGGTTCGGCGACAACGTGTGGGAGGGCCTGGGCATCGACCACATCGGCGCGTTGATGCTGCCGAACCTCGCGACCGCGTTCGGGATCTTCTTCCTGCGCCAGTTCTTCCAGACCGTGCCGGTCGAACTCGAAGAAGCGGCCCGCGTGGACGGCACGTCGCGGTTGGGTGTGCTGTTCAAGATCGTGCTGCCGCTGTCGATGCCGGCGATGTCGACGTTGGCCGCACTGACGGTGCTGACGTCGTGGAACGACTTCCTGTGGCCGCTGATCGTCATCACGTCACAGGATCAGATGACGATCCCGTTGGGGCTCAGCTATTTCCAGGGAGCCCATCATGTGCAGTGGCCGCTGTTGATGGCGGCGAACGTGATGAGCCTGTTGCCGATGCTGCTGGTGTTCGTCGTCGCGCAACGGTATTTCGTGCAGTCGGTCGCCAGTACCGGAATCAAGGGGTAGGACGTTGGCAGAGGTCGAATTTCGCAATGTGTCCCGCCGCTACGCCGGTGGCGTCGCCGCGCTGAAGGACTTGAGTCTGACGGTGGCCGACGGGGAGTTCCTGATCCTGGTGGGCCCGTCGGGGTGCGGCAAGAGCACGGCGCTGCGGCTGCTGGCCGGTCTGGACAAGCCGAGTGACGGCGAGATCCGCATCGGCGGGCAGGTGGTCAACGGGCTGGGCCCCGGGCAGCGGGACATCGCGATGGTGTTCCAGAACTACGCGCTGTACCCGCACATGACGGTGTACCGGAACCTGGCGTACGGGCTCAAGCAGCGCAAGACGCCGCGGGCCGAGATCGAGCGCCGGGTTCGGGAGACGGCGGAGCTGCTGCAGATCGGGGAGTTGTTGAACCGCAAGCCGGGTCAGCTCTCGGGCGGGCAGCGGCAGCGGGTGGCGATGGGTCGGGCGCTGGTGCGCGAGCCGCAGGCGTTCCTGCTCGACGAGCCGCTGTCGAACCTGGATGCCAAGCTACGCAACCAGGTTCGCGGCGATCTGAAGCGGCTTCATCGCGAGGTGCCGGTCACGTCGGTGTACGTCACTCACGATCAGGTGGAGGCGATGACGCTGGGGGATCGGCTCTGTGTGATGGCCGGTGGTGAGGTGCAGCAGATCGGCAGCACCGACGACGTGTACCACCGGCCCGCGAACACGTTCGTCGCCGCGTTCATGGGCAGTCCGCCGATGAATCTGCTTGCCGGCGTTGTGCGTTCGGGCGTGCTGCAGCTCGGCGGTGCCGAGCTGTCATCGGTGCAGTGCGCTGACGGCCCGGTGACGGTGGGGGTGCGGCCGGAGCATCTGCAGCTGGGAAGTGCCCAGGCGACGGGTGCGGTGCCGGCGCGTGTCGACTTCGTCGAACCGCTGGGCAGTCACGTGTTGGTGACAGCAGTGGTGGACACCCCGGAACCGACGCGGGTGATCGCGCAGGCGCCGGCAGGCGCATCGTGGGACGCGGGCGCGGAGATCGGGCTGATCGTGCCGCGGGAGAAGACGTATCTGTTCGACGCCGAAACGGGAAAGGCGTTGCCGTAGAGCGGCTTACCAGCCGCCGATGCCGGGGCCGACGCGCACGCCGCTGAAGCCGCCGGCCTTGGTGCCGGGGGTGGCGACGGGGGACTGGCGGATGGCGCCGCCGGCGGGAGCCAGGATGTAGCCGTCGCGCACCTCGCCCTGGGTGGCGTCACGGCGGACCTCGCCCGCACCGGGGCTCTTGACCCACGGGCTGGGGCGCATGTCGTCGGCCTTGGCCATGGCGGTGCCGAAGCTCATCGCGCCCGCCGTCATCGCGGCGGCCAGGGCGGCAAGCGCCAACGCCGAACGCTTCGTCATCGAGATGGTCACAATGCTCCCCCAAGGTAGGTGTTGTCTCACACGTCGTCCCCCGAGCGCCCGACGTTACAGGAATAAGTGTCGTTCAGGTGCCTCCGAGCCAGATTGCGCTGACGGTCGGGCCAGCAGCCCTGAGTGCAATCTCGCCCACAGCACCGGAGACCGGCACCTGATCAGTCTGCGGTGTCGGTCTCCGGACCGCACCAGACGCTGCCGCCCCGTCGTTTCGCGCGATACATGGCGCGGTCGGCGCGCTCGAGGGCGCTGTCGACGGTGTCGGGGGTGACCATGGCGATACCGATGCAAACGCTGCCAGGAGTAAGGGCCTCGACTTGCTCGACCAACGTCTGGGCAAGATTCTGAGCCTGCGCGACCGCGGTGTGGGGTAGCAGGACGGCGAACTCGTCGCCGCCGATGCGGGCGACGAAGTCCGACAGGCGTAAGCGCCGAGTGATCGCGTTGGCCACAGTCTGGAGGTACGTGTCGCCTGCTGCGTGACCGTCGCGATCGTTGATCTGTTTGAGACCGTCGAGATCGATCATGAACAGTGCTGCCTCGTCGGTGGATCCACGCGTTGCGTAACTCGCGAGCTCCTGGTTGAACCTGCTCCGGTTGTAGACGCCGGTGAGGGCGTCGAGCGTGGCTTGGCGACGCAGGAGCTGCTCGTCACGGCGGCGCGCCGAGATGTCCTCGATATGGGAGACGAATGACAGCGGGTCACCGGCGTGGTCGTGAATCAGGAAGACGGAGAGCCGAACCCAGACGACGTGGCCGTTGCGGGTGTAGTACCGCTTGTCCATCTGGTAGCTGGCGATCTCGCCGGCCAGCAGCCGTGACGCCTCGGCGAGGTCGATGTCGAGATCGTCGGGATGGGTGATGTCCTGGAACGTCAGCTTCGTCAGTTCCTGCGCGTCATACGCTGTGATGCGGCAGAACTCCTGGTTGGCGCGCTGAAAGCTCCCATCGAGCCCGATGACGGCCATGCCGAGCGGCGCGTTTTCGAATGCCGCGGCGAAAGTGGAGTCGAGGCTCTCGGTTCTATGAGCCAACTGATTTTCCAGAACACCGTGCAGCGCAACGCTTTCCAGCGAAACCGACGTGGCATCGGCCAGTGCTTGCAGCAGCGCCACTTCGCGATCGGTGGGCTCTCGTTCCTGCGCCCAGTAACACCCGATCGCTCCGATCGGATCTGTGCGCCGGATCGGAACCATCACCATGCTCTTGACGAAGGTGGCGCGGTAGATGTCGTGTGGGATGCGGTCGTCTCGGTAGATGTCGGAGATCCCCACGGGTTGACCGTGCTCCATCACCCATCCGCTGATGCAGGCCTCCACCGGGAAGCGTCTGCCCCGCCACATCGGAGCGATGGCGTCTTCATCGGCGTAGAAGCACATGTCGTGATCACGAAGAACGAACGTGGCGCCGTCGCAGCCCACGACCTCGCGTGCGGTCGCGGCGACAATCCTCTGTATTTCGTGCACCGTCCTGGTCATGGAGAGCTGTCCGATGACGTCGATCAGCCGCGTCATCCCGCGGAGATAGTCGGCCTCGGAGAAAGTGCGGGACTCGGCGACAGGCGGGCTGTGCGGCTGGTTTGCGCAGGCCGACTCACCGGATGTCACACCACACCCCCTCGAGTCGCGACAAATTTTAGTGCGCGTTCACCACGATCGTGCCTGTTTACGGTGCCGTCATTAATTCGTCAGTCGGCGCTTGATGCGCGTGAGCATCGCCGACATGCCGCGCAGCCGCAGCGGGCTGATCAGCGCCCCGAGCCCCAGATCGGCGTAGAAGTCGTCGGGCACGGCGAGGATGTCGTCGGCGGATTGTCCGTCCAAGCCCGCAGCCAGGATCGCGGCGAACCCCCGCGTGGTGGGCGCTTCTGCAGGAGCACTGAAGTAGAGGCGTACGTGGTCGCGGTCGTCGGCGTCGACGTGGAGGAACAGCGGGGACTGGCACTCCGGCACCGGTTCCATCGCCGCCTCTTCCAGCGACGACGGCAGCTCGGGGAGTTCGTTCGCGAACTCCAGCAGCATGGCGAGTTTGTCCTGGCCTTCGACCTCTTGGAAGTCGGAGACCACCTCGGCCAATGCCGGAGGCATGCTCACGGTGCCTCGCCGGGCGCTTCCCCGACGGCGACGGGCACCCGTACGGCGTTGCCCCACTCGGTCCACGACCCGTCGTAGTTGCGCACGCCCTCGCGGCCGAGAAGATGGGTCAGCACGAACCAGGTGTGGCTGGAGCGCTCGCCGATGCGGCAGTAGGCGATCGTGGGTCCGCCCTCGGGCAGGAACCCGTAGAGCTCGTCGAGTTCGGCTCGGCTGCGGAACTTTCCGTTGTCCTGGGCGGCCTTGCCCCACGGGACCGACACCGCGGTCGGGATGTGGCCGCCCCGCAGCGCACCCTCTTCGGGGTAGTCGGGCATGTGGGTGCGCTCGCCGGTGTACTCCTGCGGGGAGCGCACGTCGATCAGCGGTTCCTCACCCAGCGCGGAGAGGACGTCGTCCTTGTAGGCGCGGATGGGGGCGTCGTTGCGTTCGACGACGGGGTAGCCGGTGGTCTGTTTGTCGGGCACGTCGAGCGTGGTGTCGCGGTGGTCGCCGATCCACAGTGAGCGGCCACCGTCGAGCAGCCGCACGTCGGGGTGGCCGAACAGTGTGAACACCCACAGTGCGTAGGCCGCCCACCAGTTGCTCTTGTCGCCGTAGATCACCACGGTGTCGTCGCGGGAGATCCCCTTGCGGTTCATCAGGTCGGCGAACTGCTCGCCGGTGATGTAGTCGCGCACGGTCGCGTCGTTGAGGTCGGTGTGCCAGTCGATCTTCACCGCGCCCGGGATGTGGCCGGTGTCGTACAGCAGCACGTCCTCGTCGGATTCGACGATGGCCAGGCCCGGCCGGCCGAGATTGCCCGACAACCAGTCGGCGGTCACGAGCCGTTCGGGGTGGGCGTAGGACTGCAGCGCGGGGCTGGGATCAGGCGGTAGCGGCACGTCAGTCAGCCTACCGGTGAGCATTGCAGGCATCCTCACACAGCAGGGGCGAGGACGACGGCCGCGTTGTGCCCTCCCATGCCCAGCGAGGTCTTCAGGGTCAGCCCGGGCAGCATCGGGGTGAGGCCGTCCAGCAGTCGGGGATGGCCGGGTGCGACGGTCGGCGGGGCGGGCACCTGTTCCTCGGCGTAACCCAGCGCGGCGGCGGCGACCTCGACGGCGGCCGCCGCGCCTTGGCAGTGTCCCGTCAGTGGCTTGACCGAATAGATCTGGGCGGCGCCGCCGAGGACCTCATCGAGAACAGCTGCCTCGACCGTGTCGCACTGCTGGGTGCCGGGGCCGTGCGCGTTCAGGTAAGCGATATCGGTTGCGTCGACCCCGGAGGACGCCAACGCGTCGAGGACGCAGCGGTCCACCTCGGTCCGGGACGGATCCACCGAAGTGAGGTGGAAGGCGTCGTGCGTCATCGCGCCGCCCAGCACGTGCACGTAGGGCGCGTCACTTCGTCGGGACAGCACGAAGGCCACGGCGGCCTCGCCGGCCGGGAATCCCCGGCTGCCGTGCTGGAACGGACGGCAGGCGTCGAGCGGGTCGGTGTCGACGACACCCACGCCGAGTCGGACGAAATGCTCGACATTTTCCGGCGTCAGCGACAGGTCGGTCGAGACGAACACGACGTCGTCGACCATGCCCGTGTCCAGCCACATCTTCGCGGTGATGAGCGCGGCGTTCCCCGAGGCGCACATCGCCGACACGTTCATCGCAGGACCATGAAACCCGTACTCCTGCATCAACATCGACACCGGGGTAGACGGCATCAGCGTCAGGTAGTCGCGGACGCGGCGGTTGGCGTGGTCCTTGAGGTAGAAGGTGCGCCAGCCCTCGACCTCGGCGATCACGACCGCGTGCAGCAGGCCCACTCTCGGCCCGGGTGTCCAGCCGCGCTGGCGGGCGTCGGTGATGGCTTCGCGCGCCGCGGCCCGCAGCGCCTGGCCGAAGCGGCTCAGGCCGTCGCGGGGATCGCCCTCGTCGGGGATGCGGGCCAGCCAGGCGTCGTCGTGCTCGCCGGGCCCGAAGCCTGGGTACAGCGTGGCGGCCGGTTTACCGCTGGCCAGCCCGTTCCACAACGTGTTCCTGCCCCACCCGTACCCGGTGACAGCCCCGATTCCCGCGATGCCCATATGTGCAGTGCTCATGTGATGTCCCTTCGTGGACGTGGTGCCCCGGCGGGGCCTTGGCTTGATTAGCCCGCAATCAGCGGCGGAGCACTAGCCCAAACGCCCGGTCGCGGCCATACTCAGGAGCAGCGCATTTCGTGGCAGCTACTGCCACAGTTGCTGAATGTGTCTGCGCAGCAAACGGACTGTGGTGGGGAGTGTGAGTACAACGCCGGAACCGAGTGCCACGGGCAACTCCCAACGCCACGTCGACACGGCGGAAGAGCGTTACCGGCGGCTGGTCGACGTCAGCCCCGACCCGATGTGCGTGCATTCCGATGGTCGCGTGGTCTACGTCAACCCGGCTGGGGTGCGGGGATTCGGGGCGCAGAGCGCCGAGCAGATGGTGGGGCGGCCGATCACCGATTTCGTCCAGCCCGACTCGATCGGCCCGATGCTGACGCGGATTGTCGCGCTGTCCGAAGAAGGCGACAGCTCACCGGCCTCAGAAGCCGTTCTCCGGCGTCTCGACGGCAGCCCACTGGAGGTGGAAGCGGTATCGGTGCTGACGAGCTGGGATGGCGAGCCCGCCTATCAGGTCATCTTCCGCGACCTGACCGCGCAGAAGGCCGCTGAGGCGACGCTGCGCTACCAGGCGGCGTTGGTGAACCATGTCAGTGACGCCATCATCGCCACGACGGCAGACGGCGTCGTCGCCAGCTGGAATGCGGCCGCAGCGGCGATCTACCGGCGTCCGGCCGCGCGTGCTCTGGGCCTGCCGCTCAATGAAGCTGTCGATGGCGATGTGGATCTGGCCGGCATCGTCGCCGGCGGCGGGGTCGTGCACGCCACGCACCGCTCCGCAGACGGCTGCCCGGTCAACGTGAGGCTGTCGGTCACTCCGATGGGCGAGGGTCACGTGGTGCTGTGTTCGGATTACACCGCACAGCGGCGAGCAGAGGTTCACTTCGAGTCGGTCGTGCGGTCCCTGCATGACGGAGTCGTCGTTCTCGATCGACGTGGAAAACCCCAGTCGATCAACCCGGCGGCCCGGCGGATCCTGCGGTTGGGCAGTGACGGATTGGTTGCCGACTACTCCAGCGGCGCACTCACGTTTCCGGTCTTCAATCGCCGAGGCGTCCAGATCGGCGACAACGAACTGGGCTCCGTCAAGCTGATGTTCGCCAACGCGCCGCTGGAGAACACGGTCGTGGGCATCGGACGGGCGGACGGCTCACGTGCGTGGCTGTCGGTCAACTGCTGTCTGCTCGACCCGGATGATGCGCAGAATTCAGCGCTGCTCGTGTCGTTCGCCGACATCACCGAAGAGCACAATGTCAAAGCCCACCTCACCTACCAGGCCCACCACGACCCGCTGACGGGGCTGCCCAACCGGGCTCAGATCGAAGTCAGGCTCGTGCAGGCCGCGACGACGGACGCCCGGTCACCGGCGGCGGTGCTGTTCGTCGATCTCGACAACCTCAAAGCCATCAACGACGATCTGGGCCATCACGCTGGCGACGAGGCTCTGCGCGAGACTGCCCGGCGACTGCGAAACAGTGTGCGGGACGACGATTTCGTCGGCCGCCTCAGTGGCGACGAATTCGTGGTGTTGCTATACGGATCTCTGGACCGTCCGGCGTTGGAAGCGCTGACCGCGCGCATGCACGGCGAGTTCGAAAAGCCGATTCAATTCGGTGGCAGGCTTCGGAAGGTCAGCGTCAGCATGGGAGTCACCGAGTTGTCGGCGGAGGACGAGCGTCCCGTCGAGGACATTCTGCGCGACGCGGACGCGGCGATGTATCGGGCCAAGATCCTCCGCGCGGGAACGTCTTTCGGGTGACGGGCCCGTAGCGACTCGCGCAGCGCCTCAGCCCGAGTGCGACGTCGGGACGTGGGCGAGGCCCGGCCTACCGCCGGGGTTGTGACGCGCTGACCGGCTGACGGGGCGGAAAAATTTTCCGCCCTTCGTCGAACATTTGCCCTGGCAGGCATGGGTGGAGTTTTTCGCTTTGCAAGCAGCCGACCTCGAGCTGTCAGGAAACACTCAGGAAAAACAAGATTGTGAGCTAACTTTCCCGTGGGGGAGTCACACGGGGGGACTCTAATTTCATACGGGGGATGACCATGGGTCATGCACGCCACATCGGCCGTGTCGGAGCGCTTGCTGTCGCGTTGGGAATCGGGTCGGCGATCGCCTGGCCGGCCGGCGTTGCCTGGGCCGAGCCGGACACCGGCACATCAGTCAGCCCGGGGGGGTCGGGCGACTCACAGTCGAACACCGCTGACGATGGTCCGGGATCGTCGACCACTACTGATGCGGTGAACGACAACTCCGACAACGTCGGTGATGACGATGCCGGCGGCGACGGCGACCTCGGGGACGAGGGTGACGAAGCGCCGGTGCTCGACGATGTCGAGGTGCCAGACGATGAAAGCGATGACTCCGAAAATGTTGTGCAGGAGCCAGATTCGAACTCGATATTCGACGAAGAGTCCGAGGATCTCGACGGCGACGACGATTCGCCGCGTCCCGATCACCGCCAGCGCACCATAGTCCGCAACGCTCCTGTCGAGAAGCCGGCGCCGGTCGTCGCGCCGAATGCCGGTGCGGACACGACAGTCCTGCGCACCGAGGAAGCGCCCGTCGCGCCGCCGCAGGCGCCCGTCGACCTGACACCGACGGTGGCTCCGGTCGTCGATCAGGATGTCTCGGACGAGCCGCCCGTCGAGGAGCCCGCGGTGACGACGACGCTGCTGTCGACATTGCTGCTTCCGGGCGGCACGGATGGTCCGTCCGCGCCGGCGGATTCACCGCTCGCATGGGCGCTGCTCGCTTTCGCCCGACGCCAGGGAAATCAGCAAAGCAACCAAATCGGCACGGGTACGCCGACGGTGTCCACCGGGGAGCTGGTCGACGCCGCCGCTGACGACAACAATCCGCCGACCGGGCGGGTGGTCGTGGGTTCGCCGTCGCCGTTCACGGGTCGGGTGACCGGTCGCGTGATCGGCTCCGACGAGGACAGGGATCCCCTGACCTACTCCGGTCCGACGTCCACCGCGAAGGGCACCGTCGTGGTGTCGTCGACGGGGCGTTTCACGTACACGCCCACCGCTGCCGCCCGCCACGCCGCGGCGAAATCCGGGGCGACAGACGCGGACAAGACCGACACCTTCGTCGTGAACATCGCCGACGGGAACGGCGGCGTCACGCCGGTCAGCGTGACCGTGCGGATCAGCCCCACCAACGCGCGGCCCGACGCGTCGAGCGTGGTGGGGCGTCCCGACCCCGCGACCGGAGCGGTCGGCGGTGCGATCGTCGCCGACGACCCCGACGACGATGCGCTCACCTTCGAGGCGAGCGATCCGGCCAAGGGTTCGGTCGTCATCGATGACGACGGCAGCTTCGTCTACACCCCGACCGAGGAAGCCCGCGACGCCGTACGCGGAGGCCGCTACAGCGACCGCTTCGACCGCTTCTCCGTCACGGTCGACGACGGGCACGGCGGCACCGACACCATCACGGTCACCGTCGCGATCGCCGCGAGCGACAACGCGGCCCCGGTGCCCGGCGAGGTCGCCGCGGGCAGCCCCAATGCGTTCAACGGGTCGGTGCGAGGCCAGGTGCGGGCCACCGATCCAGACGGAGATCGATTGACGTTCAGCGGTTCCGCCACCACCGAGAAGGGCACGGTCTTCGTGACTCCGGCGGGGCGGTTCGTCTTCACGCCCACCGCGGATGCCCGGCACGCCGCCGCAGCCACCGGAGCTCCGGCCGCGGACAAGACCGAAACGTTCCTGGTCACCGTCGTCGACGCCTACGGCGGGACCGCGGTGGTCCCGGTGACCGTCACCATCGCGCCGCTCAACAGTGCGCCCACGCGTGCCCGCGCCAGCGCCGGCGCGCCCGACGCCGAGACCGGGGCGGTGGACATCACCGTCACCGCGCGCGACGCCGACCGGGATCCGCTGACCTACACCCCGGCGGCCAGTGAGAAGGGCACGGTTGTCGACAACGGCGAGGGCAGCTTCACGTTCACTCCGACGGCGGCCGCCCGTCAGGCTGCGGCAGCCCCGAACGCATCGGAGGCGGCCCGGTTCGAGACCCTCACGTTCACGGTCGCCGACGGTCATGGCGGCACGACCACCACCACGGTGCGGGTCGCGATCTCCCCGGCCACCACCACACCCACGAACAGCAACCCAACCGGCGGGACTTTCACTGCGGGACAGCCGGATTCGGACGGAACTGTCACCGGCACGGTGAGCGCTACCGATCCCGACGGTGATCCGCTGACCTATAGCGGGCCGGCTACGTCCACGAAGGGCGGCACCGTCGTCGTCAACGGCGACGGCTCCTTCACCTACGACCCGACCGACGCTGCGCGGCACGCCGCGTCGGCGCTGGGTGCCTCGACGGCCGACAAGCAGGACACGTTCATCGTGACGGTCTCAGACGGCAACGGCGGCACGTTGGCGGTCCCGGTGACGGTGACGATCCTGCCGCGCAACGCCGCGCCCGTCGGGTCGTTCACCGCCGGCTCGCCCGATGCCACCGGGAAGGTCACCGGTGCGGTCACGTCGACCGACGCCGACAACGACACGCGCACCTACAGCGGTCCAACGACGTCGGCCAAGGGCGGCACACTCGTCGTGAACGCCGACGGCACCTTCACCTACACCCCAACGGCCGCAGCGCGGCAGAACGCCGCCAAAGCCGGTGCGACAGAAGCAGACAAGACCGATTCGTTCGTGGTCACGGTGAACGATGGTCACGTCGGGGGCTCGGCATCGGTAACGGTGTCAGTGGCGATCCTCCCCGCGGCGAACAGCGCACCCACCAATGGCACCGCGACTGTCGGACAGCCGGATTCGAGCGGCAAGGTCAGCGGCACGGTGAGCGCCACCGACGCCAACGGTGATCAGCTGACCTATACCGGATCGACGTCCACGGCGAAGGGTGCCGTGGTCGTCAACGCCAACGGCACGTTCGTCTACACGCCCACCGACGCCGCGCGGCACGCCGCATCGGCGCTGGGCGCGAGCTCGACGGTCACGCGGGACACGTTCATCGTGACAGTCGCCGACGGTCGTGGCGGCACCCTTGAGGTCCCGGTCACGGTGAGCATCAGCCCGAGTAACACTGCGCCGCAAGGCAGTTTCTCGGCGGGGGCGCCGGCGTCCGACGGCACGGTCACCGGCACCGTCACGTCATCGGATGCTGATAACGACGTCCGCACGTACAGCGGTCCGGCGACATCGGCCAAGGGCGGTACGATCACGCTTGACGCGGCCACGGGCGCGTTCACGTACAAGCCGACCGCTGCGATGCGCGAACAGGCCACGCAGACAACGGGAATCGACACCGACACGTTCACCGTCACTGTCGCCGACGGCCATGGCGGTTCGACGCCGGTGCAGGTGACGGTGACGATCGCACCGAATGTGGTGACCACGGAATCGACGCCGGGCATTCCGGTCAGCGGTGTGGTCGCCGCGCCGGGCGGGACGTTGTACCAGGTGACGACCAGCATTCCCGGTCAGAATCTCGACAACGCGGTCAGTCGTGTCAGTGTGCTCACCGCGGACGGGCGCGTTCTGGTGACGACTGCGGATATCCCGGGGTTCCCCAACGTTCCACTGGCGCAGCCCGACGGAAATCTGCTCGTCACGATCGCCGGTTCACGTGGCGGAGCGAAGTTCGTGACGGTCAGCCCGACAGGAACTGTGACGCAGGTCCTCAGCCTCGATGGCGTTGCTCTCGTTGGCTATCCCGTGGTGGGCGCGAACGGGACGGCTTACTTCATGACTGCCGCCCCCAACGGCACCTTCGCGCTGGTGGGTATCACCGGTGACCAGGGGCAGGCCTACCAGCTCGCGGGCACGCCGGCTGGTCTCCCAGCGGTGGGGGCTGACGGAACGGCGTACCAGCCCGTCACGACCACTGGTTCCGACCCCCAGACATCTGTGCTGGTCGTGCGACCGGACGGCACGTCGACCACCACGCAGGCTGTTCCTGGCAGAAGCAATGTCCCGATGGTCGTCTCCGGCGGCACGGCCTACCTTCTCGTCAACGATCAGGCGTCGCCATTCACCACGACATTGGTGACAGTGACGGGAGCGACGGCGACGACGCGCACTTTGAACGGATCGCCGGGATCGCAATTGATCGTGTCGCCGGACGGTTCCGTGCTCGTGACGTTGATTGCCTACGGCGATGACGACATCTCCTATCGGATCGCGCGGCTGACGTCGACAGTCGTCACGACGTCGGCGTCGGCAACGGGTTCGGTCAAGGGCTGGCCGCAGGTGGCGCCGGACGGTACGGCCTATCTGGCGATCACCGACGACCAGGGTGCGGCAAAACTGCTTGTGCTTCGGCCTGGCGGAGCGAGTTCGGAGATCAGCCTCGCCGGCGAGTTCCCCGGATCGACGATGCCGGTCATCAACCTGGCGGCGATCGGGCCGGACAACAAGGTCTACGTTCCGTTGACTGATGGCGAGGGCTCGTACTTCGTGGCGATCGTGAGCCCGACAGGGACGGTATCGACGCGCAGCGTGGACGGGTACCCGGCGTTTGTGCCCGTCGTCGCTGCTGACGGCACGGCCTACCAGGTGGTCCAAACGTCCAACGCGGCGGGCGACTCGTTCACTCATGTCGTCGTGCTCAACAGCGGCGCGAGCACGGTGTCCCTCCCGGGCAGCCCCTCACAGCTCCAGGGAGGCACGTCGCTCGTAGCCGTCGCCCCAGATGGAACGGGGCTTCTCATCGTCACCAACACCGACGGCTCGGTGCGGGGCCTTTCGTTCGACAAGAACGGCGAGACACATGGCTCGTTCACCGATCGCGGGGCACCCACCGCAGCAATCGAATTGGGCGGCCTGCAGGGTGCAACGGGCAAGGTGTTCGTCTTCGGACCGGATGGGACGGCGTACGTGACCATCATCGAATCCACAAGTGATGACGAGACGGGTCAGGTGACGGTGCTCAAGTCGGCGGTGTACGCGATGGGCTCAGCGGGTGTCACCAAAGTCCTGGAGGTGCCCGGACGCGTCGCCACCGCGCCGACTGTTGCGCCCGACGGCACGGTCTACGTCAGCACCGCGACGCTGAACGGCACCGACGGGGTGACGACCGTCAGGGTGATCACGCCGCCATCGGTCCTCTAGCGGAACGCACGGTGGGCTGGGTCCTAGGGGGTCCAGCCCACCGGTGTGTCTAGGCGGCGAGGCGGCTGAGGAGGCAGCGCGCACCCAGCGTGACGAGGCCGCGGTCGAAGGTGATGACCATGTCGAAGCGGCGCTGGGCTTGCGGGGTGCCGGCGGGCGACACCTCGCGGGCGATCAGTCCGGCAGCGATGTCCGGGCCGAGGACCAGGATCGTCCACTCGTGCACCAGCGGATCGTCGGTGGCGAGGTGGACACCGCGCAGACCGTTGCCGAGGTCGTCGGGCACGTTCGCGCCGAACATCGCAACCAGCGGCGCCCGTTGCGCGAGCTCGGTGTAGGTGCGCATCGTCGAGGCGCTGAGCCTCGACTGATCCTGCACGGTGGCCAGGACCATCGGTGGACTCTCCGCGTTGTTGGCCAATCGCTCGATGTGCCGGGACAGTTCGTGAAGGGTGTCGAAGCGTACGGTCCGGGGCCGTAGACGGTCGCGCACCAAGGCAAAGGTCGACGCATCGTCGGCTAGCGGGAATATCGAGGCGTGCGATGGTCCGATGAACGCATCTGGGGTGTGAGTCAACGCACCGGGCCGGCCGAAGCGGTACCCCTGGCCGAGGGTGGCGCCGTACGCCAGGGCTTGCTCGAGGTGTTCGTCGGTCTCGATGCCCTCACCGACGATCACCGCACCGGTCCGTTCGTGATGGGCGATGACGCCGGCAATGGTGCGCGCCTGAACGCGGTCGGGTTGTCGCTGAACGAGGTTGAGGTCGAGCTTGAGGAACTCAGGTTGGATGATGTCCAGCAGCGCGAGCGAATCCGTGTGTGCGCCAAGATCATCCATGGCGATCTTGAAACCCTGAGCGCGCAGCGAAGCGACTTTACCGAGGAGCGCCCGTGGGTTGGTCAGCAGTCCGCGCTCGGTGAACTCGAACGCCACGTCGAAGGCGGAGGCGGCCGCGGCCAGCGCGCTTGTCGCCTCCACGTCTATGTTCGAGGTGGTCGGTTCGCAGTTGATCAGCAGCAGCATGCCGGCGCGCCAGGCGCCGTCGAGTGCCCCGCCTGCGGCGGAGTGGATGCACTGGTGATCGAGGCTGTCGAGCTGGCCCGTCTGTTCGGCATGGGCGAAGACTTCGAGGGGGCCGAGACCGTCAAGCCGTGGCCACCGAGCGAGCGCTTCGTAGCCGACGACGGCTCCGTCGGGCAGGGAAACGACCTGCTGGAAACTGGGTTCCAGGCCGACGCCCGCTGCAGCTGCGGTGAGCTGGTCCGTCATCGGCCCCCTAGTCCGGTGATGTGGCGGCGTTCCTGAAAATATCGCGCCGCCTGCAATGCAAGCGTACGTGTCCGCTCAACTACCCGTCTTGGGCCGGCGACGGCGGGCCAGCAGCGCCGCGATGACGGCGACAACGATCACCAGGACGCCCGCGGCGATGGCCAGGGGCAACCAGCCCTTCTGCTCGCTGGAAGTCGCTGTCTGAGCGTCGGATCCGCTGTCGCCGATCGCGCGGACGGTGACATTCGTCGGGACGCCTGCGGCCCCCGCGGCCAGGACATCGCCGGTCAGTGCCGACCAGCCGCCCTGAAGTCCGTCGATGTAATCCAACAGTGGATCCACCAACCGCCAGTCGTTGGTGGTGCTGATCAGGACCACCGTGCGATCGCGGGCCTGATCGCCGAACACCTGGATCGAACCGAGCCCGTCGGCGACGTCGGCGCGAAGCTCGGTGGGCAGGCCGATGTCGACGGTGTTGGCATCGCCGCCGATCGGCGGGTCGAGTGTGGTGTCGGCGACGGCACTCGATTTCGCGACGATCAACGCGCCGGATCGGGAGTCGGCCGCGGTTTTGACGTCGACTACCTGCGGTGTCAGCTGCTGGCTGGTCAGCCGGGCGATGGCGTTGATGGTACGTGCTGCGTACACCAGTTGCGCGGGACTGGTGCCGTCCATCGCGACCATGAAGCTGGGGCTGAATTCCGAAGGCAGAGAGGTGAATCCGCCAGCCGGGACGCCTCCCCGGTGCAGCGTCAGCGTGGAGCGCGGATCCACCTGGAAGGTGATGGGCGCGATGAGGGGTCCGCACGTCTGATGCGGGGTGTAGGTCAGCGCCATGTCCAGCCCGAGGTACTGCGTCAGCGCTGTGCCCGCGACGTCGAATGTGGCGTCCAGGCGCCCGCTGTTGTCGAGCGCGGCCCGGTACAGCACCCGATCGTTGGATCGGATGATGACGCTGGCCGCGTCATCGGACGGTACCGGGGTGTAGTCGGCGAGCAGGTGCACGGTGGCGCCGTCGACGCGGCCGATTCCGAGTGCGGAGCGGTCGACGCCGACGGTGACGCTGCCGGTGCGCAGCACGTCGGTCTTTCCGGTGATCTTCAGCTGCTCGAAGGTCAGCGTGTCGCCGGTGGGGGTGGAGGTGGGGCCGGCCTGGTCGATGCGTGCGGTCGGCGTCTGCACCAGCGACTGCAATTGGTTGACGAGCAGACCGACCTGGGTGGTCAGTTCGTCCCCGTTGCCGCTCACCCGCAGCCGGACGGTGTCGGCGCCGGGGTCTTCGATGGTCAGGCCGGCACGTCCGCCGGATTCCACGACGACGGTGCGGCCGAACTGCCCGGCGGGTGGTGGTCGCGTGCCGCGCGGCTGCGTGATGACGTCGACGACGAGCGGCTGGGAGTGGTAGAGCCGGGTCAACGTCGAGACCATGGTGAGTACCGACTGTTGTTCGGCGGTGCTGGCATCTGTGGGGGTGTAGATGTTCACCCGTTCCAGCACCGGCGGGAAGAAGGTGGCGACGGTGGTGGCCGGCGCTTCGGCACCGGTGAAGACGGTGCTGAGGCCGCTGAGCGCGAGCTGCTGCAGGGGTCCGCAGAAGCCGTCGCGGTTGTCGGTTGCGCGCAGGTTGAACGTCAGCGACATCGAGGACGCGCGGACGCGTGCGGGGGCGATGTCGACATCGAGGGGGGTCTGCGGCGGAGCTGTGGCCGCCGGCGGCAGGGGGATGTCGGCCAGCAGAAAGCCGTTGCCGTCGGTGATCTCGAGGAAGCCGGCGTCGACGTTCATCGGGGCCGCAATGGTGCCTTGCAGTCGCGTCGCCTGCAGGCCCGAGGGCACGGGCACCGTCACGGTCGTGGGGCTGTCCGGCCCGAGGTACAACCCGTCACTGACGCCGAGGGTGCGCCACGCCAACGCTACCGATGCAAGGTCAGCGGTATTGCTGGGTTGAGCGCCTGCGTTTGGGACCTCGATGGCTGCCGACATTGCTGGCATCACGCACAGGGCAGACGTCAGGAATATCCGCCACAGCGAGGATCTCCTCATTTCCGTGTCCCGTCGGGGCCGACCCTTTTCGTACTGGCAATTGCGCCGACGCGCAACGGAAATCGTGCGGTGGTGAGGGAGGGCGATCGTCGTCGCACGCGTGTCTTCTTTCCCGCAATTGAGTGACGGAATGGCAGCAGTGGTGGACTATACCGGCGCATCAATGGGCTAGACGGGTTATCGCCTGGCTGTGATGTCACCGTTTCGTGACGCGAATTCCCCGGCAACCGTCCGTCGTAACGCCGTCGGCGGCATCGGATCTGAGATAGCGTATGCGCACCGGTGTACCGCGTGATGCGCGAACGATGGACACAGGAAAGGTCGCTGCGTTGAAAGGTCACCCTTGACGGTCCATGACTTCACGCGGATTCTGCGGACCCGCTGGAAAATCATTTGCGGCGTGGTGCTCATAACGATGTCGGCTGCCGTTGCTTACCTGTTGCTCACGGCTCCCCAGTATGTGGCCTACACGCGATTGTTCGTATCAACGACGTCCGATGGCACCAATACACAGACCAACGACGGTGGCCTGTTCGCCCAGCGTCGTGTGCTCTCCTACACCCAGCTGCTGCAGGGCGGCCTGCTCGCCCAGCGCACGATCGACAAGCTCGGGCTCGATATGACGTCTGAGCAACTGATGAAGAAGATCACGGCGGTCGCGCCCACGGACACCGTGCTGATCGACGTCACGGTGCAGGACTCCTCGCCCACGCGGGCCCGCGACATCGCGAATACCCTCGCCGACGAGTTCGTGGTGATGGCGGCCGCGTTGGAAACCCCGGACCTCGGTGCCCGGCCGAACGCTCAGGTGGTGGTGCAGCAGCGCGCCGGTGTGCCGGAAACCCCCGTGTCGCCCAAGAAGTCGCGGATCCTGGCCGTGGCGGCCGCAGTCGGCCTGCTGCTCGGGGTTTTGTTGGCATTGATTCGCGATCGGCTGGACCCGGCGATTCGGCGTCCCGAATCGGTCGAAGCCATCACCGGAGTCGGCGTGATCGGCGAGATCCCGGCGGGAGGCGGTCGTGGTGGGGGACCGGTCGTCGCGTTCGAGCACGACGATCCCACGGTGGCCGACGCGTTCCGCGAACTGCGCACCAATCTGCAGTCACTGGAGGTGGCGCCCGGCCCGCGAATGCTGCTGGTGGCCAGCTCGCGAGCCGGAGAAGGCCGGACCTCCGTGGCGGTGAACCTCGCCGTGGCACTGGGTGAAGCCGAGCATTCGGTGGTCGTGGTCGACGCCGATCTGCGCCGGCCCAGCGTTGCGGCGAGCCTCGACATCACCGGTTCGGTTGGGCTGAGCACGGTTCTGATGGGTGCGGCGGAGTTGTCGGACGCCCTGCAGGAGACGCAGTTCTCCTTGGTGACCGGGCTTCCTGCTGGGGAACTGACGGTGAATCCGACCGAGATCCTCGGAACGCAGAGAGCACGAACGGTTTTCGCCGAGCTGGGTAAGCGCTTCGACTACGTCGTGGTGGATAGCCCGCCCGGGACGGTGAAGGACGCGGCGATGGTCGGCGCATTCATGGAGGGCGTCTTGCTGGTCGTGCGGTACGGCTCGAGCACGCGCAAGGACGTGGCCGATACCGTTACTGCATTGAGACGGGCGGGTGCACCGCTGACCGGTGCTGTCGTCATGACGCACCAGAAGTAAACAGGCAGTGTCGATGCGCCCCACCGTGTTCGCGCCCGCCCCGACCGGCGTGGGCCTTGCGGATGACGGCGTCCGCTATCCGCGGTTCGAGCGGCACGCGCTGGCCGGATTGATCATCCTCGCCGTCGCACTCGTGGTGGTTCCCGAGGCCATCAACCACATCTTCGTCAAACACGCACCCGATCTGCCACCGCTCGAAGAGTCAGGTGGTTCGGGAGAGGTTCCGCTGGCCCACCTGGCACGGCTGGGCGGTTCGGCCGCGCTGCTGGCCTACACGTCGGCCGTGGTACTGCTGACCCGCGGCCGCCCGGACCGCACGGTCGGGGGCGTCCTCATCCTGCTGCTCGCGGTGAATGTGCCCTACGTGATCAGCCCGTCGTTGCCGCCGCCCGCAGACTTGCCGAAGATCCTGCTGGCCAATCTCTTCGTGATCGCGCTGTGGAAGACGGGTGCGTCCATCGAGGGTCTGAAGTGGTTGCCGATCCTGGTCACCGGGATCGGCGTGTATTCGTTGATCGGCGGACTGCTCGTCCCCGACTACATGATGTACAACATCGTCTCCATCAAGGCGATCATCGGCGGCTGGGAGCTTGCCGGTCCGTTCGGGCACGGCAATGTGCTCGGAATGTATTGCGCAGTGGCGTTTTCGCTCGTTCCATTGGTTCCGGGCAGGCGGTGGCAGCTGTTTTGCGGCGCCGTGCTGCTGACGACGATCCTGGCGTCGGCGTCGCGGACCGCGGTGATCGCCGCGGCCATGGTGCTGCTGTGGTGGGGCGTGTGCCGCATCCGATCGGTCATCAATGTCCGCTTCTCAGGAACCGTGTTCGTCAGTGCTGCGGCGTGCGGAATGGTGATTCTGCCGTTCTTGCCGTGGGATCCTGACGCGTTCACCGATCGCGCTGCGGTGTGGGCGGCCAGTCTGGCCCAGTGGCAGAGTTCCCCGCTGGTGGGTCTCGGCGTCAACTGGTTCCTGATCGATGCCCAGCACAACGCGAACGTCGCGGCGTGGGCCTACGTGGGCACGGGACACAACCTCGTGGTCGATACGTTGGTCAAGTCGGGAGTGATCGGTGTGGCGGTGTTGGCGCCGGTGCTGGTGATCGCGATCCTGGGCACGCGGACGCTTCAGCCGAGTCGGCAGATCGCGCTGTTCGGTTACCTGGGCGCCTTTTTCGTCGCCGCCTCGACAGAGGCGGTGTGGGGGCTGCTGCCGAACCTGCAGCTGTTCCCGATCAGCGGTTTGATCTTCGCGGTTCTGGTGCTGAATCGGTGTGGTAGACCGGTATGACTGGCGACGCAGTGAGTGTGGTCATCCCGACGATCGGACGACCGAGTCTCCGTCAGGCTGTGGATTCGGCTCTGCGACAGACGGTTCCGCCGGCAGAGATCATCGTCGTGCTGGACCGCGACTGTGTGCCCGATCTGCCGGATGCGGAGAAGGTGAAGGTGATTGCGACCGCCGGTGCGGAAGGCCCCAGCCGGGCCAAGCATCTGGGTGTCGAGGCGGCGCGCGGCGATGTCATTGCGCTGCTCGACGACGACGACGTGTGGCGACCGGAGAAACTCGAGCGGCAGCTGGCAGCCGCTCCGGAGGGCTCCGAATGGATCATGTCATGTCGCTTCCGCCGTCTGCTCGACGGCGGTGAACCGATCGTCGGGCCCCGCACACTGCTCGACCAGTTCGAACCGGTGGCCCCCTATCTGTTCGAGATGCGGGAACGGCAGGCGTTCAACATGGTGCAGACCTCGACGCTACTGTTCCCGCGAGCGTTGACGCAGTCGGTTCCGCTCTCGGTGGCGGAGGGGTCGATTCACGACGACCCGAAGTGGCTGATGGAGGTGCGGCGCGCCTTCCCGCGCTTGCCGATCATCCAGTTGCCCGATCCGCTGGTCGACATCGTGTGGACTGCCGTGTCGGTGTCCCGGGCGGGGATCGATCGCAGTGCCGAGTACATCGACTGGGGTGTACGCGAACTGGCCGACGAGTCACCGCGGGTGCGGGGCGATTACATGCTGACCTCGGCGGTGGGGTCGGCGTTGGGGGCCGGCTCACTGCGCGGAGTGACGAGATCGATCGCGGCGGGAGTCCGGTACGGCCGTCCCGGTTCGATGGCGTGGGCGAGCGCGGCGAAATCGCTGGCGCGCCTCGGCAGGCAGCGGCTGCCCCGCGGGGAGCGTTGATGTCGCCGAGCTTCGCCAAGAACACGCTCCTGGGATTCGCGTCAGGCGCCGCGGTGGCGCTGGCCGGCTTTGTCGGGAATGCGATCGTGGCGCGGTTGTTGGGCCCTGAGCGGCTCGGCGTTTTCGCGTACGTGGTGTGGTGTGTGACGGTCGCGGCGACGATCGCCTCGCTCGGAATCGACGTCGTGCAACAACGTTTCATCCCGAATCTGCGTGCCGAGGGGCGCGGCGACGAGGCCGAGGGCCTGATCGGGGCCACCACCCGGGTGTCGATCTCGGCGATGACGGTGGTCGGGATCGTGCTCGTCGGCTACCTGCTCTGGCCGGGCAAAGGTGCGCTCGAGGGCACGTCCACGGTGGTCGTGATCGTCGTTGCGGCCGCCTGGTTCGTGACCTGGAAACTGGGCGATCTCTATCTGTTCTATCTGCGGGGTGAGCAGCGGTTCGGCGAGGTCGCGCAACTGTCGGCGGTCTCGGCGCTGCTGAAGGTGTCGACGTTTGCGGCGGGTGCATGGCTGTTCGGCATCCCCGGAGCGTTGGCGGGCTACATCGCCGGCAGTCTCCTGCCGGCGAGCAGGGTGTACCGGCTGCTGCGCAAGAAGCCCCGGGTGGAGCCTGCCCTGCGCCGCGAGGTGGGGAAGTTCGCGCTGGGCAGTTGGGCCGTCGGTGTCATCGGCACGCTGGTGTTCGGCCGCACTCAGGTGGTGTTCCTCGAGCACTACAGCGGATTGACCGCCGTCGGATTGTTCGCCGCGGCAGTCACGATCGCCGAGATGGCGGTGCAGCTGCCGCCGATGCTGCTCTCGGCGCTGCTGCCACGCTTCAGTGAGCAGCACGGGATGGGTGCCCACGATCACATGGTGCGGCTGTATCGCACCACCACCGCGTTGATCGCGATGGTGATCGTCCCGCTGTGCCTCGGGCTTGCCGCCGTCGCGCCGGTGTTGATCCCGGCCCTGTTCGGCGCCGATTACGCCGACGCGGTACCGGCGGCGGCGGTGCTGCTGATCGCCGCAGCCATCTCCGCGCTCGGGGTCACCACGCTCTACCTGCTTTACAGCACCGGTAAAACGGCTCTGCTGGTGATCTCCAACGGCCTCGGCCTGATCGTCACCATCGCGCTGGGGTTCCTGTTGATTCCTCGCCACGGACTGATGGGCGCGGCGTGGTCGCGCGGGGCGGCTCAGGTTCTCGTCGTCCTGCTCGAAACCTGGTACGTGACAGTCAAGTTGAACTTCCGCCCGCCGTACCGCGTGCTCGGTGCCATCGCGGCCGCGGCGGTGGCGGCCGCCGCGATCGCCGATCTCATCAGCTCCCAGTGGGGCTCCGCGCTGTCGCTGGCGGTGTCGATTCCCGCAGCGATCATCGTGTACGCCGCGGTGCTGCGGACGTTGTCGGTGGCCTCGATGGTCGACCAGGGGTTGGTCAATCGGCTCGTCGAGCGGGTGCCGGAACACAAGCGGCCGCTGGTTCGGAAGCTGCTGAAGCTGCCGACACCGAACACGTCGTCCTAGCCTGGGTTCAGTCGGATCCGTCGGCGGTGTCGGTCAACGCGATGGCGGCGAGTTTGCGGCTGTTGTCGGCGCGCAGCACCCCGAAGTTGTCCTCGATCTCGTTCGGATCGGTTCCACCATCGACCAATTCGTAGTAGATGAGGGGGCCGACCCAGTCCCAGGCGTCGACCTGCCGGCGGGCCTGCAGCAGGGTAGCGGCCTGGTCCTGTTCGGACACGGCGCTCGGACCGGTCCCGGTGGGGGCGCCGTACTCGGTGATCCACACCTTCTTGGCGCCGTCACCGCGCTGCGTCATCAGGGCATGCAGCGCCGGCAGGTCACGGAAGCCTCCCGTCGTGCGCTGGGTGCGATCCATCGGGTACGACGGAAAGGTGTAGGGATGCACGGCGATTCCGTCGGCCAGTTGCGCCGCGCCATCGTCGTAGAGATGGCTGAGATAGGTGGTCGGATCGACGTCGGGCCCCGGGCTGCCGTAGGTGGGGGAGAGCCCGCCGATGAGCAGGGTGGCGCGCGGGTCGATGTCGCGCACCGCCGCCGCGGCGGCACGGAAGACGCGCCCGTACTCGGCGACATCGGGGTCGGGCGGCCAGAACTTCCCGGTGTTGGGTTCGTTCCAGATCTCCCAGTCACGCACACCGCGTGCGGAGTAGCGCTGCGCTGCGACGCGGGCGAAGTTGGCAAACGCCGCGGGATCGTGCGGGCGGTCGCGATTGGATTCGGTCATGCCTTTCGTCCACGGCGGGGCGAAAGCGAGCACGAGCAACACCTGCATGCCGCGACGCAGCGCGCGATCCACGATCGTGTCGGCCGACGTCCAATCCAATCGACTTTGAACGGGTTCGATCACCGACCAGTCGACGTCGACGCGTACCCACCGAACGTTCATCGCGGCCATCGCGTCGAACTGCTGCTCGAGTGACTGCGCGTCGGCGCCGCGGTAGTGCACCGTCATCCCGATCGGCACGTGCGTTGGGTGGGATTGGCAGGAGGTGATCAGTCCGGCGATCAGGATCAGGCTCAGCAGCAGTCGGTTAGCGCAGGACGGCACGGGTATCGGCTTCGCGGGTGAACGGCCGACCAGCCAAGCCTTCGGCGCGCCCGATCAGCAGCGCCGCCGCGTCGCGCGGGCTGAACTTCTCGGGGTTGCGGATGGGCATCAGCGCCGCAGCCACGAGGTGCGCCGTCTTGTACCACAGCGGATAATCCCAGGTGCGCAACAGGTTTCCCGCGCCGCGGCCGTAGTTGCGCAGCTTGCGGCGTCGTTCGTGGGGCGGCAGGTGCGCGAATTCCGTCTGGGCCCACACGACGACGTCGTCGGCCCAGACGATGGCGAAGCCGTCGAGTCGCGCCATCCGCAGCAGCAGGTCGGGTCCCTCGGCGGACTGCCACGGGGTGTCGGCGCCGGAACCGCGGCCCGGATCGAACCCGCCGACTGTGTTGAAGGCGTCGCGGCGGAACACGGTGGCCGGCTCGATGGCCCCCCAGGCGCTGCGCTTCGTCAGCGGCGTTCCCGGAGCGGGCAGCGGATTGCGTGGGCCCTCGCTGTCGAGCAGCCGGCCTGCGCACACGGTGGCAGTCGCCACGCAGTGGCGGGCGAGGCGCTCGATGAAATCGGGTTCGACGTGGCTGGTGTCGTTGGGGAACCAGAGCCAGTCGACGTCGTCGGGCAGCAAGGCCACGGCGGCGTTGCGCCCGTTGGAGATTCCCCGTGCGCTGACGGTGGTGCGGATGGTCAGGGTGTCGGCGAAGTCCGCGATCACGGCCGCCAGGTCCTGCTCGCCCGCCGGATCGTGATGGGCGATCGCCACTGCTGCGACAGGCCGGCTCTGCGCGGCCAGGTCGGCGAGCAGTTCACGCAGGGGCTCCCAACGCCCCACCGTGGTCACCGCGACACCGATTCGCGGTGCGTCACCTCCCATGGCCGTGAGCGTAATCCAGCGGCGCCGGTATTCGGTGGGCAAACGAACATCGTGAACTGGCGGTAGCCGATACGATGACCTCCGTCGCACGTCACAGAATTTCAGGATCGATTTTGCCGTGGTATCTCGGATTGCCGAGCCACGGATTGAGCACGGGGGGATGGCGGAGATGCGGTTTGCGTTCCTGACCGAGCTCTATTTTCCGAGCGTCGGCGGCCAGGAAGTATTCTTCCAGGAGTTGGGCGAGGCGATTGTGCGCCGGGGCCACACCGTCGACGTGTACTGCATCGGACACGTGCCCGACCTGCCGGATGTCGAGGTCATCAACGGCGTCACCGTGCACCGGGAAGCGAACTCGGGCAGCTACAAGACGCCGAGGTTCAAGGCGTTGCGGCGCAACTGGTTCGACATCACGAAGTACAGCGCGGGCATCTGGCGTGTCGCGGTGCGCGGTGATCATGACTTCTACCTGCTCAACGAGTGGCCGCTGATGCATGTCCTAGCGCTGCCGGCGTCGGTTCGCGAGCGAACTGCTCTGCACTGGTGCGAGATTCGCGACGATAGGCTGCTGCGCACGCTGCAGGCGCAGTTCCCGAAGCTGGTCGGGTCCAATTTCGCGGTCGGTGAGGCGGTTGCTGCCGCGATTACCCGACAGTCGGGGCGCGAATGTGGTGTGCTGCCCAGCGGTATCGAGGCCCATCGGTATCGCGCGGCTCCCGGTGCCGAGCGCTCGGGCGTGCTGTACGTCGGTCGGCTGGCGCCGCACAAGAACCTGCCACTGCTCATCGATGCTTTCGGGCTGGCCGCGGAGCGCGGCTTCGTCGGTGACCTCGTGATCGCCGGGGCGGGGCCATCACTCGACGATGTGAAGGCAACCGTCCGACAGAGTCCCGCAGCCGATCGGGTGCACGTGCTGGGGTCGGTGGACGAGGCGCCCAAGCTGGACCTTCTCGCGACGTCGTCGGTGCTGGGCATGCCGAGCCGGCGCGAGGGTTTCCCCCGGGTGATCGCCGAGGCCATGGCCAGCGGGCTGCCGGTGGTGACAGCGGATTTCCCCGAGAACGGCGGCAAGGACGTCGTCAAGCAGTACGGCGCGGGCGTGGTGTGTGGCCAGACGCCCGTCGCGTTCGCCGACGCGTTGCTCGAGGCGCAGGCCGGCTGGGAGGGCTACTCGCAGGCCGGGCGCGCCGGTGCGGTGGACCTGGACTGGACGCACATCGCAGAAAAGCTCGAAAAGCACGCTCAACAGAGACAACTCGGGGGGTAGCACGTATGCGCATCATGGTCACCGGCGGCGCCGGCTTCGTCGGCAAGGAGTTGGTGCGGACGCTCAAGGACGGTAACGACGTGCTCGTCGCCGACCTGCTGCGCTACGGCACGCCGGACTGGCTGGCCGGTGAGCTCGACGGTTTCGCGTTCGAGCGGGTCGACATCCGCGACGCCGCCGCGATCGCCGCGGTCGTCGAACGCTTCGCCCCCGAGGTCGTGGTGCACCTGGCGGCCATCCACTACATCCCGGAGTGCGACGCCGATCCGGCGAACGCGGTGGCGACCAACGTGACCGGCGTGGTGAATGTGCTCTCTGCGCTCGCCCCGGGCACGCGGTTCGTCTTCGCCAGCAGTGGTGCGGTGTACGAACCGGACGAAGAGCCGCATCGGGAACTCGAGTCGGTGGTCAAGCCGGTGGACATCTACGGCTTCACCAAGGACCAGGGCGAGGACTACGTGCACATGTTCGCGGCGAACCGCGACATCGCGGGCGTGATCGTGCGGCTGTTCAACGTGATCGGTCCCGGGGAGACGAACCCCCACCTGCTGCCCGCGATCGTCGTGCAGCTGCGCGACAGCCCGGAAGCGATCAACCTCGGCAACACCTGGCCCAAGCGGGATTACATCGACGTCCAGGACGCCGCGGGTGGCTTCGCGGCGGCGGCACTGGGGGCGGTGCCGAGTCCCGGCGGCGTCGAGATCGTGAATCTGGGCAGCGGACAGCAGTATTCGGTGGACGACATCGTGAACAGGATGCGCTCGGTGCTGGGCTTGGACTTCGAGGTGCGCCAGGATCCGAGCCGGATGCGGGCGGTGGACCGGCCCTACCTGGGTGCGGACATCTCGCGCATCGGGGAGCTGTTCGGGTGGTCGCCGAAGTGGGAGCTTGACGAGACGCTGAAGCGGATGTGGGCCAACCCTGACCTGCTGCCGCAGTTGGAAGGCCGGTTGACTTGACCGACCGCCGGGTCGACTTGCTGTTCGACGCACGGCACATCCGGCAGAGCGGGATCGGCACCTACATCGCGACGTTGCTGCCCAACCTGGAAGACACGTTCGCCGAACGAGGACTCTCGCTGGCCGTCCTGGTCAACGATCATGCGGTGCCGGAGCTGCGGCACGCGCGCATCGTGACGGCCCCGCCGGCCGCGATGTACACGGTGGGGGAGCAGCGGGTGTGGGGCCGCGCGCTCGACGAGGTGCGGCCGCGCGGGTTCTGGGTGCCGCACTACCCGTTTCCGTTCGCGACGCTCTCACCGCGGCACCGGCGCACGCAGCTTTTCGTGACGGTGCACGACACCATGCACGTACGGGAACAGGAGATCAGCGGTCAGAGCGCGGCGCGACGCGCGTATGCGCGGGCGATGTTCGTGCTGGACGGACGGTTCGCGACGCTGGTGTTGACGCCGTCGGAGGCGACCTCGGCGACGTTCGCGGCTATCGCGCCGAGGGCACGCACGACGGCGACGCCGATTCCGGTGGACGAGCACTGGTTCGCCCCCGTTGATCCCGCGCTGTCGCCGGTGCCCCAGCCGTACGTGCTGTACGTGGGGAACGCCAAGTGGCACAAGAACTTACCGTTGCTGCTGTTGGCGTTCGGGGACGTCGTCGGCGACATCCCGCACCGGCTGGTGATCGCGGGCAGCGGGGAGGCGTTGCGTGGGGGAGATGAGCGGGTGCCGGCGTTGGCCGCGGCACTGGGGGACCGGGTCGAGGTGATGGGCCGGCTGGACTTCGAGGTGCTCAGGGCGCTGGTGGCGGGCGCGGACCTGTTGGTGATGCCTTCGCTGCACGAGGGCGCGGGGTTGCCGCCGATCGAGGCGATGGCCTCACGCACGGCGGTGACTTCCGCGGACATCCCTGCTCTGCGGGAGACATGCGGGGACGGGGCGGACTACTTCGATCCCACGAAACGGGCCGAGCTCGCGGCGCTGCTTCGCAGGTTGTGTGGAGACCAGGTGGCCCGCGCCGAGTTGGCGGAGCGGGGCTGGGCGCACGTGAGCGCGCGGCAGAAGGGTCTCTCGTTGAAGCCGGCCGCCGAAGCGGTAGCGGACGCGCTGGCTTAGCCGACGTGGCCGCAGCACGGCAGGGCGTGCTGTGCGGGTTCGAAGCGGTCGGGACGTGCGGCGAACGCGATGACGGCGAGGGTGATGAGCACGAGCGCGGCGACGGCGGCCACCTTGGTGGCGCGCTGGACCTGGTAGAGGCCGTGCCTCATGTCCTGCCGGGCCTGGCTCACGGCGGCCCAACTGACCTGGCGCAGCGGCTCTTCCACGAAGTGGTGGCAGGCGATGGCCAGGCCGAACGACAGGGACAACGCGGCGGCGTAGTAGTAGACGTTCGTTTCCATCGCGGCGGAGAGCAGCACGATGACGGGCCAGTGCACGAGGTAGAGGGCGTAGGAGAGGTCGCCGAGATAGGTGGCGGCACGGTTGCGCAGCAGCGGTTGGAACAGCGGCTCGCTGCCGACGCCGGCGGCGATGACGAGAAGGGTTCCGACGACGGGTAGCAGGGCCCACGGGACGGGGAAGCCGCCAGCCGCGGGATCGATGAGGAACAGGCTGGCGACGATCAGCGCCACACCGGCCCACGACAGTAGGGGTCGCAGCCACACGGGAAGGGTCGCCAGCGCGCCGACCGCGGTCGCGAGAATTGCGCCCGCGCCGAGCTCCCAGACGCGGGCGAACGAGTTGAAGAACGCCCAGTGCGGTGCCGCGACGGTCTCGTAGGTGGCCCAGGCGAGGGATGCGGCGGTGACGACCCCGCTGGTCGCCGCGACGGCGCCGAGCCGACGTTCGCGACTCCACGCGCGGCGCGCGACGACAACGGTGATCGCGAGCACGAGGAGCGGCCAGACGACGTAGAACTGCTCCTCGATGGCGAGGGGCCAGTAGTGCTGCAGCGGAGAGGCGGCGTCCGCGGCCATGGATGCGTCAGCGCCTCGAGAAGCGAAGTGCCAGTTGGCAAGGAATGCGAGGGAGAAGAGTGCGTCAACACCGGTGTCGTGGGCGCGGCTGGGAATCAGCACGGTCGACGCGACAAAGGTGGCGACGGCGACGAGAATCGCAACGGGCAGAATGCGGCGCGCGCGGTCGAGCCAGAAGCTACCCACGGACACCGAACCGGTGGACTCGGCGCTGCGCAGAAGCAGGTCGGTGACGAAGAAGCCGGAGACGACGAAGAAGACGTCGATGCCGACGGTTCCGCCGCGGGGCCACCCGCCGAGGTGGGCTGCGAGCACAGCGACAACGGCCAGTGCTCGCAAACCTTGAACGTCTAGACGATAGTTTGCTCGTTCTGCACGTCGACGGCGACGCAGCGACGATTCTCGATAACGGTCCAGCGCAGTAACCATGATTGCCCCCCGGCGCCCAATTGACGGTTACGGGTAATGATCGCTGATTCTCCAATCGCGCGCATAGCGCAATGTGAAGTGATGTGAGTCACGCTGTGTCGCGCCATCGGCAACCGCAAATCGTGTCAGCGGGACGAACCTGTGAAATCGACCGTGACACAGGTGATGCGCACCGCCGTCGCGCGCGATGGGCTAATGTCCTACTGGCTTCAACGAGACCAAAGGGGTGGGCGATGCGAAAGAGTGTCATTGCGGCGGGCGCGACGACTGCTGCTGTTGTTGTCGCCATGACGGGGCTTGCAGGCCCGGCGTCGGCTGCGGATCAGTGGGTCATGCCCGACGTTCGGGGTGAGATTCTCGAAAGCGCGATCAAAGACGTGCGCTCTGTCACGGGTGACGCCGAGCTGGACCTCCGGTTTCAACCCAGCGTCAATCAGGTTGTCTACAACTACTCGAACTGGGCCGTCTGCGCGACCTCTCCTCGGCGGGACGCCCAGATTTCGCAGAAGTCGAAGCGAGTCATCTTCGCGATTCGCCGCCTCAACGAGAAGTGTTAAGGCCTACGTCCTAGATCATTGATCGTCAGGTCCGCTGCTTCAACGAGTCGCCGGACTAATGGCAAGCTGATGCCGATGACGTTCGACGGATCGCCCTCGATCCGGTCAACGAACCACCCGCCTAATCCGTCGAGCGTGAACGCGCCGGCGACATGCACCGGCTCGCCTGTCGTTACGTAGACGGAGAGTTCATCGACTGACGGTCGCCCGAAATGCACCGTTGTGCTGCCAGTTTCGCCCTGCGTGTGGGTGATGACACCGTCGGTGAGTCTCAGCAGTGAATGCCCGGTCAGGAGGTGGCCGACAGATCCGGCCATCTCGGACCATTGATCGCGTGCCGCGCCCACACTGCCGGGCTTTCCGCGGAGCGACCCGTTCAGGTACAGCATCGAATCACAGCCGATGACAACGCAATCGGTGACGACATCCCGTGGCAGAAGCGCGGCCACGCTGAGCGCTTTGGCGTTGGCCAGTTTGAGCACCACCGCTTCAGGCGGCGTCTCGGGATCGAGTGACGCGATGAGTGCGTCCTCATCCACATCGGAGACGACGACGAGCGGCTCTATGCCCGCCTGGCGCAGGACCCGCAGCCGACCGCTCGAGGCGGAGCCGAGGACGACACGCGTCACGGTCTTTGTTCTCCGCGCAAGCGGCTCATCATCGCCGCATGTGCATCCGCTCCAGCAGCGTGACGCGTTGCCAGCTGGTCACGTCGTAGCGCAACTTGTCGATCGGATGACCCCATGGGTTGAGCTCTTGAGGACCTGGTTCGGCATGCCCGGCGCCGCCTGCGCCGGCCAGCACGGTCACCAGTGCCGCGATCTCCTCAGCGCTGGGGTTGCCCTTGACGACCTGGAAGTGCGGGTCGGGAGCGGGCGGGTTGTCGATCGTCATGTCCCGCGGGTCGGACACCTCGACGATGTCGGCATCATGATCCACTGCTGAACTCCTTGTCTGGCAGACGATTTGATCTACAGCGGGATGTTGCCGTGCTTCTTCGGCGGCGTCTGAGTGATCTTGCGCTCCAGCAATCGCAACGCGGTCCCGATGTAACCGCGAGTGTGCGAGGGCGGGATGACCGCGTCGACGTAGCCCCGTTCGGCGGCGATGTAGGGATTGACGAGCGTGTCCTCGTACTGCTGCTGCAGCTCCAGGCGCAACGCGTCGACGTCCTCGCCGTTCTTGGCGGCGTCCTTGAGTTCCTTGCGGTTGACGAACCCGACGGCGCCGGAAGCACCCATTACGGCGATCTGAGCGGTCGGCCAGGCCACGTTGACATCGCAACCCATGTCCTTGGAGCCCATGACGCAGTACGCGCCGCCGTAGGCCTTGCGGGTGATCACGGTGACCTTGGCGACGGTGGCCTCGCCGTAGGCGTAGAGCAGCTTTGCGCCGCGGCGGATGATGCCGTTGTATTCCTGGCCGGTGCCGGGCAGGAAGCCCGGAACGTCGACGAGCATGACGATCGGGATGTTGAAGCAGTCGCAGGTCCGGACGAACCGGGCGGCCTTTTCGGAGGCATTGATGTCCAGGCAGCCGGCGAACTGGGTGGGCTGGTTGGCCACGATGCCGACTGGGCGGCCGTCGACGCGGCCGAAGCCGACGATTATGTTCTGCGCGTAACCGGCTTGGACTTCGAGGAATTCGTCGTCGTCGAGGATCCGCGTGATGACCTCGTGCATGTCGTACGGCTGATTCGGCGAGTCGGGAATCAGGGTGTCGAGCTCGAGGTCCTCCTCGGTGAGGCTTTCCTCAATCGGACCCGGATGCGGTGCCGGATAGCGCGGCGGCTCGGCGTAATTATTTGGCGGCAAGTACGACAGCAGGTCGCGAACGTAGTCCAGCGCGTCCTGCTCGCCGGAGGCGACGTAATGCACGGTGCCCGATCTGGACATGTGTGTCTGGGCGCCGCCGAGCTCTTCCATGGTGACGTCTTCACCGGTGACGGTTTTGATGACGTCGGGCCCGGTGATGAACATCTGGCTGGTCTGGTCGACCATGATGACGAAGTCGGTGAGGGCGGGGGAGTAGACGTGACCGCCTGCCGCAGCGCCCATGATCAACGAGATCTGCGGGATGACGCCCGAGGCCTTGATGTTGTTGTGGAAGATGCGGCTGTACAGGCCAAGCGAGACGACGCCTTCTTGGATGCGCGCGCCGGCACCGTCGTTGATGCCGATGAGCGGGCGGCCGGTCTTGATGGCGAGTTCCTGGACCTTGACGATCTTCTCGCCGTAGACCTCGCCGAGGCTGCCGCCGAACACGGTGGCGTCCTGGCTGAAGATGCAGACGTCGCGGCCGTCGATGGTGCCGTACCCGGTCACGACGCCGTCACCAGTTGGGCGGTTCTTGTCGAGGCCGAAGTTCTTACTGCGGTGCTTGGCCAGCGCGTCGAGTTCTACGAACGAATCCTCGTCGAGCAGCGCGAGGATGCGCTCACGCGCGGTGAGCTTGCCCTTGGCGTGAACCTTCTCGACGGCCTCCTCACCGACGGGGCGCAGAGCCTCTTCCGCGCGCTTGCGCAGATCGGCCAGCTTCCCGGCGGTGGTGTGGATATCGATCTCGTGCTCGGCGGAGGGCTCAGTCACGCTCGTCATGGTTGTTGATGCTAACGGCGGGGCGATCGAGAGTCGCGCGGGGGTCTTATTGCTCCCTTAAGAAGGCCGGCCACGCACCTCACTGCGGCTGCCACAAAACTAGTTGCACACGGAAAGTGTCGGAAACAGCCATTGTGAATTAGATCAAGATCACAGCCTGGACCATGGAAAACGTTGAGTCGTAACACCGTCAGCAAATATTTCTGGCCGGTTACTGGGTGGTTGTCAGTCTCGGCCATCAACCTGGTCTAGGCGGTGGTGTGGAGGCATAGCCGACGTGGCTCGCCCTGCAGGTTATGACGTTTTTGACGATTGCAGAGAAAGGTGGCGAAACCTTGCCGGATCGTTTGACAGCACCCCTCAAGTCTGCGATGCTTCCAGCAACTTGTCGTGCATGGGGATTCGAAAAGGTGGGGGAAATGACCACAGTTGCTACCAAATTTCAGGTGACGGTCGCGGCGGCCGCTGTCGCTGCGGGCGCTGCATTTGTTCCGGTCGCCGCGAATGCGGCTCCGCAGATCCAGCTTCCGGCTGCGCCGAGCTTCGCGGATTTGCCGCTGCAGCCGAAGGGGCCGGTTTACGTCGTCACGGCGGCGTCGCTGCAGCTGTACTCGGTGTTCATCAAGCAAAGCGCAGCCTCCCAGGAGAGGCGTTCTAGCCGGCTCGAGGCTTACGCAGCGGCGCATCCCGACACCTTCTTCGGACAGCTCGCGGCCACACGAGCCGCGCAGATTCGTTCAGCCCAGGCGATCACGAACAACATCAGCTTCGATGTCTGCCTCGGTGGTTCTTCCGTGGGAATCGGGCCGTACGGCACAGTCACAAGCGGCAGCTGCTGATCGCCCGACTTGCCAATCATTAATCGCACTGGGGCCTGCCCGTCGCAAGACGTGCAGGCCTTGGTCATTCACAGGACAGTCTGAGTGCGCTTCTTTTCCGGACGGCATGCCGACGATTCTGCCGAAGGTGATAAAAACTCCGAGAAAGATGAGGGTCCGCCCCGTCAGCGCGTCATTCTCTGGAGCGCGTTATTCGTTGCTCTATTGATCGTGCTTCTTGGTTGCTGGGTAGCCATTGGAGCATTTCAGGCCAAGTCGCACCTCGAGTCGGCTCGTGCAAGCGCTACTGCTGCCAAAGATCAACTGCTGGAAGCAGATACGAAGGCGGCCGCTGTCTCTGCGAGTGATACTCTGTCCAATGCGCAAGCCGCGCGTGACGCTACGCATTCTGTTGCATGGAATATTATTTCGGCGCTGCCGTGGGTAGGTAGTCCATTTAAGGCAGGGCAGCAGATCACCGACGTCGTGCTTGGTCTCGCTGCAGATGTTCTCCAGCCGGCGACTGATGTGGGCGTCACCATTTCGCCGGACCGGTTATATAAGGATGGCCGGGTCGACGTAGAACTCCTACGTAGCCAGGAGCCACAGCTAAGCAAGTTAGCTACAGATGCCAAGCGCTTGAACAGTGAGGCCGGTGCCATCACTGACCCTCGTTACGTGTCAGTTATGAGCGACGCGCGAAGCCAGTTGCAGAGCCAAATCGGTGATCTCACGTCGGTATTAGAAAACACCGCGCTCGCGGCTAAGCTCATGCCGTCGATGATGGGGGCCGACGGCCAACGCACCTATTTCATGGGCTTCCAGACTAACGCTGAGGCAAGAGGGGCCGGCGGACTGCTGGGCGGCTTCGGCATTCTTAAATTCGACAATGGTGTCCCGACCGTCGATAAGCTGGCGTCGAACGCTGATTTGGACGACGCTTTGGCAGTCGTCGACTTGGGCCCCGAATATGATCGGATGTACGGCTGGGCGAATGCGTTCACAGATTTCCGGAACAGCAATATGAGTCCCCATTTTCCGTATACTGCGGAAATTTGGAGGTCGATGTGGGCTCAGCAGACCGGTGTGTTTGTTGACGGTGTGGTCGCCATTGATCCGGTAGCGCTGAGTTACATTCTCAGCGCTACTGGGCCAATCACGATGCCGGACGGTGAAGTGATAGCCGATAGTAACGTCGTCGAGTTGACTGAATCTACCGCTTACATACGTTTTCCCACCGACCAGTTAGCTCGGAAGAGGTACCTGCAGGACATCGCGAATGAGGTTGTAGCCAAAATTTCAGGTCCCGTGAAGGCACCAAGGCAGTTGCTCGACGCGCTCGGCAGGGCGGTGGGTGAACGTCGCATTGCCGTATGGAGTGCCTTGCCAGAAGACCAGAAGTTGCTTGAACAAACGCCTCTTGCGCATTCGCTTCCTGATGACACCGCGCCGTTTGCCGGCGTTGTTATCAACAATCTCGGTGGGAACAAGCTCGACTACTACTTACGAACCCAGATAGAGTATGCAGCCGATAAGTGCAACGAGGGCACTCGACCTTCCACAGTCACGGTGAAGTTGACCAACACAGTGCCGAACTCGCCGTTACCTGATTATGTTGCGGCACTAGCCGGTATCTCGCCCTCGGTGTCGATCAACGTTCCGAAAGGCACAAATATTGTCTCGGTTCGGCTCGTTGCGACGAAAGGTGCCTCGCTATCGGCGGCGATCCTGAACGGCGAACGCGTCCCGGCGATCATTGGCACTGAACGAGGACATCCCGTCTTTGAAGTTCAGGTAATCATTCCGCCTGGGCAATCCGCAGATATCAAGTACATGCTCTCTGAGCCCTCCGTACCTGGCGTTCCGCGTGCGCCCAGCCAACCGCTTGTTGAGACGGTCATTCCAAAGGTTATGGTGCCGCAGTGCGCCGGATGAATGGTTGTGGCACCCTGCCACCCCACCCGGTCGGAATACAGTCGGTCGCGGCTCTATCGGAACCGTATTCCGATGTTTGGAAGGCGCTCTGTTTCGGCGAACGGGAGCCCATGCCGGAAATTAACTCTCGACAGCTAAACGGCAATGGAACACCGCAGAACAAAAGATACGAACAGCCGCCGAGAGATTGTTGAGGGGTAGCGTTGAGTTTACAAGGATTCATCAAGCTGCTACGCATTCGGTGGATCACTGTCTGCGTAGTTTTGGTCGCTTCAATCTTAGCTGCGGTCGTGATTTCGCTGTTCACAACTCCGCTGTACCAAGCCTCGACTCGGTTGTTCGTCTCAACCTCGGCTGGCTCCTCCCTGTCCGATATTTATCAAGGGAATCGCTTCTCGCAAGAACGCGTGGTCTCCTACGCTGAGTTGCTAGAGGGTGAAACGCTAGCTCAGCGGACGATCGATAAGCTTCAACTGGATATTGACGCAAAAACTCTGCAGAAGCGCGTAACTGCTAACTCGAAGCTGGATACCGTTCTGATCAACGTAGAGGTTCTCGACGAATCGCCGGTACGTGCTCGCGATATAGCTAACACCCTGTCCGACGAGTTCGTAGCAATGGTTCGTGAGCTGGAGACCCCAGGTGACGGCAGTAGTCCTGATTCTAGGGTAGTTGTGGAGCAAAGGGCCTCGATTCCCGACGAGCCCGTGGTCCCAAACACCAAGCGAAACATTGCTATTGGCGTTGCAATTGGCGTGCTGCTAGGTATCGGTACCGCGGTGCTGCGCGACCTGTTAGATAACAGCGTTAAAGATCGCGAGACTCTGGAAAGTATCACCGGATCTGCTGTGGTGGGCACAATACCGCTAGATAAAGAGCGGCAGAGGCAGCCCGCTATATCTTTCGACAACGACAACTCGTCGATTGCGGAGGCATTCCGCAAATTACGTACCAACCTGCAGTTTTTGGCCATTGACAATCCGCCTCGCGTGATTGTTGTCACTAGCTCGATGCCGAGCGAGGGCAAGTCGACAACAGCCATAAATATTGCTCTCGCACTGGCAGAGGCTGAGCACAACGTGGTGCTTGTTGACGGCGATATGCGACGACCCGCACTCCACAAATACCTCGACCTCGTGGGCGCTGTCGGCTTCAGCACTGTACTAAGCGCATCTACATCGCTGGACGATGCATTGCAGGAGACGCGATTCTCCGGACTCACTGTACTTACCGCAGGTTCCGTTCCACCGAATCCTAGCGAACTGCTGGGGTCGGTATCGGCGCGAAAGTTGCTTAGTGAGTTGCGCGCGAGGTTTGATTTCGTCATTGTTGACTCCACGCCGCTCCTTGCTGTCACGGATGCAGCGATACTCGCGGCCGGCGCAGACGGCGTGCTCATCATGGCCCGATTTGGACACACGAAGCGTGAGCAGCTCGCTCATGCAGTAGAGAGCCTTGCGGGTGTCGGCGCACCTCTTCTTGGGGCCGTGTTCACGATGATGCCCACACGTGGAGGCTCCGCCTATAGCTATAACTACAGCTATTACGGGGAAGGAGACTCTCGGCGCCGACCGCGTGAAATTTCAGGTCAACCGACAGTCAAAGAGATCTCGTCATCGAACACAGCGGAGGGCAACGTTCCTGAGGACGGCTCGAACCCACGAACCGTCCAATCCTCCGGTCGACGGAGGAAGGAGAGTTAGCATCTGTTGGTGGAGTAAAGGGGGAGCGGCGGTGCCTTAGGCATCTCAGCTTCCGCACCAGCGACGCCGAATCTCCAATAAAATTCTGTGTAGGGCAGCGTTGCCGCACATGATGCTTTGCAATATTTGCATCGGGGGTAGATCGTAGTATGGCGAGCCAAGCCGCGGCACCGCGGGTCTCCGCGGTTATCAGAGCTTATAACGAGGCCGATCACATCGGGCGACTGCTTAAGGGCCTGCAAGCGCAGACCGTGAGTCTCCATGAGGTGATACTCGTCGATTCAGGATCGACTGACGACACCGTTGCTATCGCTGAAAGCATGGGGTGCAAGATCGTCCGCATAGACAAGAGCGAATTTTCCTTTGGGCGCGCCCTCAATCGTGGATGCGCGGCTGCGACTGGCAGTATTCTGCTCTTCGCCTCTGCGCACGTCTACCCAGTTTATGACACATATCTCGAACACATGGTTAGCGGATTCCAGCGCGAAGGAACTGCAATCGTATATGGGCGACAAGTGGGGGATGAAAGAACTAAATTCTCCGAGGCCCGAGTCATGCTGAAATGGTTCCCTAACGAAAGCATCTGGGACCAAGGCCACCCGTTCAGCAACAATGCGAACGCAGCGGTATTGAAGTCGCTTTGGGAGAGTTCTCCGTACGACGAAACTCTCACGGGCCTTGAAGACCTTGATTTTGCGCAAAAGGCGATCATGAAGGGTCATAAAGTAGCGTATGTTGCTGATGCGCCAGTCGTCCACGTGCATGAGGAATCGTGGAGCGTCACGCGTAATCGCTACAGGAGAGAGGCCATTGCTTATACGCGCATTGTCGAGGACGCGGAAATGTCGTTTCCGAAATCTGTAGGTCTGGCGGCATCAAATATAATCGGTGACTATATCGACGCGGCCAAAGCGAAGAGGTTGCGCGGCAATATTACTAGTATTCCGCTTTTCCGGTCTGCTCAGTTCATCGGAGCTTGGGAGGGCTTTAGGCAGCCAAACAATTTGTCAGATAGACTCCTTGAACGTTTTTATTACCCTGCGGAGGCGAAAAGTTACGAGCTACCCCCCGCGACCGGCCGAAAAATAGTTTATGCAGACGAGTCAACTCCACTTAGCAAGGGGTGAATAGAATTGGGTGGAACAGTGGCGATCGTGCCGATGCGTCACCAGAGTGAGCGAGTTCCGGGCAAGAATTATCGGCTCTTGTCTGGGAAGCCGCTATACCACCATGTGGTGGCCATGTTGGATTCAGTTCCCGAGATCGATACGATCGTCATCGATACGGACAGCAAGCTTATTATGGATGATGCGGCCGCTCAATTTCCTGGTGTCCAGGTGCTCGAGCGTCCGATGCACCTCCGCGACGGCGAAATTCCAATGAATGACGTTCTGTTGAATTCGCTTGAGCAGGTTGACGCCGACGTAGTGATACAGACGCATTCTACCAACCCATTTCTGAAAGCGGAAACGGTAGCGAGCGCTCTGCAGTTGTTCCGCCAAAAAAGGCACGAAATCGATTCCATCTTCAGCGTCACTCGTTTGCAGGCGCGATTGTGGGACTCCCAAACTCAACCGCTTAATCATGACCCGAGCAACCTATTGCGCACTCAGGATCTGCAACCGTTATTTATCGAGAATTCATGCTTTTTCATTTTCACGCCTGATTCACTTAGGCGTGAGGGTAACCGAATCGGGCGACACCCGATAATGTTCGAAATGGCTGGGGTCGAGGCGGTGGATATAGATGTCGAAGACGACTTTGAGCTCGCGTCTGCGATAGCTGAGCGGAGCACCAGTTCGTGAGCGCGCCTCTCGTTCTGGTGACTTGTCGGCAGATGCAGGTGGAGCTCCCGCGGCATCGCGACCGCATTGAAAGTCTCGGATACGAGGTCGTCGCGCCCGAACTTGGTAAACGTCAACAATTTTCGGCTGCGGAACTCTTGGAGTACCGCGATCGGCTGGTGGGTATCATCGCCGGTGACGATGAATTGAACCGCGAGTTTTTCGAGGGTGCGGGCAAATTGAAGACGGTGATCCGTTGGGGTATCGGCATGGATTCGGTCGATCAGCAAGCTGCGAGCGCCCGTCGAGTAATCGTGCGAAACACTCCCGGTGTGTTTGGCTGTGAGGTGGCCGATTCGGCTTTCGGCTATATCCTTAATCTTGCGCGAGGACATATAGAGGTTGACAGATCAGTTCGGCGCGGTGAGTGGCCCAAGCGGGAGGGCATCACTCTCGCTGGCGCGACGCTAGGAATTGTCGGTTTTGGCGCCATAGGTCGCGAAATTGCGAAGCGGGGTGCCGGTTTCGGGATGGATGTGGTCGCATACGACCCGTTCCTCGAAGGTGACGTGGCCGGCGCGAGGGGCGTGAGTCTTGAGGACCTTTTGTCCACGAGTCGCTTTGTCGTTCTTGCATGTCCTCTAACACCCGACACCTTTCATCTGCTAGACGCCGCCCGCTTGTCCCTGATGCGTAGGAACGCGTACTTGGTGAACGTCGCGCGCGGACCTGTAGTTTTGGAAGCCGACCTAATCGCTGCTTTGAAAGATGAGCGTCTTGCCGGCGCCGCGCTCGATGTGTTCGAAACGGAACCGTTGCCACTCGACAGTGAGTTGCGGAGTTTTCCGAACGTCATTTTGGGCGCACACAATGCCTCGAATACCCGTGAGGGCGTGGCGCGTGCAAGCGAGAAGGCTGTTGATTTTCTTATTGAGGAGCTAACCCGTTGACGCGCGCGGTGGTTGTGACGGGCGCGGCGGGCGGCATTGGCTCCGCAATATGCAAGAGGACCCGCGAAGACGGCTATATTGCAGTCGGTATCGACCGCAACCCCTCGGTGGAAGCAGACGTGGACTTGCGTTTCGATCTGATGGACACGGAGGGGCTTGTTAGCCTCGGCCGAGAATTGGGCCAGACTTATGAGCTAGAAGCCATCGTTCACAACGCTGCAGAGCAGCCGGTCGCAGGGCCAGGCGAGACAACGGTCGAACGATGGATGGAAACGTTGCGGGTCAACGTCCTCTGCGTCGATGCGTTGGTAGCAGGTGCGCGAAAGAGCTTGGCCTCGAACGGTGGCTGCGTCGTTGTGCTCAGTAGTGTGCACGCGAGAGCTACGACAGGGGGCCTGACGGCTTACGCCACCACAAAGGCAGGCTTGGAGGGGTGGGTGCGTTCCGCCGCGCTTGACCTTGGCCCCCACATCAGAGTGAATGCGGTGGCGCCGGGCGCGATTGACACGGCCAAACTCCGAGAAGGCTTCGCGCGCTGGGGCGAGGAGTCTGCTGATGCACGCCGGAGTCATCTATGCGAACGTACAGCGCTGCGGCGAATTGGAGATCCAGCCGAAGTCGCTGGAGTGGTGTCATTTTTGATTGGTGCAGACGCACGTTTTGTGACTGGCGCGGTAATGGTGGTCGACGGTGGGGCGGCCGCTCGCCTGGGGACCGAGTAATCAGTAACGTGTTGGGGCAATTTAGTGTCGGCGCACTCAAAATGTTCGCTGCCTGTTGGACTAACAGGATGGCTGAGACGCAATGACACGGCCGGGTAGGACTGGACATGCGGTTGTCACCTACCTAGTGCTTGCTGGACTTCAGCGCGGAATGCTCCTGCTGATCCTTCCCTTCGTTACTCGAGTGATGCCGCCCGCCCAATATGGTGCCGCCACCATGCTCACGGCGGCTGCGCTATTGATAGTGGCCATTGTTGCAGCACCACTGGAGACGCTAGTTTTCCGGATAGTCGCCAAAGGGGAAGCGAAGTCCGGCATCCTGCGTGCCGCAGGCCTGTACTGCTATCTCCTGCTGCCTCTATGTGCTGCGGCGTTCGCAGTCGCATTCTTCTTTGTGCCGACCTTTCTGCACGTGCAAGGCTGGATCTGGTCCATAGAAATATTGGCGGTCGGATTTCTCCCAGCGATGTCGGTGTTCGCTCTTTCCGTGTTGCAGGCAGAGCAAGACTTGCGAAGATTTATAGTGCTTGCGCTAAGCTCGATATGTTTCATCGCTCTCTCAAAATTTGTTCTGGTTGTTTGGATGCGGCTAGGCGTCCTGGGCTGGGTCCTGTCTGACCTCATCAGCGCGGCCCTCTCAGCGGCGGTCGCAACGGTACTGGTCCGGGTGCCTCGGACGCGGGTGACTAACGCGGACATAATGGAGATAATTCGTTTCTCCGGTCCGCTGATTCCCCATAAAGCTTCATTCTGGGCGGTCAATTCGCTGAGCCGGCCAGCGCTAGCAGTGGTCTCAACACTGACGCAGGTTGGCCTTCTTTCGTTCGGCCTAAACCTAGCGTCCGTTGCCACTTTGATTCTCTCAGAACTAAATCGCGCTATGCTCCCGCGTTACTCGAGAGAGACATTTCGTGCACCTACAACCGAGACGTATAGTCCTGTAGTAATACAGTTCCTCGCAGCTATGATCGTTCCCGCATTCTTGGGTTCCGGAGTTGCGATACTGGGCCGACTGATTTTTCCGGAGTCATACTGGTCCTCCTTCTCTCTCACAGGCGTACTACTAGTAGCCCAGGCCGCCTATGGTTTGTATCTCATACCAATGAATTACCTTACGCAGACTGCAGGTTTGCCCAAATACACGGCAATAGCGTCTGGTGGGGGTGCGCTGATAATTCTCGTGGGCATTCTGTTGATTGGTCGGGCTCAAGGCGCACGCGGCGTGTGCTATGTGACAGCCGGCGGTTATCTCGCCATGGCGGTGATTGCTTTCATCTTGGTGCGAGCCCACAGGTTGGATGTCAGATGGCGAGCTTGGGCTACGCACGGGCCTGACTTATGTCTAGGTATCGCGGCGCTGTCCTGCGGCGCTGCAGCCCTTGCGATGCCCGTTGGTTCGAGATTGGCACTTGTCCTCGCGAGCTGCGCCGTCGTGTTGGTACTAGCCACCGCGGCTTTGGCGGGTTATCTAGGCCGGACCACGCAACCGCTCGGCACCAGATGAATTTCTTTCGTATTCATTGCAGACCAAGTCATACTACGTGCATGTCCCATGAGTGTTGGAAAGTTTCGTACGCATTGCAGGAGAATTCAGTATGGACCTAGAGCAGGAGATTACCCACCGCATTTCGAACGCTAGACGGTTGGACAGAAATCGCGGATCCAAGCAAGCCCCGTCTCGTCTGACTGCAGCTCCAATGACAAATACAGTGGATTGGATCGTGTTCGCGCTCCCTACTGTCATAGCAATTCGTACGGTAAGCACGCCCGTCTCATTGGTGCTTCTGAGCTTCCTTCTCTTAGCGGCGTTCGTTCGGAACTCACGTATACGATACTCAGTGAGATCAGGACCCCTGGTCGCACTCTTCGGTTCAGCAGTACTGGTCTACAGTCGCCCCGATAGCGCTGGGACACTAATCGCGCTAATACTGGTCGCAATGCTGGTTTTTCGTCTTACGAGTACTGTTGACGCAAAAATCATCATTGCCTCGCTAGTGGACGGCTGCGGCCTATATCTGGTGGCGAATGTCCTCTGCTTCATTGCGGGGATGCAGTCACCTGCGATGAACGTACGTATTGGCAGCTTGGTAGAAGCTACGGGGTTCGTTAGGGTAATTTTTCCCCTGACTTGGTCCATTAACATACCGCCGATGATTGCTTGTCTTTACATTGCGGCGTTCGTATTTATGATCCGTGAGGACGGGCGCTTACGGCGAATTTTGAGACTTGCGTGCTTTGCTTGTGCAGTATTCATTTTAGCTAGCGCCAGTGCTCGCGTGGCGATAGGCACCGCAGCTTTGCTCTTAATACTAGGTGTGCTAGTTCCAGTTAGTCTCCGCTGGATGGCACAGGTCTCCGCCCTGCTCGCTACCATTTCGGCCTACCTACTACCCGTAGCCGTGAGTTCGATTCAGTTCCTAATAGCACCGCTCATTTCACTGGCGCCTGGACGCATAAGTGAGTCTCAGTCGATTACGTCACTAGAGGGCAGGGATTATATTTGGGAAAGATCGATATCATTTTGGCGCGAGTGGGTGTCCGACTTCCCTCATATCTTGTTCGGCTATGGCGTCAACGGCCAATATCACTCGGGCGCGTCTTTCAGCTTCAGTGAACGGCTATCGACAATGGTACGAAATCCCGAACTGCAGTTCATGCACAATTCGATGCTGCAGCAGTTATTCGACGGCGGTATCATCGGGGCAGTTCTATTATCCGTAACGCTCTACTGGACGGCCGTGCGGCTAGCCGGACGCCGTCAGTCGTGGGGCAACATCGGTTCCGCAGCGATACTGGCTACTACTGCGCTCATTCTCAGCGGCATGACAGAGGTTTCTTTAGCCCCCGGTCCGGCTTACGACAGCTTCTACATTCTCATGGTTTTAGTCGGTGTGGCATGCCAGGGTGGCCGAATGGATCATAATGCACACCAGTCGTCCGGTATGAAAAGGCTGCGCGTCGCGACGCCACACGTCAGGAATGGGTAGAGATTCGCCCGACCGCCCGTTGTCCGCTGACAATGAGGTGGCGCGATCTGTGCAGCCTCTGTTACATGCAAACAAGCACATGACAACGAGCCGAGGGCCAGTCTGCCTGCGGTCTCGAGGAGAGGGTTGCTATGCGAAGCGCCGAAAAATTTACTGCAGCTTTTGCTCACCACGGCGAAGGCCCCTTCTGGGATTCGCGTGGTGATCGGCTGCTGTGCTGCGACGTTTTCGAGGGTCATGTAGTAGAGATAGCGAGTGATGGAGCGATTCATAGACACGACTTGGAGCAGCGTGCAGTTACGGTGGTGAGGCACCGTGCTCGAGAAGGATTCATAGTTGCCACGGATAAAGAACTCATCGCGGTTGATAATAATTTCGGCCGTGCCGAACCGGTCGCAACATTGGTGAATGATTCCGATGTGCGCCTTAACGACGGTGGTTGCGATCCATTTGGCAACTTCGTTGTGGGGTCCATGAGATACGACGAGAAGTCTCGCGGGGGAGCCGTTTATAAAGTCGCGCCTGGTGGTAAGAGCAGGCCAGTCATTGGCGGCGTTACCGTTTCTAACGGCGTTCAGTGGTCGGCCGACGGATCGCGGGTCTTCTACATCGATTCACCCACCCAGTGGGTTGACACCTTCGATGTTGATCCGCATTCGGGCGACTGGTTACGGCGCCACAAGCATATAAGTCTTGAAGAAGCCGAAGGTGTGCCCGACGGAATGGCGATAGACGACGAGGACGGCCTCTGGATCGCGATGTGGGGTGGCAGTTCGGTGCGGCACTACGACAGGCACGGCCAGCTCATTGAGATCATAAGCGTGCCCGGCGTCACGCAAGTCAGCTCGTGCGCGTTCGGGGGAGAGCGGAGAAGAACGCTCTTTATAACCACGTCGCGCAAAGATTTAGTTGCGGATGAACCTAACGCTGGCGCAGTATTTTGTATCGAAACTTCCTGCAGCGGGGCGCTGCTGGCGGAATATTCTGGTTAGCTTGCGGCTTGCTGGCGAACGTGTAGGCGCTTGGTGCTTTGAAACTGGTGTCTGCGTTTATAGGCTTCCGGTGGGCAGTTGCTTCTGCGTTGTGAGTCAGCGGTTGATGCGTTAGCCTCCGGTGTAAGACGGGTAACGTATACGGTCTCGCAGTGCGTTGTGCGCGACTTGGATTGGGCAGTCCCAAGGTGGAGGGTCATATTGCGTCACGCATTACCAATACGCCTGCGAGCGGTACATTTACTGCGCCGTGCTGTAGTCATGGCCATCAGTCGTCTAAGAAGACCGTTCGTGCGGCCCGAAGTTATTCTTGTGACCTCGAAAGCTTCTGAAGAGAAGGTGGCCGGGATTAAGGAGCGGCTAGAATTCGGGTTTGGTCATCTGGGGAAGCCTCTCAGATTGCATAGCGTGCCGAAGGCGACGCTACCTGCTATTTTCATGAGTGCGGGGCTAGCCACCGCCGACGAGAACTCACTCGTGAAATTTGCGCGTCGTGCTTTACCTTGGGTCGCAGACCTCGACTATGAGTCCAACCCGTATGACGGTTGGGAATTCGCTGACCTCATCACCCAGTTAAGCGGGGACGCTTGGCGAGACCATGTCGAGAACGCGCACGCAACATTAGTAGGTCACATCCGTCGTCTTCAAGCTGATGACGGAAGGGCGGCATACCTTTTCGGCACAGGTCCGTCCCTTCAATTAGCGAGGAAGCGGGCGTTCGATGATGGCACTGTCATTGCATGTAATACGATCGTCCGCGACCCCGACCTGTGGAATCATCTTAAACCTTCGTTCTTGGTAGCCGGCGATGCAATCTATCATTTCGGCAGTACGCCTCATTCTCTTGCATTTCGCGCTGACGCGTTACGCCGCATTGACGAGTCCGAGGGCAGAACTCTTTTTGTATATCCGGCTATGTTTGATGCCATCGTGCGCCCAGAGTTCAAAGCGGTGGAGCAGTCCCTTATCCCTATCCCAATCGGCCTGCACACGGACATCACTGTAGATTTATCTAAAAATTTTTCGCTGCCCAAGGTTGGTAACGTCCTTAATCATCTACTTCTGCCGGTCGGCTGCACTGTCAGTAAAGATTTGCGACTCTGGGGCTTCGATGGTCGCGGCCCGCAGGACGTGGGGTTCTGGTCCAATTCCGATCGTCATTCCTACCCAGAACTGATGCAGGGCATTCGTGACGCGCACCCGGCTTTTTTTGCCGATTTCATACCCAAGGGCAACGAGAATCAATACGTTAGCACTGTGCATGGCGATTTCCTCGATGAGCGACTTACCGAGGCTGAGGGACGCGGTTTCCGCTTCGAGATGCTGCACAAAAGCTGGACTCCTACCTTGCAGAAGCGATATGTCGGCAGCTTTTCGACTGGCTAGTTCTCGCAAATGGGGGTTCTCGTTGCGATTCAGTACTTCATCTGCTCAGCGCCGAGTAAGCTGCTGAGAGCGGAAGACCAGTTTTGGCTAATCGTCTTACGCACTTCGACGGCTCGAGCACGGAGGCGCGCCGAATCCACAATCATGGCTCGGAGAAGAGCCTTATCCCAGTCGTTTGCGTCGGCAACCAGGCCCGGCCAGTCCGAGCCGTATAACTGCATGATGTGTTCGTGCCTTGGAGCTACTACAGGGATTCCGCGTTCTAGGCAGCGTACCGCCACGCCACTCTGGAAGAACGAATCGTACGGAATGACAACTATTCTCGAAGATTCGATTAGTTGATCGAACTTTGCCTCCGGCACAAAGCTGTTCATTACCTTCCAGCCGGCAACTGCAGGCCACCCTCTCCCGTGGATCTCCAGCTCGGCTAATTGGAGGCTACGCGCCGCGGACGCTATGGCGGTAAGCGCGTCGAGACTCCGGGTCTGCTTGTACTGGCCGAGCACTCTTACTGCGTGGCGTTCCTTGCGCGGTAGAAGCGCCGGCGGCTCGTCGCTAATCGGATGAGCTAAAACGACTCCATCGACACCGCATGACTTAATTCCCACCTCCTGCGCCAAGCGTGTGTGGTACACGACTTCACTTCGCGTTGAGGACACGAGCCATTGAAACGTGCGCCGCGAAAACCGCGAGTGCCCGTACTGATGCCGCAGCGGGGTAGGGTCATGGAGCACAAAAAGCACCGTATTCCGTTTGCATAATCGGTAAAGCGAGAGCGGATCGAGGTATCCGAACATCGGCCAAACGACGAGAATTGCTCTGCCGTTTATCGAGCTGCCGAGTCGAGCACGCTCAAACGCGCTCGTCAGAGTGATGCCAAGCCGTTCCCGCATTCCGACTACGCCGTCGGCCTGAGTCGTTTTAAGAATGTCGATCTTCTGGTATCCCGCTGTTTCCAACGTCGCAATTAGTTCTCGCTCGTAGTGGCTCAGCGTAGCTCGCAAAGGATTCAGTACAAGTAGTGTGCTGTTCGTCATTTGAGTTCCAGTCAGCGCCTACGCATTTTTCCAGTACTTCTCGACAAGTTTCGTGGTTGACTGGATGTTGGCTCGACTCGATGCGCCAAATACTATAGATGTAATATTCGGCAATGAGGCGACCCACGAAATTGCCTCGTCTGGCGGAATTGCGCCGGAGGCGTAAACAGACATAGCGATTGCGCGGAATTTCCTATTGTGGAGTGCTTCTATGTATGCGTCTATACCGCCTGACATCCTGAAACCGATCTTATTAATGTTAGAACACACAATGGGGTTTTGGATGCCCAATGAATCTAACGCGTCCAAGAGCCGCGGCATGTTCATGGTGATGAAACCGGGTTCGGCACCGTACCTCTTTTGGACGTGATCAGCGAAAATGCGGAACGCCTCGAGAAAGCCCATGCCCAGTAGGAAATCCACCACGACATTCTGTAAAAATACGACTGGCGTCGCTAAGCCGCTAAACATTTTCATTTCCGCGTCGATAAGTAGAGTGATGATTCCTTCGACGTCTTTGCGGGCGAATGATTTTCCACCTCGCACGGCGGCATCCAGAAGTCCTTCATTAGGTAGGAATTGCCGGATAGCGCCAAAGGTGCCAACTTCCGCCATGGCGTTCGCATACTTGTGCGCGTATGGCATGCAGGGTAAAAAAGTTTGGCCGTCATACCGTGACGGGTTAGCGCGGAATCTGTCGCCTACTTCAGCAATTCGCTCGTGAGTGGTACACATGAAGGTTTTGACTCCACAGTCGTACGCAGCATCTAAGACTGCCATGACCGCGTCGGTCGATTGAAACCGCATTGCCTGAGCGCGCGCCTTCTCCTCCGACATGTGGTTAACACCGAAGAACTGGTTGTCTCCAAAAAGTAGCGGATCCATTTTTATTGAACCCCTCTGTTGCGCTTGCTGAAGGATCTCAATCGTAAACCGAGTCTGCTTGCGGCTGACGATCGTCTTAAAGGTCTCATGCGAATAGTCGGGGCCGGTGGTTGGCCAAGTGTCCTGACACTTCCGTCATCGCTATTGGCAATTGCGTATAAAAGCTCATCGGTGATCGACGCCTCAGAGAAGTCGGACAGGCCCTGCATCGCCTGCGTTTCTATCCGTCGAACCCACGCGTCGATCTGCGCCGAATATTCCTCGCCTCTGACGTAGAAGTCGACTTCTCCGGTCAACTCGGTGGTGTACCGCACCGACCAACCCTTGGAATACCCCTCCGATGCGGATCTGTCGTCACGGAGGTAGATTTGCAGCTCTTGGCGATCAACAAAGATCTTGCCGTTGGTGCCCCACAGCGAAATACGCGTGGTCATTTTGCGTTGAGACTCATCCGACCAACTGACGGACAGTTGACCACTTTGTCCGCTGGGCCATCTCAAAGTGGTAAAAACTTCGTCCTCGGTTTCTGCCGAAAACACTCGACCAAGCACTGTTCCCGATACCGAAGACGGCCGGCCGAGATACCACGTCATCAGGTCTGCCGGGTGGGCCGCGTAATCGTACAAAGCGCCCCCGCCCTCATCCTTTCTGCTCCGCCATGTGCTTCCCTTCGGCTTCAACACAACGGGACCGTACGACTCACCAAGAATGTGCGTGACTTCGCCTAAGGCTCCGATATCTAGAAGCCGCTTCACTTCTGCGAAAGCGCCGACGTGGCGGTTGTGGTAGCCAACCTGGGTGACCAGACCCTTTTTTCGTGCCAACTCGGCCAGTGCAAAGGATTCTTCGGGATCTAGGCAAAATGGCTTTTCGCAGAACACATGGATGCCACGCTCAAGACAGGATCGCACCATCGCAGCATGAAACTTCGATGGAGTAGATATGACTGCGGCGTCGAGTTGCTCGGCCTCGAGCATCGAGTCGAGGTCGCTATAAGTACGGACGCCCGTGTATTTTCCTAGTACATCAAGTATGAAATTAGAGGAATCGCAAACGCCGACTACTTCCACGTTCGCATGGGCCCTGACAATAGACAAGTGCGACAAGCCCATCTTTCCGAGGCCCACAATTCCGACCCGTATCATATCTTCTCCGTCAGTCTTAGTCCGCGGCTCTACGGCCATTGGAAAGACACTTTGTCAGCAGTGTCTCATATTGACCGGCAACTCGGTCCCAAGTGAATTCGCTCTCGAATCTCGCAAGTGCGTTGCGTCGCAAGTTTTGTGCTAGCTCGGAGTTCTCGAGCAGATCGCTGATTTGCTTTTCGACGTCGTCACTGTTGATGAAATACTGGCCAGCATCGCCTGCTACCCATCTGTTGTATTTATTGTCATGCGCAATTACAGGATTCCCCGCGGCGAGCGCCTCGACGAGAGATGGATTTGTCCCACCAACCGTGTGCCCGTGTAGGTATCCGATCGAGTGATATCTCAAGGCTTGAACTACGACAGGATCATATATTGCGCCCAGAAAAGCTACTTCGTCGCTGGCTGCGTTCCGCACTTGTTTGTGGTACTCGTCGGAGTCGCTGCTGTAGTTTCCGAGAATGGCGAGTCGAACATTGCGATTTCTGGCGGAGAAGCCGCGCACTATCTCGAGAATCGAGTTCTCGGGTATGGGACGAGCTATTAGCGTAAGGTATTCGCCCGGCCGAAGACCTAACTCAATGACTGGGCGTGGTGGCGGGTCGACAACGGGGTGGGCGCCATAAGTTATGGTAGTGATCTTGCGGGCGGGCGCGCGCGTCTGGAGGTATCGGTTGAGTTCCGGATGGTCCGCGATCAGTTCGTTTCCGAACGCGGCTGCGAAGCGTTCGTTCAGATACAGAATGCTTTGTCGGACTAACCCCCAGCGCCTCCTGGACCACTCGATCCCATCCATATTTATCACGTTTGGAACCCGGCGTGCACGCTGCAGAATGTTAAAAATGCCAGTGTTGTATCCAAACGTCAAACAGACATCATTGTATTTGACGGCGTGACGGATAGATAGCCAATCAAATCTTGCGGTGCCGGTCCACCCCAAGTCAGGTACCGATATGTTGACCCTTGTTATTCCGTTCCATTCGTCCTGGTAAATCGGGCCGCGATGATCAGTTTGGCAGTAGACGATTACGTGCCATCCGTGGTCTACGAGATAGCGTGCGATATTTTCTGCAGCCGTCTCGAAACCTCCATAATTGGCAGGAACCCCATGCGTTCCAAGGATGCGAACCGTTGGTTGGACATTTGTCATGCTTTAAGCATCCTTCATCGCATCGCGGTTGGCGAAGATCCCATAACGTGCCGAACTCGGAGTCATCCGCTGCGAGTTGCGGCCGTACAAGTGTGTGCTAATCAGTTAGTTGTTTTGTGTACGAAGACTTGAGCGTCGTATATGTGGATACTGCCGATCTCATTGTCGAAAGTTTTTTCTGCTCTGTCGATGGAGCCAATTGAAACCGCGTCTACTAGCTGCTTCACGAATCCGGCCATGCCGTAGTCGTGACTCTTGAACCGGGTTTGAATGGCTGCCCCCTCGACTCTCATATACAGCTTCTCAAGCGTAGGCCGATATTTGTCGGGCACTTTAGCGGCGACGGGCCGAGCAGCGCCACGCACCGTGCGCCTGGCCCTTTCGCGGTAACCGATCGTGGCCGGCGCCTCCGCGGGCGTCTCACTGAAGTCACCTAGCGCGGCTCGTGAACCGCCAAACTTGTGCCCGTCTGCCCACTCGTTCCAGTAAGCGCAGCCCCAATCGTCAATCACATAGATTCCCCCGGGCTTCAAATGATGACGAAACAAGTGCCAGAACGAATCGCGCGTGTACTCGCCGAGGTGGGACGCATCGTCTATAACTATGTCGAAGCCGTTCGGAGCGACTTCGGCGGCGATGCGGTCGAGAACTTCCTTGTCCTGTTGAAAACCTTGATACACGTGGATGCGCCCTGATGTGTCCTCGACGGGTATTACGTTGAGGTCCAGGCCTGCGATCTGACCCTTCGGAAATAGGTCTCGCCACAGGTGCATCGATCCGCCGCGTTGGACACCTAGTTCAAGAAGAGCGATGTCGCGCTCGAACAGGTGTCCAAACTCTCGCGTGTACCGGCTCAGATAGAGCTCAGACTTGTCTGTGTCGTAGTCCCCCAGATTAATCACGGCCTCAGGCTAACCCCTGCGGCCGGTGCTCGCCATGATCCGAGAGTTGTTGAGTGGGGCCCTCCGGCTCGCAGCTTCGAGTCGCATAAGGCTTTAAAAAGGCTGATTCGCGTGGTTGCTGTAGCCAGGACGCAAGATCCAGCCATTGTTAAGGCGGGGCGAAGTAACTGAGCTCAAACGTCTGGATGACCAAACGCCTTAGCTGATTCGCGATAGTCGTTGGGGCCCACGCAGCCTCGTGAACAGTGGAGAGGAAAGAAAGCAGTCGCACTAGGTGCGGTTACCGTCGAGCAAGCGACGCGTCTCTATCAGCCGATTTCAGTTCGGCAGCCAGTGCGGCCGGTGGCCTCCAAAACGTACGTCGGAAGCCAGTCGTCAACATGACGCGGGACGAAACCTGTCGCCTCGATCTTGCGCAGGTCGAGTACGCTATTTGCTGGCCGTTCGGCGATTGGTCCAGGTCGGGAGCTGCGGAATGTGGCACTGTCAGTATCGGTAATAAGCTCAGGGTTGTAGCCAGCGAGCACAAATACGCGTCGAGCGATGTCAGCCCACGACATGCTCGGGCCGGAGCTCGACAGATTGTAAATTCCGTAGTCTGCTCTGGTCGAATGCAGGTGCTGGATCGCGCGGGCTACATCCGCTGTTGCTGTGAGGCGCCCTTTCTGGTCCTTCACGACGGACGGGTTTATCCCTGAGTGGCCAAGTTTGATCATCGTCCGGATGAAATTTGATCCGTCGCCAACCAACCAGGTCGTTCGAATTATGTAATGGCGAGCCACCATTGCCACTACACTATCGCCCGCTGCCTTGGTTTGACCGTACACACTCACGGGGCATACGGGATCATCCTCGCAATACGGCTGTTCGGCTGCACCGTCAAACACATAGTCGCTTGACACATGAATAAGCGTCATTCCGTAAATTGAGCACGTTCGCGCTAGGCGACTGACGCCAGCCACGTTCGCTTCCCAGGCCTGCGCACGCCCTTCTGACGTTTCGGCTGCATCGACCGCGGTGAAAGCTGCTGCGTTTATCACCGCACCGTATCCAGTCCAATTTCGGACCGTCAATAAATCGGTCTTCGCGAGGTCAATTTCAGATCGAGATGCAAACTCGACTGTTGGATCACCGGCATAGACTTCCTGCAGCGCTCGCCCTAACTGTCCGTCGGCACCAAGCACGAGAATTTTGAGGGGGAGTACCGGTGAGATCTCTTCGAGACGGGCATGCCTTTGTTGTCGAACCGGGAGTGCGGCACTGCGAAGCGGGATAGGCCAGTCGATTGGTAACGCGGTGTCCGCGATGTCGACCGACACGACCGTCGACGATACGGCGGGCTGAGCCTCCGTCTCAGCCGTATAGCCCGTATTGCGTTCCGTTGTTTGAAGGCCGACACCTACGCCGCGAGGTACGACGACGGCTTGCATGCTACCGAGTTCCGCAGTGAACACCACGCCAAAATCGGGACCTAGGCGCAAGTCGACAAAGGCGAAATATATTCGTCCGCTTGAAATACTTATGACCTGGGCACGATCCGTGATATGCAGCCCGCGCGTGGTTCCTAATTCAGATTCGAAGAATTCGTTCCGCTGTGTCGCAAGGAGCTCGGGAAATCCAGCAGTAGCATTCAGCTGGAGCCGCCAACCGCGCGACCAACCTTGCGTTTTCCTTCCCGCGGGAACCGTTATGACGAGCAGATTAGAAATGGTCGTTCGCTCAATTGCTAGGCCGTGAATGTTAGGTGGTGGCATCCGACGCTCCGTGAATGTTGCGCGTTAGTCTCTGGCTGAATAGGGAGAGCTGCATAGATGAGTCTGCAATCGATTAATTTTCGTAACATCAGAGTGCAGCAGTCCCGCACCCATGGTGGATCAAGAGCCGGAGGCCGTGGGCGGGCCTCATTCTTATCGCTCTCGCTCTAGGAGGTTTAACAGATACGCGCCATATCCCGACTTGACGAGCTTGTCTGCCCGTCTCTGAAGTGTATCGTCGCTGACATATCCCAATCTCCACGCGATTTCCTCGGGAACGCCAATTTTTAGACCGGTTCGCCGCTCCATAGTCCGGACAAATTCGGCGGCGTCGGTCATCTGGTCAAATGTTCCGGTATCTAACCACGCTGTTCCCCGAGGCAGCACTTCAACCCTTAGGCTATTGTCCATCAGGTAAGTGCGATTTATGTCGGTAATTTCCAATTCGCCGCGTTCACTTGGCTGTAATGTTCGCGCGATATCAATGACATTATTGTCATAAAAGTATAGTCCAGGTATTGCATAATTGCTCTTTGGTTTTTTTGGCTTTTCCTCAACGGAAAGGGCGGCCCCTGTTGCATCGAAATCGATCACGCCGTACGCCGACGGCTCAGCTACCCAGTATGCAAAGATCGCGCCACCCTCGACTTCATTAAAACGCCGGAGTTGAGTGCCCAAACCGGGGCCGTAGAGAAGATTGTCGCCCAGGACCAGCGCGACTTTTTCGGATCCGATGAAATCGGCTCCGATGGTAAACGCTTGCGCCAGACCGTCTGGGGTTCTTTGTTGCGCATAGGAGATCGATATTCCGAATTGCGAGCCATCGCCAAGTAATCGAGCAAAGCTGTGGCTGTCGTGCGGTGTCGTTATCACAAGCACGTCCCGAATCCCAGCGAGCATAAGGGTCGACAAGGGGTAGTAAATCATCGGTTTGTCGTATACAGGAATTAGTTGTTTTGAGATGCCAAGTGTTATTGGATGCAGGCGACTGCCCGAGCCGCCGGCGAGAATAATCCCCCTCACGGCCCTATCGTTGCACATATCTTTCGGCCCGTCGCAGTCAAAGGACAGCACTCCTAAGCCAGCTGACCCGCTACCTGCGTTTGGACTGGTGCATCCGGTGGGTGCGGGCAACTTCCCAGGCGTATGCGCGCCCCCGCATCTGTCAGGCTGAAAGACTCGTGTTCTTCTCAACGGGCGTTAAGGGGGCGTGTCCTGAATATCTTGTTCGTCTGCACGGGGAACATCTGTAGGTCGCCGACGGCGGAGCGCCTTACAGCGGCTTATGCCAAAGAGCACGTTCTTGCCGACTTAGCGGCTTCCAGTGCCGGTATCCGCGCCGTGGTTGGCCATCCAGTCCATCGCGAAGCCGCTCGAGTGCTGCGGAGGCTGGGAGGTGACCCGTCGAACTTCGTCGCGCGCCAACTCAAACCTCCGATGGGTGACAGCGCTGATCTCGTTCTGACGATGACGGTCGCGCACCGCGAAGCGGTGCTAGAGCGAGCGCCGCGCCTACTACGCCGTACTTTCACGCTGTCGGAGGCCTCGCGCCTCGCGCAAGAAGCGGGCGCACAGACGATTGCAGACTTCCCGCGCCTGCGCTCCCGTCTGCTAGCCCACGAGACCACCGACGTTGCCGACCCAATGGGTCAGCCGGAGGAGGTCTTCGAAGCGGTCGGGACGCACATTGCGGCTCTTTTGCGCCCTCTGGTTGTTTTCCTCTCTAGGCCCCCGGTCTAGTTGACCAGAGGCTACCTAGGCGATTACCTGAGTTCGGGACCCGCCAGCGCGAGGCTCTTTGCAACCGAAATCGACTGAACTGTTAATTGGGCACACGTTGAGGCCCTTCCTGGTGCTACGTTGCTGAGCGAACGCTCTGTTCCGGTTGAGAAACCGGTGTTCATTGGGATAAAGTTGCAGCCCAAGGGGAGAACATTCGGGGGGAAGCGTGACGGCGGTCAACGATCGGTTGGAAGTTGCAGCAAACATTGTTCCGATACCGACAAAGGTGCCGGCGTGGCAGCGGGGGTATGCGCGCCGGCTCATTTTCGTCGATGTTGTCGGCGTCCTACTTGCTGTAGGACTCGCGCAGTGGCTTCGCTTCGGCGCGCTCACGGGAGACGTCTCGACATCAACATTCAAGAACCTTGACTACGCCCTGGTGTCGATTGCCATCGCGGTCGCTTGGATTGCCGCTCTGGCCATCAACCACTCGCGCTCAACCCGTGTTATCGGATCGGGTGCCGAGGAGTACCGCCGCGTTCTCTTGGCGACGCTTGCCGTTTTCGGCGGGGTCGCCATCATCTCGATGCTGTTCAAGCTGGAGATCGCTCGGGGCTACCTGATGATCGCGCTCCCCGTCGGCGTCATTGTCCTCACCCTCCTGCGGTGGGTCGCCCGACAGGTTGTCGTACGGGTTCGGCAGAAGTACGGCCGCTGCATTACCCGAGTGCTGGTGGTTGGAAGTCCGTCAGCAGTTCGCGACTTGACGACCTCGCTCCATCGTGAATCTCGCTCGGAGTACGAGGTCGTCGGCGCATGCATACCGGGGCTGTTGCCCCGCAAGAAAATTGACGTGCCCGGTGTCGGCGCTGTCCCGACCTTCGGCGACGAGTCGAACGTCGTGGGTGCGGTGACAGCGACTAACAGTCACGCGGTCGCCGTCACGGCGACTGAGCGTCTCGACGGAAGAGGTATTCGCGACCTCTCGTGGGAACTCGAAAAGCTCGACATAGACCTTCTCGTCGCACCCGGCGTCGTCGATATCGCCGGGCCGCGTCTGCAGATGCGTCCGGTCGCAGGCCTGCCACTGATTCACGTCGAGAAGCCGCAGTACCACGGCGCCAAGCGCTTTCAGAAGCGGCTCTTTGACGTTCTGTTCTCCGGCTCGGTGCTCTTATTCGGCCTCCCGATTCTCCTGGCCGTCGGGTTAGCCGTGAAGCTGACCAGCAAGGGCCCGGTTTTCTACCGCCAAGAGCGCATCGGTCTCGACGGAAACCCCTTCGAGATGATCAAGTTCCGCACCATGGTCGTGGACGCGGACAAGATGGTCGACAAGCTCGCCGCCATGAACGAGAGCGAAGGCGGGGTGCTGTTCAAGATTCGCGACGATCCGCGGGTGACACGCGTCGGCCGCATTCTTCGGAAGTACAGCATCGACGAGCTGCCCCAATTCATCAACGTGCTCAAGCGAGATATGAGTGTGGTGGGCCCCCGCCCGCCGCTGGCCAAGGAAGTGAAGTCTTACGACGACTACGCCAAGCGGCGCTTGCTCGTTCGACCCGGCATCACGGGCCTCTGGCAGGTCAGCGGCCGGTCGGACCTGTCCTGGGAGGACTCGGTCCGTCTCGACCTCTTCTACGTCGAGAACTGGTCGATGATTTCGGACCTCATCATCGCGTTCAAGACCGTCAAGGCCATGCTCGGGCATTCTGGGGCGTACTGACCACACCTGGCCAAAGGTCGAACGTTTCGTCCGGTCAGCGATTGAGCCAGCGTCCGACGATGCGGTCAAACCAGCCCTGAATGGTGTTGTCCGCCAACTGGTATCGGGGACATTCGCACCGCGAGCATTCAGTACCGGCACGGTAGTGCTCATGGGCAAAACCGTCATGGCCGCACCTACACATTTCCCCCGACATCGAAAATCAAGATACGCCTCCCTATTCGCGAGGTCAGCAAATTCTGAGAATTTCCTGAGCGTGTTTCCGCTCGCCCCTTACTGCCGGGCGAGGCGCGTCGTTGATCCGCCAAAACCCCCTCCACTGAGTACAGTCCTCACGTGGGCTATCCAGAGAACGTGCTGGCCAGAGACGAACAGGTCGTCCTGCACCGCCATCCGCACTGGGGGCGCCTTCTCGTGCCGGCGCTCGTCCTCATCCTCGCAAGTGCCGCCGCCGCGTTCATTGCCGGCTACGTCAACACCCTCACGTGGGAGCCGAGTGCCAAGAACATCGTCTTCCTCGTCATCGCCGCCGTCTGGCTCATCCTCATCGGCTGGCTCTCGGTGTGGCCGTTCCTCAACTGGTGGACCACCCACTTCGTCATCACCGACCGCCGCGTCATGTACCGCCACGGCCTGATCACCCGCTCCGGGATCGACATCCCGCTGGCCCGCATCAACAGCGTCGAGTTCCGCCACGGTCTGCTCGATCGCATCCTGCGTACCGGCACGCTCATCATCGAGTCGGCGTCCCAGGATCCCCTGGAGTTTCAGGACATCCCGCAAGTCGAACGTGTCCATTCGCTGCTATACCACGAGGTTTTCGACACCCTCGGTTCGGAAGAATCCCCGAGCTGACCCAGTCTGCACGACGGGCGGCCCTGCAATACCGTTCATGCATGGGGGAGAGGCGACGCTCTGGTGTGCGAGCCGGGCCGCTGCCGGCCGCCGTTTACGCGCTGATCGCCGTGCTCTTTCTCAACGGCGCCACCGGTACCCTCTTCTTCGCCCATGCCCGCCCTGACGCTCTCGCCAAAGCCGACGCAATCGTCGTTCTCGGCGGCGAACACGACGGCCGTGAAGCCTACGGACTGAAGCTCGCCCGGCAGGGTTATGCGCCCACCGTGCTGATGTCCGATCCCTACGGATCCCGTGACCCCGTGATGAAGCGCTTCTGCCGGAGCAATTCCGACGTCGAAGTCATCTGCCGGCCGCCCGTACCGAGCACCACCCGCGGTGAAGCGCTGATGACTCGCGCCCTCGCCGAACAGCGCGGCTGGCGGTCAGTGATCGTCATCAGCTGGCGCTACCACCTGCCCCGTGCCCGGCGGATCTTCGATACGTGCTTCGCGCCTCCCGGTCGCACCGTGATCATGCGCGACGTGCCTCGCAGCTATTCGTTCTCGGTCGCGCAGTGGCAGTACACCTTCCTCTACCAGTACGGCGCCTGGGTCAAGGCCGAAGTCCAGGGCTCCTGCAAATCGTCTACGTGAGCTTGCGATACAGCGTCGTGCCACCATGCACAGAGAGGTAGCCCAGGAGCGCGAACGTCACCCCCACAGCGCAGTACATCGCGACCTTTCTGCCTGCCGACATCGTGCTGCGCACCGGCGCGTCGCCCCCCACCCACATCGGCGACGCCAGTGCGAACGCGACCATGCTCGCTGCCGAACCCAGCACGCCGAATTCGAGGATTGCCGTCACTCGCGACGAAAATGGTTGTGCCGAGATCATTCCCGCGAGGCCGCACACCACGGCCGTCGCCGTCACCAACCGCGCGGAGGACGGCCGGCGTAGAAGCAGCGCACCGATAGCCGACCCCAGCGCACCGCCGAGCGCGACCAATATCCACGTCATCGCGCCGCCACCCGCGCGGCCAGCAGCCCGCACAGCAAGCCGGCCAGTGCAGCGGCGGGCACGCCAACCAGGAACGCGATGGATAGCTTGGGGGGCTGGCTGATGGTCAGCACCGACCATGCGCTGAGACTCGCTGCGCTGGAGCACATTCCGAACACCACGGCCCGCATCGTCGACATCGTGCCGCTCGCGACGATGAAGCCCGCCACCGCAAACGCGACCGCGGCCGTCACCGTCGTCGACACCCACAGTTGCTTCGGCAGCGGCCACGCCGTCGCGGTCGCGTACCGCACCAGCGCACCCGCGGCGCCGCCGACGACGAGGGCCGCAGTGTGGGTGCGGACGGGTCGGTGTCGGGCTGGCACGTGTCGACATTATGTGGTGAGAAGGGTTTGCGGGCGGCAGGCGAATGTGACGGTGCCATGGCGCGATAGCGCCGTTCAGAAACTTCACCATCCGCTGACGCCGATGTCAGATACCGTGGTGTGGTGACAGGTTCCCTGAGGCGTTTCGACGAGTGGCTTAATCGTGAGCTCGAGCAGTGTGCGCGCGAAGCCGGTGAAGACGTCAACACCTACGTCGCTCGCGCCGTGGCGTCGAAGATGGTGGCCGACCGGCGGCTCGCCGACGGCCAAGCCGTCGAGCAGATCATGGAGCACCTGTCCGCCTCGGGCGTATTTGCCGGCACCGACATGCCGAGTGTGTCCACGGTGATCGCTGATCCCGATCGCTTGCGGGCGCTCTACGCCACCGGCCTGCTGGACTCGCCTCCGGAGGAGCTGTACGACCGCATCACTCGCGCGGCGGCAGACGCGCTCGATGCTCCGCACGCGTTCGTGTCGCTGGTCGACGTTGACCGGCAATTCTTCAAGAGTGCGGCCAGCATGGATCTCGACACGCCTAAGGAAAGGCAGACGCCACTTGACCGCTCGCTCTGCCAGTACGCCGTGGCTAACGGTCAAGCCCTGGTGCTGGAAGACGCTCGGCTGGATCCGGTTTTCAAGAACCACCCCGCCGTGCAAGACGGCACTGTTGTCGCCTACCTCGGCATTCCACTGTCCGACAGCGAGGGCAACTCCATCGGCACGCTGTGTGTTTACGACGACAAGCCACGCCTCTGGGGTACCGGGCACGTGCAGGTGCTCAGTGACCTCGCCGGAATCGCCGCTGAACGTATCTTCGGGCCCGGCAACGGTCAGGCCGGATACTAAGTCGCTGTTCAGTTATCTCTAACGCCATCCACCCAGCATCTGTGTGGCAAATTGCCACTCGCTGATGGCAAATTGACTGCGGCGAACTCTCAGCACACATACAGTTGAACCCTCAGTAAGTGTTTCGGGGGTTGGGCAATGCAGTTAGGCACGGAGCAGGCGACGCATACGCCGAGCGCGCGTGCGACGACGCCGCTTCTGCGCGCCGTTTCGCCGCTGCTGGTCGTCGAGAAACCCGCTGTCGGTCAACGCGTTCTCGAACTCCTACGCAACGAGGGCGGGTACGTCGCACTCACCGTGTCCCTGGACGTGTGGGCTGCGTTCTGGGCCGTGCAGATTTCTCACTGGGTCCTGGACCGCAACGATGCGCTGGGCGTCTTGCCGTACACGTGGCTGTTCATCCCGTTCATGGTCGTGCTGATGGCCGGCAGGGCGCTCTACAAACGCAAGCTCGGTGATCGGTTCCTCGACGAATTCGAACCGGTCGAAACGTCGGTCGCCGTGGCTGCTCTTCTGGTGCTGGCGATCATCATGTACGCCGTGCCGGCCTTCAAACCAGGCACAGTGGTTCCCGAGTACATCCGTCCCAGCGATGTGATGGTGCACATCTGGATGTATGCCGCCGTCCTGGTTCCGGGCGTCCGCTTCTGTCGATCCCTGGCGCAGCGATATCTCAGGCGCAAGTACCGCTTCGGCAAGAAGGCGATCATCGTCGGTGCCGGTCCCATCGCGCACCAACTGATCACGCGGATGCGGCAGGTGCCCGATTACGGCCTACGTCCCGTCGGCATCATCGACGATTCACGCCCAGCCAACATCGAGGCGGAAGGTATGCCGTACTTGGGCACCACCGACAACCTCGAGCGCGCGGTCGTCCAGACGGGGGCGGAGAAGCTGATCATCGCCCACTCCGCGGTGCCCGATGAGAAACTCGCGGCGCTGGCTCAGCGCGCACACCATCTGGGGATGAAAGTCCGGGTGGTGCCTCGCATGATGGACGTCGTCAGCGTCGGGGCAACCATCGAGCACATGGGCGGCATTCCGCTGATGACGCTCGCGCACGCCAACCCGACCGGGTGGCAGTTCGCGCTCAAGCACACCATCGACCGGTCCCTCGCCGCCGTCGGCCTGGTCATGATCTCCCCGCTGTTCCTGACGCTCATGCTGCTCGTCCGGCTCAGCTCGCCCGGCCCGATCTTCTTCGGTCAGGATCGAATTGGCCGTGACGGCAAGGTCTTCCAGTGCCTGAAGTTCCGCAGCATGCGACCGGCGGACCCCGCGGCCGCAGCGTTCACCGTCAAGGACGGCGCGGCCCCAGGTGGTGTCGAGGGCGAGGACCGCCGCACCTGGATCGGCAAGATCATGCGCAAGACCTCGATGGACGAGTTGCCGCAGTTGCTCAACGTGGTCAAGGGCGAGATGAGCCTGGTGGGTCCGCGGCCCGAACGGCCCGAGTTCGTCGAGCTGTTCGAGATGCAGATCCGCCGCTACGGCGACCGGCACCGCGTCAAGGCCGGTATGACCGGCTGGGCGCAGGTGCACGGTCTGCGTGGGCAGACCTCGATCGCCGATCGCGCCGAGTTCGACAACTTCTACATCGAGAACTGGTCGGTGCTGCTCGACATGAAGATCCTGGCGCTGACGGTGCTGGCCGTGCTCAAGAGCGCCGAATAGTGTTTCCGTCATTCGAATTCGCAATCGCACGTTCTGTAATAGTCTTTGCTGGGGGAGCGATGCAAGGGTTGGGGGAGGTGTGGAACACGGGCCGAACCACGTCGGATTGATCCCCGATGGGTTGCGACGTTGGGCCAAGGCTCACGACACCACGCTGGCCGATGCCTACCTGCGCGGCGCGCATCAGGTCGTCGACATCCTGAAGAACCTCCAGGGTCACGGCGTGCGCACCGTCACCGTCTACAACCTCAGCCGGGCCAACCTCGGACGGACCGTCGACGAACTGGACGCGGTGTATCAGGCGTCGATGCAATTCCTCACCACGTTGATCCCCGCGGCGTTCGACGCGACGATCTGCAGCGTGCGCCTGCACGGTGATCGAAAAGCATTGCCCGACAACTATGTTGCTGCCGCTGGTGATCTCGAAGTGGCCATGACCGGCACCGAGTTCCGCATCAACGTGCTGGCCGCCTACGACGCGTACGACGAGCTGCGCGACGCCCACCAGCGTGCCCAGCAGACCGGAAGCGACATCGCCTCGACCTTCGAGATCGGCGACGTCGACCTCGTCATCCGCACCACCGCCGAACCGCTGCTGAGCGGATTCCTACCGCTGCAAAGCCAATACGCGCAGCTCTACTTCCTCACCACACCGCTCAACGACCTGACGATGGACGACGTCGACCAGCTCATCGCGCGCTATCGCGGCGTCCCGCAATTGCGGGGGCGCTGACCATGACGCGCCGACCGCTGATCATCGGCGCCGGCCCGGCCGGCCTCTCCGCCGGACTGGAACTCCTCCGACGGGGCGTCACGCCGACGCTCCTGGAATCCTCCGGCGGCGTCGGCGGACTGGCCCGCACCCACACCGACGGGGACTGGCGCATCGACCCCGGCGGGCACCGCTTCTTCACCCGCAGCGAGGAAGTGTCGGAGATCTGGCGCTCGCTGCTCCCCGAAGACCAATGGTTGGTGGTGCCCCGCAGCTCGGCCATGCTGGTGCACGACCGCTTCGTGCGCTACCCGCTGATGGGCCGCGACCTCCTGCGGCAACTCAGCTTCCGCGACGGCGTGTACGGGGCCGGCAGCTACGCCTGGGCCCGACTGCGCCGCCAAACCCAGATCGAGCCGAAGCACGCCAACTTCAAAGAGTGGGGCCACACGGAGTTCGGCCGCCGCTGGTATGAGCTGTTCTTCGACGGCTACGTCCGCAAGACCTGGCTCGCCGACCCCGAGAACATCGCCAGCGACTGGGCCAACCAGCGCATCAAACCGATCGGGTGGCGGCTCTCCTCCGACGAGCAGACCGCGGATCAGGACGTCTTCCGCTACCCCCGCCACGGGCCCGGACAGGTGTGGGACGCGGCGGCGGACCAACTACGCACCCGGGGCGCGGACGTGCGACTCAACGCGATGGTGACGCGCGCGGCGTATCGGGGCGGAACCTGGACGTTGACGACGGATCGCGGCGACGTCGTCACCGGCGATTCGCTGTTCTCGAGCATGCCGCTGCGCACCCTGGTCAACGCGCTGCGCCCCGCCCCGCCGAAATACATCCAGGCGGTGGCGTCCAACCTGCGGCACCGCTCCCTGATCACCGTCGCGGTCGCGTTGTCGCGGAACTACGACATCCCCTACAACTGGGTGTACACCCCGGGACCAAACTTCCACGCCGGCCGCATCCAGAACTACCGGCGCTGGTCGCAGGATCTCGTTCCGAAAGGCTGGAACGGCACGTTCCTCGGGTTAGAATACTTTTTGCTGCCGGACCAGGATCTGTGGCTCGCCGACGCCCACAGCCTGAGCACCATCGTGGAACACGACCTGGAACAGCTCGGGTTCGCCAAGCCCGAGATCGAAAAGGTGATGATCACCCGGTCCAAGTTCGCGTACCCCATCCACGACCCGGTCCGCGACCGCAGCGTGGTCCGCATCCGCGACTACCTGCGGCAGCATTACCCGACGCTGCACCCCGTCGGCCGCAACGGCATGCACCACTATGACAACCAGGACCACGCGATGCTCAGCGCGATCCGCAGCGTGGGCAAGAGCTTCGGGGAGAACGTCGACCCGTGGCAGGTCAACACCGACCTGAGCTACCACGAGCAGGGGCTGCGCCGCTGAGGACTAGGGGCGGGGTGAGCGCGTGGGCCGCACGGTGCGCCCCGTCGCGTGCCGCAGCTCGTACTCGTCTTCCAGCGCCTCGGCGATGCCGCCGCCGGTCAGCGTCGACTCCAGCGCCTTCTCCGGATTGCGCGCGAACTCGTCCGGGAACACGAAGCGGCGGAACGCCCAGAAACGGAACGCCATCTGCAGCAGATTGCCGATGACATAGGCGGACACGAAGTCGGCGATGTTCTCGGTGAACAGCGAGACCATCGGAACCCGCAGCATCAGCACATAGCTCGAGATCCACAGCGGGGCCATGCTCAACAGCACGCCCACGGCACTGACACCGAAGAACAGCAGCGCCTCGTGGTGCTTCTCGCGGCCGCCGCGGTCCCGGAAGCTCCACTCCCGATTGAGGATGTACGAGGCGATCACCGCGACGATGCCGGCGATGATCTTCGCCGTCACAGGCTTGGGCTCCAGAATGGTCAGCTTGAGCGTGAAGAAGATCGCGGAATCGATGACGAACGTCGTCGCACCGACGATGGCGAACTTGATCAGCTCGTGGTGCCGCTCGGCGTAGGGACGGAGCGGCCCAGGGAGACGCTTGATCGTCGCATCGGCAAAGGACACAAGGAGCGAGTCTACGTAACCATCCCGCCAAACACCCAAGCGCGCGGTAACCGCAGGTCAACGATGTGGCCTACGTCATGACACGATAGATGCCGTGCCACGAACCGCTACGTCACGTCCCGTCGTCGCCATGGTCGGCGGCGGACAACTCGCCCGGATGACCCACCAGGCGGCGATCGCGCTCGGTCAGACCCTGCGGGTGCTCGCGATCCGCGACGACGAATCCGCCGCCCAGGTGACACCCGACGTCCTCCTCGGACACCACACCGACTACGACGCGCTCCGCCGCGTCGCCGAGGGTGCGACCGCGCTCACCTTCGACCACGAACACGTGCCCACCGAACTGCTGGAAAAGCTCGTCGCCGACGGCGTGGCCGTCTACCCGCCGCCCGAGGCGCTGGTGCACGCGCAGGACAAACTCGTGATGCGTCGACGACTGTCGGAGCTCGGGGCTCCCGTGCCGCGCTTCGCCGAGGTGAACTCCGCCGACGATGCCGAGGCCTTCGCCACGGAGGTCGGCGGGCCGGTGGTCATCAAGACCGTGCGCGGCGGGTACGACGGCCGCGGCGTGATCATGGCCGACTCACCCTCCGACGCCCGCGAGATCGTCGGCCGCTACCTGGCCGACGGGGTGCCCGTCATGGTCGAGGAGAAGGTGGCCATGCGCCGCGAACTGGCGGCGCTGGTGGCCCGCTCCCCGTTCGGGCAGGGGGCGGCGTGGCCGGTGGTCGAGACCGTGCAGGAGGACGGCATCTGCGTGACGGTGATCGCGCCGGCGCCCTCTCTTGGCGATTTGGGTTCTGCAGCAACGGAACTGGCGTTGGGTCTGGCCTCCGAGCTCGGGGTGGTCGGGGTGCTGGCCGTCGAGTTGTTCGAGACTGTGGACGGCGCGCTGTTGGTGAACGAGCTCGCGATGCGGCCCCACAACTCGGGGCACTGGACGATGGACGGCGCCCGCACCTCACAGTTCGAGCAGCACATCCGTGCCGTGCTGGACTACCCGCTCGGCGACACCGCACCGCTGACGCCCTACACGGTCATGGGCAATGTGATCGGGGCTGCTGTTCTTCCCGATATGTCGATGGACGAACGCGTGCACCACCTCTTCGCGCGGATGCCCGAGGCCAAGGTGCACCTCTACGGCAAGGACGAACGGCCCGGTCGCAAGATCGGACACGTCAACATCGTCGGCGAGGACTGGGAGTCCCTGCGAGAGCGCGCAGAGCGGGCGGCACACTGGCTCTCGCACGCCGAATGGACCGACGGATGGGACCCCCACGCATGACGCCACGTGTCGGCTTGATCATGGGCAGCGACAGCGACTGGCCGGTGATGTCGGACGCCGCCTCTGCGCTCGCCGAGTTCGAGGTGCCCTTCGAGGTCGGCGTCGTCTCCGCGCACCGCACGCCCGCGCGGATGCTGACCTACGCCCAGGAGGCCGCCGGGCGCGGCCTCGAGGTCATCATCGCCGGAGCCGGCGGCGCAGCACACCTGCCGGGCATGGTCGCCTCGGCCACGCCGCTGCCGGTGATCGGGGTGCCCGTACCGCTGGCCCGTCTCGACGGCATGGACTCCCTGCTGTCGATCGTGCAGATGCCGGCCGGTGTCCCAGTCGCGACGGTCTCGATCGGCGGGGCCCGCAACGCCGGACTGCTGGCCGTGCGCATCCTTGGCGCCTCCGATCCCGCTCTGCGCGAACGCATGTCGGCGTTCCAGGCCGGGCTCGAGAAGATGGTGCTGGAGAAGGACGAGGCGCTGCGACGGAAGTTACTGGGGGAGTAGACGGGCGTGCACGCCCTCGATGACGCGATCGACCGGCCAGCCCGCCAATCGGCACGCCAGCGTCACCACCGTCGCCGAATCTGCCGCGAACACGCCGTAAAGGACTTCGTCGGTCACGGCAGAGATCACTGCGAGCAGGTCGATGGCGCGTCCGTCGTCCCGCATCTGCGCGCACACCGCCCCGAGTGCCGCCACGATCCCGTCGACGTCCGACAGGACCGGCTGGTACCACTCGGTGAGAAAGCACGGCCGCGATGCGCCCAAACTGGCCACGCAATCGACGTTATCGACCGTCCGTCGTCCGCGAATCAGGGTTTTCCCTGCTGTCCTGCAGTCGCCTGTGTAGTTGGGCGCGGGACCGGATGCCGAGCTTCCGGTACACCTTGCTGAGATTCATCTCCACGGTCTTCGGCGACAGGAACAACTTCGTCGCGATCTCCTTGTTCGACAGGCCCGCGGCGGCATGCTGTGCGACGCGCGCCTCGGCCGGCGTGAGCACCGACGTGCTCTCCCTGGCCCCGGTGAGCCGGCTCAGCTCGGCTTCGGCTCGCTGTTGCCACAGCCGCGCTCCGAGGTCTCTGAAGGTGCGCAGCGCTTCTTCGACCGTGGCGGCGGCCGCCTGCCGGCGGCGCTGCCGCCGCTGCAGCTGGCCCAGAACCAATTGCGTGCGGGCCTTTTCCAACGGCATCGGCAACTGCTCATGGAATGCGAGCGCTGCGATCGCGGCTGCCTCGGCGCGCTCGAGATCGCCGCGGGCCGCGTGGATCAGCGCACGACCGCGGGCCGCCGTCGCGAGCATCCACGGTCGATCAGTCCGGATTCCGTTCTGCCACAATATGTCTGCCAAGTTCTCGGCCTCGTCGACCCGCTGCACGGCAGCCAACGCCTCGATGGCCTCCGGCATCCAGGAGGCGACTTGGATCTCTGTTCCGGCGGTGGGATCGAAGCCTGCCATCAGCGGTTCACACGCGGCCAGTGCTGCGGGGTAGTCGCCCAGGGACACCTCGAGGTGTGCGAGGCAGGCGCGCGGAGTGGGCGTCAGCCCGATCCCCCCGGTGCGCTCGGCCAATTCGGTTGCCGCGCGGGCCGACGTCCTGGTCGCCTCGACATCACCGGTGTACGAACCCACGGCTGCGCGCGCGGTCAAGGAAAAGTGTTGTGCATGATGGCCGCCGATCTGTTCGGCCCGCAGTGCGATCTCGGCTGCTGCGCGTGCGGCGGCGGGATAGTTCCCGGCCCATACGTTCGCCATCGTGGCGTGCTGGTCCACCCAGATCGCATCCAGTTCACTTCCGCGTTCGAGACAGCTGATGCGAAGTTCCGCGAACTGCGGTATCGCGACGTCGAGCTTGCCCGTCCACGAGTTGATCACGGCGGCAACAGCATCGGCTCGCATACTCACAAACGGCGCACTGCGGCCGTCGCCTTGCAACGCAATGGCCTCCTGAAGTGCTGCGGTGTCGAGGCCCTCGCCGTACACGAAGGACATCATCACCCACGCCGAGCGGGCCTGGCTCTTGGCGGCAGCCTCGCCGATCCCGTCGGCGCATTCCACCGCCTCGCGCGCGCACTCGACACCTTCGCGGGACCGGCCGGCAACCGCGAAGGCTGAACTCAGCAGCATCAGGCCCTGTAGCCGCAGCCTCGGCACATCGGCGACTTCCGCGACGCCGGCCGACAAGCCCTCGACGGCAGCGGTGAACGTCCCGTCGTAGCCGTCGATCGCGCCCTGCAGCATCCTCACAGACCCGCAGATCGCGCCGGGCGGGAGGTGCGAACGCGCCGTCATCGCGTGCCGACGCGCCGCGTCGATCGCACCCGCCTCGAAGTGGTAATGCGCGGCGAGCACGTGACGAATCGGGGTATCGCCACCGAGAGTGATTGCCAGTTCCAGCAATTCGGCGGCTGTGGCCGGTGCCCCCTGACCGCGGGCCACCGACGAGGCCACGTCGAGTGCAGTCAGCGTGGTCTCGTCGCCGCTGACGGCTGCCGATGCCAGATGCCGGGCTTTCAGTTCGGGAGGGTCGACGACATCGGCGAGGCGACGGTGCATGTCCCGGCGACGAGCGGGCTCGGCGGCGGCGTACACCCCACTGGACAACAGCGGATGGGCGAAGCGGATCGACTGCCCGGTGAGCACCACGATGCGCGCTGCACCGTCACGTTCGATCAGGTCGATCACCTGCTCCGGGCGACGTCCGACGGCACGGGCGACCACGTCGACCGTCGGCGACGGTGTACTCGCCACCGCCAGAAGCACTTCGGCAGCATCGGCCCCGACATGCTTGATCCGTTGCTCCACCAGAGCTGCAAGGGATTCGGGTAAGCGACGATCGATCGGCACGCCCTCATCGACCGCGCGTGCCAATTCCAATGCATAGAAGGGGTTTCCGCCGGAGATGTCGTGAATCTTGCGCATGATGGGGCGGGGTGGCACCCGACCGAAATGGGATGCCAGGAGCGAATGCACACCGCCGAGTGTCAACGGAGACATCGTCATTCGGCGCACCGCACCCGGGGTCGCGAGCTCCAGCCACGGCAGCATGTCGAGTGCGTCGCGCTCGCCGGTGCGCGCGGTGACGAGCACGCCGAACGGAAGCGTCACCCGTCGCAACGCATAACGCACAGCGGTGGCGCTGGACGCGTCGAGCCACTGGAGGTCGTCGACGATCACCAGGAGGGGAGTGCTGGCCGCGAGGTGCTGCAGCACCGAATGCAGCGCGGCGCCGGCGGCGCGTTCGTCGGCTGCGGGGAGTTCGTGACCGCGCAGGAGGACCCGGTTCAGTGCATCGCGTTGCACACCGGCGAGCCCGTCGATGACCGCCTCGTCGACGTCGGCGAGCAGGTCCGCCAACCCCGCGAAGGCCAGCGTGACCTCGCTCGGGCTGCCGCGGGCGAGCAGGACCCGGAACCCCCGCGCCGACGCGGCCTCGCTCGCGTCGAGCGTGAACGTCGTCTTCCCGATCCCGGCTTCGCCGTCGACCACCAGTCCGGCCGGACCAGAGGCGGCGGCGGTCAACAGGACATCGAGCGCCTCGGCTTCGGCCGCGTGGAAGACCGCGCGCGGACCTTCTGTGTCGTTCCCCGGCATTGGTTCTCCCCCGAGTGGTCACCGTGGTGAACCCACAATAAGCCGTACGCGCAAGCCCTTCGATAGAGCAATTAGGCGAAGATTCGCCGCGTGTGGAAGACGGTGGGGAAGTGTGTGGTGAAGGCCTTCAGCTCGACTCAGAGGACTTTGCTGACGGTAGCGTCAGTTCGAGATGCATTGTTTTGCTTAGCAAACTCGTCACGGCGCACCCGTGATCGCTGATTTTGAGCGAGAGATACTGTTGTGTGATGTTCGTCACACAAGCCCGAGGTGGGCTCGGTTCAGGAAGCGCGGAGCACCACGATCGGCTCGGCGCTCTGCACCGGAGCGGCAACCTGGATATGGCCCGTCTGCGCCGCGTGCATGCCTGCGTCAACGACAGCGGAAGCGCGCAGAACATGGCGAGAGCCGTTCCAGCCGCACTCGCAGTGAGCGGTGCGTCGGAGAGCGGGACCATCAATGAAGACCTGCATGTTTGGGAGAGTAGCCAGGCAAGTTGTGAATTAACCACGTCTCCTGCTGAGGTTCGGCTGAGAGCGCGGGCATGCGGACTTCGCGCCGACGCGCGAGCACGGTAAAGTTACCGGCGAGTAGCAAGGAGATGATGATGGCTGGTTGGGGCGGAAATCCCTCGTTCGATCTTTTCCAGTTGCCCGAGGAGCACCAAGAACTGCGTGAGGCGATCCGCGCGCTGGCGGAGAAGGAAATCGCTCCGTACGCGGCGGACGTCGACGAGAACTCGCGGTTCCCGCAGGAGGCTCTCGACGCGCTGGTGTCCAACGGCTTCAATGCCGTGCACGTGCCCGAGGAGTACGACGGGCAGGGCGCGGACTCGGTGGCCGCGTGCATCGTGATCGAAGAAGTGGCGCGCGTCGACGCGTCGGCGTCGCTGATCCCGGCGGTCAACAAGCTCGGCACCATGGGCCTGATCCTTCGCGGCTCCGACGAGCTGAAGAAGAAGGTGCTGCCGTCGATTGCCTCCGGTGAGGCGATGGCGTCCTACGCGCTCTCCGAGCGTGAAGCCGGCAGCGACGCCGCTGCGATGCGCACCCGCGCCAAGGCTGACGGCGACGACTGGATTCTCAACGGCACCAAATGCTGGATCACCAACGGCGGCAAGTCGTCCTGGTACACCGTCATGGCCGTCACCGATCCCGACAAGGGCGCCAACGGCATCTCGGCGTTCATGGTGCACGTCGACGACGAGGGCTTCACGATCGGACCCAAGGAGCGCAAGCTCGGTATCAAGGGCTCACCGACCACAGAGCTGTACTTCGAGAACTGCCGCATCCCGGGCGACCGGATCATCGGCGACCCCGGCACCGGTTTCAAGACCGCCCTGGCCACGCTGGATCACACCCGCCCGACCATCGGCGCGCAGGCTGTCGGCATTGCGCAGGGTGCTCTCGACGCGGCGATCGAATACACCAAGGACCGCAAGCAGTTCGGCAAGAGCATCTCGGACTTCCAGGCCGTGCAGTTCATGCTCGCCGACATGGCGATGAAGGTCGAAGCCGCGCGGTTGATGGTCTACAGCGCGGCCGCTCGGGCCGAGCGGGGCGAGGGCAACCTGGGGTTCATCTCCGCGGCGTCCAAGTGCCTGGCCTCCGATGTCGCCATGGAGGTCACCACCGACGCCGTGCAGTTGTTCGGTGGGGCGGGCTACACCATCGACTTCCCTGTCGAGCGCATGATGCGGGATGCCAAGATCACCCAGATCTACGAGGGCACCAACCAGATTCAGCGCGTCGTGATGAGCCGGGCGCTGCTGAAGTAGTCCTTTCGCGGAATAGCATTCCCGGTCGCTGCGAGGCGATTTTTGCAGCCGGGAATGCTATTCCGCGGGGGATCAGTCGGCCGGGCGCAGGTGCGTGATGTCGCCCGCCGACACCGTGACGGGCGAGCCGTCGCGATCGATGATCAAGCGGCCACCGTCGTCGACATCGATTGCCACACCGATGATTTCGTCGTCACCGGGCAGCAGGGCGCGCACCCGGGTGCCGATCGTCGAGCTGATCCCGCGATAGTCGGCCGCCAAAGCGACGTCGCCGGCGCGCCACTGCTCGATGCGGCCGCTGAGTGTGCGCAGCAGCGTAGCCGCGAGCTCGGTGCGGTCGACGTCGGCACCGAGCATCGCCATCGACACGGCATTGGGGTCGGGCACATCACTCGCGTCGAAGCCCACGTTGAGCCCGACGCCCACGACGACGACGGGGGCCGCCACCTCGGCGAGGATGCCGGCCAGTTTCCCGCTGCCGGCCAGAACGTCGTTGGGCCACTTCACTGTTGCGTCCACGCCATGCGATCGCACCGACGCCGCGACGGCGAGGCCAGTCAGCAGCGGCAGCCAGCCCCAGCTCTCCGGTGCGACGCCCGTGGTGTCGACACCGACGGAGACCGCGATCTGCGTGCGCGGGGGAGCCGACCACCGACGCCCGTGCCGGCCGCGCCCGGCCGACTGATGCTCGGCCAGCAGCACCGCCCCGGCGATGTCCTCACCGGCAGCAGCCCGGGCGACAAGATCGGCGTTCGTCGACCCGGTGTCCTCGACGACGTCGACGCGGCGCCACCCCGTCCCGTCGAGCGCGGAGACCAGGGCCTCCCGGTTCAGAGCGACGCGTTGAGGTGACGGCATTGGTCGAGGCTATCGGCCCCCCGTCACGACTCGACGGCTAGTCGCTTCGACCCCGGCCGCGCTGCCCCGGGGTGCCAGGGTCGCCCGGTGTCCCGGACGCCCCGGTCTCACCGCCGTCCCCGGACTCGCCGCGCTGCCGCCCGAATCCGCTTGCGCCTCCTTCGCCGCCCTTGCCGCCGGTGCCGACAGCACCGGCGTCGCCGCCCTGTCCTTCAAGGCCCGGCTCGCCCGCACGGCCATCGCTCAACGCGTCGGCGCCGTCACCTCCGTTGCCGCCATTACCGCCGCGGGCCCCGTCACTGCCGTCGCCGCCGTCACCTCCCGCGCCGCCCGTGCCGCCGCGGCCACCGAAGGCGCCTCCGCGTCCACCAGCACCTCCGGCGCCGCCGTTCGTGCCGTCCGTGCCGCTCGCGCCCTTGCCGCCGTTTCCGCCTCGGCCGCCGTCACCGCCCCGGCCCTGGAAGCCCTCGCCATTGGCGGGGAACTCTTGAGTCGCCAGCGCGAATCCGCCATTGCCGCCGTTGCCGCCATCGGCGCCCGTTCCGCCATTGCCGCCGTTGCCGCCGCTGCCTCCGATGGCTTCCTCACCGCCGACGGAGCCGAAGCTGTACGCATCGCCACCGGTTCCACCGTCACCGCCCCGGCCGCCTGATGCTCCGTCGCCACCGCGGCCGCCATTGCCACCTGTGGCGACGCCTCCGGGAGGCGTCAGCGTCAGAACGCCATTCACATAGCCGATGCCGCTGAGCGCCGTCTGCCCCTTGCCGCCGCTGCCGCCACCCTGGCCCTCCTCGGTCGCATCGTCGCCGACGCCGCCGCCGAGACCGGTTTGATTGCCGCTGCCGAGAAGATCGCCGTACGAGGTCCCCGAATCGGCCTGGCTGCCGCCCGACGTCGGGTTGACGCCGTCGATGCCGTCCTCGCCGTCGGCGCCGTCGCCACCGTCACCGCCCGCGCCGAAGAAGAAGCCGCCACGTCCGCCAGCTCCTCCGTCCTGACCGGGCACCGCACCGTCACCGCCGCGTCCGCCAGAACCGAAGAAATAAGCGTCGCCGCCCTTTCCGCCATTCGCGCCGTCGCCGCCACTGCCGAAGATCAGGCCGCCGTTTCCACCGCTGCATTCCGCGCCGACGCAGTCCGCCGGTGCATTGAGCCCGGGCCCGAACAACCCGAGGATCGGCCCCTTATAAGTCCGCACGGCAGCCGGTCCAGCGTCCACTGACGTGTCGCTGCCGCAGGGAAGTCGCCAGTCCGCACAGGAGGCCGGGCTGTTCTGGTCAGCTGCCTGAGGTGTTGCCAGGGCAATAGCTGCCGAGCCCCCCATCAGCAGACCGCCGGCCACCACAGCGGCTCCGCTGATCTGTACGCATGTCCGTGCTGAAACTCGATTCCCCCGGTACATCCCGCCCCCCTGATTGTGTTGTGCCCGCGAGCGCCGTCCGTCGGCTGCTCACAGGCGTTCCCCCGGGGCGCGACCCCCGGCCCCGCCCGGAGTATGGCAGCCGACACAGCCCGGTTCGGACGCTTTGCGCCAACTGCTTTGCTGATCGTGAATGCCGGAACATGCCCCGGAAATACGAAAAACGACCCGTGAATCACGGGTCGCTTCGCTCTGCGTACCGAACTATTTCGCTGTGGCGTCCGAATGCTCGATGGCCTCGACCTGCTGGGCTGCCCACGCGTGGTCTGTGGTGGCGCGGTTGAGGTGCCCGAAGCCGATTACGAACGTGACCATCGCGGCGAGGCCCCACAGGTTCCCGAACGCCCATTCCCAGGTGGTCGCGGTGGGCGCCGACTCGAGCCAGTAGGCGGCTATTGCCACCAGCGCGTACCCGCAGAAGACGAAGAAGCGGCCGTCAGCGCTGGCCAACCAGCCGGCGTGCCGGCGATTGCGGAGATGCCACAGCGTGAGCGCCACGAGGACTGTCAGTGCGGTGATGGTCGTGTCCATCGGCGCCGTCCTTTGCCAGATCTGCCGCTGTCGGTCGTTGATCAGTGTGCTCGATCAACCTGTGAACAGCATGTGGTTACGGGAACATTAAGGTCACAGTAACGATTCTGTCAATTATGTCGGGCTGAACACCGCGTTCGGCGACAGTGGCATCCGACTTCGCCAGAACGGCTGGTTCGTGACGCGAAATATGCAGCTGCGTTAGCCGCGCGTGATCTTCTCCGTCGCGCGCCGACGATCCAGCGCAGAGGCATCCGGGTGCGCGACGTAGACCAGAGATGCGCCCACCGCATACGGCGCCACCAGATGAGCAACCACATCCTCGGCCGTGTCCCAGGGTGCCGAGGACAGCACTCGATCGTCGGCGCCCAGGCCCTGCGCATCCGCAGCGGCGCGGGCCGCGGCGAGAACGTCGTCACCTGAGCGGCCGTCCAACGCCGGCCCAGGATTGCGCTCGGCGACGATCTGGTCGCCGTGCACCCGCACAGCCGTCGCGTAATCCGCCACTCCCACAGGCAGATTCGCCGCAGGCCGACCGAACGGATCCAGCGACAGCACCGCGACCTCGCCGCCGCCGACCGCGGCGTCCGCCTCATCGAGCCGGCCCTCGGCACACAACGCGACGTCGGCGTCACCGCCGCCGACGACCGCCTCGGCGCCGATCCACCAGATCCCGAGCAGCACCGCCGCCGTCTGCCAGTGAGCGGGCAGCAACACCGCCACGCGGCCTCCCGGACCGGCCCCCATCTCGTCGCGCAGCAGGTTGGCGGTCTTGGCCGCCCAATTCGCCAACGTCACCGTCGAACATTCGATGCGCTCGCCGGTCGCGTCGTCGTAATACGTGATGCGCGGCCCCGCGGGATTGCGGGCCAGCAGCGGATCGAGAATCGCCGAAGAAAGGTTGATCGCCATCAGTTGACGCACTGCGGGTCATTGGACCCCGCCGTGATGATCGGCGACGCCACCGGCAGCGCCTCGCCACCGCCCGACGCCGTGTCCACCGGGGCCGACAGCGTCACATCCGTGCCGTCCAGACCCGAGCCAGGGCCCGTGTAGTCAGCCGACAGAACCACCCGCACCGCACCCTGCGGCACCGACGCGTCCTCGACGATCGGCAGTCCGCCCAGCTCCTTGGCCACTTCCTGGGCGCCCTTGTCGTCGCTCGAGGCCGCCTGCACCTGGCTGTTGGTGACCTTGGTGCCCTCGTTGTTGCCGACGTTGCCCGCGGTGAAGCCCTTGCCCGTCAACACCTGCGACACCGCCGCCGCAAGGCCGTTGACATCGCTGTCGTTGATCACGTCGACCGCGGTCTGGTTGGTGCTGTAGGCGAGCTCGTCGGTCTTGCCCTCCTCCTGGTCGTGCAGGAGGCTGCTCACCCAGTCCTTGACCTCGGGAGGGTTGACCCGGACGACCGACTGCATGCCGTCGTCACTCCAGCCGGCCTCCTCGACGATCGGAATCGTGGCGAACGCGATGTTGCCGCCCGAGAGCTTGCTCAGCTGATCGGCGAAATCCATGATGCTCCAGCCGTCGGACAGCACGACCGAGCGCTGCACCGCGTCTTCGAGCCGATTCAGCGTGGCGGGGCTCGACAGCGTCTTGCTCGAGATCACCTCGTGCACCAGTGACGCCATGAACGCCTGCTGACGGGTGACACGGTCCAGATCCCCGCGCGGCAGATCGTGGCGCTGCCGCACGAAACTCAGCGCCTGCGGACCATTCAGCTTCTGCCAGCCGGCCGGGAAGTCGGCACCCGAAAGAGGTTCGTACACAGCGTTTTTGAGGCAGACATTGACCCGCCCAGAGCATCGGTGATCAACGCGAAGCCCAACAGGCCGACCTCGGCGTAGTGATCGACCGTCACGCCGGTGAGGTTGGCGACCGTCTTGATCAGCTCCTCGCGGCCCGCCTCGGTGGCTTCCTTCTCGGCGACCTTCGGATCCTCGCCCTCCTGCTCGACGAGCTGCTTCATCTTCTCCAGATGGACCGAGCCGTAGACGCCGTTGATCTTCATCTTGCCGATCCCCGGAGCCTCGACGTAGGAGTCGCGCGGAATCGAGATCGCCGTCGCCGAGCGCCCGTTGTTCGGGATGCGGATCAAGATGATCGTGTCGGTGTTGGTGGAGACATCGTCGCCCGCGCGCAACGTGGCCAACTCCTCGGCGCTGAGCGGATTGCCGTGCGCATCGGTGCGGCTGTCCATACCGACCAGCAGGATGTCGATCGCGCCGTCGTCGCCGCCCTCGCCGAGCGCGACCGGGTTGACGTGGTTGATGCCCGACTCGAAGGACCGGATCTTGCCCCACGCGACGCCGGTGCCGACGACGATCGCCAACGTCACGATGACGGAGACGACACGGGCCATCCGAGCTGCAGGCATTCGCCCAGGCTACTGGCGCCAGGGCGCGAGGCGGGGAAGCCGTCCTCGGCGTGCCACACTCGCTACCTATGGCTGACCGAATCGTGATCACGGGCGCAGGCGGCATGGTCGGGCGCTTTTTGGCAGGTCAGGCCGCCGCACACGGCCGCGAGGTCCTCGGCTTCACATCGGCCGAGTGGGACATCACCGGTACAGACCCCGGCGAACTCCGCGCCGGCGACGTCGTCGTCAACTGCGCCGCCTTCACCCAGGTCGACCAGGCCGAGGCCGACCCGGACCGCGCGCACGCCGTCAACGCCACCGGCGCCGGCAACGTCGCCGCCGCCTGCGCACGAGCCGGGGCGACGCTCATCCACATCTCGACCGACTACGTTTTTGGAGCCTCGGGCGCACGTAGCCCCTACGACATCGACGACGCCACCGGGCCGCTGTCGGTGTACGGCCGGACCAAGCTCGCCGGTGAGCACGCGGTGCTCGCGGCGCTGCCGACGGCGTACGTCGTACGCACCTCCTGGGTCTACGAAGGTGCCGACGGCACCGACTTCGTCGCCGCGATGCGCCGTACAGCCGGCGGATCGGACACCGTCGACGTCGTCGCCGACCAGATCGGCTCGCCGACTTACGTCGGCGACCTGTGCGCCGCGCTCCTGCAGATCGCCGACGGGGGAGTGGACGGGCCGATCCTGCACGCCGCCAACGCCGGCGAAGCCAGCCGATTCGACCAGGCGCAGGCCGTGTTCTCGGAACTCGGTGCCGATCCGGCGCGGGTTCGTCCCGTCGACAGCGACCGTCACCCGCGACCGGCGCCGCGGCCGTCCTACTCCGCGCTGTCGGCGGCCGGATCCGCGCGGGCGGGCCTCACACCCCTGCGCGGGTGGCGCGAGGCGATCGCCACAGCACTGCGCCCGTTACCCTCGACGCGATGAGATGGATGGACCATAGGTGAGCGACGAGCTGTACGTCGTCACGGTGACGTATTCGCCGGGGCCGCACCTGGATCGGTTCCTCGCGTCGCTGGCCCACGCCACCGAGCGGCCGGTGACCGTGATCATGGCCGACAACGGCTCCGACGACGGCTCTGTCGAGGAGGCCGTGGAGCGCTACCCGAACGCCCGGCTGCTCCGCACCGGGGCCAACGTGGGCTACGGCTCGGCGATCAACCGGGCCGTCACCGAATACGGACTGTGCACGACGACCGACATGTTCGTCGTCGCCAACCCCGACGTGCAATGGGGGCCCGGCAGCATCGACCTGCTGCTCGAAGCCGCCGACCGGTGGCCGCGGGCCGGGTCGTTGGGCCCGCTGATCCGCGACCCCGACGGGTCGGTGTACCCCTCCGCGCGGCACCTGCCGTCGATCATCCGGGGCGGCATGCACGCCGTCGTCGGACCGATCTGGCCGTCGAACCCGTGGACCGCCGTCTACCGCCAGGAGAGAGAGGACCCCAGCGAACGCGCCGTCGGCTGGTTGTCCGGGTCGTGCCTCCTGATGCGCAGCGCCGCCTACGCCCAGATCGCCGGCTTCGACGAGCGCTACTTCATGTACATGGAGGACGTCGACCTCGGTGATCGGCTCGGCCGCGCCGGTTGGCAGAACATCTACGTGCCCTCGGCGGAGGTGCTTCACGCCAAAGGCCACTCGACTGGCCGCGACCCCGCCCGCAACCTCGCCGCCCATCACGCGAGCACTTACACTTTTCTCGCGGATCGTTACCCGAAACGACGGCACGCTCCGCTACGGTGGGCGTTCCGGACGGCACTGGGGGCGCGGTCTCGGCTGGTGGTGCGGAGTTCGATGAAAGCCCGAAGGGGGCAGGGGTGATGGTGAATCCAGCCGAGGTCGATGCGGTCGTCCTTGTCGGCGGAATGGGCACGCGCCTGCGCCCCCTGACGTTGTCGGCGCCCAAGCCGATGCTGCCGACCGCCGGGCTACCTTTCCTCACTCACTTGTTGTCTCGCATCGCCGATGCCGGCATCGAGCACGTGGTCCTCGGAACCTCCTACAAGGCGGGCGTGTTCGAAGCCGAATTCGGTGACGGCTCCAAGCTCGGGCTGCAGATCGACTACGTCGTCGAAGACGAGCCGCGGGGCACCGGCGGCGGAATCGCCAACGTCGCATCCAAACTGCGCCACGACACGGCCGTCGTCTTCAACGGCGACGTGCTGTCCGGATGCGACCTGCGCGCACTGCTGAATTCGCACGCGGAGAACGAGGCCGACGTCACCCTGCACCTGGTGCGCGTCGGCGATCCTCGCGCATTCGGTTGCGTGCCAACCGAATCCGACGGCACCGTGACGGCCTTCCTGGAGAAGACACAGGACCCGCCGACCGACCAGATCAACGCTGGCTGCTACGTGTTCAAGCGGTCGATCATCGAGGAGATCCCGACCGGGCGCGCGCTGTCCGTGGAGCGCGAGGTCTTCCCCGGCCTACTCGCCGACGGCCGAAAGGTCTGCGGCTACGTCGATTCCACCTACTGGCGGGACATGGGAACGCCGGAGGACTTCGTCCGCGGCTCGGCGGATCTGGTGCGTGGCATCGCGCCGTCGCCGGCCCTGGGCGGGCATCGCGGCGAATCGCTGGTGCACGACGGGGCGTCGGTCGCGCCGGGAGCACTGTTGATCGGCGGCACCGTGATCGGTCGCGGGGCCGAGATCGCCGGCGGGGCGCGGTTGGACGGCGCGGTGATCTTCGACGGCGCGAAAGTGGGTGCGGGCGCGGTGATCGAGCGGTCGATCATCGGCTTCGGCGCGCACATCGGGCCGCGGGCGTTGATCCGCGACGGCGTGATCGGCGACGGCGCCGACGTCGGGGCTCGCTGTGAGCTGCTACGCGGTGCGCGGGTGTGGCCGGGGATCACGATTCCCGACGGCGGCATCCGCTTCTCGACGGACATCTAGGTGCTGGGGCGCGAGCCGCGAGAGTGCTCTCACGGTAGAGCTGAGCGTCTCCGAGCTACCGTGAGCGCACTTTCGCGGAAAATGGGCTGTGGATAACCCTTCTCTGAGGCCCCCGTCCTGTCGGATGCCGCGGGAACGCTCGGCACATGCACGCGGTCTTTCTCGGTAGTGAAGCGATTGCAGCGGGGACACTGACTCCTGGAGAACTGCGCTACGGCTATCGGCGCCTGTACCCCAACGTCTATATCGCCCGCGATGCCGAAGCGTCGCTTGCCGACCGCACCGTCGGTGCGTGGCTGTGGTCTCAGCGGCGTGCGGTGATCGCGGGCCGAGCGGCGGCCGCTCTGCATGGCGCCCGCTGGGTCGACGACCATGTCCCGATCGAGCTGATCTACGACTGCAAACGTCCTCCACCAGGGATCATCTCGCGACACGAGCGCGTCACCACTGAGGAAGTGGTTCGGCTCGGAGGCATACCGGTGAGCTCGCTTGCCCGCACAGCGCTCGACCTCGGACGTCATCTACCACTTGCTCGCGCCGTCGAGCATCTCGATGCGATCGCCAACGCCACGAACGTCGCTCCGGCGCAGATACTCGCACTCGCCGACGTGTATCCCGGCGCTCGCGGGGTGAAGAAGCTCCGCACCGCGGTGGGGCATATGGATGGGGGAGCCCAATCGCCGAAGGAGACCTGGCTGCGCATGCTCCTGGTGCGGCGTGGCTTTCCGCGGCCCGCCACACAGATCCCGTTACTGAACAGCCGCGGCAAGCCGTTCGCGTTTCTCGACATGGGGTGGGAGGACGCCAACATCGCGGTCGAATACGACGGTGATCACCACCGCGAGGACCGGAATCAGTACGTCTGGGACGAGCAGCGTCTTCGGCTCATTCGCGCTCGGGAGTGGCTGCACGTCAAGGTGATCAGCGAAGACACCGAGGACGACATCGTCGAAAGGGTCGCGGCGGCATGGCGCATTCGCGAAGGTGCGCTCACGGTCGCTGCGAGTGCGCGGTGACTACCGTGGCTGCACTTTCGCGAGGGCGGCGAGGTGGCGCAGGCCGAAATCGCTTCCGCCCGGCAGGTCGTCCAGCGGCCACCACCGCAGATCGAGTGACTCGTCGCTGATCTCCGCCTGCGCCCCGCGTGGCGCGCGCACCACGAACTGCACGTCGAGGTGCCGCGTCGGCACACCCAGCGAACACGTCACCGGGTGCACGTGGATCGCCGTCGGCAACTCGTCGATGGTCAACCCCGCGATGCCCGACTCCTCGGTGGCCTCCCGCAGCGCCGCCGCGACCAGCGTGGGATCGTCTGGCTCGCAGTGCCCCCCGAGCTGCAACCAGCGGCCGAATCGCGGATGCAGTGTCAGAAGAGCATGCGTCCCTTCGTGATTGAGCACCAGCGCCGACCCCGTGATGTGCCCGGGCACCGACTCCCGCAGGCATGCCTTCGGATTGGCGTCGAGGAAGGCCAGCACGGCATGCCGCATCGACTCCTGCGCCTGATCGGCCGGCTGCCACCGGGTCAGCGTGTCGACGGCCGACTGATGAAGGCTCACCGCTCGACCAGTAGGCCATCGGTGGGCACCGGATCCCGCGGCGCGGCCGGCCCGTCGGCGGCATAGCCGACCGCGATGGCCCCCAACGGCTCCCAATCGCCGGGTAGGTCCAACGAGGCGCGCACCAGATCGGGAGCGAAGATCGTCGACCCGATCCAGCAGCTGCCCACCCCGCGCACCGCGAGCCCCACCAGCAGACCCTGCACCGCCGCACCGACGGCCACCGTGAACATTGTGTGCTCGGCCGCAGTGCGTTTCTCGTCGGGATAGCTGTGCGCGCCATCGGGCACCATGAACGGGATCATCAGTTCCGGCGCGTCGTAGAGGATCTGGCCGCGTGACACGCGGCGCTCCACCGCGGCGGGGTCCCGTCCGTCACCCAGCAGGTCCGCCCGCCACGACTCCTTCATCGCGTCGAGCAGCCGGAGGCGCACCGACATGTCGCGCACCCACACGAAGCGAACCGGCCGGGTGTGGTGCGGCGCCGGCGCGGTGAGCGCCTCCGCGACCGCCGACTGGATCAGCGCCGGCGCCACCGCGTCGTCGCTGAAGCTCCGCACCGACCGTCGCAGCAGCTGCGCCTGTGTGCGCCCCAGCGCGATGGCTTCCTCGGTGCCGAGCCAGAACAGGTCCTCCTCGCCGGCGCGCACCAGGTTGCGTGCCGTCGACCCGTCGTCGCGCAGCGTCAGCCCGCGCACCACCGCCACCGGGACCGCGGTCAGCTTGCCCTTGACCAAGTCGGCGGCGGCGGCGATCTCGTCGGCGACCGCGATCTCGGTGACGATCAACTCGTTGCCGTGCTGATCGTGTTCGCCCGCATAGCCGTGCAGCACCTCCAGGCCCGCGGCGCCGATCGCGACGTCGGTCTGTCCCGTCCGCCACGCCCGACCCATCGTGTCGGTGACGACGACGCCGACGCGGACGCCGAGACGCTCCCGCAACGCCTGAACCAACGCCGCGGCGCTGCCGTCGGGATCGACGGGTAGGAGCGCGAGTTCGTGGGAGTCGACGTTCGACCCGTCCACACCCGCGGCGGCCTGCACCAACCCGAGTGCGTTCTCGGTGATGAGCGTGCGGCCCTTGCGGGCCAGCACCCGCACCGCCTCGCCGTCGATCAACCTGCGGCGCAGCGTGTCTCGTAGCTCGGGATCGGCGGGCGCGTCGACCATGCGGCCTTCGCACTTCGACAGCACCTTGCTGGTGACGACCACCACGTCGTCGTCCCGCAGCCACGGGGCGGCCTCGGCGATCGCGGCCCCGAGGTCGTCGCCGGGCCGGAACTCCGGAAGTCCTGGTACCGGCAGTAGTTCCACCGGAGCCGACGTGCCGTGGTCCCTCACAGCGTGACCCCTGCCAGATCCAGACCGGCGCGCACCATCTCCGCGGTGACCGCCGGCTCACTCATCAGCAGCGGCGCCGATCGCACCGTCACACCGTCGATCACCGCGTCGTCGCCCGTGTGGACCAGCCAGCCGTCCAGGATGCCGGTGCCCGAGCGGGCGCCGTAGAGCGCTCCCACTGCCTCTGAGGTGGTGTCCACGCCGATCACCGACAGGCATGCATCGGCCATGCCGCGCAACGGCTTTCCCGCCACGATGGGGCTGTACCCGATCACCGGCGCCGATGTGGCGCGCAGCGCCGCGCGGATACCGCCCACCCGCAGGATGGAGCCGACGCTGACGACGGGGTTCGACGGTGCGATCAGCACGATGTCGGCCCCTTCGATCGCCTCGGTGACACCCGGTGCGGCAGTGGCCTTGTCGGCGCCGACGAACGCGAAGCTCTCCGTGGGCACCTGGGCCCGGTACCTGACCCACCACTCCTGGAAGTGCACTGCCCTCTTCTCACCGTCGGTGGGATCGGTGATGACGACGTGGGTTTCACTGCGGTCGTCGCTGGCCGGCAGCAGCCGGGCGCCGGGATTCCAGCGCGCGCACAGCGCCTCGGTGACCTGAGACAGGGGATAGCCCGCGCGCAGCATCTGGCTGCGCACCAGATGTGTGGCCAGATCGCGGTCGCCCAGGCCGAACCAGTCGGGCTGCACGCCGTAGGCCGCGAGTTCCTCCTTGGCGTGCCAGGTTTCGTCGCGGTGTCCCCAGCCGCGCTCAGGGTCGATGCCGCCGCCGAGGGTGTACATGCAGGTGTCGAGGTCGGGGCAGATGCGGACCCCGAACATCCACGCATCGTCACCAACATTGACCACAGCAGTCACTTCGTGCTCATCGGTATCGTGAGTACTGAACTGCCCCAACCCCAATAGATGTTGAACACCCAGGAGGAAGCGAGCGCCGCCCACGCCGCCGACCAGAACAGTGACCTTCACACCGACCGAGACTAGGCCCCTACGACCGCGGGCCGCCCCCCGGAGGTGGCCCGGATCGGCAACGTGACAGACACGCCACAACACGACGCGCCGAAATCGAGTCACGGAATGGTATGAATTCCTGTTCCAGCGCTTGACCGAGACAGCTAACGCGTGTGTAATCACAGCAGTGTCATTCGCGGTTCTCCGGCCGGTTCCGGTGTCGCAGACCGAGATTCGATCACTTGTTCGAATTGGGTGGCCACACAGAGCACATAGTGGGGCTGGCTACAACGGATCTACGAGACCTGTGGAGGAGGGGAAAATGGCTTTTGAACAGGCCGATTTCGGCAACTCGGTACATTTCGACAGCAGCTTCCTCGGCTCGGTGGGAAGTGCACCGCACATCCAGACCGATCCGACGGCAGCAAGCATCGGGGGACGCCCGCAACTGAGCGTGGTGCCCGACCCGATCGACGACGAGCTGGCAACCGACGAGGACCAGTGGCAAGAGCGTGCGCTGTGCGCGCAGACCGACCCCGAGGCCTTCTTCCCGGAGAAGGGTGGCTCGACTCGGGAAGCCAAGCGCATCTGCCTGGGCTGCGAAGTGAAGGACGCATGCCTGGAATACGCGCTGGCCAATGACGAACGCTTCGGCATCTGGGGTGGATTGTCCGAGCGCGAACGCCGTCGCATCAAGCGCGGCATCATCTAGTCGCCGGTCAGTCCTCGTCGATCGTCGGATCGATGACGGACGGCTCGACGCCCAGGTAGGTGGCGACCTGCGCCACCAGAAGCTCATGCAGAAGGTCGGTCAGCTCGACGGTGTCTTTGGCTCGTCGCTCGATCGGCTTGCGGAACAACACAATTCGCGCTCTCGTCGAGTTGCCGCGAACATCGACCCCGGCAGGGATCAGGCGCGCCAGCGCGATCGGCCCGTCGGCCACGACCTCGGGCGGCCACTGCACACTGTCCGGGTCCTTCGGAGCCAGCCGCGGGATCTCGTCCACCGCGACGTCCAACGACGCCACCCGCTCCTGCCACCGCCGCTCGATCGGCTCGTAGGCCTCGAGCACCGCCATGTCGAAACGCTCGGCGCGGGTGCGCCAGCCCGGAACGGTGGGCGGCAGCAGCGGCCCTCGCATGCCGCGGCCACGCCGGGACCCTCGGTGGTTGTGCCCGGTCACGAAAAAGATCGTAACGGTTGGGCTTCGGGCCCCTCGCGGCTCGCGTGTCCGCGCGGCGCGGACGAACACAGGCGATAACCTTCCGTTCGTGAATGTTCCCCGTCGCTGCTGCCGTCCAGGCTGCCCGCACTACGCGGTCGCGACGCTCACGTTCGTCTACTCGGACTCGACCGCCGTCGTCGGCCCACTGGCCACTGTCTCCGAGCCGCACTCCTGGGATCTGTGCGTCATGCACGCCGGGCGGATCACCGCCCCCCGCGGTTGGGAACTCGTCCGCCACGCCGGCCCGCTGCCGTCCCACCCCGACGATGACGACCTCGTGGCGCTCGCCGACGCCGTGCGCGAAGGCCGGGATGCGCCGGCCGGGCCCGTTGCTGGCTTCACCGGCTTCACCGACCCTGTCACCGGCACCCAGAGCGGTGCTCTGATGGCCCCGCCCGTGCGCAGGCCCGAGGTCAACGGTCGCAGGCGCGGGCATCTGCGGGTGCTTCCCGACCCGCCGGACTGAGTGCCCAGAGACGCAGTGCGGGCCGTGCGCGCGGCTCCCGGCAGCTAGGCTGGCACCACCGGTCAGCACGTCAGCGTGAGGAGCCCCCATGTCCCGGCCCGCCGAGGCTGTACAGCGCGTCATCAAGGCCTACGACGTGCGCGGACTCGTGGGCGAACAGATCGACGAGCAGTTCGTCGCCGAGGTCGGCGCTGCCTTCGCTCGACTGGTGCGCGACACCGCGACGCAGGTCGTCATCGGCCACGACATGCGCGAGAGTTCGCCGGCGCTGTCGACCGCGTTCGCCGAGGGCGTCATGGCGCAGGGACTCGACGTCGTGCGCATCGGTCTGGCGTCGACCGATCAGCTGTACTTCGCCTCCGGACTGATGGACTGCCCCGGGGCGATGTTCACGGCGAGCCACAACCCGGCCGCCTACAACGGCATCAAGCTCTGCCGCGCGGGAGCCAAACCCGTCGGTAAAGACACGGGTCTCAGCACGATCAGCGACGAGGTGATCGCCGGCGTCCCCGACCACGACGGACCGCGCGGCACGGCATCCGACCGCGACGTGCTCGCCGACTACGGCAATTTCCTGCGGTCGCTGGTCGACGTCAGCGCGCTGCGTCCACTCAAGGTCGCCGTCGATGCAGGCAACGGCATGGCCGGCTACACCACCCCCGGAGTGCTCGGCCCGATCGCGTCGATCTCACTGTCGCCGCTCTTCTTCGAACTCGACGGCACCTTCCCCAACCACGAGGCCAACCCGCTGGACCCGGCCAACCTCGTCGACCTGCAGAGCTTCGTGCTCGAGACCGGTGCGGACATCGGGCTGGCGTTCGACGGCGACGCCGACCGCTGCTTCGTCGTCGACGAACGCGGACAGGCGGTGTCCCCGTCGGCGGTCACCGCGCTGGTCGCCGCGCGCGAACTGACCCGCGAGATCGGCGCGACGGTGATCCACAACCTCATCACCTCCCGGGCCGTGCCCGAACTGGTCGCCGAGCGCGGCGGCACACCGGTGCGCTCACGCGTCGGGCACTCCTACATCAAGGCGCTGATGGCCGAGACCGGCGCGATCTTCGGCGGCGAACACTCCGCGCACTACTACTTCCGCGACTTCTGGGGTGCCGACTCCGGCATGCTCGCTGCGCTGCACGTGCTGGCCGCCCTCGGCGAACAGGACCGCCCGCTGTCGGAGATCATGGCCGACTACGAACGCTACGAAGCCTCCGGCGAGATCAACTACACCGTCACCGACGCCCCCGCCGTCGTCGACGCCGTCCTCGCCGCGTTCGGATCCCGGGTGCACGCCATGGATCACCTCGACGGCGTCACCGTCGACCTCGGCGACGGCAGCTGGTTCAACTTGCGCATGTCGAACACCGAGCCGCTGCTGCGGCTCAACGCCGAGGCCCGCACCCCCGAGGAGGTGGCCGCGCTGATCGACGAGATCGGAGCGCTGATCACCGCGGGAGCAGGGGAATTCACGTGACAGCCACCGCCGTGGTGGACCTCGACGACGCCGAAGGCCTGTTGGCCGCGGATCGGCACGGGCTGCTGCGCGCCGCGTCGATGGCCGGTGCGCAGGTGCGGGCCACCGCATCGGCGCTGTCCGAAGGCGATCTCGAGTCGGTGCGCTCCGACGCGCCGCCGCGCACCGTGATCTGGGTGTCCGGCCGCGGGACCGCGTCGACCGCGGGATCGATGCTCGCCACCGTCCTCGGCGGATCCCTGCCCGCCCCGATCGTGGTCGCCACCGAGGCGCCGCCCTGGATCGGCGCTCTCGACGTCCTGGTCGTCGCCGGCGACGACCCCGGCGATCCCGCTCTGGTGACCGCGGCCGCGATGGGTGTGCGCCGCGGGGCACGCGTGATCGTCGCCGCCCCCTACGAGGGGCCCCTGCGCGACGCGACCGCCGGACGCTCCGTGGCGCTGCCGCCGCGGCTGCCCGTGCCCGACGACTTCACACTGGCCCGCTACCTGGCCGCCGGCCTCGCCGCGCTCGAGGTGGTCACGCCCGGTGTGCGGGTGAACCTCGCCACCCTCGCCGACGACCTCGACGCCGAAGCCTTCCGAAACAGCGCTGCGCGTGAGGTTTTCACCAATCCCGCCAAAGAGCTGGCCCAGCGCATGCTCGACCGCGACGTCGTGTTCGCCGGTGACACACCGGCCACGCTGACCTTGGCCCGACATACCTGCACAGTGATGTTGCGGGTCGCTCAGCGGACCGTGGCCGCGGTGGGACTTGCCGACGTTCTGGTGGCGCTGGGCTCGGGGTGGGGGCGCACCTCGTCCGGGTTCGAGGAGCTGTCGATCTTCCACGACGAGGAACTCGACGGCCCACTGCCGCAACGTGCCCGCACCATCGTGCTGACCTCGGACGAGGACAGACCCGCCGTCTCGGCGCGGCTGCGCGGTTTCGACGACGTATCCGTGCTCAACGCGAACGACGTGCCGGAACTCGGGGGAGTCGGGGACGAGGTACTGGGCTCAACACAGACGCCCGGCACCGGCCGACCCGAGCAACAACTGGCGCTGATGGCGGTCCGCCTGGAGATGGCGGCCGTCTACCAGCGTCTGATTCGAGGTTGAGACGAGTGCATCTGCTCAGGGGCGCGGTGCGGACCTACGCATGGGGTTCGCGGACTGCGATAGCCGAATTCACCGGGGCGCCCAGCCCCACCCCGCACCCGGAGGCCGAGCTGTGGTTCGGCGCCCACCCCGGCGACCCGGCCCACCTCCAGACCGACGACGGCGACCGTTCACTCCTCGACGCGCTGCGTGCCGATCCCGAAGGTGAACTGGGACAGGTGGTTCGGGGTCGGTTCGGCGACTCGCTGCCGTTCCTGCTCAAGGTGCTCGCCGCCGACGAACCGCTCTCACTGCAGGCACACCCCAGCACCGAGCAAGCGATCGAGGGTTTCGCGCGTGAGGACCGGATGGGTATTCCGGTCAACGCGCCGACCCGCAACTACCGCGACCGCAGCCACAAGCCCGAGATCATCGTCGCGCTCAGCCCGTTCGAGGCGCTCGCCGGCTTCGCTCCGGCCGCGCGATCGGTCACGTTGATGCGCGCACTCCGTGTGGCCGAACTCGACCCGTTCATCAACCTGCTGTCCGGGCAGTCCGACGCCGACGGCCTACGGGCGCTGTTCACGACGTGGATCACGTTCCCGCAGCCGGATCTCGACGTGCTGGTGCCCGCCGTGCTCGACGGTGCCATCAACTATCTGCGTTCGGGTGAACAGGAATTCGCGCGCGAAGCCAAGACGGTGCTGGAACTCGGCGAACGCTACCCCGGTGATGCGGGCGTGCTGGCCTCGATGCTGCTGAACCGGCTCTCGCTACAGCCCGGCGAGGCGATCTACCTGCCCGCGGGCAACCTGCACGCCTACCTGCAGGGTGTCGGCGTGGAAGTGATGGCCAACTCCGACAACGTTCTTCGCGGCGGGCTGACCCCCAAGCACGTCGATGTCCCGGAGCTGTTGCGGGTCCTCGACTTCGCCCCGGCCGTCGACGTCATCGTCTCGCCCGAACCCGTCCGCGACGGCGCCGAGCTCGTCTATCCCACTCCCGCACCGGAATTCGCGGTGTCAGTGCTCGCCGTCGACGGTGAGCACCTCGGCCACGAGATCGATGCGCCCACCCGCCACGACGGGCCTCAGATCCTGCTGTGCACACAGGGCTCCGTGACCGTGCACGCCAAAGCGTCGGCGGTGACACTGCAGCGCGGGGCGGCGGCGTGGGTGGCCGCCGACGACGGGCCGATCAGGCTGATGGCGCAGGAGCCGACGCGACTGTTTCGCGTGACCGTCGGCCTCTAGCCTTCCTCTCGGCGACCCACAACCGCATGTTGTGACGCACGGTGCGGCCCACCAGCTTCGCCGACGGCACCATGTAGAGATTGTCGAGCAGGCTGAACCGGCGCAGGAACCATTCGGCCAGAACAGGATCCGTCTCGGCCGCGCCGAGGAACTGGTCGAACAACGATCCGACCGGCCGATACCACCACGGCATCGACCCCTCCGCTCGGTGCAACACCAGGTCGCCGACCGCATTCATCGTCCACACCGGCCACGTCGTCTTCGTCGCCGCCTTGGCGAACGTCAGCCCGAGACTCTCACCGGGTTCGGCCAACGCGCGCTGTAGATGACCCGCCTGAAGCGACGTCATCGTCATGCCCTGCCCGAACGTCGGATTGAAGCTCGCCACGGCGTCGCCGAACGGCACGATGCCGTCGGGGAAGCGGTCGAGCTTGTCGTAGCGCCGCCACCGGCTGGTCGGATATTTGTGGAAGGCCACCTCGCCGATCGGCTCACCCTGGCGCAGCGCGGCGCTCACATGCGCAGGCAGGATCTCGTCGGCGAGCGCACACATTCCTTCGAAGTCTTTGGGCGGCGGCACCTTTGCGATGCCGAATGTGGTCAGCCCCCAGTTGCCGTCCTCGTAGTACAGCATGCCGAGGCCCAGCGGCTGCTCCCGTGACGCGCCGGCCACCACGACCTTCTCGGCGAGGAGACCGTCGGGAATCCGCACCTGGTGGGTGGCGTACCCGATGCCCACCTCGACGGTGTCCTCGGACGGACGCTCGAACCCCCACTGCGCCAACCACACTGGCAGCCGGGTGCCGCGACCCGTCGCGTCGACCACCAGATCGGCGTCGACCGTCGCACCCCCCACCGTCACCCCGGTGACACGGTGACCGTCGTACACGGGTTCGTCGACACTGTCGTTGACCAGCGTGACGTTCGGTAGCTCCAGCACGCGACGACGGATCTGCCACTCCAGATGCGGCCGGCTCGGCACATACGCGGTGAACTCGTCCTGCAACGTGTGCTGGGTGCCCAGGACGTGCCCCGCCGCGCCGAAGTGGATGCAGTCCGGCCGGTTCTCCAGGATCGGCACGCCCGCGGCGACCATGTCGTCGAGCAACCCGGGAAACAGCGCCTCGAACTCCTTGGCGCCGCGCGCCATGAGCAGATGCACGTGACGACCCTGCGGAACCGCCGGCCGATTCGCCGGACCGTCGGGCAGGACGTCGCGCTCGAAGAGGGTTACTCGCTCGAATTCCTCCGAGAGGACCTTCGCCGCGCACAGCCCGCCGAGGCTGGCGCCGATGACGATCGCGTGGGTTCGTGTCATGAGAGCAGCCATTGGGGGTCATTTTATGGGGGGTTGTGGGTACATTCCCGCAGAAGCGATGACGAAACGAGGACGTTGATGACGCAGGAGTCGGCGGCGCAGGCGACGAACAAGCGCCGGGTCAAGTCGGTGGAACAGTCGATCGCCGACACCGACGAGCCCGACACCCGGCTCCGCAAAGACCTGACCTGGTGGGATCTCACCGTCTTCGGCGTCTCGGTGGTGATCGGCGCCGGTATCTTCACGATCACCGCGTCCACCGCGGCCAACCTGACCGGCCCGGCGATCTCGATCTCGTTCATCATCGCCGCCGTCGCCTGCGGGCTCGCGGCGCTCTGCTACGCCGAGTTCGCCTCGACGGTGCCCGTGGCGGGCAGCGCGTACACCTTCTCCTACGCGACGTTCGGCGAGTTCGTCGCGTGGATCATCGGCTGGGACCTGATCCTCGAGTTCGCCGTCGCCGCGGCCGTCGTCGCCAAGGGCTGGTCGAGTTACCTGGGGACGGTCTTCGGCTTCGGCGGTGGCGTCGCCGACGTCGGCGGATTCGAGGTGGACTGGGGCGCGCTGCTGATCATCGCGTTCGTCACCGCGATCCTGGCCTATGGCACCAAGCTCTCGGCCGGCGTCAGCCTCGCGATCACCGCGATCAAGGTCGGCGTGGTGCTCCTCGTCGTCATGGTCGGCGCGTTCTACATCAAGAGCCAGAACTACACACCGTTCATCCCGCCGACCGAAGCAGGCGAGGGCGGTTCGGGTACCGAGCAATCCCTGTTCTCACTGCTGACCGGCGCCGAAGGCAGCCACTATGGCCTCTACGGCGTGCTCGCGGGCGCCTCGATCGTGTTCTTTGCGTTCATCGGGTTCGACATCGTCGCCACCACCGCCGAGGAGACCAAGAACCCGCAGCGTGACGTGCCGCGCGGCATCCTCGCCTCGCTGGGCATCGTCACCGTCCTCTACGTCGCCGTCACCGTCGTGGTGTCCGGGATGGTCAGCTACAAGGAGCTGCGGGACGCCGAGACGCAGAACCTGGCGACCGCGTTCTCGTTGAACGGCGTGGACTGGGCGGCCAAGGTGATCTCGATCGGAGCGCTCGCCGGGCTGACGACCGTGGTGATCGTGCTGGTGCTGGGGCAGACCCGCGTACTCTTCGCGATGTCGCGCGACGGACTGCTGCCGCGCGGACTGGCCAAGACCGGCAAGCACGGCACGCCGGTGCGGATCACGCTGCTCGTCGGCGTCGTCGTCGCGATCACCGCGACCGTGTTCCCGATCGGCAAGCTCGAAGAGATGGTGAACATCGGCACGCTGTTCGCCTTCGTCCTGGTGTCGGCCGGCGTGCTGGTGCTGCGGCGGACGCGGCCTGATCTCAAGCGCGGCTTCACGACGCCGTGGGTGCCGGTGCTGCCGATCCTGTCGATCATCGCGTGCGTGTGGCTGATGCTGAACCTGACCGGGCTGACGTGGATCCGCTTCCTGATCTGGATGGGCCTGGGCGTGATCGTGTACTTCCTCTACGGCCGGCGCCACTCCCTGCTCGCCCGCCGGGGCTAGTTACTTCGTTCCGCGAGCGCGCGGGTCTGTACGTCGGCGCGCCGCTATCTGTGGCATTTCGCGCGCGCTCGTCGGGCTCGACTGCGCGCTCTTTCACACGACACGTGGGGCAGCGGTGTGCAAACACGCGCTCTCGCGCCGTCCGGCGTCTTTACAAAACATGTGTATGTGTCTAGACGGGTGACAAAAAGCCATCTATAGTCAAATTCGATTGGTGATCGCACTCACAGCGAGGAGGCACTCGGATGACGACACAGGAACTCAACGGAAGCCCCCAGGGCCCAGACCTGGGGGAGTGGCGCGACAAGAAGCGCTACCTCTGGCTGATGGGATTGATCGCGCCGACGGCGATCTTCGTCATGCTGCCGCTGGTCTGGGCGCTCAACCACTGGGGCTGGCACGGCGCGGCGCAGGTGCCGCTGTGGATCGGCCCGATCCTGCTCTACATCCTGCTGCCCGCCCTGGACCTGAAGTTCGGGCCCGACGGGCAGAACCCGCCCGACGAGGTGATGGAGCGACTGGAGAACGACAAGTACTACCGGTACTGCACCTACATCTACATCCCGTTCCAGTACGCCAGCGTCATCCTCGGCGCCTACCTGTTCACCGCGTCGGACCTGAGCTGGCTCGGCTTCGACGGCGGGCTGCCCTGGCCTGCGAAGATCGGCCTGGCGCTCTCGGTGGGCGTGCTCGGCGGCGTGGGCATCAACACCGCCCACGAGATGGGGCACAAGAAGGACTCACTCGAGCGGTGGCTGTCGAAGATCACGCTGGCGCAGACCTGCTACGGCCACTTCTACATCGAGCACAACCGCGGCCACCACGTCCGCGTCGCCACGCCCGAGGACCCGGCGTCGGCTCGCCTCGGCGAGACGTTCTGGGAGTTCTTGCCGCGCAGCATCTTCGGCAGCCTGCGCTCGGCTTGGGAGCTGGAAGCCAAGCGCCTCGAACGCGCCGGGAAGCCGACATGGCACTGGTCCAACGACGTGCTCAACGCGTGGGTGATGTCGGTGGTGTTCTACGGCATCCTGATCGCCGTGTTCGGCGTCGGACTGATCCCGTTCATCGTGATCTCGGCCGTGTTCGGCTTCACGCTGCTCGAGACCGTCAACTACCTGGAGCACTACGGGCTGCTGCGGCAGAAGAATTCGAACGGTCGTTACGAGCGGTGCGCGCCGGTGCACAGCTGGAACTCCGACCACATCGTGACGAACCTGTTCCTCTACCACCTGCAGCGCCACAGCGATCATCACGCCAATCCGACGCGGCGCTATCAGACGCTGCGCAGCATGGCCGACGCACCGAACCTGCCCAGCGGCTACGCATCGATGATCGCGCTCACCTACTTCCCGCCGCTGTGGCGCAAGGTGATGGACCACCGCGTCATCGAGCATTACGACGGCGACGTCAGCCGGGCGAACGTCCACCCGCGGATGCGTGCCCGCTACGGGGTGACATCGATGAGCGCTCGCGCGAAGAGCGGACGGCCCGAGTGACCGCCTACCGCTGCCCCGGCTGCGACTACGTCTACGACGAAGCCAAAGGTGCTCCACGCGAGGGCTTTCCGGCCGGAACGGTGTGGGATGACATTCCCGACGAGTGGGCCTGCCCCGACTGTGCGGTGCGCGAGAAGATCGATTTCGAACCGATAGGAGTGACCTCATGACTGACTACAAGCTGTATGTGTGCGTGCAGTGCGGCTTCGAGTACGACGAAGCCAAGGGCTGGCCCGAGGACGGCATCGAACCGGGCACCCGCTGGGACGACATCCCCGACGACTGGAGCTGCCCCGACTGCGGCGCAGCGAAGTCCGACTTCGACATGGTGGAGGTGTCGCGGCCGTGAACGCACCCTCGTGGCCGGTGAGCGTGCGCTCCGGCGCGCGACACACCGGCCACGGGCGTGCAGACACGCGCGCTCGCCGGACCGGGGCGACCGATACAGTCGCGCGTGTGAGCAGTCCGCACGACAAGCGCGTCACCTACGCCGAGGCGTCGCGCGTCCTGCTGCGCGACTCCATCCTCGACGGGATGCGCGACCTGCTGCTCACCCGGGACTGGTCGGCCATCACACTGTCCGACGTCGCCAAGGCCGCAGGCATCAGCAGGCAGACCATCTACAACGAATTCGGCTCGCGCCAAGGGCTCGCGCAGGGCTACGCGCTGCGGCTGTCCGACCGGCTCGTCGGCCAGATCCAGAACGCGATCGGCGCCAACGTGGGCGACGTGTACGCCGCGTTCCTGCAGGGTTTCCGCGACTTCTTCGTCGAGTCGGCCGCCGACCCTCTGGTGATCTCACTGCTGACCGGGACCTCCAAACCCGATCTGCTGCAGATCATCACGACCGACAGCGCACCGATCATCACGCACTGCTCGACGCGACTGACCGACCTGTTCATGACGAGCTGGGTGCGGTGCAGCCAGGAGGACGCCGGAGTGCTGGCCCGCGCGATCGTCCGCCTCGCGATGAGCTACATCTCGATGCCCCCCGAAGCCGACCACGACGTGGCGCGCGACCTGGCCCGGTTGATGACGCCGTTCGCCGAGCGCTACGGCGTCATCGAGACGCGGTAGCCGACTCGACGTCCGTCGGATCCGTGCGCTCCGGCGCGATGGCACGCCGGAACCGCAGGAAGATCCCGACAGCGACGACCGCGACTGCGGCGCTGAGCAGATGCGACGCCTGATAGCCGCGCGCACTCACCACCGATCCGGCCACGACGTTGCTCAACGACGCGCCGACGCCCTGCATCGTCATCACCGCGGCGAACCCGACATTGAACCGGCCGGACCCGGCGAGCAGCCGCTCGACCGCGACCGGCGTCGCGATGCCGATCAGGCCGGCGCCCACCCCGTCGAGCGCCTGCACCGGAAAGATCGTCCAGAAACCCGAATTGGTGCCCGCGATGAGCCCGCGCACCGGCAGCGCGCACAGCGCCACCAGCATCACGGTCGACAGCCCGAAGCGCCGGATCATCAGCGGAGCGAGCACCGCGACCGCGATCATCGCGAGCTGTGCCACGCCGGTGATGATCGCGGTGGTGCGAAACGGCGTGCCCAGCTCGATCGCGAACTCCTGCGCCACCAGCCTGCTCATCGGCGCATTGCCGAAGTGGAACATCAACAGCACGACCGCGAGCAGCAGCAGACCCGGCGTCTTCAGCAACACCCGAAACCCCGACGGCGATGTGTGGCCGTCGGTGTCGTCGAGACCGCGGGCCGCGTCGTGGTCGATGCGCGCCGGGTCGATCGCCACCGCAGCCACCACGGCACCGACCGCGGTCACCAGCATCAGCGTGATGATCGCGTGCTCGCCGTAGAGGGAGACGAAGACGAACACCGCACCGAGGGAGACGACGTTGCCTGCGTGGTTCCAGAACTCGTTGCGGGCGACCTGCTGACCGAACAACCGCGGGCCGATCAAGCCGAGGGTCAACCCCATCAGCGCCGGCCCGATCACCGCGGCGACCACCGCGGTGCCCACCTGCCCCACCCACACGATCACCGGCGTCGGCGCCACCAGCGTTGCCAGACCCACGCCCGTTACGACGACCACCGGGATGGCAACCAGCGCCCTCTTGTACCGGGTCGCGTCGACCAACGCCCCGAACGCCGGCGTGACCGCCAGCCCGATCAGGCCGCCGACCGTCGCGATCGCGCCCAGCGCGAACGGCGACCACCCCCGCGTGGCGAGGAACGCGTCCAGGAACGGACCGAGACCGTCACGGGCATCGGCGAGGAAGAAGTTCAACACGGCAAGAGAGATCAGAGACCGCCGACCCACCGCCGACGCGCGTTCGTCCACCCGTCCACATCCCCTCGCTGCGACCGATACCGGCGCGGCGGTGTACCCCGCGCCGAATCGCGACCAAACATGACGTCACACAGGGCGAATTGGAGACGGCCTTCGCCGGCAGCTAGGGTGTTGTGGATACCACTCGGCTGGCAGTGTGCTTCCACTTGCTCGGAAAATGTGCGCCTGTCCCGCGAGCCCGCAGGCTGAGTGTGTCGCCAGCGCACCGTTGTGCGCTCACGAGGCAAAGTGACGAATCAAAAAGGGGCTCTACATGACTGCACCAGAACTGACTGCCGACGTTCGTAACGGCATCGACTACAAGGTCGCCGACCTCTCGCTCGCCGAATTCGGCCGCAAGGAGATCCGGCTCGCCGAGCACGAGATGCCCGGCCTGATGGCGCTGCGCCGCGAATACGCCGACGTGGCCCCGCTCAAGGGCGCCCGGGTGTCCGGCTCGCTGCACATGACCGTCCAGACCGCCGTGCTGATCGAGACGCTGGTCTCCCTCGGCGCCGAGGTGCGCTGGGCCAGCTGCAACATCTTCTCCACCCAGGACCACGCCGCCGCGGCCGTCGTCGTCGGACCGCACGGCACCGTCGAGGAGCCCAAGGGCGTCCCGGTGTTCGCGTGGAAGGGCGAGACCCTCGAGGAGTACTGGTGGGCCGCCGAGCAGATGCTGACCTGGCCGAATGAGCCGGCCAACATGATCCTCGACGACGGCGGTGACGCCACCATGCTGGTGCTGCGCGGCGCGCAGTTCGAGAAGGCCGGCGTCGTGCCGCCCGAGGACGACGAGCACTCCGACGAGTACAAGGTGTTCCTGAACCTGCTGCGTCGCTCACTGGAAGCCGACGACACCAAGTGGACCAAGGTCGCCGAGTCGGTCCAGGGCGTCACCGAGGAGACCACCACCGGCGTGCTGCGCCTCTACCAGTTCGCCGCCGCCGGTGAGCTGTCGTTCCCGGCCATCAACGTCAACGACTCGGTCACCAAGAGCAAGTTCGACAACAAGTACGGCACCCGGCACTCGCTGATCGACGGCATCAACCGCGGCACCGACGTCCTCATCGGCGGCAAGGCCGCGCTGGTGTGCGGCTACGGCGACGTCGGCAAGGGCTGCGCCGAGGCCCTCAAGGCCCAGGGCGCCCGCGTGGCCGTCACCGAGATCGACCCGATCAACGCGCTGCAGGCGCTGATGGACGGCTTCGAGGTCAAGACCGTCGAAGAGGCCATCGGCTGGGCCGACATCGTGATCACCGCCACTGGCAACCAGGGCATCATCACCCTGGACCACATGCGCTCGATGAAGCACCAGGCCATCCTGGGCAACATCGGCCACTTCGACGACGAGATCGAGATGGCGCGCCTGGAGCGCGACAAGGACATCCGTCGCATCAACATCAAGCCGCAGGTCGACGAGTTCATCTTCCCCGACGGTCACTCGATCATCGTGCTGAGCGAGGGACGCCTTCTGAACCTCGGCAATGCGACCGGCCACCCGTCGTTCGTGATGAGCAACAGCTTCTCCAACCAGGTCATCGCGCAGATCGAGCTGTGGACCAAGAACGACGAGTACGACAACGAGGTCTACCGCCTGGCCAAGCACCTCGACGAGAAGGTCGCCAAGATCCACGTCGAGGCGCTCGGCGGCTCGCTGACCCGGCTCACCAAGGAGCAGGCCGAGTACATCGGCGTCGACGTCGACGGCCCGTACAAGCCGGAGCACTACCGCTACTGACATGACGAATCGGGCGCGCGCGGCGACACTCAGTGTCGTCGGGCGCGCCCTTTTCGTCGTGCTGTTCCTGCTGCTGGCCGGGTGTCAGAGCGCCGCGCAGGAGGCGCCCGAGACCACCGCGTCCCGGCCGGCGATGGCGGTCCGGCACGACACCGACGAGTTGGCACGCACCTTTCCCGCCCTCGGCGCTCCGGTTTCGGCATCGTGGATCCGCTGGGACAACTCCGGCACGGCCTCACAGGCCACCGCGGTGTGGATCGACGCCGTCGTCACGGTGACTCCGGCGACCATGGATACGCTTCTGCGACAGCATGTTTCGGAGCCGACCGAGCACCGTCCCGCGGTTCAGAAAGTGCTCGAAGCCGACCTGCCGCCCGGGCCGTTCCGCACCGGGGTGGAGCTGAACATGGCGTTCTCACCCGGACGCATGAGCACCCGGGTGTTCCTCGACGCGCCGCGCAACGCCGTCGTGCTGCAGTCCTACGACCTCCGCTAGACCAGGCCCAGCTGGTCGTAGATCGTCGAACGCCACTTGCGCGCTTGAGAATTGACGAAGATGCCGCCAAGTGCCCAGTCGTGCATCTGTCCGTCACCGATCACCACGGTGAAGTTCGCGTCGGGATCCTGGGCGAGCAGCTTGTCGCGGAACATCAGGTCGCCGGGGTAGGGCCGTTCCACGGTTCCGACGTAGATCGCCGTCGGCGGCAAACCGGTCAGATCGTCGACCATGATCGGATTGATATGCGGGTCATCGGGATTCACGCTGCCGCCGGGCGTCGGCGCGGGACGCGGCGGAATGATCGGATCGTCGATGTCGTCGACGATGGGCCCCGACAGCGTCAGATGCAGGACCGGGGAGATCAGCACCATCCGTGACGGCTGGTCCTCGTCGGGATCGCAGGCCGCATCGGCCCGGCAGCGACGCACCAGCTCCTGGGCCACCAGCATCGCGTATGTGCCACCCGCGGAATCGCCGTACAGCGCCACGTTTTCGGAGCCGTGCTCGGCGATCATCAGCGACACGTAGTCCGCCATCGGCGGCACCAGGCCCTCGAGCGTCGCGGTGCCCTTGGGTGGGGCCAACGGGTAGATCGGCACCACGACCGTTGCACCCGTCTGCCGGGCCATCGCCGTGTAGTCGGCCCAGTTGATGATGTTCGCCTCGGCGACGAACCCGCCGCCGTGCAGTGCCAGCACGTACTCGTCCGTCGCCTTGCGCTTCGGAGTGATCGTCACGACTTTCATTCCGCTGTAGGTGCTTTCGGTGACGGTGACCCGGCCGCTCACCCACTTGGGCGGGCTCGTGTACGTCACACTGCTGCCATCCCCGTCGAGGAAGGGCGGGTCGTCCTCACGCAACTTCTGCAGTGTCCGCAGGATCAACTTGTCCCGCAACGACGGGGGACCGGTGACCACGGTCTGCGGCCCCTCGGTGATGTCGCGGATCCGGTCACGTCGAGTCGTGATGCTCAATGGCAGCAGCGGCGCGGTGACCGCCGGGGCCGTGGGCTCGTCGGTGTCGGACTCCGCCGCGGCCCGTTTCTTCGGCGCGAAGAGGCGCTTGCGTTCGGTGGGTGCGTCCCGCTCGCGCGTGCGCTCAGCCGCGCGAGTGCGCAGCCTCGGCGCGCTATCCCTGTCCGCCGACGCCGACCGCACCTGACTGTGTGTCGTGGTGTCTCCACCGTCATCGGCGGCGGCCACCCCACAGCCCAACCCGAGCAGCGCCGCCGCGCCGACCCCCGCTGCCACGGCGCATCCAGCTACCGTTGCGACATTGCTCTGACCCCGCATCGTGCATACCTATCACCTCGGGCCCGCGCACCGCACTGGATTAGGCTCACCTCGTGCTCATCGTCATAGAAGGTGTCGACGGCGCAGGGAAACGAACCCTGACCAACGGGTTGCGGTCAGCCTTCGAAGCAAACGGCCACTCGGTGGCGAACTTGGCCTTCCCGCGCTACGGGGTGTCGGTACCGGCCGACCTGGCCGCCGAGGCGTTGCACGGCCGCCACGGTGACCTCGCCGACTCCGTCTACGCGATGGCCGTGCTCTTCGCGATGGATCGGGCCGCTGCGCGTGCCGAAATCGACCACCTCACCTCGGCGTACTCCGTGGTGATCCTCGACCGCTACGTCGCCTCCAATGCTGCCTACAGCGCCGCGCGACTGCACCAGGGAGCCGACGGGGACATGGCCGCCTGGGTGCACGACCTGGAGTACGGACGGCTGCAACTCCCCGCGCCGCACGTGCAGGTCCTGCTCGACGTGCCGACCGAACTGGCCGCCGCGCGCGCAGCAAGCAGGGAAGCCGCCGACGCCGAGCGCACGCGCGACGCCTACGAACGCGACGACGGGCTGCAGCGCCGCACCGGCGCCGTCTACGCCGAACTCGCCACGTCCTCCTGGGGTGGCCCCTGGGCGGTCGTGCCGCCCGACGTCGACGCAGCGGCCCTCGCCGCGCGGTTGCTCGGCGAACCCGGTTAGCGAGACGAAACCGCGGCGCAGACGTAGGCTCCGAATCGGGGAGTCGCATAGCGGCACACGACAAGGGGGATCGATGGTCGTTCGCACTCGAATTCAGGCCGAGATGGTGGCGCGGCTCGACGACGTGGTCGCCGAGCTCAAGGCAGCCGGGCAGCGATTCGACCAGGGCCGGACGCTCGAAGGTCGCGAAGTGGCCCGCCACATCGGTCGCCTGGTCCACGGAACCGCGACCTCGCGCGCACTGATCGACGAGCTGGGGGTGGGGCAGCTGTTCACGTGGGTCGACACTGCCGGCGTGGTCAACCCCAAGACGGCGGCGTCCGCGGCGTGCCTCACGTTGATGAAGATCCGAACCGGCTCGCAGCGCTGCGGAGAGTTCGTCCCGAAGCTCGGCATGTATCCGCCCGCGCCGATCCGCACCCGCGACGGTGAGCACATCGACCGCGGATCACGCATCCCGTTCGAGCACTGGTGGACCAATCCCGTCGTCAAAGACGTTGACGGAGCCGAGTTCTCCCGCAAGCAGCTGGTGCTCGCACTGGCCTCCGGCTCCACCGCCGGGGACGCCGACGACGAGGCCGCCGCGGCCCTGGCGGCACTTGCCGGCAGCCCCTCCCTGGGTTCGGCGCTGAGCGACGACCCCGCGGCCGCGTTGGAGCGCAACCCCGTGATGGCCAGCGCGCGCCAGATCGGGTACGAAGTTCTGCAGTCGATCAGCCAGCAGCACGACATCATCGCCGCCTGCGCCTGACATTTGGCCCGGTTGGGGCGCGAAACGCCCGTGTGGTAACCGGGGTTTATAGCTTTCTGGTGACACCATGGACACCATGAGGCAAAGGATCCTGGTCGTCGATGACGACCCTTCGCTGGCTGAGATGCTCACCATCGTGCTGCGCGGCGAGGGTTTCGACACCGCCGTCATCGGAGACGGCACCCAGGCGCTCACCGCCGTCCGGGAGCTCCGGCCCGACCTGGTGCTGCTCGACCTGATGTTGCCCGGCATGAACGGCATCGACGTGTGCCGGGTGCTGCGGGCCGATTCCGGCGTGCCGATCGTGATGCTGACCGCCAAGACCGACACCGTCGACGTGGTGCTCGGGCTGGAATCCGGCGCCGACGACTACGTGATGAAGCCGTTCAAGCCCAAGGAGTTGGTGGCCCGCGTACGCGCGCGGCTGCGGCGCAACGAGGACGAGCCGGCCGAGATGCTCTCGATCGCCGACGTCGACATCGACGTCCCCGCGCACAAGGTCACCCGGCAGGGTGAGCAGATCTCGCTGACCCCGCTCGAATTCGACCTGCTGGTGGCGCTGGCACGGAAACCGCGCCAGGTGTTTACTCGTGATGTGCTGCTCGAACAGGTGTGGGGTTACCGCCACCCCGCCGACACCCGTTTGGTGAACGTGCATGTGCAGCGGCTGCGGGCCAAGGTCGAGAAGGACCCGGAGAACCCGCAGGTGGTGCTGACCGTTCGAGGAGTGGGATACAAGGCCGGACCTCCGTGATCGGACGGCCCGCCCGGTTGAAGCTCCCGTCGTGATGCGCCGCCCATGATCTTCGGTTCGAGGCGGCGCATTCACCGTCGATCGGCGCCGCTGGTCCGCGGCCTGGGCGTGTTGGGCCGCGCCGTCAGCTTGGCGTGGCGCCGGTCCCTGCAGTTGCGTGTCGTCACGCTGACCCTCGGGCTCTCGCTGACCGTCATCATGGTGCTCGGCTTCGTGCTCACCAGCCAGATCACCGATCGCATCCTCGAAGTCAAGGTCGGTGCGGCGACCGAAGAGATCGAACGCGCACGCACCACGGTCAGCGGCATCGTCGGCGGCGAGGAGACCCGGTCGCTCGACAGCAGCCTGCAGTTGGCCCGCAACACCCTGATCGACCGCAAGGCCGACGCCGGAGCCGGGCTGGCCGGCACCTTCGACGCCGTGCTGATCGTCCCCGGGGACGGCCCCCGCGCGGCCACCGCGGCCGGCCCCATCGACCAGGTCCCGAACTCGTTGCGCGACTTCGTCAAAGCCGGTCAGGTCAGCTACCAGTACGCCACCGTGCGCACCGACGGCTTCTCCGGTCCGGCCCTGGTGATCGGCAGCCCGACGTCGTCGTCGACATCCGCGGTCACCAATCTCGAGCTGTACCTGATCTTTCCGCTGAACAACGAACAGTCCACCATCGCGCTGGTGCGCGGCACCATGGCCACCGGCGGCGTGGTGCTGCTGGGCCTGCTCGCCGCGATCGCCCTGCTGGTGGCGCGCCAGATCGTGCTGCCGGTGCGTTCGGCCTCGCGCATCGCCGAACGGTTCGCCGAAGGCCACCTGAGTGAACGCATGCCGGTGCGCGGCGAAGACGACATGGCGCGGCTGGCCGTGTCCTTCAACGACATGGCCGAGAGCCTGCAGCGTCAGATCACCCAGCTCGAAGAATTCGGAAACCTGCAGCGACGCTTCACCTCTGACGTCAGCCACGAGCTGCGCACCCCTCTGACCACCGTGCGGATGGCGGCCGACCTCATCCACGACCATGCGGAGGAACTCGACCCCGCGCTGCGCCGCTCCACCGAACTGATGGTCAACGAGCTGGACCGGTTCGAATCCTTGCTCAACGACCTGCTCGAGATCTCCCGCCACGACGCCGGCGTCGCCGAACTCGCCGTCGAGGCCGTCGACCTGCGCTCGATCGTGCGCAGCGCCCTCGACAATGTCGGACACCTGGCCGAGGAAGCGTCGGTCGACATGATGGTCGACCTGCCCACCGACGGGATCATCGCCGAAGTCGACCCGCGCCGCGTCGAGCGGATTCTGCGCAACCTCATCGCCAACGCCATCGACCACGCCGAACGCAAACCGGTCCGCATCCGGATGGCCGCCGACGCCGACACCGTCGCAGTCACCGTCCGCGACTACGGCGTCGGACTGCGCCCCGGCGAGGAGAAACTCGTGTTCAGCCGGTTCTGGCGGGCCGACCCGTCGCGGGTGCGCCGCTCCGGCGGCACTGGCCTCGGCCTGGCGATCAGCATCGAAGACGCGCGCCTGCACCAGGGCCGACTGGAAGCGTGGGGAGAACCGGGCAAGGGCGCCTGCTTCCGGCTGACCCTGCCGCTGGTGCGGGGGCACAAGGTGACCAGCAGCCCGCTGCCGGTCAAACCGATCGGGGAACCGGCAGGGGTGCCGACGCGCCGCCGCGAACCCGCCGGGGAGAGCGTGTGACCCGCGCACTGGCGGCGCTGCTGACCGCACTGGTCCTGGTGCTCGCCGGCTGTGCCGGCGTGCCGAGTTCCTCGTCCCCCCAGGCGATCGGCACCGTGGACCGGCCCGCCCCGCCGAGCCTGCCCAAGCCGACCCCCGGCATGGACCCCGACGTGCTGCTGCGCGAATTCCTCAAGGCCACCGCCGATCCGGCCAGCCGACACCTCGCGGCCCGGCAGTTCCTCACCGAATCGGCCTCCAGCGACTGGGACGACGCCGGTAGCGCGCTGTTGATCGACAACGTCGTGTTCGTCGAAACCCGCACACCGGACCGGGTTTCGGTCACCATGAAGGCCGACATCCTGGGCTCGCTGTCCGATATGGGTGTGTTCGAGACCGGCGAGGGCGCCCTGCCCGACCCCGGCCCGATCGAACTCCTCAAGACTCCCGGCGGCTGGCGCATCGACCGACTGCCCAACGGCGTGTTCCTCGACTGGCAGCAGTTCCAGGCGACCTACAAGCGCAGCACCCTGTACTTTGCCGATCCCACCGGCAAGACCGTCGTCCCGGATCCGCGCTATGTCGCCGTCTCCGAAACCGACCAACTGGCAACGGAACTGATCAGCAAGCTGATCGCAGGGCCGCGGCCGGAGATGGAGAAGACGGTCCGCAACCTGCTCGGCGCGCCGCTGCGGCTTCGTGGACCCGTCACCCGCGCCGACGGCGGCAAGACCGGCGTCGGACGCGGGTACGGCGGGGCACGCATCGACCTCGACAGCCTGTCCACCACCGACCCGCACAGCAGACAATTGCTTGCCGCACAGATCATCTGGACGCTGTCGCGGGCCGGAATCAACGGGCCGTACGTGATCAACGCCGACGGCGCCGCGCTCGACGACCGATTCGCCGACGGATGGGACACCGCCGACGTCGCCGCCACCGACCCCGGTGCCGCCGACGGTGCCGCGGCCGGCCTGCACGCCCTCGTCGGCGGCTCCCTGGTGTCGCTGGACGGACAGCTCGCCCCGCGCGTGCCCGGCTCCTTCGGCTCCCTGCCCGGCCAGACCGCGGCGTCACTGTCACGCACCGGCCAGGAAGTCGCCTCGATCGTCACGCTGCGCCCCGGTGCCCCCGACATGGCGTCCTCCCTGTGGGTGGGACCGTTGGGCGGCAACGCAACTCAGGCGATGGACGGTCGCAACCTGACCCGGCCCAGCTGGGCTCTCGACGATGCGATCTGGGTCGTCGTCGACGGCATCAACGTCGTCCGCGTCATCCAGGACGCCTCCGGACAACCCGCCCGCATCCCCGTCGACGCCACGCTGGTCGCCGGCAAGTTCCCCGGCGTCATCACCGAACTGCAGCTCTCTCGCGACGGCACCCGCGCCGCGATGGTCATCGACCGGCACGTGATCCTCGCCGGCGTCGAGCAGACCCCCGGCGGCGGATACGCGCTGACCTATCCGCGCCGGCTCGGATACGGGCTCGGCGACACCGTGGTGTCGCTCGGCTGGCGCACCGGCGACGACATCGTGGTCAGCCGCACCGACCCCCAACACCCCGTGTCCTACGTCAACCTCGACGGGGTGAACTCCGACGGGCCCAGCCGCAACCTGCTGATGCCCGTCACCACAGTGGCCGCCAACCCCTCGGTGGTCTACGTCGCCGACGCACGCGGCGTGCTCCAGCTGTCCGGTTCGGGCGCCGAAGGCGATCCCACCTGGACCGAAGTCCGTCCGCTCATGGGAGCGGGGGCACTGCCGGTGCTGCCGGGCTGACAGACCAGCGACGAAAGGGGTTCGTGATGGACATCAATGCTGAGGTGACACGCAAGACCGTGCTCACCGGCGCAGGCGTCGGTGTGGCTGCGGTCGCGCTGGCCGCGTGCTCGGGAGGGTCCTCGTCGGAGTCCGGTGCTTCATCGTCGGCGTCGGATGCGCCGTCCGGGTCGGCAGGTTCCGCCGAGGCCCTGGCGAAGACCGCCGACGTGCCAGTCGGCTCGGGCGTCATCGTCGGCAAGACCGTCGTCACGCAGCCGAACGCCGGCGACTTCAAAGCCTTCTCGGCCGTGTGTACGCACTCGGGGTGCCTGGTCAACAAGATCGCCGACGGCACCATCGACTGTCCCTGCCACGGCAGCAAGTTCAGCCTCGACGGGGCGGTGGTCAACGGTCCCGCGAAGAAGCCACTGGAGCCCATCACCGTTCGCGTGCAAGGGGATTCGATCGTTCAGGGATAGACCGGTGGGGCCTGCCTCTCCCGCAGGCCCACCGGTCTCGCAGCCGAAGTTACCGGCTTCGGCTCGGGGGTTCGCGCACCAATTTCCGCAGGGGGCGGGGTTGTCGGTGGGGGCGGCCATAGTGACGGCGTGCTCGATCTCGTCCTACCCCTGCGCTGCGGCGGCTGCGGTGCCCCCGCGACCCCGTGGTGCGCGGCATGCGCGCAAGAGCTGGCGGTGCGGGACGACGAGCCCCACCTCATCACCCCTCGGGTGGACCCCGGCGTGCCCGTGTTCTCCCTCGGTCGCTACGCCGGCGCCCGTCGCCAGGCGATCGTCGCCGCCAAGGAGCGCGGCCGCACCGATCTGCTCGACCCACTCGGCGACGCCCTGCACACCGCTCTCGATCATCTGCTGACCTGGGGTCTGCTCGACACCCCGCTGACGCTGGTGCCCGCCCCCACCAGGCGCACCTCCGCGCGGCGCCGTGGCGGCGATCCCGTCACCCGCCTCGCGGAGCATGCGGCCCGTGGCCTGCCCGGCGTCACCGTCGCACCGAGGTTGCGCCTCGCGCCGTTCACCCGTGACTCGGTCGGTTTGTCCAGCGCCGCCCGCCAGCGCAACATCGCCGGACGTATCCGGCTGACCCGTGGGAATCGCGGAGGTGTCCCCGGTGACGTCGTCGTGGTCGACGACATCGTCACCACCGGCGCCACCGCCACGGAGTCGACACGCGTTCTGCAAACTCACGGCGCCGCCGTCGTCGCGGTCCTCGCTGTCGCGCACGCCTGACCCATCGCGTTACCCGCTCATCAAGCTGCCGTGAAGAACTGAAAACAGGTCGGTCGAATCAGTGGCACGAACACGTGAACTGCGACTACCTTCGACACCAACCATCCGTGAACAGCTCACGGCGGCGCTCAGAACACGAGACGCCGATATCGCGCCAGCGGTAGGAGGTGAGTAGTCGACACCTTGCACCGGCGAGCGGCGCCAACCCGATATGCCCCGTCGGAGCGATTTCTTCATCAGCAGGCACGCATGACGTGCACCCGCGAGAGAGAGTCGAGTTGCCAAGTATGTCAGTAAATTCCGTGGACTCCGACAACACGATGGTGATGGATCCCGACGTGACCGAAGCCTCCGACTCGGCGTCCGGCGCCGAGGTGGTGGTGACCGGTCGCAACGTCGAGGTTCCCGACCACTTCCGCGTCTTCGTGGCCGAGAAGTTGTCACGCCTGGAACGATTCGACCGCACCATCTACCTCTTCGACGTCGAACTCGATCACGAGAAGAACCGACGCCAACGCAAGAACTGCCAGCATGTGGAGATCACCGCGAAGGGTCGCGGTCCCGTGGTCCGCGGCGAGGCCTGCGCCGACAGCTTCTACGCCGCGTTCGAAGCCGCCGTGAGCAAACTCGAAGCCCGGTTGCGCAAGAGCAAGGACCGCCGCAAGATCCACTACGGTGACAAGCGCCCCGAGTCGCTGCACGAGGCCACCGCGCTCGAACGTCTCGACGCTGCGTTCGCCGTGCCCACCGAGGCCGCTGCTCCGCAGACCGACACCCTCGACGACCACGAACCCGGCCGGATCGTGCGCACCAAGGAACACCCGGCCACCCCGATGACGGTCGACGACGCGCTCTACGAAATGGAGCTCGTCGGCCACGATTTCTTCCTGTTCCACGACAAGGAGAGCGACCGGCCCTGCGTCGTGTACCGGCGCCACGCCTACGACTACGGCTTGATTCGCCTGGCCTGAGCTGATCCGGCGCGCTCGGGGACCGTCAGGGTTGCCGGGCGCGCCGGGTTCGCCCCGTACGATGGGGACGTCCAACGCGTGACGCATCCATCGACGCAAGAGGTTATACAGCGTGCTCTCGAAGTTGCTCCGTCTCGGCGAAGGCCGCATGGTCAAACGCCTCAAGGGGGTGGCTGACTACGTCAACACCCTGTCCGACGACGTCGAGAAGCTCTCCGACGCCGAGCTCCGAGCCAAGACTCCCGCCTTCAAGGCCCGCCTGGCCGACGGCGAAGACCTCGACGACCTGCTGCCCGAGGCGTTCGCCGTGGCGCGCGAAGCCGCGTGGCGCGTGCTCAACCAGCGCCACTTCGACGTCCAGGTGATGGGCGGCGCCGCCCTGCACTTCGGCAACGTCGCCGAGATGAAGACCGGTGAGGGCAAGACCCTGACCGCCGTGCTGCCGGCCTACCTCAACGCGCTGACGGGCAAGGGCGTCCACATCGTCACCGTCAACGACTACCTGGCCAAGCGCGACGCCGAGCAGATGGGCCGCGTGCACCGGTTCCTCGGCCTCGACGTCGGCGTGATCCTGTCCCAGCTGACCCCCGACGAGCGCCGCACCGCCTACGCCGCCGACATCACCTACGGCACCAACGTCGAATTCGGGTTCGACTACCTGCGCGACAACATGGCACTGCGCCTCGAGGACTGCGTCCAGCGCGGCTTCAACTTCGCCATCGTCGACGAGGTCGACTCGATCCTCATCGACGAGGCCCGCACCCCGCTGATCATCTCCGGTCCGGTCGACGGCCAGTCGAACTGGTACAGCGAGTTCGCCCGCCTGGCCCCGCTGATGGAGAAGGACACCCACTACGAGGTCGACCTCAAGAAGCGCACCGTCGGTGTGCACGAAGCCGGCGTCGCGTTCGTCGAAGACCAGCTCGGCATCGAGAACCTCTACGAAGCAGCCAATTCGCCGCTGGTCAGCTACCTCAACAACGCGCTGAAGGCCAAGGAGCTCTTCGAGCGCGACAAGCACTACATCGTGCGCAACGGCGAGGTCCTCATCGTCGACGAGTTCACCGGCCGCATGCTGGTGGGTCGCCGCTACAACGAGGGTCTGCACCAGGCCATCGAGGCCAAGGAGCACGTCGAGATCAAGGCGGAGAACCAGACCGTCGCGACCGTGACGCTGCAGAACTACTTCCGCATGTACGACAAGCTCGCGGGCATGACCGGTACGGCCGAGACCGAGGCCGCCGAGCTGCACGAGATCTACAAGCTCGGCGTGGTGCCGATCCCCACCAACAAGCCGATGATCCGCGCCGACCAGTCCGACCTGATCTACAAGACCGAGGAAGCCAAATTCATCGCGGTCGTCGACGACGTCACCGAGCGCTACGAAAAGGGCCAGCCGGTGCTGATCGGTACGACGAGCGTGGAGCGCTCGGAGTTCCTCGCCCGGCAGTTCGAGAAGCGCCGCATTCCGCACAACGTGCTCAATGCCAAGTACCACGAGCAGGAAGCCGGCATCATCGCCGAGGCGGGTCGTGTCGGCGCCGTCACCGTGGCCACGAACATGGCCGGCCGCGGTACCGACATCGTGCTCGGCGGCAACGTCGACTACCTGCTGGACCGTCAGCTGCGTCAACGCGGTCTCGACCCCGTCGAAACGCCGGACGAGTACGAAACGGCTTGGCACGAGGAGTTGTCGGCGGTCAAGGCGCAGGTCGCCTCCGAAGCCAAGGACGTCGTCGCCGCGGGCGGTCTGTACGTGCTCGGCACGGAACGTCACGAGTCCCGCCGCATCGACAACCAGCTGCGCGGCCGCTCCGGCCGTCAGGGCGACCCCGGCGAGTCGCGCTTCTACCTGTCGCTGGCCGACGAGCTGATGCGCCGCTTCAACGGCGCCACGCTGGAGACGCTGCTGACCCGGCTGAACCTGCCCGACGACGTCCCGATCGAGGCCAAGATGGTCTCGCGCGCCATCAAGAGCGCCCAGACGCAGGTCGAGCAGCAGAACTTCGACATCCGCAAGGAAGTCCTCAAGTACGACGAGGTGATGAACCAGCAGCGCAAGGTCATCTACGCCGAGCGCCGCCGCATCCTGGAAGGCGAGAACCTCGCCGAGCAGGCCAACACCATGCTCGTCGACGTCATCACCGCCTATGTCGACGGCGCCACCGCCGAGGGCTACTCCGAGGACTGGGACCTCGAGAAGCTGTGGGAGAGCCTGCGTCAGCTCTACCCGGTCGGCATCGACCACAACGATCTGATCGACTCCGACGCGGTCGGCGAGCCCGGTGAACTCACCCGCAAGGAACTGCTCGACGCCCTGATCGCCGACGCCGAGCGCGCCTACGCCGAGCGCGAAGCCGAGATCGAGTCGCTCGCCGGTGAGGGAGCGATGCGTCAGCTGGAACGCAACGTGCTGCTCAACGTGCTCGACCGCAAGTGGCGCGAGCACCTCTACGAGATGGACTACCTGCGTGAGGGCATCGGCCTGCGCGGGCTGGCCCAGCAGCGTCCCGAGGTCGAGTACGCGCGCGAAGGCTTCGACATGTTCGTCGGCATGCTCGAGGGCATGAAGGAGGAGTCGGTCGGCTTCCTGTTCAACGTGCAGGTCGAAGCCGCCCCGCAACCGGCGGTCGCGCCGGTCGCGGCGCCGCCCGGGCTGGCGGACTTCGCCGCCGCGGCCGCCGCTGCGCAGGAGCAGGGTTCTGTCGCCACGAAGGAGCGGCCGAACCCGCTGCGCGCCAAGGGAATCGACGGTGACGGGCAGCCCAAGCTGACGTACACCGGACCGTCGGAGGACGGTTCGGCTGAGGTCAAGCGGTCCGGTGACGCGGGTGGCACCACCAAGCCCGGTGGCGGCGGGACCCGCCGCGAACGCCGTGAGGCCGCCCGCGCTCAGAAGACCGGCCGGCACGCGCGCCGCCGTTAGGCCCAGCGGCTAGCCGATCTGCAGCGCCACCATCCGCCACGCGTCGCGATGGCGCTCGATGCGGGCTGCGATCGCATGCACGCGGCCGGAGCGGCTGAACGAGGCGAACACCTCGGCCGCCGTCGGCTCGTCGGGGCCGGTGTGCACCGCACGCACCCGAACCCGGTGCAGCGTCGCGCTGCCCGAGCGTGGCGCGCGGGCCCGGACCAGCACGCGGTCGATCAGCGCCGGCGACATCAACGGCCGCAGCTGCGCGATGGGCCGCCGCTGGTCGATCACCTCGATCGTCTGGAGCAACGCAGCCTCGGCGAACGTGACGGCCGACTTCGGGGGAGGAGCCTCCCGGGGAGCGGGCCGGTGCGGACGGATGCGGTGCAGCGACGACCCCGACGGGACAGGACACTGCTGGCCCAGCGGCGCAGGGGCGGGTTCGCAGTCGATCACCGGTGAGGTGATCCAGAGGGCAGGCAATGCGGTCATGACGGTTCTCCAGCTGTCGGCGGGGATGGCGCGCCTGCTGGAGAGTGGCAGACCTGTCGATGATGACACGGCTCACCGACCCCTCGATGCACCCGTTATGCGCACCGGGTGCCCATGCCGATACCGTGAGGCGTCTCGAATGCAGAGTGAGGGGGCGGCGCAGCAGTGGTGGCCAGGTTGTCGTCGTCGGACGCGTCGTTCTTCCGGTTGGAGAACTCCGCCACCCCCATGTACGTCGGGTCGCTGGAGATCGTGCGCAAACCGCGCAACGGCCTGAGCTACGAGACGCTGCTGGAGACCGTCGAGCGCCGGCTTCCGCAGATTCCCCGCTACCGGCAGAAGGTCCGCGAGGTCAGCTTCGGGCTCGCCCGGCCCGTGTGGATCGACGACCGCGACTTCGACATCACCTACCACGTCAGGCGCTCGGCGCTGCCGTCCCCGGGCAGCGACGCGCAGCTGCACGAGTTGATCGCCCGCCTGAGTTCCCGGCCCCTCGACAAGTCCCGGCCGCTGTGGGAGATGTACCTGGTCGAGGGCCTGGCCAAGAACCGCATCGCGATCTACACGAAATCACACCAGGCCCTGGTCAACGGCATGACGGCGCAGGAAATCGGGCACGTGATCGCCGACCGCACACAGAAGCAACCCGAGTTCGACGAGGACATCTGGATTCCGGGGCGCGAGCCGTCCGACCGGCAGCTGTTGATCGGTGCCCTCGGCGAATGGATCGCCCGGCCCACCCAGCAGGCAGCCGCGGTGCGCTCCGCGCTGACCGAGGCGGTCACCAACACCGGTCAGCTCGTCGAGCTGGGCCGGCGGGCAGCCGACGTTGCCCGGATCGTCGCCCGCGGCACAGCCCCCAGCAGCCCGCTGAACACCACGGTCTCCCGCAACCGCCGGTTCTCGGTCGCCTCGGCCAATCTCGACGAGTTCAGGATGGTGCGGGCGCGCTACGACTGCGACATCAACGACGTGGTGCTCGCGGTCGTCGCCGGCGCGCTGCGCAACTGGCTGCTGTCGCGCGGGGAACCCGTCACCGCGACCACGACGGTGCGTGCCATGGCTCCGATGTCGGTCTACCCCGACACCGAGAGCGACTCGTCCAGTCAAGGTCAGGCCGTCGGCGAGGTGGCGCCCTTCCTGATCGACCTGCCGGTCGGTGAGGGCAACGCCGTCGTGCGGCTGTCCCAGATCGCCCACGCCACCGAATCGCACCCCACGGCGGGCGCGCTGGTCGACGCCCGCAGCATCATCACGCTGTCCGGCTTCGCGCCGCCGACCCTGCACGCGATGGGCATCCGGGTGGCGACCAGCTTCTCGGCCCGCCAGTTCAACCTGCTGATCACCAACGCGCCCGGCGCGCAGAAGCAGATGTACATCGCAGGGGCCAAGCTCATCGAGACCTATGCGGTGCCGCCGCTGCTGCACAACCAGGCCCTCGCGATCGGCGTCACGTCCTACAACGGCACGTTGTACTTCGGCATCAACGCCGATCGCGACGCCATGAGCGACGTCGACATGCTGCCCGACCTGATGCGCGAGGCGCTCGAAGAACTGGTGGAGGCCGCCAGATAGCCGGCCGGCGATCGGGGGGGAGATTTGACGACTGCCCCCAGTCAGAGTCGAATGTTGCAGATGTCGACCTCTGAAGACGAACTGACGACGGGCGTGGCGGGGGGCCCCGACATCTCCGGCGATTCGACGGACACCGGTCCCATTCCCGTCGCCCATCCGGTGCTCGACGTGCCCGTCGAAGACGGGCACCTGAGTCGCTCCCGGGGCGTCGACTGGGTGGTGTTCGGCGTCACCGCCGTCATCGCGCTGGCATTCCTGTCCTGGGGCTTCCTCAGCGTCGACACGCTCGCCGGTGCGTCCAAGACCGCGCTGACCTGGGTGATGGACAAGACCGGGTGGCTGTTCGTGCTCACCAGCACCGGCTTCGTCGTCTTCGTGCTCTACCTCGCGCTGGGACGCTACGGCACCATCCCACTGGGGCGCGACGACGAGCCGCCGGAGTTCAACGGCATCTCCTGGGTCGCGATGATGTTCAGCGCGGGCATGGGCATCGGCCTGATGTTCTTCGGCGTCGCCGAACCGCTCACGCACTTCGTCACCCCGCCGCCCGGCACCGGTGCCGAGGGCAATCCCGAAGCCGTGCAGCACGCGATGGCGACCACGCTGTTCCACTGGACGCTGCACCCGTGGGCGATCTACGCCGTCGTCGGGCTGGCCATCGCCTACGGCGTCTACCGCAAGGGCCGCCTGCAGCTGATCAGCTCGGCGTTCGAACCGCTGCTCGGGAGCCGGGCGAACGGCTCGTGGGGCAGGGTCATCGACATGCTGGCGATCTTCGCCACGCTGTTCGGCTCCGCTGCGTCACTGGGCTTGGGCGCGTTGCAGATTCGCAGCGGCCTGCAGATCGTCGCCGGGATCGGCGGAGACCGGTAACGCGATTCTCGTCGTCATCATCACCGTGCTCACCGTGTGCTTCGTGCTGTCGGCGGTGTCGGGGGGTGTCGCGGGGCCATCCAGTGGCTCTCCGAACATCAACATGGTGCTGGCCGTGCTGCTGGCGACCTTCGTGTTCGTCGTCGGCCCAACGGTTTTCATTCTCAACCTGCTGCCGACCTCGCTGGGTAGCTACTTCGCCGATCTGAACATGATGTCGGCGCGTACCGGCGCCGAGGGCAGCGCGGTGAACACCTGGGCTGCAGTCGTGGACGATCTTCTACTGGGCCTGGTGGGTGTCGTGGACGCCGTTCGTCGGCATGTTCATCGCAGCGAATCTCCCGCGGCCGCACCATCCGTCAGTTCGTGGCGGGCGTGCTGGTGGTGCCGAGCGTGGTGTCACTGGTCCTGGGTTCGCGATCTTCGGAGGGCGCGGCAATCAACGTTGCAGCAGAACGGAACCGACCTCGCCGGCGAGGGTGGCGTCGAGGAGCAGTTGTTCACGCTGCTCGACCAGTATCCGATCGCGATCATCGCCAGCATCATCGTGATGATCCTGGTCGCGATCTTCTTCGTCTCCGGCGCAGACGCCGCGTCGATCGTGATGGGGTCGCTGTCGCAGAATGGCACCATCCATCCCAGCAGGGGCACCGTCATCTTCTGGGGCGTGGCCACCGGCGCGGGTGGCTGCGGTGATGCTCCTGGTGGGCGGCGAGGACGCCCTCAACGGCCTGCAGACGATCACGATCATCGCGGCGTTGCCGTTCCCTGCTGGTGATGGTCGCGATGGCGGTGGCCCTGCTGAAGGATTTGCGCCGGGGACCCGAAGATCCTGCGGCGCGCATACGCCGTCGAAGTGGTCGACAGCGCGGTGGTCGCCGGCGTCACCCAGCACGGTGACGACTTCATCATCCCCGTCCAGAAAGACCCGAACTGCAACTCTGACCCCCGGAAAGACACCAG
>NZ_JAQIIY010000013.1:0-172299 GCF_036946525.1 Mycobacterium kyogaense | reverse complement strand
CATCTTGGTCAGCGGCGTCAGTCCGAGGTCGGTGCCCATCACGTCGGTCATGCGTTCACTCCGGTCGCGTCAGTCGCTTCGATGTCGATGGTGGCCGCAGCCAGCCGCGCGAACTTGGCTTTCTCGTTTTCCTTCTCGGCCAGTGTCCCGTCCAGCGCGGAGTCGATGATGCTCTCGACCTCGTCAGCCAAGAACGCCATGCCCTCCACCTTGGTCACCGACTGCACGTCGACGAGGAACTGGCCCCGCAGGAGCAGCGCCAGCTGACCGAGGTTCATCTCGGGTAGGACGACCTGGGAGTAGCGCCCCAGCACGTCACCCAGGTTCGAGGGGAACGGATTGAGGTGACGCAGCTGCGCGTGGGCGACCTTGATGCCCTTGCGTCGGGCGCGCCGGCACGCCTCACCGATCGGTCCGTAGCTGCTACCCCAGCCGAGCAGCAGCAGCTCGGCGTCACCGGTCGGGTCGTCGACCTCGAGATCGGCGACGTCGATGCCGGCGACCTTCTCCTGCCGCAGCCGGACCATCAGGTCGTGGTTCTTCGGCTCGTAGGAGATGTTGCCCGACCCGTTGGCCGATTCGAGCCCGCCGATGCGGTGCGCCAGGCCCGGGGTGCCCGGCACCGCGAACTGGCGGGCCAGCGTCTCGGGATCGCGCGCATACGGCTGGAAGGGTTCGCCTTCCTTGGCGAAGGTGTGCTCGATCGGTGTGAACGTGCTGACGTCCGGAATGCGCCACGGCTCGGACCCGTTGGCGATCGCGCCGTCGGACAGGATCATCACCGGCGTGTGGTAGTTGATCGCGATGCGCACTGCCTCCACCGCGATGTCGAAGCAGTCCGACGGTGAGCGGGGGGGCCAGGATGGCCACTGGCGATTCACCGTTGCGGCCGAACATCGCCTGCAGCAGATCGGCCTGCTCGGTCTTGGTGGGCAGACCGGTCGACGGGCCACCGCGCTGGACATCGATGACGAGCAGCGGCAGCTCGGTCATCACGGCCAGGCCGATCGCCTCCGACTTCAGCGAGATACCGGGGCCCGAGGTGCTGGTGACACCGATCGCGCCGCCGTAGGACGCGCCGATCGCCGCGCCGATGCCGGCGATCTCGTCCTCGGCCTGGAACGTCAGCACGTTGAAGTTCTTGTGCTTGGACAGCTCGTGCAGGATGTCCGAGGCCGGCGTGATCGGGTAGGTGCCGAGCACGACCTGCAGATCGGACAGCTGGCCCGCGGTGACGATGCCGTACGCGAGCGCGGTGTTGCCCGAGATCTGCCGGTACTCACCGCTTTTCAGCTTCGCCGGGGCGACCTCGTAGGTGGTGCCGAACGCCTCGGTGGTCTCGCCGTAGTTCCAGCCGGCCTTGAGCGCCAGCACGTTGGCCTCGGCCACCTCGGGCTTGCGGGCGAACTTCTCCCGGATGAACGCCTCGCTGTGCTCGAGCTCGCGTCCGTACATCCACGACAGCAGTCCGAGCGCGAACATGTTCTTGGCGCGCTGACCGTCTTTCTTGCTGGCGCCGATCGACTCCACGGCGCCGAGCGTCAGCGTGGTCATCGCGACGGCCTGGACCACGTAGTCCGAGAGCTCGTCGGTCTCGAGAGGGTTGGCGTCGTAGCCGACCTTGGCCAGGTTGCGCTTGGTGAACTCGTCGGAGTTGGCGATGATCAGGCCACCGCGGGGCAGGTCGGAGACGTTGGCCTTGAGAGCAGCCGGGTTCATCGCGACCAGCACGTCGGGGCGGTCGCCCGCGGTGAGGATGTCGTAGTCGGCGATCTGGATCTGGAAGGACGAGACGCCGGGCAGCGTGCCCTGGGGGTGCGCGGATCTCGGCGGGGTAATTCGGTTGCGTGGCAAGGTCGTTGCCGAACAGGGCTGCTTCCGAGGTGAACCGGTCGCCGGTGAGCTGCATACCGTCTCCGGAGTCGCCGGCGAAGCGGATGACGACCTTCTCGAGCTTCTGCCGGGGCGCGCCGGATGCCTTCGCACTCACGGTGCCGTTGTCTGCCACTCGCTTGCCTTCCGTGTCTCTCTCGTCTCCTCCGGGCGCGCGTCGCGCGTGCGCCCCAGCGACGCTTGCGAGCGAATGCCCATCGAGTCGCCACCGGTGCGGTGCGCCGTCAATGGACACCCGTCAAGAAGTTGGTGTCACTGGCAGTACCGATTATGGCACTTCTCTTAGGGGCGCCTATACCAGGCCCGTAGATGACCCTCAGGTTTCAGCGCGACGAACACCCAGTTCAGGCCCTGTCGACGCGGCGGCCACGGGATGCGAATGTGGTTTTCGTCACGTTGCCGGGTCGTGTCCAGCGTCGCGAACTCTCTTAGAAAAGGTTACCGATCAGTAGCGATCAGCTAGCGCTAGGCGGGCAGGTTGTATGGCGTGATGACCTGGATGGGCACCGGCCGGGCGATCTCCGCCGGCAAAGCTCCGCGCTCGTGCAGGATCAGCCGCAGCGCCAGCCGGGCGTCGGCGCGCAGATCGTTGTGCAGCACCGCCGAGAGCTTCCCCTCGCCCAGGAGGCGACGATTGTCGGCGTCGAGATCGTGCGCGACGAAGACCCGGCAGGGACGACCCAGTGTCTCGAAGGCCGCCACGGTCGCGACGTTGCCGCCCCCGACGGAGTAGACGGCTTCGATGCCGGGGTTGGCCGCCAGCGCGTCGAGCACCAGCCGCTCGTTGCTCGCGTCGATGCCGTCGCTACCGCTGACCTCGACGATCGCGCGGCCGGATGAGCGCAGCGCCGACCGGAAGCCGACCTCTCGCTCCCCCTCGCCGCGGAACACGGCGCGACTGAGGGTGATCAGCACGTCCGACGGCGACTCCCCCAGCCACTGCTGCATCAGGTAGGCCGCCGTGACGCCGGCTCCGTGGTTGTCGATGCCCACGTACGCGCTGCGCGCGCTGGCCGGTATGTCGGTCGTGTAGGTCACCACCGGGACGCCGGCGTCCACCAGTCGGCCGACGGCCTCGGCGACCTGCGGCTCGTCCTGCGCCTTGAGGATCACGCCGTGGCTGCCGCGAATCCGGGCCAGGGTGTCGACCATCTGCGCCGTGGAGCCGGCCTCCCAGAGGTGGAAGCGGGCCCGCAGCATGGCCGGCGCGAACGCCGGTAGCTCAGCTTCGATGGCGGCGCGGAAGGCATCGGAGAATCTGCGCGGGGTCTGCATCACGACGTCGACGAGGTAGCGCCGACCGTTGAGCCGCAGCTGCGCGCGTTGTTTGTCGAGGTCGGCGATCGCCTGGTCGACCTCGGCGATCGTGGTCTCCCGCACACCGGGACGACGGTTGAGCACGCGGTCGACGGTCGCCTCGCTCAGCCCGCTCTGCTGAGCGATCTCTCGGATCTTGTAGCGATGCGCCATCGACCTGGCCCTGTTTCTCCCGGCGTGAGCCCCACGCCAGGTCCTCTGAGGTGTTTTTGACGGGTTTTTGCCGTTGATTGCGGTGCGGATCACAGCAAGACTAACCGTCATGGCCACCTCCCTCCACTCACCGGCATGGCTCGGCGAGGCGGACTGCGACCTCGACGAGTTCCGGGCGCAGGTCGAACAGCAGACCGATCCGGCCGACTATCCGCATGCCCGCGACGTGCGCAGCAATGTGCTCGTCTACGCTGCCGACGTCGCGTCCGAGGATCGGCGCGCGATGCAGGCCGAGGTGATCCGCGCGCTCACCGACGGGCCCGGGGTGGTCGTGTTCGAGGGGGCATTCAGCAGGGACGTGGTAGCGCGGACCAACGACGCCTTCTTCGCCATCATCTCCGACGAGCGCCGCGGCGACCGCACCGCAGGCGACCACTTCGGTGCGCCCGGCGCCAACGACCGCATCTGGAATGCGGCCCAGAAGCTGGCGCTACGCGATCCGCATACGTACGCCGAGTACTACGCCAACGACACGCTGGCACTGGTGTGCCAGGCGTGGCTGGGCCCCCGCTACCAGGTGACCTCCCAGGTCAACGTCGTCAATCCCGGTGGTGCAGCACAGGTTCCACACCGCGACTATCACCTCGGGTTCGTCCCCGTCGAGCAGCTCGAGCAGTATCCGGCCCACCTGCACCGTATGTCGCCGGCACTGACCCTGCAGGGCGCCGTCGCGCACTGCGACATGCCGATCGAGAGTGGCCCGACGATGCTGCTGCCGTTCTCCCAGCGCTTCGCCGGCGGCTACCTCGCGTTTCATCGACCGGAGTTCATCGACTACTTCGCCCAGCATCACGTCCAGGTCCCGCTGGCCACCGGCGACGCGGTGTTCTTCAATCCCGCCCTGTATCACGGTGCGGGAGCAAATGTTTCGGGCGACATCCGCCGCATCGCCAATCTGCTCCAGGTCAGCTCCCCGTTCGGGCGCGCGATGGAGGCCGTCGACCGCACCGCCATGGTGCGCGCGGTGTACCCGGTGCTACGCGGGATGCGCGCCGCCGGCCGGCCCGAGCACGAGCTGCGCAACGTCGTGATCGCCACCGCCGAGGGCTACGCCTTCCCCACCAACCTCGACAGCGATCCCCCGGTCGGCGCGCTGGCGCCGCGCAGCCAGGTCGACATCCTGACCGGCGCCTTGGACGAGGACCTCACCGACCAACAGCTCGACACCGCATTGCACGACTACCACGATCGGAGAAAGCCATGACCACCCTGGGCTTGATCGGCCTCGGCCGTATCGGCGCCTTCCACGCCGAGACCTTGACGAACCTCCCGACTGTCGAACGCCTCGTCGTCACCGACGAGCGGCCCCATGTCGTCGCCGAGGTGGCCACCAAATACGGTGCCACACCGGCAGATTCGGTGGCGGCGCTGCTGTCCTCCGGGGTGGACGGCGTCGTCGTCGCGGCCGCGACACCGGCGCATGCCGAACTGGCGCTGGCCGCGGTCGAGGCGGGCCTGCCGACGTTCTGCGAGAAGCCGATCGCGTCCACCGCGGCGGAGAGCGCCCGCGTCGCCGGCATCATCGCCGGCTCCGGCGTGCCCGTCCAGGTGGGTTACCAGCGCCGCTTCGACGCCGCGTTCGCGGCGGTCAAGCAGGCCGTCGACGGCGGCTCGCTGGGGCGCCTGCACACGGTCCGCAGCACCACGATGGACCCCGCGCCCCCGCCGATGGACTACATCCGAGGGTCCGGAGGCATCTTCCGGGACTGCGCCGTCCACGATTTCGACGCGATCCGCTGGGTCACCGGCCAGGAGGTCGTCGAGGTGTACGCCACCGGCAGCGTCCAGGGTGACCCGCTGTTCGCCGAGTACGACGACGTCGACACCGCGGTCATCACCGTGCGGTTCGACGGGGGCGCCCTCGGCGTGGTCTCCGCTGCCCGGTACAACGGGCGCGGGTACGACTGCCGGCTCGAGGTGCACGGTTTCGACGACACCATGGTCGCCGGGTGGGACGAGGGCGCGCCGGTCGTCAACGGCGATCCGGGCACCGCGTTCCCGACCGGTCAGCCGCACCACTTCTTCATGGACCGGTTCACCCAGGCCTTCCGGGCCGAACTCGGCGCGTTCGTCGACGTCGTCGGCGGCGCCCCGATCCGAGGCGCCACCGTCGCCGACGCGGTCGAGGTCGCGTGGATCGCGGAGGCGGCGACCGAATCGCTGCGGCGCGGCGTTCCGGTGTCCATCGACACGGTGAAAAAGGAGGCACAGCAGTGAAACTCGCGGGAGCCCCGATCTCCTGGGGCGTGTGTGAGGTACCGGGCTGGGGCCATCAACTGGAGCCGGAGCGGGTGCTCGCGGAGATGGCGAGTGCCGGTCTGACCGCGACCGAACTCGGGCCGGAGGGCTTCCTGCCCACCGAGACCGCGGATCTGGTCGCGACACTCGATCGGTTCGGGCTGCAGTGTGTGGGCGGTTTCGTGCCCGTGGTGTTGTTCGACGAGACCCACGACCCGGTCGACGATCTCACCGCACCCCTCGATTCTCTGGTGGCCGCCGGGGCGGGCGTGGTGGTGCTCGCGGCGGCCACAGGCGCCGACGGATACGACAGCCGGCCGGAGCTCTCGGATCGGCAGTGGGAGACGCTGCTGACCAACCTGGACCGGCTCGCCGAGGTCGTCGCGGAACGCGGCCTGACGGCGGTGCTGCATCCCCACGTGGGCACGATGGTCGAGAATCGCGCCGAGGTCGATCGCGTTCTCGCCGGCTCGCGTATCCCGCTGTGCCTGGACACCGGTCACCTGCTGATCGGCGGCACGGATCCGCTGCAGCTGGCTTGCCAGGTCCCCGCGCGGATCCAGCACTGCCATCTCAAGGACGTCGACGCCGCCCTGGCGGCACGAGTGCAGTCTGGCGAGCTCACCTACACCGACGCGGTCGCCGCCGGGATGTACGTGCCGCTGGGGCAGGGCGATGTCGACATCGCCGGGATCGTGACGGCGTTGCAGGACAGCGGCTTCGACGGGTGGTACGTGATGGAGCAGGACACCATTCTGGCCGGGGAACCTGACGGTGACGGACCGCTCGCCGACGTCCGTGCCAGCGTGGCCTTCGTGACGGGAGCGGCCGAGGGCGTCTCGGCGTGAGCCTGCGCATCGGCGTTCTCGGCGCATCGAGGATCGCCGAGAACGCGATCGTCGGCCCCGCGCGCGAGCTCGGTCACCGCCTGGTTGCTGTCGCAGCTCGGGACCCGTTGCGGGCGCGGGCTTTCGCCGACCGATTCGGCGTCGAGCGGGTCGTCGCGTCCTATCAGGAGGTGATCGACGATCCCGAGGTCGACGTGATCTACAACCCGCTGGCGAATGCGCTGCACGCGCCGTGGAACCTGGCCGCGGTCGATGCGGGCAAGCCGGTGCTCACCGAGAAGCCGTTCGCCCGAGATCGTGTCGAGGCGGCCCGCGTCGCGGCGGCAGCCGACGCCGGCGGCGTCACGGTCATGGAGGGTTTTCACTACCTGTTCCATCCCGTGATGCACCGGGCCCGCGAGGTGGCCGGTGACGGCACCATCGGTGAGCTCACGCGCCTCGAGGTCGCGATGGGCATGCCCGAGCCGGCAGCCGAGGACCCGCGCTGGTCACTCGACATGGCGGGCGGGGCGCTGATGGACCTGGGCTGTTACGCGCTGCACATCCTGCGCCGCTTCGGCTTGCCACGCGTCGTGTCGGCGACGGCGGTCCAGCGCACTCCCGGTGTGGACGAGCGATTCGACGCCGAATTCGAGTTCGACTCGGGTGCAACGGGTCTCACGACCAACTCGATGGTCGACGACGAGTACTCGTTCACCCTGCGGATCATCGGGTCGCGCGGCGAGGTGTTCGTGCACGATTTCATCAACCCCCGCCGCGACGACCGGTTGACCATCACGACCGCCGACGGCGAAACCGTGGAGCACCTGGGCACCCGCGCGTCCTACACCTACCAGCTGGAAGCGTTCGCCGCCCACGTCGAACGCGGTGAAGCGCTCCCGCTGGACGCCGCCGACGCGGTGGCGAACATGGCCCTGATCGACGACACCTACCGGGCGGCGGGCATGGCTGCGCGCTGACCGACGTCGGCGATCCTGGGTCAGTCGCCGACGGACTGCGTCACGCTGGCTGCCCGCCGCTCGTGCCAGCGCAGGCGAAGCATCAGGAGGCCGCGGTGCGCTCGCCATCCGGCCGACAGCGGGTCACGCCACGCCGGGACCATCGCCGGCGCCTCGAATTCCCTGTCCATGACGACTATTGTGCCGCGGCCAGACGACACAGGCCCGCCGCAGCGAGCGGCGAAACGGTGTCGATCGTGTGAATGTTGACCGACCAGCTTTTGGCAACGCTGAGGTCAGCGCTGTGCGGTACGACTACCTTCTCCCTATGCCCAAGCCGTACGACCCTCGGGAGTTGTTCAGCCACGCCGTCAGCGCGGCCCGCGTCGGACTCGACGTCTACAGCTGGACCGAGAAGCAGATCGTCGACGCCCTCCGGCACGGCCTCGACGCACTCGACGGAACCGACACGGCCCCGACGGCGCAGACATCTGACGTCGACACGGGCACATCGGACGACACCGCGGAGACTGCCCCGGACTCCCTCGGCGGCAAGCTCAGCGATCTGCTGGAACGCGCTCTCGACCAGAACACCCGAGGCAGCCGGATCGAAATCTTCCACCGGCTCCTCGACCAACTGGTCCCTGACGAGGCCCGCATCCTCGGCGCCCTGTCCGACGGGTCGCGGTCGCCTGTCGTCACCGTGTCGGTCTGGGGGCAGTCACGGGCGACATCACGCCCTGTGCTGCAGAACGCGTCGTTGATCGGCCGGACGGCCAACGTCGCGCTGCCGGAGATGGTGCCGCAGTACGTCAGTCACCTGCTGTCACTGGGGCTGGTCGACATCGGGCCGGAGGACCGCGACCTGGAGACGGACTACGAGTTGTTGATGGCAGAGACCGCGGTGCTGGCGGCGATCAAGAACGGCGCCCGTGGGCCCATTCCGGCCAAGGTGGAGCGCTCGACCCTGACACTGTCGGCGTTGGGCGCCGAGTTCTGGACCGCTGCCACCGGCAATGGCCGGTGATGTGCCGGAGATGACGAGCACGTATCAGGCGATCGCCAGTTGGAGCGAGATCACCACCGATGTCTCCACGTACTGGTGGATCTACCTGTCCATGCCGCTCATCGCCGCGTTCGTGGGCTGGAGCACCAAACTGGTCGCGGTCGAGATGCTGTACCGACCGCTGGATTTCAAGGGTTGGGGGGTCTTCGGCTGGCAGGGGATCGTGCCCCGCCGCGCGGGCAAGGTCGGCTCGACCACCATTCACCTTCTGACCTCGAACCTGCTGAAGCCGGAAGAACTCCTCGAACGATTCGACGTCGACGAGGCGCTGGATCGACTTCAGGTACCGCTCAACGAGGCGATCGAGGAGATCATCAGGGACCTCGCCGAGGAGGTGCGGCCTGGACTCTGGGACAACCTGCCCGAAGCCGGCCGCCGCGCTGTGCGGGATCGCATCGTCGGTCAGATCCCGCAGCTCACCCAGAATCTGATGACCGAGATCAAGTCCGATCTCCCCCGGTACCTCGACATCCAGTTCTTGGCTGTGACGACGTTGGTGCGCAACAAGGAGAAACTGGTCAAGCTGATGCGCAGCGTCAGCACCGATGCCATGGCCTTCGTCCGTCGCAGCGGCATCTACTTCGGGTTCTTCATCGGCCTGGTCCAGATGGTCGCGTGGGCTCTGTTCCAAAACCCGTGGATCATGCCGGCTTTCGGCTTCGCGGTCGGCTTCATCAGCGACTACATCGCCCTCAACATGCTGTTCCGGCCCATCCACCCGCGGAAGTACCTCGGTTTCTACACCTTCCAAGGTCTGCTGCATGCGCAGCGGGAGAAGATCACCCGCGATTACGCCAAGATCCTGGCTGACGATCTGTTCGCCCCCGACATCCTGTTCGATGCGCTGATCACCGGTCCCGGCTCGGACAAGCTGTTCGCCCTCGTCGCCCGCGAGATCGAAGGGGCGATCGACAGGCAGGCGGGCGGAGTCGCCGCCCCCATCGTCGCGCTGACCGTCGGCACGAAGAGGTACCGGGCCATGAAGGACCGGGTGGTGGCGGCGGTGCTCGAGCGTCTCCCCTCGACGTTGTCGGAGGCGCAAGGGTATGCGGCCGAGGTGATCGACCTGGAGAACACAATCATCGACAAGATGAGCCGGCTCACCAACGAGGAGTACGAGTCCATTCTGCGGCCCGTGTTCAAGGACGACGAGCCGTTGATGATCGCCGTGGGTGCGGTGCTCGGCGGCGTGGTCGGTGAGCTCCAGGTGCAGATCATGGAGCTCGTCACCCGCTGAGCCACACCGCGTCAGTGACCGTCGGAGAAGCGCTCCGCGAGGCCAGACAGGGTGGACTCGATGCCCTGGGCGTTCTTCTTGTCGTAGCCCATCAGCTCGATGACGATCGGCAGCTTCGCGGTGGAGTAGTCGAAGGTCTCGGTCACCTTGGTGATGCCCGGGCCGACCGCCGAGAGCTCCCAGCGCCACCGGTGTCCGAGCGGATGTTGCCATTCGACGACGTGGTCGTCCTGCACAGCGGTGGCGGTGGAGGTGATCGCATAGGGCACGCCGAACTGCTTCATCCCGACGGTGAATTTGTCGCCCTGCTGCAACCGGTGCGGACCCTTCACCTGGGTGTCGCGCACGGTGCCCGATCCGTCGACCTCATGGTGGCGGTGTGGGTCCACCAGCAGCGCAAAGATATCGGCCGCAGGGGCGCTGACCTGCACACTGCGGCTGACGGTGCGGGGACCGGAGTCTTCTGTCTTGACCGGTGTCGTAGTAGCCATGCCGCCGTCATACCCACGTGCTCCGCCGGCCAATCGGTCGGCGGAGCATCGTGTCGCGCGCGTCAGCCCTTCGCGCCGCGCAACTCGTGGGACAGCGCCTCGAGCTCGTCGCCGCCGGCCATCTCCTGCGTCAGGTGCTCTAGCGTGATGTCGTCGTACGTGCAGTCGAGCTTCTGCCGGCCGCGGTTGAGCAGGACGAAGTGGTCTCCGACCATGTGGGCGTGATGCGGGTTGTGCGTGATGAAAACCACGCCGAAACCGGCTTCCTTGGCCGCGGTGATGTATTTGAGCACCACCCCGGACTGCTTGACCCCCAAGGCCGCCGTGGGCTCGTCGAGAATCAGCACCCGCGCGCCGAAGAACACGGCACGGGCAATCGCCACACACTGGCGCTGCCCGCCTGACAGCGAGCCGATCGGCACATCGACGTCGGGCAGGTCGATGCCCATCTTCGACAGTTCCGTCAGCGTCGTCGCCCGCATCGCGTTGGCGTCCAACGTGAACGGGAACGACTTGCGTCGCAGCTCCTGACCGAGGAAAAAGTTGCGCCACACCGGCATCAGCGGAACCACGGCGAGATTCTGGTACACCGTCGCGATGCCCTTGCCCAGCGCCTCGGCCGGTGATGAGAACTTCGTGGGCTCGCCGTCGACGAGCAGTTCCCCTTCGGTCTGCTGGTGCAACCCTGCGATGATCTTGATCAGCGTGGACTTGCCTGCACCGTTGTCACCGAGGATGCCGGTCACCTCACCGGCGTGCACACGCAGGCAGATGTCCTTCAATGCGGTGATGTTGCCGTAGGACTTTCCGACGTTACGCAGCTCGACCAGCGGCACCTTTCCTCCGGAAGGCGCGTCGCTGCTTGGCTTTTCCATGGAAATGGTCATCCCGTCACTTCTTTGCGGCGTAGTTGCGGAAGGCGTTGTTGGCGATCACTGCGAACAGCAGCATCGCGCCCAGGAAGAACTTGAACCAGTCGGGATCCCAGCCGGCGTACACGATGCCCTGATTGGTCATGCCGAAGATGAAGGCACCGATCGCGGCTCCGATGGCCGTGCCGTACCCGCCGGTCAGCAGGCAACCTCCGATGACGGCGGCGATGATGTAGAAGAACTCGTTGCCGATACCCTGACCTGACTGCACGGTGTTGAACGCGAACAGCAGGTGCATGCCCACGAACCAGGCGCAGAATCCGACGAACATGAACAGGCCGATCTTGACCTTCGTGACCGGAACACCCACGGCGCGAGCACTATCGGCGTCGCCACCGACGGCGAAGATCCAGTTGCCGATCCGTGTCTTGAACAACACCCAGGTCGCGATCGCGGTGAAGATCAGCCACCACACGACGGTGATGCGGATGCTGACACCGAACAGCGTGAACGACGACGCGAAGACCTTCTGCGCCGAGGCGAACCCGGACATGTCGCTGACACTCTGAGTGGCCACCTGGCCGGCGACGAGCTTCGTGACGGCCAGGTTGATGCCGGCCAGCATGAAGAACGTGCTCAGGGTGATCAGGAAGCTGGGAATCTTCGTCCGCATCACCAGCCAGCCGTTGAAGAAGCCCACGGCCAGCGAAAGAATGAGTGCCAGAACCGAACCCACCCACAGATTCAGATGCAGGTTGTAGGCGAGCATGGACGCGGCGAGCGAGCTGAAGGTGACGGCGACGCCCGAGGACAGGTCGAATTCGCCGCCGATCATCAGCAGCGCGACCCCGCACGCCATGATCCCGATCGTGGAGCTGGCATAGAGCACCGTGGCCAATGACGCGGCCTCGCGGAACGGCGCGGCGACGACGAGGAAGAAGACGAAGATGCCGATCGCACCGATGCCGGCGCCCATCTCCGGCCGGATCAATATGCGTTGCAGCCGGTTCCGCTCCTTGACCCGCTCATCGCGCACCACCTTGTGATTGCCGACGTCGAGTGCCTCTTGCGTAGTCATCAGCGCGTCCCGCCCTTGGCGTAATCCGCCACCGCGTCGATGTTCGACTTGTCGATGAACGCGGGCCCGGTCAGCGTCGGCTGTCCGCCACCGATCACGTTGCCGTTGGTCAGGTACAGCCACAGCGAGTCGACGGCGAGGTAGCCCTGCAGGTAGGGCTGCTGGTCGATGGCCCACTGCACGGTGCCGTCCTGGATGGCGCCCACCAGAGCGGCGTTGGTGTCGAAGGTGCCGATCTTGGCCTTGCTCCCGGCGTTACCGGCCGACTGCACGGCGGTCAGCGCGAACGGGGCGCCGAGAGTGACGACGTAGTCGACGGCGGGGTCCTGCTGCAGCTTGGCGGTGATGGTGGATTCGACCGACGGCATGTCCTTGCCGTTGACGTTGAGCGTCTCGGTGGCGGGGAACTTGTCCTTGACACCGGCGCAGCGGGATTCCAGCCCGACATGGCCCTGCTCCTGGATCACGCAAATCGCCTTCGTGGCGCCCTCGGAGGTCAACCGCTCGCCGACGGCCTGCCCGGCGATGAACTCGTCCTGGCCGAAGAACTCCTTGACGCCCATCGCGCTCCACGCGTCCGCGCCGGCGTTGAACGCGACCACCGGAATGTTCTTGCCCTCAGCCGCTTTCACCGCTGCCTGCATGGCGTCGGGCTTGGCCAGCGTCACGGCGATACCGTCCACGCCGCTGTCCACCGCGGTCTGCACGAGGTTGGCCTGGCCGGGCGCCTCCGGGTCGTTGGAGTAGCGCAGCTCGATGTTGTCCTTCTTGGCGGCGGTCTCGGCGCCCTTGCGGATGAGATCCCAGAACGAGTCACCCGGTACCTCGTGGGTGATCATCGCGATCGTCTTGCGCGGGGTGTCGACGGTGCCGCCCCCACCGCCTCCCTCGCCCGCGCCGGCAGGCTTACCGCCTGTCGACGAGCACGCCACGAGTCCGATCGCCAGAACGCCGGTCCCGGCGAGGGTCGCGAGCCGCTTGAACGTCATCACATCTCCTTGTTGTCGAAGTCGTCGGGACTCTGCGGCGCCGGACGATCTGCGAAGATGTGCCGGGCGCCACGCCTCGTCCTTGATGTAATACGGCTCACAGCCGAAAGTCAACACTTTGTCCTGACATTAGGACTGCATGTCATAGGGTGGGCGTCGCTGCCACGTCGAAAGGGGCGCTTCGATGACCTTCCAACTGTCCGTCAGCGCGGAGATGGTGTTCCGCGATCATCCGATCGTCGAACGCGTCAGGCGGATCCACGAACGCGGTTTCGCTGCGGAGATCTGGAGTTGGCACGACAAGGATCTCGCCGCGCTGGCCCGCACCGGTGCCACGTTCACGTCGATGACCGGCTACCTGCGTGGCGACCTCATCGACCCGGCGAGCTGCAACGACGTGGTGCGCACGGCAGAGGAGAGCATCGAGGCCGCGGCCACGCTCGGCGTCACTCGCCTGAACCTGCACACCGCCGAACTGGTCGACGGCCACGCCGCGCGTCCCCGCGGGCGGGCCACCGGTCAGATGTGGCTGACCGCCGCCCGCACCCTGGAACGCCTCGGCGAGCTGGGCGCGGCAGCCGGTGTGACGTTCGTGGTGGAGAACCTGAACACCATCGTCGATCACCCTGGCGTACCCCTGGCCCGCGCGAAAGACGTTCTCGCACTTGTCGAAGGAGTCGCGCATCCGAACGTGAAGATGATGCTCGACCTCTACCACGCGCAGATCGGCGAGGGGAACCTGATCGAGCTGCTGCGCCGCTGCGGAGATGCGATCGGTGAGATCCAGGTGGCCGACGTGCCAGGGCGATGCGAGCCGGGCACCGGCGAGATCAACTATCCCGCGATCGCGACGGCGCTGCGCGAGATGGGCTACGCGGGCACGATCGGCATGGAGGCATGGGCATCCGGCGCCGGCGACGCTGGGAGCGAGTCGGCGCTCGACGCGTTCGGCGCGGCGTTCCGCTGACGCTTCAGCGGTCGACGAGCGTGGTGTCGAAGTAGTACCGCGACGCGCGATAGCCGTGATTGCCGAACTCGACCGCGGCGCCGGAATCGTCGAAGGCCGTGCGCGCCATCGTCAGCAGCGGCGCGTTCGGCTTCTCGTCGAGCAGATGGGCTTCGGCACGGGTGGCACCGCGCGCGCCGATCCGCTGGCGCGCCAGCCGGATGTGCACACCGCGGGCACGCAGCGACTGATACAGCCCGTTCTTCTCGAGTTCGTCGGCGTCCGGGGCGATTTCGACCGGGAGGTGATTGGTCATCACCGCGAGCGGTTCGCCGTTGGCGCAGCGCAGCCGGTGGATCGAGACCACCTCGCGGTCATGCGAGAGGTTCAACTCCCGTGCGACGTCCTCGTCGGGCAACCCGACGCGGTAGTCGAGCAACGTGGTGGTCGGCTCCTGGCCGGCCCGCGCGAGGTCGTCGAACAAGCTCGTCAGTTCGACGCGGCGATGCACGGGGTTCTGCACCACCTGGGTCCCGACACCGCGTTTGCGAACGAGCAGACCCTTGTCGACGAGTTCTTGAATGGCCCGCCGTGTCGTCGGTCGAGACAGCGCGAGCCGCTTGGCCAGCGCGAGCTCGTTCTCGAATCGGTCGCCCGGAGCCAGGTCGCCGTCGCGGATCGCAGCCTCGATTGCCTGCGCCAGCTGGTAGTACAGGGGCACAGGGCTTGACCTGTCGAGCTCCACGGTCAGCGGCACGTCGACTCCGATCTCGGGTTTGCCGGACCTGCGAAGCCTAACATCGAATGGCAAAAAGATAGAATGTCAGGACAAAGTCTTGACTTTGGGCCGTGACCCGAGGCACAGTCGTACACAGCCACCCACACCCTTCTCGTCGGAGTGACTTGACATGAATTCTCAGCCCTACGACGTCCTCGCCATCGGGCGAAGCGGCGTCGACGTATACCCCCTACAGGTCGGCGTCGGCCTCGAGGACGTCGAAACCTTCGGCAAATTTCTCGGAGGCAGCGCGGCCAACGTGACCGTCGCCGCGGCCCGGCTCGGCAACCGCTCGGCACTGATCTCCGGCGCGGGTGACGATCCGTTCGGCCGGTTCGTGCGCGCCGAACTCGACCGCCTCGGCGTCGACAACCGCTACGTCGCCACCCACGACGAGTTCCCGACGCCGGTCACGTTCTGCGAGATCTTCCCGCCCGACGATTTCCCGTTGTACTTCTATCGCAAGCCGAGCGCACCCGATCTGCAGATCACAGTCGACGACATCGACGCCGACGCGGTGCGCGACGCCCGCCTGTTCTGGGCAACCGTGACCGGCCTCTCCGAAGAGCCAAGTCGGAGCGCGCATTTCGCTGCATGGCAGGCCCGCGAACGCAGGCCGCTGACGGTACTGGATCTCGACTACCGGCCGATGTTCTGGGACTCCCCCGCCGCTGCCACCGAGCAGGTCCGTGCGGCGCTCGCGCATGTGACCGTCGCAGTTGGCAACCGCGAAGAGTGTGAGATCGCGGTCGGTGAGTCGAATCCGCACAAGGCGGCCGACGCTCTGCTCGATCTCGGGGTGGAACTGGCCATCGTGAAGCAGGGGCCACGCGGTGTGCTCGGCAAGAGCCGCCGGTCCTCGGTGACCGTGCCGCCCAACGAGGTCGACGTCGTCAACGGCCTGGGCGCCGGTGACGCCTTCGGCGGCAGCCTGTGCCACGGGTTGCTGCACGGCTGGCCGCTGGAGAAGACACTGCGCTACGCGAACGCCGCGGGTGCCATCGTCGCCGGCCGCCTCGAATGCTCGACCGCCATGCCGACGGCCACCGAGGTCGCCGAACTGGCCGAACAGACCGCTGTGGAGGCCGTCAATGTCTGATGCCGTTGTGTGCGCCGACTATTCGGCGATCACCGATCTGCGCGCCACCGATCCCGGTGCCGTCGCCCGCGCCTGGCAGAACCGCACCACCCGGCCCACGATGCGCGGCAATGGCCGGTTGATGATCGTCGCCGCCGACCATCCCGCCCGCGGCGCCCTGGCCGTCGGCTCGCGCCCGACCGCGATGAACAGCCGCACCGATCTGCTCGACCGGCTGCGCGCCGCGCTGGCCGATCCGGGCGTGGACGGGGTGCTGGCCACCTCCGACATCCTCGATGACCTGCTGCTGCTCGGCGCCCTCGAGGACAAGGTGGTGTTCAGTTCGTTCAACCGCGGCGGGCTGGCCGGCTCGTCGTTCGAACTCGACGACCGGATGACCGGCGCCACCGCTGCATCCACCGCGGCCGCGAGGATGAACGGCGGAAAGATGTTGTGCCGCATCGACCTCGACGACCCGGGCACCGTCACCACGCTCGCGGCCTGCGCACAGGCCGTCGACGAACTCGCCGCCCACGGCCTGATCGCGATGCTCGAGCCCTTCATGTCGTCGCGGGTGAACGGCAAGGTCCGCAACGATCTGTCGCCGGATGCCGTGATCAAGTCCGTGCACATCGCACAGGGCCTCGGCTCGACGTCGGCCTACACGTGGATGAAGCTGCCCGTCGTCGACGAGATGGACCGGGTGATGGAGTCGACGACCATGCCCACGCTGCTGCTGGGCGGCGACCCGACCGATCCGAACGAGGCGTTCGCCAGCTGGGAGAAGGCATTGGCCCTGCCGTCGGTGCGCGGCCTGATCGTCGGCCGCACCCTGCTCTATCCACCCGACGACGACGTCAGCTCCGCCGTCGCGACCGCGGTGGCGATGGTTCGATGAACTCGAAACTTTACGTCCCCGCGGGCAGCGCGACCGCGCCGTTCACCGTCGCGATCACCCCTGAAGATGCCGGCTGGTCCGAAGCATCGTTGCATGTCGTCGATCTCGGTGACGGCTCCGAGGTGGCGTTGAGCACCGACGGCAACGAAGTGATGATCCTGCCGCTTGCCGGCGCCGCGACCGTCACGTGCGGCGGTGACGTGTTCACCCTGGCGCCGCGTGTCTCGGTCTTCGACGGCCCCGCCGACATGGTCTACCTGGGCATCGGTCAGCAGTACACCCTGGCGGGCCGCGGTCGCATCGCGATCTGCGGCGCCCGCGCGTCCGCATCGTTTCCGAACCGCCGAGTGGCCGCCGCCGACGTGCCGGTCGAGTTGCGCGGCGCCGGCAACTGCAGCCGGCAGGTGCACAACTTCGGTACCGCAACGACATTCGAGGCCGATTCACTGATCGCCTGCGAGGTGATCACCCCCGGCGGCAACTGGTCGAGCTACCCGGCGCACAAGCACGACGAGAACACCGACGTCGAGACCCAGCTCGAAGAGATCTACTACTTCGAGGTCGACGAAAGCCCGGCCGGCACACAGGGATTCGGATACCACCGGGTGTACGGCACCCCCGAGCGTCCTATCGAGGTCCTCGAAGAAGTCCGCACCGGTGACGTGGTGCTCGTCCCGCACGGGTATCACGGGCCGTCCATCGCCGCGCCCGGACACCACATGTACTACCTCAACGTGATGGCCGGCTCGGGCCCCACCCGAGCCTGGCTGATCTGTGACGATCCCTCCCACACCTGGATGCGTGCCAGCTGGGAGCACCAGGAGATCGACCCCCGCCTTCCGTTCACCCCCAGCCGAGGAGAGTGACCCGTGGTTTCCACCGCGCCGAAGTCGACCGAGAAGCTCGCCGACACCGAGCCGACCGTGCGCCTCACCGTCGCCCAGGCGACCGTACGGTTTCTGGCCAACCAGTACGTCGAGCGAGATGGCCAGCGGCACAAGTTCTTCGCCGGGTGTCTGGGCATCTTCGGCCACGGTAACGTCGCCGGCATCGGGCAGGCGCTGCTGCAGGACGAGATCGAAGCCCACGAATCCGGCGTCGAGCCCGGCCTGAAGTACGTCCTCGGCCGCAACGAGCAGGCGATGGTGCACACCGCGGTCGCCTATGCGCGTCAGCAGGACCGGCTGCAGGCATGGGCCGTCACCGCCAGCATCGGCCCCGGCTCGTCGAACATGCTGACCGGCGCCGCCCTGGCCACCATCAATCGCCTGCCGGTTCTGCTGCTGCCGTCCGACACCTTCGCCACCCGGGTGAGTTCTCCTGTCCTGCAGGAGTTGGAATTGCCCGGCAGCGGTGACGTGACGGTGAACGACGCGTTCAAGCCGCTGTCGCGGTTCTTCGATCGGGTGTGGCGTCCCGAGCAGCTGCCCGCCGCCCTGCTGGGCGCGATGCGGGTCCTCACCGACCCCGCCGAGACGGGTGCCGCGACGGTGTCTCTCCCCCAGGACGTCCAGGCCGAGGCCCACGACTGGCCGGAATCGCTGTTCGCCGAACGAACCTGGCATGTGGCCCGCCCGCTACCCGAACGGTCGGTGATCGCCCGCGCCGCGGACGTGATCCGGTCGGCACACAAGCCGCTGATCGTGGCCGGCGGCGGCGTCATCTACTCGGGCGCGAACGAGGCGCTGGCCGAGTTCGCCTCGCGCACCGGCATTCCGGTGTGTGAGAGCCAGGCGGGCAAAGGTTCTCTGCTCCACGAGCATCCGCAGTCGGTGGGCGCGGTCGGCTCCACCGGGACGACGGCGGCCAATGCACTCGCCAGCGACGCCGACGTGATCATCGGAATCGGGACGCGCTACAGCGATTTCACCTCGGCATCGCGCACGGCGTTCAACAACCCGGACGTGCGATTCGTCAACATCAACGTGACGTCGCTGGACGCCGTCAAGCAGGGCGGCATCGGTGTGGTCGCGGATGCGAAAGAGGCGCTCGACGCGCTGACCGACGCGCTCGCCGACTACACCGTCACTGACGACTATCGAACGCGCACAGCCGAATTGATGACGGAGTGGAACGAAACCGTGTCTCAGGTGTACCGCACCTCCGACGATGTCGCCCTCAACCAGAACCAGGTGATCGGGCTGGTGAACACCCTGTCGGACCCGCGTGATGTTGTGGTGTGTGCGGCCGGATCGATGCCCGGGGACCTGCACAAGCTGTGGCGCATGCGCGACCGCAAGGGCTACCACGTCGAATACGGCTTCTCCTGCATGGGATACGAGATCGCCGGAGGCATCGGAGTGCGGATGGCCGCACCCGATCGGGACGTGTTCGTGATGGTCGGCGACGGTTCCTACCTGATGATGGCCACCGAGATCGTCACCGCGGTTCAGGAGGGCGTCAAGATCATCCCCGTCCTGGTGCAGAACCACGGGTTCGCGTCGATCGGCGGGTTGTCGGAATCGCTGGGCTCGCAACGCTTCGGCACCGCCTACAGGTACCGCGGACACGATGGCCGGCTCGACGGCGACACCCTGCCCGTCGATCTGGCCGCGAACGCGGCGAGCCTGGGCGCCGACGTCATCAAGGTGACGACAGCCGCCGAGTTCGCCGACGCGGTCAAGGTCGCCAAGGCCGCCGACCGCACCACCGTGATCTACGTCGAAACCGACCCGCTGATCTACGCGCCCGACAGCCATTCCTGGTGGGACGTCCCGGTCAGCGAGGTGTCGTCACTGGACTCCACCCAGCAGGCCTACCAGCGTTACGCGGACTGGAAGAAAGTCCAGCGGCCCCTGATCACTCCGTCCGACCGCCCCTGAACACCGAGAAAGAGCACACATGAACACCATTTCGCATTGGGTCAACAACGAGATCTTCAGTGGCGCCAGTGGTTCCACGGCGCCGGTGACGAATCCGGCGACGGGTGAGGTGACCGGTCAGGTCGCGTTGGCCTCGGTCGCCGACGCCCGCACCGTCATCGACGCCGCCGCCGCAGCGTTCCCCGCCTGGCGCGACACGTCGCTGGCCAAACGCACCCAGGTACTGTTCCGGTTCCGCGAACTGCTCAACGAGCGCAAAGGTGAACTCGCCGAAATCATCACCAGCGAGCACGGCAAAGTCGTCTCCGACGCCCTCGGCGAAGTCGCCCGCGGCCAAGAAGTCGTCGAGTTCGCCTGCGGCATCCCCCACCTCCTCAAAGGCGGCTTCACCGAAAACGCCTCGACCAACATCGACGTCCACTCCATCCGCCAACCCCTTGGACCGGTCGGCATCATCTCCCCCTTCAACTTCCCCGCCATGGTCCCGATGTGGTTCTTCCCGCTGGCCATCGCCTGCGGGAACACCGTCGTGCTGAAGCCGTCGGAGAAAGATCCCTCCGCAGCGCTGTGGCTGGCCCGCCTGTGGGCCGAGGCTGGCCTGCCCGCCGGGGTGTTCAACGTCCTCCAAGGCGACAAGACCGCCGTCGACGAACTGCTCACCAACCCCAAGATCAAGAGTGTGTCGTTCGTCGGATCGACCCCGATCGCCCAGTACGTCTACGCCACCGGCACCTCGGCAGGTAAGCGCGTACAGGCTCTCGGCGGCGCCAAGAACCACGCGGTGATCCTGCCCGACGCCGATCTCGACCTCGCCGCCGACGCCATGGTCAACGCCGGCTTCGGCTCCGCCGGGGAACGCTGCATGGCCATCTCCGCGGCCGTCGCCGTCGGCCCCATCGCCGACGACCTCGTCGCCAAGATCGCCGAACGCGCCGCCACCATCAAGACCGGCGACGGCACCAAGGATTCCGACATGGGGCCCCTGGTCACCCAAGCCCACCGCGACAAAGTCGCGTCCTACATCGATGCCGGTGAAACCGCCGGGGCGAAGGTCGTTCTCGACGGCCGCAACGTCACCGCCGATGGTGGAGCCGATGGGTTCTGGCTCGGGCCGACCCTGCTCGACAACGTCACCCCCGACATGACCGTCTACACCGACGAGATCTTCGGTCCCGTCCTGTCCGTCGTGCGCGTCGATACCTACGACCAGGCGCTCGAGCTCATCAACTCGAACCCCTACGGCAACGGCACCGCGATCTTCACCAACGACGGCGGCGCGGCCCGCCGCTTCCAGAACGAGGTGGAGGTCGGCATGGTCGGCATCAACGTGCCGATCCCCGTCCCCATGGCCTACTACAGCTTCGGCGGCTGGAAAGCCTCCCTCTTCGGTGACAGCCACGCCCACGGCATGGACGGCGTGCAGTTCTTCACCCGCCAAAAAGCCATCACCACCCGCTGGCTCGACCCCAGCCACGGCGGCATCAACCTCGGCTTCCCCACCAACTAGCCCCCTCCCCGCGAGCGTGCGAGTCTGCACACAACACGCCGCCCGCAGATGTGCATCCGCGCACGCTCGCTGGGACCGAACTGCGGTTATGACGATCCGGCGGGATACCGCTCGCGATGGGTAACCCGTCAGGGTGATGAAGCTGTGGGCGACCCTCGCGTTGGTGTGTGTGGTGACGGCGTGTCAGAGTCAGCCGCCTGACCAGGCTGCCCCGACCACCACACCGTCGGCTCCCAGCAGCACGCCGACCACGACCGGGCTGATTCCACCCGGGGCGCCCACCGAAGGCACCCGGCCGCCCACGGACAGCCTCCCGCCCGCCGCGGAACCGCAACAGGCTCCCGCGCCCTCGCAAGCCCCGCCGGGTCGCCAGATCCGGGTGGGTTCCGCACCGGAAGGCGTCGTCGTCGACGCGGTCAGCCGCACCGCGGCCGTCGCGACCCGCCGCCCGAACGAACTCGTCCTGATCAACGTCGACACCGGCGAGATCACCGGCCGCACAGCGCTTCCCGGCGTCGCCAGACACCTCCAGCTGGCCAAGCCCGGCGGGCCTGTCCTGGTTCCCGTGGAGAGTGCGAACGCATTGGTTCGCGTCGATCTCCCCGGTGGCCGCGCCGAGGCGCAGATCATCACCGGCACGGTGCCGCACGACGCGTCGGAGGCGCCCGACGGCACAGTCTTCGTCGCCAACGAACTCGGCGGCACCGTGACCGCGCTGCGCGGCAACGACATCGTCAAGGTGTTCACCGACAGCGTTCAACCGGCAGGCTTGGCCCCGGTCGGCGACCGGATGGGCCTTCTCGACGTCCGCAAGAACGACCTGACGATCTACGACACGACGAACCTGTCGATCGTCGGCTCCACGCCCGCCGGGGACGGCCCCACGCACCTCGTCGCCGACAAGCACGGCCGCATGATCGCCGCCGACACCCGAGGTGATGCGGTCCGCGTCTTCGACACCTCGCCGCGCCAACTCGCCGAGATCGCTCAGCCCGGCGGGCCCTACGGCATCACCTATGACCCGACGCGCGACCTGCTGTGGGTCGCGTCGTCGGGCATCAACGAGGTCGTCGGCTACGACATGTCGAATCCGATGCCGCGCGAAGTGAAACGCATTGCCACGGTGCAGAATCCGTACACCGTCGGGGTGGATGCGACCACCGGCCGATTGTTCGTCGCGGGAGTGACCGCCGGGGTCGTGCAGATCATCGACCCCGGCTGAGCCACCCCGTTCGAGCGTCAGAGGATGTAGAGCTACCTCGTCCTGGCGCTTTGGCATGCCGTGACAGCGTTGGCAATAGTGGATAAGGTTGGTCTGAACAGGGATTATCCCGAACAGTCAAATACTGCCAAACGGCGCCAACTGCGGACCGACTGCGGACCACACGGCGTTGCTCAAAGCGGGCGCGCACCATCAGTCAGCTCGCGGCACGAATTGCGAGCCGGCTACTGACATAAGGCAAAACGGTCCCCCATTCGGGTCTGTACGAAATTCGTACAGACCGCTATGCTGTACGCAATTCGTACAGGAACGGAGAGGGACTATGGCGGAGATGCCGACCTGGAATGGACAGGCTGTCACTCAAGAGGATGTCATCAAGGTGGCGCGTTCTGCTTTCGAAATCGTGCTCGAACACATGCGGGGCACCTCGATGCCGACCGATAGCAAGCACGAGTTGCTGCACCTTTTGGAGGCAGGGTCTTACCTCTACTGGATGGGCACCTACACGACTTCCGTGGCCCTGACAGCGGCACGCGACGCGGGGGCCTCGTGGAACGAACTTGGCGCAGCGATGGGGGTTAGTCGTTCGTCGGCGAAGTCGCGCTACGAACGTGAGGTGCGCGACGGTGCGAACGCGTAAGGCGCGAGGTAGTCCTTGAACTGTGTTCCGTGGCTGGCGGAATGCTCGATCTGGCGGCCAATTGGTTCCTTGCCAAGTTAAGCACCAACTGTGGCCCGAGTGTGGTCCGCTGACCCCGTTTACGTGGCCTCCTCCAACTTCAATTGCTTCGGCACCAGAATGCCGAAGCGAGCATCTGACGGCCCCTCGCCAAGTGCTTCCACGAAGGCCTCGCGGCGCGCTTCTTGCGTGAGCTCCTCTGAGGACAGGTAGGGCTGTTCCGACAATTGCCCAAGCGAAGCCCGGCGCCAGTAGGTTCCCCGATTGTCGCGAAAGAAAATATCGACATGATGTGGTCGAACCGAAGTGTTCGCCAACCGAATTGAAACCTTCCATTGCCCTGGCGGAAGCGCTGGTGCCCGCCCGAACGCCAGACGATCCCTGCGAGGCTCCCACGCTGTAGGCGTCGACTGCACGAGCTGGCCAGAATCGAGCTGCATCGGCAACGCAACCTCGCTGTGCTGGCAGGTGACTACCACGACTAGGTCATAAATCACGGAGTCCGAAGCATTGATAAGGAGAACCGGAACGTGGACAAGGGTGTCTAATCCCTGACCCTGAATCCATTCGCGGTATTGAGAGGTCAGTCCGGGGCCTAACCATGCGGTGATCTGCTCAGCCTGCCGACGCTTGTCAGAACGCCGCCGTTCCCAAACTTCGTAGGCGAACACAGTGGTTGCGATGGCGAACGCAAGGACTGTGCCGACACCAGCCACCCAGTCCGGTACCGATCCGATCCCCAATTCGCGCCCATGCCCCGCTCGCTGAGTTGGCCCCACTGCACGAAGGTCAGCACCCCAAGAACAACGGAAACGAGACCGAAAACGATCGCGGAAGCTATCCATAGCCATATGCGTGACGATTGGCCGCGAGACACGTCGTTAGTCTCCCTTGTTCACGAATCGATGGAGCTGGCGATCTTCAGTTTTGGCGTCGAGGCACTCTGAGCGCGCCTTCTGGCGCGCACCAAATGGAGCTCCAGATCAGTCGTCTCTCAGTTCTCCACAGGCGCGACTGCCGAGTCAGAGAAACTTCGCTACTTCTGCCTCAAGCGAGAAATTCCCCTTCTCTCCGAGCTCGTTCATGTAGTTCATGGCGTCTTGTTTCAGGCTCTCATCGCCTGACGCAATCGCTCGCGCAATTACGGTCGGCACGGCGTCCTGCATGAGCTCGAAAGTTACCAGTCCCGACTCGTCTTGGCCCTCAAGCAACATCTTCAAGACTTCAAGCGCCGCATGCGGATCGAGGTCAGCCGCAAAGGCAATCTCCTTGCCAATCATGTGGGATTCCGACCTAACATCTGGGCACAGCTCTATCGCCTGCTTTAAGCGCGGAAGCCACCATTCCACCCCGAACTTGTGGCACTTCACGAACCAGCAGAACTCTGCGAGCTCCTCCCGGTCATCAGGCTTATCTTGTACATGGGCAACCCGAGAGTCCCAAAGTTGTGCGAGCCGGTCCCGGATTGGGTCATCAACGACCTGTGCGTGCGTGAGTGCCCAACCAAGATGGCCGATGGCATCACCACGGACCTTGGGTGGGACGACAGAGAAGAACTCGCGAGCAGGGCTCTCCTCGATCGTGTTGTGTCCCCGGATAATTGCGTTAATGACCCAGTCACCGATCCGCTGGAGCGGATCAAACTGCGTACGCCATCCGGCAACTACCGGCTGCTCAAGCCGGATTGCTCCAGTCATCGATGAGGAGAGCAGTTTAAAGATTGAAACGTTGTAATGATGGGTGGTGATTGCCGTGGTGAGGGCGATTTGCTGCTGGGTCGACAACCCAACTTCTGAGCCAAAGAACTCAGACGCATGTGTTTCCAACCACTCTGGGTCGGTCATCAGCAGCCGTCCCACCCCTTCGCCCACGGCGGCGCTCGACGCGCCGTGGATATCGTCCCGCGATAGCTCTCGCATTAGAGTGGACCTCGCCGATTGGTACCAGATGGTGTCCGTGCCGTGGGCCATCAAGTAGATCAATCCGCGTATCCCCATCGGCCACTGCCAATTAAGCGACGTTGTGAAGGCATCCATCCCAGTGTTGCCGGCGCTCGCGATGTACTCGTCCCAAGCTATTTCGTCTGAGAAGGATTCAATGATCAGCTCGGCGACCTGAGGCATTACTCCCTCAGGAATCACAAGTTTGGACTGCGGCTTAGCCAACTGTTCGAGAAGTCCTACGGCAGCTTGTTTGGCGGAGCGAAAGTCGGGATCGTCGTCTCCATGTCCGCCCTCTGGAGGGAAAGGAGACTGATCGTCATGTTCTAGGATGCCCCCAATTACCTCAATAAGCTGTGTCCAATCTGGCTCAATGCCAGCTTTCGCGGCGTCCCGCCACCCACTAACGATCGCCCTCAAGTAGGTAGGCCGCAGCCGATCGACAAGGTTGCCCACCCCCGCAACCGCTTTCGGACTCGCTGTCAGAAGGGCGGTCAATGCGCGACCTTGCCCCTCATGCGAAGGCTCAGGACCCCATCCATCGCCGGCGTCGTGCCAACTTTCAAGGTGGTTGATTAACTCCGTAGCACTCATCGCTGCCATATCATCTTGGCGCAGAGGGCTATTCGGCCCCGACCAGCTCCAGACAATTGGGGCCGGTTCTAGTGGTGCATCGATGACTCCGTAGCTGCGATCGAGATCCGCCAAGGTCGCCTGCAGCTGCGCTGGCAATGCTTCGCGGCCAATAGCAGACAACCAACTGTGTTTCCACAGGTTGCCGTATTCCTGAACTTGCTCGTCGATATCGGCGGACTCCTCGCCGTCGCCGCGCAACTGTTCTCTTCGCCGATCACTCTCGGCCAGACAGCCTCGCTCGATGAAACCAGGAAGGTCATCAAGCACTCTCGGCGAAACGTTGGCGACAGCACGCGCTAGCTCCGCGTAGTCAATTCGACACGAATAATGAAGTGAAAGTTCGTCAAATAGCAGGGTGCGCGCCGAGTCCAGAAGCTCAATCATGTGCGGGTCAGCACCGTCGGTTTGGCGGATCGCTTCGCCGAGCGAGAACAGGGCGAGCTTCCGCCCAAGGAGCATGTTGGTTTGCAACAGTGTGCCGGTAGCACCTGCCGCATCAACCAACATCGCCCTGATCGCCAGATCTCTTACCGCCTCGATCAACGCCTGCTCGACGTCTTCGTGGTCGTGGGTGCGTTTGCGTACGGACTCCCGCGAAAAGTGAGTGTTGTCGTAATCCTTCTTCAGCTTTCCGGCGATACGCTCGTACTTGACAAGCCATGGCAAAACGACCGCGAGGCCGTCGTTTCCGATCGCCGCAACCAGTTTTGAGAGCCCTAACTCATACCAATAGTCCTCGATAGTGGTTGCGGGCTTAAGACGATCTTTCCCTGGGGTCGGCCTGAAGATCACCCCGGCTAACCACTTGCCGGCCTCAGTCTGCCCGCCTTGAAACAAATTTGCCGCCACAGCCACTAGGTCTCGCGGATCAGTCCGCCATCCCATCCCAGTTGACTTCCACGACTTGAACAGAGGCTCTAAACGCGCAGCTTGTTCAGCTGGGATCGCTGCGCCAATCGCGAATGCACCTCGCCGAACCCAAGCGTTGTTACTTTTACCAAGTTTGAGTAGCACGTCAACCACTGCTTCCGGCACATCGGGAGCAGCACGAATCAGATAATCGATCTCTGGCCAGTAGACGTCTCGGACCAACCCATCATCGGTCACTTCCGGCTCAGGAGGGTTGCTGAATATTCCGTGTTCTGCAAGGGGCTTCACCCAAAGTGGGTTTTTGATGCCTTCAAAGAATGCGCGCCTAAGCTGCAGGGTGGGAATCCTGCGCAAAACTTCCTTAACCTGCTCATCGTTGGGCGCTTTGAACCGGGATGTCACTCCTCCTCCTCATCTACCAGAGCATTGATGTCATCAAGCAAGGGGTTCAAGGCCCTTAGATTCTCGAAGAAGACACCAGTCCGGACTTCGATAACGTCCTCGACGACCCTGATGTTGGCTAACAGGTCAGCGTCAGAGGGCAGAGGCCTCTCCGCGTCGTGATTACGGTCAATGTGCGTCCATCCAACGAAAAATTGGTACGCCTGATCCCATTGTCTTACGGCCGGGTGATTTTTGTCTTTCTCACCGGTAACCAGCGAAGCAGCATTTAGCTTGTTCCGACTGTCTTCTTGAGCAGCAGCAGTAATGATCGAATTAATCGCCTGAGCCACAGCTTTGGGTAGCGGTATTATGTCTTGATCGGCCGACAGGTCTACCTCTGGATTTTCCCGCAGCAGTCTCGGCAATTTATTCGTGAGAGAACCAGAAGACGGATTTGGCCTTGGGATAGTGTCGACCTTGAGCGCCGCAGGCAAGCCGTTCATTAATTCACGCATACAATGGCAAATTACTGAAATCCGAGCTGATTCACACCCTTCCTCCGCTGCACCCTCCAGTTCCCGCAGCGCGGTCCGGTACATGCCGGCAAGGCGCGGACTACGGTCCGCCAGGGTGGCGGCGATGCTCTGCTGTCGTTCAATCACCTGCGGCCTTCACCTTCCATCCCTCAAACGTGTACCAGACGTCTGCCAAGCGCACCCAAGATGATTACGCATCAGAAAGAGGGTGTCGCTCCACTTCATGAATTCCTGTTAGACCCGGCTGACCACGCGCGGTCTGTTCGCTTGGATCTGACAATCCTCACTTTGCGTCTCAGAACTTTAGTTTCGGACACCTGACCGCGAGTCATCCCGTACCACTGAGACTTCCTGCTCGTATCGTCGCAAAAATTCCTCCAAAACGAGGTTCGCATAACAAAGACTTCTGATACTTTTGCGACATGCCAACATCCACCGCCTCCACGATCACCGGAGTCCAATTGGGCTATGCCCGGGTGAGCACCAGCCATCAGTCGCTGGATCAACAGTTCGACGCACTGACTGCAGCGGGCGTCGACCCCAGCCGCATTTACAACGACAAGCTCAGCGGTACGTCGACCCGCGAACAGCGACCGGGACTCGCCGCTCTCTTGGACTACGCCCGCGACGGGGACGCCCTTGTGGTTGTCGGCATTGACCACCTGGGTAGAAACGCGGCAGAGGTCATGACAACGATCCGGGATCTAGGCGAGCGCGGGATCATGCTCCGTTCGCTCCGTGAAGGCATCGATACATCCAATGCGACTGGCCGCATGATCGCAGGAGTCCTCGCAAGCCTCGCAGAGCTTGAACTTGAGCTAGGACGTGAACGTCGCACAGCAGCGCGAGACGCACGCAGGGCGAGGGGGCAGCACATCGGACGCCCAAAGGCCTTGGATGACAAGAAAGCTGCGCTGGCTCGGAGGATGCAAGCGAACGGCGAGCCAGTCACCACCATCGCGGAAGCGCTCGGAGTCAGCCGTGCGACGGTGTACCGAGTCCTCGCCAACGAAGACGGTGCCGCAAATGACTGACTCGGCTGCAGACGGACCCCGGATTCTAAAGCTGCCGCCATGGACGCACGCTCGATTTGAGTGGAGCGAGGCCGATGAACACTTGCGGGCATTCCTGAAACTCACACACAGATGGGTGGATCCCGGGTTCGAGGAATTATGGGCGGAAATTGGCGAGCGGCCAGGAGATCCAGACGGGCCTGACCAGGCTGACATCTTCTTTGAAGAAACGGACGGCTTGTGGCCGATGCTCTACGACTGGCTACTTCATGGGCTCCTCGTCCGTGACGCGGTGTCGGCGTTCGAGGTCTATTTCGACAAGGTGACCCATGAAGCACTGCGAAGCCAGGGCCTGAAATGGAGCACTGAGGGCGGCCGGTCACCGGATTGGGATGCCCTTACATCGTTTTGGCGACGGCACATGGCGGTGAAGGTCGAGACGAATCGTATGAAGACCATACGACGCATCCGAAACATTCTCACGCATCAAAGGGGCGAACTTCGTACTGATGAGCTCCGCCGGCGGTTTGGAGGTCGTGATGATCTGCTGCCCGACAACGCGATCCGTTTAAGTCAGGACGAGGTCTTGGCGATATTCGACGACCTTTCCGCCATGGTTGAGAAGATGGATACAGCGGTTCGCAAGGTCACTACCAGCAGAGTCAATCTGAATATCAAGACTTCAGATCCGAACCTCGATGCGATGCCGGAATCAGGGGGCGAGAGCAGGATCCCTACTGACCTTCTACTCGCGCTCACGGACGCTCTCGCGCGTTGGGACGAATGGGTTGCGACTTCCGAGCGTGTATTGGAAGCCGACACAGGCATGGCGTCGGCGATCAGGTCGCTACTCGACTGGCACAACACCGCTCACTAGAGAGAGCGGTTGCCATCAACCTTGCCTGGGGGGTAACCCCTCCCGACATCAGAGCTGGACACCAGTGCCTCAGCGCCGTATCCCCCTAGACCGATTTTGAGCCGGAGGTTTTGTCCAAGCGCTGATGGCAACTGTTGCATCGTGGCTGGTAATGAGAAGGATTCACGCTGTAGGCCACGAGGGTCCATTCGCCTCGTGAGGTCCTGACGTAGTCACTCACCTGGCCAGGGTCCGCGTGATCATAGCTCCATTCCCGAGCAGGTTCGCCACAGTCAACGCACGGATGATTCGCTGCTGGTCCTCGACTACGACGTAGCCGAGTGTGGGCCGCAATATAGCTGGGCGTTCGGCCTGACCAATAGGGATGTGCTGCGCCGGGTTTGAACAGCTTCAAATCGTGCACCGTGTTGGGATTCCCATGACGTTGCCATCGCTTGTAGTGCATTGCGCACAGCCCGCGTGAGCCGATGGGCTTGTCGCAACCCGGAATATGGCATCGTTGGCCGGATTTGGCGTCGCTAGTCACCATGGCCTCACTACGCCGTAGCGGATGTAGCGGATGTAGCGGATGTAGCGGCCTCCGGCACATAGCGGTTCCAAGCATCGGCCAGATCTGCAACGTCATACCCCTTGACAATCTCGTCACCTTGGCGGATGTTCTTCGACCCGACGTCGTACCGCCTGAGAAGGGTGGACAAATCCCTCGCGGAGAGTGCGTTGCCGTTGTAGTGGTAGTTCCCCCAGGGTGATTCGGGCATACCGTGTAGTTCTGTCAAGATCCGCGATGTAGGCAGTTTGCGCCTATCGCGGAACACAAGTCGTAGATCTCGTAGCAACTGAACACCGGTGCTTGTTGTGTCGTCGCGAGAACCGCGAACGATTGCCACCGCAGCATCCCGCGCCAGATCCGGCCAACGCCCGCTGGCGACGTCCGCAACCGCGATCAGAGGTTCCCACACGTCAGCAGAACGGTCGCTGACGGGCATGTCGTCGGGCAACGAGAAGTCGGCTGACTGCGTCCAGTGCGCCAAGGACTGGCCCAGCTTCCGGGCTTCTGGTCCGTTCACTCGGTCACGCCAAGGCTCGACACGTTCATGGCCTGCTCGTCGGCGCATCCGCACGATGACTGACCGGTCCGCAATGGTGTCCGGCAGTGAGTGCAGTCCCGCAACTGCCACAGCACAGTACGAGGAGAATTGCTTGGCCTCCAGTGACCCGTTATTCCACGACCCCCGGCCCGCCTTACCGCTGCGGCGATGCCCGGAGTTGAGAAGCGCACGCAAGTCTTCGTTTCCCTTGGCGTTTCGCCCGTAAACGGTGTCAATCTCGTCGTAAAGCAGGGTGGGCGCGGGACTGCGTGACACCTGAGCGAGGACGTATCCTGTTGTGGCGCTTGATACCAGCAGACCACGGGGCACCAAATACTCACTCACTTCAAGAGCCCGTGTCTTTCCGGTCCCCTTCTCTGGTGAAATGAAGGCCAAGCGCGGAGTCGAGTCCCAGCAATCCATGCGCCACGAGTGAGCAAGCCAGAGAACATGGGCGCATCGAGCGTGATCATTTGGGTAAGCAATGAACCTACTCAAGAACCGGTCCACAGCGTCGAGGACGTCGCACCGACTCAAGGCGTCCGCTACATCCGCTACACACCCGATTCCGCTGGTAAAGCCGTCAGCCTTTGTCCCGGCGTCGACGTCAGTAGCGGCAGACATCACGCGACACCACCGCGTGCGCTCTTGCTCTCCTGTGCTGCCAGCCATTCCAAAACATCGGACTCGCGGTAGCGGACCCTGCGCCCCGCTTTCCAACTTTTGGGACCGATACCCATGCTGCGGTACCACCGAAGCGTGGGTTCGGAGAACCCGTACTTGTGGGCTACTTCGGATGTGAAGAGGAGGCGGTCGTTTGAATGTTGATGTGCTGTTGTGGATTCCATAGTGCTTACATCATGCGTCCGATTAGCGGTCCGATGACCTGCGCTTATCGCCAAACTGTTAGCGCTGCCAAGCAAACGGCTGGGCGTATCCTCTGCCCATGGCGAAGCGCAACCCCAGCGACCTTGGCTACATCGAGGACCGCTGGTTCGATGACGACAACCAGCCCAAGGCCCGCAGCGGGCAGGGCAAGCGATACCGCGCCCGATGGGTAGACGACGACGGCAACGAACGCGCAGCCAGCTTCGCGGCAGAGAAGGCGGCGAATGCACACCTCAAGGCGGTCGCACGCGGAGAGTACGCCAACAAGGCGGGTAAGCAGACGTTCGCGGAGTTCTTCGGCACCTGGCGTGAGTCCCAGGTGTGGGCACCCGGCACCGTGAAGAAGGTCGACCAAGCTATCGGGTGTGTCACGTTTGGCAACGTGCCATTAGAGCGGTTGCGGCCCAGCCACATTCAAGGATGGGTCAAGACAATGGTTGATAAGCCATTGGCGCCCAACACGATCCACTCACGGTTTGACCACATCGGAGCCGCCATCCGCGCCGCTGTCGCTGACCGGGCCATCCCCTTCGATGTGACAGCGACCGTGACGCTGCCCCGGACGCGTCGGGCTGAGGCGGCGATGGTGATCCCGACGACGGCTCAGGTTGGGGACGTATTGCACCACGCACCGGAGCACTTCGCAGCATTCGTAGCACTCTGTGCCTTCGGCGGCCTGCGGCTGGGTGAAGCTGGTGGACTGAAGGTTTCCGACATCGATTTCATGCGCCGCGAAGTGCGGATTGAACGGCAGGTACAGGTAGCCAACGGCGGCGGCGTTGACATCCGCCCACCGAAGTACGGCAGCGAGCGGACCGTATACATCCCGCAGGATCTAATGACGATGCTGTCGGAACACGTGCGCCTTCACTGCCCCGGGAAGGACCCTGATCGCTGGATGTTCACGGACAGCAAGGGTGTGCCGTTACATCAGAACTCGGCTGATTACCTGTGGCGGCGTACCAAGACGAAAGCCGGGGTGGCCTTCAAGCTGCACGACTTGAGGCACTTCTACGCGTCCGGGCTGATCGCCGCTGGATGCGACCCGGTGACTGTGCAGCGGGCTATCGGGCACGGGTCGGCATCACTGACGCTGAACACGTATTCGCACCTGTGGCCGAAGGCTGAGGACCGAACCCGTAGTGCGGCGGCCCAGATGCTGAACGAGGCACTTACTGCGGACCGAGTGCGGACCCAGTCGCAGTAAGTGCCCCGTCACCAGCTATCTCAGAGGATGTAGAGCATCTCCTGGTAGGTCGGCAGCGGCCACAGGTCGTCCGCGACCACGCCCTCCAACGTGTCCGCGGCGGCGCGCACCGCGTCCATCGCGGGAAGCAGCACCGTCTGCGCGTGCGTGGCCTCGTCGAGCGCGGACTCGGCGGAGTGGTCGGCCAGTCCCGTCTTCAACGCCGACAGTGCCGCGGTCAGCTCGGCGATCGGGGCCGACACTGTTTCCAGCATCGTCGTATCGGCCGACACGCCTGCCGCCTTCAGTGTGGCCACGTTCTGCGCCAACTCCGTCTGGTAGCGCACCGCCGCAGGCAGGATCACCGTCGTGCCGAGTTCGAGCGCGAGCTTGGCCTCCACACCGACCGTCAACGCGTACTGCTCGAGCCGAACCTCGTACCGGCTGTGCAACTCTCGTTCGTTGAAGACCCCGTAACGCTCGAAGACCTCCACCGCCTCGGGCTTGATCAGCTCGGGGATCGCATCCAGCGTCGTCTTCAGGTTCGGCAGGCCACGCTCGGCGGCTTCGATCTGCCAGTTCTCCGAGTAGCCGTCTCCGTTGAACACGACCGCGCCGTGATCGGTGATGATCTCGGTCAGCAACTTCTGCACGGCCTGGTCGAAGTCTTCTCCGCCGCCGACTGCCTCCTCGAGCACCGTCGCCATGTAGTCGAGCGAATCGGCCATGATCGTGTTCAGGATGATCATGGGCACGTTGATCGTCTGCCCCGAGCCCGGCGCGCGGAACTCGAACCTGTTGCCTGTGAACGCGAACGGGCTGGTGCGGTTGCGGTCACCCGGATCGGTGGGCAGTTCGGGCAGTGTGTCGACGCCGATGATCATCGACCCCTTGCCTTTCGACGAGGTCGCCGCGCCCTTGGCGATCTGCTCGAACACGTCGGCCAACTGCGCGCCGAGGAAGATCGAGATGATCGCCGGCGGAGCCTCGTTCGCGCCCAGCCGATGATCGTTGGTGGCTGAGGCCACCGACACCCGCAGCAGGCCCGCGAATTTGTGCACCGCGCGGATCACCGCCGCGCAGAACACCAGGAACTGGGCGTTCTCGTGCGGGGTGTCACCCGGCACCAGCAGGCTGCCGAATTGAGAGTTGCCCATGGAGAAGTTGACGTGCTTGCCCGACCCGTTGACGCCGGCGAACGGCTTCTCGTGGAACAGGCACTCCATGCCGTGCTTCTTGGCGACATTGCGGAAGATCGTCATCAGCAACTGCTGGTGATCGGCGGCGATGTTGGCCCGCTCGAACATCGGCGCGATCTCGAACTGTCCGGGTGCGACCTCGTTGTGCCGGGTCTTGGCCGGAATGCCGAGCTTGAACAGCTCACGCTCGGTGTCCATCATGAAGCCCAGCACCCGCTCGGGGACCGAGCCGAAGTAGTGGTCGTCGAACTCTTGGCCCTTGGGCGGCTTGGCGCCGAACAGCGTGCGGCCGGCGTTGATCAGGTCGGGCCGGGCGAGGAAGAAGTGCCGGTCGACGAGGAAGTACTCCTGCTCGGGGCCGCAGAACGACACGATGTGGTCGAAGTTCTTGTGGCCGAACAGTTTCAGGATGCGCTCAGCATGCGTGCCCATCGCCTGCTGGCTACGCAGCAGCGGGGTCTTGTAGTCCAGCGCCTCGCCGGTCATCGACACGAACACCGTGGGGATGCACAGCGTGTTGCCGTTGGGGTTCTCGAGGATGTAGGCCGGGCTGGTGACGTCCCACCCGGTGTAGCCGCGCGCTTCGAAGGTGCTGCGCAGGCCGCCCGACGGGAAGCTCGACGCGTCGGGTTCACCCTGGATCAGCGTCTTACCGGCGAACTCGGCCAGCGTCTGGCCGTCGGAGACGGGTTCGAGGAAGCTGTCGTGCTTCTCGGCGGTCAGCCCGGTCATCGGGTAGAACACGTGCGCGTAGTGGGTGGCACCCCGCGACAGCGCCCAGTCCTTCATGGCCGAGGCTACGGAGTCGGCCACCGCAGGGTCTAGTTTGGCGCCCTTCTCGATGGTGGCGACCACCGACTTGTAGACCGACTTGGGAAGCCGCAGCTGCATCTCCGCCTTGGTGAAGACGTTCGAGCCGAACACCTCTCCGGGCGCCTCCGTCGGATCGAAGCTGATGGCCGGCGGGACATACGCTTCGACATTGTTGATCGCCTGCAGGCGCACCGAGTTACCGCTCAATGGACTTCCTTATCCGCTGCGTCGTCCGCGTTCTTTTTTCACAGACGATTGACCGGCCAACAGTAGGAACATCGGATGCCGATCCTGTTACGCGAACGTCAACGCCGCAAAACGTCGGTTACCAACCGTCGCCGGACAGCCGTCGTGGCCCTCGCTGCCCGAACGGACCACAATGGACGGATGTCGCGACGAGAGGTACGTCCGTGGGCCGAGTGACCTCTCGCCGGCGCGCGCATCACGTGACGGCCGGTGGCTCGACCGCCCGCCCGGAGACGTTGGCCGTCGAGGAACCGCTGGAGATCCGCGTCGATGGTCGCCCTTTGACGGTCACGATGCGCACCCCCGGTTCCGACGTCGAGCTGGCGCAGGGCTTCCTGCTCACCGAGGGTGTGGTCGCGGGCCGCGAGGACATCGCTTCCGTCCGCTACTGCCGGGGCGCCGACGAGGACGGTGTGAACTCCTACAACGTCCTGGACGTGACGTTGACGCCGGGCGTCGCACCGCCGGATGTCGACCCGACGCGCAACTTCTACACGACGTCCTCATGCGGGGTGTGCGGCAAGGCCTCCCTGGAGGCGGTTCGGTTGGTCAGCAAGCACGCCCCCGGCGACGATCCGTTGACCGTCGAGGCCGACGTGCTGGCGGACATGCCCGCGGAGCTGCGCCGTCGGCAGAAGGTGTTCGCCGCCACCGGCGGACTGCACGGGGCCGGGCTGTTCGCCGCCGACGGTCAGCCGCTCGTCGTGCGCGAGGACATCGGAAGGCACAACGCCGTCGACAAGGTCATCGGCTGGGCGCTCGAACAACATCGCGTTCCGCTGGGCGGCACGATCTTGTTGGTGAGCGGCCGGGCGTCGTTCGAACTCACCCAGAAAGCGGTGATGGCCGGTATCCCGATGCTGGCGGCGGTGTCAGCGCCGTCATCGCTGGCGGTGGATTTGGCCGCGCAGTCGGGACTGACCCTCGTGGCATTCCTGCGCGGCGACTCGATGAACGTCTACACCCGGCCGGACCGCGTCATCAACTGACGCCTCGCACCTCGATCGTCGTCAGGCAGTCTTGTCGCGGCGCTCGGTGCGTGACGGCTTGCGCGGCACGATCGTCGGCAGCACGTTGTCCTCGACGGTCTCCTTGGTCACGACCACCTTGGCGACGTCGTCGCGGCTGGGGATGTCGTACATCACCGGCAGCAGGACCTCTTCCATGATGGCGCGCAGGCCACGGGCGCCGGTGCCGCGGTGGATGGCCTGATCGGCGATCGCATCCAACGCATCTTCGGCGAACTCGAGCTCCACACCGTCCATCTCGAACAACCGGGTGTACTGCTTGACCAAGGCGTTCTTCGGCGTCGACAGGATCGACACCAGCGATTCCTTGTCCAGGTTGGTCACCGACGCCACCACCGGCAGACGGCCGATGAACTCCGGGATCAGTCCGAACTTGATCAGGTCCTCCGGCATGACCTCGGCGAAGTGGTCCTGGGTGTCGATCTCGGCCTTGGAATGCACCTCGGCGCCGAAACCCAGACCGCGCTTGCCGACGCGGTCGGACACGATCTTCTCGAGGCCCGCGAACGCACCGGCCACGATGAACAACACATTCGTGGTGTCGATCTGGATGAACTCCTGATGCGGGTGCTTGCGCCCGCCCTGCGGGGGCACCGACGCCTGCGTGCCCTCGAGGATCTTCAGCAGCGCCTGCTGCACGCCCTCACCGGACACGTCGCGGGTGATCGACGGGTTCTCGCTCTTGCGGGCGATCTTGTCGACCTCGTCGATGTAGATGATGCCGGTCTCGGCGCGCTTGACGTCGTAGTCGGCGGCCTGAATCAGCTTGAGCAGAATGTTCTCAACATCCTCGCCGACGTAGCCGGCCTCGGTCAGCGCCGTGGCGTCGGCGATCGCGAACGGCACGTTGAGCATCTTGGCCAGCGTCTGCGCAAGGTAGGTCTTGCCGCAGCCGGTGGGGCCGAGCATCAGGATGTTGGACTTGGCCAGCTCGACCGGCTCCGAGCGCGAATCGCGGCTCTTCTCCCCCGCCTGGATGCGCTTGTAGTGGTTGTACACCGCCACGGCGAGCGTGCGCTTGGCAGTGTCCTGACCGATGACGTAACTCTCGAGGAAGTCGCGGATCTCCGCAGGCTTGGGTAGCTCGTCGAGTTTGACGTCGTCAGCGTCGGCGAGCTCTTCCTCGATGATCTCGTTGCACAGGTCGATGCACTCGTCGCAGATGTAGACGCCCGGTCCCGCGATGAGCTTCTTCACCTGCTTCTGACTCTTGCCGCAGAACGAGCACTTCAGCAGGTCACCGCCGTCTCCAATGCGTGCCATGGTGCAGGGGTCCTACTTCCTCTTGCTGTTGCACATCGATCATTCGGTGGGTCGCACCGCAACGCTTCCGACGCTACCCGCATCTTCCGGCCCTATGCGACCGATGAAGCCGAATAGTGCCGCTGTTATTCACGTGTGGTCGCGTCAACATATCGCCTGACCGTCCGGTGAGGCCGCCGAACGCACCACCGTGTCTCTGGCGTGTCGCCGCTGTTACTCGACCGAGAGTACCCATCCCTGCCGACGATCGTCTGGCATGTCAGCGACCGGGTCCCAGAGGGCCGGGTCCGATGGGTCCGGGGCCGACCGGACCGGGTCCGACGGGGCCGACGACGCCGCCCACCCCGACAGGTCCGACGGGACCCACGACGGGGTTGGGCGGGTTGACGTAGACGTTGACCGCGACGCACTGAGCGATTGCCGGGTCCCAGTACGTGCCCGCCGGGCACACCGGATCCTGAGCGTGCGCGAGGCCAGGCGCGAGGGCCGCCGCGCCCGCAGCGGCCAGGGTCAGCAGCAGAGTCTTCTTCACGACGATTCCCCCTCGGATATTGACGAGCACGTAGATCTCAAGGGTGGCACGCGCGATGTCAACCCGCGGACTTTTGGGCCGGTCGTAGCCTGTGGAGGTGACCACCCTCACCGACGCCGTCGCGCTGGCCCGCACCCAGAACGGCCTGGCCGTGGTGTCGACACTGCGCGCCGATCTGACGATCCAGGCATCGCTGATCAACGCCGGCGCGCTCTCGCACCCCGCCTCCGGAGAGCCGGTGCTGGGGTACGTCACCTACGGGCGGGTGAAGCTGGCCAATCTGCGGGCGCGCCCGCAGACGGCAGTCACCTTCCGTGATGGATGGCGGTGGGCGACGGTCGAGGGACGCGCCGAGCTGGCCGGTCCGGACGATGCTCAGCCGTGGCTCGACTCGGAGCAGATGCTCGCGCAGCTGCTCCGCGACATCTTCACGGCCGCAGGCGGCACCCACGACGACTGGGAGGCCTACGACGCGACGATGCGCGAGCAGCGGCGCACCGCAGTGCTGGTGACCCCGACGAGGGTCTACAGCAACGGCTGAGCGTCAGGCGTTCTGCGCCGACAGCTTCCGGTACTGCAGCACCGTGTCGATGATGCCGTAGTCCTTGGCAGCCTCAGCGGTGAGGATCTTGTCGCGGTCGGTGTCCTTGCGGATCACGTCGGCCGGCTTGCCGGTGTGGCGCGACAGGGTCTCCTCCATCAGCGTGCGCATGCGCTCGATCTCGGCGGCCTGGATCTCCAGATCGGAGAACTGGCCCTGGATCACACCACCGAGGGCGGGCTGATGGATGAGCACGCGGGCGTTCGGCAGGGCCAGACGCTTACCCGGCGTGCCTGCTGCGAGCAGCACCGCCGCGGCCGACGCGGCCTGGCCCAGGCACACCGTCTGGATGTCGGCGCGCACGTACTGCATGGTGTCGTAGATCGCCATCAACGAGGTGAACGAGCCACCCGGGGAGTTGATGTACATGGTGATGTCGCGATCAGGGTCGAGCGACTCGAGCACCAGGAGCTGGGCCATGATGTCGTTCGCCGACGCGTCGTCGACCTGCACACCGAGGAAGATGATGCGTTCCTCGAACAGCTTGTTGTACGGGTTCGATTCCTTGACGCCGAAGCTGGAGTGCTCGATGAACGACGGCAGGATGTAGCGGGCCTGCGGCTGCACGCGCGGGTCCAGAGCGGGGTGGATGTCCGCGGGGTGAGAAGACGATGTGTCGGTCATTTGTCGATTCCTGCTCCTGGTCCGTCACCGTTAAGGGTGACGCTGGTGATGATGTGATCGACGAAGCCGTATTCGAGCGCTTCCTGCGCCGTGAACCACCGGTCACGATCGGAATCGGCCTCGATGCGCTCGATGCTCTGCCCGGTGAACTCCGCGTTCAGGCGGAACATCTCCTTCTTGATGCTGGCGAACTGCTCGGCCTGGATCGCGATGTCCGCGGCGCCGCCGGTGATACCTCCGAGCGGCTGGTGCATCAGGATGCGGGCGTGGGGCAGGGCGTAGCGCTTGCCCTTGGTGCCCGCGGCGAGCAGGAACTCACCCATCGATGCGGCCATACCCATCGCGTAGGTCGCCACGTCGCAGGGGGCCAGCACCATCGTGTCGTAGATCGCCATGCCGGCGCTGATCGAGCCGCCGGGCGAGTTGATGTAGAGGTGGATGTCCTTGGTGGGATCCTCGGCCGACAGCAGCAGGATCTGGGCGCACAGCCGGTTGGCGATGTCATCGTCGACCTGTGAACCCAGGAAGATGATGCGCTCGGCCAGCAACCGCTCATACACCGAGTCGACAAGGTTGAGGCCCGACGAGGCGCCACGCATGTCAGTCACGACTGGATACCTGCTTTCTTCTGTGTACTTCCGACGCGGTGACCGGTCTTATGCACGACACTAACCAACCCGCGGCGCTGGGGAGTCCCCAGACGCCGCGCGTTCGCTCAGAGCATCACTTGGTGTCGTCGTCCCCGGATGTCTCGGTGACGTCGGTGTCGTCGGCGTTATCGGTGTCCGTTTCGGCGGTCGCCTCGTCGCCGGCCTCGATCTCGTCGTCCGCGATGGCCGCGTCACCGGCAGGCCCGAAGAACTCGGTGGTGTCGATCTCGGTGCCGTCGGTGTCGGTGACGGTCGCGCCGTGCACGACGGCGGCGACGGTGAGCCCGCGACGCACGTCGGCGAACATCGCCGGCAGCTGATTGTTCTGCTGCAGCATCTGGATCAACTGCTGGGGCTCGATGCCGTACTGGCGCGACATCAGCACCAGCCGCTCGGTGATGTCGTTCTGGCCCACCTGGATGTCGAGCTTGTCGGCGACGGCATCCATCAGCAGCTGCGTCTTGATGGCCTTCTCCGCGTTGGCGCGGTTCTCGGTGTCGAACTCCTCGCGGCTGCTGCCCTGCTCGACGAGCGAGTCGGCGAACTTCGACTCGTCGTGGTCGAGCCCGTGGATGGCGTTGTGCAGCGTGTCGTCGACCTGGGCCTGCACGACGGCCTCGGGCAGCGGCACCTCGACCAGGGTGAGCAGCTCTTCGATGGTCTTGTCGCGGATGGCCTCGGCCTGCTGCACGCGCTTGACCCGGGCCACCTTCTCGCGAAGGTCGGCCTTGAGCTCGTCGATGGTGTCGAATTCGCTTGCCAGCTGGGCGAATTCATCGTCCAGCTCGGGCAGCTCGCGCGTCTTGACCGACTTCACGGTGACGGTGACCTCGGCCTCCTGCCCGGCGTGCTCCCCGGCGACCAGCGTCGTGGTGAACGTCGCGGACTCGCCCTCGGTGAGCCCGACGATCGCCTCGTCGAGGCCGTCGATGAGCTGGCCGGAACCGACCTCGTGCGACAAGCCCTCGGTCGCAGCCTCCGGGACGTCCTCGCCGTCGACGGTGGCCGACAGATCGATGGAGACGAAGTCACCGTTCTCGGCGGCGCGCTCGACACCGGTCAGCGTGCCGAACCGCTTCTGCAGCGAGTCGAGCTCGGCCTCGACGTCGGAGTCCTCGACGGCGATCGGGTCGACAGTGACCTTGAGGGTGCTCAGGTCAGGCAGATCGATCTCGGGACGGATGTCCACCTCGGCGGTGAACACCAGCTCCTCGTTGTCCTCGAGCTTGGTCACCTCGATCTCGGGCTGGCCGATGGGCTGCAACGACTCCGAGGTGATGGCCTCGCTGTAGCGGCTGGGCAGCGCGTCGTTGACGACCTGCTCGAGCACGGCGCCGCGGCCGACGCGCGCCTCGAGAAGCTTGCGGGGGGCCTTACCCGGCCGGAAACCGGGCAGCCGGACCTGCTTGGCAAGCTGCTTGAAGGCGTTGTCGATCTCTGGCTCGAGTTCGGTGAAGGGCACCTCCACGTTGATGCGCACCCGGGTCGGGCTCAGCTTCTCGACGGTGCTCTTCACTCTCGTACTCCTCTATTGCTTTCATCTGATGGGTCGAACTGGTCGGGGTGACAGGATTTGAACCTGCGGCCTTCCGCTCCCAAAGCGGATGCGCTACCAAGCTGCGCTACACCCCGGTCGTGGCTGCCTGTCACGCTCACGCGCAGCGTCAGACCACCGGCGATCCTACGTCCTGACCTCAGCGAAGCCACATCCAGATGGCGATTGGATTCTCGAGGGGCGGGGCCGGTATCCTCTGGCGGTACTGCAGCGGCGCTGCAGTGACACGCGGGCGTAGCTCAATGGTAGAGCCTCAGTCTTCCAAACTGATTACGCGGGTTCGATTCCCGTCGCCCGCTCAGAATCCGAAGTACACCGCGGCCATGTCGTCGCCGCCGTGTCCAGCCGTACTCGCGCCGTCGAACACCGCGCGGACGCCGTCGATGAGCGCCGTGGACACCCCGGACTCGGCGAGGGCGGCCCGGATGAGTCCGGTGTCCTTGCGCACGCCGTCCACGCTGAACTGCGGCGCATACGACTCCTCGATGATCGCGGTGCCCTTCATCTGCAGGTAGGCCGAGTTCGCCGCTGATCCGTCGAGAGCCTCCAGCACTTGGCGTTGATCCACGCCGAGGCCTTTGGCCAACGCCATCGACTGCGCGGTCGCCGCGGCGATCGAGGCGATCCACGCGTTGCACGCCAATTTGAGCTTGGACCCCGCACCCGGCTCGTCACCGACCCAGAGGGTCTTGGACCCCACCGCGTCGAACGCCGGCTGCACCCGCTCCTGCAGTGCAGGATCACCGGAGGCCAGCATCACGAGCTTGCCCTGCTCCGCGGGTGCCTTCGTGCCGAGGACCGGGCAGTCGAGAAACGCGACACCGTGCGTGGCGGCCAGCGCCGCGGTCTGTGCAGCGCCCTCCACCCCGACGGTCGCGCACTGGACGAACACCGCGCCGTCATTCAGGTGCGGCAGCACCGTCTCCATCACCGACACCGTCGACTCGGTGTCGAAGAGCATCGCCATCACGACGTCGGCGTCGGCGACGGCCGCCACCGGGTCCAGCGCGACCACCGCGCCGTCGTCGGCCAGCGGTTCCGACCGAGCCGGCGTGCGGTTCCACACCGTCACGTCGAAGTCCTCGCGCAGCAGTGACTGCGCCATGCCGGCGCCCATCGCGCCCGTTCCCAACACCGCGATTCGCATACCCGCCATTGTGCGTCACACGATCTGCAGGCCGCTGCGCCCTCCGCCGATCACCGGTGTCGGATCGGCGTCGAGGACGCGGGCCAGCACATCCTGGTAGATGTCGCGAAAATCGGTCGTGTACTTGAGATCTCCGTCGTCGAGATCGGTGAGGCTGGGTTCGTCGCCGTAGAAGCCGCCGCGCACCGGGGCGCCCGCGACGAACACCGGTCCCGCCGTCCCGTGATCTGTGCCCTGGGAGGCATTGGCCCGTACCCGGCGCCCGAATTCGGAGTACGCCATGACGACGACGTCGCGGCCGCGCTGGTCGGTGGCCATCCGCTGAAGGAACGGGGTGAGGGCGCGATCGAGGGTCTGCAGCAGCCGCTGTTGGGTGCCGCGCTCGTCGGCATGGGTGTCGAATCCGCCGAGGGAGACCATGTAGAGCCGGGTCGGGACGCCCGCGGTGATGGCGGCGGCCACCGTGTCGAGTTGGGCGCTCAGGGACGCGCCATCCCCCTGATGGGTGTCGCCGAGATGGGCGAACGTGCGGTCCGCCGTGCCGGTCGCGCGGTAGGACGCGGCCACTGCGGCCATGACGTCGGTGTCGCGGGGATCCGGCGCGCTCAGCGCGGCGACGACGGAGTGGATGTCGCCGGGGTGAGACCGCGTCGTGGTCAGCGCGGCCGCGGTGGTCCGCTCCCCGACGGCCATCGGCGGCAGGACCGCGCCGACGTTGACGGCCCGCAGCGGGTCGTCACCGGTGCTGTCGAGCCATCGGCCCACCCAGCCGGTGCTCACCGGTTCGCTCGGAGAGGCCGTCTGCCAGATGTCCATGGACCGGAAGTGACTGTGGTCCGGCTTGGGGTAGCTCACGCCGCGCACGATCGCGAGATGACCGTCCTGCCACAGCCCGTGCAGCCCCGTCATCGCGGGGTTGAGGCCGAGTCGGTCGTCGAGGTGCAGCACGTCGGCCGGTGCGTACGCCAAGTCCGGCCGGGCGTCGTGATAGGCGTTGTCGGCGTACGGGATCAGCGTGTTGATGCCGTCGTTACCGCCGTAGAGCGTCACGATGACGGCGATGCCACTCCCCTTCGCGAGCGGCTGGCGGCGGGCCGCCGCCATCAGGTCGGGCCACTCGACGGCCGCCGCTCCGGAGAGCAGTCCGAGCGCACCGACCCCGGCGCTGGCGAGCAGGAACTTCCTGCGGTTGATCTCGGGCATCCTCTGTTCCCTAGGACGTCAGGTATTCGGGTGTGTTGACGGCGGCGGCGACGAGCCGATGCGGGTTCGACGCCAGCGGCGTCAGTGCGGTGGCGCTCCTATCGGTCCAGTCACCGATGCCGATGAGGTAGCCCACGGCATCGAGCCGGTCGCGGGGAGCCGCCTGCTCGACGGTGGACAGGTCGGCACCCGCCGCCAGGGCCGACGCCGTCGAGAACCGCACCGAGGTGCTGGCCGTCGTCAGCCACACCTGACCGTGCGGCCATCCCCCGACATCGGGCGGGTAGAACGGCCGCTGCCCGAGAGTCCGAAGCGCCGATTGCGTTGCCGCAGAGGTCTTTTCCGTCGCCAGCGATACCCCGAGCGAGCGGGCCACCCCCACGAGCCATTCGACGGGCGTGTTCACCATCGCCGGCCGGGCGGCCACGAACTCCGGATCGGTGAGGACCGCCCGGGTCAGTGCATGCAGGTCTCGGTTCGGTCCGTAGGCCGCGGTGAGGCGCGCCGATGCGGCCGGCGAGGGATCGCCTCCGGCGAGTTGACTCCAGAGTCTGCCGGTCACGTAGGTCGGCGAATGTGGTTGCGCCAAAACGATATCGCAGAACTGCGCGGCGTCGAGGTTGCCGGTGACCCCGAGAAGTGTCTTGACGCCGTTGTCGTGCCGCTTGGCTGCCATCGAGGGTGCCCCGCCCCGGTTCACCACCCAGCCCGTCAGTGCCCGTGCCCCGGATCGGACGTCGCCTTCGGTGTAGCCGTTGCCGTGACCGAGCGCGAACAGTTCCATGAACTCCCGCGCGAGATTCTCGTTGGCCGAACGCGCAGTGTTGGTCTGCGCGTCGAGCCAGTCGAGCATCGCCGAATCGGTCAACATCGCGTAGGACAGCGTGCGGAAGTCTCCGAGGCACAGCGCTCGCAGCGTCTGATTCTGGGCGGCCATCCACGCCGCAGTGCGCACCTTCGCCGCCGAGGTCGCGAAGTGGTTGTGCCACAGCAGGGTCAGCTTTTCCCCCGACGGGCTCGCTGACGGCCGCCATACGGGCCGGCCACCACTGCGCGAGTCGATCCATCTGCCGCCCCAACGCGCGCTGATACTGCTTGCGCGCATCGACAGAGGCCGATTTCCCGGGTGGTTCGAGGATGTCGAACGTCGGCATCGGTGTGGCGACCGCACCGGGATCGGACTCCGGATCGGCCGTGAGCACGCGGTCGACGTGAGCGGACCAATCCTCGTCGACCGCGGCATCCACCGCGGCGCCGGTGGTGCCGAAGCCCATGCGCCGCAACAGGCGCGCCGTCGTGACCCACCGCGCCGATTGACTCGGCACCGTCACGTATCTCGATTGCACGATTCCGACATGACCGCCACTGTCACCGCCCAACCTGAAAATCGCCTGGGTCGCGGGGTAGAACACGCTCGCAGTCGCGGCAGGCCTGGGTCCGGGACAATGGCCACATGGAGCAGGCCCAGTTCGCCGAATTCCTACGCCACCGGCGCCAGGCACTCACGCCGGACGACGTCGGGTTGCCGGCCGGCTCGCGGCGGCGCACCGCCGGATTGCGTCGCGAGGAGGTTGCGGCACTCGCGGCGATCTCGACGGACTACTACAGCAGGATGGAGCAGCAACGCGGCTCGCAACCATCGGCAGAGGTGGTGGCCGCCCTGGCACGAGCGCTGCGGCTGTCCCTCGACGAACGTGATCACCTGTTCCGCCTCGCGGGGCACAACGCACCTGCCCGAACGCCGGTCAGCGATCACGTCAGTCCCGCGACGATGCGCATCCTGGACCGACTGCACGACACTCCGGCGCAGGTGATGTCTGCTCTCGGGGAGACGCTGGTACAGACCCCCCGCCGCACGGGCTCTGCTCGGCGACGAGACCCGATTCCAGGGGATGGCGCGAAGCGTCCTGTATCGATGGTTCACCGATGAGGGCAGCCGGAACATCTATCCGGTCGACGACCACGTGAAGATCGGGCGGTCGTATGTCGCGGCCGCACGGATGGGTTTCGTGCGCGACGGGGCGGGTTCCAGGACGGCCCGGATCGTCGAGGATCTGCTCGAGCGGAGCCCGGAGTTCGTCGCGCGCTGGGAGCAGCACGACGTGGATCTCCCCCATGAACTGTCCAAGCGTGTCGTCCATCCGACGCTGGGCGTACTCGACCTCCAGTGCCAGATCCTGCACGACACAACACAACTGCACACATTGCTGGTGTTCACCGCCGAACCCGGGACGCCCAGTCATGCCAAACTCTGTGCGTTGGGCTCCGATCCGGAGGCGTACATGCGGGAGGCACGCGTGGATGCGGCCTTCCCGGGTTGACGCGGCGGCAAGGAGGGAGGGGCACTCCCGGGATAACTGCGTCCTGAACACCGCACGGGAAAGGTGACACCGTCGCTACTGCACCCACACCTGACGAGGAGAACGAGATGGCCACGCCCGAGCATGCGGCGGTACCCACCATGACAGGGCGACTGATCATGATCACCGGCGGAAGTGACGGGATCGGCCTCGCTCTCGCGGATCGACTCGCAGCCGCCGGCGCGGAGCTGATCCTGCCGGTGCGCAATGCCGACAAAGGCCGGCGGGCCGTCGATCGGATCCGCATCACCACTCCCCAGGCGCGCGTGACCCTGAAAGCGCTGGACCTGTCGTCGTTGCAGTCCGTCGCCGACCTGGCCGGTGAGTGCATCAGCGAGGGACGACCCATCCACGTGTTGATCAACAACGCCGGTGTCATGAGCCCGCCCAGCCGACAGACCACCGCCGACGGATTCGAACTGCAGTGGGGCAGCAATCATCTCGGGCACTTCGCGCTCACCGCGCGGCTTCTTCCGTTGTTGGCCGCAGGCCAGGCGCGGGTGACCACGCAGACCAGCGTTTCGGCTCGGTTCAACGGGATCAACTGGGCGGACCTCGACTTCGAGTCCTCCTACTCGGAATCCAAGGCGTACAGCCAGTCCAAGATCGCCAACCTGATGTTCGCCCTCGAATTGAACCGGCGAAGCGAGTTGAACGGGTGGGGCATCACCAGCAACGCGTCACACCCCGGCGTGACACCGACCAACCTTCTCGCCGCGCAGCCGGTGCTCGGTCGCGAGCGTGACACGCCGGGACTTCGCGCCGTTCGCGTGGCAGCCCGGCTGGGCTTGGTCAACCGGTCCGCCGATGAGGGTATGCTCCCGGCGCTGCATGCCGCCACGCATCCGGCCGCTCGCGGCGGAAAGCTGTACGGCCCGAAAGGTTTTCAACATCTTTCCGGCCCACCAGCCGAGCAGGAGGTCTACAAGCCTGCGCGCGATGCCGCAGAGGCCGCCCGGCTCTGGGAGCTGTCGGAACAGCTCGTCGGGGTGCGGTTCGACCACACGCCTGCTTCTCCGCATCCGAAACCCTGAGCTCCGCAGTCCGTCACCCTGCGACCGCGGCCGCGATCACCCGCTCAGCCGCGGCGTCGACCCGCGAGCGGTCACCGGTGACAAGGCCGTCCTGGCACAGTCCGCGTAGCCCGGACACCACCAGCGTCGCTCGCACCCGAGCGTCCGACGTCCCGAAGCCCAGACCCGCCAGAGCAGTGGCGATCGGGTCGAGCATCACGGTGACGGCGTCGTTTGCGTACGGCTGGTAGGTGTCCGGATCGGTGATGGCCAGGCTGAGGACTTGCAGCAGGAGCGAGACGCTGCGGCGCTGCCGCCCCCGCGTGATCGCTTGCCAGAGCGTGTGCGCGGCGGCGATGAAGTCCTCTGCGGTGGCCACTCCGTCGAAGATCTCGCCGGCGTCCGGGCGGCTGGCCGCCATCGCCTGCGCGAGCAGCTCCCCACGATCGCCGAAGTAATAGAGCAGCATCCGCTTGCTGGTGCCCAGCGCCTCGGCCATCGGCGCCAGCGACATGTCGGCGACTCCCCGTTCTTCGAGGTGGCTCACGACGGCACGGAGCAGTTCGGCCCGACGTTGCGGATCGGCTGTGCGCGGCATCACTTGAACGTACCGATCGGTACGTCTATCGTCAATGATGTGCCGATCGGTACATGAACGATGGACGAGGAGCTGACCATGACGGATGACGACACAGTGCGGGTTGCGATCGTCGGCGCGGGGATCGGTGGGCTGACCGCGGCGCTGGCTTTGCGCGCACACGGAATCGATGCCCGCGTCTACGAGCAGGCATCGGAACTGCGCGCACTCGGCGCCGGGGTGTCGATCGCCCCCAACGGGGCCCGCGTCTTCGCAGGCCTCGGCGTCGGCGAGCGGCTGCGTGACGTCGCCGGACGGTACTCGCACTACGTGTTTCGCACCGCCGCCGGCCAACCGGTCGCCGGCGAACCGTCCCGCCTGTCCTTCGGCGATCCGGCCCGGACGATGTTCCTCCACCGCGGCGAGTTACAGGCCGTCCTCTCCGACGCGCTGCCCGACTCGGCGATCAGGCTGGGCCACAAGGTGGTCGAGGCGCACGACGGGGACGACGGAGTGACCGTCTGGTTCGCCGACGGCAGTGCGGTCGAGGCCGATCTTCTGATTGCCGCCGACGGCATCCATTCCCGCCTGCAGGGCCTGGTCAGCGAACCCGCCCACCCCGTCAGCGAGGGCATCATGGCCTACCGCGGCCTGATTCCCGCCGAGCGCCTCGCGGGCGTCGCACCGGTCGCTGCGATGGACGCCTGCGCGATGTGGATGGGACCGGGCCGCAGCTTTCTCGTGTATCCGGTCTCCGCAGGGCGCCTCCTCAACGTCGTCGCGTTCGTGCCGACCGACCTCGACGTCACCGAATCGTGGACCGCACCCGGCGACGTCCGCGAACTCGCCGCCGCGTACTCGGGGTGGGATCAGCCGGTGCTCGACATCATCGACTGCATGGACGAGACGTTCCGCTGGGGCATCTACGACCGTGAGCCGCTGTCGAACTGGTCCGGACGCCACGTCACGCTGCTCGGGGATTCCGCACACGCCGTCGTGCCGCACCTGGGTCAGGGCGCCAATCAGGCCGTCGAAGACGCCATCACGTTGGCCACCCTCCTGCAGCGGTGTCCGCGGGTGGACCTGCCGGCGCGACTGCGGCTCTACCAGGATCTCCGGTTGGCACGGACGCGCAACGTGCGTGACGGCGCGCGAGAAGCGGGCCGCATCTATCGGTCAACCGATCTCGATCCACAGGAGCAGGCCACGCGCATCGATGCCATCTTCGACCGGATCGCCGTGAACAGCTACGACGCGCAGGGCGTCGCCCGCGAAGCTCTGGCGGCAGTCTGACCAGCGGTGACACTCGGTCATTTCCTTTGTGCGCCTTGCACATTCCGAATTCCGCATGCCACCTCCCCCGTGGACGCGTAACATCGCCGACGACTAATGGGGGGGCCATATGTCGCGACACGTTTGTGCGTACGCACAAGCCGGCAATCATGTGCTGCCCGCTTGCGGTCCGCTGTCTGACCACATCGTCACAGTTCAATGCGGGCAACAACGATTACTCGTGAGCAATTCGGGCAAATACTGTGCCGGAGCGGTTGCTGCTGCTTTGCCACACTCGGAGGGACGTAATCCATGAAGAAAGTCATTGCCACACTTCCGATGGTGGCGGCCGCGGCGCTGCTGTCCGCGACACCTGCCGTGGCGGATGTCGCCTACATGACCGGCCTGTTCGGCGCCAAGGTCGACTACGCCAGCATCTCTGCGCCGTCCGGCCAGGGCTGCGACCCGGGCGCGGGCTGCGACGTGATCCCCTACGCCAACTTCAGCCCCAATGCCGCCAGTCTGAGGCGCGGCGTCCAGGCGATCGAGGACTACGTCGCCGCGCACCCCGGCGAGAACACGATCTGGACCTACTCGGACTCCACCGACGCCGCCATCGAGTACATGAACACTCACCCCGAGGACACCACGACGCAGTTCTACCTGCTCGGTGCGCCCAGTACACCCGGCAACTTCCAAGCCTTCAGCTTCTTCAGCCGCCATCCGACGCTGGCTGACGGCGTCGGCTCCAACGCGACCTTCGTCCTGCGGCAGTACGACATCGTCGCGGACGTTCCGGCCGGGACCAGGAACTTCGCCCGGTACAACCTCAGCCAGAGAGTCCACCGCGACGGGTACAACGGCCTCGATCTCTCCAACCCGGCGGTCTCCTACACGGATCCGCGAACCGGGTCCACCACGCAGTACTTTCTCACCTATCCCCTGCCCTTGATCAACCCGGGCTGGAAGACACCGGAGCAGATCGCCGCCCAGGACAAGGCGCTGCGACCGGGGATCGAGAGCCAGTACTACGTGCCGGGCAAGGTTCAGCGGCCGGTCGTGCTGCCTCCCCCGACCTATCCGACGCCGGCGACCACCGCGACCGCCACGGTGGACAAGACGGCAGGCACCGACGCCACGACATCGACGCCGGACAAGGCGGAGTCGACGGGCGTCGTGCGAAAGTTCTTCTCTCGGTTAACGGAACGTCAGCAGGCGAAGGCCGACACCGTCTCTGACGCAAAGGACACCGTCTCTGCCGACAAGGACACCAGCACCCCGGCACGAGCGACGAAGAAGGATCGTCCGCGCCTGCAGGATCGGATCGCGCAGAAGCGGGCCGAGCGCGCCGCAGCGGCGTCGTAACCGCACACATCAGACAGGTCTGATCGCGACACGGCGGCAGCGGAGTTCTTCCACCGCGCGTAGACGCTCTCTCACCGGGTAGCAGGCGTGGAGACCACGCCGGCAGTTCGGGAGAGATCATGACCGATGCGCCCACCGCGCTACTCGACGCAGCCATGCCTGGGCTGCAGTACCGCACGGCTACGGATACCACGAGGTGGCGGGCGGGCGACGTCATCTTCGATGACGGCGACCTCGACAACTGCTTGTACGTGATCCATTCCGGCAGGGTGCGGGTCGGCCTCAACAGCGACGATCGCCAGTGCCTGTTTCAGGTGCTCGGACCGGGCGAGATGTTTGGCGAGGAATCCGTCTTCGATCCTGGCCCCCGCACGACCTGCGCCGTCGCGGTCACCGACACGATCGCCACCCGGCTGGAACGCCGCGAACTGATCGCGACGATGACGGCGCAGCCGGAGATGGCCCAGCGATTCCTGCGTATCCTCGCCCGCAGGATCCGCAGCACGTCGAGCACCATCACCGACACCGTCTATGCCAGTGTCGCCGCCCGGGTCGCCAAACACCTGCTGGGCCTCGCTCAACGCTTCGGCGTGCAGGAGCACGGCGCGATGCGCGTGCCCATGGAGCTGACGCAGGAGCAGTTCGCCCATCTGGTCGGCAGTTCGCGCGAATCGGTGAACAAGGCACTGTGCGACTTCGCCGCCCGCGGATGGATCGTCGTCGCACGGGACAGCATCCTGATCAGGGAATCAGAGCCTCTGGCTGCCCGCATGCACGGCGCCCGCCGTGCCCACCTGGCAGCGCAGTGATCGAGATGGAGCTACACGTCACGTTCGTCGGCAACGCCACCACGCTGATCCGCTGCGGCGACATCACCGTGCTCACCGATCCGAACTTCCTGCATCAGGGCCAACGGGCCTACCTGGGGTACGGGTTGTGGTCCAAGCGCCGCCATCCGCCTGCGTTGCACGTCGAAGACCTTCCACCCCTGCACGCAGTCATCCTGTCCCACATGCACGGCGACCACTGGGACCGCGTTGCCGAACGCGGGCTGGACCATGACCTCCCGATCGTGACCACGCATGCAGCCGCACGTCGCCTGCACTCCAAAGGCTTTCACGCCGCACACGGACTTCAGACTTGGCGCACGTCGCTCATCGAGCAGGGCCGCCACCGCTTGACGGTGACGGCTCTGCCCGGCAGGCACGCGCCGATGCCCCTGCGTCGGTTGCTTCCTCCTGTGATGGGGTCGATGTTGGAGTTCAGCGACGGAACCCGACAGTGTCGGCTCTACATCTCCGGCGACACCTTGCTCATCGACGAACTCGCGGAAATTCCAGCACATTTCGATGCGATCGACGCCGGCATCCTCCATCTCGGCGGCACCCGGTTGCCCGCGGGCGGGAAGCTGCCGTTCGGTGTGACGGTCACCATGGACGGCGTCGCGGGCGCGGAGGCGGCGCGACGGTTGAACCTTCCGCGGGTGATTCCGGTGCACTTCGACGACTACGGCGTCTTCGCTTCGCCGCTGGGAGATTTCACCGCAGCGATGCACGAGCGCGGCCTCGGTGACCGTCTGATCCGCATCGAACGCGGCCAGACGGTCAGCCTGTGACGGTCAGCCTGTGACGGTCAACGCCGCCCGGCGCCGGCCACCGGGCGGCCCAGCACCAACCCGAGGGCCAGCATGCCCAACGCCAGGATGAGGTGCAGCCAGTTGTCAGCGTTGTTGAGCGGCACGAAGTTCATACCGCTGTCGCGGTCGATGACCAGCCCGTACACCCACAGCACGGCATAAATCACTGCGCCGACGATCAAATACGACCGGGATGCGGTAACGCTGCGCGCCAACAGGATTCCGGCCACGCCGAACAGCAGGTGGACGATGTTGTGCAGCACCGACACGGCGAACAGCCCGAGCAGCATGGCCCCGGAGTGATGGCCCGCGAACGACAACTCACCGTAGTTGGTGGTCACCCCTGGTATGAAGCCGGCGATGCCGACGATCAGGAACACGACCCCGACGATGAGCGCGGCCCATTGGACCTGGGATCGGGATGTCGAGATTCGGGTCGTCGCAGGGGTCTGCCTGGGAGACGTCACGGCGTCACGTCCTTTCATGTCGTTGGGCGCCCGAGCGGCGCTCGTCTGCCCTGCTACCCGGGAGCAACGGCCCGAAACGACACCCGGCTCACCCGCGACCTGTCGGTACGCTGTGAATCATGGAAGGCGTTCTTCTACTCCTCATCGTGCTGGTCGTCGCGGCGATCGGCATCGCCGTGTACGCATCGTCGAAGGCATCCGGTCAGCGCAGCGCGGCCTCACTGGCTGATGCCAAGGCCGACGCCCGTCGTCTCATCGAGCGTCTCGGCGGTCAGGTGTACGCGCTGACCGGAACCGACGACGCCTCCAAGCAGGCACTGGCCGACGCGTCGGAGCGCTACACCGCCGCGTCCTCGCAGATCGATCAGGCCACCACCGTGAAGCAGGCGGCGCTGGCCAAGGAGAGTGCAGTCGAAGGGCTGTATTACGTACGCGCGGCGCGGACCGCGATGGGCATGGATCCGGGGCCGGATCTGGAGCAGCTGTCCGGCCAGCGCACGGCCGGTGCCGTCACCGAGGACCGCAGTGTCGAGTTCGACGGCCGCCAGGTCCAGGCGTCGCCGACGCCGTCGCAACGCACCCCCAACTACTACCCCGGCGGCCGGGTCGCGGGACGTCCGGTGCCCGCGGGCTGGTACTCCGAGCCGTGGTGGAAGCCCGCCCTCGTGGCGGGCGCCTGGGGTGTGGGCTCGGCACTGCTGTTCACATCGCTGTTCTCCGGCATGGCCGGGGTCGGCTACGACGCCAACGCATTCGAGAACGGCTACGGCGACGGATTCGCCGACGGCATGGAACAGGGTCAGCTCGACGGCGGGGGCTCAGACGGTGGGGGCTTCGACGGGGCCGACACCGGCGGTGGTTGGGACGGCGGCGGCTGGGACGGCGGCGGCAACGACTGGGGTGGCGGCGATTTCGGCGGTGGCGACTTCGGCGGCGGCGGGTTCGACTTCTAGAACCGGCTTTCCAGTCGGGCCGATACGCCGGCCTCCTGCAGATCAAGGCGTTCGAGCATCGCCCGCACCGCCTCGTCGTCGATGCGTCCCTCGTCGCGCTCGGAGATCAGCGCGTGCCGCTGCGCAGACAGCACGTCGCGGTAGAGCTGGGCGAAGATCTCGGCCCGCGGGGTGTGGGCGTCCGGGTCCGGCATCTCGTCGGCGTCCTGAGAATGTCTGGCCACGACCCCGCGGATCTCGGCGAGCACCCGCGGATCGAGTCCAGCGGGAGGGTTGGCCCGGAACTCGGCGAGCACCGAGGCCGCCGCGGAATGCACCACCTGTTCCGCCTTCTCCGTCTCGGCCGCGGTGAAGGTTTTGTCGTCGTCGGCGGACAGCTCGAGTCGGCGGATCAGCAGCGGCAGCGTCGCGCCTTGCAGCAGAAGCGTTCCGACGCTGACGACAAAGGCGATCGCCTGGATCGTGGCCCGCTCCGGGAACGGGTCACCCGCCGCCGTGGTCACCGGAATCGCCGCCGCAGCCGCGAGGGTGACCACCCCGCGCATACCCGTCCACGACACCACGACGTTCTCCTGCCACGTCAGGGCCCGGTTGTCGATGCGCGAACGCCAGCGCGGCGGAACCGCGGCACGCCGTCGGGTGCCCAGCGCGCCGCGCGCGCCCTGCGCGGGAACAGGCACGCTGAGCCGCTTTTCGACCTGGCGGGATAGCACTCCCCTGCTGAACATCGCGAACACCGACAGCGGCCGGATGACGAGCACGATCAGCAGCACGATCGCCGACGCGACGGCGACCTCCACCAGCGACTCGTGGGCCTCGCGCAGATCTTCGAGCACGAACCGCAGATGCAGCCCGATGTAGGCGAACACGAATGCTTCTAGCAGCACGTCCACCGAGTTCCACACGTACCGCTCCTGCAGGCGGGTCTGGTAGCCGGCGTCCACAGTTCCGCTGCCGACGACGAACCCGGCGACCACCACGGCCAGCACCCCGGAGGCGTGCATCTCCTCGGCGACGATGAACGCGGCGAACGGCACCATGAGCCCCTGCACCGTCTCCAGCGCGGGGTTGGCCAGGCGTCGCCGAATCCACAGCGTGACGTAACCCAGTGCGGCCCCGACCAGCGGCCCGAGCACCGCGCTGTAGCCGAACAGCAACAGCGGGTTCTCGATGAACGTACGGCTGCCGGCCACCTGTGCGACCGCCACGGAGAACAGCGCCAGGGCGGCCGCATCGTTGATGAGGCTCTCCCCGGTGAGGATCGACATGACCCGCTTCGGCAAGCCGAGTTTGCGGCCGACCGCCACGGCGGTCACGGCATCCGGTGGGGCCACGATGGCGCCGAGCACCAGCGCGGTACCGAACGTCAGCGGCACGACCACCAGCCACGACGACACCAGCGCCACGGTGAACGCGGTGACGACGACGAGACCGACACCGAGCCCGAGGATCGGCTTGATGTTGCGCAGGAACGTGGGGAAGGAGAAGTCCAGCGCGGCCGAATACAGCAGCGGCGGCAACACCACCGACAGCAGGATGTGCGAATCGAGTTCAGGCGCGGTGAAACCGGGCAGGAAAGACACGGCGATGCCGACGACGACGATGATCAGGGCGGGTTCGAGCCCGCGGCGGTGCGCCACCGCGGTGACGACGATGGCTCCGACGACGACCAGGATCAATTCCACCCGGTGATTCTCCCGGGTCGAGCGGCCGGGCGCCCACCGGAATCAGGTCTGGCAGGTGGGGCACCAGAACAGGTTGCGTCCTTCGAGCACTTCGGTGCGGATGGGTGTGTCGCAGATGCGGCACGGGTCACCCGCGCGGCGGTACACGTAGGTGCGCGGGCGTCGCGGACCGTACGAGGGTTGGCCGTGGTCGTCCTCGGGTCGGATGGTGATGATGCGGCCCTTGCGGACACCGACGTTCATCAACTCGACGAGATCGGTCCACGCGTCGTCGAACTCGTTTTCCTCGACCGTGGTTCCGGGCCGGTGCGGGTCGATGCGGTGGCGGTAGAGAAGTTCGTTGCGGTACACGTTGCCGACACCCGCGAGCACCGACTGGTCCATCAGCAGCGCTCCGATCACTCTGCGCGACTTGTGGATTCGCGTCCACGCTGTGCTGGGGTCGGCATCTTTGCGCAACGGGTCGGGGCCCAATCGGGCGAGGATCTCGGAGACCTCGGCTTCGGTGACCACCTCACACGCGGTGGGTCCGCGCAGATCGGTGCCACGCTTGGTGCCCACGATGCGCATCCGCACCTGGCCCACCGGGTCGGGCACGCCGTCCTCGACGTCGAACACGCCGAACTTGCCGTACAGGCCGAGGTGCACGTGCACGATGCGGCCGCCGTCGTAGTGGTGGAACAGGTGCTTGCCGTAGGCGCTGGCCCGGGTGAAGGTCTTGCCGTTGACCGCGTCGGCACCGTCGATGAACCGTCCCTGCGGACTGCTGACCGCCACACGCTGTCCCTTGAACATCCGCTGGTGCTGCCGCGCGAGACGGTGAATGGTGTGACCTTCGGGCATTCCTTAAGTCTGCGGCACCGCACCCGCGGCCAGGGCAGCCGGCCAGCTCCCGTAATGACTGACGTCGACACCTTCGACCGATCCGTCACATCCGAAGGCCGTCCGCCACGTTCCGTCGGCGAATTCGACCTTGCCCAGTTGCATCGGCGCGGGCAGTTCGGCCAGGAATCGGCCCAGCGCCGCGGGCGACAGTAGCCAGCGGTGTCCCATCAGCGCCGCGCCGGCGGCACCGTCGGGCAATCGCGTGACCCCGGGTTTCGGTGGGCTGGTCGGCAGCGCGGTCATCCGGTACCTGGGTGCGGTGGTGATGTCGCCGGCGAATCGGGCCCCCCGGTCGGTGAGCTGGTACACCAGCGGGCCGTCGCGCAGGTGGGCACCGAAGACCACGAGTTCGGTGTGCTCGGCCACGGCGAGCGGCCACACGTCGACCGGCGCCGGATCGGTGGTGAGGCGTGCCGCGATGTCGAGTGCCACGGCGTCGTCGAACGCACGGGCCAGCACGGTGACGCCCGCGCGCCCCGCCGGGAGCGCGACCCCGCACATGTCCTCGCTGATGCCGGGAATCCCGGACGTCGGCACCAGCAGCGCGTCGGCGGTTCCGTCGATCAATTGCCGCGCAGCAGTAGGGCTTTCGCCGACCACGGCGCCGCCGAACTGTTCGACGGCCGCACCTGTGCGGACGAGATCGTCGACGGCGGCTCGAAACGCCGCACGTGACAGCTCGTCGAGGAACGACAGGTCGTCCGGGATTGCGACGACGGGCATCGGCGGCGCGGCGAGCCGGGTGTCCGCCGGCCACGGTCGCGACGGTGCGCCGGTGGCCAGAGCCGACATCGCGGCGTCGGCGAGCAGCAGCGTCGGCGCGAGAATGGTGATGCGAGTTGAGGATTCGCCGGCTTCCGCGATCCCATCTGTGCTGATCACGTCGGCCGTCGGGGTGATGGCGACGGCGCCGGCGGCGTCGACACCCGCACCGACCGCGACCCGCACGCCAGCCATCAGTCCCGGGCCGCGGCTGTCATCCATATCTGCAGTGAGTACGAGCCGGTGCGCCGGCCTCAGGCTCCGGGCACGGGCGGCGCGGTGTGCGTCTTCTCGTACTCGGCGAGGATGTCGATCCGCCGCTGGTGCCGCGGCGCCTCCGACCAGGCGGCAGCCAGGAACGCGTCGATGATCGCGAGCGCGTCCTCGGTGGTGTGCATGCGCCCGCCGATCCCCATCACCTGGGCGTTGTTGTGCTCGCGGGCCAGCTGGGCCGTCTCGACGCTCCACGCGAGCGCGCAGCGGACACCGGGCACCTTGTTGGCGGCGATCTGCTCGCCGTTGCCGGAGCCGCCGATCACGATGCCGAGACTGCCGGGGTCGGCGACGGTCTTCTCGGCCGCGGCGATGCAGAAGGCCGGGTAGTCGTCCTCGGCGTCGTAGCTGAAGGCGCCGCAGTCGACGGGCTCGTGACCGGCCGCGCTCAGATGCTCGATGACGGCCTGCTTGAGCTCGTATCCGGCATGGTCGGCTCCGAGATAGACACGCATGGCCGATACCCTACTTCCTCCCGACTCGACCCCGCCCAAACGTCGGGTTGGGCGGGAAAAGGGGGTGATTTCGCGCCCAAATGTCGGGTTGGGCGTAGTCGGGTTGGGCGTAGTGGGGGTCAGCCGATGGTGATGGCGTCGAGGCGTTCCTTGATGAAGTCCGACGTCGTCACCGGCGTCAGGCCCGCCTCCCTGCCGACGGGCGGCGTGAGCGGGGTGACGACGGCGTCGTGGTTGGCCTCGTAGAAGTAGATGAGCGACACCAGATCCTCTTCGGGAGCGTGCGGCTGCGGCGGCAGCACCCGGTGTCGGCCCGACGGCCACCGCCGGCCGCTCCAGTACTCGAGCAGATCACCGATGTTGACGGTCAGCGCCGCCGGGTCATAGGGCGCGTCCTCCCAGCCGCCCTCCTCGCTGAACACCTGCAGGCCGCCGGCTCCGGGCTCGCGGTCGAGGATCGTCACGGTGCCGAAATCGGTGTGTGGGCCGATGCGGAACTGTCCCGGCTCGGGATCACCGACGACGCTGACCGGCGGGTAGTGGTTGATGTTCATCGTCCACGTCGGCATACTCGCCATCTCGGCAAAGGGGTTGAGCGGCAATCCGAGTGCGTGCGCGAACAACGCCAGCAGGTCGTCGGCGACGCGGCGCATCTGGGCGGTGTACTCGTCGACCAGCCGCTGCAGCGCAGGCACCTCGGACGGCCACACGTTGGGCGCGAACCAGATTCGATCGACCTCGGGATCGCCGGTGGCGGTCTCGGCGCCCAGGCTGAAACTCTCCTTCAGATCGGGCGGGGTCTCGGTGCCCTCGGCGTAGCCGTTGGCTTCGGCCCCCGGACCGATCCACCCGTGCCCGCCGACGGGCACCGCATAGCCACTCTTGACCGGCGCAGGCAACGCGAAGAATTCCCGGGCAGCGGCCCGCACGTCGGCGGCCAACGCCGGGTCGACCCCGTGTCCGGTCACCAGGATGAAGCCCGCGCGCTGAAGACCGTCGTCCACCTCGGCGGCCACCGCGTCGGCATCCGCTCCGCCCTGCCGCCACCGCGAAAGGTCGATGCTGGCAATCACACTCATTCTCCGATGTCCTCCGCCCACAGTTCTGGATGCGCCGCGATGAAGTCCGTCATCATCGACACACACCGCTCGTCCTCGAGCACGGTCACAGCCACGCCGTGCTCGGCCAGCCAGTCGTGCCCACCGGTGAAGGTCGAGCTCTCCCCGATGACGACGGCGCCGATGTTGAATTGCCGCACCAGCCCGCTGCAGTACCAGCACGGCGACAGCGTGGTCACCATGGTCGTCGATGAGTATCCGCGCTGGCGGCCCGCATTACGGAACGCGTCGGTCTCGGCGTGGATCGACGGGTCGTCACGTTGCACCCGCTGGTTGTGGCCGCTGCCGAGCAGTGTCCCGTCGGCGGCGAACAACGCGGCCCCGATCGGGATCCCGCCTTCTGCCAGACCTTTTCGCGCCTCCTCGACGGCTACCTCGAGCATGTCCTGGACAGATGTCATTGCTTGGTGATCGCTTGTCGACACAGCACCAAGTATGCGGCCCCGGCCAGCACGAAACCGACGAAGAACGTGATGTCGCCGAGCTGGGGCATCGCTGCCGCCACCACACCGATCAACTTCTCCTGATTGGCGAACAGCACCACCGACACCACCAGGCCGATCACGAATGCTGCGAGGCCTCCCCAGTTCGCGTACGAGCGGTCATAGAGCAGATGTGCCACCGGACGCCCGCGACGCAGGTACTGATCGGCGAACACCACGCCGAGCCAGGGCCCCACCCAATACGCGATGATCAGCAGGAACGCCTCATAACTGTGCGCGGCGTCGGGCAACGCCCACCACGCGACGAGGAATCCCGCGACGCCGAAGAACACCGTCACCAGGGCACGGGCGACATGGGCGGGCAGCGTGATGCCGGTCGAGACGAACGCCATCGCCCCGGAGTACACGTTGATCGCATTGGCCGCGATCGCCCCGACGGCGATGGCCAACAGCGTTGCCTTGGCCAACGGTGACGCCAGCTCGGCGGTGAACGACCCGGTCGGGTCGGCCAGGGACGCCTCCCCCGTCGTCACCGATGCGGCGCCCACCACTTCCAGGACCACGCAAGCGGTGAAAAGCCCTGCGGCGGCGAAAAACCCGGTGCGCGGCCCGGACACCGTCGCCGGCAGGTACCGGGTGAAGTCCGCGGCGTACGGCGTCCACCCGGCCGCGTAACCGAACGACGTGCCCACGGTGAGCAGGAAGCCCCCCAGCCCGCCGACCCCGTCGGCGGCCGGTGCGGCGTTGCCGATGTCGGCGTGGACGAAGATCGCCACCGAGGCCGCGAGGAACACGATGGCGAGCACCGGGAACGAGTACCGCTCGAAGGCCTGAACCAGGTTGTGCCCGAAGAACGCGAGCGCGGTCTGGGCCGCCACGATGATCACCAGCCCGAGCAGCGGGCCGATGCCGAACAGTGTGGACAGCGCGAACGCACCGCTGACGCTGTTGGTGGCGAACCAGCCGACACCGGCGGTGACCGACATCAGCACCGACGGCACCGCGTTGCCCTTGAAGCCGAACGCCAACCGGCCCAACACCATCTGGGGGACGCCGTGCATCGGTCCGCGCGCCGACAGGAAGTAGTGCGCGACAGCGCCGAGGCCGGTGCCGATGACGATGCCGGCAACCGCCTGCCAGAACGTCATCCCGAACGCGAGCACCGCGAGCATGCCGACGAAGATCGTCGCGAACTCCAAGTTCGGCGATGTCCACGTCCAGAACAGTTGGCTCGGCTTGCCGTGCCGATCCGCCTCGGCGATGTATTCGGTGCCGCCCGGTTCGACGGCGACCACGCGGTCCCGGTAGGAGCCGTCGGTGGTGGGTTCGGTGACAGTCACCGATCCACCCTGAGGGCGCCCCTGTCACCGCGCAACCGGACGCAACGCGCCCGAAACATTCGGCCCCCGTCAGTCGAACGACGGCGACTCGGTGCGGGAGCGCTTGAGCTCCCAGAAGTGCGGGTAGGACGCGAACGTCACCGAGGCGTCCCACAGCTTTCCGGCCTCGTCGCCGCGCGGGATCTTCGACAGCACCGGCCCGAAGAAGGCCACGCCGTTGACGTGGATGGTCGGCGTGCCGACATCGTCGCCGACCGCGTCCATTCCCTCGTGGTGACTCTTGCGCAGCGCCTCATCGTGGGCATCGGAGTCGGCGGCCTCGGCCAGTTCAGCCGGCAGCCCCACCTCGGCGAGCGACTCGTTGATCACCTGCGCGAAGTCCTTGTTGTCCTGATTGTGAATCCGCGTGCCCATCGCCGTGTACAGCGGCCCCAGCACGTCGGCGCCGTGCGCCTGCTCGGCCGCGATAGCGACGCGCACCGGCCCCCACGCCTTCTTCATCATCTCCTGGTACTCCTCGGGCAGATCCCTGCCCTCGTTGAGCACCGCGAGACTCATCACGTGGAAGTTGACGTCGATGTCGCGGACCTTCTCCACTTCGAGAATCCAGCGCGAGGTGATCCAGCACCACGGGCAGAGCGGGTCGAACCAGAAATCGGCGCGGGACTTCTCGGCCATGGGGTCTCCTCCTCGAGTCGATGACAGACGTCGCTTGCGTCAACCACCGACGCCCGTCCTGTCTTCCCGGCTTGAGACTAGTGTTGACGAGCGTGGCCCTTCCTAATCTGACGCGCGACCAAGCTGCCGAACGCGCCGCCCTGATCACCGTCGACAGCTATCACGTCGCCCTCGATCTGACCGACGGCGAGGGCTCGCCGAGCGAGAAGACGTTCCGCTCGGTGACGACCCTCGAATTCGACGCCACCGCCGGTGCCGACACCTACCTCGATCTCGCCGCGGACTCGATCCGCAGCGCAACGCTCAACGGCACCGACATCGACGTGTCCGGCTACGACGAGTCGACGGGCATCCCTCTCACGGGCCTCGCCGAACACAACGTCGTCGTCGTCGACGCGGACTGCCGCTACTCCAACACCGGCGAGGGACTGCACCGCTTCGTCGACCCGGTCGACAACGAGGTCTACCTGTACTCGCAGTTCGAGACCGCCGATGCCAAGCGGATGTTCGCCTGCTTCGACCAGCCCGACCTGAAGGCCGCCTTCGACATCACCGTCACCGCGCCCGGGCACTGGGAGGTGATCTCGAACGGGGCGACCGTCGACGTGACTTGGGACGGCAAGGCCAAGAACCACACGTTCAAGGCCACCCCCCGGATGAGCACCTACCTGGTGGCGCTGATCGCCGGGCCGTACGCCCGCTGGGACGACGTCTACAGCGATGACCACGGCGACATCCCGCTGGGCATCTTCTGCCGCAAATCGCTGGAAGAGTACATGGACGCGGAGCGTCTGTTCACCGAGACCAAGCAGGGATTCGGCTTCTACCACAACAACTTCGGCGTCCCGTACGCCTTCGGCAAGTACGACCAGCTGTTCGTGCCGGAGTTCAATGCCGGTGCGATGGAGAACGCCGGTGCGGTGACGTTCCTCGAGGACTATGTGTTCCGGTCCAAGGTGACCCGCTACTCCTACGAGCGCCGCGCCGAGACCGTTCTGCACGAGATGGCCCACATGTGGTTCGGCGACCTGGTCACCATGCAGTGGTGGGATGACCTGTGGCTCAACGAGTCGTTCGCGACGTTCGCCTCGGTGCTGTGCCAGGCCGAGGCCACCGAGTACGACCAGGCGTGGACGACGTTCGCGAACGTGGAGAAGTCGTGGGCGTATCGACAGGACCAGCTGCCGTCGACGCATCCGGTGGCCGCGGACATCCCCGACCTGCACGCCGTCGAGGTGAACTTCGACGGCATCACCTACGCCAAGGGCGCCAGTGTGCTCAAGCAGCTGGTGGCCTACGTCGGTCTCGAGTCGTTTCTCGCGGGGCTGCGCGACTATTTCCGCGACCACGCCTACGGCAATGCGACATTCAGCGATCTGCTGGGCGCGCTGGAGAAGTCGTCGGGCCGTGACCTGTCCGGCTGGGGGCGCCAGTGGCTCAAGACGACCGGATTGAACACGCTGCGGCCCGATTTCGACGTCGACGCCGACGGCGCCTTCACCCGGTTCGCGATCGAACAGGGCGGCGCCAAGCCGGGCGCCGATGAGACGCGGGTGCATCGCCTCGCGGTGGGCATCTACGACGACGACACATCGGGCAAGTTGGTGCGGGTGCACCGCGAGGAGCTCGACGTCGACGGGCCGACGACCGAGGTGCCCGGCCTGACCGGGGTGAAGCGCGGCAAGCTGATCCTGGTCAACGACGACGACTTCACCTACTGCTCGCTGCGACTGGACCCCGACTCCTTGCAGACGGTGCTGGGCCGGATCGCCGACATCGCAGAACCGCTCCCCCGCACCCTGGCGTGGTCCGCGGCGTGGGAAATGACCCGCGACGCGGAGTTGCGCGCCCGTGACTTCGTGGCGCTGGTGATGAGCGGTTTGCACGCCGAATCGGAAGTCGGTGTGGCGCAACGGCTTGTACTGCAGGCGCAGACCGCGCTGGGGTCCTATGCGGACCCGCAGTGGGCCGCGGAGAACGGGTGGCCCGCATTCGGCGACACGCTGCTGGACCTGGCCCGCGACTCGGCGCCCGGCTCGGATCACCAGTTGGCGTTCGTCAACGCGCTGTGCACCTCGGTGCTCTCGCCCAACCACGTCGCAGTGCTCGAGACGCTGCTGGACAACGAGCCGGCTGCGGTGAACCTCGAAGGCCTCGTGGTGGACACGGATCTGCGGTGGCGGGTGGTGACGGCGCTGGCACGCGCCGGCGTGCTCGACGCCGACGGCACCGAGTCCCCGCTGATCGACGCCGAGGCGGCGAACGATCCGACCGCGGCGGGCCGGCGTCAGGCCGCGGCCGCAGCGGCGGCGCGCCCGCAGGCGGCGGTCAAGGAGGCGGCGTGGCAGCAGGTCGTGGAGGACGACACGCTGGCCAACATCACCGCGCGCGCGATCATCGGCGGTTTCGCCCAACCCGGGCAGGGTGAGGTGCTGGCGCCGTTCCGGGACCGCTACTTCGACGCGATCTCGGGCGTGTGGGAGCGGCGGTCCAGCGAGGTGGCCCAGACCGTGGTCGTCGGCCTGTACCCGTCGTGGGACATCAGCGCCGATGCGCTCGAGGCGGCCGATGAGTTCCTGTCCGATTCCGAGGTGCCACCAGCGCTGCGCCGGCTCGTGCTCGAAGGCCGCGCCGGGGTGGAGCGGTCGCTGCGCGCCCGCGAGTTCGACGCGGGCTAGCGACACGCCGCTCACGGACGAGAGTTCGCGCACGCTCGCGCGCATACGCTCACGCGGTGGCGGTCAACAGTCGGAGGGCGCGGGCGGCGCGCCGGCGCAAACGCCGCGTCGCGGCCGTCGTCAACGACCTCACCGCCGCGCAGTGGACGGCGATCAAGGCGGCCTGGAGCGGGTGCGCGTACTGCGGGACGACGACCGGAACGATGCAGCGCGACTGCGTGATGGCCATCTCGCGCGGCGGGCGGTACACCGTGGACAACGTGGTTCCGGCCTGCGGGCCGTGCAATGCCAGCAAGTGCAACGACGAGGTCACCGGCTGGCTGCGCCGCAAGCGGCTCGACGAGCGGCTCTTCCTGGAACGCTACGTGCGGATTCGCTCGGAGTTGATGTCCGCGAACGCCAAAAGTGCACTCACGGTAGTCGCTGACGCGGGTCAGCTACCGTGAGCACACTTTCGCCGACGATCAGCGCGGGGACACGCCCGCCGACAGCACGCGGATGCCGCTGATCAACCCGTCGATCAGGTTGCCCTCGCGGAACGACGCGGCTGCCGCGGAGACACCCAGCGGTGCGGCCTCTTCGATGCCCCGGCCCTTGACCTTCGAGCCGTACACCACCTCGATGGCGCGCTGGTTCGGCGAGACGGCGAGCAGCACCGCATTGTCCGGGGTCGGCACCCGGCCCAGGATCGCCCGCGCCGACGCCGCGGTGTCCTCGCCGAGATCGCCGACGTAGACGGCGAAGCGCGCCTTGGCCGCGCGCGACCCGAACTTCAACGCATTGTCGAGAACCACCAGGTCCCGCGTCGGGAACGGGTAGTGCACCGACAGCTCGCCGGGCTCGGTGACGCCGGAGACGCGTCCGCTCGCGGTGACGACCGAGCCGTACGGCAGTTCGGCCAGGTCGAGAGCTCCCGCCCGGGTGATCTCACCAGTTGCCACTTGCGCCGCCTCCGATCGTCACGTGCGCACCATGGCCGCCGTGGCCGTGATCCGCGGGTTCGTCCGCCGCCCACAGGATGGGCTCATGGGTCCACGTCTCCGCGAGGTTGTACGTCGCGGGGTGCGGCCCCTTCTTGCGGTAGATCAACAACGCCAGAATGCCGGCCAGGGCCAGCGGAATCAGCAGGAAGCTCGCGTGCAGAAGAGCTGTGTTGGTCACGGCCAAACCGTAACGCACGTCCCGGTCAGGCCGCGCCCTCACCCAGGTATCTGACCCATGCCGGGTCGAGTTCTTTGACACTGGACAGCAGCCGCCAGTGCTGACCCTTCGGCGGCATCGGCGCGGACCGCAGCGTCCAGCCCAGCTCGCTCAGCAGCCGATCGGCCTTGCGGTGGTTACACGGCGAGCACGCGGCGACGCAGTTCTCCCACGAGTGCCCGCCCCCGCGGCTGCGCGGGATGACGTGGTCGACGGTGTCGGCCTTGGCTCCGCAGTACACGCACCGGAACCGATCGCGGTGCATCAACGCGGCCCGGGTCATCGGCACCCGCGCCCGGTACGGCACCCGCACATAGGTACGGAGGCGGATCACCGACGGCACGACGATCGTGCGGCTCGCCGAATGGATGACCGGCCCGAGTGGATCGTCGTGCACCACGTCGGCCTTGCCGCACATCAGCATGACCACTGCTCGCCGCATCGGCAGCGCCGTCAACGGCTCGAACGTCGAATTGAGGAGGAGCACCCGTCGGCGTCCCCAGATCGAGGGCTCCGGCATCACCGGCATCACGAGCGCGTCGCCACTCGCGGTGAGGCTGTGTAGAGCGCGCGCGGGGGTGCTCGCTGTCGACCCGGTCGAGCTCGTCGCGGTCCGGTGGTGCCGGTGGCCGCGACCATTTCTGCGCTGCACCATACGTCCTCCGCTCGACAGTCCACCACGGATCACTGCGGATCGCACGACAATTCTGGTCGTGTTCGCTGGTCAGTCCGGTGAACTTCTCGTGACCGCTCGCTGATTGCAGGTAGCGCGTTACTCATGCCGGTCGGTCGCCGTGCCTTCAGACTGTGCCCATGACTGACGGGGGACCCCACACCTACCTGCGCTACGAGCCCGCCATGGCCGCGTTCCCGCCCGGCGAGGATGCACTGATCTCCGACCTGGTCGCCGATCTGCACCGCAACAACCAGTTCCAGTACGCGAAGAGCCGCTGGTTCGCGAAGTACCGGCGGCACGGCCGACCGCACGCGGTTCGCGACGCGCACGCCAAGAGTTGTGCCGTGCTGTCCGGGCACCTGACCGTCCACCCCGACCTGGACGCCACCCTGCGACAGGGCATGTTCACCATGCCGGGTGCCACGTTCGACGTGATCGCCCGGATCTCGCAGACCTCAGGCGCCATCCGCTCCGATCAGGTGCGCGGCGTGCGCGGCCTCGGCCTGAAGATCCTCGGGGTGACGGGCACGAGCGGGGAGCGTGCCGATGCCCGATTCCCCGACACGAACCAGGACTTCGTCTTCGTCACCGAGCCGGCGTTCCTGTTCCGTGACGCCGCCGACTACGCGAAGGCAGGCATGCGGACCGCGAGAGCGCTGACCGTATTGCCCGATCCCGGGATGCTGGCGATCAACCGGGTGCTGCGGGCGGCCCGGCGCATCGTGGCGAGCACCGGCCGGGACCTGCCCGCCAAGTTGCGGGTGTTCGCCGAACCCAACCATCACCCACTGCGGCAGGCGTTCTACACCGCCGCACCGGTGCGGTTCGGTGACTTCGTGGCAAAGGTGCGGGTGGCGCCGACGCCGTCCACCGTTGCCGGCGCTGTTCCGGCGACGATCGACGACGGTCAGTACGACGCCGCGTCCCGCGCGGTCGCCTCGTACTTCGCGAGCAAACCGGCCGAATACGAGGTGGCGGTTCAACTGTGCACCGATGAGCTGCGGATGCCCCTCGAAGATGCCACGGTGGAGTGGCCCGAGGCCGTGTCGCCGTACCTCCCCGTCGCGACGATCCGGTTCCCCGAGCAAAGGGGATACGACGAGGCCCTGCGCGATTTCGCCGACGACGCGCTGGCCTTCAACTCGTGGCGCGGTATCGCCGAACACCGCCCGCTGGGGTCGATCAACCGCTTGAAGCTGCGCGTGTACGAGGCGTCGAGCGAATACCGGCATGCGAAGAACGGCGTGCCCCACCTCGAGCCGAGCGACCTGTCGGCGTTCCCCGGCTCTGGTCCCGGCCGGCTAACCGACCGTCATTAGCGAGAACTGGCGGTCTCTGCGCACTACACTCACGAAATATGCCGCGTGGTTGGCAACTGCTCGACCGTCCTGCGGAGTTCGACGCGGTGCGGTCCGCCCTGACGGGCACCGAGTCGTACGGGGCTGTGCTCGTCGGCGATGCCGGCGTCGGGAAGACGACCCTCGCCCGAATGGTGACGGAATCGGTGCGCTCAGAGGTGCACTGGGTGGCCTCGACGAAGTCGTCGCGCAGCATTCCGCTCGGGGTCTTCGCTCATCTGGTCGGCGGGAGTACGTCCCGCGACGCGACGGCGCTTCTCGCCTGCGCGCGCGAATCGCTTGTCGCGCAGGGCAACAGCATCGTGGGCGTCGACGACGCCCATCTGCTCGACGAGCTGTCCGCCACGCTGCTGCATCAGCTCGCCGTCGACCAGTCCGGCCGGATCCTGGCCACCGTGCGCAGTGGAGAACCGGTGCCCGACGCGGTGACCTCGCTGTGGAAGGACGGTTACCTCCGCCGCATCGAGTTGCAGCCGTTCACAAAGACCCAGAGCATCAAGCTGGTCGAATCGGTGATCGGTGGGCGCCTCGAAGGGTTGTCGGCCGACCTGATGTGGCAATCGTCGGGCGGGAATGCCCTGTTCCTGCGCCATTTGGTCGAGGGGTCCATCGACGCCGGGACGCTGCGCAGAGTGGACGACGTATGGCAGCTCCGCGGTCCGACAGCCGTGCCGTCAGGTCTGGTGGCGCTGCTGGAGACGCGGCTGGAGAGTGCCGGCGACGCCGTCATGACTGCGCTGAAGCTGCTCGCGCTGTGCGAACCGCTGGACGCCGATGCGCTCACCGAGCTCGTCGGTGACGACGCGGTCGACGAGGCCGAGATGCGCGGGCTGATCCGGTTCACCGAGGACGGCCCCACCCTGAACGCCCGCTTCAGCCACCCGCTCGTCGGCGACGTCGTACGCACCAAGATCGGCCGGGCCGCCGAGCGTCGCCTCAAGGGCCAGGTGGTGCAGATCCTGCGACGCCGCGAACTCTCCACCGCCGCGAGCCGGATCCGGATGGCGAACCTGTCGATCGACAGCGATCAGACCGTCGACGTCGACCTGCTGACTGCGGCCGCCAAGGACGCGATCTTCCTCTCCAATCTGCCTCTCGGAGAACGGTTGGCGCGCACTGCATTCGAACGAACCGGCAGCCTGTCATCCGGCGCGCTGCTGTCCCGGGCGCTGCTGTGGCAGGGCATGCCCGCGGACGCCGACGCGATACTCGCCCAGTTCACCCCGAACGATCTCGACGAGGTGCAGCTGGTGCAGTGGGGCGTGCCGCGGGTGTCGACGCTGTTCTGGTCGATGGGCGAGGTCGCCAAGGCGCACGAGGTGCTGGCACTGGTGCGCGAGCGGGTGCGGATTCCGCTCCTGGGGCTGATCCTGCGCGCGACTGCGGCCGCGATGGCAGTGCACGAGAACAGGATTTCCGAGGGCATCGACGAGGCGCTTGCTGTGCTCGCCGACCCGCAGGCGCCCGAGCAGGCTGTCGAATTCGCCGCCTTCGCCGCGGGGTTGGCGATGCCCGTCGCGGGACGAGGCGACGAGTTCGAGCCGATCGCGGCGCGCTGCCGCGCCGATCAGAAGCCCACCGACGGCATGATCCGCGTGATGGTCCGCTACTGCGACGTGCTGGCGCTGACTCACATGGGTCAGTTCGAGACGGCCGCCGAACGCGCACTGCGCTATGCGGATTTCTCGTCGGTCGGCCAGTTCCTCGCCTGGGCGATCGCCAAGATCATGGCCGGCGTGGTGGCGACCGCACGCGGAGACTTCCCCGAGGTGGTGTCCTCCATCGAACAGGCCTTGGCCGCGCTGTCCGCCGAGAGTCCCCTGCCGTGGCAGCTGCCCGGCCGGCTGCTGCTGGCCCGTGCCTACGCCGCGCTCGGCCGTGTCGGCGAGGCCGAGCGCGTCCTCACCGACGCCGCCGAGCACTCCGGCCCGTCGATGGCGCTGCACGAACCGCAGCGGCTGATCTCGCGGTCCTGGTACGCCGCGGCAAAGGGCATGGAACGCAATGCCGTCGAATTGGCCAGGGCCGCCGCGGACAACGCGCGGCGATCCGGCCAGTTCGCGCTCGAAGCCGAGGCGCTGCACCACGCCACCCGATTCGGGGACCGCACCACGGCCGAGCGTCTCGCCGAACTCGAGCAACGCGTGCACGGGACCATCGTGCCGTTGTTCGCCCGTCACGCCGCGGCCGTCGCTGCAGGAGATGCCACCGGGTTGGATGCCGTCAGCGCCGAGTTCGAGCGGGCGGGCCTGATGCTCTCGGCGGCCGACGCCGCCGCGCAAGCCGCCCCGTTGCACGACGCGGCCGGGGATCGCCGGCGCACCACCGAGTCGGGCGCCGCCGCGTTGCGTCTGGCCGAGGCGTGCGGCGGCGCGTCGACGCCCGCCATCAAGACCGCGGCCCGTCCCCTGCCGTTGACACCGCGCGAGCGCGAGATCGCCGAGCTGGTGTCGGCGGGGCTGTCCAACCGGGAGGTGGCCGAGGCGCTGACGCTGTCGGTGCGCACCGTCGAGGGACACGTCTACCGCGCGTGCTTCAAGCTCGACGTCGCCGACCGCGACGAACTGGCCCGATTGATCCGGAAGAAGTCCTGACCGTCGGCCGCCCCCGGGCATGGCCCACAATGGGCGGTGATGGATCAACAATCGTTCTACGACGCGGTCGGCGGTCACGACACGTTCCACCGGATAGTGTCACGGTTCTACGAGCAGGTGCGCGACGACGAGATCCTGCGCCCGCTCTACCCCGACGACGAGCTCGAGGCGGCCGAGGAGCGGTTACTGCTGTTCCTCGAGCAGTACTGGGGAGGTCCGCGCACCTATTCCGAGCAGCGCGGCCATCCGCGGCTGCGGATGCGGCATGCCCCGTTCCGGATCGGCTATCTCGAGCGTGATGCCTGGTTGCGCTGCATGCACACCGCTGTCGCCGAGATCGACTCACAGACCCTCGACGACGAGCATCGCGGCGAACTGATCGCCTACCTGGAGATGGCCGCCCAGTCGATGGTGAACTCCCCCTTCTGACCCTTTTCCCGGCGAAACGTCAGTGCAGGACCACAGCGGGGTCGCCGCGCCGGCGGTACACCGTGCCGAAGCGGGCATCGATGCGCAGCCACGTCGCCGTCGTGCGCACCCGCACCACCTCGTCGTCACCCGGGTGGTCGGGGACGAAACCCATCGCGCTCAATGCGAACACGCACCGCATCGGGATGCCGACCCGCTGATCATCGGCAGCGACCTCGACGACGTCCTGGTCCAGTAGCGACGTCGGCGGACCGTGCGCACCGGCGTGCTCGCGGGCCAGCGCCGAGCCGCGCTGGACCAGCGCGAACACTTCGCGCGCGGGTACGTCGTCCAGGTGCACGAACCCCGTGTCCGGCGGCAGGCCACCCCGCCACGCCGAGTCCATCGCGAACCCGGGATCGACATACCCGTCGGGAGTCATCGCCGCGAGCCCGGCCAGTAACGCGTCGGCCGCGGCCGACAGATCGGCGGGCCGCAACCGGCCCCCGACTGTCCGGCTGGCCAGCACGTCGAATCCGGTGGCCACCCAGGCCGACACCAGCCCGCCGGGGCGTTCCCGCAAACGCACCACCGCGGCCTCGTCCACGCCGCGGGCACGTTCGGTGAACGCCGCGAGGTCGTCTCGGTGCGTTGGGTCGAGCCAGAGACCGCGTTCGCTCATCGGGCCCAGTGCTGCAGGTACTCCCGCTGCGCAGCCGAGAGTCGTTGCAGCCGTTGCTCTTCGATGTGCACAGCGGCCAGCTGGGTCTCAGCGATGACGGCGGGTCTGGAATCGGGAGCCGCACCCACCGAGCGCACCTCGTAGCCGACCGTGAAATCGACCGACCGCACCCGGGTGGTCCACATCGTCACCTGCAGCGGCGAGTCGATCAGCCGCAGCTGCGCCTTGTACGCGATCTTCACGTCGGCGATGAGCAGGCCGATGGTGGTGATGTCCGCCTCGAACGGCTCCCGCAGGAACGGGATTCGCGCCTCTTCGAGGATCGTCACCATCGTCGCGTGGTTGATGTGCTGGTACATGTCGATGTCCGACCATCGCACGTGCACCGGCGCCGTGAAGCCCTGCTGTGTCACCTCTCTCGTCACCCCGACGTTCCCGTTCCGCTCGTCCTGGTCATGCTGCGAATCTGGCGGGCCGCCACCGACAACGTCGCGAGATCGTGCTCACCGCTTTCGTACAACTCGGTCAGGGTGCGCCGCGCGCGGGTGACCCGGTTGCTGTTGGTCATCTCCCACTCGGCGATCTTCTCCTCGCCGTTCTCGTCGGGCTCTCCGACCGCGAGGACGTCGAAACTCAGCGCGCGTAACGAGCCGTAGATGTCGTCGCGAATCGCCAACCGCGCCAACGAATGCCAGCGATCGTCGCGGGACAGCCGCGACACCGCGGTGAGCAGCCCGTCGGTGCCGAGGTGATCCATCAGGGCGAAGTAGGTGTCCGCCACCTCCGCCGGATCGCGGTCGACGATGTCGGCGATGTCGATGACGTCGAGCAGGCTGAACTGATACAGCCCGGTGGCCACCTGGAAGCCCAGCTCCTCGGACACTCCCTGCCCGCTGAACTCCCCCGCCTCTTTCATCACGATCGCCCGGTCGTCGCCACGCAGCCACTCCGACATCCGCGGCGTCAACGCCGCCACCTTGTCGGCGAATCGGTTGATCTCGGCACCCACCGCCAGCGGCTGGGGGCGGTAGTTGAGCAGCCAGCGCGCGGCGCGGTCGATCAGCCGGCGAAGGTCCAGCGTCATCCGATCCGTCACGGCCACCGACACGCCGTCCACCCCGGCGGCACGGATGCGTCGCCACACCTCGCCGACACCGAAGATCGCGTCGACGGCCACGAAGCTGCGCACCGCGTCGACCGACGACACCCCGACGTCCTCGGCGACGCGATAGGCGAACGAGATACCCGCGGTGTCGACGACGTCGTTGATCAGCATGGTGGCCACGATCTCGCGGCGCAGCTGATGCGAGCGGATCTCGGTGGCGAACCGATCCCGCAGCGTCGTCGGGAAATACGACGGCAACCGCGAGGCGAACACTTCCTGGTCGGGCAGGTCACCGGCGAGCAGATCGTCTTTGAGCGCAAGTTTGACGTGCGCCATGAGTGTGGCCAATTCCGGTGACGTGAGACCGATTCCGGCTTCGGTGCGCCGCCGGATCTCCTTCTCCGACGGCCAGGCTTCCAGCTCGCGGTTCAAGCCGCGCTCGTCGACGAAGTCCTTGATCATCCGTGCGTGCACCGACAGCATGCTGGCGGCGTTCGCGCGGCTGGTCCCCATCAGATCGTTCTGACTCTCGTTGTCCGCGAGGACGAGTCGGCCCACCTCGTCGGTCATTGACAGCAGCAGGTCTGTGCGGTCCTCCGCGGTGACCATGCCGGCGGTGACCAGCGAATCGATGAGGATCTTGATGTTGACCTCGTGATCAGAGCAATCGACACCCGCCGAGTTGTCCAGCGCGTCGGTGTTGATCCGACCGCCGACGAGGTCGAACTCGATGCGGCCCAGCGACGTCACACCCAAGTTGCCGCCCTCGCCGATCACCTTGGCGCGCACCTGGTTTCCGTTCACCCGGACCGCGTCGTTGGCCCGGTCGCCCACATCGGACTCGCTCTCGGCCTTGACGTAGGTACCGATGCCGCCGTTGAACAGAAGATCGGCCGGCGCCTTGAGGATCGCCCGCATCAGGGCTGGCGGCGTGAGCTCGGTGACGCCGTCGTCGATGCCCAGCGCCGTGCGCGCTTCTGCACTGATGGGGATTGACTTCTGCTCGCGGCTGTAGACACCGCCGCCCGCACTGATCAGCGAGGTGTCATAGTCCTCCCACGACGAGCGCGGCAGCTCGAACAGACGCTTGCGCTCCTGCCACGACCGGGCGGCGTCGGGGTCGGGGTCGATGAAGATGTGCCGGTGATCGAATGCGGCGAGCAGCCGGATGTGCTCGGAGAGCAGCATGCCGTTGCCGAACACGTCACCGCTCATGTCGCCCACCCCGACGACGGTGAAATCCTCACTCTGGGTGTCGATTCCCATTTCGCGGAAGTGACGCTTCACCGACTCCCAGGCACCCTTGGCGGTGATGCCCATCGCCTTGTGGTCGTAGCCGACCGAGCCGCCCGAGGCGAACGCGTCGCCCAACCAGAATCCGTAGGACTTCGCGACATCGTTGGCGATGTCGGAGAACGTCGCGGTGCCCTTGTCGGCGGCGACGACGAGGTAGGCGTCGTCACCGTCGCGGCGAACCACTCCGTCGGGGGTGACGATCGCGCCCGAGGACTTGTCGACGTTGTCGGTCAGGTCGAGCAGACCTGCGATGAACAGCCGGTAGCAGGCCACGCCCTCTTCCCGGGTGGCGTCGCGATCGACCGCGGCATCCCCGGTGGGCGCCGGTGGCCGCTTGACCACGAAACCGCCCTTCGCCCCGACAGGCACGATCACGGCGTTCTTCACCGCCTGCGCCTTGACCAGGCCGAGGATCTCGGTGCGGAAATCCTCCCGGCGATCCGACCAGCGCAACCCGCCGCGGGCGACGAACCCGAATCGCAGGTGTACACCCTCGACCCGCGGTGAGTACACGAAGATCTCGAACTTCGGCCGCGGCAACGGCAATTCGTCGATCAACTCGGGATTCATCTTCAGCGACAACACGTTGCGTTCACGCGCCGAACCCGCGCGGGTGACGAAATAGTTCGTGCGTAGTGTCGCCTGGATCATCGAGGCGAACGCTCGCAGCACCCGGTCGGTGTCGAGGCTGACCAGCGCGTCGATGTCCGCGGCCACCGCAGCGGCCGCGGCCTGGGCGTCACGGCGGACGTCGGTCTGCCCTTCCTCGGCCGGGCAGAAGAGGGCTTCGAACAGCTCGACCAGCGAGCGCGCGGTGCCCGCGTTGTTGTTCAGAGTGTCCTCGATATGGGACTGGCTGTACGAGAAGCCGGCCTGCTTCAGGTATTTCGCGTAGGCCCGCAACACCGTCACCTGCTGCCACGTCAGGCCGGCCCGCAGCACGAGCTCGTTGAACCGGTCGATCTCGCAGTTGCCGTGCCAGATCGCGGTGACGGCATCGGCGAAGCGCTGCGCCGTCGCATCCCGTTCCGGGCCCGGGCCGGACATCGGGATGCCGTGGTGCGGCGACACCTTGAACTGGTAGATCCACACCGGCAGACCGTCGGGCCGCGTGACCGTGAACGGCCGCTCCTCGAGCACCGTCACACCCATCGACTGCAGCATCGGCAGCAAGCGGCTCAACGACGCCGACTGGCCCCCGAGGTACCAGATCAGATTCGAGATGCCGTCGACGGCAGTGTTCTCGGTGTCGTCAAGCACGAGCTTGACCGAGTTGTCCTGCAGTTGCTCGATGATCTCGATATCGGTCAGAGCGTGCAGCGGGTTGACTGCCTGCTTGTAGACCTCCGGGAACGCTGCGGCGTAGTGCTCGGCGATGCCCTGGTCGATCGACGCCGTCCGAACCGCGCCGAGCATCCGGTCGGCCCAGGTGCGCGCGGCCTCGGTGAGCAGATCCTGGATGCGCGACTCGTTCCCGTCGGAGACGTCGACATCCTGGACTCGCGAACCTTCGGGCAGCCGAACCGTGAAATGCACCAGCGCCCAGGGTGATTCGCTCACCCGCGCGGCGTAGTCGATGCTGATGCCGCCCAGTTCGCGGACCAGGATGTCCTGCATCTCCAGGCGCACCGCGGTGGTGTAGCGGTCACGCGGCAGATACACCAGGCACGACACGAAGTGGGCCAGCGGATCGGCCCGCATGAACAGCAGCGTGCGCCGACGCGAGCCGAGGTCGACGACGGCCATCGCCATGTCGAGGAGGTCGCGCGACGACAACGCGAACAGTTCCGAACGCGGGATGGTCTGGATGATGTCGAGCAGCAGCTGCCCTGGGTGGCTGGGGTCGCGGTGGGCCATTGCGAGCGCGTCGTTGACCCGACGCGAGATCAACGGGATCTCGAGCACGTTGGCATTCATCGCGGCGACGGTGAACAGTCCGACGAAACGGTGCTCGATCGCCGCGACGTCGGAGCTGCCGTCCTCAGCCTGCTCACGCACCACGACGATCTGGGGGTAGGCGCCGTACCGGAGAAAGCTCGGGATGGTCGCCTGCGCCAACGCCAGCAGCTCGTCCTTGTTGGTCAGCTGAGGCAAGACGTCTTGGCGTAGCCGCAGCACCCCGAGACGGCTGGCGGCATCGACGGTGGCGTGCCCGTCACGCACGGGGCAGCGCTGATAGCCCAGCAGGACGAAGTGCCCGTCGGCGAGCCAGCGCAGCAGCGCGGCGACGTCCTTGCGGTCGGTGCTGGGGAAGCGCCGACCGGTGTCGCTGTCGAGTTCGGCGGCCAGGCCGCGCAGCGTCGCACCCATGCTCTGCGAATCCAGTGCGACCTGGCGGGCGTCGGCGAGCACGCGGGGCAGAAGTCGTTCGGCTTCGGCGAGCGCGCGCCGGTCGACGGCGCTGGAGAGTTGCACGTGCACCCAGGTCTCATCGACACCGTCACCGAATGTCGCTTCCGAGGCCGGCACGATGTCGAGGAGTTCGCCGCCTGCGCCGCGGCGCACCCGGAAGACCGGGTTCATGATCGCCTTGTAGGCGACCCCGACGCGGTGAAGCAGCACGGTCACCGAATCCATCAGCATCGTCGCGCTGTCGGTGATGACTTGAAGCGCCGGACCGAATCCGCCGGGTTCGTCGGCGCCGTAGACGGCGACCAGCGTGGCTCCGGCGGAGCGCTGGCGGCCTAGCCGGTACTGCGCCTCCACCATCGCCGACATGCCGTCCGACGGGCTTCGCAACGGGCCGGTGACGGCCCCCTCCGAGCCGGGCGCGCCGCCGTGGGGCCCCCGATAGGTCTGCAGGTACGCGGGGATCAGTCGATCGATCGCCTCAGGGGTCAGGTCTTTCTCAGTTGCCCCGATCGCACCGGGATTCAACGACATCCGCCGCTCCTCCAGTCACATGCTGCGGACCGGCCGCCGTTGGCTGCGACCGGCCGCACGAGCGACCGGTCACGTGGTCCGCAGAACGAGACTATCCTCGCGTGAGCTTGCGGTGGGTGACCCTGTGCGGACGCGCTGCATCCGCACCGAGACGCTCCACCTTGTTCTCCTCGTAACCGCCGAAGTTGCCCTCGAACCAGAACCATTTGGCCTCGTTGTCGGTGTCGCCCTCCCACGCCAGGATGTGCGTGCAGGTGCGGTCCAGGAACCAGCGATCGTGGGAGATGACCACGGCGCAGCCCGGGAACTGCTGGAGCGCGTTTTCCAGCGAGCTCAGCGTTTCCACGTCGAGGTCGTTGGTGGGCTCGTCGAGCAGGATCAGGTTGCCGCCCTCTTTGAGGGTCAGCGCCAGATTCAACCGGTTGCGTTCACCACCGGAGAGCACGCCCGCGGGCTTCTGCTGGTCCGGGCCCTTGAAACCGAACGCCGACACATACGCCCGCGACGGGATCTCGTTCTGCCCGACCTCGATGTAGTCCAGGCCGTCGGAAACCACCTCCCAGACGTTCTTCTTCGGGTCGATGCCGGCGCGGCTCTGGTCGACGTAGCTCAGCTTGACGGTCTCACCGACCTTGACGGTCCCGCTGTCGGGCTGCTCGAGCCCGACGATGGTTTTGAACAGCGTCGTCTTACCGACGCCGTTGGGCCCGATCACACCGACGATGCCGTTGCGCGGCAGGGTGAACGACAGATCCTTGATCAGCTGCCTGCCATCGAAGCCTTTGTCGAGATGTTCGACCTCTACGACCACATTGCCCAGGCGAGGACCGGTGGGGATCTGGATCTCCTCGAAGTCGAGCTTGCGGGTCTTCTCGGCCTCGGCGACCATCTCCTCGTATCGGCCCAGACGCGCCTTGCTCTTGGCCTGCCGGGCCTTGGCGCCCGAACGCACCCACTCCAGCTCGTCTTTGAGCCGCTTCTGCAGCTTGGCGTCCTTGCGGCCCTGAACGGCGATGCGCTCGGCCTTCTTCTCCAGGTACGTCGAGTAGTTGCCCTCGTACGGGTACGCACGGCCGCGGTCGAGTTCGAGGATCCACTCGGCGACGTTGTCCAGGAAGTACCGGTCGTGGGTGACGGCGAGGATGGCGCCCTTGTATTCGGCGAGGTGCTGCTCGAGCCACAGCACACTCTCGGCGTCGAGGTGGTTGGTCGGCTCGTCGAGCAGCAGTAGGTCGGGCTTGGACAGCAGCAGCTTGCACAGCGCGACGCGACGCTTCTCACCACCGGAGAGGTGGGTCACCGGCTCGTCGGCGGGCGGGCAACGCAGCGCGTCCATCGCCTGCTCGAGCTGGCTGTCGATGTCCCATGCGTCCGCGGCGTCGAGCTCCTCCTGGAGCCTGCCCATCTCGTCCATGAGCTCGTCGGTGTAGTCGGTCGCCATCAGCTCGGCGACCTCGTTGTACCGGTTGAGCTTGCCCTTGATCGCAACGCCCTCTTCGACGTTCTCGCGCACGGTCTTGGTCTCGTCGAGCTGGGGCTCCTGCATCAGGATGCCGACGGTGGCGCCCGGCGCCAGGAACGCGTCGCCGTTGTTGGGCTGGTCCAAGCCGGCCATGATCCGCAAGACGCTCGACTTACCGGCCCCGTTCGGGCCGACGACGCCGATCTTCGCGCCCGGAAGGAAATTCAGGGTGACGTCGTCAAGGATGACCTTGTCGCCGTGCGCCTTGCGGACCTTCCGCATCGTGTAGATGAATTCGGCCATGCCTCTGATATCGCCTTTCTCGGGTCTTCGCGATCTGCGAGAGTCCGGGACCATCCTAGGCGCGGCCATGATGCCGGGTGACGGTGGCGGCGTCCGCGCTATGCGGTGAGCGCCAATCCGTCACCTCCGTCGACGCTCGCGTCCGTGGACGGCCCGATCTCGGTGTCGGAACTGCTCTCGGAGCCTGCGTCGGCGGGCTGCTCGGAATGGCGACGCTTGTCGATGCGGGCGATGCACCGCGCCAGATCCGGCCCCACCGATGTGGCTCTGATCTCCAGCGACGACCGTCGGTTGCCGTCGCGGTCTTCGTATTCGCTGGTGTACACGTTGCCAACAACGATCACCGCGTCACCCTTCCCGAGCCCTGCGCCGACGCCGGTGACCAGACGCCCCCAGCAGTTGACCGTCGCGTAGAGCGAGTTCCCCGGCTCCCACGTGCCGTCGCCGGTACGCCGACGGGAGTTGCTCGCGACGCGGAATTTGAACAGCTCCTGGTCGCCGACCCAACGACGCTCAGGATTGGTGACGATGGTGCCGACGACGGTGATCGGTGTTTCGAACATGGCGGTTCTCTTTCTCTCAAAGCTGCGGCACGGGCACAGCGCCCGCGCCGTCGATGACACCGCCATTGACCGCCACCGCACCGACACGGCGGCCGTCCGAGCGCCGCGGGCACGACAACTCTGTGGATGAAACGAGCTCTGGGGACAGATCCGGCCCGAGGGTCAGCTGTCGGCGCGGTCGCGGCGAGCCAGCTCGGCCAGCATCGCGTTGTAGGCCGCCAGGTCCGCGTCGTCGTCGCGGTCGGCCGCGCGGTCGAGCCTGCGGGCGGTCCTGTCGTCGCTACGCCGCCACTGCACGAACAGCGCGATCAACACCACCACGAGCGGAACCTCACCGGCCGCCCAGGCGATGGCCCCGCCCAGACGCTGGTCGGCGAGCAGATCGCTGTGCCATGGCAGGGCCAGGGAACGGTAGAAGTCGCCGCCGACCGCGGTGTTGGTCCCCATCAGCACGACGCCGAAGAACGCGTGCAGCGGAAGCGAGGCGAACACCATCGCGAGCTTGGCGATCGGCGGTAGCGGCCGCGGTGTCGGATCGACGCCGATCACGACCCAATAGAACAGATAGCCGCTGAGCAGAAAGTGGATGTTCATCGCCAGATGCGCGGCGTGACTGCCGACCACGGCGTCGAAGATGCCGCCGAAGTACAGCCCGTAGAACCCGACGATGAACAGACCGGTCGCCACGAACGGGTTGGTCAGCAGGCGGGACACCCGCGAATGCAGGGCCGCCAGCAACCACTCCCGAGGTCCCGGCGGCGCGTCCCGTCCCGCGGTCGGCAACGCCCGCAGCGCCATCGTGATCGGGGCGCCGAGCACGAACAGGATCGGCACCAGCATGGACAGCAGCATGTGCGCGATCATGTGCATGCTGAACATCGCCGGCATGTAGCGGCCGAGGCCGGACGATGTCGTGAACAGCAGCAGCAGGCAGCCCAGCAGCCACGCCACCACACGGCCCGCGGGCCACGCGTCGCCGCGTCGGCGCAACCGCCGGTACCCGGCCAGATAGACCGCGGCGAGGATCAGCGCTGCGGTGCCGAAGACCAGATCGAACCGCCAGTCGAACAGCAGCCGGGCCACGGTCGGCGGGCCAGCCAGGTCGTAGCCGATCTCCACCTCCGGGATGGACAAATTCGTGTCGACGGGAGGCGGCGGAGGGGTGCGTCCGAGGGCGACGGCTATTCCGAACGTCAGCCCGAAGACCACCGCTTCGATCAACGCCAGCCGGATCAGTGCGCCGCGCGCCGGGGGGTCCGAGGCCAGCGCGACGATCCCGCGGCGACGCTGCTGCCAACCGAGGACGCCGAGGACGACGAGCGCGGTCAGTTTGGCGAGCAGCAGCCAGCCGTAGCGCGTGTGGATCAGGTCCCCGGGCGTCACCCGCACCAGCGCGTTGATGACGCCGCTGAGCGCCATCGCGACGAAACACCACAGCGCCACCGCCGAGAAGCGCCGCGCCGCCAGATGGTCGTTTCGACCGGATCCGCCGCGCAGCGCGTGCGCCAGGAGCGCCAGCAGCCCGCCGGCCCACACCGCGCCGGCGATCAGGTGCACCAGAAGGCTGTTGGTCGCGATGTCGTGCGACCCGCCGGAGGAGGAGTGTCCGGTCAGCGCCAGCGGCAGCAGGGTGGCCAATGAACCGGCGAACAGCACCGGTGTCCACGACCAGCGCAGCACCGGAATGCTGACCACGGTCACCACGGCGGCCAACAGCGCGGTCCACCGCCATGCGCCGGCGATGTCGATCAGGTCGGCGACCGACCAGATGTCGGCCGGGCTCAGCCGCGTCATCAGCGGCTGACCGCTGATGTCGGACACGGTCAGCGGCACCATCAGGACGGCGCACACCGTCCAGATGCCTGTTGCAGCGGTCCCGACGCGCAGCGCGCGGTAGCCGTCGACGTCGAGGACCCCGGTGGACTGCGGCGGCACCAGGAATGCTGCGAACAGGAACGACCCGATCGCGATGACCGCGGCGATCTCGCCGGCCGCCTTGACGAACGGCAACCCGTAGGTGGTGACGGGACCCGGGTCAGGTAGGCCCGTCGCAGTCAGTGCCTCGGCGAGCGATAGCGCCGACAACGCCGCAGCGGTCAGGCCCGCCAGGATCGCGACGCCGTAGAGCAGCGGCCACACCGAGGCGCGACGCACCCGGACGGGCGCGGCGGAGCCGGTGACAGTCATGCATCCAGCGTATGACCTGCCTGCACGTGACCCGTCACACCGCCCGCTCACGCAGCTGGCGGCGGCTGCGTTCCCTCGCTACGAACTGCTTGCGGGCGAAGCGGTCGACGGTGTTCATGTCGGCCAGGATGCCGCGCAGCTCGTTGCGGAAGGCTCTGCGCCGCTCCTCGAGGTCGGCAGCGGGTTCGAGCAGGTGTTTGTCGGCGGCAACCTGACGCGCGGTGGTGAACAACAGCGCCGACACCGACTCGTTGCTCTGCACCCGACCCTGAGCCAGGTACTGCTCCCCCAGCCCCAACGCCTTGGCGGTGAGGTCCTTCTCGGAGATGTCGGCAGGCGCGTCGAGCAAGGCGTCGGCGACGATCTGGTACGCCTCGAAGAACGGTCGGAGCAACGGACCCGCGATCGTCGGTTTCTTGGCGCGCAGCAGCGCGTCGATACGGTCTCCCCCGGCGGCGACGTCGCTCTCCCAGTCGTCGTGCCACGACATCTCTTCGGCGACGTGCGCGCGGAACGCCGCGGAGTCGGCGAAGTAGAAGTCGAACTTCAACACATCACGCAGGCGCATCACCTGTTCCCAGAACGCCTCGACCCGGTCACCCTCGCTGCGCCCGGCATAAGCCAACGCGAGTTCGACCAGAGACGTCTCGAGGAACGCGTCGATCAACGAGTTGCGGTAGAACGCGGCTTCGAGCTCGTCCTGCGGCGCGATGTGCCAGACCGTCTCCCGGCCGCCGTCCACGCGGGTCACCGGGTGCCCGCCCGAGAGTGCGTCCAGGGCGGCCCGCACGCCGTCGGGAGTGCGTAACCGCAACGCGCTGTTGGTCATCGGGGTCTGCTTGCGTTCGAGATAGTCCAGCGAATCCTGCAGGGTGTGGTGCAACTGGTCGAGGGTGAGCGCGACGCCCCGAGTCGACAGAAGGAGCGCCGAGACCAGCGCGGTCGCGTTGACCGGGGTCACCTGCACGATGCGCCAGGCGACTTCGAAGGCCATCTTCTGCAGGGCAAGGCGTTTGGCTGCCTCGTCGGTGGTCATCGGGCCGTGCGGCTCGCCGAGGTACTCGCGCATGGACACCGCACGCGGGAACCGCACGTAGATCTTCCCGTAGTTCCGTTCACCTTGCGCGCGAATGTAATTGACCAGCCACGACAGACCCTCGGGTGTCTTCTCCCCGCCCCGCGCATACGACGCGTACTCGGCGGTCTCGTGCAGTTGGTCGAAGCTGATCGACACGGGCTGTAGCAGGATGTCGTCGCTGCGGCCGTCGAGGTAGGCATCGGCCACGTAGGCGAGGAGACCGAGCTTGGGCGGCAACATCTTTCCGGTGCGCGACCGGGTGCCCTCGATCGCCCAGGCCAGGTTGAACCGCTTCTCGACGATGTAGCCGACGAACTGACGCAGGACGTACTTGTACAACGGGTCGTCGAGTTTGCGCCGCAGGAAGATCACGCCGGAGCGGCGCATCAGCGGACCCATCGCACCGAACGACAGGTTGATTCCCGCGAACGTGTGCACCGGCGGAAGTCGGTTCTCCTGCATCGCGACGGGCACGATCGCGCCGTCGAGGTAGGACCGGTGCGAGAAGAGCAGGACGGCCGGATGCGCTTCGAGCGCTTGGCGCATCACCTCGACCTCGGTGCGGTCGTAGTCGATGTTCGGGTCGAAGCCGCGACTGAAGATGGCCCGGCCCAGAGACGGGATCAGGTCGACGGAGAACCTGCTCCATCCGGTGCCCAACTCGTCGAGCATCTCGCCGGCCTTTTCGACGGTGGCGCCGGGGATCTCCTCGAGACCCTGCCGGAACCGGGCCGACGACAGCACTTCCGGCTTGATCAGGCGGGGCGACTTGTACTCCGGACCCAGCAGCCGCAGCTCTACCCGCTCGATGGCCAGGGTTGCCCGCCTCAGCACGAACCGAGCGAATTCCCTGGGGTTTTCGGCGGTGGTGTTGTCACTCCAGCTCTGGTGCAGTTCGGAAACCTTGGCCGGTTCGCCGGCGACGACGCGCGCACGCGACGGGTCCCGCTTGAGGATGCTGCGCTGCAACACCTTTGGTGGGCAGTACGTGTCCCGACCCGAGAGCAAGGACACCACTTTCGAGCGCGTCGGCAAGCCGCCGGGTACCCAGAACACCCGCACCGGCACGACTGAACGGTGCTCGTCGGCTTCGAGCATCTCCACCAACCGGGCGAGCACACCGGGCGGCGGATCGTCGTCGGCGGGGAGCTTGAGGACTTCGATCTTGCTCTCGGGGTGCGCACTTCGCTGCTCGTCCAACCAGTCGGCGAGCATCTCCTCCTCTGCGGGCGAGGACACCGATGCGAGGACGAGGGTGTCGTCGACGGCGGTGAATGCGGTGATGTCGTCGGCGCGGACTTTCACGGCCGGCCCTTGGCCGTGGGGGACTTCTTCGCGGGTTGCGCTTTCGCCGGGGCCTTCTTGGCCGCTGCTTTCTTCGCCGGGGCTTTCTTGGCTGCCGCCTTCTTCGCCGGGGCCTTCTTCGCCGGCTTCTGCTGACGCCGGTACAGCTCGGGCTCCGGCAGTTCGTCGTGCGGCCAGTCCTTAAGGGTGTCGAGGTAGAGCTGGCGCACTTCGGCGATGCGGTCCTCTAGATTGTCGTGGGTCCAGCCGTCCACCGAAATAGGCGGGTAGACAACGACATCCACGGTGCCCGGGTTGAAGGTGCTGGAGTCGCGAGCCGCGATCACCTCGGCGTTGCGTATCACGATCGGCACGATCGGGATGCCCACCGACATCGCGATGCGGAACGGCCCCTTCTTGAATTCACCCACCTCGAAGGTGTCCAACCGGGTGCCCTCGGGGGCGATCAGGATGGACACACCCTTGCGGGCGAGTTCCTCGACCTTCTTGAGACCTTCGACGGCCTTCTGCGGATCGTCGCGATCGATGAACGCGGCGTCCATGATCCGGCCCATCGTTCCGACGATCGGGTCGTTCTCGAGCTCCTTCTTGCCCACCGAGGTGAAGTTGTCGCTCACGAGCCGGCCGGCGATCATCGGATCGGCCTGGTTGCGGTGGTTGAAGATGAACACCGCGGGCCGCTCAGCCGTCAGGTTCTCCTCACCGAGCACGTTGAGGTTGATGCCGACCGCCGTCATCAGCGTCCGGCTGAAGACCGAGGTGAAGAAGTTGACGCCGGTGCGCCGGTTGCGGGTCGCCAATCCGACGCCCAGCGCACCCCAGGCCACCGGCACCATCGACGCGATGCCGGCCGCGGTGCGCAGTTGCGCGACGGGGTTGGCGCCGCTTCGGCTGCTGAACCGCAGTATGGGCCAGCCGCGCTTGGCGGCGACCGCGGCCATCTTGCCCGCCGGGTTGGTGGGCCGGGGGTTGCCGACGAGGTACATCAGCGCGACGTCCTCGTCGCCGTCGGCGTAGAAGTAGCTCTTCGACAGGTCGACGCCGTTGGCGGTGGCGAACTCTTGCACGGCACGGGCTTTGCCTGGGCCCCAGATGATCGGTCGCTCGACTTCGCCGGTGATCAACCCGTTCTCGTCGGTCTCGAACTTGTTGCTGAGAATGTTGTCGATGCCGAGGAACCGGGCGACGGGCTCCACCTGGACGGTGAGCGCGGACGAACTGAGCACCACGGTGTGGCCGCGCGCCATGTGGGCGCGCACAAGCTGCCGCATCTCGGGATAGACGCGGCCGACGATCTTCTGGGCGAACAGCCGCTCGGCCAGTTCGTCGATGTCCTCAACCGAATTGCCGCGCAGCATCCGGGCGCCCTTGCCGATCAGGTCCTCGAACTCCGAGCGACCCAGCTGATGGTTGAGACCGGCCTGCACCATGCCGATGAATTCGCCCACCGACATCTGCCGCCGCCGCAATCGGTCCTGGGTCATCACCACGCCGGTGAACCCGGCGACCAGGGTGCCGTCGAGGTCGAAGAACGCGCCGACCTCGGGCCCTTCCGGGGATGCTTCGATCTCGGCGACCGAACCCGGGAGGCGCATCTGGGGATTGTCAGGGCTCACTGTGCGGCACTTCCCTTCGTCGAGGCGGTCTGGGACAAGCGTGACGGAGACTCGGCGGTGAACGTCGCCGGGTGGGCACGTCCGTCGCCGCCGAGTGCGAGAACTTCATCGAAGCCTGCCAGCAGACATCGCGCCAGCAGCGCTGGGTCGGTGACTGCGGCGCGGTCGTAGCGCGCGGTGACCGTGCAGTAGCCGGAGCGAGAGATCAGCACGACCATCATCGCGACGCCGGGAAGCGGGCCGAGTCCGTACTGCCGCAGGACCTGGGCACCGGCGATGAACGTCTCGCCCGCGTAGACCGGCACGTTGCTGGCCTGGACGTCGGAGTTCACGATCGAGCCGGCCATCGACTCCAGCACGCTGTCGGGCAGCAAAGACACGACGGGTGCGATCGCACCGACCATGTCGAGCGCGCGCTCGTCGCGCTTGCGCGTCATCTGCGTCCTGATGTTGCGGATGCGCACCGCAGGATCGGTGAGCCCTATCGGTGCGGCGAGGTTGACCCCGGCGAACCGGTTCCCGCCTGCCGGGTCGGCCTCCGAGCGCAGGTTCACCGGGACGGCCATCGGCAGCGTGTCGACAGGCACACCTTTGGCGTGGTGGTAGAGGCGCAGCGCGCCACAGAGCCCGGCGAGGTACGCATCGTTGATGGAACCGCCGGCGGCCTTGGCGGCGCGGTGGAGGTCGCCGAACTCGATGTCGATCGCGTCGCTTCGGCTGGACAGCGAGCGCCGGCGCAGCAGCGGTGACGGGTCGGCGACCGGGCCGATCACCCGGGCGCCGGACATCGCGTAGTCGATCACGCTGCCCAGCCGTGACACCGGGTCACGCACCACGTGCCCGACCGCCTGCGCTGCCCCGAACAGCGCGTCACGCATCCCGCCGGCAATGGTGCTGGGCAGGCGATTGAGGCCCTGGCGCATGAGGTCGTTCGGCGACAGGTCGGCGGGGATCGGCAGCGGCGGAACCGGTTGCTTCGGCGGGTGACGTTCCAGGTCGTAGAGGTTCGCGAACATCTCGACACCGCCCACCCCGTCGGTGACGGCGTGGCTGAGGTGCACCATCAAGGCGGCCTGGCCGTCGTGGACCCCTTCGACCAGCGTGGCCGTCCACAGCGGGCGAGAGATGTCCAGCGGTGACTGCGCGGCCACCTCGGCCAGATCCATCACCTGCCGGAAGCTGCCCGGCTCGGGTACGCGGACCCTGCGGAGGTGAAAATCGAGGTTGAAGTCCGGGTCCACGACCCAGCGCGGCGCCGCGGTCGGCAGCGTCGGGATCACGACCTTCTGCCGCAGCCGCAGCACTTTGCGGGAGGCGGTGTCGAAGCGGGCGCGAAAGGTGTTCCAGTCGGGAGTGGTGTCGAGCAGTTCGACGGTCAGGATGCCGGAGCGGGTCCGCGGGTTGGCCTCGCCGCGGTGCAGGATCTGGTCGAGGGGGCTGAGCTCTTCCGGGAGTCCAGCCGCGTCCAGGTCCGGCGCGTTAGGCATGGCCACCACGCTAGTCGGCTGCCCTGTGACGCGGAGCGGCTTTAGGTGCTGCTCGCGATACACTCCTCGGGCGTTGCCTCCGTAGCTCAGTGGATAGAGCAACCGCCTTCTAAGCGGTTGGTCGCAGGTTCGATCCCTGCCGGGGGCGCTTTCTCTCGTTCGCCGCTACACCGTGACGACGTTCGGCCCCTGGTTCACGCCGGCCGACGTGGTGGGCAGGGTCACCTCCACGCTGTCGATGTGCACGAAGCCGAACTGTGTGAGGTTCAGGAACGGCGTTGCCGTGGTGAAGATCTGCAGCTCCAGGTCGCTGTCGGACGTCATCGTGTAGGCGATGTCCTCGAGATCGATCTCGGCCACCTGGTCGCGACCGTTGAGCGTGACCGGCACCGGCGAGACGATGTTGCCGACGACGAGCCCCGTGCTCTTGTCGACGACCTGGGCGTAGATGTGGCGACTGCTGCCCAGACCGCTGTAGTTGATCACCACGTGTGGCGCACCGACGACATTCGCCTCCTCCCCCTCCCCGGGATTGGTCAGCGGGATCGTGACCGCGTTCGTCGCGACGGACCCAGCGCCCAACCCGTAGGGCAGAGGGATCTCGGGCTGCGGGCCCGATCCTCCGATGAACGGGATGATCGGCAGCGTCTTGCCGGTGTTCCAGATCGTCGCGGGCACCTTGCTCTCGACGTCGTAGAAGTTGCTCGCCGTGGGCCGCGTCGCCGATGCCCAGCGGTCGCCGTTCTGGTCGGTCCACTCGAACGCGTACGGATCGGCGGGGATGGGCAGGTCCTTGACGTAGCGCTGCATCCACACGGCGGTCTGGGTCAGGAACCACACCTCGTCGGCGTCGCCGTTGCCCTGTCCGGGCAGGCAGGTTCCGTGGCCGCCGCAGTACCAGATCAGCTTCACGTCCGGGTTGTTCGCCATGTAGCCCATGTTGAGGATCGACTGCTGCAGCGGGAACAGCACGTCGACGGTGCCCTGGATGATCAGGGTCGGGATCTTGATGTTGCGCACTGTCTGTCCCGGGCCGCTGTTCTGCAGCAGCTGGATCTGGCTGGGCGTCAGGATGCCCAGTGAGGCGCCGGTGAGGATGCCGCCGTAAATCTGCGGATTGATCCGCGCCCCGGTCTCGATCAGCCCGAGCAGCAGCAGCCCGGCGTACGAGGTGCGGAAGGCGCTGTGAGGGTACAGCGAATCGGGAAGGGTGTTCCACGCCCAGCCGGGCGCGATGGCGTCGACCCGGTCATCGCTTGCGGCAGTGACGAATTGGATGCCACCGCCGTAGGAGACACCGACCATGCCCATGGTGGGATCGCCGGCCTTGTCGAGCTGGACGCCGCTCTGCGTGGCCACCCAGCTGATCAGCTCGGAGACGTCCTGACCCTCGTACTGCGGGCTGTCGAGTTCCAGCAGACCGCCGGAGGCGAATTCGCCGCGGGGGTCCCACGTGACGACGTTGTAGCCCAAGGAGCGGAACGTCGAGACGAAGGGGTCGGCCGGATCGGTCGCGCCCGGCTGCGCCAGCCCTGGTCCGTTGAAGATGGTCTCGTACCCGGGCTTCCCGAGGTCCGGCGAGCCGGCCAGCGCCGGGAAGAAGTTGGTGCTGATCTTGGTGCCGTCCCATGACGTCACGAATGTGGTGAAGGCGATCGGCGCACCCGCCCGCAGCGCGGTGATGTCGACCGAGATGTCCTGCAGCTCAGCGGTACCGAGCAGACCGGAGAAGACCCCAGCCTGCTGCAGCCGCTGGACGACCGGCGTGATGAGACTCGAGCCGATGATGGGCAGACCGGTGATCGCGGTGGTGAACTTCGTGTTCTGGGCGACGAGCACCGAGAAGGTCTCGGTGCCGCTGGGACCGTTGGTGGCGTTCTCGTCGGCGTAGGGCAGGAAGCGGAACGCCCCGGTCGTCGCGTCCAGCGTGAGCTTGCCGCCGTTGCTCGGGCGATCGATGACGGTGTAGGTCGAGCCGTCGGCGGTGGTGCACGTCGCGCCCACGACGCAGCCGCCGATGACGCCTTGGACGACACCGACGGAGTAGGGATCGATGGCCGCGAGCGCGGACTCTCGGCGTGCGCCGGCAAGCAGCACCAGATCCGACAGCGACCCACCGACCGGCACAGATCCGTTGCCCGACGACGCCGGGCTGAATGCTCGGTCGAGCGCGGACAACAGGCCGGATACGACGGTGCGCGCCGGGGCCTGCTCAGTGGGCGGCGTCCACAGCGTGGTCTGCACCCGGGGTTCGTCGGCCTGCTGGCGGCCTGCGACCGCGCGGGGGGTCTGAAGCCAAGACAGGACGCGGGGCTGCTCGGCGGCGGGCTCGGGGTCGGCGGCGGGCGTCGCGACCTCGTCGGCAGACGATGACGAATCCTGCTGCTGCACAACGGTTTCGTTCCGCTTCTGACGCTTGCTCGGGCCGCCCGCGGGGGACTCGTCAGCGTCGTCGGCGCGTTCGGCCCGGGCATCGGCACGCTTCTGACGTTCTTCGGCCACCCGGTCGGCGATGCCTTTGACCGTGTCGGACAGCGACGTGCGCTCGGTGCTCCGATGCTTACCCAGCGGCCGCTTGTCGAGGGTGACGGTGTCGCCGCGAGCGGAGTCCGTCTGGGCGGACTGCGACGACGGTGGTGAGCTCGACGCCTCGGTGTCGTCGGCGTACGCAATCCCTTGCCCGGTGATGATCGCGGTCCCCACTCCGAGGGCGATCGCAAGACCACCGACGCGACCGACGTAGCTAGCAGCACTCATGACCAAACCTCCGCCGCACTTTCGGAAACGGGGCAGACACTACGCCGACAGCCACATGATCAAAGCGAAATCAGCCACCGATTTGTGAAGGCGTCAATTGTCCGAGCCTGACAGTTTTCCGCCTCCGCCACAACGCTATTGACATCGCCCCTGACCGGCGGTGCGCGCGGCGCCGCGTGACCAGCGAACTCCGTTCGGCAGATGACGGCGCCGACACCCGCGAGACCAATGCCCGAACATGTCCCTGACGAGTGTTCTCCGGCAAACACGGGCGATGCGGTGTGGGATACGGTGACCTCTGAACGTTCCGTAGGGGGAATGGGGAGAATGAAGAGATCTCGCACGAGCGGCCGGATCAGAGCCGGTGCCATGACCAGTGCCGCAGTCGGCGTCGTGGCAACAATCGGAGGCGTCGCTGCCGTCGCCCCCCAGGCCCTCCCAGCGCTACCGGTCGACCTGACCGCGCTCATCGTGGTCGGCAGCTCGACCCACCCCGATGGCAGCGGCAACGAGGATTTCTTCGGCGGCCTCTTCAACCAGGCGCCTTACAACCCCGGCGGCCAGCCAGGGCCCGATCTGGTCGGTGTGCCGTTCGGCGGGGGTCCGAAAGCCATCGACGCCGCGCTGGCGGCCCACTCCGGTGAAGAGAACGCGGTGCTGGCATCTGGCTGGGGTGCAGCCAACGCCAGCCTGGTGCTGACCCGGCAGGACCGCAACGACGATCCGACGCTGCCGTCCACCGTCTACGTCCTCGACAACAACGTGTCCCGACCCGACGGAGGTTTCGGTACGCGGTACCCGTGGTTCTCGCTGATCGGGGTGAACCCGTTCCCGTCGCCCACCGACACGGCAGCCAAGGCCGTCGTCGACATCGCCTATCAGTACAACTACAACTCGAATGCCCCGGCGGACCTGTTCAACCTCGTCGCGCACATCAACTCGCTGGTCGCCTACCTCTACGGTTACCGGGAGCAGGACCAGATCGACCTGCCGGTCGACAACGAGGGTCGGCCGACCGTCTCGTGCGGCGGCGCGAACACCTGCGCGGTGCTGGCCAGCGGTGCCGAGGCGGTGCCGTGCGCTGACGCACGGTGCGACACTCCTGACGGCGACCGGGTGGTCGCCTACGTGACGACGCGCGGCAACACGACCTACGTCACCTACACCACCGAAGAGCTGCCGTTGGCGCGGCTGATTCGCGACGTGGTGCCCTTCGGGAACGTGATCGCCGATGTCAGCGAACCGTTGTTGAAGGTCATCGTGGATTCGGCGTACTACGACAACAATCCGATCCCATCCGACCCGAGCCGCTACCGCCCGGCCCGTCTGATGCCGACGGTCGGCGAGTTGGCCGACACCGTGTCCAAGGTGCCGGGAGCCATCCGAGACGGCCTGAAAGCCCTGTCGGACAAGGACTCTGACGAGGCCGAGGTCGATGTCCAGGCCGATGTCGAGGTCGAGACTCCGGACAAGGCGGACAAGACGACCGCTGCGGAGACGCGCCGTGAACGTCGACTGGAGCGGATTCGAACCCGGGCCGCCGCGCGTGAGGACGCCGCCGAACACTCGAAAGCTGATGAGCCGAAGCAGGATTCGAAGACCTCTGCTGACTCGCGGGACGCTTCGGATGGAGACGGCACCGCGGATTGAGGCGGATGACCGAGTACTGGAACCACAACACCGCCTATCACCCGTGGCTACTGGGGTTCGCCCACGGCCGTGACGTCCTCGACGTGGGGTGTGGTGACGGTCTGCTCGCCGAGCGTCTGGCTCCCGTCGCACGATCGGTTGTCGGTATCGATCCCGACCCCGAGGCAATTCGACGGGCGCGCGCGAGGCTGGCGCACATCGACGGGGTGTCGATCGTCCAGGGCTCATTCGCCGACTGTGCATCGGCGGGCGCCCGCTACGACCTGATCACGTTCGTGGCAAGCCTGCATCATCTGGACCTGCGTCCCGCTCTGGCAGCCGCCCGCGACATGCTGCGACCCGGCGGTCAGCTCGCCGTGGTCGGACTGAGCGCGAACACCACCGTGACCGACTGGCTGTGGTCGGCGCTGTACCTGCCGGCCGTGCGTGTGGGGTCGCGGTGGCACCGCGAGACGCGCGACATCGGGGTGACCGTCGCGAGTCCCCGCGAGAATCTGGCCGAGATCCGGCGCATCGCCGCCGAGGTGTTGCCGGGCGTACAGATCCGCCGCGCGCTGTACTACCGCTATCTGATGCAGTGGGAGAAGCCCCGCGACGACTGACCGAACATGACGATGACAGTCACGCTGACGGTACTGATTCGCAGACCGCCGCAACCCCTTTGAACTCATTCGCACCGTGGGTCCGTTCAGCCACAGCGAGGGTCGTTCTTGTCTCACGTTCGAACTAGTGTTCGATATATGGATGTGGTGGCGGACGCGGTCGAGGTGATGCGGGGTCAGTTGGCGATCCTGCGCGACGCCTCCGACTCCCTGTCGCATCGCGAGCTGGTGGCGCTGATGGCCGAGGTCACGGCGTTCGTCCGGTCCGTCCCGGCATTGGAGCATCAGATCCTGAACCGGCTGACCACCGAGACGGAGCCGCGGCGGCTCGGGGAAGCGTCGTGGAAGAAGGTACTGACCACCACCTTGCGGGTCTCGGATAAAGAGGCGAAACGCCGCCTGGCCGATGCTGCGGCGTTGGGTCCGCGGCAAGCCCTGACCGGGGAGCCGTTGGCGCCGGTGTGGGAAGCGACCGCCGCGGCGCAGGCTTCTGGGGCGTTGGATGCCGACCACGTTGCGGTCATCGCGAAATTCCATGATGGGTTGCCGGTGTGGGTCGATGTCGACACCCGCGCCGCCGCCGACCGCCAACTCGCGTCACTGGGCGCGGGACTGACGCCGGAAGATCTGAAGAAAGCCGCGGATCGGTTGGCGGCGATGATCGACCAGGACGGTCCCGAACCCACCGACGCCGACCACGCCCGCCGCCGCGGCATCCAGCTCGGTGAGCAGCAGGCCGACGGGATGAGCCGACTGACCGGGTGGCTCACCCCTGAAGCCCGAGCCAGCTATGAGGCCATCCAAGCCAAGCTGGCGGCACCGGGGATGTGCAATCCCGACGACGAAAAGCCCTGTGTCGAGGGCGAACCCGCCCCCGAGCAAGCGCGATCTGATTCCCGGAGTGTGGCGCAGCGCAACCATGATGCGTGGCTGGCGGTCGGGCGGATGGCGTTGAGCTCGGGTGAGTTGGGCTCTCACAACGGGTTACCTGTGACGGTGATCGTGTCGACGACGCTGCAGGAGTTGGAGACGGGTGCGGGGGTGGCGGTCACCGGCGGCGGCAGCCTGTTGCCGATGGCTGATCTGATCCGGATGGCCGCCCATGCTCACCACTACTTGGCGGTGTTCGACCGCCACACCAATGAGCCGCTGTATCTGGGCCGCAGCAAGCGCCTCGCGAGCCCGGCGCAGCGGATCATGCTGCACTCTGTAGCCCGCGGCTGCACCGGTCCCGGCTGCACGGTGCCCGGCTACTGGACCCAGGTCCACCACATCGACGCCTGGAAGACCGGCGGCGCCACCGACATCACCAACCTCACCCTCGCCTGCGGGCCCGACAATCGGATGGTCGAACAGACCGGCTGGACCACCCGCATCAACAGCAAGGGCCAGGTCGAGTGGCTGCCGCCGCCCGATCTCGATACCGGCCTGCGCCGCACGAACGGCTACCACCACCCCGAACGCCACCTCCTGCCCGAAGACGACCACGGACCGTAGGCTGGCCGGCGATGAGCAACGAAGACGTCGACCGTCGGTTGAGCCCGCTGCCCGACACCGGATACGTCTACCGGACGGAGTGGCGGGTGGCGACGGGCGATGTGGGTGACGACCTCAACCTGCGCCTGGACGGGGTGGCCCGCTACATCCAGGAGGTGGGCGCGGAGAACCTCGTCGACGCCGGCGAAGCGGAAGAGCACCCGCACTGGCTCGTCCAGCGCACCGTCATCGACGTGATCGAGCCGATCGCGTTTCCCAACGAGGTGACCTTCAGCAGGTGGTGTTCGGCGCTGTCGCTGCGGTGGTGCACCATGCGGGTGGATCTCGTCGGCAGCGACGGCGGCCGCATCGAGACCGAGGGTTTCTGGATCGCGATGAACGCCAAGACCCTGACCCCGCAACGCGCCACCGACACCCTGCTCGAGAAGTTCGGCACCACGACCACCGAGCATCGCCTCAAGTGGCGGCCGTGGCTGAAGAACCCGGACACGATCGAGAACACGGCGCCATTTGCCTTGCGCCGCACCGATATCGACCTCTTCGAGCATGTCACCAACACCGCCTACTGGCATGCGATCCACGAGGTGATGGCCCTGGCACCCGAGGTGTGTTCAGCGCCGTACCGGGCGGTCATCGAATACCGGAAACCGATCAAGTACGGCGAAGAGGTCACCATCGGCTGGACTCGCGACGGCGACGACGTCCACATCGCGATGACCGTCGACGACGATGTTCGCGCCGCGGCTCTGTTGCGGAGCCTCTGACGCAGTCTCGGTGAGTGAGACACGACCTTGTCCCGGGTCAACCCGCCGTTCACCGTGGTCCTGACCTTGACCAACGGCGGGAGGAACCCTTCATGACACAGGCGTCTGTCTCGGACGCGTCCCACGGGCAGCGAGGCGCCCTATGGCGCCTGCTCGGAGTCGCACTGGCCGTCACCGGCTTGCTGATCGGCGCGGCCGTGCCGGCCGCCGCAGCCGAATTGATGAGAGTGACCTTCATCCGGCACGGTGAGTCGGCGGGCAACGCGTCCGGCAACATCGACACCTCGACGCCCGGGCCGGTGCTCACCGCCAAAGGGCAGCAGCAAGCCGAGGCCGTCGCGGCTCTGCTCGCCGACAACAACTACGACGGCATCTATGCCTCGACGATGGTGCGGACACAACTCACCGCGGCACCCATGTCGCAGGATCTGCGGCTGCCCATCCAGGTTCTGCCCGGCCTGCAGGAGATCGAGGCGGGTGTGTTCGAAGGAACCCCGGAGAGCCAGGCGTCCAGCGGCTACGGCCTCTACCCGCTGGCGTGGGCCGTCCAGGGCAATCGCAATCTACGCATCCCCGGTTCGATCGACGGCAACGAATTCGACGCTCGGGTCGACCAGGCGCTCGCGACGATCTACGACAACGGCGACCGCAACCCGGTGGTCTTCTCCCACGGCGGCGCCATCATGTTCTGGACGATGATGAACGCCCAGAACCTCACGGCCGCACAGAAGATCGATCTCCTCAGAACCGCACCTCTGGGCAATGCCCAGTACGTGATCGTCGAAGGCAACGCCGACGACGGCTGGACCCTGGTCAACTGGAACGGCAAGCTGTTCGCCCCGGAGCCGACATTCGTCGCTGAGGTACAGCGCCAGAGGCGGACGCTGAACCGGCAACTCGCGAGCAGCACCCAGGAGTTCGTCGACTCGTTCGCCTCCCGCGACCTGGCCACCATCGCGACGGCGTTCAACGAGAGCATCACCGACGCGAAGTTCTCGGTCTCCAAGTACCGCCGCGCAGTCCGGGCCGAGATCATCGACCGCATCGGCGCCAAGAACCAGCCGGCACCGGCCGTGCTGCCCGCCGATGACAGCAGTGGCGCCGCGACAACCCGGGTCGCCAGTACCGAGGTGACCGAAGCGAGCGAGACGTCCGACGACTCGGCCACGCGGGCACCGAAACGCAACCGCGTGAAGAAGTCCGACGTCGCGGAGAAGTTCGACACGAGGAAGCCGTTCGGCAAGCGCCGCGGCGCTGCCGGGAACGGCGACGCCGACAGGGGCTCGGACACCCACGACGCGGCGGCCTGAACCGGCCAAGAGGAGACCCCGATCAGCCCCTCCGCCGACAGGTGGAGGGGCTGATTCGCGTGCCGATTTGATGCCGCGAGCGTGCGCCCGCCGCTACGGTGGCACAGGTGGGGCAGGCAGACGTCGAGGAGGCCGGCGCATCCTCGTCGATGGTGGCCCGGGTTTCCCTGATACTCAACGCCTTCGACCACGCAGGTACTCTGCTGCGGCTCGATCAGATCACGTCCCGGACCGGACTCCCCCGCTCGTCGACACACCGCATCCTGACCCAACTGCTCGCGACCGGACTGGTGCAGCACCGAGCCGATGGTTATCGCCTTGCCGCAGCGGGGTTACCGACCTCCGGCGATCACCAGCAGCTGCGCCGCGTCGCATCGCCCGTCCTGGAACGGCTGCAAAGCGACACCATGCTGGTCGTGCACCTCGGCGTACTCGTCGACGCCGAGGTCTCGTGCCTCGACAAGATCTCGGGCGGCAGCGGGATCGCTGTCCCGATCGGTGTCGGCGGCCGCACTCCCGCGCACGCCAGTGCACTGGGCAAGGCCACGCTGGCGATGATGGCCGCCGAGAACATCGATTCGGTCCTCGGGCCTTCGCTCCGCAAGATCACCCCGGCCACGATCGGTGACCTGCCCACCCTTCATCAGGAATTGGCCCGAATCCGGGCCCGGCACGGGCTCGCCTACGACGACCAGGAACTCGTGGTGGGTCTGGCCAGCATCGCCGCGGCGATTCGCACACCGGCCGGTGAGATCGCCGGCATTTCTCTGACCGGGCCGGCCCCCGCAGAACGACTGAAGAGAATGGCGCCGTTCCTGACCCGCGCGGCTCGCGGGATCTCCGACCGGCTGGGCGACGCGGTCACCCCGAGCGGTGTTCAGGCAGACCTGGCGGCTGTCACCGACGACATGCTGTCACGGGTGTTGCGGACGCTGTCCTCGGACGACTGGGTGTGAATCACCAGATCAGGTCATCGATACTGAGCCCCAACGCGCATCGACCGGCCACGGACAGCACCTGGTCGACGTTGCTCGACACATGCTTGCGCGCGGTCTGCACGTCGCGCCAGAGGCGTTCGATGAGCCGCTCGTCGTGGCCCGCGTCCTGCGAAACGGCCCGCACGGCACGGATCGCCCGTTCACATGCCATCACCTGATCTCGTCGGGTTCGCAATACCAGGGCGGTGTCAGGGTGTCCCCCATCGTCGACGCAGCACACGAGATCGCCCACATTGCGCTCGATCTGGAGCAGCGACAGCTCGATGTCCGTCGCCGACATGGCGATCGAATTCAGTGCTGCACGGCCCTCGGCCCCGCCCACACTCTGCACCGCACGCTGAGCCGCACCCAACAGCGGCATCGTTCCGGCCAGCGTGAACACCGTGGGTTGCGGGAGCCGATCCAACGCCGTCGCCGACACCTCACGGTCGAGGTCCAGCCAGCTGAACGCGCGATGATCCGGCACGAAGGCACCCGCGACAACGACATCGTCCGCACCGATCCCTCTCAGACCCAAGCCTTTCCACGTGGGTTCGACGACGTAGTCGGTGCTCGGCACCAGTACGGCCATGAAGTCCTGGGCAGCACCGTCGGCCCCGACGCGCAGTGCTGCGACGCTCAGCCAGGAGGCGTGTCGGGCGCCGGTGCATCTCGACCACCGACCGGACAGCCAGAACCCACCGTCTCGACGATGCAGCCGCCCCGTCGGGGCGTAGGACGAGCAGAGCAGGGCCCGCGGCTCCGCTCCCCAGATCTCGTCGAGGACGCGCGGGTCGCGTACCGACAGTCCCCAGCTGTTCACTCCGAGCCATCCGGCCAGCCAGCCCGTCGATGTGCACGCGGCCGAAAGCTCCCGCGTCGCTGACAGATACGCCTCGAGATCGGCGTCGACACCGTCGACGGGCTGCGACTGGAGAAGTGCGAAATAGCCCGCGTCGTGCAGCGCATCGATCACGCCCGGGTCCACCGCGCCGTTCCGGTCGACATCGCCTGCAGAAGCCGCGATGTCAGGAAGAAGGGTCCGCACCGAATCGAGGACAGATCGGGCAGACGGACTCGACGTCACCGTTGTCCGTGCCACGATCATGCTTAGCACGTCCCGTCGGCGAGAAAGGTTGGTATGACCGGTCCGGACATGCCGCTTCGCGAATTCGTCTCCCGCACCCACGAACTCGCCATCGCAGACAGCTCGCGCGCGTGGCTGGAAGCGATGTTCGACGCCGGCGCGGTCGAGGCCTCCGCTGCGGCCGGCGAGTGGTCGAACACGACCCTGGTCGCGGGAGCTCACCACGGCGAGGGTGAGCTCTCCGGCGGTCGCCTGACCGGACGGTGGAGCTCGGTCGTCGGAGCCCGCTACGCGGACTGGCTCGTACTGCCAGCCCGACACAGTGCGGGGTGTCGAGTCCTTATCCCCCGCGACAGAGTGACCGTCGACGCCAGGGACGGGGGCGCCGGGCTGGCTGACGCGGCCGCATCCGACGTCGCTGTCGACGCCGGCCACATCCTTGCCACCACACACGACGGGTCGGTCCTCGCCGCCACCGGAGCGGCCGCCGCCGTGGCCGGATCGGCCCGGGGACTCCTGCGCCGGCACGTCGAGCAATTGCGCAGCCACCTCGCGGCCTACCACGGCGGCACGACGGCGGATTCCGAGGCAGCTTCGGTGGCTCGGGCCGCGTCGGACATCGACGCCGCCGAGCTCCAGCTCACCGAGTCAGCTCCCGCACAGGCGGCTCTCGAGCCCACGGTGTGGGTGTGCCGGCAAGTCGTCGCACGAGCGCGGTCGGCTGCCGACCTCTTGCTCGAACACAGCAGACACGCGCTCGACGCGGACGACCCCGTGACGCGGCGGTGGTGCGATGTGGACGCCGGTGCTCGACTGGCCGTTCGCATGTTCGACGATCTGACGGCCTCGCTACGCTGAGCCGATGTCCGATCTGGTACTGACCGAGGTCACCGACCGCGTCGCCCTCATCACGGTCAATGATCCCGACCGCCGCAACGCGGTCACCGCCGAGAGTTCGGCGGCGTTGCGCACCGCGGTGGAGTCCGCCGAGGCCGACCCCGGGGTACACGCGGTGATCGTGACCGGTGCGGGCAAGGCGTTCTGCGCGGGTGCGGATCTGACCGCACTGGGCAAGGCCACCGAAGACGGGCTCCGGGTCATCTACGACGGGTTTCTCGCCGTCGCGGAATGCAGTCTGCCGACCATCGCCGCGGTGAACGGACCCGCCGTCGGGGCCGGCCTCAACCTCGCGCTGGCCGCCGACGTGCGCATCGCCGGCACGTCGGCGATGTTCGATCCTCGGTTCCAGAAACTGGGCATCCACCCCGGTGGCGGAGCGACGTTCATGCTGCAACGCGCGATCGGGCCCCAGGCCGCCAGGGCCGCGCTCCTCTTCGGCATGCGCTTTGACGCCGAGGCGGCCGTGCGGCAGGGGCTGGCACTCGAGGTCTCCGACGATCCCGTCGCCGCCGCACGCGCCCGGGCTGCCGGCCCGGCGTCAGCGCCGCGCGACGTCGTTCTCGCGACCAAGGCGTCGATGCGCGCGACGTTCAACCCTGGCATCACCGATATGCATCAGCACCACATGGCCGTCGACGTCGAGATAGGTCCCCAGGCACGCTCGATCGAGTCCCCCGAATTCGCCGAGCGACTGGCCGCTGCGAAACGCCGCTAGAGATCGAGCAGCGCCGACGCCGGCGACTCGATCAGCGCCCGTAGCTCGCCGAGGAACGCGCCGACCTGAGCCCCGTCGGCAACTCGATGATCGAATGCGCACGTCAATCGCATCGTCGGCCGAGCCACCACCTCGCCGTCGACCACCACTGCGCGCGGCCGCAGCGATCCGACGCCGAGGATCGCGGCTTCGGGATGGCTGATCACCGGCACGCCGTCGTCGAGCCCCAGCGCCCCGAAGTTCGACACGGTGAACGTCGACCCCTGCATCTGCGCCGGCGCGAGCCTGCCCTCACGGGCCGCCGCGACGAGCCGCCCGATCTCATCGCCGAGCTGGCGGGTGGTTCGGGTCTGGGCGTCTTTGACCACCGGAACCAGTAACCCGCGCGGCGCTGCCACCCCGACGCCGAGGTGAACCGCTGAATGGGCGTGGATGCGTGGCCCGTCGACGGTGTCCAGCCAGGTGGCGTTGAGCTCGGGATGGCTGGCGAGCGCCGCCACGGTGAACCGCAGCACCAGCACGAAAGGGGTCACCGATGTCGCGCCGACAGACCGGCAGTGGTCCCGTAGCCGCAGCAGCTCGGTCCCGTCGACATCCACCGAGGCGTGCGCGTCGGGAATCTCGCTGCGCGACTGCGCCATTCGTCGTGCCGTCGCCAGCCGCACACCCGTCACCGGCGTATCGGTCGCCGGGCCGGCCGCGGCGAGCACATCGGCACGCGTGACGATGCCGTCGGGCCCGGAGCCGTCGACGCGACCCAGGTCGACGTCGAGGTCGGCGGCCAGCTTGCGCACCGGCGGCTTGGCGCGGGCCCGGCGGCGGCTACCGTCGAGCGCGTCGTCGGCGCCGTAACCGACCAGCACCGGCGTACGCGCCGGCGCATCTCCGGCGGGCTGGCCCGTGTCGACGCGGACCAGCAGGGAGCCGACCCGCAGCGTCTCTCCTTCGGCGCCACCGAGTTCGGCGATCCGCCCGGCGAACGGACTGGGGATCTCGACTTCGGCCTTGTTGGTCTCGACGGTGCACAGCGTCTGGTTCAGCGTCACCTCTTCGCCGACGGCGACGGCCCAGCCGGTGATCGTGGCGTCCTCCAACCCTTCGCCGAGGTCGGGCACGAGGAAGTCCCGTGTTGCATTCATGGCCGGCTCATCGCGTCGTCGACACAGTCCAGCAGCCGGTCGACGCCTGGCAACCACAATCGCTCCAACCGGGCGGGCGGGTACGGCGTGTCGAATCCGGTGGCGCGCAGCACCGGCGCTTCCAGCTCGTAGAAGCATTCCTCCTGGATGCGGGCCGCCAGTTCGGCACCGAAACCCAGTGTGCGCGAGCCCTCGTGCATCACCACGGCGCGTCCGGTCCTGCGCACTGACGCTGTCACCGTGTCCATGTCCACCGGGTTCACTGTGCGCAGGTCGATGACTTCGAGGCTGGCATCCGATGTCTCGGCTGCCGTCAGTGCCGTCGCGACCAGCGAGCCGTACGTGATTACGGTGACGTCCTCACCGGGTCGCCGGATCGCTGCACGCCCCAACGGTTCGGCCGGGTTGCGGGTGTCGACGGGTTCCCTGGCCCAGTAGCGACGTTTGGGTTCGAGGAAGATCACCGGATCACGCTCGGCGATCGCGTATCTCAACAGCCAGTAGGCATCCGACGGAGTGGACGGGATCGCGACCTTGAGCCCCGCCGTGTGCAGCCAGTAGGTCTCGGTGGACTCCGAATGATGCTCCACCGCACCGATTCCGCCGAACGACGGGATGCGGATGGTCACGGGCATGTCGATATCGCCACGGGTGCGCATGCGGTATTTCGCGAGATGGCTGACGATCTGGTCGAAGGCAGGCGCCGCGAACCCGTCGAACTGGATCTCCGGCACCGGCACGAAGCCGCGGATCGCCATCCCGATCGCGATGCCGACGATCGCGGACTCAGCGAGCGGGGTGTCGAAACACCGTCCGTCACCGAACTTCTGGGCCAACCCGTCGGTCACGCGGAAGACACCACCCAGCGTGGCGACGTCCTCGCCGAAGACCAGCACCCTGTCGTCGGCGACCATCGCATCCGAGAGCGCCCTGTTGATGGCCTGCGCCATCGACAAGGTCTCCACCTCGGGCACGTCGTCGTCGAACCCGAAGGGCCGCTCGATCAGTTGCGTCATGTCAGGCCTCCTCGAGAGTGTCGGCAGCCAGTTCGGCGAGCAACGCATCCCGCTGGCGGGCCAGATCGGGCGTGATGCGGTGGTAGACGGTGTCGAACACTTCCCGGATGTCGGCGTCGGGCTCACCGAGCACGGCCTCCCGCAGCTCAGTGCGCAGCCGGTCCGCACGATGTGTGACTCGATCGTCCAACCGCTGCGACCACAGGCCCTCGCCCTCGAGGTAGGTGCGGTACCGGGCGATGGGATCACGTGCGCGCCAGCGGTCGACCTCGTCGGAGTCGCGGTAGCGAGTCGGATCGTCGGAGGTGGTGTGCGGCCCCATCCGGTAGGTCACCGCCTCGATCAGCGTGGGGCCCTTACCGGCTCGGGCGCGGGCGGCCGCTTCACTCATCACCGCGAAGCAGGCGAGGACGTCGTTCCCGTCGACACGCACGCCGGGCATGCCGTACCCGTCGGCGCGCTGTGCGATCGACGGCGCGGCCATCTGACGGTGCAGCGGCACCGAGATCGCCCACTGGTTGTTCTGCACGAAGAACACACACGGCGCCCGGTACACCGACGCGAGGTTCAGCGCCTCGTGCACATCACCCTCGCTGGTGGCGCCGTCACCGAGGAATGCGACGGTCACACTGTCCTCACCGAGGCGCTGGGCGGCCATCGCGGCACCGACGGCGTGCAGGCCCTGGGTACCGATCGGAATCGAGATGGGTGCGCAGCACTTGTCTGTGAAGCCGAGTCCGCCGTGCCATCTGCCACGCCACAGCGCGCCGACCTGCGGCGCGGAGATCCCCCGCACCAGGAACGCGCCGAGCTCGCGGTACTGCGGGAACAACCAGTCGGTCTTGCGCAGGCACGCGGTCGCGCCGATCTGCGCGGCTTCCTGCCCGCGACAGGACGCGTAGAGGGCCAGCTCACCCTGGCGTTGCAGATTGATGAACTCGGTGTCGAGCTCGCGGGTGACGACCATCGACTCGTAGAGCCAGGACAGGGTCTCGGGAGGCAGCTGTCTTCGGTATCGGGTTTCCGCCGTCGCGGCGCCATCGGGCGCGACGAGCGCAATCGGGTCGACGACACCGGCCATACCGCCTCCTAGGGTCACTGGCGGCGGATCGCGCCGTCAGTCGACTGAGGTGCTCAGCGCAGGGGCGGTCGGTGCCGACCTCTGGTGGGAGGTCTGTCCGTCAGCTGCCGGGGTGGGGCGCCAACGCGACGATGCGCTCCGACCGCCGAAGCACTGGGGCACTCCCCATGATGCCACCGAAGGCGAAGACACCCGGCCGCGTTGGGGCCGTGTCACCGATCAATCGGGTAGTGGACTACTCGCGCCACATCTATGTCGGCCCGCCAGAGTGGCGACTGCGACTCCATCAGCCCACTTCCCGGAAGGCGAATACCGAATGATCCTCACCTCGAACAAGACCACACAGGCGGCGTCCACCGTCGTGCCACTCATCGGGGTCCTCGCCGTGGCCCAGGCGGTGCTGTCGGCACCTGCCGTTGCGGAACCGCTGTCCTACGGGCCCGGTACCCATCACGTGGTCTTCTCCGCATTCGGCAGCGGGGAGGTGTTCAGCATCGTCACCGATCCCGACACCGGCCTGGTGCCCGACCACACGCCGCTGCCGTTCACCCAGACGCTCGACATCGGCCCTGACGTGACCATGCTCCAGGTGGTGGCCACCGGCCGTGACGTGCCGGGGCCGGGATGCTCCATCACGCTGGACGACGACGTCGTGGCGTTTCAGCCGATCGGCGGCAGTGGGCACTGCATCTACACGTTCCCCTGACCGGCGCCAGCCGCGGAACCGCCGGAGCGGGGCGCCAACGCGATGATGCGCTCCGCCCGCCGCAGCACCGGGGCATCCACCATGATGCCGCCGAAGGCGAAAACGCCCCGCTGCGTGCGAGCGGTGTCGAGAACGCTTCGTGCCCAGTCGATCTGCTCCGCGCTCGGCGCGTAGGCCGCCAGGATGACCGCGACCTGCGTCGGGTGGATCGCGACCTTGGCGTCGAACCCGACCGCGACCGCGTCGTCGCTCTCCGCACGCAAGCCGTCGACATCGGAGATGTCGAGGTAGACGGAGTCCAGGGCGAGCCGGCCGTAGGCCTTGGCGGCGAGCAGGCTCTGTGAGCGGACGTGGCGGGCGACGTCGCGGTAGGTGCCGTCGGGCCACCGGTTGGCGGTGCCGCCGGTCACCGCGAACAGGTCCTCCGCACCCCACATCACGGCGTAGGTGTTGTCGACCCGCGCCGTCTCGGTCACCGCCAGCGCACCCAATGGGGTCTCGACGAGCACGACGACGTCACGAGGCGCCAACGACGCCACCTGGTCGGCGGTTTCGGTCTTGGCAAGCATGACGGTGCCGTAGTCGGTCTCGGCGAGCGCTGCGAGATCCTGCGCGTGGTCCGCGGTGCCGACCGGGTTGACGCGGACGACGGTGCGGGCCGGGTCCAGCGGTGTCTCGATCAGTGCGGCGCGAGCGGCGGCGCGATCCTTGGCGGCCACACCGTCTTCGAGGTCCAGGATCACGACATCGGCTGCAGACGCGGCCTTCCCGAAGCGTTCGGGTCGATCGGCCGGGCAGAACAGCCATCCGGGACCGGGAGCGGCGAGCATCATGCCTCCCCGGCAGGACGCTTGCGCACCATGGTCTTTCGCGATGCGGTGGCGACGACGTCGCCGTGCTGGTTGCGGCCGGTGTGGGCGAATGTCACGATCCCCTCCCCCGGGCGGCTCTTGGACTCCCGCTTGTCGGTGACCTCGGTCTCGGCATACAACGTGTCCCCGTGGAACAGCGGTTTGGGGAAGGCGACCTCCCCGAAGCCGAGGTTGCCGACGATCGTGCCCTGCGTCAGCTGGGCCACCGACAGACCCACCAGCGTCGACAACGTGAACATCGAGTTGACCAGCCGCTGATGGAACGGCGGCAGCGCGTCGGAGAACGCGGCGTCCAGGTGCAGCGCCTGCGTGTTCATCGTCAGCGTGGTGAACAGGACGTTGTCGGCCTCGGTGATCGTGCGGCCCGGCCGATGCTGGTAGAGCACGCCGGTCTCGAACTCCTCGAACCACAGACCGCGCTGCACGACGACCCGTGTCACAGGCCGAGCTCCCGGCCGATCAGCATCAGCTGCACTTCCGTTGTGCCCTCACCGATCTCGAGGATCTTGCTGTCGCGGTAGTGACGCGCGACCGGGTACTCGTTCATGAAGCCGTAGCCGCCGAAGATCTGGGTGGCGTCGCGCGCGTTGTCCATCGCGGCTTCACTGGACACCAGCTTGGCGACCGCCGCGGCCTTCTTGAACGGCTTGCCCGACAGCATCAGTGCGGCCGCGTCGTAGTACGCCGCGCGAGCAGTGTGGGCTCGCGCCTCCATCCGGGCGATCTTGAACGCGATCGCCTGGTTGGTGCCGATCGCTCGGCCGAAGGCATGCCGTTCCTTGGAGTACTTCACGCACTCGTCGACACAGCCCTGAGCGGCGCCCACCGACAGAGCGGCGATCGCGATGCGACCCTCGTCGAGGATGCGAAGGAAGTTGGCGTAGCCGCGGCCCTGCTCGCCGAGCAGGTTCTCCTGCGGGACGCGTACGTCGTCGAAGCTGAGCGGGTGAGTGTCCGAGGCGTTCCAGCCGACCTTGTTGTAGGCCGGTTCGGCGGTGAATCCGGGGGTGGGCACCGGCACCAGGATCGAGCTGATCTGTTTCTTGCCGTCGATGTCACCCGTGACTGCCGTGACCGTGACGAGCTTGGTGATGTCGGTGCCCGAGTTGGTGATGAACTGCTTGCTGCCGTTGATCACCCAGTGGCCGTCGTCGAGGCGCGCGGTGGTCTTGGTCGCGCCCGCGTCGCTACCGCCGCCGGCCTCGGTCAACCCGAAGGCGCCCAACGCCTTTCCCGACGCCAATAACGGCAGCCACTCCTGCTTCTGCTCCTCGGTGCCGAACCGGTACACCGGCATCGCGCCGAGGGACACCCCGGCCTCCAGCGTGATCGCCACGCTCTGGTCGACCTTGCCGAGTTCCTCCAGGGCGAGGCACAGCGCGAAGTAGTCACCGCCCATGCCCCCGTACTCCTCGGGAAACGGCAGCCCGAACAAGCCCATGTCGGCCATGCCGTCGACGACCTCATAGGGAAACGAATGCTCCTCGTCGTGCTTGGCCGCGACCGGCGCGACGACGCTCTGCGCGAAATCGCGGACCGTCTTGGCCAGCTGCGCGTAGTCCTCAGGCAGCGTGCCCGTCGAGAGGAAGTCGGTCATTGCGGTTGCTCCTTGGTCGCCGTGATCCGGGCCAACACCTGGCCCACCTTCACCTGTTCGCCCGCGCCGACGAGGAGTTCGACCACTCCGTCGACCGGTGCGGTGAGTGCGTGTTCCATCTTCATCGCCTCGACGGTGACGACCACGGTGCCCGCCGCGACCGTGGCCCCGTCGTCGACGCCGACCGCCACGACCGCGCCCGGCATCGGGCTGGTCAGTTCGGCGTCCCCACTGTGCGCCTCGTCCGGCCGCACGGGTGCTTCACGCACCTCCTCGACCACACTCACCCGCCCCTGGCTGGCGAGCCACATCGTGCCGCCGTCGTCGGCGACAAGGTACTCGCTGCGGAGCCCGTCGACCGTGACCGTGAGTGTCTCGCCCTCGAGACGTGCATCGAGCGAACGCTTTTCACCGTTCTCCACGGTCGCTGTTGCCGCCTGCGGTGCGCCGGTCAGGTACACGTGGTCGGTGCGCTCGCCCGCACGCAATCGGATCGGTATCGGCGCGCGACCGGCGATGCGCCAGCCCGACGGCACCTCCCAGGGGCTCGCGGGCGTGGCCGGCCAGCTCGTCAGCCACCGGTACGCGGCGGCGGCGATCAGATCGTCCTCCCGCACGGGCGTGGGCGCGAAGTCCGGAACGCGGCGGTCGAGCAACCCGGTGTCGAGGCGGCCCGCGACGACGTCGGGGTCGTTCACGAGGAACCGCAGGAAGTCGACGTTGGTGGTCAGCCCCAGCACGACGGTGTCGGCGAGCGCAGCATCCAACGCCCGCAGCGCGCCCGCCCGGTCGTCGGCGTGGGCGACGACCTTGGCGAGCATCGGGTCGTAGTCGCTGCCGACGACGGTGCCCCGGGCCAGTCCCGAGTCCACCCGCACACTCGGTCCCTCGGGCTCGCGCAGCGCGAGCACGGTGCCGCCGGTCGGCAGGAAGCCGTGGGCGGGATCCTCGGCATAGACCCGCGCTTCGATTGCGTGCCCGTGCATCCGGATGTCGTCCTGGGCGACGGGCAGCGTCTCGCCGGCGGCGATACGCACCTGCAGCTCAACGAGATCCAAACCCGTCACCATCTCGGTGACCGGGTGCTCCACCTGCAGCCGTGTGTTCATCTCCATGAAGAAGAACTCGTCAGGCCTGTCGGCGGAGACGATGAACTCCACGGTGCCGGCGCCGGCGTAGTCGACGCTGCGGGCCGTGTCGCACGCTGCCGCGCCGATGCGCGCCCGTGTCGCCGCATCCAGCAGTGGCGAGGGCGCCTCCTCGATGACCTTCTGATGCCGGCGCTGGAGGCTGCATTCCCGTTCACTGAGGTGGACGACGGCACCGTGGGTGTCGGCGAGCACCTGCACCTCGATGTGGCGCGGGTTGAGCACGAACCGCTCGAGGAACAGGGTGTCGTCACCGAATGCGGAGGCCGCCTCGCGGCGCGCGCTGGCCAGGGCACCGGTTAGCTCACCGGCGTCGTGCACCACGCGCATGCCCTTGCCGCCACCGCCCGCCGACGGCTTCACCAGCACCGGGAAGCCGATCTCCGGGGCAGCCGCGATCAGATCGTCATCGGTGAGGCCGGGCCGGGAGATGCCCGGTACGACCGGAACACCCGCCGCAGACACCGTGGCCTTCGCCGAGATCTTGTCGCCCATGGTGCGGATCGCCGCGGTCGGCGGTCCGATGAACGTGATCCCCGCAGCGTCGAGGGCATGAGCGAAAGCGGCGTTCTCCGAGAGGAATCCGTACCCCGGATGCACCGCCTGCGCGCCGGTGCGTTCGGCAGCCGACAGCAGTGCGTCGATCGACAGGTAACTCTGCCGGGCCGGCGCCGGGCCGAGGCGCACCGCGACGTCCGCCTCGGCGACATGGCGGGCACCGGCATCGGCGTCACTGAACACGGCGACCGATCGGATTCCCATGGCGCGCAACGTGCGGATGACACGGACCGCGATCTCCCCGCGGTTGGCCACCATGACCGTATCGAACATCATCACATCCTGAAGACGCCGTAGGAGACCGGGTTCAGCGGCGCCTGTGCGGCGACCGAGAGTGCCAGTCCGACAACAGTTCTGGTGTCGGCAGGATCGATGACACCGTCATCCCACAGCCGCGCGGTGGAGTAATAGGGATTGCCCTGCGCCTCGTACTGGGCGCGGATCGGCGCCTTGAACGCCTCTTCTTCGTCGGCGGACATGTCCCCGCGCACGGTCGCGAGGACCGCCGCGGCCTGCTCGCCCCCCATCACCGAGATGCGGGCGTTGGGCCACATCCACAGGAAGCGAGGCGAATACGCGCGCCCGCACATCGAGTAGTTGCCGGCGCCGTAGGACCCACCGATCACGACAGTCAGCTTGGGCACTCGCGCGCACGCCACCGCGGTGACCATCTTGGCGCCGTGCTTGGCGATACCACCGGCCTCGTAGTCGCGGCCGACCATGAAGCCGGAGATGTTCTGCAGGAACAACAACGGGATGACGCGCTGGTCGCACAGTTCGATGAAGTGCGCCCCCTTGACCGCGGATTCGCCGAAGAGCACCCCGTTGTTGGCGACGATGCCGACGGGATGTCCGTGGATGTGGGCGAATCCGGTCACCAGGGTGGTGCCGTAGTTGGCTTTGAACTCGGCGAACTCGCCGCCGTCGACGATCCGGTTGATCACTTCGTGGACGTCGTACGGGACGCGGGGATCGACCGGAACGACGTCGTAGAGCTCGGTCTGGTCGGCCACCGCGTCCACGACGGGGGCGACGTCCCATGGGGTGTCGACCTTCGGCGCCAGCGTGCCGACGATGCGGCGGACGATGCGCAGCGCGTCGCGGTCGTCATGAGCCAGATGGTCGGCGACCCCGGACACCTTGGCGTGCAGGTCCCCGCCACCGAGTTCCTCCGCGGTGACGACCTCGCCGGTGGCGGCCTTCACCAGCGGTGGTCCGCCGAGGAAGATGGTGCCCTGATTGCGGACGATGACGGACTCGTCGCTCATCGCCGGCACGTACGCCCCGCCCGCGGTGCACGACCCCATGACCGCGGAGATCTGGGCAATTCCGTTGGCGCTCATGGTCGCCTGGTTGTAGAAGATGCGCCCGAAGTGGTCGCGATCGGGGAAGACCTCGTCCTGGCGCGGCAGGAACGCCCCACCGGAGTCGACCAGATACACACACGGCAGCCGGTTCTGCAGCGCGATCTCCTGGGCACGCAGATGCTTCTTCACCGTCACCGGGTAGTAGGTGCCGCCTTTGACCGTCGCATCGTTGGCCACGATCATGCATTCGCGCCCCGACACCCGGCCGATGCCGGCGATCAAGCCGGCCCCGGGGCACTCGTCGTCGTACATCCCGTCGGCCGCCAGCGCGGCGATCTCTAGGAAAGAGCTTCCGGGATCGAGCAATCCGTTCACCCGGTCGCGCGGCAGCAGCTTCCCGCGGTCCTCATGGCGGTCGCGGGCCCGTTGCGAACCGCCGAGCGCCGCGGTGGCCAGCTTCGCGCGCAATTGCTCGACCAGTTCGACATGGTCGTCACGATGTGATGTCCGCGTCGGCATCGTCGCAATCCGCCTCGAGTCGAGTTAATGATGACTAACTGGTGGTATGTTAATCACAATTAACTCGCGGTGTCCATCGGCTGGGAAGGGATGCGCCATGACCGCCACCGACGCCGCATCCCGGCGCAGCCGGGCCAAGTCTGACCGGCGCAGCCAATTGATCGCGGCGGCCGAGCATCTGATCGCTGAACACGGTTATCTCGCAGTCAGGCTGGAAGACATCGGTGCCGCCGTGGGTGTCAGCGGCCCGGCCATCTATCGACACTTCCCCAACAAGGAAGCCCTGTTGACTGAACTGCTGGTCGGGATAAGCACCCGGCTGCTGACTGGCGCGTCGACCGTGGTGGAGAAGACCCAAGACCCCGACGCGGCGCTGGCAGACCTGATCGACTTCCACCTCGATTTCGCCTTCGGCGAGGCCGACCTCATCCGCATCCAGGATCGCGATCTGAACAGCCTGCCGGCGACCGCGAAGCGTCAGGTGCGCCGGGCGCAGCGCCAGTACGTCGAAATCTGGGTCGGCGTGCTGCGGCGCCGCCGCTCGAACCTGTCCGAGAGCTCAGCCCGGGTGATGGCGCACGCGACGTTCGGCTTGCTGAACTCAACCGCCCACAGCATCAAGCCCGGGAGCACGAAAACGGCCGAAGCCACGTCGCGAACCGTCTTGCGGGCGATGACGGTCGCTGCGTTGACCTCGGCCGAATCCTAAATCCGTTGAGCGTCAATACCACGCCCGGCGGCCACCGACCGGACGGCCGATGGACCCGAGCACCCAGAACACCGCGCCGATCACCAGCAAGACCACGCCGATGTACAGCACAGTGGCGATGTTGAAGATCCAGCCCAGGATCAGCAGGACCGCGCCGAGAACGATCATGGCTCCTCCATTCCGCGACGGACTGTCAGGGATTACTGACTCGGTTCGGGCACATTGCAATCCGTGACCTTCGGATTGACACCCGCGTAGTTGAGCGGTCCGGCGACGACCGTCAGCGCGATGCTTCCGGCGGTGGCGCAATTCGCCTCACCGCCGGTGAAGTAGTCGCGTTGATAGGCGGCGAACACCCCGATCAACAACCAGACGAGCACAATGACGCCGAGAATTCCTCGCATGTCCTGCCTCCTCCGTCATCGCGCCCACTGTGGCGCGCAGTCGGGTTTACCCGGCGGACAATTTCGGTAAACGTGCCCGCACGCGACCTCAGCCGGTGAAGGCGGCGGTCAACCAGCTCGTCATGGCTTTCAGGAGTACAGCGCGGTTTTCGCGCTTGTCGATCTCGTGTCCGTCGTCGTCGAAGAGCAACAGCTCGGCATGCTTTCCCTGCGCGACCAGAACCTCGTACATCTGTTGCGACTCGCTGGGCGGCACGTTGGTGTCGTTGAGTCCGTGCACCAGAAGCAGCGGTGCCGTGATCGCGTCCGCCCGCGGCAGTGGCGAGAGCTGCTCCAGCAGAGCCTGATCGCTGACCGGATGCCCGTACTTCGGGTACGCGGCGGCGGCGATCCATTGCTCGGTGGTGCGGTACCAGTTGTTCAGGTCGCTCATCCCACAGATGCTGATACCGGCAGCGAACTCGTCGGGGTGGAAAGCCAACGCAGCCTGAGTCAGATACCCGCCGTAGGACCAGCCGCAGCACGCGACGCATCCCCGTGGTGCGTACTCGCCATCGACCAGAAAACGCACCGCATCGGCGACGTCGTCGATCGCGGCAAAGCGCCGCTCCCGATCATCGGCATGCATGAACGACCGGCCGAAGCCGCCGGACCCGCGCACGTTGGGCAGGAACACGCAGATCCCCGCGTCGAGCAGCCCCGGGAAGAACTCGTTGTAGCCCGGTCTCCCCTGCCCCTCCGGACCACCGTGGAGGAACAACATCGCCCCGATGGTCTCGACACCATCCGGCGGCCGGAACAACCAGCCCGTGAACTCCAGGCCGTCGCGAGCGGTGACCGTCTCCAGCGTCGGATCCGCCGACACCGGACCGCTGCTGGGTTCGCGGTCCACGACCTCCCACTCACGAGTACGCGGATCGACGAGCTCGACCGTGGGCGGCATCGACGGTCCTTCGACCGTCAGCGCCACCATCGACCCGCCGGCACTGATCGACAGCTCGCTGGCCACCATGCCGGGCAACGGAATCGGATCGTAGAGCGTGTAGTCGGCGTATTCGAGGATCTGTAATTCGCTGGCGCCGTGACGATTCCACAGCATCGCGACTGTGGACAGGTCGTCGCTGACGGTGAACTCGTCGAGCTCACAGCCCTGCCGCTCGGCCACCACGTGATAGGCGACGCCGTCGGCGGTGACGGTCACCTCGAGCAGTCGGGCGTGCTCGGCACCGTTCTCGCTGCGGATCAACGCGCGCACAAAACCCTCGGTGCTGTTGACGTCGTAGTCGCGGGCGGGGTGATAGAGCTTCGTCTGCTCACCCTCCGGCCCGTAGCGCAGCCGCCGCGGACTGTGATCGTCCAGGATGATCCCGGTGTCGGTCGTCGAGCCGGGATCGAAGGGCAGCAGGCCGGTCTCGGTGAGCCCCCTGAGCATGATGAGATCGCGATATCCACGCGGCCCCACCCGCACCAGCGACGCACCGCACCACGCGTCCACCAGCCGGCCGGCCGAACGCCGGTCCAGCACGATCGTCATTCCGTCGACCGGATCGATCAGACACGAGCTACCGACGCCGTCCTCGCCGGTGAGGATTGCCGCGACTCGGGTGCCGTCCCAGCTGATCAGCTCGGCAGTGCCCTCCACACCTGAGGGCCAGTGGTCGATGCGTCGAGCCGCGCGGTCATCGGGATCGGTTGTGACGACCCAGATCTGGCTGCGGGTGCCGCCTTCGGGCGCCACCTGACAGGCCAGCCAGTGACCGTCGGCCGAGTGCAGGACCCTGGTGACCGGCCCGTCGACCGGCAGTTCCACGTCGCGCGACGACGACGCCCGCCATCCCCGCAGGAACCGCTGGACCGCGCGCGGATATCCCCCGTCGTCGATCAGATGGGCGAAGGCGGTGGCGTCGGGGGACATCGACGCCCCGTAAACCCGGCGAACCTGCTGTGCCACGGTGCTCGATTCTCACACGCTCGGCCCGGGGCGGCGCTCCGGGCCACCGGGGCGCCGCCACAGGTACCCTGCAGCCATGAGGTGGGTATGACGGATTCACCCGACAGACGTCGTGACGACCCGACGCAGGCTTTCGGCGGCGGTTACCCCACCTATCCCGGTTACTCCGACCCCGCCTACGCCGGTCAGGCCCCGTACGGATCGCCCTACCAGCCGCCACCCGGTCCCCGGCCGACCGAGCAGCTGCCGCCCTACTCGTCCTACGGCTACGACCCCTACGCCACCGGCCAGTACCCGTCCGGCCCCACCGCCTCCTACGGCAGTGAGCCACCACCGCCGGAGGACCCCAAGCCGCCACGGTGGCTCTGGGTGGTCGCCGGGCTCGCCGTCCTCACGATCATCGGCCTCGTCATCGCGCTGGTGATCGTCAACAGCTCCCGCCAGCAGACCGTGATGGCGCCCGCACCGGCTGCGCCGGAACCCAGCTTCACCACGACCCGGCCCACACCGACGACGACGTCGCGACCGCCGCGCACCTCGGTGCTGCCGCTGCCCACGCAGCCGTCATCACCCATCACGACGCCGGAACAGACGACACCCTCCGGCCCCACCGACACCGTCGTCTACACGGTGTCGGGCACCGGGCGCGTCATCAACATCACCTACGTCGACACCGGCGGGCTACTGCAGACCGAGTTCAACGTGATGCTGCCGTGGACCCGCGAGGTCTCGCTGCCCGATCCCGCCGAGCGTTCGGCCAGCGTCAGCATCATCAACGTGGGCCGGGAAGTGACGTGCTCGATCACCGTCAACGGCACCCAGGTGCAGCAGCGCGACGGCGCCGGCCTGACGGTCTGTTCGGCGGGTAGGCGCTAGGCGCTGACGTGCCTGCCCGGCACCCGCACCGGGGCGAACGCGAGCAGGCCCAGCACGAGCACCACCAAAAGGCCGGCCAGCCCCGCGCGATCGCTGTCGAAGATGTCGATGAACGCGGAGAACAGCCATGGCGCGAGGAAGGTGGCGGCGCGTCCGGCGGTCGCGTAGAGCCCGAAGGTGACGCCCTCCTTGCCGTGCAACGCCATCCGCATCATCAGCGTGCGCGCCGAGGCCATCACCGGGCCGATGAACAAGCACAGCGTCAACCCGAGTATCCAGAACGCCACTGCACCGGAGAGGGCCAGCAGCGTCACCCCCACTGCGATCATGGCCACCAGCGACGTGATGATGACCCGCTTGGCACCCAACCGGTCATCGGCGTATCCGCCGATGACGGCGCCGACGGCCGCGACCACGCAGGCCGCGATCCCGAACAGCAACACGTCAGCGGAGGAGACGCCGTAGACCTGCACGCCGAGCACCGCGCCGAAGGTGAACACCCCGGTCAGGCCGTCGCGGAACAGTGCGCTGGCCCCCAGGTAGTAGATGACGTTGCGGTCGCGGCGCCACTCCTCGCGGAGCTCCCGCCAGATGCGGCGATACGCACCGATGAACCCCACCCGGGCCGGCAACACGCCCGCACCCGCAGGTCCACGCAGCAGCAGCGGCAGCGCGAACAGCGCGAACCAGGCGGCCACCAGGAACATCGCCGCGCGCACGTTCTGCCCGTCGGCGCTGGGTAACCCCAGCAGTCCACGGGTGTCGCCGCTGCCGGACACGAAGCCGACGTACACGATGATCAACACCAGCACACTGCCGAGATAGCCTGCGCCCAAACCCATTCCGGATACCCGGCCCGCGGTCTGCGGGGTGGACAGATCACGCAACATGGCGTTGTAGGGCACCGTGGACAGCTCACTGAGCGCCGCGGTGGCGGCGAGCATCACCAGCCCCGGCAGCAGGAAGCCGTGATCGTCGCGGATCAGGCTCATCGACGCGACGAGCACGACCATCAGGCCGGTGAGCAGCGCCAAGGCTCGGCGCCGACGCCCGGGCGCGTCCACCCACACCCCGGTGACCGGCGCGAACACCGCCACCACCAACCCGGCCACCGCCAGCGCGCGGCCCAGCCAACTCGTCGGGCTCGCGTCGCCGGGGAGGTCGTCGCCCACCGCATTGGTCAGGTACACCGAGAACACGAAGGTCACGACGATCGCGTTGACCGGGGTGGCGCCGAAATCCCACAGCACCCATGCCGCGACGCGGGATCGCACCGGACCGGCAGCAGGAGCCTGGACCGGAGGCGACTCGCTCATGGACGCCCACGATATAGTCAGCGCCCATGCCCGTTCCCGGTCCCAGTGCCCAGGCGCGCGCGGTCGTCACCGGCGCGTCCCAGAACATCGGCGAAGCGCTGGCTGTCGAGCTCGCGGCCCGCGGCCATCACCTGATCATCACCGCTCGGCGCGGCGAGGTGCTCGAAGCGCTCGCAGAACGCCTCCGCACGCAGTACGGCGTCACGGTCGAGGTCCGCGCGGTCGACCTGGCCGACCCGGCTGCCCGCGCCGAACTCTGCACCGAGCTGGCCGAGCGGGAGATCTCGATTCTCTGCGCGAACGCCGGGACAGCGACGTTCGGGCCGGTGGTGACGCTGGACCCGGCCGACGAACGCAAGCAGGTTCAGCTCAACGTGCTCGGGGTGCACGACCTGGTGCTCGCAGTGCTGCCCGGCATGGTGGCGCGCCGCGCCGGCGGCATCCTCATCTCCGGTTCGGCGGCGGGCAACTCCCCCATCCCGAACAACGCCACCTACGCCGCGACGAAGGCGTTCGCCAACACGTTCAGTGAGTCGCTGCGCGGCGAGGTGAAATCGGCCGGCGTGCACGTCACCGTGTTGGCGCCCGGGCCGGTGCGCACCGAACTGCCCGACCCGGACGAGCAGTCCCTGGTCGAGCGACTGATCCCCGACTTTCTGTGGATCGACACCGAGTACACCGCGAAGGTGTCGCTGGACGGGCTGGACCGCAACAAGATGCGCGTCGTCCCCGGCATCACGTCCAAGGCGATGTCGGCGGCCAGCGGCTACGCGCCGCGGGCGATCGTCGCGCCGATCGTGGGCGCGGTGTACAAGAAGCTCGGCGGCGACTAGCGCCTGACTAGCGGCGCCGTGTCTGACTAACGACGCCGCCGGCGACCGGTACCGAAGATGCTGCGGGTGATCTCGCGGCCGATCACGGTGCCCGCCGAGCGCATTGCGCTCTTGAACGCTGGACTGTCCATCACGGTGTCGAGGAAGCCCGGTTCTCGCGGCTGCACCGGCTCGGGCATCGGCGGCAGATCGTACGGCGACGGTAGATCGTACGGCGACGGCAGCGGAACCTGTTGCGGCTCAGGCAGTTTCGCCTGCGGCACTTCCGCGGGCGGGGCCAGCTTGGCGGCAAGGCGCTCGTAGGCCGATTCCCGGTCGACGGTCTGCCCGTACTCCGCCTGCAGCGGGCTCGCCGCCGCGGCAGCTCTGATCGCGTCGGGTCCGATCGTGTCCATCAGCGAGCGCGGTGCCCGCACCCGCGTCCAGGCCACCGGTGTCGGCACGCCGTTCTCCGACAGCACCGTCACGATGGCCTCCCCGATGCCCATCGACGTCAGCGCGGACTGCAGGTCGTAGACGTCGGTCTTGGGGTAGGTACGCACCGTCTTGTTCAGCGCCTTCTCGTCGTCCGGGGTGAACGCGCGCAGCGCGTGCTGGATGCGGGCGCCGAGCTGGCTCAGCACATCCTTGGGCACGTCCGTGGGCTGCTGGGTGCAGAAGAAGACGCCGACGCCTTTGGACCGGATGAGCTTGACGGTCTGCTCGACCTGCGCGAGGAACGCCTTGGACGCGTCGGTGAACAGCAGATGGGCCTCGTCGAAGACGAATACCAGCTTGGGTTTGTCGACGTCGCCGACCTCGGGCAGCGTGGTGAACAGGTCGGCCAGCACCCACATCAGGAACGTCGAGAACATCACCGGCCGGGTGGCCTGAGCACCGAGCTCCAGCAGCGAGATCACGCCGCGCCCGGAGGCGTCGACGCGCAACAGGTCGGCCGGCTCGAGCTCGGGTTCGCCGAAGAACGTGTCGGCACCGTCGGCCTCCAGATTGACCAGGGCGCGCAGGATCACTCCCGCGGTGGTCGTGGAGACCGCCCCGAGCGCCTTCAGCTCGGGTTTGCCCTGCTCGCTCGTCAGGAACTGGATCACCGACCGCAGATCCTTGGTGTCCAGCAGCGGCAGCCCCTGCTGATCGGCCCAGTGGAAGATCAGCCCGAGCGTCGACTCCTGAGTTTGATTGAGGCCCAACACCTTCGACAGCAGGATCGGCCCGAAGCTGCTGATGGTCGCACGCACCGGCACACCGGAGCCGGTGGTGCCCAACGAGAGGAACTCCACGGGGAAGGACGCCGGCGTCCACGCATCGCCGGTGTCGGCGGCCCGCTGGGTGATCTTGTCGCCCGCGGTACCCGGCCGTGACAACCCGGACAGGTCGCCTTTCACGTCGGCCATCAGGACCGGCACGCCGGCCGCCGACAACTGCTCGGCGAGCATCTGCAACGTCTTGGTCTTGCCGGTGCCCGTCGCCCCGGCGACCAGCCCGTGCCGGTTGACCGTCGCCAACGGGATGCGCACGAGGGCGGTGGGATCACTGACACCGTCGACGACGACCGACCCGAGTTCGAGTGCGGGACCATCGCCCGCGTAGCCCGCCGCGATCTGCCGCGCCGCATTGCTTGACGACTCCGTCACCATGCGTCGCACCTTAGTGTGGCCGAGGAATTAGTGTGGGTCGCTGTGCGTGACGAACTGGTGTGGATCGACTGCGAGATGACCGGGCTCGACTTGAGGTCCGATCGCCTCATCGAGATCGCGGTCCTGGTGACCGACTCCGAGCTCAACATCCTCGGCGACGGTATCGACGTGGTGATCCACGCCGAAGAGGATGCGCTGACCTCGATGGTCGACGTCGTCACCCAGATGCACACGAAGTCGGGGTTGATCGACGAGGTGCGGGCGTCGACGATCGACCTCGCCACCGCCGAGACAATGGCGCTGGACTACATCCGCGAGCACGTCAAGCAGGCCAAGACGGCGCCGCTGTGCGGCAACTCGATCGGCACCGATCGCGGTTTCCTGGCCCGCGACATGCCCAAGCTCGACGACTACCTGCACTACCGGATGATCGACGTCAGCTCGATCAAGGAGTTGTGCCGACGCTGGTATCCCCGCATCTACTTCGGCCAGCCGGAGAAGGGGCTGGCACACCGCGCGCTGGCCGACATCCACGAGTCGATCCGAGAGCTGAAGTACTACCGGCAGACCGCGTTCGTCCCGCAGCCCGGCCCCGCGACCAGCGAGATCGCGGCGGTTGCCGCTCAACTGGGGCCGACATCGGCAACTGATTCGGCTGACGGGGGTTCCACCGGCTAGTATCGACGACGCCGTGCAAGCGGCAATGGTGGCTGTAGTTCAGTTGGTAGAGCACCAGGTTGTGATCCTGGCTGTCGCGGGTTCGAGTCCCGTCAGCCACCCCACCGGTCAGGGGCCCCTCGTGGGCCCCTGACTTGTTTTTCAGGCCGGTTCTTGGGATCGGTAGCGCTCTCGCCCCTTTTGACTGTGTCTCGACCGCAACCGCGGAACACACCGTCGAGAGGACAGACCCCGTGAAGCTCCCCGCCGCACTCGCGACCCACGTCAACCGCGTCGACCGTCAGCGTGCCCTGATGATCGGCATCAGCACCGGTCTGGTGGCCTTCTGGTCGGCCTACCGCGTCTTCTGGGCCCTCTATCTGACCGTGAGCTACGACTTCCTGTTCGGATCGCTGGTCTTCCAGATCGCATTGTGGGGAGTCATCGGCGTCGCCGCCGGCATCACGTCAGCGGCGTTCATCCTTCGCTACACCAACTACCCGGAGACGAAGCAGCCCCACGAGTAGGCCCGGCCCGACGTCGACCTGACACGGCCCCGCCGGCGCGGCCGGCGGGGCGATCGGCGTCAAATGTTGGCGTTACCGGCCTTCCACTGCGACCACGGGATGTTCCAGTCCCCGAGGCCGTCGGTCCCCGGCAGGGGCGACCCCACGGTGTTGACGATCTCGACGATGTCGCCGCGCTTGGCGTTGTCGTAGAACCACTTGCCGTTGCTCGTGCTCACGTTGATGCAGCCGTGGCTGACATTGCTATAGCCCTGGCTGCCCACCGACCACGGAGCGGCGTGCACGTAGATGCCGCTGTAGGAGATCTGGGTGGCCCAATCCACCTCGGTGCGATAGCCGTTCGGCGACTCGACCGCGACACCGTAGGTCGACGAGTCCATCACCATGTGCGAGCGACGGTCTCCGACGATGTAGGTGCCGTTGTTCGTCGGCGTGCTGTTCTTGCCCATCGACACCGGCATCGACTTGATGACTTCGCCGTTGCGCTTCACCGTCAACGTCTTGGTGTTGTCGTCGACGGTCGTGACGACCTGGTCGCCGATCGTGAAGGAGGTCGAGACGTTCTCCTGACCGAAGAGTCCGTCGCCGAGATCGACACCGTAGGTGTTGACCGCGACGTCGACCTTGGTGCCCGGCTTCCAGTACTCAGCCGGGCGCCAGCGCACCTCGCGATTGCTCAGCCAGTAGAAGGCGCCCTCGACTTCGGGCGTCGTCTTCACCGTGATGGCCTGCTGTGCCGCAAGGCGATTGGGGATGTTCTCGTCGAACCGGACGGCGATGGGCTGCCCCACTCCGACAACTTCGCCCTCGTTGGGCAGCACGTACGGCATCGTCAGGTTCTCGGGCGAATGCGTCTCGAACGACATCTGCCGTTTGGCCACCCCGCCGAGGCCGAGTGACTCCGCAGTGAGCGTGTAGCGCTTGTTGTAGCCCAGCGGTTCGGCGGTCTCCCACGTCAGACCGTCCTCGGACAACTGACCCTGCACGGGCTTGCCGTTCTCGTTGACCATCGACACGGCGCCCAGGACGCCGAACTCCGCACTCACCGTCACCGGCGAATCCACGCTCACGCCGACCGCGCCGTCCTTGACAGAGGACGTCAGCTTGGGCACCAGCAGGTCGCCGAACGGGGTGCCCTTCTCGTTGATGACCGCAGGTGCGGCGGTGTCGGCGCCGCTCCCGCATGCTGTCATCACCAGCGTCATCGCGGGAACCAGCACGAAGGCGGCCAGCCAGGCCCGCCCGCGCCGCGCACGCGTCGCCGTGTTGCCCTGCGCCATACTTGCTCCACCTCTTCTACAGGCTCTTGACAGGAATACTGACAGCGGATTCCCAGAATTGTTGACGCCGATTCTACGGTGCGTTTCGAGTGCGCACGTGAACGCGGCGTTGCGATCGAGAAGCGCCCGTGACGAGCGGATTCTTCGACGATTTCCGTCCGGCGGCGCGGGCCTGTTATTGTCTCCCACGCGCGCCGTTAGCTCAGTTGGTAGAGCAGCTGACTCTTAATCAGCGGGTCCGGGGTTCGAAACCCTGACGGCGCACCACCAAAAAAGCCCCGCCGAGGCGGGGCTTTTTCGTTGTCACGGGACGCGCGGCGACTATTCGCCGCGGCCGGCCAGGAGCGGCAGCGCCGGGTCCCAGACGCTGCCGTCGCGCTGGTCGCGACGCCGTCGCGCCATCCCGGAAAGCACCTCCAGGACAATCCGATTGCCCAGGAACGAGGTGATGTCTGCGACGTCGTAGGGTGGCGCCACCTCGACGACGTCCACGCCCACGACCGGCAGTTCGTAGGCAATGCGCCGGACGGCATCCAACAGTTGCCGAGACGTGAGGCCGCCCGGTTCGGGAGTACCGGTCCCCGGCGCGTGGCCAGGGTCGCACACGTCGACGTCGACGGACAGGAACACGCCCTCGCATTCGTCCGTGGCGATCCCGAAGGCTTCGGTCAGGCACGTCTCGAAACCGCGATGAACGATCTCGGTCATCTCGTAGCACCGCATCTTCTGCTGCGCCATCCATTCCAGCGTGTCAGGCCCCGGCCAGTAGCCGCGTAACCCCATCTGCAGGAAGCGATCTCCGCGCACCGCACCGGACTCGATGAGGCGGCGCATCGGCTGGCCGTGTCCGATGAGTGATCCGAACTCGATGTCGCCGGTATCGGCGTGGGCGTCGAAGTGGATCATCGACACCCGACCCTTGCCGACGTGTTCGGCGACGCCGCCCGCGTCCGGCCAGGCAATGGTGTGGTCGCCGCCGAGGATGACGGGTATCGCGCCGTTGGCGGTGACGGTGTACACGGCCCTCTGCAGATCGGCGACCGACCTCGCCGCGTCACCGGAGAACATCTCGACGTCGCCCGCGTCGTACACGGTCACGTCCTTGAGGGCGTCGACCCTCATCGCCAGCGACGGCCGGGATCCGTCGTGGGGGTTGTAGTCGGTCTGCCGCATGAACTGCGGTCCGAAGCGGGTGCCGGCGCGGTGAGACGTGCCACCGTCGAAGGGCGCGCCGATGATGACGACGTCGGCGTCGGCGTACGTCGCGGGTTCGTCCCACGTGCACCGCGGCACTCCCAGGAAGGTGATGTCGGGTCCGAATTGTGTTCCGTAGCGGGCCATGTCAGATTCTCGTGCTTTCCGGTGTAGGGGTACTCAGGTAGGCGTCGATCAGGACGTGCAGGCGGTCGCCGTCGAAGCTGGGCTCGTGCCCGGCGTGGACTGTCGCCACGTCCAGCTGCGCGAGCCTGCGCATCGACTCGCGGTAGTGGGCGCGGTCGCTACCGACGAGGTCGTCGAGCAGCTCGGCGTCGTAGACGACGTCGCCGGAGAACAACGTGCGGGTGTCGGGGTCGTAGAGGGCGATGCTGCCGGGACTGTGGCCCGGCAGGTGCAGTACCTCCAGCCGGCGGTCCCCGAGGTCGACGACGTCGCCGTCGCGGAGATCAGCGGTGGTCGGCGCGGGCCTCGTCTGATACGTCGACATGTCGTAGTCGTCGCTGGGCACAGCGTTGAGCTGCCACCCGGACATCCCGTCGGTGCCCGGGTCCACACCCAGCGCCGCGCACAGGTCGGGCCCGAAAAGGCTGACGTGGGCGGGACGACCGGGGTTCTCGGCGGGATGGGCCCACCTCTGACGAAACTCGTGAGCCCCGCCCATGTGGTCGGGGTGCGAGTGTGTCAGTACCGCCACAGGCTCACGCCCGCCGAACGTTTCAGCCAGGGCATCCCGTAGCGAACACACCCCGAGGCCGGTGTCGATCACCACGTCGCGACGTCGACCGCGCACGTACCAGGTGTTGGCGCGCAGCATCGGCTCCACCCCGGGTTCCTCGATGAGGGTGACACCCGCACCGCAGTCGGTGACGACGAACCAGCTCGCAGAGACCGGCAGTGGCCTCATGCGGTCACATCGCGGCGCACGATGTGGCCGGGGTAGAGCAGTCGCGTCATCGCGACGTAGACGGCGACGGCGACCAGAGGCCCCACGACGGCGGACAGATCGGCCCCGTCGAGCGCGGCTGAAATCGGGCCCTGGTACGGCGTGGTGTTGACACACAATGCGGCGGCGAATGCTCCGGCGCCGATCGCCGAGAATCCCGCGATGTTCCACCCTCGACTGAACCAGAACGGGCCCGCCGGCGTCACGTCGTTCAATTCCCCTCCGTCGTAACGGTTTCGGCGAAGGAGAACATCGGCGGAGTACACCGCGATAGCCGGTCCGAGCAGGACGACGGTCAGTTCGAGGGTGGTGCTCAACGCGTCGGTGAAGTTCGCAACGAACAGCGCGTACAGCGCCAGTGTCACACCGAGAAGACCGTCGATCAGCACCGTGACCGCGCGGCGCAGCGGAACCCCGATGGCCTGAAGGCACAGCCCCGAGCTGTACATGGTGAGGATGTTGTTGGTCATGCAACCGAGAACCACGAACAGCAGGAAGGCAGCGTAGGCCCACGACGGCAGGATCTGCGCGAGCGCGGTCTGCGGGTCGGTCATGTCGATCACGGTGCCCGCGAGCACACCCACGGCACCCAACAACACCGCCGGCACGAACCCGCCGAGTGCGGTCCAGGCCGCGACCTGCAGTCGGGAGGTGTCCGCGGGCAGATATCGGGCGTAGTCGGCGCTGATGCCCCAGGACAGCGGCGCCGCCGCGATGACGGTCACGCCCGCGGTCATCGTCGCCACTACGGCCCAACCGGCGGGCGCGGACTCGACAGGTGGAACATAGCCCCAGTCCGCGTGGTTCAGCACGCAAGCTCCGAGCATCACCATCACGACCGTCAGCGCGACAGTGAAGAGGCCGCTCATCCGCACGATGGTCGCGTGGCCGTAGACGCTGATCGTCACCGTGACCGCGGCCGTGACGGCGACGATGACGATCTGGACCGGCGGGTTGGCCGAGAATCCCAGTTGATCGGCCAGCGCGAAGCCCGCCAGAGCGCCGAGTGCGAGATTGACCGCCTCGTAGGCGATGAAGATCGGCCAGTTGAGAAGCGCCATGTTCAGCCGATTCCCGACGACGCCGAACATGCTGCGGTTGATGACGCCGCTGGGACTTCCCGACACCGGGCCGGTGATGGCGAGCAACCCGATCGCCGCCCAGAACAGATTGCCGACCACGACGACCGCGAGCGCCTGCCACAACGAGAGGCCGAAGAGGATGAGGAGTCCGCCGAGTACGACGTAGAGGAAGTTGACGTTGGCCGACGCCCACACGAGGAAAAGCCCGCGAGGATGCCCGTGTCGTTCATTCGGCGGGATGTAGTCGATCCCACGAGCCTCGATCCGGCCGAACTCGTCGGCAGCAGCGGTGGAGACCGTCGAGGAGCTCGACTCGATGTCAGGGGTGATCACACGCATCCTCGACTCTCTTATTGGGCACATGCCCAATTTGGCTGTTGGGCAGTAACCCAATACCATCTCTGGCGTGCCGTCAAGTGGAGCCGAGGTCAAACCCCGGCGGACGCGGAAGACTCCCGAGGCCCGCCGCGCCGAGATCGTGGCGCACGCGACGGCACTCGCGTTGTCCGACGGGCTGGAATCGATCACGTTGAGATCCATCGCGGACGCGCTCGGCATCACCGGCGGCCTGATCGGTTACTACTTTCCGTCCGTCGACGAGTTGCTCGCTGAGGTGTTCGTCGGCATCGCAGAAGCCGAACTCGAGGCGACCTTCGGTCCCGTCGACCAGCAGACATCCCCGGTTGCCGCGATCCGAGTGCTCCTCGCGACCCTCGCATCGGAGGAACAAGAGCGCCTCAGCGCGCTGTGGATCGATGCCTGGCACGCCGGACGTCGCCGGCCCGCGGTGCGCGCCGAAGTCGCGCGCCTGATGCAGGCCTGGCTCGATCGCACCTCGGCGATCATCGAAAGCGGCCTGGCTGCAGGGGTTTTCCACACCGACGACGCCAACGCCGCCGCGATGCGCATCCTCGCCGTCTACGACGGCTTGTCGATCGGCTCCGTCATGCGCGGAGCACTGGACTACTCGGCGGTCAAGAGCCTGCTCGTCACCGTCACCGCCGCGGAACTGAGCCTACCGATCCGCGACATCGCACCTGATTGACATCATCACATCGGTCGAGGACCGATCAGATTGTCAGGCCGCAGGATGGTCTCCAACTCAGACGCGGTCAGTAGACCGCGGTCGAGTACGAGCGACGCGATATCGGAGTCGGACGTCAACGCGTCGGCGGCGAGGCGGGTCGCCGCCTCGTAGCCGATGTACGGATTGAGCGCGGTGACCAGACCGATGGAATGGTCAACTGTGGCGCGCATTCTGGCGACGTTGGCAGTGATGCCCGCGACGCAGCGGGTGCGCAGTGTGTCGCAGGCAGCCGTCAGGTGGGAGAGCGACTCGAAGAGACTGTGCGCGATGATCGGCTCAAACGCGTTGAGCTGCAACTGCCCGCCCTCGGCGGCCATGCATATCGCGATGTCGTTGCCGATGACCTCGAACGCGACCTGATTGACGACCTCCGGGATGACCGGGTTGACCTTGCCCGGCATGATGCTCGACCCCGCTTGCACGGCGGGAAGATTGATCTCGCCGAAACCTGCCCGGGGACCCGAGGACAGCAGCCGCAGATCGTTGCAGATCTTCGACAACTTCACCGCAGTACGCTTCAGCACTCCCGACAGCTGAACGAAAGAACCCACGTCCTGGGTGGCCTCGACGAGGTTCGACGCGGTGACGAGTGGCAGTTCCGTGGTCTTGCGCAGTTCCTCGCACACCGCATCGGCGTAGCCACGATGCGCGTTGAGGCCGGTGCCGATCGCTGTGCCGCCGAGGTTGATCTCGGAGATCAGCGTCACGGCCTCCCCGAGTCGATCGCCGTCCTCGCCGACCATCACGGCGTAGCTACCGAACTCTTGGCCAAGCGTCATCGGCACCGCGTCCTGCAACTGCGTGCGGCCCATCTTGAGATGGCCGCTGAACTCAACAGCCCTGTCGGCAAAGGCTTTGACCAGCTCTGCCATGGCGACCTGCAGCCGATGCACGCCGAACTGCAGTGCGATCTTCAGCGCCGTCGGGTAGACGTCGTTGGTGCTCTGGCTGAGGTTGACGTGTTCCAGCGGGTGCAGGTGCAGGTAATCGCCACGCCGATATCCGAGCAGTTCGAGCCCCCGGTTGGCGATCACCTCGTTGGCGTTCATGTTGGTCGACGTCCCAGCGCCCCCCTGGATGACGTCGACCACGAACTCGTCATGCAGTGCGCCGGACCTGATCTCCTGGCACGCCGCGACGATGGCGTCTGCTCGCTCGGCGTCAAGCAATCCCAGACGGCGATTCGCCCGTGCTGCGGCAAGTTTCACGCAGGCGAGCGCGACGATCAGCTCCGGGTAACGGGAGATCGGGGTGCCTGTGATCGGGAAATTCTCCAACGCGCGCACGGTGTGCACGCCGTAATACGCGGCATCCGGCACGTCGTGGTCGCCGAGCAGGTCGCGTTCGACCCGCATGGTCATGCCGGCCCCCGCGAGCCGAGCAGCCGCTGCCGCGTCTCGGAGGTCGAGGCCGCGTCCAGCAGAGTCAGCGCGAGGGCGAGCGCACCCTCGGCCACCGCACGGTCGGCGGCGGCGGAGATCGCCGCAGCAGCGAACTCCGGTTGATGGTTCACAGCCGGCAGGGAGTCGATTCCGATGTAGGGATGAATGGCCGAGATGCGCTGCGACACATTGCCCATATCAGTCGATGCGCGATTCATCAGGGAGTCGGACCCCGCGCTGAACCGCCTGCCGATCTCCTCGGCGCGCCTGACATAAAGATCGAGAAGTGCTTCGTCGGTGCGGAACTCGGCGTACGGCTTGCTCTCGGGTGTGATCGTCAGCTGGCAGCCGGTTGCGTGGGCACCCGCCTCGAAGCATCGGTTGACGCGCTCCTCGAACTCGCCGAGTTGGGCGAGCGTTCCCGCGCGGACGTACCAGCGTCCCTCGGTCCGCTGCGGTATGGCATTGGGCGCCTCTCCCCCGTTCGTCATGACGCCGTGCACCCGGACGCCCTGCGGGAGTTGTTGGCGCATCAGGCCGATGGCCACCTGGGCGATCGTGAAGGCGTCGGCGGCGTTAATCCCTCTTTCGGGATAGGCGGCCGCATGCGAGGACTTACCGTCGTACCGAATGTGGCTGTGCGACACGGCATACGGCTGCGCACGCGCGACGTCGACAGGTCCGGGATGCACCATTGCCGCGGCGTGCACGCCCGCGAAGCCGCCGCGGTCGAGCATCTCGATCTTGCCACCGCCGCCCTCTTCGGCGGGAGTGCCGAACACCGACAGCGTGATGCCGAGGTCGTCGACGTAGGGCGCCAACGCCAACGCCGCCCCGATGGAGATAGCGGCGATGACGTTGTGGCCGCATGCGTGACCCAGTCCGGGGAGAGCGTCGTACTCGGCACACACGGCCAGGTGCAGCGGCCCGGTGCCGCGGCGCGCGAGGAAGGCGGTCTCCAATCCGGTGAACTTCTCTTCGACAGCGAAACCCGCGTCAGCGAGTTCACCGGCGACCCGCGCGCAGGACCAGACCTCCTCCCAGGCGGTCTCGGGATGCGCGTGCAGGTCGTGCGACAACGAAAGGATGCGGTCGGTGGCACGTTCGGTCGCGGACCGAACGGCGTCGTCGAGTGCGGTGGTCACAGATCCCCCGGCACTCCGTAGGACGGCGCGGCAGTGGGATCGATTCCGCGCGTGCGATAGTCGGCCTTCTGCGGTTCCCACACCGACCACAGCCGCTCCAGTTCGGCGATCGGATCGTCGTGCCAGTCCACCCGCAGATCGGTGACGGGCCATGCAACGTCCTCGACCACTTCGAGTCCAGCGGAATGCACAGGCCCCGCCTCGCCGCCTGCGTCGGCAGCAGCAGCAAGTCCGTCGAGTAGCTGACGCTCCAGCCTGCTCGCCGTCGAGGTGAGATACCCATCCAGCAGAGCATCGACGACGCTCGCGTGGGCCAGCATATTGCCCGCCGCGGCAGCGTTCTCGGTCCACGTCTCGTGCCGAGTCCCCAGCGCCTTGGCGCCGGTGTGGATAGCCGTGCCGCCGGCGGCGTCGACGATGATGACCTGCCGGTGTTCGGCGTGCGCCTCGCCGGCGATGGTGGCCCGCAGTGCAGCGTCGGCGTCGGCACCACCGGCAAGGGCATCCAATGCCACCGCACCGAGATTCGGGTTGGTGACGTTCTGGCTCGCGACCGCACCCACACCCGCACGCAGGTGCACGCACCGCGAGGCGACTGCGGGACTCGACGAGCAGACGACCATGCCGAACGCCGAACCGCTACGGACGACGAGGGAGAACGTCACGACAGGTTCCCGCTCAGCACTGCGGTGGCGTCGATCTCGACGAGCCACTCGGGGCGGGCCAGTGCGTCGACGACGAGGCCGGTGGACACCGGGTAGACGCCTTTGAGCCACCGTCCCATGACGCGATAGACCGTCTCGCGGTAGCGCACGTCGACCAGGTAGACAGTCACCTTGACGATGTGGGCGAGACTGCTGCCTGCTTCGTCGAGCAACATCGCGATGTTGGCCATCGCCTTCTCGGCCTGCGCCTCGACGTCGCCGATACCGACCGACTCACGGGTGTCGAGATCCTGTCCGATCTGGCCGCGGAGGTAGACCACGCCACCCGCGACAACGGCCTGACACAAATCGTTGTCGAGATCCTGCTCGGGGTAGGTGTCCTTCGTGTTGAACGGCCGAATCCTGGTGTGAATCACGTCAACTGGTGTCATGTCCGTCATCGACGGGCTCCTCTCCTGTCGGGCGTCAGCGATCAGCCAGCGCGGGTGTTTCGTACGCCAGATAGGCGCGCTGTATCGCGATCTGGTCGGCGAGGTATTTGGCGTCGTGCCACACACCCCAGATGAAGCTCGACCCGCGGCGGGACTGCCATGGCAGTCCGAGGAAGTAGAGGCCGGGTTCGGTCGACACCCCACGCTGATGTCGCGGCTTGCCGTGGTCGTCGAAGGCGTCCACCTGTAACCACCCGTAGTCGTACGCGAACCCGACGGCCCAGATGATCGTCGTGATACCGGCATCGGCGAGATGGATGGATTCGATCGGGTTCGTCACGCACTCCGGATCAGGGCCGAACACGCGAGCCTCCGACTCCTCGGGAAGGTCGAGTCCGTTGCGGGTGACGTAGGCGTCCGCCTCGTCAAGCATCGACAGGTAGTTCGCGTCACCCTTGTCGATGTTGTGACTCAGATCCGGCGCGAACGTCATCATCCCGCTTTCGTAAGGCCCGGCCATGCCGAGCAGCGTGATTCCTGTCGCCGCCAGATCACGGAAGTCGACCGTGTGGCCCCCGCGGGCTCCGCTCACAGCGATGGTCACGTGCTCGGCGCCGCGCGGCGGTGCGGGCATGTCCCACTTGCCGAGAACGCCCAGCCACCAGCAGAAATCGCGGCCGCGGTAACTACGTGGCGGGCGTTCGTGAGGTCCGACCGCAAGGTACACCCGTCGGCCGGACTGTCGGAGTTCACCGGCGATCTGCACGCCCGAGGATCCCGCGCCGATCACCATCACGGCACCCTCTGGCAGCTGCCGCGGATTGCGATAAGCGCTGGAGTGGATCTGATGAACGCCCGCGGACTCGGGCACGACGGACGGGACGATCGGCTTCTGGAAGGCACCGGTGGCCGCGACGACGAAGTTCGCGTCAATGGCTCCGTCAGAGGTCTGGGCTCGAAACCCGTACTGGCCGTGCCGTTTCCGGACTGATTCCACAGTGACGCCGGTGCGAATCGGCGCGCTGATCTTGTCGGCGTACGCGACCAGGTAGTCGGCGACCTCCTCCTTTCCCGCGAAAGCATCGGGAGCGACGTCGAATTGCAGGCCGGGAAAGCGGTCGTGCCACGCGGGGCCGTTGGCCACAAGCGAGTCCCAGCGCCACGACCTCCACCGCTCGGCGATGCGATCACGTTCCAGCACGAGGTGGGTGATGCCCTGCGCGCTGAGATGCTCGCTCATGGCGATGCCGGACTGCCCGGCACCGACGACGAGAACCTCGACCTGTTGGTTGGACAACATGACCTCCACTGTTGGGCGAACTGCTCGCCCTCCAATGGTTCAGCCGCCGACTACATCTGTACAGCTCATAGATTCGATGTATGACATCGGAAAAATCGATTCACGATCATCCGCCCGGCGGACGCGAGAACAGATTTCGGCAGAGCTCAGCAACGACGCTCGCGCGACGAGTGGGCTTCGCCGCCAACGCATTGAGCAGCACCACCGTCAGCGCCGGCGGATTTCCAGCGATCGGCACGGCGGCGACGGCGTGGCCGTCGAGCGCTGTCGGCACCGCCGCGCGCAGATTGAGGACGGTGTAGGCCAAGCCCCGGCCGACGAGCGCCCGACACGTCTCGACGGTCGTCGACCGGAAGCGCACATCGGGGCTGACGCCCGAGGCGTCGAACACGCTCTGGAAGTAGTCCCGGCTGTGCGGCAGATCGAGCAGCACCATCGGTTCATCAGCCAAATCGGCCAGGCGCACTCGTGTGCGCCCAGCCAACCGGTGGTCACCCGGCACCAGTACGTACGGGGGCAGCTGGAACAGGGGCCAACGTGTGAGCCGCGGGTCGTCGACGAGGTCGTAACCGATGCCGAGTTCGAACGTGCCGTCGGCCACGCCCTCCGCGAGGTCCGCGAGATCGACCTCCGTGGTCTGCAGGTGCAGGTTGGGCAGTTTCACCGCCGATGTCGCGAGCAGTTCCGGCAGCAGATACGGCGCCACCACCTGAAAGCAGCCGATCGACAGCGTGCCACTCAACGACGTGCCCAATCCGTGCGCGACGGCCCGCAGATCCGCCGCCGAGGCCAGTAGTTGCCGACTGGCGATCAACAGCTCCTTGCCCGCCGGTGTCAGGCTGATACCCCGCGCGTGGCGCCGGACCAGAACCTGCACAGACAACGCCGCCTCGAGGTCTGCCAGAGCCGCCGACATGGCCGACTGCGACAGGTGAACCGCCGCCGCAGCATGGGTGACGCTGCCCGCCTCCGCAACGGCGACGAAGTACTCCAGTTGCCGGAGCGTGTAATCAGCCAACTGAACCTCCACATCTGGAAAATCGATCTTAGTGTTCGGAAACACCGGCTGTACAGATGAAGCGAGCGGCTGCACTGTGTTCACATCACCCCGCTTGAGCCAGCCAGGAGTTGCCTGATGGGATCACCCTCGTTGCCAGACGACCACCTCGCATCGCGGACTTCGAAGCTCCGCTACACGCGATCGCTCCGACGACTCGACGTGCCGGTCATGATTCTGTCCGCGCTCATCGGCCTCGACATGGTCGGCGAGATCTCGTCGTTCGGGGCCGAGACGTTCACCTGGCTCTTGGTGCTGGGCGCGTTGTGGATGGTTCCGTACGGCCTCGTCACCGCCGAGCTCGGTAGCGCCTTTCCGGCCGAGGGAGGACTCTACGAGTGGGTCAAACGGGCTTTCGGTCGGCTCCCCGGATCACTGGCGACCGTCATGTACTGGTCCATCAACCCACTGTGGATCGGCGGCTCACTGGCTTTCATCAGCGCCGAGGCGTGGAGCACGTACATCACACCACTCAACCCCGGTGGTGTCGGCGATTACCTGTTCAAGATCGCCTTCGTCGTCGCCGCGGCAGGAATCACTTTGATGTCGCTGGAGCGGTGCAGGATCATCTTCAAGGTCGGCACCTACGCCAAGCTGCTTCTCGCCGTGTTCTTTCTCGGGACGACGCTGTTCTACGGAGTTCAGAACGGGTTCAACGGAGTTGGGACGCTGACATGGTCGCCCACACCGGTCGGCTTCCTCGGCCTGGTACCGCTGTTACTGTTCTCGCTCGTCGGATTCGAGGTGCCCAGTCAAGCGGGTGACGAAATGGAGAATCCGCAACGCGACGTGCCCCGCGGCATCGCCATCGGTGGCGTGATCGGACTGCTTGCCTACGCACTTCCCGTGCTCGCCCTGCTGGTGGTTCTGCCCCCGGACAAGATCACCGGCATCGCGGGGTTCATGGCCGCTGTCGAGACCGTCTTCGGTATCTACGGTCCCGCCGCCTCGATCCTGGTTCAGATCGCAGTCGTCGCCTTCATCGTGACGCTCGCGATCACCGGCGCCACCTGGGCCTTGGCGGCCAATCGGGCGTTGGCCGTGGCGTCTGCCGACGGAGCCTTCTTCCCGTACTTCGCGAAATTCGACGAGCGACGGCAGACGCCTGTTCGCGTGGGCGTCTTCACGGGCATCGTGTCGCTCACCTTCATGTTCGCCGGAATCGCCTTCTCCCAGGGGGACAGCGCCGCCACCTTCGGCGTGGTCCTTTCCATCACGATCTCGACATCGCTCATCGCCTACTGCTTCGTGTTCCCCGCCGCATACCGCCTGCGAACGACCCACCCCGACGTGCCGCGTCCCTACGCGGTGCCGGGCGGACGAACCGGCATGGCGGTCGCTGCCGGCCTCACCACGTTCTGGGCTCTGCTCGGCACCTGGGTCGCGGTGTTCCCCGGCACCTTGGAAACGCTGGTCGGACTCGATTACGACTTCCTCGACCACTGGGGCGTCACGCACGTTCGCTTCGAGGTGTTCACCCTCGGCACGCTGGCGGTCTTGTCCGCGATCGCGGTGGCGGGCTTCTGTGCCGGAAATTCCGGGCGCGCAACGACACCGCACGAGGTCACCGTCACGCGTGTGAACCGCTGAGCCCGACAACACTTCCCATACTGGATTCAACGAGCACCCCGGACCTCGGTCACAGGAGAAAACCATGAGAGACCCCCGCTACGACATCCTCTTCGAGCCGGTGCAGATCGGACCAGTCACAGCGCGCAACCGCTTCTACCAGGTTCCGCATTGCAACGGCATGGGCTACCGCGATCCGTCGGGCGAGGCCGTCATGCGCCAGGTGAAGGCCGAGGGCGGCTGGGCCGTCGTGTGCACCGAGCAGGTCGAGATCCATCCGACGTCCGACATCGGACCCTTCATCGAACTGCGCATCTGGGACGAGCAGGACATGCCCGCGCTCGCGCGCATCGCCGACAAGATCCACGAAGGCGGCGCTCTGGCAGGAATCGAGTTGGCGCACAACGGTCTCAACAGTCCCAATTTGATCAGCCGGGAAACGCCGCTGAGCCCACAGCACCTTCCGGTGGCCACATTCTCCTACGATCCGGTGCAGGCCCGCGCGATGACGAAGGCGGACATCGCCGATGTACGCCGCTGGCATCGCCAGGCCGTCCGCCGCTCGATCGACGTCGGCTACGACATCGTCTACGTCTACGCCGGCCACGCGCTGGGCGGTCTGCACCACTTCCTCTCCCGCCGCTACAACAACCGCACCGACGAATACGGCGGCAGCCTCACCAACCGGATTCGCTTTCTCCGCGAGGTGCTCGAGGATTCGAGGGAGGAAGCCGACGGCAAGGCAGCGATCGCGTGCCGTATCACCATCAACGAACTCCTCGGCGAGGACGGCATCACGCGCACCGAGATCGAGGACACCATCGGCGAGATCGGCGAGCACCCCGATCTATGGGATTTCGTCCTCGGGAGCTGGGAGGACGACTCCGTGACTTCACGGTTCGGCCCCGAAGCCGAGCAGGAACCCTACGTTCGCGGCTTGAAGGATCTCACGACCAAACCCGTTGTGGGCGTTGGTCGATTCACCTCGCCCGACACCATGGTGCACCAGATAGAGAGTGGTGTGCTCGACCTCATCGGTGCCGCACGTCCGTCGATCGCAGACCCCTTCCTGCCGCGCAAGATCGAAACGGGGAATCTGGAGGACATCCGGGAGTGCATCGGCTGCAACATCTGTGTGTCCGGTGACTTCACGATGTCGCCGATCCGGTGCACCCAGAACCCGACCATGGGCGAGGAATTCCGGCGCGGCTGGCATCCCGAGCGCATCCGCGTGAAGTCGTCCGACGCACACGTTCTGGTCGTCGGCGCAGGCCCTGCCGGCATGGAGGCGGCCAGGTCGCTCGGCCAGCGCGGGTACCGCGTCAGCCTGGCCGAATCGACCCGCGTTCTCGGCGGTCGCGTCGAACGGGAAGCCAAGCTGCCCGGCCTCTCGGCATGGATCCGAGTGGTCGACTACCGCCAGCAGCAGCTCCACAAACTCGACAACGTCGATGTTTTCATGCAGAGCGAGATGACCGTCGACGACGTCATCGACAATGACTTCAACCACGTCGTGCTGGCCACCGGATCACATTGGCGCAGTGACGGCGTCGGCCGGTGGCACACGCACCCGATCGAAATCGCCGAAGGTGCCGACGTCCTGACCCCCGACGCCATCCTGGCTGGCGTACGGCCCCGTGGTGAGCGCGTCGTGCTGTTCGACGACGATCACTACTACCTCGGAGGCGTGGTGGCCGAGCTGCTGGCCAAGGAGAACTTCGACGTCACACTGATCACCCCCGGTGCGCACGTCTCTGCGTGGACGGTCAACACCATGGAGGTCGCACGGATCCGCAAGCGCATCATCCGTGCAGGCATCCACGTCCTGACCAACACGACACTCAACCGCATCACCGCCGACGGTGTCGACACCGGTTGCGTGTTCACCGGCGACGAGGGCACGCTCGCGACCGACTCGGTAGTGCTCGTGACCAGCCGTCTTCCCGAAAACCGATTGTTCGACGAGCTCAACGCCCGCGAATCCGCATGGGCCGAAGCCGATCTCAGGACGGTGCGTGCGATCGGCGACGCCTGGGCCCCGTCCACCATCGCCGCCGCGGTGTGGGCGGGCCACCGCTACGCCGAGGAACTCGACGAGCCGACACCCGCCGACGTGCCGTTCCTTCGCGAGGTCACCGAACTGAGCGCCCACCCTGGACGACTGCTGCCCTTGGCGGTCGAACCCGCCCACGTCTGACGAAGGAGAACCGATGACCGAAACACGAAGTCCGGCAATGCAGCGTGTACCCACCGGAGACGCGGCACGTGAGGCGATGTCACCCTGCGCATACATCACCGCTGAATCACTGCGCACGGGCGCCCCCGACGAACATGACCTCGTCCACCTGTCGAGTTCCGATGCCAAATTCACGGTCGGGTCGTGGCGAGCCGAACCGTACAGCGAGTACATCGACGCCTACCCCGGCGACGAATATGCATTAGTGCTGGAGGGATCGGTCACGCTCAGCGGCGATGACGGTGTCACGCAAACATTTTCGGCTGGTGACGCCTACGTCATGCGCTCCGGCTGGCGCGGGGAGTTCCGCGTCACCGAGACGCTGACGAAACAGTTCGCGCTCTACATTCCGTAACCCCGTTGGGAAGGACATCACGTGACCATCACCGCTACAAGGGATCCCGCGACGCTGGACGACTGGACGCGGCATGCCGCCGAGCTTGCACCGCGCGACGGCATCTACATCGACGGCGCATTCCGTGGCGCCGAGTCGGGTGAGACCTTCGACTCCGTCAATCCGGCCACCGGCGAGGTGATCGCGGCGGTGGCATCGGCACAGGCGGCCGATGTCGACGCCGCCGTCGGGTCGGCCCGCCGGGCCTTCGATGCGGGACACTGGTCGCGAAGCTCCGTCGGCGACCGAAAGCGTGTCCTGCTGCGGCTCGCCGAGCTGGTCAACGAGAACAACGTCGAACTGGCACTTCTGGACTCGATGGACATGGGCAAGCTCGTGTCCGAGGCGTTCACGGTCGACGTGCCCTCTGCCGCTGGGTTGTGCGCCTACTACGGCGAGGCTCTCGACAAGATCAACGGCGAGATCGCGCCGACCGAGCCGGGAAACCTCGCTCTGGTGACCCGCGAACCGCTGGGCGTCGTCGGCGCCGTCACGCCGTGGAACTTCCCTCTCGACCTGGCCCTGTGGAAGGTCGCACCCGCCCTCGCCGCGGGAAACAGCGTCGTGCTCAAGCCTTCCGAGCGCGCACCGCTGTCGTCGCTGCGGTTGGCGGAACTGGCCACGGAGGCCGGTCTGCCCGCGGGCGTCCTCAACGTCGTTCCGGGTCTGGGCGCGAGCGCCGGCTCCGCACTCGGGCTTCATCCCGACGTCGACGTGTTGGCGTTCACGGGTTCGACCGCCACCGGCAAGCAATTCCTGCGCTACGCCGCCGATTCCAACATGAAGCAGGTATGGCTGGAATGCGGCGGCAAAAGCCCCAATGTGGTCTTCGAGGACGCCGATCTCGACAAAGCCGTCGAGATGGCCCTGTTCGGCGCGTTCTACAACCAGGGTGCGGTGTGTTCGTCCAATTCCCGCCTCTTGGTCCAGGACTCGATTGCCGAACGGTTCGTCGCCGATCTCGTCGAGCGTGCCGCAGCCATGCGGCCCGGCAACCCACTCGATCCGTCGGCCACCCAGGGCGCCATCGTCGATGAGGCCCACACCGAGCAGGTGCTCGGCTTCGTGGATCGAGCGCGCCGGCGCGGCGACGTCCGCGTCGGTGGGCAACGGGTGCACGCCGGCTGCTTCATCGAGCCCACGATCATCACGGGGCTCAGCCCGGCGGACGAACTCATCACCGACGAGGTGTTCGGACCCGTGCTCGCCGTGCAGACCTTCGGGGACGAGGACGACGCGGTCAGGATGGCGAACGACACCGTCTACGGCTTGGCAGCGTCTGTCTGGACAAACGATCTACGCCGCGCCCACGGCGTCGCAGCGAAACTGCGTGCCGGCACCGTCTCCGTCAACACCGTCGATGCTCTCAGCGCACAGACTCCGTTCGGCGGCTTCAAGCAGTCCGGCTTCGGACGGGATCTGTCGCTGCACGCGCTCGACAAGTACACGGGCCTCAAGACGACGTGGATCGCACTGTGACAGGGGCTGTCGACTCGGCAGGGGTGCGCTGAGGCTTCGCGTCGACCGGTCGCCACCCCCGGCGTCGGGCGGTGCTCTCGTCTTGCAGTCCTACAACGTCCGCGCGAGGCGGGCCGCCAGCAGGTCCGCGAAGCGCGCCGGATCGTCGAGCGCACCACCTTCGGCCAGAAGCGCCGTCCCGTAGAGGAGTTCGGCTGTTTCCGCGACCGTCGGATCATCCGGACGATCCTCGCGGGCCTGACGCAGCCCGGTCACGAGCGGATGATCCGGGTTGAGTTCGAGGATGCGCTTGGCGACGGGAACATCCTGTCCCGACGCCTTGTACAGGCGCGCCAGGGCCGGGGTGATGTCGAACGCATCGGTGATCAGGCAGGCCGGCGATTCGGTCAGCCGCGACGACAACCGCACCTCCTTGACGTGCTCGTCGAGCGTCTCCTTCAGCCACGACAACAGATCGGCGAACGTCTTGCCCTGCTCCTCGCGCTCTGATTCGCGTGCCGAGCGCTCCTCGTCGGATTCCAGGTCCACCTCTCCCCTGGCCACCGACTGCAGTGCTTTCCCGTCGAACTCGGTCACGGTCTGCACCCAGACCTCGTCGACCGGGTCCGTCAGCAGCAGCACCTCATAGCCCTTGGCCGTGAATGCCTCCAGGTGCGGAGACTTCAGGATTTGCTCCCGCGTCTCGCCCGTGGCGTAGAAGATCTGCTCCTGGCCGTCCTTCATGCGCTCGACGTAGCCGGCCAACGTGGTCGGCTCGTCCTCGATGTCACTGCGAGTCGACACGAACGACGCGATCCGCAGCAGCGCGTCGCGGTTGTCGGCGTCTGAGAGCAGGCCTTCCTTGACGACGCGGCCGAACTGCGTCCAGAACGTGCGGTAGTCCTCCGGACGGTCGTTCTGCAGCTCGGCGATCGTCGAGATGACCTTCTTGGTCAGCCGCCGCCGGATCGCGGTCACCTGGCGGTCCTGCTGCAGGATCTCGCGAGACACGTTGAGCGACATGTCTTGTGCGTCCACGACACCCTTGACGAAGCGCAAGTACTGCGGCAGCAGCTCGTCGCAGTCGCCCATGATGAACACGCGTTTGACGTAGAGCTGGATGCCCACGTGCGCGTCGCGGTCGAAGAGATCGAACGGCGCTTGCGACGTGATGAACAGCAGCGCCTGGTACTCGAAGGTGCCCTCGGCCTTCATAGCGATGACCTCGAGCGGTTCGTCCCAGGCCCGGGCGATGTGCCGGTAGAACTCGGTGTACTCCTCGGCGGTCACCTCGTCCTTGGAGCGGGACCACAGCGCCTTCATCGAGTTCAGCGTCTCGGTCTCCACCGTCACGGTGTCCTCGTCGCCCTCGTTGCCGTCGACGCTGGCGGCCGGGCTGTGCCGCTCCACCTGCATGCGCACGGGCCAGGAGATGAAGTCGGAGTACTTCTTCACCAGGTTCCGCAGCGTCCACTCCGCGGTGTAGTCGTGCAGCTGGTCCTCGGCATCCTCGGGCTTGAGGTGCAGCGTGACGGAGGTGCCCTGTGGCGCATCGGCGACCGTGGCGATCGTGTAGGTGCCGTCTCCGCTGGACTCCCAGCGGGTGGCCTCACCCTCCCCGGCCTTGCGGGTGAGCAGCTCGACGCGGTCGGCCACCATGAACACCGAGTAGAACCCGACACCGAACTGACCGATCAGCTGCTCTCCGGCGTCCCCTTCTGGGGACTCGCGCAGCTGCTGACGCATGCGGGCGGTGCCGGACTTGGCCAATGTGCCGATGAGTTCGACCACCTCGTCGCGGCTCATCCCGATGCCGTTGTCACGCACCGTCAGTGTGCGGGCCTGCGTGTCGGTGATGAGCTCGATGTGCAGATCCGAGGTGTCGACGTCGAGATCCTTGTTGCGGTACGCCTCGAGCTTCAGTTTGTCCAGAGCATCCGATGCGTTCGAAATGAGTTCGCGCAGAAACGATTCCTTGTGCGAATACACCGAGTGGATCATCAGATCCAACAGCTGCCGGGCCTCGGCCTGGAATTCGAACTGCTCCACATCCGCGCTCATGACGTCCTCCTCTTCTGAAATTCGCGCAGTGGATTCGTGCGTGGGCTCAGCGTCGGGGCGGCGCACCCGGCCCGGGCTGACCCGTCAACGGGTTCGGGGCGGCTCCGGGCTGCCCCGGATGGTGTTGCTGCTGATGAGCCTGCATCGCCTGCACGAGCGGATTCTCCTTCATCAGTGCGCGGCGATCGTCGTCACTCAGCTCGTAGAAAGTCCACATGGCCCACGCGGCGGGCCGCACATACAGCGTGACCTTCTGCCGCTTGCGGTTGTTCTGCGGCAGCATCGCCGGAATCGGCACCACCCGGTCCAGCGTCACAGCGCTGACCAGTTCCTGCGCCAGCTGGTCGACATCGGTCAGATCCTGCAATTCGTACACCGAAGCCTGGTGGCTGGGTTGTGACGGGCCCTGCAGGGCGAGAAACCACGCCATCGCGCGTCTCCTTTGCTCGTGGTGGGTCAGCCGTCAGCGTAGATGACCCGGCACGGGTGCCGACGCCCCTGCCTGTCGGCGGAAACGCGCACCCGTTTTTGACGATCACGCAAAATAATCGCGTTCCGCAGGACGAGCCCGGAACAATGTGCTAGGAGTCACTCTCACGGACAGATATCGACCCAGGCGTCAATGCGCAGAAGTGGCCGGAACATTTCCTCAGTGCGCTGAATGGATAGTGATTGCGCTGGCCATCGGGTACATCGGGTGTTATGGTGCCGTTAGCTGATCACGACGGAACCGGGGCAATCCTCGATCCGTGTCGGGAAACGAGGAACTTAGCTGATGTCAGGGCTGATGGAGCCGTCGGTGACCGCGGCGGCGACGAGTGGCGCAGGCGCGGACGCAGCCGCGCAGCTCCCGGTGCTGGTGCACAGCTGTAGCCGGCTCGGCCGCGTGGCCAACCCGCCCGGGTTTTCCTTCTCGAACTGGTTCCGCTCGGCCCGTCGCCGCTGAACCGTCAGCGGGGAACCGTCAGCGGGGAACCGTCAGCGGCGTGCGCGCCGCACGACCACCACGAGCACCAGCACGCCGACGCCGGCCAGCGAAGCCATCACCGGCGGCTTCGTCACGAAGCGCACCACACCTGCTTTGAGATCGTCGGCCAGCCGCCGCGGGTTGGCCCGCGCAGTCAACGAGTCGACAGTCAGAGCCAACTGATCGCGCGCCTGATCGATCTCGGCCTTGATGGTGTCGGGATCACGATCCGCCACGTATGCCTCCGCCCGTCTGTCGGTCCTGCCGCACTACCCTAGTTCAGCGGGCGCTCCGCGCAGCGCCCGGCCGCGTATCGGTGCCACGGATCGAAGGAGAGCCACCAGCCATGCCGCAGACTCCCCGCCTCGAGGTGGGCGACAAAGCCCCCGCGTTCAGCCTCCCCGACGCCGACGGCAACACCGTCTCGTTGTCGGACTACGCAGGCCGCAAGGTCGTCGTGTACTTCTACCCCGCCGCCTCCACCCCTGGCTGCACGAAACAGGCCTGCGACTTCCGCGACAACCTGGCCGAGTTGGGCGGTGCCGGGCTCGACGTGGTCGGCATCTCCCCCGACAAACCCGAGAAGCTCGCCAAGTTCCGGGACAAAGAAGACCTGAACTTTCCGCTCCTGTCCGATCCCGATCGCACGGTGCTCGAAGCCTGGGGCGCCTACGGCGAGAAGACGATGTACGGCAAGACCGTCAAGGGCGTGATCCGCTCGACGTTCGTCGTCGACGAGAAGGGCACGATCGAGGTGGCGCAGTACAACGTGCGCGCCACCGGCCACGTCGCCAAGCTACGACGGGACCTGTCGGTCTGATCCGAGTTTGGCGAGCAGGAGTGCTTCTGCCGTCGCGGCGCGCTCCAGGACGCCGAGGTGCAGGCTCTCGTTGATGCTGTGCGCCTGCGTATCTGGGTCCTCGACGCCTGTCACCAGGACCGTGGCGTCGGGGAACGCCTCTGCGAACGCCGCGATGAACGGGATCGACCCGCCGACGCCGGCATCCACCGCGTCCTGGCCCCACGCCTCCCGGAACGCCTCGCGCGCCGCGTCGTAGATCGGCCCGGTGGCGTCGATGGCGTATGGCTGGCCGACGTCGCCCGGGGTGACGGTGACGCGAGCGCCCCACGGTGCATGCTGTTGCAGATGCCGGGTCAGCGCGGCAAGGTGCTCGCCGGCGTCGCCGCCTGGAGCCACCCGCATGCTGACCTTGGCCCGCGCCGACGGGATCAACGTGTTCGACGCCTTGGCGATCGGAGTGGTGTCAATGCCGATGACCGTGATCGCCGGTTTGGCCCACAGCCGTTGTGCGACTGCGCCAGAACCGATTTCGCCGACACCGTCGAGCACTCCGGTGTCGGCGCGCACCCGTTCGGGTGTGTAGTCCACGTCTGCTGCCGTCGCTTCGTGCAGACCTTCGACGGCCACGTTGCCGCCGTCGTCGTGCAGGCTGGCCAGCAGCCGCACCAGCACCATGAGCGCGTCAGGCACAACGCCGCCCCACATGCCGGAATGCAGGCCGTGGTCGAGTGTGGAGACCTCGACCACGCAGTCGGCCAGGCCGCGCAACGACACGGTCAGCGACGGGATGTCGGTGCTCCAATTGTCGGAGTCGGCGATCACGATGACGTCGGCGGCCAGCGCGTCCTTGTGCGCCGCCAGCAGGCGCGACAGCGACGGCGAGCCGGACTCCTCCTCACCCTCCACGAACACCGTCACGCCGACGGGCGGGGCGCCGCCGTGGGCTCGAAAAGCGGCCAAATGTGTTGCGATACCTGCTTTGTCGTCAGCCGTACCGCGACCGTAGAGCCGGCCGTCACGCTCCGTCGGCTCGAACGGCGGACTGTGCCAGGCCGCGGGATCACCTTCGGGTTGCACGTCGTGATGCGCGTACAGCAGTACCGTGGGCGCTCCCTCAGGGGCCGGATGACGGGCGATGACCGCCGGCGCACCACCCTCGGCCACGATGCGGACATCGCCGAAACCCGCCTCCGACAACAGCTTCGCCACGGCCTCGGCGCTGCGCGTGACCTCGTCACGGCGCCCGGGATCGGCCCACACGGACTCGATACGCACCAGATCCTCGAGATCGGCCCGCACCGAGGGCAGGACGTCGCGGACCCGCTGAACGAGATCACTCATGTCGACGAGGGTAGTGCGTCACGAACGTGCGCGAACTCGCCGCATTGTGCGGCGTGGCGCCCGCAGACGCGCACTCTCGCGGGGGAACGGTCAGCGCTCTTCGAGGACCGCGACGGCGGCCGCGGTGTCGGCTTCGTGGGTGAGCGACAGGTGGATGGTCACCTCTTTGAGGTGCTCGGCCACCGCGCCCGTCAACCGGACGCGGGGCCTGCCCCACATGTCGGTGATCACCTCGATGTCGCGGTGGATCGCCTCCGGCAGCACCGGGCGCTTGGAGAACCGCGATCCCGACCACGCCTTGATCACGGCCTCCTTGGCCGCCCACCGCGCCGCCAGGTGGCGCGCCGCCGACGAACTCTTGTCGGCGGCGTCGCGCCGCTCCCCTGGTGTGAACGTTTCCGCGAACACCGTGCCCGGCCGGTCAACCTGCTCGGCGAAGTCGGGAATGGAGACGAGGTCGATACCTATCCCGACGATGCCCACGGCCAGCACGCTATCCCACGGATCACCGCTGATACACCCCGTTCTCGCCGAGACGCGATGCCGTGTCGAGCAGCATGGCCGCCTCCTGCGCCTTCTCGGGCTGATCGTGGTCGAAGCGACGCCCCTCGGGCCGCTCGTACATCGGCCGTCCACCCGCGATGGCCGAGGCCAACCGGCGCTGACCGGCGAGCGTGCGCTCCTGAGCCTGGGCGGTGTAGGCCGCCCGCTGCTCGGGAGTCAGCGTCGCCAGGAACGCCTGCGGGTGCACCAGCGCGATCAGACCCGACACGTGCCCGAACCCGAGGCTGGTCACCAGACCGGCCTTGAGCGGGTACTTCTCGCCGAGGCGCAGCGTCTCGCGTGCCCACACGAAGTGCGCCGAGGTGGCCAGCTCGTCGTCGACACAGTCCAGGCTGCGGTTCGGCGGGATGACACCGTCACGCAGGACCTGGCACAGGCCCATCATCTGGAAGACCGCGGCACCGCCCTTGGCGTGGCCGGTGAGGCTCTTCTGGCTGATGACAAACAGCGGCGCACCCTCGGAGCGGCCCAGCGAGGCCGCGAGCCGCTCGTGCAGCTCCGTCTCGTTGGGATCGTTGGCCAGCGTCGAGGTGTCGTGCTTGGAGATCACCGCGATGTCGTCGGCACCCACCCCGAGCTTGTTCAGCGAACGCGCCAGCATCGAGTCACGGCCACCGCGGCCGGCACCCAGCGCACCCAACCCGGGGGCCGGGATCGAGGTGTGCACACCGTCGGCGAAGGACTGTGCGTACCCGACCACCGCGAGCACCGGCAGACCCATCTTGAGCGCCAGATCGCCGCGCGCCAGCAGGATGGTGCCGCCGCCTTCGGCTTCGAGGAAGCCGAGCCGGCGCCGGTCGTTGGCACGCGAGAACTTCGAGTCGCTGATGCCCTTGGCGCGCATCACCTCGGTGTCGGCGGTGGCCGCCATGTCACCGAAGCCGATGATCGCTTCCAGCGTCAGATCGTCGAAGCCGCCTGCGACCACGAGTTCGGCCTTGCCGAGCTTGATCTTGTCGACGCCCTCTTCGACGGAGACCGCGGCGGTCGCGCAGGCACCCACCGGGTGCACCATCGCGCCGTAGCCACCGACATAGGACTGCATGACGTGCGCTGCAACGACATTCGGCAGCACCTCCTGCAGGATGTCGTTCGGCTTGCTGCGGCCCAGCAGGTTGCCGTGGTACATGGTCTGCATCGAGGTCATGCCGCCCATGCCGGTGCCCTGTGTGGAGGCCACCAAGCTCGGGTGCACCCATCGCATCAGCTCTGACGGCGTGAAGCCCGACGACAGGAACGCATCGACGGTCGCGACGATGTTCCACAGCGCTACCCGGTCGATCGATGTCGCCATGTCGGGGCTGACACCCCACACGGTCGGATCGAAGCCGGTCGGGATCTGGGCGCCCACGGTGCGCGAGAGCTTGGTCTTGCGCGGAACGCGGATCTCGGTGCCCGCCTTGCGGATCACCTCCCAGTCGCCACTGTCCGGGATCGGCCGGGCCACGGTGTGCTCGGGATCGAACGCGACGAATGCCCGGGCGTCGGTCTCGCTGGACACCACGAACCGGAAGTCCTTGTCCAGGAACACACTCACCAGCAGCGGCGAGGCGTGATCGGGATCGATCGCACCGTCGTCGACGAACTCGCGGATGCCGCACCGCTCCACGACCGTGTCGTGGTACCGCTCGACGAGCTCGGATTCGTCGACCAGATCACCGGATTGCGCGTCGTACCAACCCGGCTGGGGATCGTCCTCCCACGTGATCAGTCCGGTCGTCCACGCCAGCTCGAGCACACCGGCTGCCGACAGTTCGTTGTCGACCTCCATCTCGAAGCGGGTCCGCGACGAACCGTACGGACCGAGTTCGGCGCCGCCGACGATGACCACCAGGTCGGCAGGGTCGACGTCGAGGTCGGCCCACTCCGGCACCGGCGCACCGGCGACCGCGCGGGGCGGCGACGGCAGAGCCGAAATCGTCTGCGCGGCAACCTCGTCCTCGGTGTCGTCCGCAGCGGGCGCGGCTGTCGCCTCGTCGCGGGCCTTGGCGGCGAGCTCGGCCATGTCGAGATTCGCCTCGGCCAGACCACCGGTGAGGTCGGCCTCGACCGGCTCACGCGCCGCCGCGACCTTGGTCTCGACGTCGCACAGGTCCAGCAGCATGCTCGCCATCTGCTCCGTGGAGTAGGTGGTGACGCCCGCTTCTTCGACCGCGTCGACGATGACGTCGTTGTGACCCATCAGCCCGGTGCCACGGGTCCAGCCGATCAGCGCGTGCGCCAGGCTGACCCGCTGCGCCCACGAGGTCTCGGCCTTCCAGCGCGACACCAGCGCGTCGAGCGACGCCTTGGCCTCACCGTAGGCACCGTCACCGCCGAACATGCCGCGGTTGGGCGAGCCCGGGAGCACCACGTGCAGACGTGCCGCGATGTCGCGGTCCGCCCCGATGTGGGACAGCCCGGCGATCAACCGCTGCACCGCCCACAGCAGGACCTTCATCTCCATCTCGGCGCGCGCACCGACCTCGGAGAGGTCGCCACCGACGCGCGGCGCTGCGAACGGGAACAGCAGCGTCGGCGACAGCGCGTCCTTGACGTGGATCGATTTGGGCCCGAGGCTCTCGGTCTGCTCGTTGCCCACCCACTCCACGAGGGCGTCGATGTCGTTGTAGGAGGCCATGTTCGCGGGCAGCACCCACAGCTTGGCGCCGAAGCCGGCGTTGTCGCGGTACAGGTCGCGGTAGAAGGCGAGTCGCGAATCGTCCAGCTTGGACGTCGTCGCGATCACCGTCGCGCCACCGGCGAGCAGCTGCCCTGCCACCGACGCCGCGATCGAGCCCTTCGACGCGCCGGTCACGACCGCGACCTCGTCGCTGTAGCGGCCCTTGCCCGGATTCTCCGCGCCGGCTGCCGCACGGGCGTACAGCGAGGCGTGCACGGTGCGGCCCGCGGCCAGTGCCTTGCCCTGCCAGTAGGTCGCCTGCGTGCCGACCACGTGACCCGCGCCCTCGAACCGCTCCGAGAGACGCGCCCAGTCGGCGTCGATCTCGTCCTCGTCCATCAGCCAGATCTTGACCAGATCCTCACGCGCACTGGCCCAGCGGTCGTCCAGCAGCACGGCCTTGCGGGCGTCGAACGACGGCGCCACCAGACGCGGCCACTCCGATCCCAATTCGGCGGTGACCAGATCGATGAGCTCTGCGTCGGCCGCGGCCTCCGGGGTCACCAGAGGCGCGCCCAGGCCGAGCTGATCGAGGATCGTGCGGGCCGCAGAGGCCAGCACACCGTCGGGTCCGGTCACCTGCTCGGCGAACTCGCCGAGCGCCGCCGAGTCGACGACACCGCCGCCGGCACCGCCGGCAGAGGGCAACGACACCGGGACGCCGCGGCGTGCCGCGACGGCAGCCACCGCCGCGTCGATCGCCTTGTCGACCGAGGCCGCATCAGCCAGCGCACCGTCGTGCAGACCACCGAGTGCCCCGCCACGAACACTGGAGCCCTCGCGGGTCCCCAGCGCCACCTCGACGGTGGCGTGCTTGGCCCAGCCCTCACCAAGCTCCCACGTCTTGGTGACGCGCTCGGTGATGTAGGCGGGACGCTTGCCCGACGGCCCGAGGACCGTGCGCAGCTGGTCGTTGATCGCGTCGGAGAGCACCGGTCCGAACGGCTTGTAGGTGCGGGCCAGCTTGGTGACCTGACCCTTCAACCCGGCCAGATCGGCTTCTGCGGCACCGTCGATCGCGCCCAGGTTCAGCTCGGAACCAAGGTCGACGAGCATCTGGTTGCGTCGCGAGGACGCACCGTCGGTGATGGACTCGATGGAGTCCAGCGCCTCGATCTGATCGATGCGGATCTTCGCCGACAGCGCGATGAGCGCCATCGTCGCGTCTGCCGCGTCGAACGTGATGTCGTCCGGACGGGGTCCGCCCGACGGTGCTGCCGCGGGAGCGGGAGCAGCCGGAGCCGCCTCGACCGGCGGTGCGACCGCTTCGGCGGAGGCGGGCGGCGGAGGCGTGTCCTCGATCTCGGGCTCGGGATCGGTGTCGGTCGCGAACAGCACCGCGGCGTCACGCTCGGCGTTGAGCACCTCGGTGGTGTTGTGCGAGTACTCCGGCAGCTTTAGCGTGTTGGTGGCCAGCCCGGCGACGGTCGGCGCGTTCTTCACACCGATCTCGACGAAGCGCTCCACCCCGAGTCCGCCTGCGGCCTCTTCGATGAACAGCAGATCCTGGGTCTCGATCCAGCGCACCGGGCTGGCGAACTGCCAGGCCAGTAGCTCGATGACGATCTTGCGCATCAGCTCACGCGGACGCTCGTTGCGCCACGTGTCGTAGTCGGCGAGGATCTCGTCGAGAGGCTCGGCGGGCACCAGATCGCGGATCTCCTGCACGAAGTCGCGGTCCAGCGTGAACGGCCGCGGCACCAGGTTCGGAATGTAGCGACCGATCAACAGATCTGGATCGGCGTCGTCCGGCATGACCCGCTCGAGGGCACGACGGAAGTCGGCGACACCGACCCGCAGCACCGAGGAGTGGAACGGCACGTCGATGCCGGGCACGAGGATGAACGACCGCTTGCCGCCGGAGATCTCGCGGCGCCGCTCGACCTCCTCCTCGAGCGCTTCCAGACCTGCGACCGTGCCCGCGATGGCGTACTGCGCACCACGCAGGTTGAAGTTCACGATTTCCAGGAACTCACCGGTGCGTTCGGAGACCTCGGCGACGAACGCCTTGACATCGTCGTCGTCGAGATCGATCTGCGACGGACGGATGGCCGCCAGCCGGTAGTTCGACCGGCCCTGGGCGTCGCGCGGCACGATGTCGTGCATCTTCGACCCACGGTGGAAGACGACCTCGAGCAGGGCTTCGAGCGGGTACACGCCGGAAACGCATGCCAGCGCAGTGTATTCACCGACGGAGTGCCCGCAGGCGATGGCGCCCTCGACGAACGCGCCCTGCTCACGCATCTCGGCGACCTGGGCCGCCGCGACCGTGGCCATCGCGACCTGGGTGAACTGCGTCAGGTACAGCACGCCTTCGGGGTGGTGGTAGTGCACACCGGAGGCGATCAGGCTGGTCGGGTTGTCGCGCACCACGTGCAGCACCGAGAAGCCCAACGTCTCGCGGGTGAACTTGTCGGCGGTGTCCCACACCTTGCGGGCCGCCTTGGAGCGACCGCGCACGTCCATTCCCATGCCCTTGGACTGGATGCCCTGACCCGGGAAGGCGTACACCGTCTTCGGCGCGGCGAGCTGCGCGGTGGCAGCCATCACGAGCTCACCGGAGACCTTGGCCGACACCTCGATGATCTCTGCGCCGCGGTCGATTCCGACCCGGTCGACGCGGAACTCGATCTCGTCGCCCGGCAATACCATGCCGAGGAAGCGAGACGTCCAGCCGACCAGACGTGCGGGCGGGGTGGCCCGGCCGTCGGTCGCGGTGACGGCGTGCTGTGCGGCTGCGGAGAGCCACATGCCGTGCACGATCGGCGTTTTCAGGCCGGCCAGCAGTGCGGCGGCCCGATCGGTGTGAATCGGGTTGTGGTCACCGGAGACCACCGCGAACGCACTCATGTCGACCGGCGCGGTGACGACCACGTCGCGGCGACGACGGCGCGGGGTGTCGGTGGCGTTGTCGGTGATGGCACCGCCGGCACGCGGCGGATCCGTTAGCTCGGCAGCACCGGTACGGCCGCGGATGGCGAAGCGCTCCTCCAGGGTCGCCAGAACGGTGCCCTCGGAGTCGGCGATCGACACCTCGACCGGCACGACGCGCCCGACCTCGGTATCGGTGGCCGCCAGAGTGGTTGCGGTGACGGTCAATTCGGACGCGTCGGTGGGCATCGGCGCGAGCAGATGCGCGGCATGGTCGAGGTGGACCAGGCTCAGCAGGCCCTCGACGACGGGGAAGCCGTCCTCGGTGAGGGCGGACCCGATGGCCGAGAAGACCGCGGGCCAGCACAGGCCGACCAGGGCGTCGGGCACCAGGGTGAGGCCCGGCGCGAGCGGAGCGCCGAACGTGGCGGTCACGCCGGTGTGGTCGGCGACCTTCTCCGGATCCCATTCCACGGTGACGGTCGAGGTGTTGTCGACCACGGCGGGCAGCGAGTCCGGCCCGTCGACGCCAGCGGCGATCGCGAGCACGGCGCGCATCGCCCGCGACGCATCTTCCACGGTGACGATCGGCATGCCGCCGTCGACGGTGGTCGAGGGCAGCGTGAAGCGGATCTCGATCCAGATGTCGGACAGCGGAACACTAAGCGTCACAACAGGATTCCCCGGTCGCTCCGCTCCTGCCCGCCGATCGGAATCCGACGCCAGCTCCAGGCGCGCACCGGTATTCGGGTGGGTCGCGCTCGGCTTGCCGGGCACGTCGTTGACCTGCCATTCGCCGGGCGCACCGATGCGATGCACCGGGTTGATGGCGGTACGACCGGCCCACAGGACGTCGGGCGAATCGAGGACCACGGCGAGCGGCCCACCGACGTCGGCGCGCGCCTGACGACGCGACACGACTGGCACCGGCTGCGAGCCCTCGGCCAGCACGCGATCGACGATCTCCTTCTCGAACCGGTCGAGCAGATCGCCGACCGGCTCGTCGACGCGGGTGATACCGGCGACTGCCTGGGTGCCCGGGATGATGCACACCTGGTCGGCGGTGTAGCGGGCGTCGTGGGCCTGCCACAGCGAGTCACTGCGCCACCACCGCCGCACATCCTTGTCGACGACCGGCACGAAGTTCACCGGCTTGCCCGGCTTCTTGCACAGCGTCACGAAGAACGGCACATCGGCGGGGTGCAGGCGCACCGCCTCGGCGTCGGGGTAGCGGGTGAGCAGCGCGGCGATCGCCTGCTGCGGATCGTCGAGCAGGGCCTGGCCGTCGGCACCGAAGAGGGTGTCGATCGGACCGAAGTCCTTCTCCGACAAGCGCGCTTCGGCGCGGTTGAGCATGGCCTCGAACCGATCCCGCCAGGTGTCGGCCAGCCAGGGGCTGCCCGGGGCGGCGGTGTCGGCGGTGCTGTCGCCGTCGCCGATGGCCAGCTCGACGTAGCGCTGCAGCCACTGCAGGTAGGTCATGTCACCGATGTCGCCGAAGTACGGCTTGGCCGTGCCGGCCATCGCGGCGATGATCTCGTCGCGGCGCTCGGCGACGGCGTCGGCGTCACCGGCGACCTCGTCGAGGAGGCGGCCGCATCGCGAGGCGGCGTTGTCGATCTCGTGGATGTCGGCGCCCAATTGGCTACGGCCACTAGCCATTCCGTTGATCGCATGGCCGGCGCCCACCCAGGTGTCGGTGCCGGTGGTCTCCACGAGCATCTGCTTGACCGCCGGCGACGTCGTCGCCTCCTTGGTCGCCATCGCGGCGGTGCCGACGAGGATGCCGTCGACGGGCATCGCCGGGAAGCCGTAGGGCTTGGCCCAGTCACCGGACAAGTACTCGGCGGCGCGCTCCGGCGTACCGATACCGCCGCCGACGCAGATCGTGATGTTGCGGTACTTGCGCAGGTCCCCGTAGGTGGACAGCAGGAGGTCGTCGAGGTCCTCCCACGAGTGGTGGCCGCCGGCGCGGCCGCCCTCGATGTGGACGATGACGTCGCGCGTGGGCACCTCGGTCGCGATCTTGATGACGGACTTGATCTGGTCGACCGTGCCGGGCTTGAAGCAGACGTGGGTGATGCCGACGGTGTTGAGTTCCTCGATGAGGTCGACGGCCTCTTCCAGGTCGGGGATGCCCGCGGTGACGACGACGCCATCGATGGGCGCACCCGACTGGCGGGCCTTCTGCACCAGACGCTTGCCGCCGACCTGCAGCTTCCACAGGTAGGGGTCGAGGAACAGCGAGTTGAACTGGATCGCACGCCCGGGCTCGAGCAGCTGGGTCAGCTCCGCGACGCGCGCGTCGAAGATCTCCTCGGTGACCTGGCCACCGCCGGCCAGCTCGGCCCAGTGCCCGGCGTTGGCCGCGGCGGCGACGATCTTGGCGTCGACGGTGGTGGGGGTCATGCCGGCGAGCAGGATCGGCGACCGGCCGGTGAGGCGGGTGAACTTGGTCGACGCCTTGACCGAACCGTCGGGCAGGGTGACGGGCGTGGGTGCGTAACTGGACCACGCCGGCGCGACGTCGGGGGCGGCGCCGACGGTGAAGAGGCTGCGCTGGCCGGCGCGGGTGGCGGCTGCGACGATGCCGATACCCAGGCCGCGGATCACGGGAGCCGTCAACCGGGTGACGGTGTCGCTCGGGCCGAGATCGACGATCCACTTGGCGCCGGCTGCGGCGAGGCCTTCGACCTCGGAGACCCAGTCGACCGGCTTGATGAAGATGTGCTCGGTCAGCATGCGGGTGAGTTCGCGGTCCAGGCCGGTGCGCGCCGCCCATTCCTCGACCAGGTCGACACCGTCGGCCAGCCGCGGGGTGTGGAAGCCGACCTCGACGTTGAGTTGGTTGAACACCGGACGGAAGATCGCGCCGCCGCGGGTCTTGTTCTTACGCTCGGCCTCTTCGCGCTCGGTGATCTTCTCGCAGTAGAGCTCGAAACGGGCCAGCTGCTCGGGCGTTCCGGTGATGACGACGGACCGACGACCGTTGCGGATGGACAGCGCAGGAGCCAGAACCGTGCGGACGTCCTGGGCGAACTCGTCGAGAAGCGCGGCGATGCGGGCCGGGTCGACGTTGGTGACCGACACCATCGGCGACTTGTCACCGCGGCCGACCATGCCGCGGCGGCGGGACACCAGCGAGCCTGCGGCGCCGATCAGCTGACCGATAGCGAGCAGCTCGGCGTCGCGCGCGCCGTGGGCCTTGAGCGACTCGACGGCGGTGATGCCCTGCGAGTGCCCCGCGATGGCCACGGGCGGATGACCCTCGAGGTCCAAGCCCTGGCGCTTGAGCGCCCGCTGCGCGGCCATCTGCGTGAGCAGGATGCCCGGACCGGAGATGGCTGCGGTGGTGAGATCTTTGACCGACGGCAGCGGCTCGTCGGCGGCGAGCGCGCGAATCCACTTCATCGGTTCGAAGCCGATGGGACGGACGACCACCAGCTCGCGGGCCAGCGGCTCGAGCAGCAGCTCGGCCTCCGCCACCAGCTGGCTGATCTCGGACTCGATGCCCGCGGAGTTGACAAGCTCTTCCAGGTTCTCCAGCCAGGGACCGCCCTGGCCACCGAACGCCACGGCGTAGGGCTCACCGGCGTGCAGACGATCGACGAGCGCGTGCGCTCCGGCCAGAGGTTCGAAAGTGTGTCCGCTGTCGGAATCTGCGTGAGTGGTCGCACGGTGCTGGTCGTTGATCGTCACGTCGTGTGTTCTCCTCAGTGGTGCGTTGCGCGGCTCTGTGGGCGCGTACTGCTCGTGATCGGTGGGCTGATAGCTCGTCGTCGACGGCAGGCGAGCCCGCGTCGTGGGCCAGGGCGATTCGGCGTCGAATCCGGCTGGTCTCGACCACTGCACCTCGAAGGCATGAGGCATGGTGGCGGACACTGCAGCCGTACTAAGAGTGTCATAAGAGACGACTCGATTTTGGCGGCTCAAATGGTTACTGGCGAGTTCTACGCACGGGTAACAGAAATGCGCGTAACGCAGCGCCGGAGAGGGCCGGTCGGCATCCGGTACAAACGTCCTGCTGGAGGGTGGTTACGGTTCAGTAAGGTAGAAGCGCAGTTCAAAGCCACATTGTGACGCAATCGTTATCTGAAAATTTCCGTTCTCAGATGTCCGATTGGCGTGGCGGCCTCACACGACAGCCTGAGGCAAAGTGTATGGTCCCGGATTCGCCGACTCGACAGGTGTTTGCTGGAAGACCTTACTGATCAGTAAGTCTCGACAAGTCATCGAGGAACACCCCGACCGCTACCCGGTCTGCCGCTCCCAGACTCCGCTGAGAAGGATGTTGGCGGTGTAGTCGGCCCCGGACGACGACGTGAGCCGACGCGTCGCCACGTCGAACCGCAACGCCATCACCTTCTTGCCCAGCAAGCGGTAGTCCTCGACGATCTGACGAAGCCGGCCCATCTCGTCCGGCTTGGGCAGATAGGACGCGCCCACCTCCGACCGATACAGCTCCACCAAGCTGTTCACGAACGCCTCGGCCAGGTCCTCCACCGACTTGTCGGCCGCCTCGACGAAACGCAGAAGCGTCCGGACATACAACGTGTGGTCGTGCGAACGAGCCAGGATGTCGGCAGCGTCGGTGTCGGTCAGCACCAGCTTGCGGCCCTTGACCTCGGCCATGCCGTGAGCGATCAACAAGCGCGCCTCGTCCGAATCGGGCTCGAGCGGCAGTACGGGATTGTCCTGCTCATCGGCGTCGGGACCGAGCACAGCCCGTTGCAGACCGAGGATGTCCGCCAGGTCCTCCCCCTCGCGCATGCTGGTGAAGAACTCGGCGATGTGGGCTGAGTTGTACCCCTTGCGCAACAGCTGGCTGATCGTGTTCAGCTGCGACAGGTGATAGTCGTCGTACAGCGCCGAGCGACCCACTCGACGCGGCGGATCGAGCAGCCCACGCTCCCGATACGCACGGATGTTGCGCGTACTGACGCCCGACACCCGGGCAAGATCCTCGAGTCGATACTCAGCCACAGTGGCAACCCCCTTGGCGCCCCCGGTACGAAATCCGACGGCAGTTTGCGCAGCGCATGGACCACTTTACCCCGCCTGCCTACCGCGTGAGCGAAGTAATCAGATCCTGTGATAGCAGTGGGCGTTTTCCCTGCCCATGCCGCTTCATCTGCGGCAATACGTCCTGACCACCAAGTAAGATAACGCGCCGTTGCATTTTCAGCCAACTCGTTTGCTCACGCGCGGGGGTCTGAGAGGCAGCTCACCCGGAAAGCGGTTGGCGTCCGAACAGCTTCGTGCGGGACCATGGACCGGTGGTGCGGCCCCGCCGAACCATCCCGTCCCCGTCCTGACTCGCACCGAGAGGTTGCACCGTGCGCCCCTGGATCATCTGGGCGACCGGACTTCTCGCCTACATCGTGGCTGTTCTCGATCGCACCACCCTGGGCGTCTCCGGCCTGCCTGCCGCCGAGCGGTTTGCTGCGGGCCCCGGGCTGCTGTCGGTGTTCGTCGTGCTGCAAGTGGTCGTGTACGCCGGCGCACAGATTCCCGCGGGACTGTTGCTCGACCGGTACGGATCGCGGGCGTTGATTCTCGCCGGAGCGACGCTGATGGCCGTCGGCCAGCTGACCCTCGCGCTGACGGACTCACTTCCACTCGCGATCGCCGCACGCGCTGTGGTGGGGCTCGGCGATGCGATGACGTTCATCTCCGTCCTGCGCCTGGTCCCCCGGTGGTTCCCCGCGCGGCAGGTGCCGTTGGTGACGCAACTGACCGGCATCTGCGGCCAGTTGGGGCAGGTGCTCAGCGCGGTCCCGTTCCTCGCGCTGCTGTCCGCCTCCGGCTGGACGCCCGCCTACACCTCGGCCGCCGCGCTCGGCGCTCTCGTCCTGGTCCTGGTCGCGGCGCTGGTCAGAAACGCGCCCGACGGTGTCGCAGTCGCGGCCGAGACGATGAGCGTGCGGGAGACCCTGGCGAGTGTGAAGACGGTGTGGCTGCGGCCGGGCACCCGACTGGGCTTCTTCACCCACATGGGCACCCAGTTCTCCGTGACCGTCTTCGCGCTGATGTGGGGGGTGCCGTATCTGACCGTCGCCCAGGGGCTGTCTGCCACCGCCGCAGGAACCTTGCTGACGATCTCCGTCGTCGCCGCGATCGCCGCGGGACTGGTCGTCGGCGTCCTCACCGGACGGTTTCCGCACCGCCGCTCGCGGCTCGTACTCGGGATCATCGCCAGCAACGCGGCGATCTGGACCGTCGTGCTGGCGCTCCCCGACAGGGCACCGCTGTGGCTGCTGGTGACGCTCGTGGTCGTCATCTCGGTCGGCGGCCCGGGGTCCATGGTCGGTTTCGACTTCGCGCGGACGTTCAATCCCAGTCACACCCTGGGCACGGCCCAGGGCATGGTGAACATGGGAGGCTTCCTGGCCTCACTGGTGCTCATGCAGCTGATGGGCGTGATCCTGCAAGCCGCCGGCGGGCTGTCCTTCGACTCGTTCCGGTTGGCCTGGACCCTTCAGTACGCGGTCTGGGCCCTGGCGGTCACCGGCATCCTGATCACTCGCCGCAAAGCTCGCCGGCTGCTGGCGCAGCAGGACGACCGCATCCTGCTGGAGGGCATCAACGGTTAGCGGGTCCGACGGCGCGCGCCACCGCGGCATCGGTGTGGCGGTGCCCCCTGAGCTCGTGGGCGACCACCGAGACGACGGGAGCCAGCGTCACGACCAGCAGGCAGTTGGCCATGGAGATCCCGGACGCCGCCAAGAGCACGGCCACCACGAGCACCGTTGCGGTCAGCAGGATCACCACGATGTGGAACAGCGCCAGCGTGCGCGTCAGCACCGCTGCCAGCACGAATGTCATCAGCAGATACACGCCGACCGGCACGACCACGGTCGACACCGTGGCCACCGAGCCGAGCTCCGAATGATGCTCGACGTAGTACGCCGCTGCGTGCAGACCCGCGCCGGTCGCCACGATCGCCCCGAACACGATGATGTGCAGGTAACCGAACCAGAACGAACGTTCGCGGCGCACGTGCAGGATCTCGGCCTGCGGCAGCGCGAAGTAGGTCCACCACATGCCGAACGTCAGCCCGATACCAGCCACCGCGACGAACGCCGCGTCGAACGTCCAGCCCTGGGCCTCCACCACAGCGGTCAGCGAGGCGACCGTGCCGACCACGCCCTCGCCGAGCGCGATGATCGTGAACAGCCCGTACCGCTCAGCGATGTGGTGGGCGTGCCACGGTGTGCCACCGCGAGTCGATTCCGCCACCACCGGGCCCGTCATCTCGACCAGTGTCAAGGCGACCACGATCACCCCGGTGACAGCGAGGGACGTGTGGACGAAGATCGCGACGATCCATCCCACCTGCGCGAGCGTGATCCACAGCGCGTAGGTCAGACATGCCCGGCGGTGGGCCGGGTCCTGGCGGGCTGCCCGCAGCCACTGCGTCACCATCGCCACGCGCATCACGACGTAGCCGGCGACCACGACGGCGTTGTCCACGTGCTCGCCGTGTTCGATCGAGGTGAACATCTGCGGAATCCCCAAGGCGAGGACGATCACGCCCACCATCTGCAGCATGGTGGTCAGTCGGTACACCCAGTCGTCGGTGTCGAATGCGGAAGCGAACCAGCTGAAGTTGATCCACGCCCAGCTCACCGCGAACGTCGCGAAGAAGAATGCCGCGAGGCCGGCCAGGACGTGCCCGGCAGCCAGCAGGTGAGCCAGTTGGGAGGCAGCGATCCCGAATGCGACCACGAAGGTCAGGTCGAAGAGCAGCTCCAGCGGCGTGGCGACGCGATGGGACTCGTGCGGATCGCGGCCGATCATCTTGCGGACACGATGGCTCCCGGAGCTCGGCGCGTGCGGCTGTTCGGTCACCGGCTACCCCCTTCCACGCTGGGAAGGGACCGTACCGGAGATACTGTGCGTCCATGGATTCGGACGCGGTGGCAGTGGTCCTGGCCGCGGGTAGCGGCTCCCGCGTGGGGGCCGACGGCAACAAGGCCTACCTGACGCTGGACGGCCGCAGCATGCTGGTGTGGTCGTTGGACACGCTGAGCCGCGTGCCGGGGGTGGCTCGCACCGTGCTGGTCTTCCGGCAGGGCGAGGCGGAGTTGGCGCGCAGCACCGTCGAACGCGAATTGGCCGGTGCACCTGTCGAGTTCGTCGAGGGCGGACCCACCCGGCACCAGTCCGAGATGAACGTGCTGCGCTACCTGTCCGAGGACATCGAGTCCGGCGCGGTCGACGTGGTGCTGATCCACGATGCCGCCCGTCCCCTTGCCGATACCGGGATGTTCACCACGGCGATCACGCTGGCGCGCGACGTCGGCGGAGCCCTGCCTGCGCTCGCCGTCACCGGTCTGGCGAGGGTGAGCGACGGCGCGGCGCGGCCGTTGGCCGAGGCGGTGGTGAGGGTGCAGACCCCCCAGGCGTTCCGCGCGCGCGATGTGCTCGCGGCCTATCGGTGCGCCGAGCGCGACGGCTTCGAGGGCACCGACACCTCGTCGTGCGTCGAGCGCTACACCGACGTCGACGTGCACACCTTCCCCGGCAGCGCGGCCAATCTCAAGGTGACCTATCCGGGCGACGTCGCGGTGGCTCACCAGCTGCTCACCACGCAGAATCGGGCTGCCGACTCGCCATGACGGCGGCGAGATAGTCGGCGTCGCGCGGCAACTCGACACCGAACGCGTGCGGGTCACCGGCGACGAGTTCCAGTGCGGCGTGGGTCGACAGAACCGCGTCGAGGTCGTCGAGTCGGTGGGCCCCAGCGCCGGCCACCGCGCGCCGCAACACCTCGGCGTCGACACCGCGCGGGTACTGCAGCACCTCCAGCTCGGCGCGGTCCAGCGTCGCGACGATGACACCGTCACCGTCGACGGCCTTGATGCTGTCGGTGACGGGCCGTACGGGCGCCACCCACTGCGCACCGCCCTGCAACGCCGCAGCGAGCCGGTGCACCACCTCGGGGTCGACCAGCGGCCATCCGACGTCGTGGACCAGGACGTGTCCGGTGATCAGATCGTGGGCCAGCGCCGCCTCCAGACAGCGCGCCGCATCCCCGGGCGCCGCCGCCGACACCACTCGGACTCGAGAAAAGCCTTGCGTTGCAAGCAGTTCCCTGACCACCTCGGCGAGCGCAGGCGCTGCGGCGACGATCACGGTGGCGACGTCGGTCAAGGCTCGCACTGCCTGGATGAACGCGGACTCACCCGTCACCGGCGCCAGCACGGCATCGGCCCGGTCGGCCAGGTGAGCCGGCACGGGAAGGAGAGCGATCGGTTCCACGCGGCCGAGGCTATACCGAACGACACGAAACCGAAGAACACGAAAACGCTCCGCCGCAGGCACCACCGCAGACAGGGTGAGGGCAAGGCACCGCGACGAGGAGACCGCATGTGGGATTTCGCTACCGAGCCCGACTATCAGGAGCTGCTGGACTGGGCAGACAGCTTCGTCCGTGACGAGATCGAGCCCCTCGACCTCGTCTGGCCGCACCTGCAATTCACACCCCTGACCCCGCAGCGCCGCGGCATCGTCGACGACCTCAAGCAACGGGTGCGGGCGAAGGGTCTGTGGGCGACGCATCTGAGCCCCGAACTCGGGGGGCAGGGCTACGGCCAGGTGAAGCTGGCGCTACTCAACGAGATTCTCGGACGCTCGGCATGGGCTCCGGTCGTCTTCGGCTGCCAGGCACCCGACACCGGCAACGCCGAGATCCTCGCGCACTACGGCACACCTGACCAGAAGGACCGCTATCTGCGCCCGCTGTTGGACGGAGAGCTGTTCTCGAGCTACTCGATGACCGAACCGCAGGGCGGCGCCGACCCCACACAGTTCACCACCCGCGCGACCCGCGACGGGGATGACTGGGTGATCAACGGGTGGAAGTTCTTCTCCTCCAACGCCAACACCGCGTCGTTCCTGATCGTGATGGTGGTGACGAACCCCGATGTGAGCCCGTACCAGGGCATGTCGATGTTCCTGGTGCCGACCGACACCCCAGGTGTCGAGATCGTCCGCAACGTGGGCCTGCACGGCGAGCCCGAGGGCGAGGGCAGCCACGCCCTCATCCACTATCGCGATGTGCGCGTGCCCGATTCGGCGCTGCTGGGCGGCGAGGGGCAGGCCTTCGTGATCGCCCAGACCCGTCTGGGCGGCGGCCGCATCCACCACGCCATGCGCACGATCGGGCTGGCCCGCAAGGCGATCGACATGATGTGCGAGCGAGCGCTGAGCCGCCGGACCGCCGGCAGTCTGCTGGCCGACAAGCAGACGGTGCAGACCTACATCGCCGACAGTTACGCGCAGCTGCTGCAATTCCGCCTACTGGTGCTGTACACGGCGTGGCAGATCGACAAGTACAACGATTACAAGGTGGTGCGCAAGGACATCGCCACCGTGAAGGTCGTGATGCCGACGGTGCTGCACGACATCGCCTGGCGCGCCATCCAGGTGCACGGCGCACTCGGAGTCAGCAACGAGATGCCGCTGCTGTCGATGGTGACGGGCGCCGCGGTCCTGGGATTGGCCGACGGTCCGACCGAAGTGCACAAGACCACGGTGGCCAAGCAGGTGCTACGGGGCTATTCGGCCAGCGGCGACGTGTGGCCGTCAGAATGGCTGCCGCGCAAGCGGGAAGCCGCGCGAGCACGCTTCGCCGAACATCTGGAGCGCGACATCGGGAATCTGTGAACCGTCACTGCACGAGTTCGACGATCGTGGCGTTGGCGGTGCCGCCTCCCTCGCACATCGTCTGCAACCCGTAACGAATGTCGTTGTCGCGCATGTGGTGGATCATCCGTGTCATCAGCACCGCACCCGACGCGCCGAGTGGGTGACCGAGCGCGATGGCGCCACCGAGCGGGTTGAGCTTCGTCTCGTCGGCACCGGTATCGGCCAACCACGCCAGCGGGACCGGCGCGAACGCCTCGTTGACCTCGAACACCCCGATGGCGCCGAGATCCAGGCCGGCCTTGTGCAGGACCCTCTCCGTCGCCGGGATCGGCGCGGTCAGCATGAGCGTCGGGTCGGCCCCGGTGACCGCGCCGGCGCGATAACGCACCAGCGGCGTGACACCCAGGTGCACCGCGTTCTCCGCTGTCGTCACCAGCAGGGCGGCCGCCCCGTCGGAGATCTGCGAGGAGTTCCCGGCGTGGATCACCCCGTCGTCGCTGAACGCCGGCTTGAGGACCGCCAGCTTCTCCGCGGTGGTTCCGCGCCGGATGCCCTCGTCGGCCGCGACGACGTCACCCTCGGTGAACACGGGCATGATCTGGTCGATGAAGGCGCCGCTGTCCTGGGCTGTGGCGGCCAGGTCGTGCGAGCGCGCCGAGTATTCGTCGAGCCGCCCACGCGAGAGGTTCCAGCGGCGGGCGATCATCTCTGCCGAGATCCCCTGGTTGAACGAGAAGTCGTCATATCTGGCAAGCACTTTGGGCCCGTAGGGCATGCCGGTGGCGCGCGCTGAACCCAGCGGTACCCGACTCATCACCTCGACTCCCCCGGCCACCACCACGTCCTGCTGACCCGACATCACGGCGTGCACGGCGAAATCCAGCGCCTGCTGGCTGGACCCGCATGCCCGGTTCACCGTGGTCCCGGGGATGCGCTCGGGCCAGCCCGCCGCAAGCACGGCGAACCGCCCGATGTTGCTCGACTGATCACCGACCTGCGACACGCAACCCCAGATGACATCGTCGACGAGCTCGACGTCCACACCCGTCCGCTCGAGCAGCTCGTTGAGCACGAGCGCCGACAGGTCTGCAGCGTGCTGTTCGGACAGGCCACCGTTGCGCTTGCCGACGGGTGTGCGCACCGCACCGACGATGACGGTCTCGCGCATGGATCCGCTCCCCTCTGGGCGAGGATGCCGCCCCTGCGAGTTCGGCTCGAAACTACACGTCCGCCGCCTGCTGCAGAGCGTGGTCGAGGGTCAGATCAGGCCGGCTCGTAGCGCAGCATCGTGATGTCGTGCTCGGGATAGTCGAAGAACACCGGCCGCACCCGCATGCCGATCGTGATGTCAGCCGGTGCGACGTTGACCAGTTCGGTCGAAAAGCGCGGCCCCTCGTCCCATTCCACGACCGCGAGCAACGCAGGCACCGAGTCGGCGAAATGCGGACCGACTGGTCGGCGCGCGACCGTGTAGGTGTACAGCGTCCCCATTCCGGAGATCTCACGCCACTGCAGATCATCGGCGAGCGTGCGCGGCGCGAGCACCCGCGGGTAGAACACATAGGACTGCGACGACGGCGAGTACTGGATCATCACGCGATGCTGAGCCAACGCATCCCAGAACGGTGCCGTGGTCGGGGTCTTCACCGGCATCGGCCGCGCAAACGTCATGTCCATCAATCTCCCTCCAGCACAAGGGTGGTCTGCTCGGACAAGATGCCGCCGTTGCCCGACACGAACGCCCGGTGGCAGTCCGCGACCTGCGCGGCCCCCGCGCGGCCCATGATCTGCCGCGTCGCATCGCACACGTGGTGCATGCCCCCGGCGGTACCCGCCTGGCCGAACCCGAGCTGCCCCCCTGCAGTGTTGAGCGGGAAGTCACCGCGGAAGGTCAGGTCGTGGTCGGTGACGAACTGCATCCCGGTTCCCTTGGCGCAGAAGCCGGCGTCTTCGAGGCTCAGCAGGACGGTGATGGTGTAGCAGTCGTAGATCGACACCATGTCCATGTCCGCGCGGCTGCGGCCCGCCATCGTGAACGCCGTCTCGGCGGCGCGGATGATCGGCGTGTGCAAGAGATCCTCGGCGTAGGTGGGCGTCTTGTAGGGCACCTGCTCGCCGAAGCCCGTGATCCAGACCGGCCTGTTCGTCGCACGGGCGGCGACATCGGCATTGGCCACCACCACGGCAGCGCCGCCCAGGCAGGGCATCACGATCTCGAGCATGTGCAGCGGGTCCGCGATCACCGGGCTGGCCAACACGTCCTCGATGGTCAGCGGTGTGTCCTTCCAGATCGCCCCCTCGGTGTGGTTGGCGTTGACGCGCTGGTCGACGACGATCTTCGCCAGCGCGCGTTCGTCGTAGCCGTACACCGACGCGTACCGCTGAGCCACCTGGCCGTAGGGTCCGTTCTGCCCGAGATTGCCATAAGGGATCTCGAATTCGGCCTGCGGCGAACCGAATTGGTTGCTCGACGCGCCGAAGAACACCGCATCGGTCAGCGGCCTCGGTCGCCGCTCCGACATCGGGGTCAGATAGCGCGCAGGGATGGCGCAGACCACGACGTCGCAGATGCCGAGCTCGATCGCCGCCGCGGCGCGCCAGACCATCGCGGCTGCGCTGGCCCCGCCGAGGTCGACCAACTCGGCGAAGTTCGCTCGTACACCCAGATATTCGGCGACCGTCGACGGGACGAAGATCTCCGACTCCGCGAGGTGGGTGGTCACGATGCCGTCGACGTCCGCACCGGACAGACCCGCGTCGGCCAGGGCCGCAGCGGCGAGCTGCGCCCACTGCTCGATCATGAACGGAGCAACCCCGGCACCTTTCATCCGTTCCGGCGGCAGCTCGACATAGCCGACGATGGCAGCCTCACCACGAAGGCCCATGTGCACTCCTGTCGATCAGGGACGGGGTAAGCCGAGAATGAACTGGGCGATGATGTTGAGCTGGATCTCCTTCGTACCCCCGCCGATCAACTCGGCCGGTAGATGGAAGTACTGCTCGATCAGCGAGGTGCCGTCGACATCGCTGTTCTCCAGCATGCCTGCGGGAGCGGCCAATTCGAGGGTGGCGGCAAATATGCGGCGCAGCATCACGTTCATCGCCACTTTGCCCACGCTGGATGCCGGACCGGGCGCCTGCCCGTCGAGCAGCCGCATCACCTCGCGCACCGCCAACACCTTGATCGCGGTCGCATGCGCATCGGCATCGCCGAGAGCCACAAGCACCTGGACGTGGTCGGGCCCACCGCGGTTGGCCAGGGCACGCAGGATGGCGGCGCGGTCGTCGTTGACGTAGGCGCTGATCGCGACCCTCTCCTGCGCCATGGTCGAGATCGCCAGGCGCCAGCCGTCCGTGGGACTGCCGAGCAGCATGTCGTCGGGGACGAACACGTCGGTGAGGAAGACTTCGTTGAAGTGGGCTTGACCGGTGGCCTGCCGTATCGGCTGCACATCGATGCCCTCGGAACGCATGTCGACGACGAAGTAGCCGATGCCGCGGTGCTTGGGCGCATCGGGGTCGGTGCGGGCCAGGAGGGCACCGTAGTCAGCGGTGTGCGCCGAGGACGTCCAGATCTTGTGTCCGGTGACGCGCCAGCCCCCGTCGACCTTGGTGGCGCGCGTCGTGAGCGCGGCCAGATCCGAGCCGGCGCCGGGCTCGGAAAACAGCTGACACCAGCCCAGTTCCCCGCGCATCGTCGGCGGGACCAGCGTCTGCATCACGTGCTCGGGAGCCGCGCTGATCAGTGACGGCAGGATCCACTCCGCGATGCCCAACGAAGGACGCACCATCTGGGGTCGCTTGGCGAACTCCTCGTCGAGGATCAGCTGTTGACGGGTGGTGGCGTCGACGCCCCACGGCCGTGGCCAGTGCGCGGCGATCAGGCCCGCGTCGGCCAGCAGGGCCCGCTGCGGGCCGGTGGCGAGGTTCGGATAGTCGCCCTGCCGCCCGGGCTGATCGTTGCGCAGCGCGGCGGCGTCGTCGAGCACGGTCGCCACGAACGTGCGGAAGTCTGCATCGAGCTCACTGAGATCACCGAGTGTGACGAACACGTCGCGACTCTCGGTTCGTGTCAGATCGCCGAGCTGGTGGGCGTGGCGGCTGATCGGTCCGATCGTTGCCGCGAGACTGGTGGCTTTACGCCAGTACAGATGCAGATCGTGTTCCCACGTGTAGCCGATCGCGCCGAACATCGTCAGCGCGTCGAGAACGAGACCCGGGGCGGGGCCGATCGACATCAACGCCGCAGTGCCACCCGCGATCCTGTTCTGCGCAGGCGACTCCGACGCCGAGCGGGCGGCGTCCCATGCCGCCGCGGTGGCGAGCTCACTGTGCACCAGCAGCATGGCCGCCTGGTGCTGAAGTGCCTGGAACGCCCCGATCGGTTTGCCGAATTGTTCACGGGTGCGCAGATGCTCGGTCACCGTCGCGACGCACCACCGGATGAGGCCGGACGTGGCTGCCGCGGTCAACGCGAGTGTCAGACACTGTGCGCGGATGTCGTCGATTCCGATCAATCGGCTCGATGCCGGACATGAATAGCCTTCGAGGCGAAGCACTCCCACGTCGACGGTCTTGTCGGTGCCGTCGAGCGGTGTGACATCCGCGCCCGCGGCTGCCGGGTCGACGATCAGCCACAGGGTTCGGCCCGCAGACCGTGCGGAGACCAGGATGGCCTGTGCCGAGCACAGCCCCGGCGTCGCCGACGTCGTGCCGCTGAGCGTCCAACCGTGTTCGGTTGCGGTCGCCCGCAGCACGTCGCGGTCGGTGACGACCGCAGCAGGAATTCCCTCCGCGAGTCGGGTGAGAAGCTCTCGCGCGGAAGACCCGTCGTCGGCGAGCACGGCCACGGCTCCGGCGATCATCGTCGGCAGTACCGGACCCGGCAGCATCGCGAAGGCGGCAGCCTCGAGCACGCAGGCGGCGTCGAGAACCGATCCACCCCCGCCGCCGACCCACTCTGGCAGGTGCACGGCCTGAAAGCCGTTGCTGGTGAACAGATCCCACCATTGAGGGAGTTCGCCTGCGGTCAGGGAATCGAAGGCCGTGCGAGTCTTGTCGATCGGTGCGTGACGCGCCGCGAAGTCGGCGACCGCAACAGCGAGTTGCGCATGCTCAGGGGCGAGGCCGATCGACGGCGCGACTGCCACTGGCCTCACCTCTCGGAGTTCGTCGGAACCAGAACGAGACGCAACGTCTCGTCTTGTGGCACACTACGGGTGCGACCCCGATGTGTAAAGCGACGGGGACATCGGACGGGAGGGACAGCCATGGCCACGACCGCCGACGCGCCTCGGCGGCGCAGCGAGAAGTCCCGCCAGGCAATCGTCACCGCCACACGCGAACTCTTGCTGTTGCGGGGCTTCGACAAACTGACCATCGAGGCGGTCGCCGCTCGCGCCGGTGTCGGCAAGCAGACGATCTACCGCTGGTGGCCCAGCCGGCACGCCCTGGCCGCCGACGTGATCCTCGACGATGCCGATCGCATCCTGCGACCGGTTCCCGCGACCGCGGACGTCGTCGCCGATCTGTGCACCTGGTCGGTCGAACTCGCGGCGGCGCTGACCACCGCCCGCGGTAACGCCATGCTGCGGTTTCTCACCATCGCCGGCATCGAACACCCGGAGACCGGTCAGCGGCTGCGGGCGGGCTTTTCCACTCCGCTGCGCGACGCTGTCCGCGCCCGGCTGAGCAGCCACGGCTTCGCGGAGGAAACCGCAGCCGACGCGACCGACGCCATCGTGGGCGGCATCGTGCAGGCCGTGCTGAGTGAAGGTCGAGCGTTCCCCACGGAGCGAGCCTCGTCGATCACGCGAACGGTGCTCGCCGGGCTCACTGCGTGCTGATCGCCCACGCCGGTGGGCGCCAGGGGGCCATCGCCTACTCCGCCGGCGCTGAACCGTCCGGCCGCTGCGGCCGCGGCACGAACAATCCGTCGCGCAGCAGCGTGTCCACCGAACGCTGCCACCGTTCGAGTTGCGCCGGGTCGGTCAGCGGAGCGGGAAGATGCCGATCGACGTGCGATCTGAGGCTGATCGCGCCGAGGGCGAGCACGATGGCGTTGATGGCAGCCCAGGTGACGTCGACGTCCGCGCGCACCTCGCCGCGGTCGATGCGCTGTTGCCACCGCGCCGTACCGACGCCGATCAGGGCGTCGAAGAGCCGAGCCCCCACCGCGCTGCCGTCGACCAGCGCCCGGCTCAGATAAGCGGCGACCTCCGGATGGTCGGAGAATATCCCCGTCACGCGGCCGCCGATCTCGGCCACCGAATCGACGGGCGGTTCCGGCAGCGGGCGCGCCATCGACGACACCACCAACTCGAGAACGTACTCGTCGACCGCGGCGATCAGACCGGCTTTGGTGGCGAAGTGATGCTGCACCAGACCCAGAGACACTCCGGCGGCGGCCGCCACCCCACGCATGGTCGTCGCGCCGGTGCCGTGCTCAGCGAAGCTCCGCAGCGCGGCCTGCCGAATTCGCTCGACGTTGCGGGGTTCGTCAGGTCTCCCGCTGCGAGTGTCAGAGGCCACCGGGTAACCGTAGACAACTCAGCCCGGGCGACGGGCACCATACAAATGTATCGTCATTGCCATACATGCGTATCGTCTTCGGCAACGGGGAATACGTGAAGGCGAGAAAAGGGGTGTGGCCATGAATCCGATATCGATCGACGAAGTTCCGTGGACCGCGCCGTGCACGCGCGATCCCGACCGCTGGACCACCGCCACCGACGAGGGCGCCAAAGAGTTGTGCCGGTCCTGCCCACGCAGGTGGCAGTGCGCCCGTGAGGCGTGCGTGACGCCTGGGGCCGTCGGTCTGTGGGCGGGCATCGTGCTGCCCGAAGGTGGCCGGAACCGGCAGTTCGCGCTCAAGCAGCTGCGTTCGCTGGCAGAACGGAACGGCCACCCCGTTCACAAGCGCTGACGCCGGTCAGCGGGACCGTTCGGTCGGTGCGAGCGGGCTCGGATCGTCGCGCTCTGAGGTGGCACTGATGAAGTCATCGATCAGGTCGATGACAGCATCGGGCTTCTCGACATGCGGGAAGTGCCCGACGCCCGGGAGCACTTCGAGGCGGCAGGCTGGTCGGAGCTCGGCCAGCGCGTGCCCGTGGTCGACGGGGATGATCCGATCGTCATCACCCCAGATCACCAGTGTCGGCATCTCCGAGGTCAGGTACAGCCTGTTCAGCGCGCTGACAGCCTGTCCGCGATAGTCGACCACCGACCGCAGTGTGCGCAGGAATGCCTGTCGGGTCTGCGAATCCGACAGCGACGAATAGGCGCTCCACATCTCGGCGCCCCGGGGTGACTGGATGCTGTGGGCCGAGAACCAGCCCCGAAGCGCGTTGCCCACCCGCACCACGGGCGGCGGCGCGATGACAGGCAGCAGGAGCTCCGCCCCCGGCGCGGACAACAATCGCAGAGTCCACCCGACGTCCTGCCCCAAGCCGCCGCTGCTGATCAGAATCAACCGTCGGCAGTACTCGCGGTGCTGGTAGGCGAACTGCATCGCGACCCCGCCGCCCAGCGACTGGCCGACCACCGTCGCCTGGGAAATGCCCAGTTCGTCGAGAAGATCACGCAGACCCACCGCAAAAGCACCCAGCGAGTAATCGCTGCGGGGTTTTGCCGACTGGCCGTGGCCGAGGAGGTCGGGGGCGATGACGCGATAGCGCCTGGCCAGCCGCGGGATGACCGACCGCCAGGTGTCGGAGCTTCCCGCCATTCCGTGGATCAGAAGCAGGACGTCGTCGCCGCTGCCCTCGTCACGGTAGGCCAGTCGATCGCCGTGCAGGTCGAGGAATTTGACGTCGCTCATGAGTAGAAAGTTCCCCTGCCGACGGGCTTCATGCGACCCATCGTCGCAGAACACACTCTGCGAGCACAGGGGTGATCGCGATCACCCGCAGACAGGTTTTCCGGCGTTGACGAGCGGGTAACTTTCGTCGCGACACGCTGGGTAGCCGGCAGCCGGAGGAGGAAGTCATGGCCACGAGGCCTCACAACGTCAACGCCGACGATCCGTTCAACGAGGCGGTGGCCACCACCGGGCTGTTCCTGATGATCTCTGCGATCATCGCGCTGGCATTCGCACTCGCCAGCTGGGGTCTGTCGGAGACGCTGTTCGCCCTGCTCTCCGGGGCTGTCGCGCTTCTGAGCTTCGTCGCGAGCATGTTCTGCTTCACCTCGCAGGCGCGTGAACCCGCGCCCGTCGAGGTCTCCGCCTGACGCCTACCCGTGTAACCGCGCGGCGTCGACGCCGTACTGTGCGATCTTGCGATAGAGGGTCGCGCGGCTCATCCCCAAATCCCGCGCCGCATCGGCCATGGTCGGCGCACCGTTGCTCAGCACCCGGATGATCTCCCCCCGCTCGAATGCCTCGATCCGCGAGAGGCGACGGGTGTTCCCGGCCAGCACCTCTGACGGCAGGTGACCGACGTCGACGACGTCCGTTCGACTCACCGCACTGCGCACCACGGCAGCCAGCTGGTCGGCGTTGCCCGGCCATCCGTAACTCTGTAGGGCACGTGCGGCCGACGGTGTGAACGCGACGTCACGGCCGCGGGCACGACGGGCCATATGGGCAGCCAACGTCAGCACGTCGCCATCACGGTCGCGCAGCGGCGGCACCTCGACGACCGTGTCGACCAGGCGAGCGATTGCTTGCGGGATATCGGTGAAACGCTCGGCAGTCACCGCGAACGGCACGCCTGACCGACCACCCGCGCGGGTGACCAGATCGCGGAGCCGCTCGGCCGCCCAGACAGGCAACAGGTCCACGTCGCGGACGATCACCGCGGTGTGGGACTTTCCCAGCTCCGGGGTCCACAGGCCGAGCCACGTCGGCACGTCGTCCGGCTCCGGTGCACCCGCGGAGAGGATGCGATCGCGCGGATGAGCGCGGCGCGCCGCCTGGCCGAGCGCGGTGGCGCGGCCGGCCCCCGGCTCACCGATCGCGGCGACGATGTTGCCCGCGGACATCGCATCCGCGGCATGGGTCACCGCGGCTGACCACGCCGGCCCGAGCGAGGTCGACGTCCCCGAACTCGGTTCCAGGCCAGGCACTTCCACGCGGAACACCTCGCCACGCGGCGTCGGCCGGACCCGCCGGCCCGAGTCGCGGGCAAGCATCATCGCCGCGGTGTTGCTGGCCGCCGAACGGGCCAGCGCGAGCAGGAGATCGGCCGACGAATGCGACCAGGTGGTGAGATTGACGCTGCCCTCGAGGCGACCCGACGCCGGGTCGAGCACCGGAACCGCCGCGCATGTGAACCTGTTGAGGCTCAACGCGTAGTGCTGATCGGCGCGCACCAGCGTGGGCACGCGGTCCGCCAACGCGAGACCGAGCCCGTTGGTCCCGACATCGCGCTCGGAATAGGCGAAACCGGGCGCGAGGTGCACATCGTCGAGGGCCTGCTGCAGGCTGCGGTCGCCGGACAGCCGCGACAGCACCACGCCGTCGGCGTCGGTGAGCATCAGGCTGATCGGTTCGTTGGCAAGGGTGCGGTGCAGGTCGCTCAGCACTGCATTGCCGCACTCGAAGAACAGCGAGCCGAGGTCCTCCGTACCGGTGAAGACCGGCTCGACCCCGTCGAGCGAGATGCCGTAGTCCTCGCTGCGCTGCCAGGACGCGAGGAGACGATCCGGCACCTGGCCCCGCTCGGGGGTGAGCGCATCCACCCGCGCTGGCAGTCCGTCCGGCATGTGACCCACGTTACAAAATCTGCCAGCCTCGCGCTGAAGGCGCAGGTGGGACGACGTCTCAGATTGAGACGCTGAGGCTCTGCCCGAGCGCGCGGTCGCGGCCTAGCCTCGCTGACAGCGATGTGACAACCCTCACATCGGTCCGCGTGAAGGAGATCCATGTACACCAAGGACGGCAACAGCTACTTCATCGTCGATGCCCACATCGCGCTGTGGGACGCCCGGCCGGAGAACCAGCGCAACATCCACGGGAAACAGTTCATCGACTGCTTCTACGACTACCACCGCAACCTCTCCCCCGAGTCCGAGCAGTGGAGCTACGAGGACTACCTGTACCAGGGCAGCGACCGGTTGATGCGCGACCTCTTCGAGCTCGGCTACGTAGACCACGCGATCTTCCAGCCCGCCCACCTCGGCGAGTTCTACTACAAGGGCTTCGGGCAGACCGGCGAGGCGTCCGACCTGGCCAAGGCGCACCCGGACAAGCTGACCTACAACCATCACTTCGACCCACGCAACGGCGAGATGGGACTCGAGCAGCTGCGCCTCGACGCCGAAAAGTACGACCTGAAGGGCGTCAAGCTCTACACCGCCGAATGGCACGGTGAGTCCCGCGGCTGGAAGCTCGACGACCCGTGGGCCTACCGGTACTTCGAGGCATGCCGCGAACTCGGCATCCGCAACATCCACGTCCACAAGGGCCCGACGATCCGTCCGCTGGACCGAGACGCCTTCGACGTCGCCGACATCGACCACGTCGCTTCGGACTTCACCGACCTCAACTTCGTCGTCGAACACTGCGGCCTGCCCCGGCTCGAAGACTTCTGCTGGATCGCCACCCAGGAACCCAACGTGTACGCCGGTCTCGCCGTGGCGATGCCGTTCATCCACACCCGCCCGAAGTACTTCGCGCAGATCATGGGTGAGCTCCTGTACTGGGTGGGCGAAGACCGGATCTTCTTCTCCTCCGACTACGCGCTGTGGACGCCCAAGTGGCTCGTGGAAGCATTCGTCGACTTCAACATCCCCGGCGACCTCGGCGAGTACCCGCAGATCTCCGTCGAACAGAAGAAGAAGATCCTCGGTCTCAACGCCGCGAAGCTCTACGACATCCCGGTCCCGGCCGAGCTGGCACTGCCCGACGCCGACGAGCCGGCTGTCGGGCCGCGCGGTGCCGACGAGATGGCCAACGCATGAGCCGCGACACCGAGGTGATGGCCGCGCTGTCCGCCGTCGTCGATCCCGAGCTCGACGAACCGATCACTGATCTGGGGTTCGTCCGCTCGCTGGTGGTGTCCCCGTCGGGCAACGTCAAGGTCAACCTGCGGCTGCCGACGTCGTTCTGCTCGCCGAACTTCGCCTACCTGATGGCGTCGGACGCGAAAGACGTTCTCACCGAACTGGAGTGGACGCGGCACGTGGTGGTCGAACTCGACGACCACCACGATTCGGACATCATCAACGCCGGCCTGGCCAGCGACGCGGGTTATCGCGGCACATTCGGCCACGAGGCCGAGGATTCGCTCGACGATCTGCGGATGACGTTCAAGCGCAAGGCCCACACCGCGGCGATGGAGCGCTGCCTGACCGCGCTGCTGCGGTCCGACCCATCTCGGTCGGAGGAGTCGATGGGATCGGTGCGCATCGGCGACCTGCCGGCCGGCACCGAGACCGAGGCGCTGTCGAACCGACGATCGGCACTCGGACTGTCCACCGCGCCTGAGGAATTGGTCCTCGTCGACGAGTACGGGCGTCCCTACGAGGACGTACCGATGGCGCTGCGCCGAGCACGCTCGACGCGCATCTCGATCGACGGCAACGCCCACTTCTGTCGCGGGCTGCTGCGCACTCGCTACGGCGACGAGCCCGAAACCTTCTTTCCCCTGTCCGCCCTGATGCCCGATCTGCAAGGAGCCCACTGACATGTCCACCATGCGAGCCGTCCAGGTGGTCGGTTACCACCAGAACCTGGAGATGACCGAGCTGCCCGTGCCGACACCGTCGGGCCCGTTCGACGTCGTCGTCAAGATCGGCGGAGCCGGAGTGTGCCGCACCGACCTTCACATCCTCGAGGGGCAGTGGGCGGAGAAGTCACAGGTGCAGTTGCCGTACACGATCGGCCACGAGAACGCGGGCTGGGTCGCAGCCGTCGGATCGGCAGTCACGAATGTCGCCGAGGGCGACAAGGTCATCGTGCACCCGCTGATCACCTGCGGGCTGTGCCGGGCGTGCCGGTCCGGTGACGACGTCCATTGTGAGGCAAACCAATTCCCCGGGATCGACACCAATGGCGGCTACGCCGAATACCTGAAGACCTCGGCGCGCAGCGTCGTGCGTATCGACGACTCGCTGGAACCCGCGGATGTCGCCGCGCTGGCCGATGCAGGCTTGACGGCGTATCACGCGGCCGCGAAAGCAGCCAAGCGCCTCGGTCCGCGGGACCGGGTCGTCGTGATCGGCGCAGGAGGCCTGGGCCACATCGGAATCCAGGTTCTCAAGGCGCTGTCGCCGGCCGAGCTGATCGTCGTGGACCGCAACCCCGAGGCGCTCAAACTCGCCGAGGCGATCGGTGCCGACCACGGGGTGGTGGCCGACGGCTCGGAGGTCACTGGCTCCTCGCGCGAGCGCTCGTCGGCGGTCATTGGCTCCTCGCGCGAGCGCTCGTCGGCGGTCGACCAAGTTCTGAGCCTCACCGGCGGCAACGGTGCCGAAGTCGTGGTCGACTTCGTCGGCGAGGGCGGCGCGACGGCCGAAGGGGTGGCGATGCTGCGCCGCGCCGGTGATTACCACGTCGTCGGCTACGGCGAGAACATCGACGTCCCAACGATCGACATCGTCTCGACGGAGATCAACTTCATCGGCAATCTGGTCGGCTCGTACAACGACCTGTGCGACTTGATGGCGCTGGCCGGCCGCGGGGCGGTGAACCTGCACACGCAGAAGTACGCGCTCGACGACTTCCAGTCCGCCATCACCGATCTCGACAGCGGCAACGTCCGCGGCCGAGCCATCCTCATCCCATAGAAAGGCGATCCGCGTGATTTTCATTGTCGTGAAGTTCCGCCCCAAGCCCGAGCACGTCGAGGAGTTCCCGCACCTGGTCGCCGAATTCACTCAGGCCACCCGCAACGAGCCGGGCAACATGTGGTTCGAGTGGTCGCGCAGCCTCGACGACCCGTCCGAGTACGTCCTGGTCGAGGGGTTCCGTGACGGCGAAGCCGGCAAGGAGCACGTGAGCGGCGAGCACTTCGAGAAGTTCATCGCCGAGGCGCCGGGGTGGCTCGCCTCGACGCCACTGATCATCAGCCGTGAGATCGATGCGACCGGCTGGTCGGAGATGGGCGAGATGAAAGTCGATTAGCTTCGGGCCGTCCTCTCACGAGGATGGCACTACAAACCGGCCGCGACCTGCCAAAGTTGTTCTAGCTCCGCACGATTGCCGCGCAAGGACGTGGGCACGACGTCGGTGGCGCCGGCGTCGAGGTAAGCCTGCAGCCGGCGCGATACCGTTTCGGCGGTGCCGACGGCGGCCAGATCCGCCACGCCGTCGACTCCTTCGCGGGCGATCACCGCTTGATAGGACGGAATGGTCGCGTAGAAGGCCAGCTCCTGTGCTGCGTGCGCATGGGCTGCGTCGCTGTCGTCGTCGATCACCACGGGAACCATGGCGATGATCCGCGGTTGCGGGCGACCGGCGTCGCTGGCCGCCTTCCCGATCGACGGGGCGATGAAGTCGCCGATGGTTCGCGGCCCCGCCAGGTAGGGCAGGGTGCCGTCGGCCAGTTCGCCGGTGACGCGGAGCGCCTGCGGCCCCATCGCGGCGACGTAGATCGGCAGTGGCGCTCCCCCGGGTACGTCGACAGGCCACTCCGGATTGGCAGTGACCTCACTGCCATGGAAATCCACGGTGCCGTCGTCGAAGATCGACCGCAGCACCGTCAGGTATTCGCGCAACCGCCGCACCGGCTTGTCGACGGTGACGCCGAAGGCCTGCGACTCGACCGACGGGGCACCGAGCCCAAGCCCGAGACTGAAATTGCCGTGCGACGCGGCCTGGGCAGTTTGTGCGGCAGCCGCGACGGTCAGCGGGTGACGCGGGTTTATCGGCACCACCGACGTTCCCACCCCGAGCCCTGGCACCGCTGCTCCGATCACTCCCGCAAGTGCAATCGCGTCGTAGTCGACGCGCTGCGCGAGCCAGACCTCTCGGACGCCGGCATCGTAAGCGGCCTGCGCCTGCGCGATCGCGTCATCGACGAGGTTCGGTGCCGTCCGGTCCGGGGTCAGCACAACTCCATGAGGCATAACCCGGCCAACCCATCAAGAGGATGGAGATATTCCGAATAGTGGATCGAACGGCCGACGAGGCGCGCCGCGCCCCTTTCGGGGGGTGGGCTGCTACGCGGCACCAGTGGTGTCGACGACTTGCTGGGCGACGTTGACCAGTTTGACGTTGCGCTCCTGGGAGAGCTGGGTGAGCATTTCGAACGCCCGGACAGCGGTGACGCCGAAACGTTCCATGATGATGCCTTTGGCTTGGCCGATGACGTCGCGGCTGGCGATCGCGCGGTGCAGTTGCTCCTGGGCGTGTGCACCGGCCAGCGCGACGGCGGCGTGTTGGGCCAGGATCTCGCCGTGCAAGACCGCATCGTCGTCGAAGAGGTGCGGGCGCGGGCCGTAGAGGGTCAACACCCCCACGTTCCCTTGAGTGACGAACAGGCGAAAGGCAGCCATGCACTGCACCCCGCGGGTGGTGGCCGCGGCAACGAACCGTGGCCACCGGGTTTCAGCGCTCAGGTCGGGTATGACCACGGTGCGCTGCTCGATGAGGACGTCGAGGGTGGGACCTTCGGAGAGATCGTTTTGCAGCTGGTTGAGATCGCGGGCGACGTCATCAGTGGGTGCGACGGGGGGTGACGGTTTCCCCGCGAGCCAGGGAGACGCCTGCCCACCCGATGCCCGGGATGATCGTGGTGGCGGCCATGACAATGGTGTGTGCCGTCGCTTCGGGGGTTCCCGAGGCGTGCAGCTGCACCGCCAGATCCCCCAAGGCCGTGGCGAGAGGCGTAGGTGACGCGTGGTTCACGACCAAAATGTTACGAGATCGCCCGCGGTCGTCAGAGAGTCGAGGCCAGGGCTGCGGCGACAACGTTTACCGCACGCAGCTGCTTTCGCGGTGCCCACGCGCCACACAGACACAGCCTCACGGCCCGAAGGTTTAGCTACACCCCTTTGCCGGGAAGAAGTGCGCGTGACGCATTTCGATTTGGCGGTGATCGGAGCCGGCTCCGGCAACAGCGTGATCACCGACGAGATGGCCGACTGGAGCATCGCGCTGGTCGAGCAACGACGTGCCGGCGGAACATGTCTGAACTACGGGTGCATCCCGTCGAAGATGCTCGCCTACACCGCCGAGGTCGTCGACGCGGTCGACACTGCCCACCAGTTCGACGTCGATGCCACCCGAGAAAGCTTGAGGTGGAACGATGTTCGCGACCGGGTCTTCTCCCGCACCGATTCCGTATCCGACGACGGACGGCGGGGACGACAGGAATCGGCCAACATCACCTACTTCGACGGCCACGCCGCCTTCACCGGGCCACGCCGATTCACCGTCACCGACACCACAGGCACAGTGCAGGAGATCACCGCCGATCGCGTCGTCGTCGCCGCTGGCGGCCGCCCGACGGTACCTCCGGAAGTGATCGACTCGGGTTTGCCCTACGAGACGTCGGACACCATCATGCGCATCGACGCCGTGCCGCGTCGGCTGGCCGTGCTGGGCGGAGGGTACATCGCCGCCGAGCTGGCCCATGTGTTCGCCGCCGCGGGCAGCCACGTCACCATCGTCGACTCCTCGGACATGCTTCTGAGCGGCCCGCAGGACGACGACATACGGTCGATGTTCACCACGCTGATGGGTGCACGCTATGACCTGCGCCTGGGTGCCGAGCTGAGCACCATGCAGGGATCGGCAGGCGACCTGCAGCTCGTCCTGACCGACGGAAGCACCGTGGACGCCGACGTACTGCTGGTCGCCGTGGGCCGCACACCCAACGGTGACCGTCTGAACCTGGCCTCAGCGGGCATCGACGTCGACACTGGCGGCCGCATCGTGGCCGACCAGTTCTGCCGGACCACCGCCGACGGCGTGTTCGCCGTCGGCGACGTCAGCGAGGGAGTCCCCCTCCGACACGTCGCCAGCCGCGAGGCCGAGGTGGTGTCCCACAACCTCCTACATCCAGACCTGTTGCGCACCAAGGCTGACGCCACGGTTCCGTCGGCAGTCTTCGCGGCGCCGCAGATGGCATCGGTGGGCCTCACCGAAGGACAGTGTCACGACCGCGAGGGCGAATTTCGGGTGGGGCAGGCGGCGTTTTCAGAAGTGGCCTTCGGGTGGGCCATGCAGGATGACCGCGGCTTCGCCAAGGTGCTCGTGGACGCCGCCACCGATCAGATCCTCGGCGCACACATCATCGGGCCTCAGGCCGCCACGCTCATCCAGGTGTTCGTCGTCGCCATCGAATTCGGGATCAGTGCAGCCGATCTCGCGCAGCGGCCCTACTGGATCCACCCAGCGCTCACCGAAGTGATCGAGAACGCCCTACTCGACGCGCGATCAGCCGCCTGACCAACGCGCTCACACGCACGGGGTTCCCTTCTGCGTCGCGCCATCGGCGCGCTCGACGATCACGGACCAGTTGGGTGGGGACATTGCCGAGGGCGAGGTCGCGGTCATCGCCGCCGTTCACTGAGTACCGATGC